>JAAFJY010000013.1 GCA_013299105.1 Chitinophagales bacterium | reverse complement strand
TTACAGGACCCATGCTTGATAAATGGCGATCCGAAAATGTCTGCAACAACCGATTCGGGGTGCGGCGAAGAATGGAAAAGGAGCTAAAAAACGCAGGGGAGTAATCGTGCCAGATTACACACCCTACTTTTAAAGTACATACTCTTTCTTCTCAATTTGCAAATATTGAAACAGCTTTACAATCCGAATTGCAAAGTCAAAACTCTTCTTCTTGATCAAATTCTCACTCATAAGCCCCAAAGTTAGGGAGTCTCTAAATAAAAACATACCCAAGGCGCAAGTTCATGTTTTCATTAAAACCCTAAGGTAGTTGAAATGTTGAAGGGTTGAAATGTTGAAAAGATGGAGCTCGAAGATGCTACGGCTCATTGAATTTGGGTATCTTATTTTTTGTAAAGCCCCTAAATAATTAACAACTAACCATTAACAACTAACCATTAACCATTAACCATTAAAAAAAGTATGCCTGGGCGCAATACCCAGGCTACCAAATAACCTTAAACGTTCATGGGATTATCTATTGGTTGAGGAGTTGAGGAGTTGAGGAGTTGAGGAGAGGGCCTGACTTCTCAACTCCTCAATTCCTCAACTTCTAAACTTAAAACAGGTCATAACTCGGCCAATTGATGGTCTTGTACAGGTCGCCCAGGGTACCTTGGAGGGTCCAGGCAAAATTGTCCACCTCGGCGCGGGTGTTGAGCACCATCGACCAACCACCGCCGTCGCCAGTATCGTGCATCAGGGCGTTGGTGCCGGGCATGGCACCATTGTGCATTTTGCCACCGCCGTTCACGATCACGTAACCCAAGCCATAATTATTGGTAGAAGCATCGCCGACCCGCAGGGCGTTGATCGAGCTGGCTTGCAGCAAGTCGGGCTTGGAGCCATTCCCGTCGTAGCGCACCAGCACCCTAGCTAGGTCGATGGCGGAAGCGATCCAGCCGCCATTGCCATCCATGCGGTCGAGGCGTAGGTTGTAGGGCGCGCTGCCCTGGCTGCTGGGGTGGTAAGTGACTTCGTTGTTGGCTTTGCCCGCTTCGCTGTTGGCCCCGATGCGCATGTTGTTGGCTCCGGCTGGCGATGTGATGTTGCTGCGCACAAACTGCTCGTAAGTCTGTCCACTTTTCTTTTCGATGATCCGGCCCAAGACGATGTAGCCAAAGTTGTTGTAGCTGTTGACCGTGCCGGGGGTATTGCTGATGATCTCATTGTTGATTACCCATTGGATCAGTTGTGAATGGCTCAATTCGTACTTAATGAAAGCCGGGTCGCCCTGGGTATTGGAGAACCCGCTAGAGTGGTGCAGCAAGTGGCTCACCGTGATATTGGCCACTTGGGGGTTGGTATTGGGGATGGTGTAGGTATTCAGGATGCCGTTGGCTCCAAAAACCTTGTCGGTGAGTTTGACTTTGCCTTGTTCTACCAGTTTCATGATCGCCAGGGCAGTCAGGGGTTTGGATACGCTGGCAATGCGGAAGAGGTGATTGGGGCTGGCGGGCTCGCCAGTAGCTTTTACGGCCTGGCCATAGCTTTTGGCGAAAACCAGGCGGCCAGCCTTGCAAAAAGCGATCGAAATGCCTGGTACGTTGTTGGTACTCATGTAGCCTTGGATGGCTTGGTCGATTTTTTGCATGTCGGCTCCGCTGATGTTGCCGTTGTCCCAGACGCCCGCAAATTTATCTTGGTTGCCTACATTGTAAGCATTGATGAACCGTGGGCGGTAACCCTGGTAGTAAAAATTATCGAACTCGTACTGGTAAAACTTGCCCTGGATGCCGTGGCGCGCAGCCCACAGCGGACCATTTTGTTTTTCCCAAACCGCAGCATACATTTCCTGACCATTGACGGTGTAGCCGCTGATGCAAGCCACTTTGTAGCCCTGTTGGGTCCATTTGTTGAACTCGGTTTGGTATTGCTGGGGATTCAGATTGTGGCGGGCCACCCAAGCTACGGAGTTGTCTTTGATCCAAACCCCGGCAAAACGAGCCTGTCCATTAACGGTAAATGCGCTGATGATTTTGGGACGAAAGCCCTTGGCCTCGTCAAAAACTTTCTGGTAGTCGGCGGCACTGATGCCGTGGCGGGCGATGTATTCCGGGCCACCCGTTTTTTCAAAAATGGCATTGTAATAATCCTGGCCGTTCACCGCAAAGCCGTTGATGAAAGCCGGACGAAAACCCTGTTGGGTGAGGTTGCTGAAGACCGCCTGGTACTGGGCCCCGCTCAATCCGTGCCGAAACTCAGAAGCAGGGATGTTCTTTTTTTCCCAAATGGCCGCATAAGCTGCCTGGTTATTGAGCACGTAACCGCTGATGACGGTCGGGTAAAAACCCTTGGAGCCCAGGTCGCTAAAAGCTGCTTGGTATTGGGCTCCGTTAAGCCCATGACGGGCGGCCCAAGGTTGGGCGATCAATAAAGTGCCAAAGCACATGAAGATCAGCAAACTGGAGAAACGAATCTTGGATAGCATAGTGTAAGGTTTAAGGAGAGAATTTGTTCCCCTCCGGTGTTAAGGGTTATGGTGCCTGAGAGCATGTTTAAAATTTTTTGCTTGCCATAAAACGGCCCAATTTCGCCTACTCTTCGTTAGGAAAATGCTCATTATGCGTTGCATAACTCCGCTTTTCCTGCCTTGATTAGTCAAAATTTGACTCGTTTTCTGACGAAGCCTCTAATATTTAAACACGCTCTGAGACTTTGATTGGAAATCGCTGCACATGAAATTTTCTTACGCAAGAATTTTTCCAAAGCCCGCACAAGGTTCAAAAACAAGGCTGGATCAAGCAATTGACATTTGCATAATTATTTGAAAAACAATATTTTAACTACACACAATGAGCATTAATTAGCAAATGCTAACTAATGAAAATGGAGGAAACAAGATTGGTGTAAACGCCAAGAGAAGATTGGATGTAACTAACAATTTTGTGCACCAATGTCTTCTGTTTGGGTTCAATTGTTATATTGCAAACTAAGGTCTGCTCATTATCAAAAGCTTTACTTTTGACTTTTTCCAAGAAAACTTAAAAACATTTTGTCAACCCACTGATCAACCATGAAAAAATACGCCGACTACGCGCCCGTCTTCTTGCGCTTCATTTTTTTGCTGTATTTCATCACCGCTCTGCAAGCAAAGGTGTACAACCCCAAGGTCATCCAGGCTTTTTCAGAGCACTTGGCCAGTTTGCATTTTCCCCTGCCCTGGTGGTTTGCGGCAGTGGGGACTTGGATGGTTTTTATCGCTTATTTTTTGCTGGTCATTGGTTGGAAGGCGCGTTGGGCGGCGATTCCGGTCATTGTTTACTTTGCGGTGGCCATATTGACTTACCACTTGCCCAATCAGCACAGCATTTCCAAAACCATGCCCGCTACGGTGTTGCTGGCATTGGGTTTGTTTTTCTTATTCAATGGTGCCGGAAAGCCCTCAGTTGACAGTTTGCAGGGCAAACGCAAATGAAACCAATAGACTTTTTGACGACATGCTACCCGAATCGCAAATTCATTCCTACCTGATCGAATACCAAACCAATGCGCATTACAACACATGGGTCGAAAAAGCCGCTTTTGAGCTCTTGGTTTTGCCATGCAAAAATGAATACCAAACACTCAAGACTTGGGATTTTTTTGCCATTCCTCTGTTTAACTGTGCCTTGAGTAACAACAAATATGATTTCAAGACCTTACAACTGCGCAACAAGCAGGGTTTTGAGGATTTATCCATTCGGGTAATTTGTCTGGTGGAAAAAACGCAACCCAGCTTGCTGCTTGATGCCAATTTGAGTGCGGAAGAGGAAAACGAGGAGATGGCTAAATTTGATTACCGACTACAATTTTTTCCTTTTTTACAACCTACCACGCTGACTCAAATACCACTCAGCGATATACCGGGCATTTTTCTGAAAAATCCTGAGGAGCCCTTGGCACTATACTTACCCAGGCTCAACACTGCAATCCATACTTACCTGACTTACCAGCCCTACGTGACCGATACCCAAACCACTGCCCAGACCATTTTGCTTGGAAAAAAAGGTGTTTGCCAAGACTATACTCATTTAATGCTTACTATCTTGCGCACGCAAAGGATAGCGGCACGGTATGTTTCGGGGTATTTGCAAGTGGGACATGAACATGATACTGCGCAGTTGCACGCTTGGGTGGAAGTTTTCATCCCACACTTGGGTTGGCGGGGCTTTGACCCTACCAATTGCTTGCAAGAAGACCACAAATACCTCAAAATTGCACACGGCTCAGATTACCAGGATTGTGCTTCGATCAAAGGCGTATTGAGTGGTGGCGGCGCTCAGCAAGCCGATTACAGCGTAAAGGTGAGCGACGGACGGGCCTATCAACAAGCCTTGGAGGCACAACAATAACGAACGATTACTTTAATATCAATGACTTACTGTTTAGGCATCAAAGTACGCAGCGGCCTGGTGGCCATTGCCGACACCAGGGTTACTTCTGGGACGGAGACAGGCACCTCCAAGAAAATTTCTCTGCACCAAGATGGGCGCAACAGCCTGTTCGTAATGACCTCTGGCCTGCGCAGCATCCGCGACAAGGCCGTGACTTATTTTGAAGAACTGCTGGAAGAAAACAATTTCCAGTACACCAAAACGCACCAAGCCTGCAACGCTTTTGGTGAACAATTGCGCAGAGTGGCGGATGAAGACCGGCGCTATTTGGCTGAATCGGGCTTGTTTTTTGACCTCCACACCATCGTTGGCGGTCAGTTGGAAGGTGACAAGGAGCACAAGTTATACCTGCTTTACCCCGCTGGCAATTGGATCGAGATCATCGAAGGTTCACCGTTTACAATCATTGGCAATTCGGGTTATGGTAAGCCGATTCTCAACCGAGCTTTGAGCTATGAGTCGAGCCTGAGGTTTGCCCTCAAGTCGGGTTTTTTGTCCTTCGATTCTACCCGCGTGAGTGCCAGCGACGTGGGCTACCCCATCGACGTGGTGGTGTACGAACGCGACTCTTACCACATGGAAGAAGTGCGTTTTCACGAAAGCCAAACCGGACATGTGGGCCAAATTTGGGCCAGCAAGCTCAAAAGCAGCATCGACGAAATTCCTGAAAGCTGGATGGATGAGGTGTTTTTGAAAGAAGGGAAGTGAGTTAGGAGTTATGGGTTATGAGTTAGGAGTTAGGAGTTATAAGTAGGGCTCGCTGGGGCGGTTTGAGGTTGCTTACGTATTCATTTGCACGATTTGGATTTTGTGAATTTTAAAATTTACAAACTTTAACATTTTCCGTTGCAAGTCGATGAAAAACGAGGAATCTTGGTAACGGTTCAAAAATAAACCTTACCAAGTTTTTTGATTGCCAGTTGTCAACATCATGGTCAACGTCATGCTGGAAATCCGCAAGATAGGGTATGGAGTGTGTAAGTGTGCGTTCGGGTGTGGGGGCCTCGAACATAAGTTTAATCTCCGATTGAAAACGGGATTTTTTACACTCACAACCAAACAAACACACCCAAACCCAATTTTATCCGTGTTCCCAAAATAGCCTCGCGCAGCGGGGCAACGCAGTTGCGATTTGGTAAGGTTTATTCGTGGCTTGTCACTTATCCAGATTGACTTTATTTATAACAAAGACAACTCCATCAAGATGTTCTCTCTGGCCTGCTTTTCTAATGTCTCACTAAAATAATCGGTTTTGAAAATCCTGTCCATCGCTAAAAAGTGTTGGAGGGCTTTCTTCCGTCCCGGCTTGTAGATCAAATCGGGGTAAATCGCATATTCTTTCCTCACGTTGTGGGAATAGGTGGTGTAGGTTTCGGCATCCTGCCCAAGAATCGAGAGGTCGGCATCCAGGAAATAGTTGGTGTCTAAATCAGCGTCAATCAGGTGTTTTTTGGTGGCCAAAATCTGGTATTTGCAAGTCTCGATCATTTCCTTTGGTACTCCGATTTGAAGCATCCTTTTTTCTGCCCATTCTGCACTTTTTTCTTCGTTGTTGCTTTTCAGGGCATTGTACACGATGTCGTGGTAATAAAGGGTGAACAAGATCGTATCCCAGTTTTGGAACTGGGCTTGCAAGGGCAGCAGTTGCGCCAGCAGGTTTTCAAGGTGCTGGAGGGTGTGGTAGTGGCGCTTGGGATGCGAATATTGAGACTGGATTTCACGCCAATAATTTTCTGGTAAATCCTCCTTGACAGCATAATGATGTAAGAGCTGAATCAGCGTTTCTTTTAGCATAGAGTTGGGTTGTAGTTGAGTTTGGGATCATGATTCTGGATGAATAACCCGATACAGCAGCAAACACAATCCTCCAGTCAAAAGGGTTGCCAAAACATCCCCAAGATCCATTGGCTTGCCCAATAAAGGGTGCATAATTTCGTACAAAGCCACCGCAATGGTGATCGTTTTGATCAAAAAAAGGTGTTGCTCACGCCCTTGACCAATCAGTCCGATGACTACAAAAACAGTGGCGATGGTGCCCCGGCTATTGCCAATCGTGTCGGCCAAATGAAAATCATTGATTTTGTTCCGATAAATGTAAGGCCGATAAATAGGCCTGGCCCAAAACTCGTAGACCATGAGCGCACCCAAGCCGATAACTAGGTGCAGCAATCTATCCCTAGTGATCCAAAGACAAGTGACCAGTTGAGCAGTGTATCTAGCATCGGAGTTGGCGAACAGTAAATGGGGGTGGAGAATTCAGCGGTGGTGAAATTGACGGGTCATGACCTCGAAAAAATGAACGAAGATCAGCTTTATCAAAGTGCTCATCGATTACATTTGAGAAATAGAAAGCACCTTCCGCACCTACAAAACCGAATTCATAACCAACGCTAACTCCCAACCAAGCCCAGCCCCAAAACCATCGCCCACATCAGTAAAAAGCTAACTAAGAGTGACAAATTGAGCATAGTGCCCGCAGTCACCGGGTTGTAATTTAGTTCATTAGCGAAGGGCAAGATGGTCATGCCCAATGGTACGATCACACAAAGCACGAGGGTGTTGCGCAGCAAAGGTGCATCTGCTGGCAGGAAAAAATAGAGCAAAAAAGCCGCCAAAAGACCAAGGGAGCAACGGATCAACAAGACTTTTGAAATGAGTTTCAGCTCTGACTTGCTGAGGGCAAAACTCATGAATACGCCCATCATCATCAGCACAAAAGCCTTGTTGCTACTCGCCATGAGCTTGAACGGGTGCAGCACACTTTCGCTCAATTCCACCCCCATCACATTCAACCCAATGCCGATGATCATGCCCCAAACAGGCAGCGAACGAAAGACTTTTTTGGTAACATTTTGCCAACTCATGCCACTTTCACCCTGCTCCGAAAAATAGATGCCGATGGGGTAGACCACACAAAAAATCATAAAGGTATTGCCAATGTCAAACATCACTGCGTAGGTCATGGCCGCTTTGCCAAACAAACCTTCGATGATGGGAAAAGCAAACATGCCCATGTTCATTCCCCCTACGCCCATGACCATCAAGCCACGTTGAAAATTGGGTAACTTGGCAAATGTCATCCAGGCAATCGCCAGCATTGTCACCGACAACAAAACACAGAGCAGGGGAATCAGTAGCAGTTTCGGCTCAATTTTGGCTTCATAAGTCGATACCAACATCAGCGCCGGAAAAGTAGTGCTCATGATGAATTTGGACAAAGAACGCCCGTCTGATGCCGTGACCAACCCCAGCCTTTTGACCAAGTAGCCAATGGCAATCAATAAAAAGGTCAGGAAAAAAACCTGGTTGGCTTGTTGCATTAAAGGTAAATTATAGACAACTGATAGCTGACAAAGTAATCATCAAACAAGTTCTCATTTTGGCCCCAAAAGGCCGAGTGAAATTTAAGTAACGGGTCAAAAATAAACCTTTCCAGTTTTTGAAAGACACGCATGTCAACATAACGGTCAACCTCATGCTGGAAATCCGCAAGAATGGGTGTGTCGTGTGTAAGTGTGAGTTCGAGTGTGGGGCTTCGATCAGAATCTATCGACTCACTTAATTGGAAATGGGGTTTATGCACACTCACACCCAAACAAACACACCCAAACCCAATTTTATCCGCGTGCTAAAACCGGCCTCGCGCAGCGAGGGCATAATCTATAAAGTTCGCAGTTGCGATTTGGTAAGGTTCATTCGTGGCTTGCCACTTATTGCTGAAAAGCATACTGCACCAAATTGGCCCCCATGCGTAAAGCCAAAGTGCGCAATTCCGGCGGGTCATTGTGTACATCCGGGTCTTCCCAGCCATCGCCAAGGTCGGTTTCGTAGGAATAATAGCAGACTAACCTCCCTTGCCAGATGAGTCCAAAACCTCGGGCTGGCTTCTCGTCGTGCTTGTGAATCTTGGGAATGCCGTTGGGGAAAGCAAATTTTTGCCGATATACCGGGTGATTGAAAGGCAATTCTACAAAGTCCAGTTCTGGAAAAGTTTTTTTCATGGCCACCCTCACATAGGGGTCCATGCCATAGTTGTCGTCGATGTGCAAAAAACCACCCGCCAAGAGGTATTGGCGCAGGTTCTGGGCCTCCATATCCGAAAAAACCACGTTGCCGTGCCCAGTCATGTGGATAAATGGATGGTTAAAAAGCTCCGGGCTGCCCACTTCGACGGTGGCGTACTCCTTGTCAAAATTGGTGCCCAGGGCTTGGTTGCAAAAAGCGGCCAGGTTGGGCAAAGCGGTGGGGTTAGCGTACCAATCGCCGCCGCCATTGTATTTCAGCAAAGCCAGGCGCATGCCAGCGGATGGTTCTGGCTGTGGATTCAAGAAAGTCAAAGCGCCAAAAAGGCTAATGAGGATCAATTTCATGGTCTGGTATTTTTCAAGTTATTCCGCAAAAAGTTGTGTTGATCTTTTCAACATTTCAACTCTTCAACTTTTCAACTACATATTGATTAAAGCAATGGTATGCACCGCAGTGACTCCCGCCGTTTCGGTGCGCAAGCGGCTATCGCCCAAACTCACGGGCTGGAAACCCAGGCTTTGGGCCAAGTCGACTTCTTCGGAGGTAAAATCACCCTCCGGGCCGATCAAAATGACCGCATCTTGTCCTTTTTGAGTAGCGTGTTGCAACAAAGGTGCAGGAGGCGTGGCCAGCCAAGCGATCCATTTTTGGGCGTTTTCAGCAGCTTGCTTGTTTAAAAAAACGGATAAATCGGTGGCCATATTGATTTTTGGCAAAAACACTTTCAAGGATTGCTTCATAGCCGACAAAGCTACTTTTTCCAGGCGGTCGATCCGCAGGTGCACCCTTTCGGAGCGCTTGCAAATCAAAGGGGTGATCTCGTCCACGCCGATTTCCACCGCTTTTTCTACCGCCCATTCCAGGCGGTCCAGGTTTTTGGTGGGGGCAATGGCCAAATGCACCCGATAGGGCTTACGGGCATCGCTCAGGGTCGAAGAAACTACCCGCAGGCGACAGGACCTCTTGGCCAGTTCTATGATTTCACACTGGTACCAGCCGCCTTTGCCGTCCACCATGACGATTTCGTCGCCCGGCTTTTGACGCAAAACCTGCAGGTGGCGGGTTTCTTCTTCCCCCAATTCGATCGAAGTGCCGTGAACCTCCGGGCTGTAGAAAATGTTCATGCAAAAAACTTGTGTGACCAGCGTTGATTACAAGTTGCTGCTGGAAAACGGAGCAAGTCCAAAAAATGTTTACTTTTGTGCTTGTTACTCATCATCCGATTGACTACTGTTACCGCAGCCACCTGGCATTGCCTGCAATGTTAAACAACTGCGACCAAAAATTCAAACCAAAATTATGGGTTATTTGACCATGGCAGGTCAATTGATTCTCTGCCTGTCCATTCTGATTGTGTTGCACGAAATGGGGCACTTTTTTCCGGCCAAGTGGTTCGGTACCCGCGTGGAAAAATTCTACCTGTTCTTCAATCCTTGGTTTTCTCTTTTCAAAATCAAAAAAGGCGAAACGGAATACGGTATTGGCTGGTTGCCGCTGGGCGGTTATGTCAAAATTTCGGGCATGGTGGACGAAAGTTTCGACACCGAGCAGCTCCAAGGCGAACCCCAACCCTGGGAATTTCGCTCTAAGCCAGCTTGGCAGCGCCTGATCATCATGTTGGGTGGGGTTACGGTCAATTTTATCCTGGGCTTCCTCATTTACATCATGATCATTTTCGTATGGGGCAAAGAGTACCTCCCCAACGACAGTGTAAAAGATGGCATCATCGCCCTGGAATTAGGACAAAAACTTGGGCTGAGAGACGGCGACAAAATCATCGCCCTGGGTGATGAAGCCTTCACCAAATTCGACGATCGCTTGTTTTTTCGCAAAATCGTTTTTGGCGAAGCCAAAACCATCACGGTAGAACGCGACGGCCAAAAAGTGGAAATTCCGGTTGACCAAAAAGTGGCCAGCTCGCTGGCTACTTACAAAAACAAAGACAAGTTCTTCTTCGGACCTCGTTTCCCATTTGTGGTCGACAAAACCGATCCTGGAACCCCTGCTGCCCGTGCCAACTTGCAAAAAGGCGACCGGGTAATTGCTTTCAACGGCAAGCCTACCCCTTATTTTCACGAATTTCGCAAAGCAGCCGAAACCCATCCTGATCAGGACATCACGCTTACTTTGATCCGCAACGAAGTGGATACGGTCGAGGTGAAATTGCATACTACCGCAAGTGGAACCATTGGCGCACGCACCAAAGCCCTGGAATTCAAACGCGAAGAATTTACCCTGGCTCAGTCTATTCCCGCAGGTATCAACGAAGGGTGGAGCGCTTTGTCGCTGCAAGTCAAAGCCCTCGGCCAAATGATCAGTGGCAAAATGAAGGCCAAGGAAAACCTAGGGGGCTTCTTGTCCATCGCCGATACTTTTGGCGGCAATTGGATCTGGTCGCGATTTTGGCAACTCACCGCCATGTTGTCCCTGGTTTTGGCCTTTATGAACCTGCTGCCAATCCCCGCACTCGACGGCGGGCATGTGATTTTCCTGCTTTACGAAGTGATCACAGGCCGCAAGCCTAGCGACAAGTTCATGGAGTACGCTACAATGGTGGGTTTCATTTTCATCTTCGGCCTGATCCTCTATGTGAATGGCTTGGACATCTTCCGCCGTATTTTTGGATGGATGTTGTTTTGAGTTATGAATTATGAGTTATGGGTTATGAGTGGGGACTCCGCTACTGTCTGAACTGTGATTTTTGTGATTTTTATGATGATCATGATGTGAGCGTGACGTTGACAGACCAACGGTTGGGGCCTACAGCCCGCCAGCATGCTGCTTTTCATGCTGTGCAGCAGCCCATTCTGTAATTCTTTAAAATTCTGGATTGGTCAACGTCATGAAAGTAATGCTGTAATTCTGCATTTCTGAAAATTCTGGTTCAGACAAAAATTTTGGTTCAGACAAAAAGGCCACGCCAGCAACCCCACTTCATCCATTAAATCCGCGTTTCAACAATGCTTTTCTTCGATTTTTTCGACCTCCCTGTTTCTTTTTTGCTTGATGAAGATGCCTTGCGCCGCTCCTACCTGAGCAAAAGCAAGCAGTTTCACCCGGATTTTTACACCCTCGATACGGATGAAGTGCAGGCTGAGGTACTCAAAAACTCCAGCCTGAACAACGAAGCATACCGCACTTTGTCGGATTTTGACCAGCGCATGAAGTACATTTTGGAAGAAAAAGGGCTTTTGGTAGAAGGCCAAAATGAAATTCCGAAAAATTTTTTGATGGACATGATGGAGCTCAACGAAGCACAGGCCGAGTTGGAGTTTGATTTTGACCCCAATGCATACGCCAAGCTAAATCAGGAACTTGCAAGCCTGGAATCAGCGTTATTGGAAGAAGTAAAGCCCGCCTTGCAGCATTTTTCAGAAAACCCTGGAGAGGCTTCCAGCTTGGAAAAAATCAAAAATTTTTACTTAAAAAAACGTTACCTCTTGCGTGTAAAAGAAAACCTTTCTACATTTGCACACCGCTAAACGAAATGACGTTTGGCCTCAATGAAAAAAATGCCGGAGTGGCGGAATTGGTAGACGCGCTGGATTCAAAATCCAGTATTGGCAACGATGTGTGGGTTCGAGTCCCACCTCCGGTACCACATTTTTTCATTGCCTGAAGGCACGTTCGAATTCAGTTTTCTAGTTTTTGAACGGCCTATTGGTAAACTTCTTGCCGAAGTGGCGAAATTGGTAGACGCGCACGTTTCAGGTGCGTGTGTTTTACGACGTGAGGGTTCGAGTCCCTCCTTCGGCACAAGCCAGATTCTTGAACAGGAATCTGGCTTTTTTTGTGCTTACAAATTCCCATCTATGCATTCTTTCATCGGTATTGACTTTGGCAGCAAACTGGCAGGAACCACCGTCATTGCCTGGGCGCAGGAAGGAGAATTACATTTTTTGCAAAGCCAGGCCAAAAAAGACGCCGATCTGTTCCTCCTCAACTGGCTCAAGGAGCAGCAACCCACGCAAGTTTTCATCGACGCACCCTTGTCCTTGCCCATTGTTTACCGCTTAGCTGAAGCTGGGGCTGATTTCCACTACCGCCAAGCCGACCGCGAATGCCAGGCCATGTCGCCCATGTTTTTGGGAGGCTTGACCGCACGGGCCATGCGCTTGCAGCAGCAAGGCAAGGCTTTGAACATCCCTTTTTGCGAGGTCTATCCGGCGAAACTGGCCCAAATTTTGGATTTACCAGGCTTGGGCTATAAAAAAGAATCAAGCGCTATTCCCAGCTGCCTTGCAGCTTTAGGGCCACATCTCCCCTACCCTGCCCCAACAAACATTGACAATTGGCATGCCTTTGATGCGCTGCTTGCTTGGTGTACAGGTTGGCGTTTCTCACAAGGAATACATCTTTCTTTTGGCAATTTGGAGGAAGGGCTTATTTTTGTTTGAGACAAAACAAAACAATGCCCTTTCCAGTCACCCTCCATTTCCCGGTTTTTAAGCAGCGCTACCCTGGTGGCTTGGAAATCTTCATCCCCTTGGCCGACATGCAAACCATTCGCATGGAAACCAGTATTCCTGCGCTGGGGGCCGAATACCAGCAGTCGATTCAACAAGTCCTGGACAAATCCCGTCAATTCCTCTGGCTGTGGGACCAAGCTGTACCACAAAATTTTACCAAAGCCAAAATAGAGGTCCCTTTTCCGGCCCACAAAGAAGGGTTTCAAATCCCTGCATTCAGCCTGGATTTCGACTATTTTTATTGTGAAAAAGACGAAGTTTACTGGGCTATTGTGCCCTCGCTCAATATCGAAGCTGGGGCCCACACGCCATCAGCGCTCCACGAAACGATCAAAGAACTGATCACCATCGACTTCAACCGACGGGACCGGATGCGGGTGGTGCAAAGCATCGTTTACACCGCTTGGGCCGAGCACACCAGCCTACACAATAGCAGTTTCAAAGTACAATTTCCGGATCCTGGTGAAACCACTGGTACGAGCGAACTAGAACAATACAAGTGGCTCCACAAAGTAGGTAAACTGATCCAGTTCAAGCAAATACAGGCCTATGGTCAGGAAGAAATTGCCGACCAGTGCCTGCGTACTATCCTGGGCGGTTTTCCCAACAACCTGCTGATGCTAGGTCCCAATGGTGTGGGTAAAACCGCAGTCGCCTGGGAGGCCATCCGCCAATTGAACGAGCGCTCAGGCGAATGGAAAGTTTGGGAAACCACAGCCAGCATCCTGATCAAAGAATTGTCCAAGGATTCAGGGTGGGAATTTAACCTTTCTGAGCTTTGCCAAGAAATCCAGTTCAGCAAGCACATCTTGTACGTGCGCAATCTCATGGAGTTGTTTGAAGTAGGGCAATATGAAGGCAACGATACGAGCTTGGCCCAGTTTCTCATGCCCTACCTGAGCCAGGGTCAAATTCGCCTGATTACGGAGTGCACCGAGGAACAATTGGCTAAAATTGAAATCAATTTGCCCAATTTTCCGGCCTATTTTCAGCTCATCCGCATGAACGAGCCCAACAGTGCTGAACTGGAGGCCATTATTTTGCAAAAAATTAGCAGCATCAGCCGCGAGATCGGGATTGTAGTGCAAGAAGATGCGGTACAAGAATCAATTCGTTTGCACCGCCGTTTCATGCCTTATTCCGGAATGCCGGGGCGGCCAATCCGTTTTCTGGAAGGGATTCTGTTGTGGAAACTGAACCAAGGCAAACTCAGTAAAACCATCGACAAAAGTGAAATTCTGAAATATTTTTGCCAGGAAAGCGGCATGCCTCGTTTCATTGTAGACCCCAGTGAACCCTTGGGACTGGAGAAGATTCAGCACAGTTTCAAAGGCCAGGTTTTGGGCCAAGATACCGCAGTGGAAGCCGTGACCAATGCCCTGATTTCAGTCAAAGCAGCCCTGGCCCGCACGGGCAAGCCCATTGCGTCCTTTCTTTTTGCTGGTCCAACCGGAGTAGGAAAAACCGAATTGGCCAAGGTTTTGAGCGAATTCATGTTTGGCAGCCGCGACCGAATGGTGCGCTTTGACATGAGTGAATACGGCCACCCACAAGCGGTGTTGCACCTAGCCGGGGCAGGAGTCAACCAAGAAGGACTACTCACTGGAGCGATAAAAAGACAACCCTTTTGCGTGTTGCTTTTTGACGAAATCGAAAAAGCACACGTCAGTTTCCTGGACTTGCTGTTGCAGATTTTGGGTGAAGGCCGCTTGACCGATGGCCGGGGTTATTTGACCGATTTTTGCAGCACCATCATCGTCATGACTACCAATCTGGGGGCTGGAGAACTGCGCCCCAGCCCTGGATTTGGCAACAAAACGCCCAATGCCGACGTGTACCTCAATTCCTTGCGCAAATACTTCCGGCCTGAGCTTTTTGCCCGTATCGACCAAGTGATTGCTTTTCAATCCCTGGCCAAGCCCGTCGTTCGGGCCATTGTAGAACGCGAAATGGGCTTGCTGAAAAAAAGAGATGGGTTCCGCTTTCGCAAGCTGGAGTTTGATATTCAGCCAGGGGTTTTGGATCATTTGGCCGAAAAAGGTTTTCATTCAAAGTATGGAGGGCGCTACTTACAAAGGGCCATTAGGGAACTGTTGATTTTGCCCCTCGCCGCCGAAATGAATCGCTACGACCCCTCCAATTTGCTCCATGTCACAGTGGATGTGGTAGATGATTTGCTCAGTATCAAGGTGACAGAAGTAGAAACCTCCTTGGTGGACATGATCGCCAAACTGGAGCAAACCAGCAACGCAGACCATGCTTCGATGCTGCGGGGCAAAGCCAAACGCTTCAAGGAATCTTATGCTTTCACCAGCTTGCTACAAGAAATGGACGAGCTGGAAGCCTTGAAGAACGGAAAAAAGACGGCACCCAAGTTTACTCACCTGCAAGACCTGCGCCTGTATGACCTGCATCGTTTGAGCGATCGCGCCGATGCATTGGAGGCCGAAATCAATGAATTGGAGCTCAATTTGAGCCTCTCGGTGTTGGAACAACAAGCCTACGACGAGATGTGGAACGACCTGCTGGAGCCCTGGGAAGATCAGTTTTTCAAACTCCGTTTCGACGTTTTTGTTGCCGTTTTTCCCGAAAACAACCAATGTCACTTGTACTTGTGGGGCGATGCGATGGAGTTCGCTTTGCCTTTTTACCAAAGACTATCTGAACACAAACGCTTCAAAACTGAAACGGTCCAACTGTGGTACCGGGAATCGCATTATTACGAAATCATTCCCGACCCCAGTGAAGTAGGCAAAACCAAACCAAGACAGGAATACATTTTGCATTCCGAGTTGGACCCAGAGCTCTTTGAGCAAAAAAGTGGTGATCGCTTGGTAGGATACGCATTAAAAGTAAACGGACCAGCGGCTTTTTACTACTTTGCGAAGGAGAGCGGGGTACAAAAGTGGATCGAACCACAGCAAAAAAAAGAAATCCTAACCCAAGTGTTGGTCAGCAGGGAAGAAAGTAAAATGGAAGTCGAACTCCACAAACCCAACCTGCTGATGAGGATTCCCATCCGCCGACATTGCACTTTCCCCCAACTCAAAGACAACATTTGGCGCATCAACCGCGAGCTACAACAGACAGGCTACCTCGATTACCTGGATTTTCAATTGACCCAGCAGTTCAAGGCTGAATTGGAGGCGAATACGGAGTAGGTGTTTTTTAGTTTAGGGGTTGAGAAGTTGAGGAGTTGAGAAGAGTGGGGCCAGTGTTCTTCTTCGTAAATTGATCAAAATACAGATGAGTTTTTCATTCTCCAAGGTTTGTTATTTGCTGGTCCTAACAGCCAGTATGTGGGCCTGTAAAAATAAAAATGCTGTCCCCGAAATGCAAGCCCCACCTCCCATTTTGGCCAGCGAGCACTGCTACAGTGGCGATACGCCCTGGGGTGAAGGGGGCGCTGATATTTACCTGGCTGACGTGAAAAAAATTGAGCCCGACCCGGTCGAAAGTAAAAACAAAGCGGGTATGGTATGGGTCGAAGGAGGCACTTTCAACATGGGCAGCGATGGTCCCGAAGCTCGCCCCGATGAACAGCCCATTCACCCTGTCAAGGTCAAGGGTTTTTGGATGGACCAAACTGAAGTAACGAATGCCCAATTTGCCCGTTTTGTAGCAGCAACGGGCTATGTCACCACCGCCGAACGGGCCATTGATCCCAAAACTTTGGCCGAACAACTCCCACCTGGTACCCCCTTGCCTTCGGCAGAAGAATTGGCACCTGCTTCATTGGTTTTTCAATTGGCCGTAAACAATGGCCAGCCCCTTGGCCCTGCGGATTGGTGGCGAATGCAAAAAGGGGCAAATTGGCAGCAGCCACAAGGACCCGGCAGCAGCATCAAAGGCAAAGAAGCTTGGCCTGTGACCCAAGTTTCGTGGTACGATGCGGTGGCTTATTGCCGCTGGGCCGGCAAGCGTTTGCCCAGTGAAGCCGAGTGGGAATGGGCCGCCCGCAGTGGTGGCAAGTCAAACAAGTACGCCTGGGGAAACGAGGCCGTTTCGCCTAAATTTGCAAATTATTTTGAAGGCTCTTTTCCAGTAGAACAATCCAAAGCAGACCAATTCCCACGCTGTGCACCCATTAAAAGTTTTCAATCCAATGCCCTGGGCCTTTACGACATGGCTGGCAATGTATGGGAATGGTGCGCGGATTGGTACCGAAATGACCATTACAAGCAATGCCTGGCCTTGGGCAAAACCAGCAGCGACCCCCAAGGCCCCGCTGACAGTTACGATCCAGAAGAACCCAGCACGCCTAAAAAAGTGGTGCGGGGCGGCTCTTTCCTTTGCAACGATTCTTACTGCTCAGGTTACCGCTGTGCAGCCCGCATGAAAACCAGCCCGGATACAGGTTTGGAGCATACGGGATTTCGTTGTGTAAGGGCCGCTGATTAAATCAGGCAAACAAATTGACGAAAGTCTTTAGCCGCGTTGCGGCTGCAAGTAGGGAACACGGATGTAACTGATAAAACTGATTTTCACTGATTTCCAGCATGACGTTGCCTCCCAGAGCAATCTTGAACCGATGGTCAAAAGTGTTTAATCTATTTTTTTCGCAATTCCTAAAGGATTAGTAAACTCGCAGCGCTTATCATACCTTTGCCGCATGAAATCCAGTGATGTTGACATCCATATAATAGGTAGTGATCTTGAGCAGGCGCTTGCATTTCTTACCGCAGGACAATTGGTTGGCATCCCTACCGAAACGGTTTATGGCTTGGCGGGCAATGCTTTGAACGAGGCGGCGGTAGCCGAAATTTTTGCCGTAAAAAAACGGCCCAACTTCGATCCACTGATCGTACACGTGGCGAATCTTGGTCAAATTGTTGATTTTGTCCTCGACTTTCCGTTTGCGGCTCAGAAATTGGCCCAACATTTCATGCCAGGGCCTTTGACCTTGCTCTTACCCAAAAAAGCGATCATCCCGGATTTGGTCACTGCTGGCTCCGACTTGGTAGCGATTCGGGTGCCTGCACATCCACTGACCCATGCTTTGTTGGAAAAGTTGCCTTTCCCGCTGGCTGCGCCCAGCGCCAATCCATTTGGTTACATCAGCCCTACTACTGCGGTGCACGTGGTTCAGCAATTGGGCAACAGCATCCCGTATGTATTGGATGGCGGCCCTTGCGGGGTAGGTGTAGAAAGCACCATTGTAGGTTTTGAAGGAGATCAGGCTATCGTTTATCGCAAAGGTGGGCTGCCCATTGAGGCCATTGAGGCCATCATCGGCCCGGTGCAAGTCAGGGAGCATTCTAGCTCTAATCCTCAAGCACCAGGCATGTTGAAAAGCCATTACGCACCACACACCCCTTTTGTTTTGGGCGATTTGGATGCCTTGATCACCCAACATACCCAAGCTAAAGTCGGCGTCATTTCCTTTCAAACCAGTTTTTCAAAAATTCCACCAGAACGGCAGATCACCCTTTCTCCCAGCGGCAATTTTAACGAAGCAGCCCAGCACCTCTTTGCGGCCATGCGCCAACTCGACGCAATGGGCCTGGATTTGATCCTTGCCGAACCCTTACCAGAAGAAGACTTGGGCCGCGCCATCAACGACCGCTTGCGGCGAGCAGCAGCAAGGGCATAATTGTCTGAACTGTGATTTCATGCTTTTTTGATGGACATGAAGCGTTCATGGCCACGAAGTGGGCCAATTGTGAAATTCTTTCAAATTCTGGTTTAGACAAAAGCATCCTGTTAGAAACTCCCCCGCTCACCGTTCCCCAAGCTTACAAAACACCTCGTAATCCCGAATGTAATCCTGCGGATCGTACAAGGTACTCGCAAAAACCAACTGCACCGCATCGTGGCTATACTTCATCGTGTGCCAGCTCAAAGCGGGCAAATACACTCCTTCTTCCGGTTTATCCAGCCAAAACTCGGCTTTTTGCCCGTCAATCGATTCAGTTTCAAGTAAGATGCGGCCGTGTACGGCAATCAACACCATCTCGGTTTGCCAATGGGCGTGGCGGCCCCGGACCACATTTTGCGGCGTGTAATAAGTCCAAAAAACCCGTTTGGGCACGAAAGGAAGGCTTTGTTCAAAATCAACAATGGACAAATAGCCCAGTTGCGACTCGCCAATCAGCGGAAATTCGATGCGAAAAGGAAGCTTAGGTGATGACATGAGGTCAGGATTTTTTCCTCAAAATCATCATGTAATATTGTCCTTGAGGTTTGTAAGTTGATGCACTGGCGTCAAAGATCAGTTCCGCAGGTTCCGTATTGCCATTGATGTAATCCACATAACCGATGGCCTCGTATTTGCCTTGCATCCAACTGAATGCCCCTTTGTACAGGATTGGGTCAGAATCTTCTTTAACACTCCAAGAGTTGGGCAAAAATGAAAACACCAAAAATTTGGGTGCGGTCTTCTCCAAATCAGCCAGGGCTTCTCTTTGCCAAGCCAGGGTTTTTTCATTTTTTCGCGATAAAAAACTGGGATAAAAATGTCGGCTAGGCCCTTTTTTATCCAAGTAAACGTACAATTGGGGTTCGCTGCCGAGAACAGCCAATTGGTCTCCCGTTTGCATTTGGGTTTTGAGAAAATCGGCGATGAATCGGTTTTCAAGGTAAGGATTCCCCCTTGAAATGTCGCGAACCTGGGCTTCGCCACCGTTGCCGCGCCAAATGCTGGCCGAGCTACTCAGGGTAATCATCAAAACCAGGCTTCCGATGGCTCCAGCGACCCATTTTCCAGTTTGAGCGTTGCTTTTGCCCGTCCAATGAGCCAGGGTATCCAAGGTTCCAGCCGCCAAAACGCCCACTGCGGGAATCAATTGAAGCCAGTAGTGCCCATAATAACGCCGACCTGGAGTGATGGTCCAGATGGCCATGAGGCCAAAACTGAACAAACCAAGGCGTTGGGCCCAAGTCAGACGGGGATTCAGCAAAACCAAAACTCCACCAGCCAGGCCAAAAAGCCAAGTTAACTCGTATTTGCCCGTTACTTTGCCCAAAAAATAATTGAATACATCCTTGGCCTCCTGGTCGTCAATGGTGTTGGAATATTGCAAAGAGTGGGTAAAATTCCAGTACTTAAAGTCTTCAAAGGAGCCACTGAGCAGAATAGGCAACAGGCACAAGGCCAACATGCCCAGTACCCCCACCGAAAACCAAAGCCCATCGCGAACGATGCCCAGGAATTTATTGCCATCCCGATTTTGCAAAAGATGTGCACTAAACAAGACCACTGCCGCAAAACCAAAGAAAAACACCGCCGTTTGTTTGATCAAAACCGCCGCACTCATCAAAACACCAGCCAGGATCAATTGTCGCCAAGCTTTGGTATGCTCCTCTCCTTTTAACCACTGAAAAAGGAAATATGCGCTGCCCAAAACAGCGATCATCACCAACAACTCAGACTGGGCCAAAACGCCATTGACGTGTGGGTTGGAAACCAAAACCAAATACACCAGTGCACCTGAAAGTGCCCAAGCTGGTTTGAACAAGCTACGGCCCACTGCATAAACACCAAAAGCATTGAAAAAACTCAAAACAAAGGCCGCAAACCTCAATCCCACTTGAGAATAACCAAACAAAGTCACCAACAAGCTGTAACTGTAAAACAGCAATGGTGGCTTCATTTCATAGAAGTCCTGGTAAATTTTGCCACCTTCCAAGGCACGCTTACCCAGATAAGCATAGGCACTCTCGTCGCGATCAAGGGGTAAATTGAAGTAGCCCATGCGCAAAAACAGTAAACTGAGCAATAAAGTGAGCAAATGCAAACCCAAAACCAGGCGTGGGTCCCAAGCTTGGCTTTGGACACTTGGTGGACTAGGTTTTGGGATTGATTGACCTTTGGCCTGCGGACTAGGAACTGGTTTGTTGCTTGGCTTTTGTTTTTTCATGGTTTGGTATAGGTGTTTACCCCTTACGTCGGTTTATTCTCCAGGCGAAACTACAAAGCTATCGGGATTATTTGCACATCAACACGTAGAAATGGCTAACTTATTCGTTCTTTTGCGGTGGTTTTACCAGAATCTATTTCGCAAAAAGTATCCAAAGACAATGATAAAAAACCCTTGGACTACCCTGACTGAACACATCCCCTACGAAAACCCCTGGATCAAAATCAGCCACCGTGAAGTACTCAATCCTGCTGGCAATCCAGGAATTTATGGCGTAGTACATTTCAAAAACCTTGCCATTGGCATCGTTCCGGTCGATGAAGAAGGCAATACCTGGCTCGTGGGCCAATACCGCTATGCCTTGGACAAATACAGTTGGGAAATCCCCGAAGGTGGTTGCCCCCAAGGCAGCGATCCACTCGAAACGGCCAAACGCGAACTCAAAGAAGAGACAGGCATGAGCGCCAGCGAATGGCATTTCCTACTCGATTTTCACACTTCCAATTCTGTTACCGATGAATATGGCATCGCCTACCTGGCCAAAGGCCTGCTCCACGGCGAAGCTGAACCTGAAGAAACCGAAGACCTGCAAGTAAAAAAAGTCCCCTTGCGCGAAGCCATAGACATGGTTTTACGCGGTGAAATCACCGATGCCCTATCGGTTATGGCACTTTTACGGGTAGAAGTGATGTTGGCGCGTGGAGAAATTTGAGTGCAAATTACAAGGCGTTAATCTGATCGACAGAAAGGCCAGTTTTATCGACAATTTCTTCGGTCGGAGTTCCTGTAGACTTGAGCATGATTGCAAAGTTTACAACCACTTCCTTGGCTTGGTTCAATTCTTCCTTGGTTTGACCTAATCGTTCCTTGGTTTGGCCCAATTCTTCCTTAGTTTGGCCCAATTCTTCCTTAGTTTGGCCCAATTCTTCCTTAGTTTGACCCAATTCTTCCTTGAAAAAAGCAATTTCATTTTCCTTGCGCTGGAGCAACTTTAGTATCTCATCCTCAGCCAGCATAGCTTCTTCCAAATCAGGATTGTCTTTGTCCGCAGCTTGTAGTCGGTTAACTACGCGCTCCAAAAATCCAGGCAGTAACTTCCGCATTACTCTCAAGCGGTGCTCATTGTTTTTGAACTGCTCTTTTTGATCGAAAAGTTTCAACAAAGCATATAGTTTCTGCTTGTATTCATCTGCTTTGTAATCTTCTTCTTTTATGTTGTGCAAGTTGGGCAATTGAACCACCAACATATCATAGCTGAGGTGATCAATGAAGTCGTTGTGCTGCTTTAAGGTCTCATTTTTAAATACACCAATTTTAGAGCGGTTGACCTTGATCAAAAGGTCATTGATCTCATCCTCAATGCGAAAATTAAGGATGAAGATTGGTACAAGTCTGATAGGCCGATCAATAATGCTGACCGTTTGTGATTTGTAACGCTTCAGTTCTTCCTGTTGTTTGTGTTGGAAATTTTTGCTGATATAACGCTTGAACCTAAAAATATCCCCCGGCTCGGATGCTTTTTGCAACTCAATCATGATCAACTCCTGCGAACCATCCTTGAGCTCAACTGTAGCTGTAAAATCAAGGTGAAATAGACTGATCTCCTGTTCAGAATCTGGGGATTTTACCCGTATTTTCTTTTTTTCGGGGTGTGTTAGTGGTTCAAGATGAAGTTTGATGATCTTTTCATTAGTTAGCGTAGAAAGGACAATCAAGGCGCTATCATAGTCGGCCATCAAGTAGCGAAACACTACATCGTAAATGGGATTGGGAATAACGATGTAATCCGATTCAGTATGTTGGCCAGTATTTATGTCCATAAAACGATGACTCTTTACCACAAAAATACAAACAATATCCTGCTTGCACAACGGAGATTGCGATGAACATTTTGAAATACCTCCCTCTTTACTCCAATTCTGCCCAAATCATGATCCGACACGTCCCAAATCCTGATTTGAAGCATGGGATTTTTTCATCGGCACATTTTTGTGACATCGTTCAACGCAAAAATTCAACACTGATGAAAACGAACATCGCATCCATCTTCAAGGGCACCTCCGCTACGGGTTCTCGCACTTACGAGCTTTGCTACGCCCTTTTTCGCTTTTACTGCGGCATCTCCATTGCCTTGGGCGCTGGATTGAGCAAAGTTTTTCACAAAATTGACGAGAACGGTAGTACCGAGTGGTCCAATTTAGCTTTTGGTGCGCCCGAATGGTTCATCAAGCAGGTCGGCGAAATCGGCTTTACTTTCATTTCCCCCAGCTTCTGGGCTTACGTGGCCATTTATGGCGAGTTCATCGGCGGCTTGTTCATCGCCTTTGGTTTTTTGACCCGCATTTCGGCTTTGCAAATGGCTTTCCAATTCTTTGTAGTGTCTTTTATTTGGTACGACTCGCCCATTCCGTTCACGATGTACTATCAGCAATTGATTTTTTGGTCTTTTGTAATGATTGCTGCGGTGGGTAGTGGCCGTTATTCCATTGATCAAGCTTTGGCTAATCGTGCAGCCAAGCTCAAGGGGTTGGGCAAAAAACTGGTCATCGCAGGTGCAATGATGACCTTACCATTGGGTTTGCAGGCGCAGGGCCAAGCCGATGCCAGCAGCAGGGTCTCCTTTACCATCAGCAACCCCTCGCTCCGAGTACGTAACATTGAGATACGCCATTTCGACTACGAAACCAAAAAAGCCAGGGGTTATGGTTACGATCTGGGCCCTTTGAAAACCCATCCAGTAAACATGCCCGTAGGTACCCGAGTGTACGAAAAAAAGGGGGAAGACCTCAATCTCATCTACATGATTGAAGCCAAAGACCAAGGCATGAAAATCGACCTGAATAAAAAGTACGAGATTACCCATCAACAATGGCTCGATAATGCCTGGGCGCAGCGCAATACCATGATCTACAACCTGGAGGAATTGGACAAGAACCCTGATTTGGCTACTTTGGCCAAAAAGAATGGAGTGGAAATGATCACTTTCATCGTTTCGGGAAAGAATGCGCTGGGTAAAATGACCCATATCCGGGTAGAACTCCCTTTTGAGTCAGGCAAAAACCTGGGTTTTTCAAAAAACCTTTCCCACAGCAGCCGTTTTCAGGTCACTTACCCAGTTGGTTCCAAAATTTACCTTTGTGAAGGGCCATTTTGGGAAAAAGAATATCCTGAGAAACTGCTCTTTACCTTGGAAGCTGAACAATCCAGTTACCTGATCCGTTTTTAAGCCATTTTAGCAGCCTCTCCTTCATTTTCGAGGAGAGGCTGTTCCAATGAATTTAAAACTCATGCTCCAATTTGGCACGCCCACTCTTCGCCATTTCAACCCTTCAACATTTCAACTAACGCTCACATGCCATTTAGTTTCAACGCCTATTCAGCCCCTTTGGCCTTTGGTTTCGCTCAAGCCTGGATTTATGCTGCCGTTTTTGTACTGCGAGCCTGGCGCAACGAGCGTTTGTCCGACTATCTTTTTGCGCTCTTGCTCTTTTTCCTGAGTTTCGAAATTTGGGAATACATGCTTGGCTTTGGAGGTATTTCGGTTTTGTGGAAGGAGCTTGAGTTTTTTCCCCGCAACTTCAGCTACCTCATTCCGGCGCTTTGTTTTTTTTATTTGAAAAGCCAATTGGATATCGATTTTCGCTTCCAACGCAGGGATTGGCTGCACGCCTTACCTTTTCTGTTGTACTTCGTTTACCATGTTTTGGTCTATTTGCAAGGCCCTGTTTTTGTAGAATTTTGGAAAAAAACGGTGCATTACCCTTGGTACATACAACTGATTGAAGAATTTAGCATTTACATCTTGCAAGCCATTTATTTCTACAATGCGTATCGTTTGTACACCGATTACCGAAAATGGGCTCCTTCCCAATTCTCTGATCCTGAGTCGATTAGTTTTATTTGGTACCGCAATTTTGTGTGGGCTTTTTGGCTGGCCGGGCTTTTTTCGGCTTTGGTGAGCATCGTGGACATCTGGCTAGAGCTCGATTTTTGGCACGATTGGTGGGATGAGTTGTTCGAGGTAGGCTTGATTTATTACCTCTGTATTGCAGGTTATGGGCAGTGGCAAACGCGCAAGTTGCACTTCAAAACCGAGGATATCGCCGTAACGGCCCCAACTCAGGTGCGTACTGAAAAAGTGGAAGGAAAAGAGTTGCAAATGTGGAAACAAAAACTGATCCAAGTGATGGAAACCGAACGCCTTTTTCTCGACCCTGAACTGAACCTCTCAGATTTGGCCAAGCACTTGAACACCAATGTTTCGATCCTTTCGGCGGTAGTCAACACGGCTTTTGGCAAAAATTTCAACGACTATGTGAATGAGTACCGGGTAAGAGAGGTCAAAAAGCTCTTGGACGATCCGCATGTACAGCATTTGTCTTTATTGGGCATTGGATTGGAGTGTGGCTTCAATTCCAAGTCCACTTTCAACCGGGCTTTCAAGAAAGCTACGGGTTTGTCGCCTCGAGATTTTTTAGGCGGACGCAGTTGATGGAGCATTTTGTCTGACGCAGCACCGACGAAAATTCCAAATCGAAGCCCTGCAAACCCACACCCACACGCTCACACCCACACCATCACACCCAATCTAGTCCTGATCCTGCAATTGATCTTCGTATTTGCGAATCAAACCCGCTTGCTGGTTGACGATTCTGTTGAGCATTTTTAGTTCCAAGCCCAATTCTTCTTCCTGCTTTTCTCGGTCCTTGAGAAAAGGAAGTTGTTTTTTCAAACGATTGATTTCCATGAGCTTGTGAAGTGCCTCTTGGAGAATTTCTTTAGCTCTCAAAAGCCTTTCTTTGATTGATCTAGTTACCATAACGAAGCAGTGTTCGAAGCTTGGTTAGGAAGCAACTGCTTTTACTGTGAAACAATCCCTCATCAGGAGCGTTCATTGTAAAAGCGAGTTGAGTTAAGGTTATGAGTTGTTTACTTTCCAGCAGTCTGACCAAGCCATGACAAAACTTGGGCTACTCGTGAAAAGCTTACAAGCTACAAATTTAAATATAGTAACGCAATAAAGCACTATTTTGATCGAATTTCACCAAAAAAAATATCACTTTTTTTCGATTACCCCGGCGAATAGATGGAGAAAGGATTGCTTGACCTATTAAAATTTTGTTAAAATTTGTTAATAGGCTTGACAGGTATTGAGAAAATGGTTCAGTTGTTGGTATGATTTTTTTGTCTAAGGGCCACTGAAAAAATAACTTATAAGAATTGGCAAATGCTTTGCCCCGCTTACGCGGTGCTGGTTGGGAACACGGATGAAACGGATGAAACGGATTTTTACGGATTTCCAGCATGACGTTGACCCCACTCAACCCAAAATTGGAGGCGCCAATTTTATAACTTATTCTTTTGCCATCCCAAAATCAGAATTCGCAAAAAGGCATCAACGATTTTTTTGAATAGCCCCCTATCCTCTTCAGCGGCAGCAGGTCGTGCTCCGGGGAATATCCAATAGATTGCCAATTGACTTGTTCAAACGAATGGTATCACTCAGATCAGCTTGGTAAGTGAACGTGAGGCTGCGGTGTGGGTAAAAAAAACGTCCTCCTGCCGGAATGTTTCGGTTGGACTCGTAAAGGCCAATCGTGTCTCTTGCGGAGGCCACGTAGATTTGAAACTGATTTTCAGCATTGGGCAGGTGTGTGAAGTTGAGGGTTGCAGCTACTTGTTTGCCTACCACGTATTGGGTTTGGATGGGATGCGATTGGGTGGACACATATAAGGTATCGAAAGGGTTGTTATCGACCTTGATCGACAAGCGGCTGAAGTTGAGTTCACGGCCAGAAACTACGGCATTGCTGATTTGTTTTTGAAAGTTGAACTCAAACATGTCGTTGCTGCGATCAACAACATACCTGCCTTGCGGACTGCCCTTGCCATTGTCAAGGCTGAGGCCATAATCCACACTGATGCCCTCGGCCTGGAACGCGATGCTGAAATTCCCTTGGGCGTTGGCAACTACGCTGTCCAAGGGGCCTTGGGTGTAGGAAATTCCGTAAAAAGTGGACTTGGCCCCGTACAAATAAAGTTTTGCCAAGGGCAGGGTTTTGTTTTTTACGGGGTCCTTGACGCTGCCACTTACCCTAATAAGGCTGCCACTTTCAATTTCTTTGAAGCAGGATTGGCTGATCAAAGCGATCAAGAGACACCAGAATAAGTTTTTTTGAAAGGGTAACATTGTTTGGCTTTTGCTTCCAATAGACAGGAGTTGGGGTTGATTGGGTTGGTCAAGGTTCTTTTTTTGGCCTCGCTGCGGATCAAATCGAAATCGTTCACTTCCACCATTTTGAAGAGATGGAATTTGCTGTGAAAACACGCAATTTTTGGCCCCACCCCCGGCTTCGCAAGAAGCACAAGCTTTGTAGAACCTGGCGACCCACACGATTTTCCCAACTCCTGGCTTCGGATGAAGCCTGAGATTTGTAAGCTAAGATTTTTTGTCCGGCACCTAGTCAAAAAAATCATCTCTCTCCTACCCAATCGAACAATTTCTTCTTTTCTACCTGATTCATCTTAGGCTTCATCCGAAGCCTGGACCTGCGCCGGGGATGCGGTAGGCTACAAAGCTTTGGGCTTCGTCCGAAGCCCGCTCGCAGCAGGTTTGCGTCGTAGGAATATGAATCCGGTTTCCGGTTTGGGTAGTATGGAGGGCATTTCTGGCCGGGCGGAAAAATGGAGGTTGAATTTGAAATCCTTCACTTCCTACATTTTGAAACAACGGCATTTGCTTTAAAACACACAATTTTGGCCCCACCCCGGCTTCGCAAGAAGCCCAAGCTTTGTAGAATCTGGCGACCCACACGATTTTCCCAGCGCCTGGCTTCGGATGAAGCCTAAGATTTGTACGCCTTAGGCCTCATCCGAAGCACGGAACCGTAGGTTCACATTGCAAAGTGTGAATCCGATTTCCGTTTTGAGATCCCCATGAGCATTTCACGAATGGCACGGAACCGGATTTAGATTTCGACGTACTGCTCGCAGCCCATCACACCTCTCCTAAAATTCACAAAAATCACAGTTCAGACAAAATAGGCAATTTCCACCCTCTTTCCGCCTTTAGTAACGGTTCAAAAATAGACCTTTCCAATTTTTAATTGATTGTTGTCAACATCATGGTCAACGTCATGCTGGAAATCCGCAATATAGAGTGTGGAGTGTGCAAGTGTGAGTTCGGGTGTGGGGGCTTCGAACATAAGTTTAGTCTCCAATTGAAAACGGGGTTTTTCACACTCAAACCCAAACAAACACACCCAAACTCAATTTTATCCGTGTTCCAAAAATGGCCTCGCGCAGCGAGGGCATAATCTATAAAGTACGCAGTTGCGATTTGGTAAGATTTATTCGTGGCTTGTCACTTATTTAGACAACATACAAATAATCCCCCAAAAATCTTTACCTTTCACTCCTGCTTAAATTTTCAATATGCTTTGATACTTTTGCAGCCGGAAACTAAAGTTTAACCGCGTTTTGGCAAACCAAAGGCCAAAAATGATGTTAAACAGCTACCTAAACAAAAACACTATGGAAAGTAATGTCGATTACTTAGGCATCCTGCTCCAAATGGCATTTGCACTGGGTTTTGTGGGCCTCACGATGGTGGCTACCCATACCCTGGGCCCCAAGCGCCGCACCGCCCAAAAAGCGGAGGCTTTTGAGTGCGGGGTCGAGTCGGTGGGCAACGCTCGTTTGCCTTTTTCCATCAAATATTTTCTCACCGCGATTCTCTTTGTGCTGTTCGACGTCGAAGTGATCTTTTTTTACCCCTGGGCCGTGAACTTTAAGGAACTGGGCGGCATTGGATACCTGAAGATGTTGTTTTTCATCGCACCTCTTTTCCTGGGCTACCTTTATATCTTGAAGAAAGGTGCCTTGAATTGGGAAAAGATGTAATTTTTGATTGCACAAAGTAAACAGTAAAAGTATGGGTCAGTGGTTTCGAGACAAAAAAGAAGACGGTTTTTCGTCAGCCGAAGCTCCTTTTTGTGAGGGTAGCCGGGGCCACCTTCACAAAAAGAGCTGAAGGATCACGGAAAAGCGACCTTTGTTGGCCGAAATGGGAACGACATAAACTTTTACTTAAATTAAGTATAATGGCACTCAATTTGGTTGAAGCGCCCGAAGGGCACAGCGGTCAGGGATTTTTTGCTACTTCATTCGACCAGGCAGTGGGTTTGGCGCGTGCCAACTCGATCTGGCCCTTGCCTTTTGCCACTTCTTGCTGCGGCATCGAATTCATGGCGACCATGGGCGCGCATTACGACCTGGCCCGCTTTGGTTCCGAACGCTTGAGTTTTTCACCCCGCCAGGCCGACTTGCTGATGGTGATGGGCACCATTGCCAAAAAAATGGGTCCCGTGGTCAAGCAAGTTTACCTGCAAATGGCCGAACCTCGTTGGGTAATCGCCGTAGGTGCTTGCGCATCGAGTGGTGGTATTTTCGATACTTACTCGGTTTTGCAGGGCATCGACAAGGTGGTTCCGGTGGACGTGTACGTGCCCGGCTGCCCTCCTACCCCGGAAGCGATCATTGATGGGGTGATGAAAATCCAGGAACTGATCAAAAACGAATCGCTACGCCGCCGCAACAGCGAAGAATATACAGAATTGTTGGCCGGATACGGCATTGAATAAAGCAAATTGGTTGAAAAAAGGCTTTTTGCGAGCTTTTTTGCGCCAAATTTTGCCCGAATCTTCGTTTATGAGCGCCCAAGCAATCAACGCTGAATATGTCACCGAAAAGCTACAAGCCCGCTTCGGCGACCAGCTTTCCAACCTCGACTCGCCTTACGGCCTGCTGTCGATGAATGTGCCGCGTGAATCGGTCATCGGTATCATCAAATGGCTGAAGGAAGACCCTGAGCTGCAATTCATGTTCCTAACTGATTTGTGTGGGGTGCATTTTCCCGAACAAAAAGGTCAGGAATTGGGCGTGGTTTACCACTTGCACAGCCTGGTAC
Organism: Chitinophagales bacterium; assembly: GCA_013299105.1. Taxonomy (GTDB): domain Bacteria; phylum Bacteroidota; class Bacteroidia; order Chitinophagales; family Saprospiraceae; genus Haliscomenobacter. Next base: position 154,261 of record JAAFJY010000013.1, on the reverse strand, counting down.
ACAATTTCCGCCTGCGCATCCGCACTTTTTTCCCGGAAACCGACCCGCAAGTCGATACGGCTACGACCCTTTTTGAAGCCGCCAACTGGATGGAGCGCGAAACTTTCGACTTCTTCGGGATCCGCTTCAAAGGGCACCCCGACCTGCGCCGCATCCTCAACATGGACGACATGACTTATCATCCCTTGCTCAAGCAGTATCCCCTGGAGGATGCCACGCGTACCGACAAGGAAGACAAATATTTTGGTCGCTGATGGAAACCTTGATCACCACCCCGCCACCACCCGAGGAAAAGGAATACAATATCCTCAACCTGGGGCCTACCCACCCTGCTACCCACGGTATTTTCCAGAATGTCCTGAAAATGGACGGCGAATACATCGTAGAAGGCGAACCAACCATTGGGTACATCCACCGGGCATTCGAGAAGCTGGCCGAACACCGGCCTTACTACCAAGTGACGCCCATCACTGACCGTTTGAATTACTGCTCTTCTCCGATCAACAACCTGGGTTGGCACATGACCGTAGAGAAGTTGCTGGGGGTAAAAACGCCTAAGCGTGTGGATTACCTGCGGGTGATCATCATGGAATTGGCGCGCATTACCGACCACCTGATCTGCAACTCGGTGATCGGGGTGGATACGGGGGCTTTGACGGGCTTTGTTTACGTTTTCCAGCAGCGTGAGCATGTATATGAGATTTACGAAGAAATCTGTGGCTCTCGCTTGACAACCAACATTGGTCGCATCGGCGGTTTTGAGCGCGATTTCGACGACAATTTGCTGGCTCGCATCCGCAAGTTCATCACCGAATTCCCCGCAGTGTGGAAGGAATTTGAAAGCCTGCTGATGCGCAACCGCATTTTCATGGACCGCACCATTGGCGTAGGCGGCATCAGTGCCGAGCGAGCCCTGAGCTACGGCTTCACTGGCCCCAACCTGCGAGCAGCGGGTGTGGATTACGATGTGCGGGTGATGGAGCCCTATTCTTCTTACGAGGATTTTAACTTCGACATTCCAATAGGTCAAAGTGGCGACGTTTACGACCGTTTTTGCGTACGCGGCGAAGAAGTTTGGCAAAGTTTGAGCATCATCCAGCAAGCCTTGGACAAATTGGAAAAAATGCCCAAAGGCGAATATTACGCCCCAGTACCAGAGTTCTACCTGCCTCCTAAGCAGGACGTGTACACCAAAATGGAAGCCCTGATCTGGCATTTCAAGATCGTAATGGGCGAGGTAGAGGTACCAAAAGGTGAGGTTTACCATGCAGTAGAAGGCGGAAACGGCGAATTGGGCTTTTACCTGATCAGCGATGGTGGCCGCCAGCCTTACCGCTTGCACTTCCGCCGCCCTTGCTTCATTTATTACCAGGCTTTCCCCGAAATGATTCGTGGCACCATGCTCTCGGATGCAATCCTGACCATGAGCAGCATGAACGTGATCGCTGGTGAATTGGATGCGTAAGGCAAAGGATTGATGGAGCGCTGGGTCAACGTCAAGTTGGCAATCCGCGAAAATCTGCATGATCCGCGTCATCCGCGTTCAAAAAAAGACTCCGCACAGCGGAGGCAAAGCACTTAGAAAGTTTTTGTAAAAAATCATCTGTGTGCTCTATTTTTAGTAAAAAATCGAAAGCCCAAAAGGCTGATTTAAATACAATGACCGCAACGAACAACATCGCATTCTCTCCTGAACGCATGGCCGAGGTCCAGGCCATCATCAAGCGGTATCCGGAGGGGCGGCAAAAATCGGCTATCCTTCCGATTTTGCACATGGCGCAGCACGATTTTGGCGGCTGGCTCAGCCAGGACGTCATGGATCATGTGGCTGATTTGCTGGACATCAAACCCATTGAAGTGTACGAGGTGGCTACTTTTTATACCATGTTTCACTTGCGTCCGGTTGGCAAAAAGGTATTGGAAGTCTGCCGCACTGGTCCTTGTATGCTGGTCGGATCGGACAACATTGTCCAATACCTGGAGAAAAAACTGGAAATCAAGGACGGCGATACCACCCCTGACGGCATGTTTACCATCAAAACCGTGGAATGCCTTGGCGCTTGTGGCTACGCGCCCATGATGCAAGTAGGAGAAAAATACCACGAGTTTTTGACCCCGGAGAAATTGGATCGATTGTTGGACGAATTTAGAAAAGACGCTTAAGTCATGGGCAAAAAGATACTTCTCGAACACATCGACAAGCCCGAAATCAAAGGCATTGAAGGCTACATCAAATACGGTGGCTACCGTTCGATCGAAAAAGCCTTGAAAAAAATGACCCCCGATGAAATCACCGAGGAGGTGAAAAAATCGGGCTTGCGCGGGCGTGGTGGCGCGGGTTTTCCTACGGGCATGAAGTGGAGCTTCTTGTTCAAAGGTTCCGACAAGCCCCGTTACCTGCTGTGCAATGCCGACGAAAGCGAGCCAGGTACCTTCAAGGACCGCCTGATCATGGAGAAAATTCCCCACTTGCTGGTGGAAGGCATGATCGCATCGAGCTACGCCTTGGGGGTTCGTACCGCCTACATCTACATCCGTGGCGAGTACATGTACATCCTGCGCATCCTGGAACAGGCCATCGCGGAGGCTTATGCCAAGGGGTATTTAGGTGAAAAAATCCTGGGCTCTGATTATTCGCTCGATTTGTATGTACACCCTGGTGGTGGTGCTTATATTTGTGGCGAGGAGACAGCATTGATCGAGTCATTGGAAGGTAAGCGTGGCAATCCCCGCATCAAACCTCCTTTCCCTGCAGTAGCGGGTTTGTGGGGCTGCCCAACGATTGTGAATAACGTCGAAACGATCGCCAAAGTACCTTTCATCATCAACGAAGGTGGCGAAACCTATTCCAAAATCGGCATCGGAGCCAGCACGGGCACCAAGTTGATCTCGGCTTGTGGCAACATCAACAAGCCCGGCGTGTATGAAATCGAACTGGGGCTGCCCGTGGAAGAATTCATCTACTCCGACGAATATTGTGGTGGCATCAAGGGTGGCAAGCAACTCAAGGCGGTAGTGCCGGGTGGTTCTTCCGTACCCATTTTGCCCCAACGCCTGGTGACAAAAACCGCAGCGGGCACGCCTCGACTGATGAGCTACGAGTCCTTGGCCGAAGGTGGTTTCCAAACGGGATCAATGCTCGGCTCAGGTGGTTTCATCGTATTCGACGAAGACCAGTGTGTGGTGCGCAACACTTGGAATTTCTCGCGTTTTTACCACCATGAATCCTGTGGCCAGTGTAGCCCTTGCCGCGAAGGCACAGGTTGGATGGAAAAAATCTTGCACCGCCTCGAACACGGTCATGGCCACATGGAAGACATCGACCTGCTGTGGGACGTGCAGCGCAAAGTGGAAGGCAATACGATCTGCCCATTCGGCGACGCTTCGGCCTGGCCTGTGGCAGCAGCGATCCGCCACTTCCGCGACGAATTCGAGTGGCATGTTCTGAATCCTGAAGAATGCACTCGGCGCAATTACGGCATGGGGGTTGCTGCGGCTGAGCCGGAACTGGTCTAGGAGTTGAAGGGTTGAAGGGTTGAAATGTTGAAGAGATTATCAGGCGCTTGGCTTCGACAAATTCAGCTTTTTGTTTTTGAGAAAAAAGATAAACGGTGCTGCCGTTTTTTACAAATACAAAGACATCATGGCAAAGGTTACCATTGACAATGTAACAGTTGAAGTTCCGGACGGGACCACCATCCTCAACGCGGCTCGCGCCATTGGGGAAAATGTGCCGCCGGCCATGTGCTATTACTCCAAGCTCAAGGGCAGCGGGGGCAAATGCCGCGTATGCCTGGTGAAAGTGACCAAATCATCGGAAGCCAACCCAAGGGGGATGCCAAAATTGGTGGCTTCTTGTTGCACCACGGTGGCCGATGGCATGGTGGTTGAAAACGTGACTTCGCCTGAAGTGATCGAAGCCCGCAAAGGTATCGTTGAGCTGCTGTTGATCAATCACCCACTGGACTGCCCAGTGTGCGACCAGGCTGGTGAGTGCCACTTGCAAGACTTGTCTTACGAGCACGGTGCTGCAACCACCCGCTACGATTTTGAGCGCCGTACTTTTGAAAAAATCGACATCGGCCCCTATATCCAGTTGCACATGAACCGCTGTATCTTGTGCTACCGCTGTGTTTATACCGCCGATCAGTTGACCGACGGCCGCGTGCACGGGGTAATCAATCGGGGCGATCATGCCGAGATCAGCACCTATATTTCCAACATCATTGATAACGATTTCTCCGGAAACGTGATTGATGTATGTCCGGTAGGCGCTTTGACCGACAGGACTTTCCGCTTCAAAAGCCGCGTATGGTTTACCAAGCCGATGGATGCACATTGCGATTGCGACAAGTGCAGCGGCAAAGTGACCCTTTGGTTGCAAGGTGAAGAGGTGTTGCGTGTAACCGGGCGCAAAGACCAATACGGCGAAGTAGATGAGTTCATTTGCAACACCTGCCGTTTTGAACGCAAGAAAAAATCTGATTGGGTAATTGAAGGCCCGCGCCGCATCGGCACGCACTCAGTGATCTCACAAAATCACTTGCCCTATGAATTGAATGTTGTTAATCCGCAAATAGCTCAACCACAATGATTTCGGTAATTACCTTCAAATTGATCCTGGTCTCCCTGCTTTTTTTGGTGACCTTGGGAATTGCGGCTTACAGCACCTATTTTGAGCGCAAGATTGCGGCATTTTTGCAAGACCGCATCGGCCCCAACCGTGCGGGGCCATTTGGCTTGTTGCAACCCATCGCGGATGGGGTCAAAATGATTTTCAAGGAAGAACACCGCCCAGCAGGCTCCAATCGCTTGTTGTTCATCCTGGGACCAAGTTTGGCGATGGCCACCGCCCTGATGACCAGCGCTGCCATTCCTTGGGGTACCCATATCGAGATCGGAGGGCATTCTTATGCTTTTCAGGTAGCCGACATCAACGTGGGGGTCTTATACGTTTTCGCCATCGTTTCATTAGGGGTATATGGCATCCTGATTGGTGGTTGGTCTTCCAATAATAAATACTCACTGCTGGGAGCAATCCGCGCTTCTTCGCAGATGATCAGCTATGAACTGGCAATGGGTTTGTCGATCATTCCGATCATTTTATACACGGGCTCCTTACAAATGTCGGATATTGTAGAAGGGCAACACCAGGTGTGGAATGTATTCCGCTATCCACTGGGCTTCTTGATCTTCCTGATTTGTGCTTTTGCCGAAACCAACCGTACCCCTTTCGATTTGCCTGAATGCGAGACTGAGTTGGTGGGAGGATACCATACCGAATACACCAGCATGAAATTAGGGTTTTTCCTTTTTTCGGAGTATGTGAACATGTTCGTGTCTTCGGCCATGATCGCCACCTTATTTTTCGGTGGCTATCATTTTCCTGGCCTTAGCAGTCTGGAACATTTACCCAATCTGGCGGCCTTTTTGGGCTTCGGGGTTTTGTTTGCCAAAATTTTGTTCTTCATCTTTTTCTTCATGTGGATCCGCTGGACGATCCCACGCTTCCGTTACGACCAACTCATGCGCCTGGGCTGGCAAGTGCTCATGCCCACGTCCATTGTGCTGATCGTAATTTATGGTGCGATTTTCAGTTTCCTTTAAAATTGTATGAACCATGCAGTTGACCACGCGCTCCAAGCAGGTATCCAATAAAGAAATGACCCTGGGGGAAAGAATGTACCTTCCAGCCATCGCTGGCGGTTTGCGCATCACCCTATCCCATTTGCTCAAGAAGAAAGCAACCATCAACTACCCCGACCAGGTACGCGAGCACAGCGCTGTTTTCCGTGGCCAGCACGTGCTCAAGCGCGATGCACAAGGCCGTGAAAACTGTACCGCTTGTGGCCTCTGCGCCGTATCCTGCCCCGCCGAAGCCATCACCATGGTGGCTGGCGAACGCCAAAAAGGCGAAGAACACCTATACCGCGAAGAAAAATACGCAGTGGAGTACAACATCAACATGCTCCGTTGTATCTTCTGTGGTTTGTGCGAAGAAGCATGCCCAAAAGACGCCATATACCTCACCGATCGCATTGTCATGTCCAATTACGAGCGCGAGGATTTCATTTTCCGCAAGGAAGATTTGGTGGAAGCAGTGGCATTAGAAGGCCGCGTTGACATCAGTAGACGCAAGAAGGATTAGCAATTTGCGGCGTTTGGTGCCCGGTGGTGCCATCGCCGCATTCTTTGTATGACGAACATACCATAATAGGATGAGGATCGAACATTTTCATGCAAAATGCTCAATCGCCCTCCTTACCAGAGAGAAAATGGTGGAATTCTGCTTAAAAAAGAATCCACACCAAGTTCTGAAGTCGTGTGCGAAACCCTGTATTTGCAGTATCGCCGCTACAACAACAGCTTATGCAGCAAATTTTATTCTACATTCTGGCATTGTTGGCGATTGCTTTTTCGATCGCAACCATTACCTCACGCAATGCTATGTACAGCGTGCTTTCACTTGTGGCCACTTTCTTTGCCTTGGCGGGATTTTACCTAATGCTTAATGCCGAATTTGTGGCTTTTGTTCACATTATCGTATATGCAGGGGCAATCATGGTATTGTTCCTGTTTGTGGTGATGATGTTGAACCTCAATCAAAGCCCAGTCAACATCCCACGTCCGCTGTTGGCACGCCTTGCGGCGGTGGTGGCGGGAGGCATTTTTGGTCTGACCTTGGTGGCGGCCTTGTCGCAAACTATATTGCCCACGTCTGCTGAATCCACTGCATTAGCAGAGGTAGGTAGTGTACGTACTTTGGGCAAGATGCTTTTCAACGAATTTTTACTACCTTTTGAACTCACCTCTGTACTGTTCATTGCCACGATGGTGGGGGTGGTGGTTTTGACCAAAAAAGAAGAATAAGCATGGCACAGATTTTCAACATTGTGCCCCTAGAGCACTTTATCATCCTGAGCCTGATTTTGTTCAGCATTGGCGTCATTGGCGTTTTGCTGCGTCGCAACATGATCGTGGTATTCATGTCCATTGAATTGATGCTCAATGCGGTAAATCTCATGGCTGTGTCATTTTCGGCCCACAAAGGCGATTCAGCAGGCCAAGTCTTTGTATTTTTTGTGATGGTGGTGGCTGCTGCTGAAGTAGCCTTGGGATTGGCGATACTGGTGATGATCTACCGCAACGTCAAGTCGATCGACATCAACGAGCTGAAACAATTGAAGTGGTAAATCCGACAGTCTCATCACTGTCGTTGACATACAAAACGAAATGGAAAACCTAATCTGGCTCATCCCAACCCTGCCTTTACTCGGCTTTACTGTGCTGGGGCTTGGCGCTCGCAGTTTACCCAAGGGCATGGCTGCGTTCATTGGTTGCGGCATGATTGTAGCCGCTTTTTTGCTGTCGGTAGGCCTGGCCGGACCGATTTTTTCGGGTGAAAGCCTTTCTCAAGACCTTTTTACCTGGATGCGGGGCTCACGCTGGTCGGTTAACTTCGGTTTTCAGGTTGACCAGTTGTCTTGGATGATGATGTTGGTCATCACTGGGGTGGGCGCGCTGATTCACGTATACTCGGCGGGTTACATGCACGACGACGAGCGGCACAATTACTTTTTTGCCTACCTCAATCTCTTCGTGTTTTTCATGCTCCTGCTGGTCATGGGCAACAACTATTTACTGCTCTTTGCAGGTTGGGAAGGCGTGGGGCTTTGCTCCTACTTGCTGATCGGATTCTGGTTCAGCAACAACGAATACAACGATGCAGCCAAGAAAGCTTTCGTGATGAACCGCGTAGGCGACCTGGGCTTTTTGCTGGGTTTGTTCCTCACCCTGACCGTTTTTGGTTCTTTGAATTACAGTGAATTGTTTGCCGAGGGTGCTGATCTGGAAGCCTATGGCAGCACGGCTATTTTTACCGCCATCACCTTGCTGTTTATAGTGGGTGCGGCTGGTAAAAGTGCTCAAATCCCGCTCTACACCTGGCTGCCTGACGCAATGGCGGGACCTACTCCGGTATCGGCCCTGATCCACGCAGCTACGATGGTCACGGCGGGTATTTACCTGGTGCTGCGCAGTTTGGCTTTTTTCGAGTTGGCTCCCTTCACTCTAAACGTGCTGATGTGGCTGGGCTTGGCAACCTCGATTTTTGCGGCCACCATTGGTTTGAAGCAAAATGACATCAAAAAGGTCCTCGCCTACTCTACCGTTTCACAGCTGGGGCTGATGTTTTTTGCGCTGGGTTTGGGGGCATATGTCGCAGCCTTTTTCCATTTGGTTACCCATGCTTTCTTCAAGGCTTTGTTGTTTTTGGGCGCAGGCAGTGTCATTCATGGAATGAGTGGCGAACAGGATATTCGCAAAATGGGTGCGCTGCGCAAGGTTTTGCCAGTTACCTTCATTGTATTCTTGATTGGCACTTTGGCCATTGCGGGTATTCCACCATTTGCCGGCTTTGTTTCCAAGGACCAAATCCTTTTGGCGGCTTATGAGCACAGCCCAGTCTTGTTCGCTTTGGGCATTGGGGCTTCGCTTTTGACTACCTTTTATATGTTCCGCTTGTTGTTTTTGGTATTTTATGGCCAAAGCCGAGCAGATCACCATGCCCTTGAGCACGCACATGAGTCGCCATTGTCGATGACTTTGCCGCTGGGAGTTTTGGCCGTGTTGTCCGTGGTTGGTGGCTTTTTGAACTGGCCTGGCCTGATGGGTGGCAACTTTTGGTTGCAAAACTACCTCAGCCCGGTGGTGAAAGAAGCCGAAAAGCACCACCACATCAGCCACAGCACCGAATGGGGCTTGATGGGCCTGGTAGTAGCGCTGGTCCTAGCGACCATCTTTTTGGCTTACCAAAAATACATCAGCAAGGCCGCCGTACCTGCTGAAGATGCGAACGAAGCAGGGGTTGGCAAAGTTTTGAACCAAAAATACTACGTCGACGAACTGTACGACGCGGTTTTTGTAAAACCTACGCAAGCTTTGTCAGCTTGGTTGGGTCGGATTTTTGATCCCAAAATCCTCGACGGTTTGGTCAATGGCACGGGTACTGGCTTGGTGGCTTTCAGCTCGGCGATTCGCAAGATCCAGGATGGCGCGGTGGGGATTTACCTTTTCATCTTCGCTTTTGGCATTTTGCTGCTTTTGGCATTTCAATTTCTGTTTTAACTACTGCTCGATATGCTCACTTCATTTGTCCTTTTTTTACCGATCATCGGCGGCTTGTTGCTGACGCTTTTCCCGGGCAGTAGGGTCAGCAAATGGCAGGCTTTGATTTTGTCCTGCGTTGCAGCGGGTGCAAGCATCTCCATGCTCACGGGTTTCGACCCCAATGCTGGCAAACAATTTGGCATCCAACTCCAGTGGCTGCCCACGCTAGGGGTCGATTTCCACGTGGGCGTTGATGGCATTGGTTTGGTACTCTTGCTGCTCAACAACTTGCTTTGCCCCATCATCATTTTATCGACTTTCAAGCAAACCCGCGACCACGAAGGCTTATTCTATGGCCTTTTGCTGGTCATGCAAGGTGCCATGACCGGGGTTTTCGTCAGTTACGACCTGTTTTTGTACTATATTTTCTGGGAATTGGCCCTCATTCCGGCTTATTTCCTGGTTTTGCTCTGGGGCACTGGCGAACGCAGCCGCACAGCCATGAAGTTTTTCCTGTACACCTTGGTGGGCAGCTTGCTCATGTTGGTCGGCATCATTTACTTGGGCGTGCAGCAGGAAACGCCTTCCTTTGAGCTGGCGGTTTTACAATCGGTTCAACTTTCGCCAAGTGCCAGCGTGCTCGTGATGCTGGGTTTCATGTTGGCTTATGCCATCAAAATCCCGGTTTTCCCCTTCCATACCTGGCAGCCTGACACTTATGTACAAGCCCCCACGGCGGGTACGATGATGATGTCGGGGATCATGCTCAAGATGGGCTTGTTCAGCATCATTCGTTGGGTTTTGCCCCTTATGCCTGATGCCCTTTTTGCTCACAGTTCCTGGATGATTTGGCTGATCGTGATCGGCATCGCTTATGCTTCGGTGATTGCGATCCAGCAAAAAGACCTCAAGCGCTTGTTTGCTTATGCTTCGATTGCCCACGTGGGTTTGATCGCGGCGGGTATCCTGACCCAAAGAGCCGATGGCATCACGGGGGCGGTATTACAGATGGTGGCCCACGGGGTCAATGCGGTAGGCTTGTTTTACATCTGCCAGGTCTTGATGGAGCGTCGTGGGACCAACGACATTGCCAGCCTGGGCGGCTTGCGTCAAATTGCACCTTGGTTTGCTACGGCTTACTTCATCGTGCTATTGGGCACGGTGGCCTTGCCACTGACCAATGGTTTCCCCGGTGAATTCATGCTATTGTCTTCTTTGTTCGAGCGTTACTGGCCTTGGGCTTTGGTAGCGGGCACTGGGGTGATTTTGGGTGCAGTCTACATGCTCAAGTCTTACCAGGAAAGCATGTTGGGTGCGCCCAGTAAAGCTGACTTTGCGGATCTGGACGGCATCGACAAATTGGTCTTCTTGCCCATTTTGGCGGCCATCATTCTTTTGGGGCTTTTGCCAAACGCAATCGTGCATTTGGTACAGCCAACGATTGAGGCTTTGGTACGGTATTGAGAGTTGAAGTACAGTACATTGTCAACGAGGGATTTTCACTCGAATCCCTCACTTCGTAAGTCGTAAGTAGTCACTCGTAAGTCGTACTTCAAAGAAAGAAAATTGTAAGCAGTTTCCCGGGAGATTCCTGGACAAAAATAATTCGGTTATGTATCCGATCATTGTATTATCAGTCGCCGGGATCCTCTCGATGTTCATCGGCGCATTCAAGCTCAAAAAAGTGGCCTTGCCAGCGGTACTGCTGGCAACCTTGGCGGCTTTTGGCAGCAACCTATTGCCCCAAAACTTCAACGACACGCCTTTGTATTCTGGCATGTTGCAGTTCGATTGGTTTTCGATCCGTTATGCTGCGGTAATGATCGCAGTTACCTTGGTTATTTTGATCTTGAGCCGCCGCTATTACCGCGATGCTGCCGAACACTTGGGCGACATTTATGCTTTGTTCCTATTTTCGGTGGTGGGTGGCATGATCATGGTGGGCAGCATGAACCTCGTGATGTTCTTTGTGGGCATTGAAATCTTGTCTATTCCGCTCTATATTTTGGCGGCTAGTGAGCGCAACAACCTTTTGTCGAACGAAGCAGGTTTGAAATATTTCCTTTTGGGGTCTTTCATCACCGTATTTATGCTTTTGGGCATTGTGCTGGTGTATGGCACTGTGGGCAGTTTTGATTTCGACGCCATCAACTCGTTTGTACACAGCTACAACAGCTCAGATGAGTTGCCGATGTTGTTTAAGGTAGGTGTGTTGCTCATTTTGGTGGCCTTCATTTTCAAAATCTCTGCTGCACCATTCCACTTCTGGTCGCCTGATGTGTACCAGGGCTCGCCTGCAGTGATCATGGTGTTCATGGCTACGGTGGCCAAAACTGCGGCGTTTGGTGGTGCTTATCGCTTTTTGGATGCTTGCATTGGTCCTATGTCAGATGATTTCAGTGTAATGTTTGCAGTACTCGCGGCATTGACCATGAGCATTGGCAACCTGATGGCCCTGCGCCAAGACAGTTTGAAGCGTCTTTTGGCATTTTCAAGTGTAGCCAATGCGGGATACTTGATGATGGGCTTCATCGGTTTGAATGAAAAACCCACTGACACTACCTTATATTATATGTTGGTGTACTCGATTGCCAACGTGATTGCTATTGCGGTTTATCTGACGGTGAAAGAAAGCCAGGGCTCCGGCTCTATTGCGGGCCTGCGTGGTCTGTACCAAAGCAAGCCTTTGCTGACCTTCTGTTTGGTCTTGGCGATGTTGTCCTTGGCGGGTATCCCGCCGCTGGCTGGTTTTGTGGGCAAATACGCCATTTTTGTAGAGGCCATCCGCGATGGTTATGCCTGGCTGGTGGTGATTGCGGCCATCAACTCCGTTTTGGGTATATTCTACTATTTCCGCGTGATGCGGGCGGCATTTGAGCCTGCCGAAGGTGGCCCAGTCCAAGTGCCTTATGTATTGGGGTATAGTGCAGTCTTGGTCATGTGTACGTTGGCTTTATTGGTGCTAGGGATCTTCCCAAACCTGTTTTTCGGGATTTGGTAAGTGTTAAAATTGCAGTTTGCACAACAATTTTATGTAAACATATGACAGGATACTGTCGAATGGCACAAAAACGAGGGAGCTTCAAGACTTGAGGCTCCCTTGTTGCTTATAGAAGGGTCACTATCAAAAGATTGTGGAAAGCATTTTGTTTGTTTAAAGATTATGTAAATAACGCTTATTTGGCTTGAACCGGCTTAAAATTGGTTAAATTTCCTGCGATCGGGCCCTTGCCTGCTTATTCCTTTTGAAAATATACTTGCAGAGAATTTTCTTTTGTTTATCTTCACGCCGATGATACACCAAAACACCGTATCATCGCATCTCTAGTTTTTGTTAACCACAAATAACTTTTCAGTTTTTCTTAAAATCCTGATTAGCCATGAGTAATTCGAAACAACCTGCTGCAAAGGCCGCAAAACCCGCATCTTCCGGATCTTTCAGCACCGTGTTCGCATTCGCGATCATTCCGATTGTATTGATTGCAGGTATCCTGATCTTTAAAACAGTATTAGGAAATCCTGCCAATTTTGAGGGCGGCGACCCCAATGGTCACCCCATTCCAGGCAACTTGTTAGGGATGATGTACAAAGGAGGTATCCTTGTACCAGTTCTGATCGGGGTATTTTTGCTGGTAATTGCAGTATCTTTTGAACGTTTGTTCACGATTCTACAAGCCCGCGGCAAAGGATCTATTCCACAGTTCGTGAAAAAAGTCCAAAGCTTGCTCAATGCTGGCAATGTTGACGCTGCAATTGCAGAGTGCAACAAGCAGCGTGGTTCCGTTGCCAATGTAGTATTGGCTGGCTTGAAAATGTACAAGCAAATGGAAACTGAACAAGGCATGGACCGCGACCAAAAGGTTGAAGCCATCAAAAAAGAATTGGAAGAAGCCACTGCGCTGGAGCTTCCCATGTTGGAAAAGAACCTGGTGATTCTGTCAACGGTATCTTCACTGGCAACCCTTTTGGGTCTGTTGGGAACGGTATTCGGTATGATCCGTTCGTTCTCCGCTATGGCCACCACGGGTGCACCTGACGCTGTTGCCCTTTCAAGTGGTATCTCTGAAGCCTTGATCAACACGGCGCTGGGTATCTCTTCTTCAGCTTTGGCCATCATTTTCTACAACCTGTTTACGACCCGTATTGATGGTATGACTTATGCCATTGATGAGGCCAGCTTCAGCATTGCCCAGACTTTTGCTGCCAAGCACTAAGCAGTAGTTTTAGGTAAAAATGGCTTAAGAAGGCTCTTTTACCAGGATTGAAAATTTTTTTTCAAAAAAAATGCATCCTTACACGCCACTTTTTTCAAAAGTTGCATCTAACAAGTAGAGATCATTTTTAAACGAACTGCTTATGTCCAAGGCAAAAATACCACGCAAAAGTACGGCCATTGACATGACCGCCATGTGCGATGTGGCTTTCTTGCTCTTGTCGTTTTTTATCTTGACAACCAAGTTTAAACCTAACGAACAGGTACAGGTCAACATTCCATCATCCACCGCCCAAATTCCACTACCTGACAAGGATATCCTCCTGATCACAGTGGACACCAAAGGTGCAGTTTATGTTGGGGTTGACGACCAGAATACCCGTTTGGCTTGGTTGGAAAAGATCGCTGAACGCTACAAGTTCACCGTTGACGGCTCCATGCAACAAGCTTTCAAAACGATGGATAACTTTGGGGTACCTGCTTCTAACCTGAAACAACTTCTGACGATGGCGCCAGAAGAACGTGCCAAGGTGAAGCAACCCGGAGTGAGCCTAGAGGTAGTACCACCCGCACCTAGCGAGTTCATGGACTTTGTCCTGTTTGCCCGCCAATCGAATCCAAACCTCCGTATCGCTGTAAAATGTGACAAGGAGACCAGCTACGAAGCGGTAAACGAGGTCATTGCGCAACTGCAAGAGAAGAAAGTAAATAAATTTAACCTGATTACTGCTGGTCGCGGTTCCGCACAGGAAGGCGAAGAAAAGGAATAATCAGGTCATCCTGGAAACCTGGACGCTGACCATTGGTCACAAAATGGTTTCGAAGGTAACCCTATTGTTGGCGCCCAAAAAAGTACCACAATGGCTGAAATGAATGTCCCCGAGAGTGGGGCGAAAAAAGGCAAAAAGAAAGCCCGAAGTAAAAAAGCGTCCACTCGCGTGGACCTTACTGCGATGGTGGACCTAGGTTTCTTGCTGATTACCTTTTTTATGCTGGCCACAACCATGAACAAGCCAAAGGCCATGGAAGTGAATAAACCAGCTAAAGACAAGGAAAAGGACAAAGAAGAACTACCAGAAATAAAGCAGTCCAAGACCTACTCGATTATACTTGGGAAGAATAACATGGCTTACTGTTATACTGGTGCCGACGACGACGCCAATGTAAAAGTAGACAGTACCTTCTTCTCTCGTGCTGGTTTGCGCGCTATGATCAAGCAACGCCAAAACGAAGTACAACAACAGTGGGGTAATAAGGACGAGCTGTTTATCATGATCAAACCACTGCCTGACAGCAAGTACCGCAACATGGTCGATATTCTCGATGAGATGGCCATCTGTGGAGTAAAACGCTACGCCATCATCGACGAGTTCAACTCGATCGACGAAGGGATTGGCGCTAAGTCAGGCAACCGTTTGAAAGCCGACAAAGGCTTTCAGATCATGAATACGGTAGAGGCTCCACCGTCTAACTAATTCAATGAAGTGGTTGGCTGAAACATGCTTTCAAAAACCGCTTGATTCATTCATGCAATCAAATTTTCGCTCATGAATACCAACGAATCGCAAGGAGGATTTGTGGGAGACATCATGAAGGCGGACGTTAACGACCTCATCTTTCAGTACCGCAACAAGGAATACGGTGCCTACGTACTTCGCAAGACGTATGCCAATCGTATGACCAAAGGCGGGCTGTTGACGATCGCACTGGTTTTAGCGGCAATCTTTTTACCAATGCTGGTAAAAGCTATCCGCAATGCCTTGCCTGAGGAAGAAACACTCAACGTAGAAGTAACGCTGAGTGAGCCGCCACCGCTGGATCCCAAAACACCTCCTCCACCGCCGCCGCCGCCGGTTGAACCACCACCACCAAAGGCTACCATTGCCTTCGTTGCACCAGTGGTTAAAAAGGATGAAGAGGTAGTGGAAGAAGTACCACCACCCACGCAGGAGGAAATGAAAGAGGTAGAAGTAAGTACAAAAACGCAGGAAGGCTCCAATGAGGGTGTACCTGATGGTTTGGAAAACTCTGTCATCGAAGAAGCTCCTGAAGAAGTAAAAGCTGTTGAGGCAGCTCCTGTGAAGGAAGAAGTCTTCAAGGTGGTAGAACAGATGCCTTCGTTTCCCGATGGTCAAGCGGCATTGATGCGCTTCCTTGGGCAAAACATCGAATATCCTACCATTGCGAAGGAAAACGGTGTTGAAGGGATGGTTGTTGTAACCTTTGTAGTTGACAAAGACGGTACGATCAACAACGCCCAAGTGGTGAAAGGGATTGGTGCCGGTTGCGACGAAGAAGCCCTGCGCGTAGTACGCCTGATGCCCAAGTGGCAGCCTGGCAAGCAGCGTGGCCAGCCTGTAAAAGTGCAGTTCAACCTGCCGATCCGCTTTAAACTGGAGTAATCCAAGTTTGTGCCTTCAAGCACTACAACATAAGAGGTTGTTGTAAGCCTTGACATGGAATCGTTATTTTGGAAAATCTCACCTGAAATTCTAAATACCTTTCCCTGTTATGGCTTGCAGCAACCTCTTTTTAGTTGAGGAGTTTAGGGTTGAAGTGTTGAAAAGATCCAGCAGAACGTACTCTTCAACCTTTCAACACTCCAACTTTTCAACTATACAAAATTTTTTTTCATGAGAATTTTGCCCATCGTTTTCGCATTATTGGTCTGCGTAGGGTACGCCACAGTTGGCTTATATGTGCTCAAACTTCAGCCAATGGGCAACAAGACCCTAGATAGCATCCTTGGTTACGGGGCCCTACTGTACGGGGTTTTCCGCTTGGTCCGAATTTTTTTTAAGCGTCCCGAAAATGCCGAGCCCGAACAAGAGTAAAGCCCCCCTACTGCTGGAAGTTTTCACACCCGAAAATTGAAGAAAAAAATGTTAAATCGCTTGTTAACAGTTTGTGTCAGCTTGCTATTGATTACCAGTGCGTGCAGTAAAAAACAAAAAGAACTCAATGGCCCCACCTTCGGTCAAGTGAATATTGTTGCGGACAATACCTTGTTTCCCATCGCCATAGCCGAAGAAGATATTTTTGAGCACACCTACAAACGTGCTCAAGTTGACATCACCTACGCCCCTGAGATCAAGGCCATGAACGCTTTTCTAAAGGACAGCGTAGAAATGATCATCAGTGCCCGAAAGCTCAACGAAAAGGAGGAAGCTTATTTCAAACGCATCAATGTAATTCCCCGAACCCATCAAGTGGCCACCGATGCAGTTGCTTTCATGGTAAATCGCCGAAATCCCGATTCTACCCTGACTTGTGAAGAAATTCTTAAAGTGCTCAAAGGAGAGGTGACAAGCTGGAACCAACTCAGTCCAAATAACAGCAACGGGAAGATCACCATCGTCTTTGACAATGCCAACTCCAGTACTGTTACCTATGTCATGAATCTTATCAAACGCCAACAACTACCTGCTAATTCCTACGCATTGAAGGACAATCCCTCGGTAGTTGATTATGTATCGAAGCACCCCAATGCCATTGGGATCATCGGGTACAGTTGGGTCAGCGATTATGACGATCCACTCTCCAAAAAACTTTTAAGCACCGCGACACTGGTAGCGGTATCTCCCTGCAAAGGGCCAAAAGCAAATGAGTATTTCCGGCCCTACGCAATCAACATCATCGATACGCTTTACCCTTTTCGCCGCAATGTGTATGTGATCAGTAGAGAAGGGCGTTCAGGGTTAGCAACCGGATTTGCGTCGTTTATCGCTGGTGATATTGGTCAAAGGATCATTCAAAAAGCTGGCATTCCGTCTTATTACAAGGTGGAGTACAACATCGAATTGAACTCCGAACCCTTTCGCGTCGGAAAATAAGCTATTGTTGTTTTGCAGAATGCAAAAATAAAGTCCTCAAAAATGTAGAGAATTTTATTTTTGCAGGGCTCAAAATGCATTTTTGCAAAATAAAGCGGAAGCAAGATGTGTCTTCACACCTGTTCTTCCGTCTAAACACTAACCTTTCTAAAAAATCATCGGCAATGAAGAAACTTGTGTTGTGGTTTGTTTTGGTTTTCTCTGCAACGGTTATCTGGGGTCAATCCGTACCGGAAATCCAAAAATTGATGGCGGAAGAAAACTATTCTGCCGCCCGGAAAATGGCCCGTGAACTGGCAAAGAAGACCCCTACTGACGGTGATGCCTATTTCTACATCGGCGAAACGTTTTATTACGACGAACAGCCTGACTCGGCCTCCTTTTATTACAATAGGGGTAATGCTGTCAATGGTGAATCTGCGGCCCCTCATGTAGGGATCGGTAAACTCTTGTTAGACAAAGGGCAGGTTTCGGAAGCCGAAAAATCTTTTGGTCGCGCGCTGCGCTTTTCTAAAAAGAAACCAGCAGAGGCTTACTCTTTGATTGGTAGTGCTTACTTGACCAACCAAAAGCCAAACAGCGATAAAGCCCTGGCTAATTTTACATTGGCCCGCGACAACGACACCAAAAATCCGCGCTACTTCGTGCTTTTGGGCGACGCTCAAATGGCTGCTGACAAAGTGGGAGAAGCCCTGACCAACTACGAATTTGCAGCAGGTAAAGACAAGGAAAACCCAGAGGTACAAATGAAAATTGCTCGTACCTACTTGAAAAATGGCATCAAAGACGTAGGCCAGCAGAGACTGGAGGAAGTAATCAGCCGCTTTCCTAACTATCCTCCTGCCTACAAGGACTTATATGAACTGTATTTCCAGGGCCAGATGTACTCCAAAGGCACGCCGTTGCTGTCGAAGTATGTAAGCCTAGTGGGTGATGACGTGGACGCCCGTGCGCGTTTGGCCCGTTTCTTGGTGGGTTTCGCCAAAGACTACGACAACGGCCTGAAAGAAGCTCAAACCGTATTGCAACAGGATCCTAACCGAGTTGAAATGTACCGCTGGCTGGCACGCTGCCAAGTCGAAAAAGGCCAGGCTCAGGAAGGTTTTAACTCTGCTAAAACGTTCCTGGAGAAAGTAGGAACGGGTCGTGTATTCAGCTCTGATTACGAATACCTAGCCAAGGCCGCCGCCAAGACCAACCAGTTTGACATCGCCACTGCGAACTACCGCAAGGTATTTGAAATGGACAGCACCCGCAAAGAGGCCATGCTGAAGGAAATTGCCCGCATGAACTGGGGCGCAACCCCCAAACGCTACCAAGAAGCTGCGGATGCCTACAACGAACTCGTAGCACTGGGCAAGGCCAGCAGCCAAGACATGTTCTTCCTGGGACAGTGCTACATGCAGTTGAAGAACTTCGCGTTGGCCGACAGCACCTTCAAAAAGTACATCGAAATCAATCCAACGGCTTACCAAGGCTGGGCTTCGCGTGCCCGCGTGAACAAGCAGTTGGAGCCTGATAAGAGCAAGCCTGCACAGGCCAAGCCATATTACGAGAAATTGATCAGCATGTTGGAAACTGAACTGGAAGCCACCAAAGCTGATGCCAACAAGAAGCGTACCCTGATCGAATCGTACAACTACCTGGCAGAACACAACGCCAACACCTTGAACGATTACAACGCAGCAATCGCTTTCTTCGACAAAGTACTGGCGGTAGATCCTGCCAACGCTGAAGCTACCAAGAACAAAGAAATGGTGCAGGCTGCCCTGGGCGGCACAACACCTGGCAAACAGAAGTAAATTCAGATCCAGCAGTATCGGATTAAGGCAGAAGCCCCTTGCAAATCGCAGGGGGCTTTTGTGGTTTAGGGGGCGTTTTATTCAGCTTGCCAACCAACGTCTAAAGCTTCCAACCTTTTCAATGGCCACAATGATCAACTCTTCTTTCTCCAGACGAGGAACAAGGGTCAATTTCAATTTAGATTTTGATAGATAAGTCATTGATTGGATCGCTTCTACCCGAATGACAAACTTGCGATTGATGCGAAAGAAGAGCTTGGGATCAATGCTAGTTTCGATTTCATTCAATGAAGTTTCCAGGGGGAAACGTTTCCCTCCATTGGTGATGATAAAAGAAAGCTTATCCTCAGAATAAAAATAAGCAATGTCTTTCACTTGGATTATACAGAGGTTCAAGCCTTGTTTAATCAAAAATTTTTCTCTGAAATGCAGTTGACTTTTGGCCAAAAGAGATTGGAATGAAGGGTTCACCTGACGTTTCAAGGTGAAAAATTTTTGAATGCTTCGGGCCAAGGCCTCTTTTGAGATGGGTTTTAATAAGTAGTCGATGCTATTTTGTTCAAAAGCTTTGATCGCAAATTCAGAATAGGCCGTGGTAAAAATGATGGGGGAGCGAACCTCCACCAAATCAAAAATTTCAAAAGAAGGACGATCAAAAAGGTTGATGTCTAAAAAAATTAGCTCTGGCACGTGTAGCTGGAGATAAGCAACAGCTGCCTCCACAGTATCCAACGTTGCTTGTAATTGAATAAGGTTGCTCACCTCTTCAAGTAAAACCTGTAAGCGTTGGGCGGCCAAAGGCTCGTCTTCAATGATAATGGCTTGAATCATAGGCTTGGTTCAATGAGTGAAATTTTAGCACGGTAGGTATCTCCTTCAATCCAGAATTCAGGTTTGGGTGCTTCTAGCAATACATATTGGTTAACTAAGTTTTTCAGGCCAATGCCCAGTGATCCTTGATGCCCCTTGGTGTTTTTAGGCCGATAGGTATTGGTAATGAACAAGTGCTCCTCTTCCAGTTCCATCGCTATGTTTAGCGGATTTTGCTGATCAAAATGATTGTGTTTGATGGCATTTTCAATCAAAAGCGTGAGTGTCATCGGCGGCAGCAAGTGTGACAAGTGACTGGGAGGAATCTCATACCGAAAGGAAATGCTTTCTCCAAAACGGATGCGTTTCAATTCAATATAGGATTGAATCAACCGAATTTCATAAGAAAGTGGCACCACCAACTCCTCCCCTTGCTCCAGATTGTAACGATAAATCGCAGAAAGTTGATGTACAAATTGTTCGGCTTGTGCTGGCGAACGGTAAATCAAACTGATGAGCGAGTTAAAACTATTGAATAAAAAATGAGGATTGAGCTGATTTTTTAGTACCTGATATTGGGCTAGTGTTTTCTCGTTCTCAACCTGCAAAATCTTTAAGCGAAAGTGTTTTTCAGTCACTTCTAACTCCAAATAGGCCTCCAATAAATAAACGAAGGCAGCAATGATGAAAATCCCCGTTGAAATGGCTAAAAATAAAAGATCGAACACCTCACTGGACTCATCGTCGTTGTACAAATACAGCGAAATTATCCGAAAGCATACTCCGAAAAGCAAAGAAAGCGGCAAAGACACAAATGACCATGCCCAAAAATTACTCAACCCAGTTGTTTGCAGCAGCCAGCTAAAAAAAGTCGAGGCAACCAGGTTCTTGCGAAAAAAATATACCCCCATGACAAATAAAAACGTGAAGGGAAAAAGCACCAGCTGCTCCAAAAGTGCAGCAACCGGGCTCTCGTCCTGTAAATCTTTAAGGGCATTGAGTAGCGTAAAAAGCAAACTCAAGAGCAAGTAAAAGGTAAATCGCCCTTGAAATTGGCTATTTGATGATGATGGATTTTTCGTTGACATCGGCTGCATAAAAGTAACCCACTGGGTATTGAGTTGGGCGAGTTGTATTGAAAACATTGCTGCGAATCGGTGCTGGTGGAGGATTCCCTACCACGCTCAAACCCTGGTTGCCCGTCTGGGTGAACAATTGATAAAGATAATCAAAATAACCACGAGGTATTCCCAATTGCTGCACTGTAACCTTGTCGCCCAGTTTAATCCGAACTTCCTCATTGGGATTCACTCGGGTGCTTCTTTTCCCATCGAAAAAAGCATCTGACAACACCAAGGTTCGGTTATTGCCCCGGTCAGGCACTACAAAAACCGTATCATTCACCAAGACCCGGAAAAAATAATAATTGGCTATTCCTGGGGGGTCTTGGATATCCAGGCGAACAAAATAGCCTTCATCAGTAATGCTTGTTTCGGCCTCGTAAGCATAGTATAGCGAGTCGATTTGAGGCACAGCAAGTACCTGACTTTGGCCTTGGTAAGTATCGCCTTTCCAGAGAATGGTCAGTTTGAAGGTCTGATTTACCGTCGGGATGATACCCTCAACTTCGTACCATCCATTGCTGGTGTGCTGAAATTTCCAGCTTTGAGTGCCGTCACTTACCGAAACCAGTGCAGTTGTCACTGCCTGCGCACGTTCTTTTGACAAATAGGGTATGGTTTGGGATAAGCGGATGCGCTGCACCTGTTGGGGGCGAGAGGGATTGCGTTCAATGCCCCCTTCAATGACCAAGCGAGACTCGGATTGCCCAATATTCAGGTCGTCTGTAACTACTTTTTCGCAGCCTAGGGTCGTAAAAAACAAGGTCGTGAAGAGCACGGCCGTCGAGACCCATTGGAGCAACTTGAGGTCGATTTGGATGAAAAAAAACATAGCTTGAAGTTTTTTTAGAATTTAAAATTGTAGCTCACGCTAGGAATGATGGGAAAGAAAGCCGTTTTAACAGCTTCAGTAGTACCTGTTGCGATTTCCAGGTCGCCGACTTCCGAAATCTCGCGAAAGAAAATCGAAGCGGCATTGAGGCGGTTGTACACATTGATGACGCTGAACACCCATTCACCTTGCCTCTTTGCTGATGCTTTGGGGTGCAGGGTAGCAGATAAATCAAGTCGATGATATGCTGGTAAACGGCCACCATTGCGAAGGCTAAAATCTGCTACAACTAAACCATTGCTGGTGTATTTGCCAGAGGGATAAGTTACGGGCCTTCCTGAACCAAAGATGAAATTGCCACCCAAGTCCCAGCGTTTGGAAAGTTTGTAGAATCCAACCAAATTCAATTGGTGCAATTGATCACTATTGGTAGCGTACCAGTTGCCATTGTTCACCCCTGGTATTTTCCCTTGTGATCGCGAAAGGGTATAGCTCAACCACCCCGTCAATTTTCCTACGTTTTTATTGATTTGCAGTTCTGCTCCATAGGCACGCCCATTGCCTTTGGCCACCTGCGCTTCGATGTTTTCATTGAACAGCAAATCAGCACCATCCACGAAATCAGTCAAGTTGTTGATGTCTTTGAAATACACCTCAAAACTGATTTCGTAAGCATTGTTGGCAGTATTGGTAAAATAACCCAGTGCAAGTTGATCAGCATTTTGGGGGCTGATGTAGGGCCCGCTAGGCGTCCAGATATCGAGTGGTGTAGGCGAAGTAGTGTTAGAAATCAAGTGGATGTATTGGTACATCTTGTTGTACCCCAGTTTGATCGAATTGCGCTCATTCAACAAGTAACGGAGCGAAAAGCGTGGTTCCAGGGCATTGTTTTGGCTGATCACCTCATTGTTTTTATATGCCTTTAGCCCCGTTTGAGCATTGCGGAAGTATAGATTTTGCAGTGCATCAAACCGCAAAGGTGCACCCAATTCGTATTGCCGGATATATTCTGCTCCCAATCTGAAAAAATTCGACCAACGCAATCCATACTGAATCGCAAGTGAAGAGCTGATCTTTTGCTCATTGTCGAGGTACAAGCCCAATTCAAAGGCGCGGTTTTCGGCAAAAGTTTTGGTGCGGATTGGCGAGTTGTTCAGGGGTGAAATCTGACCAGGTCTAAAGGTATAAGCCAGCGCATCGGCGCCAAATTTGATGGTATTTTTCGCATTTACGTACCAAGTTGCACGTGGCCGAAGGTTGAAGTTTGCGATGTCTGATTTCCAGGAGAATTCATAGCCTGAGCGTAGATTATCCAGGTTGTAATCATAACGACTGGCGATGGCTGAAGTTTGGAAAAACAGCTTTTTGCCCCAATTGCTCGTCCAACGCAAGGTGCCGGATGCATTCCCCCATTGCGCAGCTACTAGTGAAGGTAATTTGAAATTGTCCCTTCCAAAATAACCAGAAAGGTAGAGCCGATTGTTTTCGTTGAGTGCAAAATTGCTCTTCAGATTGAGGTCGTAGAAGTAAAGTTTATTGTCGCGAAAGCTTTTGCTCAATTTGGTAAACAAGTCCAGGTATGAGCGCCGACCTGCCAACATAAAGGAGCCTCGTCCTTCGCCATTGGGCTTGCGGGCAAAAGGAGCTTCCACTAAAAGCCTACTAGAGATTAGTCCGATGCCTGCTTCTCCCTTGAATTCACGGTTATTGCCTTCTCGTTGCCGTACATCCAATACTGAGGATAATCGCCCACCATAAGTAGCAGGTATCCCTCCTTTGTATAGTTTCACGTCTTTTATGGCATCCGCATTGAATACAGAGAACAAGCCAAAAAGATGGGTGGCATTGTAAATTGTAGCCTCGTCCAATAAAATGAGGTTTTGGTCTGCGCCACCACCCCGTACATTGAATCCTGATGCCGCCTCATTGGTATTTGACACCCCAGGCAAAAGTTGAATGGCCCTCAGCACATCGGGTTCTCCGATGACCGCAGGCAATTTCTTTACCGTCGCAATCGCAATGGTCTTATTGCCCATTTCGGTTGATTGGACTTGCTCATTTTTGGGGCTTGCATTGATGACCACTTCTTGCAAATCTGTAGCAGTTGCCACCATATCGACATTCAATGTAAGGTTTGCATTCAAGTCAATGATTTGCTCAAAGGACGTAAAACCCAGGTAGTTGAATACCAAACGGTAATTGCCAGGAGGAAGCGAAAGCGAATAAAAACCATATTCATTGGAACTGGTACCGAGGGTTCCTCCCGCTGAGAGGGTTGCCCCAATTAAACTCTCCCCGCTAGATTTTTCTTTTATGTAACCACTCACCGTAAAGTTTCGCTGGGCCAACACCAGACTTGAGCCCAACATCAATAGCACCATCAGCGTACTCGCTTTGCTCAATAGTAGATCACGCATTATTTATTTTTCTTCAAAACTAGGGGCATGCGTGGATCTTTGAATGTTTTTTCGGACGAACCCTGACTCTGGGTGAAGAAGGTGGGAAAAAAGAGGATGAAGGTAAAGTGCCTGATCATCTGCCCCGAACTGAATCCCAGTGTTTACAATGGTTGGCAGATGCGGGCCAGGATGAACAACGCGATGGAGTCCGACCCGAACAAGCTACAACGCTCAAAGCCTTACTACGAGAAAATCATCGAAATCCTGGGCTCAGATCCGAAGAACTTGGACCTGAGTATCGTCAACGACAAGGTGAATGCCAACCGCAATGTGCTCAAGGAAGCTTACAACTACCTGACCAGTTATTACACCAACACACTCCAGGATTACCAACAAGCGCTGGGTTTTGTGGAAAAATTCCTGGTGTTGGAACCTGCCGATGCTGATGCCTTGGCCAACAAGCAGAAATTGTTGGATGCTTTGAAGTGAAAAAGTTGAGGGGTTGAGGAGTTGATAAGAGAGACTTGTGTGAAAGCTTTTGACAGCTGCACAATCGAAGCCCCTCTTTTCAACCCTTCAACATTTCAACTTGTCAACTAACTTGTCAACTACCCTCTCAACAAACTCAAAACTTGCGCCACCACATTATCAGCGGTGAAGCCAAATTTTTCGTCGAGTACTTTGAAAGGCGCAGAATAACCGAAGTGGTCCAAGCCCCAAACCTTGCCTTTAACGCCCACCAAGCCACGCAAAGTGACGGGCAATCCAGCGGTGAGGCCAAAAATTGGCGCACCATTGCTTGGCAACACCTGCTCTTGGTACTCCGCCGATTGAACGCGGAACTGGCCCTCGGATGGTGCAGAAACGATGCGCACTTTCAAACCATGCTCGGCTTCCAGTTTTTTGGCTCCAGCAAACAAAGTGCCTACTTCTGAGCCATTGCCCACCAGGATCACATCGGGAGTTCCTACTGGTTCCTGGACGATGTAAGCTCCTTTTTCGGCTTGAGCTGCATCAGCGAAACGATCACCAGAGGTTGCAGGGGTGTCCACGATGTTTTGGCGTGAAAGGATCAAACCGCTGGGCGTATTTTTGTTTTCGAGGCACATTCTCCAGGCGTGAGTGGTCTCGTGACCATCAGCAGGGCGCAGGGCCAGGAAACTGTTGCGGCCGGAGTGGTTTTTCAGCTGTTCCAATAGGCGCAATTGGGCTTCCTGCTCAATCGGCTGGTGGGTAGGGCCGTCCTCCCCTACCCTGAAGGCGTCGTGGGTCCACACAAAAATCACTTGCTGCTCCATTAGAGCCGCTACGCGGATGGCTGGCTTCATGTAATCGGAGAAAGCGAAAAAGGTAGCACAAACCGGGATCACCCCACCGTGCAGGGCCATGCCTGTAGCCAGGGCAGCCATCGTCAATTCGGCTACCCCTGCCTGCAAGAAAGCCCCGCTGAAATCTCCTTTGCGGAAAGCAGTGGTTTTTTTGAGGAAGCTATCGGTCTTGTCGGAATTGCTCAAGTCGGCAGAGGCCACGATCAGGTTTTCGACGTGATCGGCCAAGTATGCCAACACAGCGCCCGAAGCATTGCGGGTGGCATCGTTTTCTTTTTGGGCAATGTCCTTCCAGTTGATCGCAGGCAAATCGCCAGTGAGGAAGTGTTGGTACTTAGCAGCCAAAGCGGCATTGGCCTTTTCCCAGGCCGCAAATTCAGCTTTACGGACCTTGGCAGCGGCAGTTTTATCGGCAATGACTTGGGCATAATGGGCCTGTACATCCGGGAAAACCTGGAATGGATTGGCCGGATCGGCACCCAAGCCCTCGATGGTTTGGGCAAAAGAAGCCTTGGATTGGCCCAGCGGTTTGCCGTGCAATTCCACCTGGCCTTCGTACAAGGAGGTGTCTTCCTTGCGCACACCCTTGCCCATCACGGTTTTGCCAATGATCAGGGTTGGGCGGCCTGTTTCGTCGATGCCTGCTTGGATGGCTGAACGGATCGCATCGTGGTCGTTGCCATCGATGGTGAGCACATGCCAGTTCCAGGCTTCGTATTTTTTGGCGGTGTCTTCGTCAGTTACTTCACCTACTTCGGTGGAGAGTTGAATGTCGTTGGCGTCGTAAAACATGACGATGTTGCCAAGGCCTAAGTAACCCGCAATACGACCAGCAGCTTGCGAAATCTCCTCTTGCACACCGCCATCCGAGATATAGACATAGGTTTTGTGCGCTACTTTTTCGCTAAAACGCTGTACCAAAAAACGCTCGGCAATGGCTGCCCCGATGCCAAAAGTGTGACCCAAGCCCAGTGGGCCAGAGGTATTTTCAATGCCGCGATCTACATCAATCTCCGGGTGTCCGGGCGTTGGGCTGCCCCATTGGCGGAAGTTGATGATGTCTTCCATTTGGTAATTTCCCAGCAAGGTTTGCTGTGCGTACAACATGGCCGACATGTGGCCTGCATCCAGGAAAAAGCGGTCGCGCAGCGGCCATTGCATATCCGTAGGGTCGTATTGCAGGAATTCGGAGTACAGGACGTGGACAAAATCGGCACCGCCCATCGGGCCGCCAGGGTGCCCAGACTGGGCTTTTTCAACCATTGCGGCGGACAAAACCCGGATGTTATCGGCAGCCCGCATGGAGAGTTGTTTTTCGGTCATGACAGCAAATCGTAGTTTATGTGTGTTTTTAGTTGAGGAGTTGAGAAGTTGAGGGGGTTGAGAAGAAGGCCCTCGTTTTCAATCAACACGGTGTTTAGGGAAAGCGAAGTTAGGCAATAAGTGCAGATTTAAAAAGCTTGCGGGCATTTTCACAGGTGGCCGCTGCCACCTCTGCTACCTCAAGACCCTTGAAACTGGCCAATTTTTCAGCGACCAGTTTCACATAAGCACTTTCGTTGCGTTTTCCTCGGAATGGGACTGGCGTAAGGTAAGGTGCATCGGTTTCCAAAACCAGGTGCTCCAGGCCAATGCCTTCCAATTCCTGCCCCAAAGTGGAGTTTTTGTAAGTCAAAACGCCACCAATGCCCAACAAGAAGCCCATTTCGATGGCCGCTTCTGCTTGGCTTTTAGTTCCTGTGAAGCAATGAAAAATGCCCCGCAGGCGCTCGTGTTGCACCGGGCGCAACAAGTCCAGGATCAAATCCATCGACTCACGAGAGTGAATCACGATGGGCAAATCATACTGTTTGGCCCAGGCTACCTGGGTCAAAAACGCCTCTTCCTGTTCTTTCACAAAAGTTTTGTCCCAATACAAGTCGATGCCAATCTCGCCAATCGCGCAAAAAGGCCGTTGCTCCAGCCAGGATTTGACCGTAGCCAATTCCTCCTGGTAATTTTCTTTGACGTAGCAGGGGTGCAAGCCCATCATGGCATGACAATGGCCGGGAAAATCCTGCTCCAACTGCAACATACCCTCAATGGAAGTACTGTCGATATTGGGCAAAAACACCTCTTCCACCCCAGCGGCCAAGGTGCGTTGGATCATCTCATGGCGGTCTTCCGCAAATTCTTCGGCGTACAGGTGCGCGTGGGTATCGATTAAAGTCATACCGTTTTGATCTTGGCCGCAAATGTACAGAAAAAGTTGGTGCTAAACCCATACCGCCATGATGCGTTTGCCATTGATTTCGTAGTGCTCAGTGGCCCAGGTTTTGACTTCCTGGTGGTCAAAGATGACCAAGTAGCCTTCGTCGAGGTTTTGTCGGTCCAGGTAATCGCAGAGTTGTTGCAGGCCGTTTTGGTGGGCTACTTTGCCTCGCCAGATTTTTAGTTCGGCGATGTATTTGTGGTTAAAAAAAGTAATAGCTACATCTAAACGTCGTTCTTCAGAAATTTGGGGTTCTTTAAAGTCATGCCCTGAACCATTGATGATGGGTTTGATAAAAGCCAAAAATATCAAGCGCCCATTTCGCTCTAAGAAATCACGATCTTTTTTACTATACTCTTTTTTCATAAAAGCCTGGAAACCTAAAAGCACCGCTTGCATGTTCAATTTGCCATCAGCACTTTTGTAGCCACCACCCATGTCTGATTTTGAAACCCGATTTAATAGCAAATCAAAAGACATGTAGTCCACCAAGACTTCCTGAAAAATTCGATTGTGGATAGCCAAACCATTGCGATTGGTAAAAATGCCGTAGAGCACTCCCAATTCTACGCCAGGGACATTGCTATTAAAGGGGAGAGAGATGTTGTCAATGGCCACATTGTATACTAACTGATAGAGATTAGGGTCGTTTTCGAGGTATTTCAAAATGTTGTCAAAATTGGTATTCTTTTCAATAATCAATTGTTTTACAGCATTTTCCACATCTTTTTCACTCCAAGCACTTGCTTTCAGAAGCAGTTTTTCATCCAATATTTTGCACAATTTACTTACTAAAAAAGGATAGCCAGAGGTATAATAGAAAAGAGCCTGTGCGATGGCTTTTGGATCCATTTTTACATTGGAATCTATGGCGTATTCCTCCAACATTGGAATTATTTCTTCCACTTGGAGGCTCATGTCTACATTGAATTCAGCAGCAATATTCCAAGGGGAATTGTATTTCTCCTCTTCATTTGGGCGGATTTTGAGTTTCAGCGTTTTGACATCATGTACACCTGCCAAAATCACCGCATAAAAGCTGTGGTCAAATCCGTTGAGTTGCTTGAGGTATTTGTCTCTCAACATTCCCAAAAAACTGATAAACAACTGATTATTGGTGCTTTTATCTACTTCATCAATCAATAAAACCAGTCTTTTTTTCGCCTCTTTGGCCAAAGCAGATATATAGCTTGATAAGCCTGAAATCGTATCAATTTCTGTTCTTGTTTCACGAATGTAGCTGGCGAGTTCAACATTACCATATTGATCCAAACTGGTTTCCAATGTATTTAGAAATGCTTTGCAAAAGTTTTTTGCATTTTCAAATTCCTCTTTGTCCATTCCTTCAAAACTGATCTGCAAGGGAATGTAATCTCTTTCGAGCAAGATCTTGCTCAAATGAAAAAGGGTGGTCGTTTTGCCGTATTGCCGGGGACGGTTGATGGTAAAATAGGCTCCATCCTCCACCAGTTGCATGATCGCCTCCAGTTTTTTGGAAATATCGGCCATGTAGTGCCGTTCCGGTACACAGCTACCAGTGATGTTGAATTTTTTACGCATGTCTATGCAAAGATAGTAAAAAAACCCGCTCACCTCAAAAGCAACACCTCTCCAACTTGCTGCTTTGTTTGCGCTTCTTTTTTTGCGGTTTGGTAGCGTACATTCAAGCGCCAAACATAAACGCCTTGGCCGCATTGTACGCCCTTGTTTTCGCCTTTCCAGCCTTGTTCAGGGTTCTTGGTACTGAAAACGATACCGCCCCAACGGTCGTAAATGGCAAATTGGTAATCCAACACTTGGGTTTGGGTGGAAAAGAAGGGTTTGAATTCTCCATTGACCAAACTATTGGGCGAAAATACATTGGGTACATACACCGCAAAGGCAAGACAATCCTCCAATTTCAAGACCAAGGTATCGGTCCATTCGCAGTTGTTTTGGCGGATGCGCAAGCTGTAAATCCCAGCTTTTTGTACCTCCAAGCTCGAAGTATTCGCTCCATTCGACCAGGTATATTGGCCGCTGCGGGCAGGGTTGGGGGCCAAGATCAGTTTTTGGCCTTCGCAAAAACTGGTGTCGCGGCCAAGGCTGAACTTTGGCCGTTCGCTGAATCGCACTTGCACGCTGTCTTGGTTTTGGCAGCCTTCTCTTTCGGCTTTTAGGCTATATTGGCCGGAGGTGTTGACCCTTAAGTTGGGACCAGTGGTTCCGGTGTTCCAAGTGTAAGTCACATTGGGCTCATTGAGGGTAGCCAATTGGATGCTGCTCGCATCACAGGTGTCGCGGTCGCGGTCCAGGTTGATTTGGGGGCGCTTTTCTACTTTCAGGTAAATCGAATCCCCGGCAAAACAATTCCCGGTACGGGCGGTGACGAGATACAAGCGGCTCACATCAGGTTTGATACTCGTCGTCTTGCAATCAACACAACTCAGTTTTTCATTGGGCCACCAAGTCACTTTTTCAAAGCCATTGACATTCAACACGACAGAATCCCCTTCGCAAATAGTACGATTGGGCCCCAGGTCAACCTTGCCCAAGGGCTGCAAATTCAAGCGAATGGTATCGCTTTGTTTGTTGCCGCAAACATCCCAGGCATCGAGCCAATAAATGCCTGGCGAAGAAGCCGTGAAGGTGGTATCGGTACTGCCATCTGGCCAGCGGTAGCGATTAAAGCCAGGGGTAGCTTTGAGCTTGGTTACGCTGTTTTCACAAACCAATTGATCTGGTCCCAGATCGAGTTTGGGAACACCCGGAGCCTGATAACGGAAGGGCAAAAGGTTGTTTCGGAAATCACATTCCAGCGCCAAATCGTTGCTTCCAACCGGGTCGTTGAGCGAATAAGGCCTGCGGCGGCGATAATCATCGCTAAGCACCGCAAAAATGGAATCTCTACCCGGAGCTTTGATTTTGAACACCCTTTGGATGCAGGTATCTGCTTTGATGCTGATGCCCAGGCGTTGTACTGCTGCCAATGGTGTAGGGTTGACCCGTGTTGGATTGCCGTCGTAAAAAGCGATGGGTGTGCTTGCGGCCAATGCCCGCCCACCCTTGTTGCAGATTTTGAGGTAAACGCGGAGGCTGTCACCTTGGCATTTTACGCTATCGATGGCGCTGATGAGGCCATCCGACAAGTCAGCGCAGTCATTACACTTACAGGAGGGGTCTTTGCAGTCAATGAGGCCGTCATTGTTGTCGTCTAGGTTGTTGTCACAGATTTCTGGGCAGGGGCGGGTGGATTTGCAGCGGATGGTGCGAATTATTTCGTCCTCTAGTATTTCTACACCCGAAAGGTCCGAGGATGTGATGGTTTGATTGGGCAAGGAAATCGCCGGGCCAGCAGTGGCTTGAATAGATTCGGTTCTAAATACATTTTCGGTTTGAGTAAAAAAGCAACTTTTTGAAAAAATCGCATTGGGGATGATGACATGGTTAAAGCCATTTTCAGTCCCAAGGTGAATGATCCAGCCTTCGCCGTAGCTCGTTCCAATTCCTGAATTAGAGTTAAGGCGGCCATTAGCATTAGCGGCCCAGAGAAAATTGCCATTTGGCTCAAAAATGGTACTCGTAAACCTGTCTTGTTGACGTATTACACTAATAATTTCTCCCTCAGAATTAACTGAGAGGAAAACATGTTCTTCTGGGGCGCTTTTGCTCCATTGCAGGTTCATTTCGGTGTCAAATCGCAGCAATAGATTGGTAAAAGGATTGGATTTGCTGATTTGAACAAGGAAGCCTCCATCGGGGTGTTCAGCCAATAGGCCCCCGCCCAAATCTGTTTTCACCTGTACTTGTTTGCTAAAATTGCAATTACTATCCATCATTCCAAAAACCCTTTGCTGGGTGGATGAGTCAGAGTATGAAAAGATGTACTGACCGTTGTACAATTGGATCATTCGTACAAAACCGTAATTGGAT
Organism: Chitinophagales bacterium; assembly: GCA_013299105.1. Lineage (GTDB taxonomy): Bacteria > Bacteroidota > Bacteroidia > Chitinophagales > Saprospiraceae > Haliscomenobacter. Next base: position 122,652 of record JAAFJY010000013.1, on the reverse strand, counting down.
GACATTTTTTTAGCAACTATAACTTTCCCATTAGCGTCAACCCTAAAAATCTCATTGACCCCCAAAATCATAAAGCCCCCACTTTGATCCTTAAAAAGTCCATTTACCCCTGGTGTGGCAGAAAGGATACTTTTAGCCCAAATGAATTGACCATCATGATTCATCTTTAGTAAAACAATACTGTTGGCTTGGGCGAATGATAACATTAAATTGCCATCTGCGAGTTCAAGGACTCTTTTGGAAGAAGGACCTGAAGATCGGATATTTTTCGTCCATAGCACCGTTCCATCCATAGCCAATTTGGAGATTAAAATACCGGAAGTATTGTCCATTACACCCAGCAAAATCCGACCGCCATTACTCAGAGGAAAAGGTGTGGCCTCAAAGCGGGTTCTACTTTCATAGTGATTCTGGACAATTTCGCCTGTGCAAGTTTCCGAGCAAGGGCGAATAGTTTTGCAACGTATGGTACGAGTCAGCAGTTCCTCTCTTTGAACCAAGTTCAGGAAATCAGAAGAGTTAATAGCTTTATCGATGAATTGAACAGAAGCCGGGTTAGCTACGATATTACTTACTTTAAAACTATTTTCTAATGGGGTAAAATAACATCCTTGTATGTTTTCATAATTTGGCACAACTACATGGTATGTCCCTTTTACAGCAAACATGTCAATCGTCCAATCGTCTCCTAAAGAATTGCCATGTACAAGGTTAGCCGAGTCCTCTATATTTAAATTTTTAGCCCAACGAAAAGTTCCACTTGCATCAAAAACATATAGGCCAACTTTACTCCCTCCAAGATCTCGTCCATATAAAATCAAGCCTTTAGAATTCGTTGCTAAAGTGTAAAAGTTAGTGTAGTCGATACTTTTGCTCCAGGATAAATTCACATTAGGATCAAATCGAAGCAAGTAGTTACTGGGGACATCTGGTCGTACCAAAGGGACTACAAACCCGCCATCTGGCAATAAAGCTAGTTTTTCCCGTGTGCTGAACCATTTACTGACAACTTGAGTCTGTTTAAGGGAATTGCCATTTGCATCTAAAAGAGCATAAATTCGAGTTGTACTGAATTCGTCATTCATCGAACAGATAAGTTGACCATCTGATCTTATTAACATCCCAGTAAACAGGTATCTACCTGATAACGATTTAGTCCAAATAATGTTACCATTGCGATCAAGGCGACTCAACTCGGAATAAGTTTGTAAATAAATACCATCATTTTGATCGCGTACCAATCCTTGCATAGACCCCATATTTGAAGAAATCAATTTTGACCAAATCACTTGACCATCTTGATTCAATTTTACCAAAATTACATCCCTCGCTTGAGCAAAAGCTAGCATGTAACTTCCATCTGAAAGTTCAGCGAATTTTTCAGTTCCATTTGTAGTTGGATCAAACCGTCGAATCCATAGAATTTTACCATTCTTATCGACCTTAGTTATCAACACCTTCGAAGGAAAAGCAACTCGGCCTAGGAATATCCTGCCTCCATTCAATAAGGGGTAGGAAGTCATTAAATACTCATCTTCAGCCTCATAATAATTCTGCACAATCGTATCGCCACAGCTTTCTGGGCATTTCACTGGAAGGCGGCAATCGGCTACGGCCCTGATTTCTTGTACGGGAAAAGGAAAATTTGGAGTAAGCACTGGCTCGGGGCTGACTGATTCATTAGGGATTGTTTCTGCAATGGTATTGACCGAAAAGCCTGAAAAAGTAAGGGTATCAGGTTGAATGAAACATCCTCTTGGTGCATCAAGATTTGGCAAACGTACAATATAAGTGCGCCCAAGCGCTAACAAGGGTGCTGCCCACCCTGCACCGTAAGCAGCGGGTGGGTACTGGGTTTCAGCAAATATACCCGGAGCACAAGTGATGGTCCAGAGGAGGCTACCATCGGACGTAAAAGCGCTAAAAGTAGGTGTGCGTCTGCGATTGAATGCAAAAAGCATTTCACCAGTTTTATTGACACCTACACTCGCATTGAAGTCGTTCCCATCCGTTTTTTTGGCCCACTTAACCTCTAAATTGGCGTCCATTCGAACGAGATAGGTCGAGTTTTGGTCGGTAAAAACCATTGCGATCCCATCATCGGGCAAGCAAACAGGGTATCCCCTACCTCCGTCGAAGGAGTAATTCAGCTTCTTTTCGATTTTTACTTGCCCATTTTCGTCAATGATTAAGAAACGCTGACCAGTAACAGCGACGAAAAAAGAATTGTCTTTGCGCTTGGTGAGACCATAGAATTGATTATTTCCAAGTAAACGCTTTTCCCAAACTTGATCTCCATTTTGGTCCACCATGATCAAACGATTCGATGAATAAAAAATCATCTTCCCTCCCGAAGCTGTGAATACCTGTAATCCTGACAGTGAATTAGGGTATTGTTTACGCCAGAGCACATTGCCGTCTGGTGTCATTTTTACCAAAGTTGAGTTGCTTGCAATACCTCTGGAGAGCAGTACAGCATAGTTTCCATCTTCCAGTAAACAAAAACCCCGATTTGTTCCGCCTGGAATATCTGGTACTATTTTTGACCACTTTATGGTGCCATCCGGATTTAGTCGCATGACCAGGCAGTCATTTGAACCCGATGCATTGCCCACGCAAATCATACCTTTATCGGGCAGTTCATAGTTCATAAAGGAAAACAACTGGTCGTTTTCATAGTAAAACTGTGCAAGCGAATCCCCACATGGGCTTTTAACTTTGATCAAAGCCGAGCTTGATGCACTACAAATGCCGTTGGTCGCTTCTAAAACCACAAAATATTCCTTGGTTTGATTAAAACTGTAGTTCAACTGATTGCTCGTTCCTACTTCCAAGCCGTCGATGGTCCATTTCAGCCGGGTAGCTCCAGTGCTTGTGCTGGTAAATTGCAGGGTTTCACCTTCATTGATTTCTTGGGTTTTATTGTTGAACGCAGCGGTGACATTACATACCACTTTGATTTGCTGACGAGTACTTGCAAAGCAACTTTCGCTTGCACCAGTTACTTTCAAGTCGATGTTGTAGGTTCCCGCATCGGTGAAAGTTAGGGTCATGTTTTGTAGAAAAGAGGTGGGTTGTCCATTTACGCGCCATTCATAGCGGACGGCGCCAGAGCCAGTGAAGTTAAATGTATATGGTTTGCCCGGTACAAGCTCAGTGGGCACTGAAAAACCAGCGCTGATGACGGTATTACAAGGTGGCAAACACCCCGGGGATTCCAATAAACTTTTGCGCACGGTTTGCAGTGCCGCAGTCATGCGATCTGCCTGCCCTTGCGTAAACGTGTACTGACAAGTGAAGGGCGAATAATCCATGAAGTTTTCAGTCAAGTCATTTACATCTGTCTTTAAGGGATTGATGCTACGGCTATCTTTGGCATCGGTATCACAGGAATTGTACACACATCCCGTGCCCTTCGCCTGGTCGGGAGGGGTATCGCAAACCCGATCCCCCTCCAAATCGCAGCGATCATTGGCACAGCCACCTTCAAAAGTGTGGTACAAATTGAAATAATGCCCCATTTCGTGGATCAAAACGGCATCATTGCTAGGGCTGGAGCCAAAAAATCGGCTTTCACACACAATGCCATCAAAATTGCTGCCATGAGCCGAAGCATAATAGGCATAACCCGCTACTCCTGGTCCTTGCGATTGGGAGTTGATATCGGTTACTACCCAAATGTTGATGTATTGCCTTGGATCCCAACGCACCAAGTTCTTGAGTGCCTGATCCTGGGTCTCCATTGTCATGGTAGTAAGCGGCGATTGGGTGCGGGAAATACCGTTGGTAGTTTTGTTGTCTGGGGTACGTTGGGCCAGGCAAAATTGGACTGGAATACTGGTTCCCTTCCCCAACTTGGCATAATGCCCCCTTTGGGCAAAAGCATCATTTAGGTTTTGAATGGCTTGTTGTACCCGAGTATCGCTGATATTTTCAGGACCGTTTTGGTGGATGATGTGTACCACCACTGGCAAGACGATAGGCATAGAGGACCGCAATTCAGGCTTATTGCTATGCCTAAGCTGGTGCTGATGAATTTGCTCTTCAATCTGCTCTTGCAAGCGGAGCTGTAGGGGCATCTTTTCAAACAGGTTGCGCTGCATTTCGGAGGCCGCACAAGGGTAAGGGGTATCAGGTGCCTGAGCGAGCGCCAAATTTGACACCAGTGCGGTCAAAAAAATGAACAGTGAGGTAATTTTCAGGTTCATGAGAACAGCTTAATTGATAGTTCAAAAGTATAGTGTTGGTTGACTGACTTTTTGGGTGTATGTGATTGGATGAAAAAAGCGGTGTTTCTGGTGGTTTTCGGAGAAAAATACACAAGATTTTGCCAGAAGAAGCTCATAAAATTGGATATGCACTAAAAACTGTCCCAATAAGACATTTTCTGCCTCAAAGCATTTATTTTCATCCAATCATTTGGGTTAGCCCAAATTTAACAATACATCAAACATATTCAAACATGAAACCAAAAATCAGCCTTTTGGCCTTGCTTTTCCTCTGCACCATCAGCCTGCAGGCCCAGTCCAGCCTCAAAAAACACCCCAATACCAAGGGGAAAGTGTGGATGGAACTTTTTGCTAAAGACCTCTCGAACACCATCAAACCCGATGGCATTTGGAGTGTGGATGCCAGTGGAGTGCTTACGGCCACCGAAGACCAGTGCATCTGGACCAGCAAAAAGTACAATGATTTCATCCTGGACCTGGAGTTCAAAAACGCCGATGGGACCAACAGTGGGGTGATCATGCACTGCAGCGACACCAAGGATTGGATTCCCAACTCGGTAGAAGTGCAAATTGCAGACGATTGGGCCGAAAAATGGGCTAGCTCTCCGCTCAACTGGCAATGTGGAGCCTTGTTTGGCCGCCAGGCAGCAGTGAAGCAAAAAGTGGTCAAAAAGCCCGGTGAGTGGAACAATTACACGATCATGTGCAAGGGCCGCAAAATGTGGATTCTGCTCAACGGCATACTGGTCAATACCCTAGACCTGAAGGACTTTACCCAACAAAAAGTGAATCCTGACGGCAGCGAAGTACCAGCCTGGTTGAGCAAACCTGCGGCTACCTTGCCCTTGTTAGGCCACATCGGTTTCCAGGGCAAGCACGCTGGCGCGCCGATTTATTTTCGGAACATGAGGATTCGGGAACTTTAGTTTAAGTTGAGGAGTTGAGGTGTTTAGAAGTCGAGAAGAGAGAACCGGGCAGAAAACTTTTCCTTACTCCTGTTGCTCTTTTCAACCCTTCAACCCTAAGTATTTGAGCTAAAATAAAGTGGACATATTTGCTTTTGAGGTTTAGCAAAAAAAGAACTCAACTTCCTTCCAGTCAGTTGCTTTTCTTTTTTCACTAAACCCAAATCCGTCCACCTTATTTTTTTACGCTCCCTAAACTTTTCAACTCCAATCAAAAAAGCCCTGCGAGACGAATCCCGCAGGGCTTTTTTTATGCTATGCCTTTGTCAATTGCTTTTCAGCTTATTTCACAGGCGTGACCGCTTTGCTACTGCCTTTTCCTTTGCCACTGGCAGCTTCAGTTGAAGTGCTGCGGGTAGCGAAGCTTGGCTCCAGGTGGTCGCCTTTAGTCAGGTCAGCCACAATTGGAGAAGCGATAAAGATCGAAGAATAAGTACCAAAGAATACCCCCATCATCATGGCGAAAGCGAAGCCTTTGATGCTGTCGCCGCCAAAGAAGAAAAGGATCAGTACCGTGATGAACACCGTCAATGATGTAACGATGGTCCGGCTCAAAGTGCTATTTATCGCGGAGTTGATCAATTCTTCCTTCTTCATGCCAGGGTACTTGGCGATGTATTCGCGGATACGGTCAAATACGATTACCGTGTCGTTGATGGAGTAACCGATCAAAGTCAGGATCGCTGCGATGAAAGCCTGGTCGATTTCCATGTTGAATGGCAAGATACCATGGAACAGGGCAAATGCACCCGCTGCAATAATGGTATCGTGTATCAAGGCGATCACCCCACCCAAACCATACTTGGCCTTGCTAAAACGGATGAAAATGTACAAGAAGATGCCCAACAAACCAAAGATGGTTGCTTTCCATGAACTGCGCTGGATGTCGTCGGCGATGGTAGGGCCTACCTTGCTGGAACTGATCACATGCGTACCGCTGCCCGCTGGGGCTTTGAAGGATTCCAAGCTCAATTCACTCTGGATGCTTTTGACACCAGTGAATACGGCTTCCATTACCTTATCATCGGCACCTTTATCAGTGCTGCTTACCAAGTAATCGGTTACTACGTTGAAAGTATTTTCGGTGTCGACAGCTTTTACTACTGGGGTTTTCTTTAAGGGGCCAGTCAGAGCAGAGCGCAGTTTTTCAGCGTCTACTTGCACTCCTTGCTCAAACTTAATGTTGTAAGCGTAGCCTCCTTTGAAGTCGATACCCAGGTCAAAACCACGTACCGCGATCGCCACTAAGCTAATCACCACCAGCGCAGCAGAAATCCCATAGCTGATCTTGCGGAAGCCCATCCAGTTGTAATTGCGGTTGAGCAATACGTTGGAAGACCATGGATATGAGAAGTTCATGGCACGGCCCTTCTCAGTCCAGGTTTCGATCATCAAGCGGCTCACCAGGATACCCGTGAACAAGGTTGAAAGGATACCCATGATCAGTACCGTAGCGAACCCTTTGATTGGACCCAAACCGAAGACAAAAAGCACGATTCCTACAATCAAGGTAGTCAAGTTACCATCCACGATCGCGTTAGCGGCGTGTTTGAACCCTTCTTTGATAGCAGCCAGGAAACCAAGTCCATTCCGCAATTCTTCCCGGATTCGCTCATAGATGATTACGTTGGCGTCCACGGCCATACCGATGGTCAATACAATACCAGCGATACCAGGCAATGTCAAAACGGTACCCAATGAAGCCATTGCACCGATCAACAAGAACAAGTTGATCACCAATGCCAAAATGGCTACAACCCCACCACCTGCATAGTAGGCAATCATGAAGACCAAAATGGCCAAAAAGGCAATCGCCAAAGAGTTGAAGCCTTTGTTGATGTTGGCCTGGCCCAATGATGGGCCGATCAAAGATTCTTGGATAATTTTGGTTTCCGCAGGCAGTTTGCCTACTTCGAGCAGTTTCGACAAGTCCTGGGCTTCTTCCAATTGGAAATTACCAGAGATTTGTGAGTTGCCACCTTCGATGGGCTGGTTTACACGAGGGCAAGTAACGACTTGGTCATCAAGGGTAATCGCAATTTCACGATTGGCGTCTTGAGCAGCTTTGGTGGTCATTTGCGCCCAGGTCTTGGCTCCATCACCGTCCATTTGCAAAGACACTACGATCTCGTTGGTTTGCTGGTCGGTGTCGGAGTAGGCCTTGGTTACGTGCTCGCCACTGAGTGGTGGAGCACTGAATTCGTCTGCTTTTTTAATAGCATACAGTTCATAAGTATTCGAAGCCTTCTTGGTAGTTGGATCGGTTACGCCTTTGTAGCCCCACACAAAAGTAAGGTCACGAGGGAGCAAAGCCTTCACCTCGTCGCGCTTCAGCATTTCGCTGATCGCGTCACGGCTGTTTTTATCAGCATACCCCATTACTGCCAAAGCACCGTTTTGTCCTGCATTGAGTTGCAGTTTTTCCAACAGTGGATTGGACTTATTGGTGTATTGGGTATCGATTTTTTCGATTTTGCGTTTAGATACGGCAATTGGATTACCAACAGAGTCAGTTTTACCAAAACCTTGCACATAAATAGTATCCAGTTTAGAGACCTTCTGCTCACCACCACCGATGGTTTTGCCCAACACCTGGTCAGCGTCAACCAGTGCTTCTACAATGGCTTTGCGGGTTGAACCGTTCGGATTAACCGGGTCAGAGATGCGGTAAACGTTCCAGAATTCCAACTTAGCAGCACCTGACAAAAAAGCACGAGCACGCTGTGGATTGTCAATACCTGGCAATTCTACTAGAATCAATGAACGGGCTTTGTCCAAAGAGACATTTGGACCAGTTACGCCCAGTTTATCGATACGTTCCTTCAAGAGCTTGAAGGTCAGGTCGGCAGTTTGGTCGCACTTATCGCGCAAAACGCGTACTACTTTTTCGTTAGGATCACCAGTTGCAAGTTCACTTTTCAGTGCCTCGTTGCGGGCGAATAAATTGGCCAAAGACTTATTGCCACTGACTTCGCTGTAAGCACGGGCAAACAAATCCACGTAATTGGTTTGGGTTTGTTGCTGGTCAGCTGTGGCTTTCTTAAGTGCGGCTTCCAATTCCTTGTCCTCAGGCTGAGTAGACAGCGACTTCAGAAAGTTTTCCAGGTCTACCTGCAAAACTACACTCATCCCGCCCTTAAGGTCGAGACCATAAGCCAATTGCTGCGATTTCAGTTCCTGATATGTATAGGACTTCAGCAAGGGCACTTTGAATACTTCTACCGTAGACATAGAGTCCAGGTATTTAGCTCTGGCGGCTTTGATAGCCTCATTTTTGGCACTGCCCACCGCTTTGGCACCTGCACTTTGGGCGAATGTTTCTGCATCTCTTTCTACCTTGTTTGTGGGCAGCATTAAGAGGAATTGCAGCAGGGTCACCACTGTCAAGAGTACCAAAAAAAACCGTACTACTCCTTTACCTTGCATAGCGTCTGGTTTATCTAAATTCTGATTTGGTCGAAAAAAACTGCGCAAATATAAACCTTTTGTAAAAAAATGGAAAAGGAAAGTGATTAATGGCAAAAAAAGATTCAGACTTACCTGATTTGGGGTAGGGAATTGTTCGAAGCCAGAGCTTATTTTCTCACTTTTAGTTGGCAGAATAATCCTGCAAATCAGCTTCTTTTGGAAAATTCACTAAAAACAAACGGAACGAAGACCAAAGCCCCCGTCCCGTTCATCGTTTTTTCATACTACTTCAATCAGGTAGGCCCTCACAGCATCTCGTAAATGCCAGCAATGCCTTGACCGCCGCCCACACAGGCTGTGACCATGCCGTATTTCTTGTTTTGTCTTTTCAGTTCGTTGAACAGTTGCGTCGACAACTTGGCCCCTGTACAGCCCAGCGGATGACCGAGGGCGATGGCTCCACCATTGACATTCACTTTGTCTGGGTTCAAACCCACTTCTTGCATCACCGCCAAGGCTTGAGCGGCGAAAGCTTCGTTCAACTCAATCAGGTCGATGTCGTCTTGCTTGATGCCAGCTTGCTTCACCGCTTTGGGAATGGCTGCACAAGGACCAATGCCCATGTAAAGCGGGTCCACGCCGCCCACCGAGCAGGCCATCATGCGTGCAATGGGCTTCAAACCCAATTGCTTCACCATTTCTTCGCTCACCACCAGCACAAAGGCCGCCCCATCCGAGGTTTGAGAGGAGTTGCCAGCAGTCACGACCCCACCCTGGGCAAAAGCCGGGCGCAAAGCCGCCAAACCTGCCAGCGAAGTATCGCGGCGCACCCCTTCATCCACCGCAATGGTGAATTCTTTTTCGACCTTTTTGTCGTTTTGCACAAAAACCTCTTTGACTTTCACGGGTACAATCTCATCCGTGAACTTGCCGCTGTCAATCGCCGCCGCTGCACGTTCGTGCGAGCGCACCGCAAAAGCGTCCGCTGCCTCGCGGCTGATCTTGTACTTTTGGGAAACCGCTTCAGCAGTCAAGCCCATGCTCACCAGGTAATCGGGGGTTTCGGCGGCTACTGCATAAGCTGGAGCGAGCTTGTAGCCCGTCATCGGGATCATGCTCATGCTTTCAGTGCCACCAGCCAGGTAAATATGGCCCATGCCCGCCCGAATTTTGGACACTGCCATCGAAATGGTCTCCAAACCCGATGCGCAGTAGCGGTTCACCGTCACCCCAGGCACTTCTTGTCCCAAGGCCCGCAGTGAAATCTGACGCCCGATTTGGAAGCCTTGCTCCCCTTCTGGGTTGGCACAACCTACAAATACGTCGTCGATCAACCTGGAATCTACCTCTGGCACTCGGGCCATCAGGTGTTTGATCACGTCCACCGCCAAATCATCGGAGCGGTAGTTTCTGAATCCGCCCCTTTTGGACCTGCCCACGGCGGAACGGTACGCCTTTATGATATATGCTTCCACAATTTAAAGATTGAATAGCCAAACAATAACAAATCAGACCTGCGATTAGTTACGCAGCGGCTTGTTGGTTTGTAACATGTGCGAAATGCGCTCCAGGGTCTTTTGCTCTCCACAAAGACTCAGGAAGGCTTCGCGCTCCAGATCGAGGAGGTATTGCTCCGACACCACTTGGCTGCCCGTCAAATCGCCACCACAAAGCACATAGGCGATTTTGCGGGCAATTTTCACGTCGTGCTCACTGGCGTATTTGCCCAGTTTGAGTTCATTGGCAGCTACATACAACGCGGCCAAACCCGTGCGCCCCAAAACCGTCACTTGCTTGCGCAGGGGTTGGGTGTAATTGGGGGCCAGTTCGAGGACCTTATTTTTGGCTTCGGCGATGGCGCGGTCCTTGTTCATCACGATGAAGTCGCGGTGTGGCAACAAGTAGCGATAGTTGAACGCCTCCGAACCGGAAGTAGAAACACTGGCCATCGCAATTGCTTTGAAGCGGTCAACCAGGGTAGGAATCATCACATCGCCTTCGCGGAATTCGTCGGAAGCACGCACTGCAAACTCCTTGGTACCGCCGCCGCCAGGAATGATGCCCACGCCTACTTCGACCAAACCGATGTATGATTCGGCAGAAATTGCCCCCGCATCGGCGTGCATCAGCAATTCACAACCACCACCGAAGCAATAACCCTGGGTAGCCACCACCACCGGAATGCTGGAATAACGGGCCCGCAAAGTCGTTTGCTGGAACAGGTTGACAGCCATGTTCAACTCGTCAAAATCCTGCTGATAGGCCAATTGGGCAATCATGAACAGGTTGGCACCCACCGTAAAATTGGTGGCGTTGTTGCCGATCACCAGGCCATTCCAGTCACCTTCTTCGGCAATTTTGATGGCTTCGTTGATGCCGTTCAGCACCCCACCGCCGATCGAGTTGTGAGGGCTGGTAAATTCCAGGCACAAAACACCGTCGCCAATGTCGTGCAAAATAGTCTCGTCGTTTTTGAATACCGGAGCCTGGTCACGGTAATTGTCGAGGATCACAAAGGATTCGGCACCAGGGATCACCGCGTAGGCTTTTTTGGCTTGGTCATAGAAATAACGCTTGCCACCTTCGCGCTTGTAAAAGCTGGTGTGACCAGCCGCGTGCAGGTCCTTGACCCATTGCGCGATTTTTTCGCCCTGGGCCTCGGCCATTTGGATGCCTTTTTCCAGGCCAATGGCATCCCAGTACTCGAATGGGCCTAATTCCCAGGCATAGCCCGCTTTCATGGCATCGTCGATGCTGAACAGGGAGTCGGTGATTTCAGGAATGCGGTTCGATACATAAGCAAATAAGCCCAACAGAGATTTGCGCACCAATTCTCCGCCCTTGTCAGGAGCATCAAATAAAGCTTTCAGGCGGCGGGGAAGGTCCTCGATTTGCTTACCCAGTTTCAGGCTGGGCAGGTCCGACTTGGCTGCGGGCAAGTATTCCAGGGTTTCCAGGTTGAGGGAAAGGATCTTGGGGCGACCTTTTTCGTCCTTTTCAGCCGTTTTTTTGAAAAACCCCTGGCCTGTTTTATTGCCCAAAAACTTATTGTCGAGCAAAAATTGAAGATAACCCGGCACATTGAAAGTAGCCGCCTGTTCATCATTGGGGCAGTTGTCTTTGATGCCCTGGATGACTTTGGCAGCGGTATCGTGGCCTACCAGATCGCCCAAGCGAAAGGTTCCGGTTTTAGGACGGCCCAGGGTTGGTCCGGTCAGGGCATCCACATCGTCGATACTGAGGCCCAGTTCAGTGGTCAATTGGTAAATTTTCGCCATCGCGTACACCCCCACGCGGTTGCCAATGAAGGCTGGGGTGTCTTTGCACAAAACCGTTTGTTTGCCCAAATACACGTCGCCGTAGTGCATGAAGAAATCCACTACTTCAGGCTTGGTTTTAGCCGTTGGGATCACTTCAAACAAGCGCAGATAGCGCGGCGGATTGAAGAAGTGGGTACCGCAAAAATGGGCCTGAAAATCCTCGCTGCGCCCCTCCAACATGAGGTGAATCGGAATACCCGACGTATTGGAAGTGACAAAAGAACCAGGCTTGCGGTGCTGATCGACTTGGGCGAAAACCTTCTTTTTGATATCCAGGTTTTCTACCACCACTTCGATGATCCAATCGCAATCTTTGATCTTGGCCATGTCGTCATCGAAGTTGCCCGTTTTGATGCGCGGGGCGAAGTTTTTGTCGTACAAAGCCGCTGGTCTGGACTTTAAAGCGTTGTTAAGGGCGGTGTTGACGATGCGATTGCGGGCGGCAGGATTGGCTTTTTCCTCGTCTTTGAGGTCGAATGGTACGATGTCGAGCATCAATACTTCCAGGCCAATATTGGCGAAATGGCAGGCGATACCAGCCCCCATGACCCCGGAGCCCAAGACGGCAGCCTTTCTGATTCTTTTACTCATTGCAGGTATTCTTGCAGAATTTTGGTGTGAAACGAACGAACTGAATGTATTTTAGCGAAATTTCGCTGGAGTGACAAAAGTATAAATATTTTTAACTGCAAAATGGTTCACTGGGAATTTATTTGAGGCTTGGGGAGAAAAGTGTAAATTTGTAGGGGTGAAGATTGAAATATGAAGAAATATTTCAACATTACAGGTCCTTGCATAGCGCAAAAACACTACATGGCAGCGGTAGCTAAGAAAATGGATGCAGTATTTCAACTTGTAAATGAAGGAGCATATTTCAACATCAGCTACCCTTGGCAATATGGAAAAACCACTACCCTATTCAACATCGCTCAAGCTTTCAGCCAATAAATATAAAGCGGGTGTCAGCATGGACACGGCACACCAGCGAAGCTGGCCAATTCTACAATTCTTTCGAATTCTGGTTTAGACCAAAGAACACGATTCCTTGTCTGAACTGTGATTGATGTGATTTTTATGATGGACATGAACTATACACCAGATCGCGCCGTGTCACACCTTGGCGTGAAAAGCGGGTCAATTCTCTAATCCTTTCAAATTCTTGTTTGGTCAACGTCACGCAAGTAATTCTGTAATTCTGCCATTCCGAAAATTCTGGTTTAAACAAAAAAATCTCGCTTGATTGTCCAGACTACCTTTCTCCAAAATTTTCAGTAAATTCTGGTCTAAAAAAAGCGCCCAATCTTTCGACCAGGCGCAATTTTTAGGGAGGGAAAACAATATTTAGTTCATCAATTCGCGGCCAAACTTATCTTCGATGATGCTGCGCAAGCGCTGGCGAGCGCGTGACAAGCGGCTTTTCACATTCGATTCTGTCAAACCATTCAGTTTGCAGATTTCGTCGATTGAGCGCTCCTCGAAATAGAATTGCTCGATCACTTCACTGTCGTTTTGGGGCAACAAATTGATGGCACGGCGCAACCAGAATTTGGTTTCCTGCTTCTCGATTTGCTGTGCACCTTCCGGGCGGATGACCAGGTCGCTGCGCTCCTCGATCTCATTGCGCTCGTTCATTACATGGCGGTACTGCTTGCTGCGTACACGATTAATCGCCACCGAAGAGGCAATTTTCACCAACCAGGAACTCAGCTTGGACTCCCGCCGAAAATCGGCCAAAGCTTGAAAAGCACGCAGGAAGGTGTCCTGAAAAGCTTCATCAGCCTCATCTTCACCTGGAATGTAGCGTGAGATCGTGGCACGAACCAGGCGCTCGTGTTTGCGCATCAAGTGGGTGTAGGCATTTTGATTGCCCAAAATAGACTGATCAATCAGCCAATTGTCATTGTAGGAGGCGGAATTTAAAAAAGCAGTCATGGTAACAGTCGGGTTAGAGTGTGGGTGAATCGGGTGGAAAAAATGGGTTTTAAAGGTGAGTCAAGCCTCTGCAGCACAATGCAATTTTTTGCATCGCTTCATCTGCTTAACTGGTTCAAAATTGCAGGCCTTTGCAAGAAAATGCAAGTAACATTGAGTGAAATGCGGTTTTTTCGGGACGAACTACGAAAAAAGGCAGGTGAAACGAGAAAAATCAGGTATCAAAAGTGTGTCGCAAGAAATCAACCTTGCAACATATTGCAAATAAACTCCGCAGAATCTTGCAAAACCCTGATCGCAACTCAAATAAAATCCCCTGTAAATGGCAACCAAGCCTTGCCTTTTTTGTTTTGGCAGCAAAAACTAGCTGAAATTGAAAATTGCAATCATAGGGGCTGGAGTAGCAGGTTTGGCGGCAGCGCTGCGCATGAGCAGCAGGGGGCACGAGGTCGAAGTGTTTGAAGCCAATGCTTACCCCGGCGGAAAATTGTCCGAATTCAGCATCGAGGCTTACCGCTTCGATGCAGGTCCTTCGCTTTTCACCATGCCACAGTACGTGGATGAACTCTTTAAATTGGCAGGTGAGAACCCACAAGACCATTTTCAGTACGAGCGCCTGCCCATCGTTTGCCATTACTTTTGGGAAGATGGCACCCGCATTCTGGCCCATGCTGACGAACAAGCATTTGCGCAAGAAGTAGCCGAAAAACTAGACCTATCTCCTCAGGTTTTGCAAAACATCTTGGCCGATAGCGCCCGCAAATACGAATTGACTGGACGTATTTTTCTCGAAAAATCGCTGCACCGCTGGTCTACCTGGCTCAATGGCAAAGTGGCCTGGGCCATGCTGCAAATTCCCCGTTTCGACCTGTTCACCAGCATGAACCGGGTGAACGAACGCTTAGGCAAGCACCCCAAACTGGTGCAATTGCTCAACCGCTTTGCCACCTACAATGGATCCAATCCTTACCTGGCACCGGGTTTGTTGACCATTATTCCCCATTTTGAGCACCACATAGGGGCATTTTATCCGCGTGGTGGCATGGTTAGCATCACCAATGCCCTGCACCAGGCTGCAGAAAGGAAAGGCGCAAAATTTCATTTCAACAGCCCAGTTGAGGAGATTTTGGTGGAAAATGGCCAGGCCAAAGGCATTTTGCTGCACGGCGAAAAGCATTTTTTTGACAAAGTGATCAACAACATGGACGTTTTTCACGCCTACCGCAAGCTTTTGCCGCGTGAAAAACAACCCGAACGTACCTTAAAGCTGGAAAAATCTACTTCTGCCTTGATTTTTTACTGGGGCATCAAAAAAGAATTTTCCGAGCTGGGCATGCACAATATTTTTTTCAGCGAGGACTATCGGCATGAATTCGACTACCTGAGTCAGGGGGAAATTTGTGATGATCCAACCGTATATGTCAACATTTCTTCCAAACTCAGTCCGGAGGACGCGCCTACGGGTTGCGAAAATTGGTTTGTGATGATCAATGCCCCCTGCAACCGCGGCCAAGACTGGGACCAGCTCATCGAACGCACCAGGCAGCATACCCTGGCAAAACTCAGCCGTATCTTGGGGCAAGACATCCGCGAACTCATCTCCTGCGAGGCCATTCTCGATCCCCGCAGCATCGAATCGCGCACCCAATCGCATTTGGGGGCCTTGTACGGCACCAGTTCCAACAACCGCATGGCTGCTTTTTTGCGGCATCCCAATTTCAGCCAGCGCATTAAAAATCTGTTTTTCGTAGGTGGCAGCGTACATCCGGGAGGTGGGATTCCCTTGTGCTTGTTGTCGGCCAAAATTGTGGACGAAATCATTCACGAATCATGATCGGTAACTTATCCAAAACCCAAATAGGCATCGCTTATTTGAGCATCATCTATATGGTAGGGATTGTAGGCATCCTGTTGCCCATCCACCCTGAATTCATCCGCCTTACGCCGCTGAACCTGATCGTTTCACTGGCTACGGTCCTTTATTTTCACCCTAGCTGGAGTCGCAATACCCTTATCGCCTTGGGTATTTGTTTCTCAGGTGGCTTTTTGGCTGAGGTATTTGGTGTACAAACCGGGCTTTTGTTCGGCGAGTACTATTACGAAGACGTTCTAGGCTTTAAACTATGGGAAACCCCACTGATGATCGGTGTGAACTGGATGCTATTGGCCTATTGCTGCGGGGTGAGCGTGAACATGCTTTTGCCCAAGGCTAAATGGCCCATCAAAGGGTTTGTGGCGGCCATTTTGATGGTTTTGCTCGATTTATTGCTCGAACCAGTGGCCATTCAGTACAATTTTTGGGAATGGCCCGCACAAAAGGTGCCTTTGCAAAATTACCTGGGTTGGTTCATCGTAGCCTGGCCTTTGTTGAGTATTTTTGTAGCCTTACAAGGTCAAATTCGCAACAAAGTTGCGGTGGCGTTGTTAATGATGCAGTTTGTGTTTTTTGCCATTTTAGTGCTCTGGAACCAGATCTGAAGCTCAGAACTCCAGTTGAAAAAATGTCGACATTACCCAAACGCTGGTCCCGATTTTCCTAGATTTCTCAACCCCTCAACTCCTAAACAAACCATCACTCATGCAAGTGCTTTTGTACATTGGAATCACCCTCTTGACTGTATTGATCATGGAATTTGTGGCCTGGTTGGCCCACAAATACCTCATGCATGGCCTCTTGTGGATTTGGCACGAAGACCACCACAAGCCCCATCACGATAAGCATGGTTTTTTTGAAAAAAACGACCTGTTTTTTCTAGTTTTTGCCATTCCGAGTGCCACTTCTTACATTTTGGGTCTGGCTACGCCGCAGCGCTGGTTGTTGTTTGTAGGCATTGGCATCAGCATTTATGGTTTGATTTATTTTTTGATCCACGACGTATACATCCACCAGCGCTTCAAGTGGTTTCGGCAGTTGGATTCTTCTTATTCACGCGGCATTTTGCGGGCGCATGGGGCCCACCACGCCAAGCATACCAAGGAAGATTGTGAGTCTTTTGGCTTGTTGATCGTGGACAACAAATATTTCAAAAAACGCAGCGCCTGGGCGCAAGGGAAGGCGGAGGTTGGGGACAAGGTAGAGGCTTAGGGCCGCAGATTAAATAAATTGGACATCTTGGTTGCCTC
Source organism: Chitinophagales bacterium (assembly GCA_013299105.1). Taxonomy (GTDB): domain Bacteria; phylum Bacteroidota; class Bacteroidia; order Chitinophagales; family Saprospiraceae; genus Haliscomenobacter. Next base: position 105,675 of record JAAFJY010000013.1, on the reverse strand, counting down.
GCTGCGCGAGGCTAGTTGGGAACACGGATGAAACGGATAAAACTGATTTTCACTGATTTTCACTGATTTCCAGCATGACTTTGACCGTGATTTTGGCAATAACGGTACCACGCAGAGGGCTTAATCAAAATTCATAGATGTCCACTTTGTTTCTTTCCTGTTCCTTAGGTAAGCCGATACGGCTCGAAGTCCCCAAACTCACACTCACAAACCCACACCCATTCTTGTGGATTTCTAGCTTGGCGTTGACCGTGATATCAACAACATGGACTGATCAAGAATCATAAAAATTGGAAACCTTAGTTTTTAAAACCTTACTTTGCCCCCCAATTCACGAGCTCATCACCAATGAAACAGCGTTTTCTTCTTGCCTCTTTTGCATTGCTCCTGCCCTTTTGGGCCATTGCCCAAGCCTCCACCAAGCAAGTTACCGCACAGCACATCTTCTGGGCTGCTGATTTTTGCACCTTCAAATTCAGCCCCAAGTGGAGCCTGATGGTCGATTTGCAACACCGCCGGGTGGATGGATTCAATAAAACGGCGCTCAACCTGGGTCGGGGCATCTTGTTTTACCAAGTCCACGACAACCTGAGCATCGGCGGTGGGGCAGCCACGATTGCCTTTTACCCCAACCTCATCAATGCCGCTTTTGACGAGACCCGCCCCGAATTTCGCAGCTTTCAAAGGGTGGTGGTGCGGCAAAAAATCGGTAGGGTACGTTTTCAGCACTGGTACACTTTAGAGCAGCGTTTTTTGAGAAAAGTAGAAAACAATGAGCTGGCAGATGGTTCGATTTTCAGCAATCGCTTCCGCTACTTTGTCAATGTACAATGCCCCATTGGCAACAAAGAAATCGACCCGGGCACTTTGTTTTTTGCGGGCTTCAACGAGCTCTTTTTCAGTTTTGGCAAAAATGTAGGCACCAATGCCTTTGACCAAAATCGGGTTTTCCTGGGCCTGGGCTACCAGTTCAACAAAAGTTTCAACGCCCAAGTTGGTTACCTCAATGTATGGCAACAAAGCGCCAATGGGCCGAGGTTTACCGACAACAATGGATTGAGGGTAGCATTGGTGCAAAACTTTGACCTGAGCAAAAAAGTGGAGAAAAAGTAGTTTTCAGCTCAAAAAATCCAAGTTTTTCTCCTTAAACTATGCTATCTTTGTGTTTCCTCAATAGTCTTGTATTTGAGCTAAAATAAGGTCGACACATTTGCTTTTGAGGTTTAGCAAAAAAAGAACACAACTTCTTTTCATCCAGTTGCTTATCTTTTTTCACCAAACCCAAATCTGTCCACCTTATTTTTTTACGCTCCCTTGATGAAAAAAGCTACCTCGCTAAAATTCCTTTAAAGTTGCGCAAACCAACCCAGGGTTTGTAGCCGTAAGTAGATCAAAGCACTTTTTGCTTCCTCACAAAATTCCGAAAAAATAAGCAGCGCGCTTGCCAGTGACATTTTGGCAACGCGGTTTTCATTTTGATCATAAAACCCATTTTTATGCGTAATTTCTTACGTTTTCTCCTCGTGGTTGCGGTGCTTTGCAGCACTTACAGCTTACAAGCTGCCCGTGTGACCATTCGAAATTCAGGTTTCCTGTTCGACAAAGACAAAATTGAAGTCACGGTAGGCGATACAGTGATTTTTCAGCTTTCAGGCGCTCACAATGCCATCGAAGTCAGCAAAGCCACTTGGGACGACAATGGCAACACATCCAATGGTGGTTTTAAAATACCTTTCGGCGGTGGTACAGTGGTCATGTCCAAGGAAGGTACCTTTTATTATGTATGTGAGCCCCACGCCCATGCTGCCATGAAAGGAACCATCACCGTCAAAGCCAAAGCGGTGAGTGGCGCAGCCAAGATTGTGATCAAGAACTCAGGCTTCTCTTTTGACAAGCCCACTGTTGACATTACTTTGGGCGATACCGTGGTGTTTCAGTTGTCTAATTCCCACAACGCGGTAGAAGTAAGCAAAGCCACTTGGGATGCCAACGGCAGCACTTCCAATGGAGGCTTCAAGACTGCCTTTGGCGGCGGCACGGTGCTCTTGACCAAGGAGGGCTCCTATTATTATGTGTGCGAACCGCACGCAAGTGGTGGCATGAAAGGCCAAATCAATGTAAAAGCCAAAACAGTAAGCAGTGCAGAGCTCGAATACCGGGCTTTCTTGAGTTCATACCAAGAACCTGGCACGGTGGTCAGCAACGCGACGGGTGATGTCAAGGCCATTTTGAATGGAAAATCACTGGTCATCACTGGTTCCTTCAAAAGCCTAATCGGCGACTTTACGGGAAACCCTGCGGGCGGTGCGCACGTACACAAGGGCTATGCCGGCCAAAACGGAGGCATCCAACTGGGCTTGACCATTGTCCCCGATGGCGACAAAAAAGGCGGCAAGCTCGAAGCCGCAGCCAATACTTTCACCCTGACCGACGAACAATTGGCACTTTTGCAGACCCGCCAGTTGTATGTCAATATCCATACTTCCACTTACCCTGGCGGCGAAATCCGGGGACAACTACTGCCCAAGTCTTCCAATTTTTACCAAACCAACCTCTATGGCAGCCAGGAAGTACCTGCGGTGTTGAGCAATGGATCAGGTGCGGTGATGTTGGAAGTAGATGGCGACACCTTGCGGGTAAGTGGTTCATTCCAGAGCTTGGGGGCCAACTATACCGCTTCTCACTTGCACAATGCCCTCGCGGGCACCAACGGCGGCATTGTTTTTGGCTTGAATCCTACCCTTGGAACCGATAACCGCAGTGGGATATTTGAAGCAGCAAAAAACAAATTTGCGCTCAGTTCTGCACAAAAAAACCTGTTGGAACAACGCCGTATTTACGCCAACGTACACTCTACCGCATTCACAGGAGGTGAAATTCGGGGCCAAGTGCACCGTGAAGTGACCTCGCTGTTTTGGGCCAACTTGAGTGGCGAAAACGAAGTGCCCAATATCACTACCGCTGGCAGGGGGGCCGTGTTGGCAGAGATCAAAAACGACACCATGTACCTGAGTGGCTCTTTCACCCTGGAAGGCGATTTCAATGCAGCGGTGGCTGGTGGAGCACATATTCACCTGGGGATGGCTGGGCAAAATGGGACCATCGTGGCTCCCATCAGCGTAACCTTGGGGACCGACAACAAATCAGGCAGCATCCTGGCGGCCAGCAACCGCATTCCCTTGAACAATGCTGCTTTGTTGACCCTAGCCCTGCGTCGTTATTATGTCAACATTCACTCTACTGTGCACGCTTCCGGCGAAATTCGAGGCCAAATGGTGGCCGCTGCGCAGTACTACATGCAAGGCAACCTAAGTGGCTCACAAGAAAGCACCCCAGTGGTGAGCAATGCTGGCGGTGGCACGATGGCCGAAATCAATGGCAACACGATGGTAGTTCACGGCTCATTTTCGGGCTTGGAAGGCGACTTTGCGGCCAATGTGGCGGGTGGTGCACACATCCACTTTGGTTTGATCGGTACCAACGGCCCCATCATTTTCCCACTCAACGCTACGGTAGCTGCTGGCAACCGCGCAGGTGAATTTTTGCCCACGCAAAACTTTTTCACCATGAGTGCGGGCAAAAAAGACACCCTGGCCCAGCGCTGCTACTACGTCAATATCCACACCACCAAGGCTACTTCGGGAGAAGTGAGGGGGCAATTGGTGCACCAGGCGTACCAGTATTTCATGGCGTCCTTGTCGGGTGGCAGCGAAACTGTTCCGGTGGGTAGCCGGGGGCGTGGCATGGTCATCGCCGAAGTTTCGGGCACCCGGACTTATGTAACTGGCTCATTCTCCACGCTGACTGGTGATTTCAACGAAAACATTGCGGGTGGAGCGCATATCCATTTCGGGCCTGCGGGCTTGAATGGCGGCATTTTATACAACCTCAAATCCACCGTTGCACCCAGCAAAAAAGCAGGGGATTTCTTCTTTGCTGATAACACCTTGCGCACTTCGGTCAATTTCCTTGACACCTTGCGCCAGCGTGCGGCTTATGTCAATATCCACAGCACAACCAATGCGGGTGGCGAAATCCGCGGACAGTTGCTCCCGATGGCACGGGCCTATTTCACCACTTTCCTGTCGGGGGTAAACGAAATTCCCAACCCGGCCTTGAGCACGGGGCGTGGACATTTGAAATACGAACTCAGCGGCACCCGCCTGGTAGTAAGTGGAGCTTTCAACAACCTGGTGGGCAATTTCAATCCAGCAATTGCAGGCGGAGCACACCTACACTTTGGCCGCGTGGGGGCTAACGGACCTATTGCCACAAATGTGAACGCAACCGTTTTGCCCGACAACAAATCGGGTGGCTTCTTGGCAAGCAATAACACCATCCCACTGACTGGCCCACAAATCGACTCCCTGTTCGCAGGCCGTATGTATGCCAATATTCACACCAGCACCAACCCAGGAGGTGAAATCCGCGGACAGGTTTTCCCAGAGTTCAACTTCATGCCCAGCGCTTCCACGGTCATTGCCCCACCCAACGATACCCGCGTGCGCATCGAAGGCTCGGACAAACAAACGATCACCATCCGCTGGAACCGCGTAACTGACCAGCAAATGCCGATGTACGTTTGGCAAGGCGCGGCGGATGCCAATGTAGCAGTAGCACTGGCGAGCATCAATACAGGGCGCGACACCTTCCTGACGCTGACTTACGGGCAAATTTCAGCCTTGTTGCAAGCCAATGGCTTCAAAGCAGGTGAGACCGCCCTGCTTTATCACCGTGCAGTGGCTACCGACGGCAGCTTGTTCAGTGGCAGCCCGGTGATTACCGCGCAGTTGACTTTGGGCGTAGTGACGGGTTTGTTTGACGAAAAACTGCAAAACCTGGATTGGAAAACCATGCCCAACCCTGCGGTAGGCTCAACTACTTTGAGTGTAAAATACGACGAGCCTGCCAAGGCCCGCTGGAATCTCCTGGATTATACAGGCCGGATTTTGCGCACAGGTGAGTTCAATTTGCAAAAAGGCGAGACTTTGGAAAGCATTCCGCTGAACAACATCCCGGCCAGCACTTATTTTGTGCAGTTGTGGATTGATGGAAAACCTGCACCTGCCAAGGCTTTGATGGTGAAGGAGTGAACCAATAATACATTGCGCCCTGGGATACTGTATCCTAGGGCGCATTTTTGCTTCAGCCGTAAAAACTTAGTCTAGCGGTTTCGAGACAAAAAAGATGAAGGTTTTTCGTCAGCCGAGCCTGCTTTTTGTGGGGGTAGCAGGTGCTACCTTCACAAAAAGAGGCGAAGGATCACGGAAAAACGGCCTTTTTTGGCCGAAATGTGAGCAGGCTAAGCTTTTACCTTTAGTCGATTATTGCTTTGCTTTTGCTTAAAACCCTTGGGCTTAAGTGCTCCGATCAGTGGTTTTCAAAACACACATCCGCCCCACAAAAAATCCGTAAAATCGTTACCTGGTGGCATTCTACCAATGACTTTCGCCTCTAGCAGAGCCAATTCCTGGGCACGATCAATCGTTTTTTTCAAATCAATTTGTCCAGGGGTTTCTTTTACTTCAAAAGCTGTCTTTTCATCCAAAATAAAATCAATCTCTTGTCCTGATTTTTTTTGGAAATAATTCACTTTACCCAACCTCATCAATTGATTGGCAATCGCATTTTCAAACAAAGCCCCACTGCTTAACTGTGCCAATTGAGCTGCAAGACCATTATCTGCGATGTAAACCTTGGGTTGCAACGCGATGTGACGATCTGGATTGGTTGCATATGGACTGATCAGATGCAAAAAATAAGTGGCTTCAAAAAGAGCGATGTAATCATTTATTTTATTCCGATTAATCCCTAATAAAACACCTATTTTTTGTTTATCCAGTTTATTTCCAATACGCGATGACAAAACCGACACCAGTCGAAACAAATCATCAATGACCGAATAATCAGATAAAATTTTCACATCCAACTCCAAGTACGAATTGAGAATGTCTTTCAAAATATTGACTTTCCTTTCTGGAGAATCAGCAAGCACAACTTGTGGAAAACCTCCAAAACGAAGGTATTCCTCATACAAATGCTGGTATTTAGCAAAAACGAGAGGTCGAAATGTTTGGAGTCTTTGGGACCACAATGGCTCTTCGTCCACTTCTTTGAAGCGCAAAAATTCGATAAAATTCAAGGGGAAAACTTCAAAAACCTGTTTTCGACCTGCTAAACTCTCTGTGATTTGGTTTTTTAAATAATACGAGCTCGAACCAGAAAGAATAAACTTGATTGGACTATGATCGTAGTAATACTTTACAAAAGAAGCCACCTCTGGCACCAATTGTACTTCATCTAGTGCGATCACTCCTGCTTTTGAAAAATCAATTCCTAAGAATTCTAAGTCAGCTTGTATTTTACTGAAGCTCTTTTGTCGGAAAATCTGACGGTGTTCAATCCTCTCTAAATCTAAAAACACCTTATTGGAATGTGAAACACAACTGAGTAGGTGCAGAATCGAAGTAGTCTTACCCGTACGCCGCATTCCTGTAATGACGGTCACTTCATGATCGCTCAAATGAGCCTCTAGAGCATCAAAAACTTGTCTTCTAAACATAAAGTATAACTTTGTGCACAAAATATATGCACAAAGTTATACTTTTTGCTTTTATAAATCAATAATTGGTAAATCCTAGCCCCCAATCACCTCCATCAACTCTCCGACACTCAATGCATCATCCACCTTGTACTCGCCAATGTGCGTGCGCCGCAATGCCGTGAGGTAAGCCCCACTTCCTACGGCCCGGCCCAAATCATCCGCCAAGGAGCGGATATAGGTGCCTTTGCTGCAATGCACTTTGAAATCCACCTCTGGCAAAGCTACCCGGGTGATTTCAAAGCTGTAAATGCTCACCTTGCGGGCTTCTACTTTGATGCTTTGGCCTTTGCGGGCCATTTTGTAGAGGGGCTGCCCGTCGACTTTGATCGCCGAAAACATGGGCGGCACTTGTTCAATGTCGCCTACAAAAGCTTTGGTGGCTTCGTGGATCATCTCCTCCGTCAAATGCTCAGTTGGAAAAGTAGCGTTGACTTCTGTTTCGGCGTCGTAAGAAGGCGTAGTCGCGCCGAAATGCATGGTTCCTGTGTAAACTTTGGATTGTGCCTGGTACAGGTCAATGTTCTTGGTTTCTTTGCCCGTACATACAATCAGCAAGCCCGTGGCCATTGGATCAAGGGTGCCCGCATGGCCAACTTTTATTTTTTTGACTTGAAAAACGTGGCGGATACGCCCACGAATTTTATTGACCACATCGAAGGAGGTCCAATCTTTTGGTTTGTCAACTAACAATACCTCGCCTTCCACAAATTTCATACTCAAATGGGCCGGCTCAGACAAAGTGTCCATTAATGACTTTTTGGTGAACTAATCATCCTTTTGCAAGGACATAAATGGCGACTGCCGCAGCAATAGCCAAGCAATATATACCAAAATATTGCAACTTGCTACGTTGCACAAGCTTAATCATCAAACGGCAGGCAAATACCCCCGTAATGAAAGCAAAAATAAATCCCAACAACAGCTCGGGCCAGGCACTCGCATTGCGGCTGTATTCGCCGCTCATCAGGTCTTTGACCAGTTTTCCCAAAATCAGTGGCACCACCATCAAGAAAGAAAAACGTGCAGCTTTGGCTTTGTCAATCCCCAACATCATGGCCGTTGCGATTGTAGAGCCCGAACGCGAAACCCCAGGCAAAATCGCCACCGCTTGGGAAATACCCATCAAAAAAGCATCGCCATAGCCAATGGCTTTACCAGTGTTTTTGGCGCGTTGCCCCAAAAACAGCACAATCCCCGTAACGGCCAACATGGCACAAACAAACAAAATGCGCTGAGAAAAAAGGGCTTCGAGTTCTTCTTCAAAAAACAGACCGACAATGGCAGCAGGAATCATGGAAACCACCACTCTGGCGGCAAATTCTACTTCTGCATTCCATTTGAATTGCAGAAGACCCTTAAAAATATCGATGATGTCTTTCCAAAATACCACGATGATGGCCAAAGTGGTCGCTACGTGCACTGTCACCGTCATCAGGAGGCTTTGCTCACCTGCAGTTTGGTCGTTGAGGAAATATTTGGCCAGTTCGAGATGACCATCACTACTAACGGGCAAAAATTCGGTAATGCCCTGCACGATGCCCAGGATAGCGGCTTTGATCAGTTCGTTCATACTACAAGCACAACAAACATATTCGGCTTTAAAATCAGCCTCAGTATGATTTGATGAATTTTACTTCCTAAAAATTGCCACTACCCCCAAAACCATTGCTCCCAGCATAAAAATCGGGGCAATCACCATCCGGCGGGTGCTGTAAATCACATTTTCGTCCCATACATTAGGGTCTTTCATGCCTCCTCCCGACATCAATGCGATGCCTAAAAGCATTACTACTCCAGCAGCGGCCAAAAGGATATAATTGTTGCGGTTGAAAACCAACTCTTTTTTCTCGCGGGTAACACGGCTGCTAGGCGTACGCTGGGGCGCTGGCGCAGTCGTTTTTTGGTTAGTTGGCACAGCGGGAGTAGCCTGCGTTGGTTGTTGGCGCGGGGTTGGTTGTGGTCTTTTTTTACCAGGACGATTGGTGCTCATTGTGGTTAGTATTCAAATTTGAGAGGCAAAGGTACATATTTGATGACTTGTAGGGGCAAAAAGTTGTGAAAAAGGCAAGATTTGTGTTCACCTGGCCTGGTGCTTCCGCTACCTTTATTTCAAAATTTCAAATCGGGACAAAACTGCTATCTTTGCAACATGAGCAGATTTTTCAACACTACGGGGCTTTGCAATCCTGAGAAACATTATATGGTAGCACCCTTTCGTGGGTTGCTACCTAAAATTTATGACCTAATCGAAGGGGAGCAATATTTTCTTATCCATGCGCCCAGGCAAACAGGCAAGACTACTTTTTTACACCAACTATCCCATCAACTAAACAGGGAAGGAAAATACATTTCTATAACTTTCTCAGTCGAAAGCGCTGGAGTTCCTGACTTCACTGAAAACTTGGGCAATGAGCGCATGGTTAATGCAGTACACCGCATGGCTCCATTCTTTTTGCCTGAGCAAGAATGCCCTCCTGCTCCAATTCATCCTATTTCACTGGTGGATTATTTAAGTGCATGGGCCACTAATCAAACCAAACCCATCGTACTGCTCGTTGACGAAGCTGATTCTCTGTGGGACAACGTATTGATCTCCTTTTTGCGTCAGCTAAGAGATGGTTTCCAGTCCAGGCCCCATCAATTTCCCCAATCCATTGCCTTGGTTGGCTTACGCGACATCCGCGAGTACCGCTTAAAGGCCCGTGCTGACAACCCCTCCATTGGCGCAGGTTCGCCTTTCAATGTGAAAGCGGAATCCTTCTTTTTGCCCGTTTTCAGCCGCGAAGAAGTGCGGAGTTTGCTCGATCAGCATACCCAGGACACAGGACAGGTCTTTTCGGATGCTGTTTTTGAAAAATTATATACTTTTTCAGGCGGCCAACCTTGGCTGACCAATGCATTGGCCAATGAGATGGTATATAAAATGCTCAACAACGATTACAGCCAGGAAATCACACCTGAGTTGGTAGAGCAAGCCAAGGAAAACCTCATTGCCCAGCGCCAAACCCACCTGGACAGCCTGGCCGACAAAATCAATGACCCCAGGGTGAGGCCCATCGTGCTAAACATCATCAGCGGGGGTGACTTGCCCTTCGACGGGGCCGATGACAACTTGCGCTATTGCCGCGACCTGGGCATCATCACCTCCAAAAGCCCGGTTCAGTTTGCCAATCCCATTTACCGCGAAATCATCACCCGCATTCTCAATGTGGGTTTTCAGGAGAGCATTAACCAGGACATCGCCCAAACCTCTTGGTATTTGGACCCCGATGGCTCTCTCAACATGGACAAACTCATGGAAGCTTTCACCGATTTTTACCGCTGGACTTCCGAGTCCTGGCTGGAGCGTTTCCAGTACAAGGAGGCGGGGCACCAACTCTTGCTTATGGCCTTTTTGCAGCGCATCATCAATGGCGGTGGCCGCATCGAACGCGAAATGGCCCTGGGCAATGGCCGTACTGACCTGGCTATTTTTTGGAAAAGCCAAGTCATCCCTGTCGAAATCAAGCTGAACCACGATGCCCGCTCCCAACCCCTGGGCCTCAAGCAACTGGCCCGCTACATGGACAAATTGGGCCAAAAAAAGGGCTACCTGGTCATTTTTGAGAAAAAATCCTCTGAAGAACTGCCTTGGGAGGTCCGTATTCGGCGCGAAGTGCACGAGGTGGAAGGGAAAGAGGTGATTTTGTTGGGGATGTAAAGGGGCTTACCTTAAACTGGTTTTCAGCAATTGATCGAACTCATTGAAACAAGCGCAGTGTACCCGTCTCGATTATACTGTCGCAATCAAACTGGTGGCTTTAGCACGAAGAGTGGGCAAAGCAAAATGAGCAAAAAGCTTATCTTTGCAACATGAGTAGATTTTTCAACACCACTGGGCTTTGCAATCCTGAAGATCATTATACAGTCGATCCTTTTCGAGGGATTTACCATAAGATTAAGCACCTTATCGATTCGAAGCAATACTATCTGATCCATGCACCAAGACAAACTGGCAAAACTACCTTTTTGCACGAACTAGCTCATAAACTGAACAAAGAAGGGAAATATTTTTCTACTGTTTGTTCTTTAGAATCAGCAGGATTTCCGAGTATTACCGTTGAAGATGCGAATCTGGTTTTTATGAAAACAATTCATCGACAAGCCAGTATCTTCCTTCATTCACAACATTTGCCCCCTGATCCTTCTGAATTTGACAAAAATGCCAACTTACTAGAGGACTATTTAACAAAATGGTGCAAAGAACTACCCAAACCTTTGGTATTGCTGATTGATGAAGTCGATTCTTTGTACGACGATGTTTTGATCTCTGTTTTGCGCCAGCTTAGAAATGGCTTCCAATCTCGCCCCAGCCAATTTCCCCAATCCATTGCCTTGGTTGGCTTACGCGACATCCGCGAGTACCGCTTAAAGGCCCGTGCCGACAACCCTTCTATCGGTGCTGGTTCGCCGTTCAACATCAAAGCAGAATCCTTCTTTTTGCCCGTTTTCAGCCGCGAAGAAGTGCGGAGTTTGCTCGATCAGCATACCCAGGACACAGGACAGGTCTTTTCGGATGCTGTTTTTGAAAAATTATATACTTTTTCAGGCGGCCAACCTTGGCTGACCAATGCATTGGCCAATGAGATGGTATATAAAATGCTCAACAACGATTACAGCCAGGAAATCACACCTGAGTTGGTAGAGCAAGCCAAGGAAAACCTCATTGCCCAGCGCCAAACCCACCTGGACAGCCTGGCCGACAAAATCAATGACCCCAGGGTGAGGCCCATCGTGCTAAACATCATCAGCGGGGGTGACTTGCCCTTCGACGGGGCCGATGACAACTTGCGCTATTGCCGCGACCTGGGCATCATCACCTCCAAAAGCCCGGTTCAGTTTGCCAATCCCATTTACCGCGAAATCATCACCCGCATTCTCAATGTGGGTTTTCAGGAGAGCATTAACCAGGACATCGCCCAAACCTCTTGGTATTTGGACCCCGATGGCTCTCTCAACATGGACAAACTCATGGAAGCTTTCACCGATTTTTACCGCTGGACTTCCGAGTCCTGGCTGGAGCGTTTCCAGTACAAGGAGGCGGGGCACCAACTCTTGCTTATGGCCTTTTTGCAGCGCATCATCAATGGCGGTGGCCGCATCGAACGCGAAATGGCCCTGGGCAATGGCCGTACTGACCTGGCTATTTTTTGGAAAAGCCAAGTCATCCCTGTCGAAATCAAGCTGAACCACGATGCCCGCTCCCAACCCCTGGGCCTCAAGCAACTGGCCCGCTACATGGACAAATTGGGCCAAAAAAAGGGCTACCTGGTCATTTTTGAGAAAAAATCCTCTGAAGAACTGCCTTGGGAAACCCGCATTCGACGCGAAGTGCACGAGGTGGAGGGGAAAGAGGTGATTTTGTTGGGGATGTAAACTCATCAGGTCGCCAGGCAGCACAGCTTCGGCAGATAAGGGATGAAACTACAAAGCTGGGCATTTTGAATAAATGACTACCTTTATCAAAATTTCAGCCCACATGAAAAAACGTTATCCGCGTACACTTTCCTCTGGAGCCAACAACACCGTCATTGCTTTGTCTGACGCTGAGGCGGGGAAATTGTTCGCTGGCGATACGCGATCAGACATTGGCTCAGAGGCCGAGAAAATGCGCTTTGCTAATGGTATAAACGGCTTGGTAGTTCGTTTTCAGCGGCTTGACATTTTGAATGAGGATACCGAAATGTTGGTCATGGAAAGGCTTTACCCCATGGATTTCCGGGCTTACGAATTTGAAAAACGAGAACTTTGGCTCGATATTTTTGAAGATGAGCTTACGGCCCTCCATCGTGCCGGATTCGTTCACAGGGACCTGCGCCGCCCTTCTGACATGCCAGGCGAGCGATTCGACAATATTTTTCTAACGCCCACTGGATTCAGGCTGATTGATGTGGGGATTTCAGCTTTGCATTCCAAGGTTGGTGAGCGCCTTTTTAAGCGTTTTGTCGAGCAGGAAATGGCTGAATTAGCGTTATTCAAAACCTTTGTGCTGTCTCGATAGGTGGAAAATGACCAACCAAAAAAATACTCCCCATATGGACATCTACAATGAGCAATTTGTCGAGGGCCTGTTCAACAGCATGTCAAAAACCTATGGCAGGGTAAATTACCTCTCTTCTTTTGGCTTCACGGAGAGATGGCGGCGGCAATGCGTTCAAGCGATAAAATGGGACGAGGTGATCCAAAATGGTTTCGATTTGATGTCGGGCAAGGGAGAAACCTGGAATTTGATCAACAAAGCCTGTACCCAAGATCATACCCTCACTGGTGTGGACATTTCGCTGGAGATGATCAAAAGTGCTAATCAAAAACTGCACTGGTATCCACGTTTGAAGATCGGTACCAAGCAAGCCAATGTTCTACAAAACGACCTTGAAAGTGAATCTGCCGATTACATCATTTCTTCATTCGGGCTGAAAACATTTTCCCCAACGCAACTGGAGCAATTGGCAAAAGAAGTCAGTAGAATCCTCAAGCCCCATGGCCAGTTTTCGTTCATAGAGGTTGCTGAGCCTAAGTTGCTGCTTTTGAAAATACCCTTCATGTTTTACTTGAAGTATTTGATCCCAATCATAGGAAAACTGTTCATGGGCAATTCAATGGATTACAAGATGCTGGGAATTTATTGCCAGAAATTCAAAGATTGCTCCATTTTTAAGGCATTTTTGGAAAGAGAAGGGCTGGAAGTGCAGCAAAAGCGTTATTTCTTTGGTTGTGCAAGTGGGGTGGTTGGGCGTAAGAAGGCTTAGGTAATTAGATTAAAAAAAGACCATGAATGCTAAAATTTCCCGCTTTTTCAAACGCTCATTTTTCGCCTTTTTCGTCTTATTTGTGGCCATTTTTTGCTTTAGAGGCCCCTTGTACCACAGCATGGTCGCTTACCAGGAAATTGATCAAAGGAATTCCATAAGCATTAAAAATCCCAACATCCAGCAAGCATTGGACCATTGGATCGCTGACCACAAGGATGCCGACCTGGTGCAAATCATCCACTTCGCCGCTTCTTACTGTAGCAAAAATCTCCTGTTCACCTTGGGCAAATGTTCGATGGACCCGAATAATATCCTGATAGGAAAGAACCAAACCAATTGTGTAGGATATTCCGCATCCCTACATGCGATCGTGAGTTACATTTTGGCCAAAAAAGGCTGGACAACAAAAGTGAAATGTGAGCACAAGGTAGGGCAGTTATACTTTTTCAAAATCAACTTGCACCAGTTTTTCAAAGACCCGGCCTTCAAAGACCACGATTACAATGTGATCACTGACTTAGAAACCAAGGAGCGCTATGTAATAGATCCTACGGTACGGGATTACTTTGGGGTAAAATGGGTCAGGGAATGGTAAGACATCAGCGCATCAAATATTCACAAACCCAATTTCTCCATCTTAGGCCTCTCATATTCACCGTCTTCGGCGGGATAACGCAATACCTTTTCAAACTTACCCGTCATTTTTGCCAAAGCCCAAATCAGGCTTTCTCCAGCAGGAATATGCGCTGGCACGGCTTCAAAAATTGGGTCTTCGTAAGCCTTGTCGGCATCAATTACCGCCCAACCACGGTCTTTAAAATGCTGAATCAAGTCGTCCAAAAACAAGGCAGCCGCTAGGTTGTGGTGCAAAAGCAATACATGGTTGATTTTTCGGCCAGTCATTTCAGTTGACAAAGAATCATAGAAAGTAGCCCTTTCAAAAAGGTGTTGTTTATAAAATTCCCGGTATCCAGAGACATCAGCCTTGGGATTTTCTTGTAGTTTATTCACCAGCCTGCCGTTGATGTACCAATCGGAAGCATCAACCGTAACATGTCCATTTTTATAGCCCTTTTCGGCCAAGAAAGACCTAAATCCATTTACTTTTTCAGGCGTATCGCCTTCTTTTAGGTAGGGAAACCTAAAAAGCCGCAGGTAATTGGAATATTTGTTGATGACCGTATCGTTTCTGATCAACTCCGTTTTAAACCACTGCAGGCTAATGTCTTTGCTATTAAAACTAGGGTGGGTAAACGTGTGATTGGAGATAAAATGCCCGGCATTGTTCCAGGATTTCAGTACATAGTGGCCTTTTTCATTCAGCTTGTTTCTGCCCATTGAGAAAAGGATGGCTTTGAGTTGGTGTTTTTTCAAATGATCCAGGATCATCTGATTCCAGGATTCCAGCTTGTATTCTCCGAGGTCTTGGATCGAACCATCATCGAAAGTAAAGCAGATGCGTGGTTTGGCATTTTCAAGTACGGGCTTTGAACCAGCGTTCTGAGCATAAAATGCGAACCCCGAAACCAGTAATCCAACAAAAATCAAAGCCCTTGTAAATTGCATGCTCATTTTTAGGTTTGAAGTTGACGCTAGATAAAAGTCGATATTTAGGCAATATACCTGGATTTTTGCACCTGAAGCACCTTTGAGCCTACCTATTCCGTTCAAAAGTACCAACACTTTCTTTTTTTCACCCAAAACGTGCATGAATGATTTTGAATCGCAGCGCCTGGCAGCCCAAATTTGCCTTGATTTTTTTCGTCCTATTAACAGCGTTGACCAATGAGGCAAAAGCCCAAAAGCGTTCTGAAAAATACCTCAACGCTTACCAACAATACCTCAATGCTACTTGTCCCATTCCAAAGGACCACATCCAGCATTTCGTCTATTTTGCCCGCGACCGCGAATTGATCCATAAGCACCCTTTGCTAAAACACGGGTTATTCCAGGGCGCACAAATCATGTATGCCTGGCGCAACTTGGAGCCCAAAAAGGACCAATATGACTTCTCTGAGATCAAAAAAGACTACGAATACCTCAAAAAACATGGCAAACAACTTTTCATTCAGCTCCAGGATGCCACCTTCAATCCCAATTTCCAAGCGGTGCCCGAATACTTGCTCATCAAAGACTATGAAGGCGGCGCTACCCCACAATTCAATGATGAAGGCAAAGCCGAGGGTTGGGTCGCCAAACGTTGGAATCCTGAGGTACAAGCACGGTTTGCGCTTTTACTTCAAGCCCTGGGAAATATCTTCGACGGCAAAATAGCTGGCATCAACCTCCAGGAGACTTCGATTGGGGTAAGCGAAAAAACGGACACTAGTTTTTCGGAAAAAGCCTACTTTGCTGGATTACAAGCCAATATGCGAGCCTTGAAAAAAGCCTTTCCCCAATCCACAACCATGATCTACGCCAACTTTATGCCTGGTGAATGGCTGCCCGCCGAAGACCAAGGTTACTTGCGCAGCATTTACCAATACGGCGAAAAAATCGGAGTAGGGCTGGGCGCACCTGACCTGATGCCCACCCGCAAAGGCCAACTCAACCATGCTTACACCATGATGCACGAGGGGCAATACACCGTGCCGCTTGGGATCGCCGTTCAAGACGGAAACTATACCGCTACGACTGGTGCTGACAAAGATTACGACGAAAAAGTAGGAACGGGTGCCAAAACACGCAAGAGCCTCGTGCCGCAGTTGCATGCATTTGCCAAAGATTTCCTGAAGGTGAAGTATATGTTTTGGGTCGATCAGCAGCCGTATTTTGGAGAGGATGTGTTGCCTTGTTTTTCAAAGCAATAGCGCTCCAAAAAACAAAAAAGCCATCCCAGCATCACACCAGAATGGCTCTTTTTTGCAGCCCGTACGGGAATCGAACCCGTGTTTTAGGAATGAAAATCCCATGTCCTAACCCCTAGACGAACGGGCCAAATCGATTTTGTAAATCAACTTGGAAGAAATAAGTTGGCAGCCCGTACGGGAATCGAACCCGTGTTTTAGGAATGAAAATCCCATGTCCTAACCCCTAGACGAACGGGCCAACTTGCTATCGAAACTGGGTTTTCCTCGCATTTGAGAATCCCTTTTTAGTTTCGGCTCGCAAAGATAAGCACATAGCAAACAATCTTGCAAGCTTTGGCGTTCCTTTTTTTGTGAATTTTAAAAAAAATTGCTTTGCAAGGCTTGGATAAAGACTTTACAAAAAAGTAAAAAAGTCATTTGCAAATAATTTTTACCTTTGCCCCGGCAAAAAACAAGGCTTTCTTGGATTTTTTTGCTCACTGCCAAATTAACCAGATTAGCACCACATAAGTCCCGGTGTTGGGTGGAATTCACTCAAAACGAGACCATTTTAAACTCAAACCATCAAACACATCCACCATGGCAAAACGCATTGCTATCAACGGATTTGGACGCATTGGCAGGATCACACTGCGCAACCTCTTGCAAATGGACGACGTGGAAATCGTTGCCATCAATGACTTGACCGATAACCCCACGCTCGCGCACCTGTTCAAATACGATTCCGTACAAGGCAAATTCAACGGCACTGTAAGCGCCGACGAGCAGTTCCTTTACATCAATGGCAAGAAAATTCACGCTTTGGCCGAAAGAGAGCCTACCAAATTGCCTTGGGGCGACTTGGGCGTTGACGTCGTAATCGAGTCAACTGGCCGTTTCACCACCAAAGAACAAGCAGAACAACACATTACTGCTGGTGCCAAGAAAGTGGTGATCTCCGCTCCTGCCAAAGGCGACCTGCCAACCGTAGTATTGGGTGTGAACGAGGACAAAATCTCGGCTGACCATAAAATTTACTCCAACGCCTCTTGTACCACCAACTGCCTCGCGCCGATGGTAAAGGTTCTGGACGACCTGTGTGGCATCGAATCGGGCTTCATGATGACCGTGCACGCCTACACCGCTGACCAGCGCCTGCAAGACGCGCCTCACGATGACCTGCGCCGCGCTCGCGCCGCTGCCGTATCCATCGTGCCTACCAGCACGGGTGCTGCTGCTGCCATCGGTTTGGTAATCCCACACCTGAAGGGTAAATTGAACGGTAGCTCGATGCGCGTGCCTACCCCAACTGGTTCTGTTACTGACTTTACTGCGATCATGAAGAAGACAGTAACGGTTGAAGAAATCAACGCCGCTTTTGCCAAGGCTGCTGCCGAGGGTCCGCTGAAAGGCATCCTCGAATACTGCACCGATCCCATCGTTTCTGCCGACATCGTGGGCAACCCACACTCTTGTATTTTCGATGCTGCCCTGACTATGGTCAATGGCAACATGGTGAAACTGATCGGCTGGTACGACAACGAAGCAGGTTATTCTGCTCGTTTGGCTGATTTGGCTACCCGTATTTGAGGGCCGCAGATTATAATTTAAACGCTTTTGCACATTCTGCGCCCCGCTGTGCGGTGCTGATTAGGAACACGGATGAAACGGATAAAACGGATCTTCACGGATTTCCAGCATGATGTTG
Source organism: Chitinophagales bacterium (assembly GCA_013299105.1). GTDB lineage: Bacteria > Bacteroidota > Bacteroidia > Chitinophagales > Saprospiraceae > Haliscomenobacter. Next base: position 87,783 of record JAAFJY010000013.1, on the reverse strand, counting down.
ACTCCAACATGCTAATTCAATATGAAGTCAAAAGCGTTGATGTTATTTTTCTTGCTTGCCTGAACTATATCTAGCATTTTCAAAAGCCCAAGTTAGCAACCGCATCTTGGGCTTTTGAGTTTTGAGGATGTTTATAATGTACTTGGTGAAAAGCTCGAAGTAAAAGGCCATTTCAGCAGCGTTGGACTACATCCTGCTGGAAATCCGTGTAAATCCGCATCATCCGTTTCATCCGTGTTCCCCCAAAATGGGCTGCGGAGCAGACCACCCTCGCAAAGCGAGGCAACGCAGTTGCAAAAAGGTACACTTTATCCGTGGCTTATCACTAAAACCCAAACCTGAATCATGAAAAACCTAAACTTTGCTGGCCAAAAGGTCCTGATCCGCGTGGATTTCAACGTGCCACTCGACAAAAAGACTTTCGCCATTACCGATGATACCCGCATCCGTGCGGCCATTCCAACCATCAAACATGTGCTCGACCAAGGCGGTGCGGTGATCCTGATGTCGCACCTCGGTCGCCCGGAAGAAAAACCGCTGCCCGATGGTTCAATCGACGTGAAAAGCTTCACCATGCAGCACACGGTAGCCCACACCAGCGAATTGCTGGGGGTGCCCGTGCAATTTTGTAAAGAGTTTGTAGGCCCTCAAGCCGCTGCCCAATGCGCTGCCCTCAAGCCCGGCGAAGTCCTGATCCTGCAAAACACCCGCTTTTTGAAAGGAGAAGGCAAAGGCGACGTGGAACTGGCCAAAGAACTGGCCAGCTACGGCGACATGTACCTCAACGACGCATTTGGTTCGGCCCACCGCGCCCACGCTTCGACCACCACCGTTGCCCAGTTTTTTGCGGCAGATAAGAAAGGCTTCGGCTACCTGATGCAAGCCGAACTCGACAACGCCAACCGCGTACTCAACAACCCTGAGCGCCCGCTCACGGCCATCATCGGCGGAGCCAAGGTATCTGACAAAATCCTGCTGCTGGATCGCATGCTCGACTCCGTAGACAACCTGATCATCGGCGGCGGCATGGCTTACACTTTCTTCAAAGCGATGGGCGGCGAAATCGGCAAATCGCTCTGCGAAGAAGACCGCCTGCCCCTGGCCAAGGAATTGGTGGAAAAAGCCAAAGCCAAAGGCGTAGCCCTGCTCTTACCCGAAGATTCGGTAGTAGCCGACAACTTCAGCAACGAGGCCAACATCAAAGTACAAGCCAGCAACGCCATCGACGCAGGCTGGATGGGCCTCGACATTGGCGAAAAAGCCCGTGCGAGCTTCAGCAAAGCCATTTTGGAGTCCAAAACCCTGCTTTGGAATGGTCCGATGGGCGTTTTTGAAATGCCCAACTTTGCTGCGGGCACCAAAACCATCGCAGAAACCGTAGCCAAAGCAACCGCCGAAGGTGCATTCTCGCTGGTAGGTGGTGGCGATTCGGTAGCTGCCGTGAACCAAATGGGCCTCGCCGACGACGTGAGTTACGTATCCACCGGCGGTGGGGCCATGCTCGAACTGCTGGAAGGCAAAGAATTGCCAGGGGTAAAAGCCATTGGATAATCCGTGGGCTTGGAAATCCTGTTTTGGACTGCATTACTTACCCTGGTTTATACGTACTTGGGGTATGGGCTCTTGTTGTGGGTTTTGGTGAGGGTAAAATCGTTTTTTGGTAAAAAGAATGATGCCCCTCCCCCACCCCAACAAGTGCTCCCCACCCTGGGTTTACTCATCGCCGCCTACAACGAGGCCGATTGCATGGCCGAAAAAGTGGCCAATTGCCAGCAACTCGACTACCCTTCCAATTTGCTCAAGATTTGCTTCGTAACTGACGGTTCCAACGATGGCACACCTGAATTACTGGCCGAGCTGTGCCAAAACCTGCCTTTCCAAGTGCAAATCGAGCACCAGCCCGAGCGAAAAGGCAAAACCGCAGCCATTGAGCGCATCATGCCGCTGGTGGACAGCGAAATCGTGGTATTCAGCGATGCCAACACCCTGCTCAACCGTGAGGCCCTGCTGATCCTGGCCCGATCTTTCCAAAACCCCAAAGTGGGGGTAGCCGCTGGTGAAAAGCGCATTTTGCAAAACCAAAAAGAACAAGCCAGTGCCGCAGGCGAGGGCCTGTACTGGCGCTACGAAAGCTGGCTCAAAAACCTCGACGCACAGTTGTACAGCTGCGTAGGCGCTGCGGGCGAGTTGTTTGCCATCCGCAGGGCTTTGTTTCAACGCATTCCTGCTGATATTTTGACCGAAGATTTTTACCTCAGTTTGCGCATTGCCGCCCAAGGCTACAAAATTGCTTACCTGCCCGACGCCTATGCAATGGAGCAAGCCTCGGCTTCGGTGACCGAGGAAATGAAGCGCAAAGTGAGGATCGCCGCCGGGGGCTTGCAGTGCATTTGGCGCTTGAAGTCTCTGCTTCTGCCCTGGCGACATGGCTGGCTGAGTTGGCAGTTTTTTTCGCACAAGGTCTTGCGCTTGGGCGTGGCACCTTGGCTTTTGCCGCTGATTTTGGTGCTTAATGTGGTTTTGGCCCAAAAAAATGGTGGCAGGTACCTATATATATGTATGGGCCAGGTACTTTTTTATACCCTGGCTGCTTTCGGCTACTTACTCCAGCAGCGCAATTTGTCGTTCAAAGTGTTGTTTGTACCTTATTATTTTTGTACGATGAACTTGGCGGTTTATCGCGGGCTGTTCAGGCTCTTGCGAGGGCGGGATACGGTACTCTGGGAGAAGGCGAAGCGGCGAGGTTGATATCACAAAACCATCCCATCCCGAGCCGCCAAGGCATAGCTCAACAACTTTTGATCTTGATGCGGCTTTTTAAATAGAAACTCGCTGATAATAGGCACTACCTTACGAGGCTGAAAAACGGCCAATTCTCCCAAACCATGCAGACCACTTTCGGCGCAGGCGGGATTGCTGAGGTACAAACACTGCCGCATCACCTCAAGGATGGCACTGTAACAGGCTTCGGCATCTTCACTAGGGTTTTGGTATTGGTCCATCATTTTGGCCTCCAACTCTTCCCGCGATGGAGCGTTCGGATCTGAAGCGGGTTTGTTCATTTGCAGGAAATCCCGGATTTCAGGTGGCAGGTCCAGCATTCCCCAATCGTCTTCACTCATGTCGGCCATCAAGGCAAAACCCAATTCTTTGGACGCATCCTGGTCTACCCACACGCTGAGTGGGGAAATGTCCCAAAACATGTAGCAAAAATTATTGAGCCGCGACCAAGTCCGTTGCGCCCCCGCTGAAAGATTGCCCATGCAGCGCGGATTCAACACATCGCGAAAAAGTAGGAACAGGTTTTGTAAAACCGCCAACTTGCGCGCCAAATCGACCGGGGCCAATTTGAACTGATGGCAATAATTGGAAGAAGAGCTATTGAAAATAAAGTCCAAGCCCTGCGCCACTTGGTCATCGGAATAAGTCGAGAGCACCGTAGCAGGGCTTTGCAGCAGTTTTTCCAAAAACTCAAAAATCAACAGCGGCTGCTCGCCCTCGAATGGGTCGGGACCTGCGGCTGGGGTATCGTACCACTGTTCATCGCTGACTGGGCGATCGAAAATGTATTGGACTTGTTGTTGGAAAGTGGACATTTTAATGGTTAGTTGTTAATGGTTAATGGTTAATGGTTAAACGGGGTATGTGAATTTGAGTTCCGATGAGGGGTGGAATTGAAAAAAATGCTGCTTGGCATTGCGATCAATTCCGGGTAGGCATCACAAAATTAGGGTTTAGTTGGGGAAATTTGGCCCCGTTTTTTTGCAACCAATGGTCCAGTTCCTTTTTCAGGCTTTGAAATTTTTCTTTTTCTTGGCTTACCAGGTTGGTGCTTTCACCTAAATCACGCTTGATGTTGAACAATTCAAACTGCTGCTTGTCGTACCAGTAAATCAATTTCCAATCGCCCGATAAGATGCAAGAGGCGGGCCCTCCACCCTGGTTGCCATAATGCGGGTAGTGCCAAAAAAGGGTGCGTGGTTTTTTGAACGCCCCGCCTTTCAGGATCGGCACCAAACTCTGTCCATCTGGCTTTTGCGCTGCTGGTATTTTTACCTCACACAAGGCAGCGATGCTGGGGTACAAATCGGCACTCCAGGCCACTGCATCCGTTTTTTGCCCATTTGCCGCCACTCCAGGTGCCCTAATCAGGAGCGGAACCCGAATTCCGCCTTCGTAAAGGTAGCCTTTTCCGCCGCGCAGGGGAAAATTGGACGTTGGTTTTCCTTCGCTGGTCGAAAGTCCTCCATTGTCGGACGTAAAAATGATGATGGTCTGCTCATAAAGCCCTTCCTTTTTGAGGGTGCTGACAATTTTGCCCACTGCATTGTCCAGTGCTTCTACCATTGCGGCGTACTTCACATGGCTTTGCACACTGCGCACGGTGCGCTCTTTTTCCATGTGGTAGATGTCGGGACCAATCGGCTGCATGTCGTCCTTCAAGCCCAGTCGTTCCCTTTTTTCTTGGTACTTCTTGATCAAATGCTCCTGGGCTTGCAAAGGGGTATGCACCAGGTAAAAAGAGTGAAAAGCGAAAAACGGCTGGTCTTTTTGTTCACTGATGAATTGACTGGTTTCATCGCTCAGTCTTTCGGGCAAGTAATGGTCATTTTCCTTGTCATCCAGCTTCGGGTTTTTGAAGGGGGCAAAAAAACTGCCTGGATTCCCGGCATGAAAGCCTCCTTTGTTGATTTGAAACCCTTGTTTTTCGGGGTAAAAGCCTTCTCCCCCCAAGTGCCATTTGCCCGCAAAAAAAGTGCGGTATCCGGCCGCTTGTAGCATTTCAGCGAGGGTCACTTCTTCCAGGGCGAGCTGCGGGGTGTACTTTGCGGGTAAAAGGCGCGTATTGCGGTCCCATTCATTGGGCCTGCTGTGATTGATCCAGTCGGTAATCCCGGTACGCACCGGATTTTTGCCCGTCATGATGGCCGCCCGCGTGGGGCTGCATACCGGACAAGCCGCATAAGCGCTGGTGAAAATCATGCTCTTTTGGGCCAGTGCATCCAAGTGTGGCGTTTCATAAAAACTACTGCCTTGAAAGCCCAAATCCATCCATCCTAGGTCATCTACTAAAAAAAACAACACATTTGGCTTTTTTGCCGCTTTGCGGGAGGGTACAATTGCACAACACAAAGCAAGGCAAGCGAGCAGCATTGGGCGAAATAAATATTTCATGGTGTTGGGTTGAGTGATACCTATTGGTTATTTGGAGTTTTGAGTACCGAAGGTCGCAAAAAATATGAACTTTGCCCTGCTGGCAAGAAAAGAGACTATGGTTTACGCATTGCAAACGCGTGGAGCCAGGTGCCAGTCAGGAGATTGCGCAGCAGCAGAAAGGCCTCATTTTTCACAATCTTTTGTTTTCATTTCCATTGCGCAAAAAGGATATTTTTTGTATTTTTGCAAAAAAGTATCTAATAAATTATGGAGCACAATTCCGGCCATCATTCCGAATCGGACTACATCGTTATCCCTAATCCCATTTACGATGTGGTATTTCGCTATTTGATGGCGGACTATGATAGTGCGTTGATCGTGCTATCGACCCTGACCAATGAAAAGATCATTAAACTCCACCTTGAACCACTCACCCACCCGGAGAAAAAAGGTCCAAAAATTAAAGACCCCGGCTCGGAGCAAGAAATCAGCCTTTTTCACCTGGATTTTACCGCTACTGTGGAGTTAAAAGATGGCTCACAGGAGATGATCATGATCGAGCTGCAAAAAGCAGCCGAACAAGACGACATTTTTAGGTTCAAACGCTACATCGGCAAAAACTTTCAACACAAGCGCAAAGAAGAGCTCAAAGACAATCGAGGGCAACTGATCAGCATCATTGACCGACCAATCAGGCTGGTACCGATTTTTATCCTGAATTTTCGTATCGAAAACGAAATCAATGACCTTTTGATCAAAGTCAATCGTACAAAAGTCGGCGTTTTTAAAAATGAAACCTTAACCCAGCACAATGATTTCATTGACCACCTCAGCTACGACATGTTGGTGGTACAATTGCCCAATTTGCACAACATCCGACCAGAAGAGTACGAAAAGGACGAATACAAGCGAAAGTTATACGCCCTGTTGAAGCTTTTTGATCAAAAAGAAGCATTCAAAGACAACGAACACCGCTTGCGCGTGATGAGAAAGCTATTACCTGGCTTTTTGGAACGAGTAATCAACCGCTTACAAGCCGCTGATCGCGATAATCCCGATTTGGAGGAGGCAATGCTGGCTGAAGATGAAATCCTGAAATTGCTCGTGCGAAAAGAAAATCAGATTGCTTACTATAAAGAGGAATTGGGACAAACCAAAGAGAGATTGGGACAAACCGAAGAGAGATTGGGACAAACCGAAGAGAGATTGGGACAAACCAAAGAGGAATTGGGACAAACCAAAGAGGAATTGGGACAAACCAAAGAGAGATTAGAGCAAGCCGGTCAATTCCTTATTAACTATGCTATTAAGCTAAAATCACTTGGCTTTTCCATCGATGAAATCATCTCCGAAACCGGGCTTTCTGCAGAGGAGATTGCGGCCTTGTGATTAGGCTTTACAATGTTTTTACTGACTACTTATTAGTAAAACCAACACCATCATGGAAATTCAATACAATCACTTTGATGTTTGCGACTCCTGAAAGTGAATTTTATCTGGAAGAAGCCAAGTTGTACCAAGATGAAGTCTTACAACTGATCCAGCGAAAAGATCAGGAGATCGATTATCTTAGAGAGGAGTTAAGGCAAACCAAAGAGCGGATTTTTAGCCTGGCGAAAAAACTGAAAGCCAAGGGTCTATCCACCGATGAAATCACCACTGTGACTGGTCTTTCTGCCGAAGAAATCTCTGCATTGAGGTAGGACTATTTCAAAATTCCAGATGCAGTTGCCCTCCAACTGCATGAGTCCTTTGCGCCCTCTCCAAAGCCAGCAACTTCTGCTTGGCAGGCAAACCACCCGCATAGCCCACTAATTCACCGCTGCTGCCGATGATGCGGTGACAAGGCACAATGATCGAGATGGCATTGGCTCCATTGGCGCTGGCCACGGCCCGGATCGCCTTTATATCGCCATGCTTTTCGGCCAATTGCAAGTAAGTGGCGGTTTGGCCAAAAGGCACTTGGAGCAAGGCATTCCACACTTTTTGCTGAAAAACGGTGCCTACAAAAAGCAAAGGCAAGTCGAATTCCTGCCGCTCAGTTGCGAAGTAGGCATTCAATTGATTGCGGGTCTCTTGCAAAGTTGCTGTATCGACTTCCAGGTAGCTGGCCTGGAGCCCCTTTTGCAAGCGTTGGTCCACTGCGCTGCGCATTTTGCGGTAGCGCCAGTCGGCCAGGCAAAGCTGATTGTCGTAGGCCCCAAGGATCATTTCGCCAAAGGGTGTTTTGAAATATTGGACCTGAATTTGGTTTGACATAACGCTAATTTACTCCAGTTCAACAGAAGGGTCCCAAAAGAGTTTTTTGAAATCCACTACGGTATCATCTACCACTTTTACATTTTCTTTTTCCAGCAATTCCTGCATCAAGTCAGGGGTAGGAAAATGCCATTTGCCACTGAGAATGCCCTGGCTATTGACCACCTGATGGGCGGGCACGGGGAGGCACGCTGTCGGCTGCTTTCATGGCCCAGCCCACCACCCGTTCACTCATGCCCGTGTGCAAGTACTTGGCAATGGCCCCATAGCTGGTCACTCGTCCTTCAGGAACCAGGCGCGCAACTGCATGAACATCTTCGAAGAAATTGTAGTCTTTGCTGTTCTGTTTGGCCATATTAAGTTGCATGTTATTAAGTTGCATGTTTTTGTTCCAACTCGCGCAAAAAATGGTTGCGCCTTTTTAGCATCTCTTCCAAACCATCATCCCAATTGCGGATGCGGTGGATCGGCATGAGCAAGCCAAAGCAATTATTCGACAGCAGTTCCTGCAATTGTTCGGGCTTGCTTTGGATAGGAATTTTAGTGCAAAAATCACTCCAGTCGATGCTGTAACCGTAAGGGATCAGCATCGTAGCGCCATGCAGGTAGTGTTCAAGTGCCTGGTAATGAAAATCAAGTGCCACTTTGATTTCCCTATTTTTTCCAGCCAGGTAAGCGTTTACTTGTTCGATCAGTTGATCAAAATGGGGGTTTTCGCCGTGTAAGAGTTTCGCATCGTGGGCTGCTGCCAAATTCGAAAGCTGAGTTTCAAGTGCGGACTGCTCTGCAAAAGAGAGTAAGCAAATGCCTTGGGGGCTTGCTACCGCCCACATGACCCCCAGTAAGGTTTCAAAACGCTTCAGATCAAGGATGGTTTTGCCTTTGCTGTTTGAAGGCGAAACCCCGAAAGTGGACTTGAAGGAATCCGAAAATCCACTCAATGATTCATAGCCCGTGCCCCAAGCTGCATCCGAAACCGCAGCCCCATTTTGAATGGTTTTGAAAGCCTGGTTCAGGAGTCTTTTGCGTTGAAATGCCTGAAACGTAAGCCCGTGGTGCTTGAGAAACCAACGACGCAAGGCATGTGGAGCAATCCCCCGGCTGCGCAAGTCCTCGTCTTTTAACTTCAAGTCGGAATTGGCATTGAGCTCTTCCAATAAGTCGTGGATCAAGGGCGGGGTAGCATTCAATAACTCCAAGGGTCGACAAACCTTGCAAGCCCGATAGCCTTTGTTTTGAGCTTCGTGAATGGTCTTGAGGAATTCCACATTCTCCCGTTTGGGCTTGCGGGCCCGGCAGGTGGGTCGACAAAAAATGCGAGTGGTCTTGACCGCCACATAGAACATGCCCTCGAAGGATGCGTCTCGGTCCACCGAAGCCTGATACATGATGTCTTCGCTCAATTCCATGTCTACTGCATTTTTTTGCTTGCACGAAGATAAGGAAGCAAGGCCAGCACCTGCAACCGAAAAATGAACAAGTATTTTCAATCCTATTCCACAAACCGCAAGCCCTTGATTTTTTGTGGCAACCACACCTGCATCCCTTTGTTGCCTCGGTTGCACCATACATAATAGGGTACAGCGGTCAGTGGCTTGAGCACCGTTTTGATGCTTTTGCCATCGGCACCCGGTTCGTAAAATAGAGCCTGGGTTTGCAAAGCGACCACCGCCTCGGTGCCAACCGTACTGTTTTTCTCGCTAAACTTGGCGGTTTCGGGCAAAATAAAATTCCAGGCATCACCACCATTGTCCACTCCTTCCACACAATATACCAGTGGGCCGCGCTGGATCGCAACTTTGTTTTGGCTGGCGCTCACCTCCTGCCGTGCGCTGATTTTTTGCACTTGCATCGGCAAAGTGAAGCTGATTTCGTCGCCAGGCTGCCAGGTTCTTTCTAAAACTGCATACCCTTTTTCGCTTTTATAAGCTACAATTTGGCCATTCACCATGACTTGTAATTTGTTTGGGGCAACGGAGCGGGCAGTGTACAGATCGCCCGCAAAAGCGGCATTGCTCACCCAACTGGGAATGCGCAAGTGTACGAGGAAATTGGTCGCCTTGCCAGGGTCGATTTTGATGCCAACTTTGCCGTTCAGCGGGTAGGCAGTTTGCATTCGGATGTTCACCTCTTGCCCACCCAAGTTCAGTTTGGTTTCGCTGCCTACAAAAAGGTTTACCCACAATGCCTGGTCAGTTTGGGCATAGATGTAATCGCCAACCGAAGCCACCAAGCGGGCGATATTGGAAGGACAACAGGCGGTACCAAACCATTCCCGGCGGGCATGGCTGCCGTTGGAAGCCAGAGGATTGCCATAAAAAAAGCGATCACCTTCGAGTGAAAGGCCATCCAAAGCCCCATTGTACAGGCTGCGCTCCAGGATGTCGATGTACTTGCTTTCGCCAGTGAGGGCATTCATGCGTTGGTTCCAAAAAACCATGCCTACCGAGGCGCAGGTTTCGCAGTAGGCTTGTTCGTTGGGCAAGTCGTAATCCTGGCTAAAGCCCTCGTTTCTACCGGATGAACCAATTCCACCAGTGACGTACATGTTGCGCTGCACCACGTCTTCCCACACCGTTTTCATGGCCCCCATGTAGCCTGCATCACCAGTTTGCACGGCCACGTCGGCAGCGCCCGTGTACAGGTACATGGCCCGTACTGCATGGCCAGTGATTTCTTTTTGTTCTTTCACCGGGTGTGAATCTTGGCAATAGGCGGGGTCTTTCCATTGGTCCCAAATGACACCCCGGCCAAATCCACGCCCTCGCTGCAAAAGGAACCAATCGGCCAGTTTGAGATAACGGTCCTGGCCAGTGGTGCGGTACAGTTTGACCAAGGCCAGTTCAATTTCCTGGTGCCCCGATACCCAAGGGCGATTGGCCAGGCGGAAGGTTTCGTCAATGTGATTGGCAAAACGGATGGCCACGTCCAGCAGTTTGCGCTTGCCCGTGGTATTGTAATAAGCTACTGCGGCCTCAAACAAATGCCCGGCGCAGTAGTCCTCGTGTTTTTCCATGTCGCTCCAGCGCTGGTCCAGGCCAAGGAGCGAGTAGTAAGTGTTCAAATAACCATCCGGCTCCTGGGCGGCGGCAATTTTGTCGATCCAATCATCGGCGGTGGCCTCTAGCTTGGGAGTAGGGTTGTTTTTGAGCGAGTAAGCGATGGCTTCCAGCGCTTTGTACACATCCGAATCATCGTAATAAATACCCTCGTGTTTTTCGCCCTGCTTGCGGGCTACTTTTTCAAAATTGCGGATGCGTGGGGTTTTGATCTCGGTTTGTAAAATACAGGCGTTGAGGGTGGCAGTTGCCACTTTTTCCATTTTAGGCTTCCAAAAGGCGTCATTGATTTTTACTTGTGAAAAATTGACAGCTTGAATCGGTGACAAATTTTGTGCTTGCAGCATTTGCCCAATCAGGCAAGAAAAGATGAACAGGTTTTTTTTCATGTTGGTGGCTTTGTCTTCAAAACTAACAAATCCTCCGGCTTGAGCGTGAACCTTGGTGATTTTTTAGTATTTGAGCTAAAATAAATGATTTAGCCCGGTTTCCTAGATGCTATAAAAAGCTTCAGATAAGATTTTGAATTCGCAACTCAGCGATGAATTCCTGGCAAGACATCTTAACCAAGACTTGACTTTGTTAAATTTTTTACAAAATAGCTCAAAAAAATTATTCCTTAACATCAAAACAAATGCCCTTTTTTCTTGGTAAACTGAATGGAAATGCCTTATTTTACTGGACCATCTAAAAACAGCGTACCTAACATTGGTTCAGCCCAGCTACTGCACTTCAAATCCGTCAGAAAGCACCTAAAACTACCAGAGGTTCCAATCCACACTTGTGCTTTCTGTTTTTTCCCTTTAGGAGCGTAAAAAATAGGTTAAACGATTTTGGGTTTAGTGAAAAAAGATAAACGACTGGATGAAAGGAAGTTGTGTTCTTTTTTGCTAAACCTTAGAAGCAAAGTTGTTTACCTTATTTTAGCTCAGATACTTTATTATTGAACGTGTTTGCTAAAAACAAAAAAGGCCGACTATGTGTCGGCCCCAAAAAACACCTAAAACCCTATTAACTAACCTAAAAAATTCTTTTCAACTGAGGTGAAGTTTGCACTTCTTTTGTAGAGAATGTTGTACACATATAACCGATAACTAGACAAATGGTTTAATGTACAAACGCTTCAAAGCACATTTTTGTCGTAAATCCTGCATTTGTAGGCTTTGTGATTGCACTTGCTGTAAAGATATAACATTTAACAACACGGCGCTGTAAAAAATAAAAACAAACACAAGATTATTTGGTTGCAAATTTGCTTTGCTTTTTTAAAAGCTTGAGTCTGTGGCGATAGACTTTTGACTCCCCACATTATACATAACGTACAAGCTCAAAAAAATTACATTTTCCCTTGCATTCACTGCTTTGGTCGGATGCATGACGGAGAATGCCTACCTGACTGACTTGAAAAAAATTTATTGGGGTTTAGCTTTACTTGTGATTAGCCGATCTCAATCGTGCGAGCTGGTTTTGGTAGGGCCTCTTCTTTTTTAGGCAGCACCAAGCTCAATACGCCTTGCTCGTATTTGGCCTCAATGCGTTCGCCATCTACCGTTTTAGGCAGCGTGAAACTGCGTTTGAAGCTGTTGTAAGCAAATTCACGCATTCTTAGGTTTTCACCTTCCACTTTTTCGCTTTGTTTTTCGGCGGAGATCGTCAAGCGGTTTTGTTCGAGTTCCACTTTGAAGTCTTCTTTGCCCAAACCTGGAGCGGCAACTTCCAGGCGAAAATTGTTTTCAGTTTCTACGATGTTGACCGCCGGGCGGACTTCAACGTGATCACGGAAAGGGCCGAAACCTAAGTCATTGCCCCAAACAGTTTTGATCAATTGCTCGAATGGCGTAGTTGGCAAATAAGCCGCTTGAGGTTTTACTGCTAAGACTTTCATGGTTATTTTTGTTTTGGTTTGATAATGTTGTACGATCCCAACATTAGCAAAGTAAATGCCAAGAGAATTTTTGTGCCAGTGAGGTAGGTTTACAACAGCCCAAAGTGCCATTTTGGCATTTTTGATGGAAATCTAATGTCAAAATGTCTGTTTTTTGAGACCTTTGAGGTGAACATTTGTCATAAACCAATGGAATAAATCATTCTTATGCTCAACCAGTTCTTTCGCTTCTTGCTACTTTTAGTTTTTACTTGCCTGTACACAACAGCTCAGGGCCAACAAAAAACCATATTGAGAGTTGCCGCCGCCGCCAATGTGCAATTTGCCCTGGAGGAAATCGTGCCTTTGTTTGAAAAAGAAGCAGGGGTCAAATTAGAACTCAACATTGGGTCTTCTGGTAAGTTGACAACCCAAATCGCTGCTGGCGCGCCATTCCATGTATTCATTTCTGCGGATACCGCTTATCCGGATACCTTGGCAAAAATGGGAAAAAGCGGCGGGAAGCCACAAGTATACGCCCTTGGAAGCCTGGTTTTGTGGTCTACCAAAGTCAAAAACAAGGCGGAACTCAGTACTGATTTTTTGAAAAGCGCAGATTTGAAAAAATTGGCCATCGCCAATCCGCTGACTGCACCCTATGGCCGGGCGGCAATGGTATTTCTCAAGAACAAAAAATTGAACAAGCTGCTCCAACCTAAACTGGTGCAGGGCGAAAGCATTGCCCAAACCAATCAATATATCCTTTCTGGGGCTTGTGATGCGGGCATTACCGCAAAATCGAGCGTAATGGCCCCCGCTATGAAAGGCAAAGGGCATTGGATCGACTTGTCTGGCGGCTATCCCCCCATCCGACAAGCGGCGGTAGTGACCAAATATGGCAAAACCCAAGTGCCCACAATAAGTAAAAATTTTGTTGCTTTTCTACTTTCAGCAAAAGCACAGGAAATTTGGGCAAGATATGGCTATGCCAAACCTTGAAAACCCCAGAAAAGGTGTACTTTTGCCCCGCGCTGAAAAGCGTGAAATCGCATCGAAAGGTTGGGAGTTCGTACTCCCCTTAGCACAGGAACATGAAAGGCAAAACGCGCACGCCAAAAAGTAAAATTGAGCAAAAGGAGAAGGCCGAAAAGACAATCGCAAAACCTGCTTTGGTTGAAGCCAAAAGCGAAGAAATCATTGTCGTAACTTCGACCGAGAACACGGGAGCGCAACCACCTTACACCTTCAATAAGCTCAAAGTACGCAAACCCAAGCAAAAAGCTGGGGGCATGCCCGCCGTGCGCAGCTCAATCAAACACGCCCGCAAGTACATGGGCCTGTCAAATACGAGCAAAACCATGTTCAAACTCAACCAGAAAGGGGGCATCGATTGCCCTGGTTGTGCGTGGCCCGACCCCGACGATGAGCGCTCCAAATTAGGCGAATACTGCGAAAACGGCATCAAGGCCATCGCCGAAGAGGCTCAGAAAAAAAGCATCGGTGCCGATTTTTTCGCCTTGAACAGCGTGGTGGAATTACAACAACTCTCGGATTTTGAATTGGGCAAACAAGGTCGCTTGGCCCAGCCGATGGTATTGCGGCCTGGTACCACGCACTACAAGCCCATCGTCTGGGAGGAAGCTTTCCAACTCATTGGGCAGGAATTGAACAGCCTGGCTTCGCCCGATGAGGCTGTTTTTTATACCTCTGGTCGCACCAGCAATGAGGCTGCGTTTTTGTACCAACTCTTCGTGCGCCTCTTTGGCACCAATAACCTGCCCGATTGCTCCAACATGTGCCATGAATCATCGGGAAAAGCCCTGGGTACGACCTTGGGCATGGGCAAGGGTTCGGTCACTTTGGAAGATTTTGACCACGCCGATCTGGTGATCATCCTGGGCCAAAACCCTGGCACCAATCACCCCAGAATGCTCACCGCCCTGGAGCGCTGCAAGGAGCGCGGGGGCAAAATTTTGGTCATCAACCCCCTCAAAGAAGCGGGTCTGCTCCATTTTGTGAATCCCCAGCGCATGGGCAAAATGCTAAAGGGGGGCACCAAACTGGCTGATTTGTACCTGCAAGTCCGGATCAATGGTGATGTACATCTGCTGAAGGCCATCATGGCCCTGCTTTTGCACGAAGAAAAACTGGAAATGGGCGGGGTTTTTGACATGGATTTTATCATGGACAAAACCTCGGGCTATGTCAACTTTGTAAAAGACCTGCTCAAGCACGACTTCAATGACTTGCAGGGTGGTACGGGCCTGAAGCGTGCCGAAATAAAAAAGGCCGCGCAACTGGTCAAAAAGGCCAACAACATCATCGCCTGTTGGGCGATGGGCCTCACCCAGCACGAAAACGCGGTGGACAACATCCGCGAGGTGGTGAACCTGCTCCTACTCAAGGGCAGCATTGGTCGCCCCGGCGCGGGTACCTGCCCCGTTCGCGGGCACAGTAACGTGCAAGGTGATCGCACGATGGGCATCTGGGAAGAGCCCAAATCGGAGTTTTTGGATAAGCTGGACGAGGTTTTTGGCTTCAAAGCCCCTCGCAAACCTGGCTTCTCGACCGTCGAGGCCATTGAGGCCATGTACTTCGGGCAGGCTAAGGTGTTTTTGGGCCTGGGCGGCAATTTCCTCTCGGCTACCCCCGATACCGAAGTGACGGCGAAGGCCCTGCGCAAATGCCGCCTCACGGTACAGGTTTCTACCAAACTCAACCGCAGTCACCTGGTACACGGCCAAACCGCTTTGATCCTGCCTTGTTTGGGCCGTACCGATCAAGATTGGCAAGACAGCGGAGAGCAGCTTGTGAGCACCGAAAACTCGATGGGAGTAGTGCAAATGTCGAAAGGCAGCCTACGCCCTTGCTCGGATGAGCTATTGAGCGAACCCGCGATTGTGGCAGGGTTGGCCAAAGCTACTTTGGGCAAAAAGACCGACCTGGATTGGGCCCAACTCATTTCCAACTATGACAATATCCGGGCGCTGATCGAAAAAGTGATCCCAGGCTTTGAAAACTACAACGAAAGGGTGCGCGAACCAGGCGGTTTTTACCTGCCCAATCCCAACCGCCAACAAGAGTTTGCCACCAAGGATAAAAAAGCACATTTTACCATCACCAAGCTGCCGAAAAAGGAGCTGAGACCTGGCGAATTTTTGATGATGACCATCCGTACCCACGACCAGTTCAATACCACCATTTATGGGATGGACGACCGCTATCGCGGCATTTACAACGAGCGGCGGGTGGTATTGATGCACCCCAAGGACCTGGAAGAAGCGGGCTTTTACCCCCAGCAAATTGTAGACATCGTGAGCAATTACGACCAACAGGAGCGGGTGGCGCGGCAGTTCATGGTCTTGCCTTATGATATCCCAAGGCAGTGTTTGGCCACCTATTTCCCCGAAGCGAATGTGGTAATCCCCTACAACCACGTGGCCAGGGAGAGCAAAACGCCGATCTCTAAGTCGGTAGTGGTGATTTTGAGGAAGGCGGAGTGAGTTGAGCTTTTAAGCTACGGCGTATTCGGTTTCGCCACGCGCATATTCAGGTACAAAACCAAGCACAATGTCGGTTTGAGGAACGCCTTGTTCCATCAAACGCTTGCCGACTGGAATTTCAGTCCAATTTTGCTGTACCCATACTTTGTCGTTGATGATGGCAAAGTGCAGAAAGGTAGTGTAAGAAAGATGGTCATTGTTTTCCCAACCAAAGCCTACCACCATAAAGCGATTGCGCTCTTTATCGGCAATAATTTGCTTTTCGACCGTTGGCGTATTGGCAAATGGAACAGCAGCATAATTTTCCAGGATGTGCAGGATTGCATCTTGGTATTTTTTTATTTTATCCATTGTAAATGTTCTTGTTGTTTAGAATCAAAATAATCAACTTCGCCAATTTTGAAGCCAAGTGGATCGTCGGTAATCACCCATCCTTCTTTTTCTAAGGCGTTCCGAACTGTATCATGAAACAAATCCCTGCTAGCCCTTCTCCCTTTTTTGTCAAACAAAATTAAGCATTTTTTTGATTGCGGGATGCTGTAATTTTTATGTTCAAGAGTATGTTTAAAATTTTTTGTTTGCCATAAAACGGCCCAATTTCGCCTAACCTTCGTTAGGAAAATGCTCATTATGCGCTGCATAACTCCGCTTTTCCTGCCTCGTTTAGTCAAAATTCGCCTCGTTTTCTGACTAAACCTCCAATATTTAAACACACTCTAAGGCCCACAAATCAACAGTGGCAAAATCAAGATACCAACCGCACGACCATTCAGCTTGGAAAAGCAAATGGCCAGCTAAATTTCAAAACGCTCGGCTTGCGCAAGACCGAGTGAGGTGTGGAAATTGATCAAAAAAGCCCTATCTTTAGCCCAAGTTAATTTTTGATGAAGCAATTACCAGTTGGAGAACAGAATTTTGAGTTGATCCGCAGCATGAACATGCTTTATGTGGATAAGACAAAGCAGATTCATGAAATATTGACTCTAGGGCGTTACAATTTCCTTTCTCGCCCTCGTCGTTTTGGCAAGTCATTGACCTTATCCACCATCCAGTGCATTTTTGAGGGCAAAAAAGAATTGTTCCAAGGACTTTGGATTGAAAACAATTGGGATTGGTCGCAAAAACATCCGGTTATTCATTTGTCATTCAATGTACTGGATTATCGTCGTGATGGCCTGGAGCAATCTTTATGCGATTTTTTTGACGAGCAGGCACAAAGGCATCAAATACAATTGTACACTACATCTGCCAAGGCCAAACTACGCGAATTGATTTTGACTCTGGCAGAACAATCCTCTCCAGTTGTTTTGCTGGTTGATGAATACGACAAACCCTTGATCGATTATCTCGACAAGGCCCAATTGGAGCAAGCCAAAGCCAATCGCGATTTCCTGAAAAACTTCTACGGCAGCCTGAAATCGAGCGAAGTGCAGGCGGCCATGCGTTTCTTTTTGATCACAGGTGTTTCAAAGTTTAGTCAGGTCAGTTTGTTTTCGGATTTGAATTACTTGCGAGAAATGAGTTTGAACCACAAGTTCAATGACCTGGTAGGATACACCCAACAAGACCTTGTTGCTTATTTTGATGAACACCTGGGCGCATTGCAAGCAGAAACAGGGATTAAAAATCGAGAAGCGCTGCTTGAAAAAATTCGAGTGTGGTACAATGGCTACAGTTGGAATGGCAAAGAGCGATTGTACAATCCCTTTTCTATCTTATTGCTTTTTGACAACCTGCGATTTGGCGATTTTTGGTTTAAAACTGGAACTCCTGGTTTTTTGATTCAGGTGCTAAAAGAACAGTACATTTATAAAGTGGAGGACCTACAAGTACCCGAAAGTTTGTTTGACAGCTACGATTTGGACAACTTGGATGCCCGATCCCTGATGTTTCAAACGGGTTATTTGACCATCAAAAAACTGGATCTTGAACGAGGGCGCTACACCCTAGGCTATCCCAATCGGGAAGTCGAAGAAGCCTTGAACAATTACTTGATTGGCAGCCTGTTGAATCGCAAACCAGCCGATTCATTGAAACCTGTGGTACTGCTCGAAGAGGGTTTTTTGAACAACGATGTTCCCAAAGTCATCACCGTCATCAACTCCTTGCTCAAGGACATACCCAGCCCCTTGTTGGATGACAAGACTGAGCATTTTTACCATGCTTTGGTGCACTTGCACTTTCGCTACCTTGGATTTTCATTGGATAGCGAGGTGCATACCTCCGATGGCCGCATGGATGCCGTGGTGCAAACAGATTCCCACATTTACATCATGGAATTCAAAATAAACGTACCCGCTCAGGTAGGTTTGGACCAGATTCGTGAGAAAAAATACGCAAATAAATACCGCCTGAGCAATAAAACAATCATCGGAATCGGCATCAGTTTTGATACCGTGAAAAAGGAGGTCAAGGATTGGGTGATGGAGGAAGTGTAAGTGGCTTATCTCAACAAATCTTTAGCGGCCAAAACCAGCCCAAAAGCCTCAATCTGGAGCGCTCCATTGGATTCAATCAACTCAACTTGCTGGTATTTTCCATCCATTGGCTGCTTGTACACATCAATCCTTTTTTCGGGTAAATTGATCAGCCAGCACTCGATTACGCCAGATTCAGCATACATTGGAATCTTTTCTGCACGATCTTTGGCCAAAGATGAATCAGCTACTTCGATGAGCAAGATGATGTCTTCGGGGCGGGGATGTGCCTTGGCATATTCGTCTTGTCGCCATTTTAGGATCGAAATATCTGGAATGGGTTCCGAAAAATCGTCTAACACAACTGGATCTTGTATTCCAATCGAAGCTTGATCGATCAATAAGCGAAAAAATAACTTAGACAGAATTTTTACGCGTGAAGTATGGGAGGGACCTACGGGACTCATGTCAATCAGCATTCCTTTGATCAGCTCAACCCGATCTTCGGCAGCAAATATCCCGGCCTCTTCCATTTGGTGGAAAGCTTTGACGGAAATTTTATGGGCTTGATTAAACATGGACAGAAATTTCAGAATTTTAAAATTAAAAAAACTCAACTCGTGAAAACGTTCGCTGAAGTTACACTCAATCTTCCCAGTGAGCCCCAAATCATATGTCGCAACTCGTATGTCGTAACTCGTGTTGTCTATCGTATGTCAAAAAAAGCTTCGCATTTCCAAATCCACCTTGAGGTAGCTATTTGATAAGCCGCCGTACTGGACCCAGCACGGCGGCTTCCTCAATTTCCTTACGGCCGCTTGTACCGCACTGGTGCTTTAGGCTCAGGCTTCAAAGTCACGCCTTTGGTTTTCATCAGGTTCAGGGCTTCTTGTACGGCGCGTTCCAGTTGGGGGTCACCGCCTTTTACCACTGCGGATGGCAACTGCTCCACTTGGATGTCGGGTGCGATGCCTTCACCTTCGATGGCCCATTTGCCGTCGGCGTCGTAGAAACCACCTCGTGGAGCCACCATGCGGCCCCCGTCGATGAAGCCGGGGGTGTCGGCGGTGTGTACCAAGCCGCCCCAGGTGCGGGTGCCCACCAGCGGACCGAGTCCTTCACGCTTGAACAAGTAAGGCAATAAGTCGCCACCAGAGCCAGCCCGTTCGTTGATGATCATCACTTTTGGTCCCCAAATGCCCGCTTGGGGTTGGGTGAAGGGGCGGTTGCCTTCCACCCGGCTGTTGAAATAGCCGTGCAGTTGCCGCGCCATGATGTCGACCATGTAATCGGCTGCCGAGCCACCACCGTTGTTGCGCTCGTCAATGACTACCCCTTTCTTGTCTTGCTGCGCAAAATAATAGCGGTTGAAATAAGTGTAACCAGGCTGGCCCGTGTTGGGCACATATACGTAAGCCAGTTGGCCTTTTGACAAGGAATCGACTTTGCGGCGATTGCCTTCCACCCAGTCGCGCAGGCGCAATTGGGTTTCGTTGCCAATGGCTTGCACGGTCACGCTGCGGCTGCCTTCGCGGCTGGTGTTTTGGCTCAGGCGGAGCTTGACTTGCTTATCGGCGAGGCCTTCGAAAAGGCTGAAGAAGTTTTGTGGAGCTTTGATTTCTTGTCCATTCACTTCCAGGATATAGTCGCCAACGCGGGCGTCGATGCCGGGCACGGCCAGGGGTGCGCGCAAGTCGGGGTTCCAGCTCTCGCCGTTGTAAATCTTGGTAATGCGGTAAAAACCATTCCCCAACTCAATGTCAGCTCCCAGCAAGCCCACGTTCACCGTTTTTACATCCGGAAAATCACCGCCGCTGGTATAGGAGTGCCCTACAGCAATCTCGCCGCCCAGGATGTCGACCACGTAGTTGAGGTCGCTGCGGTGCTTTACGTGCTTTACCCAAGGGCTGTACCATTGAAAAACCTCATTCCAAGGTGCGCCATGGGTGTTGTCCACGTACAAAAAGTCGCGTTGGAAACGCCAGCCTTCGCGGAAGATTTGTGCCCACTCAGCGGCGGGGTCCACATAGGTTTGCATACTCAGGGTCAGCTTGCCATCGCCAGGCTTGGGCAGTCCATCGCTTTTGACGATGCCCCAAGTGCCTGGGCTGCTGTACAACAATTGTTTGCGATCGTGTGAAGTAACCGCCGTGCCCACTCCGCTGAGGTAAACCTCGGCTTTGCGGTCTTTAAAATTGTAGCGGTGCAGGGTTGAACCTGGTTGGTTTTCTACAGTTTCCAGGTAGAAAACATAGTCTTTTGGTCCAGCCACCAGTCCGGTATAAACACGGGAAGGGACATTCACCGCGATGATGCGCTGCTGGATGCCGTCGAGATCGACGTTTACAACAACACCAGCGTCTTTTGGAGCTTCGGGTTTAACGTCGCTCTTGGGCTCGCTTTTAGTCTCCTCCTCATCACTCTTGGGCAGGAAAGGTGAAGGGTCTTTTTTGGACAAAACCATCACATACAAGCTGCGGTTGATCTCATTGCCATAGGAACTCATGTCGAGCCAAGAACTGCTCAAAGCGTAGTTGGTACTTGCCAAAAAGTAGAGGTACTTGCCCCCTGCATCCCAGACCGGACTGATGGCGTCGGCTAGTCCGTCGGTGACTTGGTGGCTTTTGCCCGTTTCAAGGTTGTACAAGAAAATGGCCTTGTGCAAGCTGTTGAGGATGCGCGAGTAAGCGATCCATTTGCTGTCGGGCGACCACACGGGGTTCATGGTGCGCACTACGTGGGCGTAAGGCTCGCTGTCGATCTTTTTGGTGACTCCATTGGCCACATCAATGTACCAAAGGCGCAGGTGGGTATCGGTGAACGCGATGTACTTGCCATCCGGCGACCAAGCTGGGCGGAAGAAAAAAGTAGGCTTTTCGATGGCGATGGCGCGGGGTTTTTCCATTCCGGCCTGGTCGCTGATCATGAGTTGGTATTCGCCGCTGGCGTCCGAAAACCAGGCAATTTTTTGCCCATCGGGCGACCAAATCGGGAAACGGTCAGCGGCTCCACTGTTTTTGCTGAGGTTTCGCCAATCGCCATTTTCCTTGGGTACGCTGAAAATCTCGCCCCGGTGCTCGAACAAGGCCCTTTGGCCCGTAGGCGAAAGCGAAGCGTTGACCAGCCCATTGGCCGATACGTCTTCCCAGTGGGGGCGGGCGTAGTTGAGGTCAGCATTGACCTGGATGACGAGTTGCTTGGCCTTGCCCGTTTGGGGGTCGAGCAGGTGCAGGTAGCCGCCTTGCTCGTACACCAGGCGATCGGGGCCAGCGTCGATGCTTTTGCAATCGAAATCTTTGTGGAAGCTGATCTGCTTGAGTTCCTTGGTTTTGGGGTCAAAACGCCAGACGTTGTTGGCAAAATCCCGCTCCGAGAGGAAATACACCTGTCCTTTGTGCCACACCGGGTCGGTATGGCGTTCGCGGTCGCTTTGTGGGGTTTGGATCATCGAGAAATCCTTCAGGTTGACGATCCAGATCGGTTGGGCCTGGCCGCCGCGGTAATTGCGCCATTCGGGATCCCAAAAAGTGATCGGTTGGTAGGCTGCGAATTGCCCATCCTCTGAAATTTCGCCAAAAGAAGCTTGCGGAATGGGCAGCATTTTTTCATAGCCACCATCCAGCGCAATGGTGTAAAAATGGTTGATTTTGGTAGGAGCCCCTGCCCGCCCGGAACGCATCAGGATCGACTTGCCGTCGGGCATCCAGCCTTGCACCACATCATCTCCGGGATGCCAAGTGAGGCGACGAGGTTCCCCGCCATTGGTGGGGATGACATACACGTCGGTATTGCCATCGTATTGGGCACTGAAAGCAATGTTTTTGCCATCGGGCGAAAAGTGTGGGAAACTTTCGCTGCCTTCGTGGCTAGTGAGGCGGCGGGCTTCGCCCCCTTCGCGGTCCACGAGCCAGAGGTCGTCGGCATACACAAAAACGATGTGTTTGTCGCTTACGCTGGGTTGGCGCAAAAGGCGTGTGCCTTGGGCCCAGGTATTGAAGGCGGAAAACAGGCTGAGTAGGATGAAGAGTTTTTTCATCGGTGAATATTTGGTTTTGGCTGTTGTTAACAAATGAAGGTACAAATAAGGATG
Organism: Chitinophagales bacterium; assembly: GCA_013299105.1. Classification (GTDB taxonomy): domain Bacteria; phylum Bacteroidota; class Bacteroidia; order Chitinophagales; family Saprospiraceae; genus Haliscomenobacter. Next base: position 65,434 of record JAAFJY010000013.1, on the reverse strand, counting down.
TACAATAATCGTGATCCAGGGCCGATTATTGGAAAAATACAGACATACGGTGGGATTTTTGCGCCGAATGGTGGGGGAATCAGATGGAAATGAAACCTGGGGTATTTTTGTGGTGGCCTTTTCTAGCATCCGTTTACGCGGTGCAAACGCGTGGAAGATGGTTCCGGTCAGAGACCGTGAATCAGCACTTTCCTAACATTACGTGAGACAAGGCATGCCGTTGTCTCTACAAATCTCCGAAATGAGCATCCGTTTACGCGTTACAAACGCATGGAAGATGGTTCCGGTCAGAGACCGTGAACTAGCGGATCAGGGCCGAATTTTATAGAGGCAGGGCATGCCCTGTCCAATGCGGTATTGGTTTAATTTATTGATAATCATTTTTTTATGATTTGATTTGCGCACGTCAAAGACGTGCATGTAATGGTACAAGTCAGGAGACTTGTACCAGCGGTCATAGCCCCTGAACCAGCCTCACCTCAAATCTTGTCTGCGAGCCCCCGACTCATAACTCATAACCCATAACTCATAACCCATAACTCCCCTCAATACGTAGGCGCATTCACATCATCCTCATCAAAGAACAAATTGACCTGCCGGATGCCTTCCTGGCCTTGCAATTGCTTGACCAAGGGCTCGGAGAAGGCTGATTTTTTGAGGGTGACGTGGTAAAAAGCCTCCAGTTCCTGGGTTTGGCCCGTGTTGCGGAGGTTGACCATGCGTTGGTTGCGGCAGTACTTGCTCAGGGTTTGGTCGAGGCTGCCGTTGGGGGTGTGCAGGGCATCGTAAGTGATTTGCAGGAGGTGAAAACGCCGCCGGGGCGAGCCAAAATGGCTGAAAGTGAGCCCCATGATCATCAAACCCGATAGTAAAGTGCCCAAGATGGCCACCACTCGCAAGCCAACCCCACAAGCCATGCCGATGGCCAAGGCCAGGAAAATAAACACCATGTCCATCGTATCGCGCACCGCCGTGCGGAAGCGGATGATGCTCATGGCTCCCACCAGGCCAAAGGCGCGGGCGATGTTGTTGCCAATCACGATCAAAACCAAGGCCGCAATGGCGGTCAACAAAACCAATGCATTGACAAAACTGACCGAATAGGAAGGGCCTTTGTAGGTGATGCGGTAAATGATGGCCAGCAAGATGCCGCAGAGCAAGGCCACCACGATATCGCCCAACACATCGGCAGCACTGACCGGGAACAAGGAGATGGATTGAAAGTCTTGAAACATGGTGGATTTTATTTTTTGCCGAAAAAAAGTGGTTTGCCGCGCAGTAGAGGCCCGCCCCAGTGATCGGTTTTGATCTCAGGTTGGGCATCAATGCAAAGTACGTACTTGGAGGCCGGGGCTTTTTGCAGGGAAAAATGCGCCAGGATGGGTTTCATCCACACCGGGCAATATTGGTTGAATTTTACTTCCAAAATGAATTGATGGGGCAAGGGGTGCTGCACATTGCGCTCCTCATACAACTCATCCACGCCAGGGTAAGGAATGGCCCGCAGGTTTTTGTCGATGGTGATGCGCAGGTTGTTTTCGGGGTCCCAAAGCTTGCTCAGGAATACCTCGCGCTCGTAGGCCACCGTCACGACCGGTTTGAGGCGGTGCTGGTAAATTTGGTAAAAAAAGCGCCGCAGGTTGTCGGGCTTACCGATTTCAGGCAGAAGATCATCCACTGCAGCCCCTTGGAAGATTTTTTTCACCACCCCATACGGCAATCCGCAGCGGTTTTTCAAAATCGGCCCTTCGTATTTGCGCTTCAACTCCAGGAAAACCTTGCTCTCGTCGTTGCCGATGTTGTAGCCGCGCAAGCGCACCTTCATGCGGTGGGCAAAATGGTCTTGCTTGCGGTGGTACATCTGAAAATTGGGCGTGTCGAAGTAAATACTGCGCACAGTGTAGTGCCCGCCCGCTTGCTCGGCGGCATATTCGTCGGGCAAGGTGAAGGGTTGCAACATGTTGCGCAAGGCTTCCAACTGATCGGACGACGCGTAGTATTTGAATTCGTAGCGCATCAAAAAAATGATTGAAAGTTAAGAGCGTGTTTAAATATTAGAGAATTAGGCGAAAAACGAGGCAAATTTTGACTAATCAAGGCAGGGAAAGCGGAGTTATGCAACGCATAATGAGCATTTCCCTAACGAAGAGTAGGCGAAATTGGGCCGTTTTACGGCAAACAGCAAATTTTAAAGATGCTCTAAAGGCAAATGAACAGGTTTTTGTCCAGTGTATCCTGTAAAATGACGCAAAAGTAAAGTTAATCGCACACAAGGAGCATTTTCACAAAGCAGGATACGCAAAAACGGCCACTTTGGGCCCAATCTAAAAACTCAGAATCCCTCAAATATATTTGAAAATATGGGTTCTCTGACAAATCATGTGTCCCTTGATGCAACTTCTGGATAGATGCAGGATGTGTTTGGTTCTATTTTGAAAATTTGGTGAGATGGGGAGCAAAAATCCAAATCACGGCAAGGTGAAATAAGTCAGTTCAATTGTCTGAATTTCAATTAAATGCAAAAATCACATCCTGCATCGTGTAACCCTGGACTTCAGTCCGGGGACAAAATGCCCTCCCCTAATCACATCACGCATCTATCCGGCAGTTGCATCATATGAAGACTAGTGGTCTATATGAGATGGGGCAAAGGCATTACCACATGCACCAGCGTTGAGAAATTTTGACCTCCCACATTAATTGTCAAAGAACCAAAATATGCTTTGCTTGCAACCATATCTATTTAAGCTAAAATAAGGTGGACACATTTGCTTTTGAGGTTTAGCAAAAAAAGAACACAACTTCCTTCCGGTCAGTTGATTATCTTTTTTCACTAAACCCAAATCCGTCCACCTTATTTTTTTACGCTCCCTATACGGGAATTCTCCAGCAGGCCTGTCATTTTGCAAGAGATACTTCGAATTTTTGCACAACATCAGTAAAGAAATGCTACTATTTGTCAAATGTGCTGAAGAATGTATTACCCAGCGCCTAAAACCAATGAGAACCATGATTTATTTGTAGTTTGCCTTGCGAATTCCAGTTTGGCTCGTGTTGGAGCGCCACACTGTACCTTATTACAAGCCTAATAATAGTAAAAATGGAACTGCAATACACACAAATAGGTGCAGAGCGCTATTTCAAAATACCAGACAGTGACGCCCTGCGCCCATTTTTTATGAGCATTGTAAGTGACTCCGACCATTGGATGTTCATTTCCAGCAATGGGGGCTTGAGTGCTGGCCGAAAAAATGCCGATTATGCCCTTTTTCCCTATTACACCGATGATAAAATTACCGAGTCACTTGAAATTACGGGCAGCAAAACTGTACTCCGGGTGCAACAGGGCGATGTCCAACAGCGCTGGGAACCCTTTTCTAACCGCTATGAAGGAGTCCACCATACGAGTCGGAACCTGTACAAACATGTTTTCGGACATAAAATCATCCTTGAAGAAATCAATCACGACTTGCAACTGAGTTTTCAAGTGGAGTGGAATTCCAGCGACAAGTTTGGTTTTGTCAGAAAATCAAGGTTGATCAACCAGGGGCCAAACGAGGTCCACATTGCTTTGTTGGATGGCATCCAAAATATTCTGCCTTATGGTGTGCCCAGTACGCTACAAAACAGCTCCAGCAACCTGGTTGACGCTTACAAACGCAGCGAATTAGCCCCTGAAGTCGGCTTGGGCATTTACGCCTTGAGTGCCATTATCGTGGACAAAGCCGAGCCTAGCGAGGCACTGAAAGCCAATGTCGCCTGGTCTTTGGGCTTGGAGGACTCAATTTATCTGCTGTCTGCTTTGCAACTCGGCAAGTTCCGAAAAGGGATGCCCGTACAGCAAGAAGTGGATGTAAAAGCAGAAAAAGGGGCTTTTTTGCTGCAAAAAAACATTGTGCTGTCAGCTGGTGCCGAAAAAACCTGGATGATTGTGGCCAATGTGAACCAAAGCCACGCTGCTGTTGCCCAACTAATGGCCTTGCTCAAAGACAAAAAAGGATTGGCCCGACTTGTAGAGGAGGACATCGCTGCTGGCACCCAGCGCCTTTTGGCCCTCAACGCAGCTGCCGACGGCTTACAACTGAGTTCCGACCAACGCCGGGATACCCGCCATTTTGCCAATATTTTGTTTAACATCATGCGCGGCGGCATTTTTGATCAAAATTATCAAATCGAAAAATGGGATTTTGACCATTATTTATCCAAGGCCAATCCCACTGTTTTTGAAAATGCCAAGCCAGTCCTGGACCAGTTAAGCCCAGTGTTTTCATTTTTTGAGCTCAACCAAATCGCACAGCAAAGCAAGGATGTACACTTCAGGCGTTTGTGCCTAGAATACATGCCACTCAAATTCAGCCGCCGCCACGGCGACCCCAGCCGCCCCTGGAACTGGTTTTCGATCAATACCCGCAGCGAAAAGGATGGGTCGAAATTATTGGATTACCAAGGCAATTGGCGCGACATCTTTCAAAACTGGGAGGCGCTGGCCCATTCCTACCCGGCCTTTATCGAAAGCATGGTGTATAAGTTTTTGAATGCGACCACCTTCGATGGTTACAATCCCTACCGCGTGACCAAAGCTGGTTTCGACTGGGAAACAATCGAGCCGGACAATCCCTGGTCCTACATCGGTTATTGGGGCGACCACCAGATCATCTACCTCTTGAAGTTTCTGGAGTTCATGGAAGACCATCAACCCGGTCGCTTGGGGCACCTTTTTGACCAAGAAGACTTCGTGTACGCCAATGTTCCATACCGGATAAAAAGCTACGAAGACACCCTCAAAAATCCAAAAGACACCATCGAGTTTGACCACGAATCAGACAAAAAAATCCAGTTGCGCAAATCACAGCACGGTGCCGATGGAGCCTTGTTGCAGGATCGAAACGGCAAGATCCATGCGGTGACTTTTGCTGAAAAAATACTGGCAACGGTGCTGGCCAAAATGTCCAATTTTATTCCTGAAGGTGGCATCTGGATGAACACCCAACGACCCGAATGGAACGATGCCAACAATGCCTTGGTCGGCAACGGGGTTTCGGTGGTAACGCTTTGCTATTTGAGGCGTTTTTTATCGTTTTTCAAAAAAGTATTGGCCGACTCAGCAGCGAAACAAGCAGATGTATCTGCCGAATTGCTGGTTTTTTTGAGGGCGGTATCGCAAACCCTGAAAGATCACCAGCATCTGCTCACGGGGAAGATCAATGATACCGACCGCAAATGGATTTTGGACGGCCTGGGCAAGGCTGGCAGCGCTTACCGCACTGCGCTTTATGAACAAGCCTTTTCAGGAGCAAAACAGCCTGTTGCGCTGACTGAAATAGCTGAGTTTTTCGACCTGAGCCTCCTTTTTCTGGAACACACCATTGAAGCCAATAAACGTCCAGATCATTTGTACCACGCCTATAATTTGATGAGCATCGAGGGCGAAGACCGGGTTTCGATCGCGTATTTGAGCGAAATGCTGGAAGGCCAGGTGGCGGTTTTGAGTTCCAAATATTTGTCAGCACAAGACACCATCTTGTTATTGGATAGCCTGAAAAAGAGCAAATTATTCCGTGCCGACCAGTACAGTTACCTCTTGTACCCCAACAAAAACCTGCCCGGATTTTTAGAAAAAAACAAAGTCTCTGCCGAGGCCATTGGGCAGTCTTCCCTGCTCACACAGTTGGTTGCCGCAGGCAATGTGGACATTGTGGAAAAGGACGTCAATGGGGACTTTCATTTCAACAGCAATTTTAAAAATGCCAGCGATCTGAGCGCCGCCTTGAGCGAATTGTCGGCAACAAGCTATGCCGCGCTGGTGGAAAAAGAGGGGAAACAGGTCTTGCAAATTTTTGAAGACTTGTTTAACCACAAGGCCTTCACCGGGCGCTCTGGCACCTTTTTCGGGTACGAAGGTCTGGGGTCCATTTATTGGCACATGGTATCGAAACTTCAGTTGGCGGTGTTGGAATGTTGCCAGCAAGCAGTGGAAACTGATGAAAGCCCCGAACACAAGGCTAGGTTGTTGGCACATTATTACGAGATCAGTGAAGGCATTGGTGTACACAAATCCCCTTCGCTGTACGGGGCATTTCCGACCGATCCCTACTCGCATACGCCCGCTGGAAAAGGTGCTCAACAACCAGGCATGACTGGTCAGGTAAAAGAAGACATTCTCAGCCGATTTGGAGAGTTGGGGGTTTTGGTAAAAAATGGTAAATTGTGCTTTAAGCCCAGTTTGTTGCGTGAAAGCGAGTTCCTGGAGGCCGACCAAAGCTTTGAATACGTGGATGTAAACCAGCGGACCCGACACTTGTCGCTTGGAAAAGGTACGCTTTGTTTCACCTATTGTCAGGTGCCAATCGTGTATCATTTGAGTAACGAAAACCGCCTTGGTATTACCTTTCAAAACGGTACGACCGCCGTTTTAGACGACTTGAATGTGGATGCGATCAATAGCCTGAAAATTTTTGAAAGGACTGGTGAGGTCGTTCGGATTGATGTGCAACTCAAACCTTTAACCTCGAAATAATATGAATACTCAACATGTTTTTGGATGGGTTCACTATTTAGGCCATAAAAACACTAAAGCCGGGCAGTTCCTAAAGGCTTACGGCCTAGTTTTGGGCCTGGCCTGGGCACTGATTTTCAATGTTGGATGCAGCGGGAGAGCCGGGCAAAATCAATCATCATCACCAACACAATCAAGAAACTTGACAGCGAAAGACATTTTGGGAAACCCCAAATATTTGGCCATTTCGTATGGGGGCTATCGAGGCAAAACCCGCGAATTGCAGCCGACAGTGGAGCAGTTGAAAGAGGACCTGAAAATCTTAGCCGCGATGGACATCAGGATCTTGCGGACCTACAACACCAAATTGGCAGAAGCCGCTAATTTGCTCCGAGCCATTCGCTCTTTAAAAGAGGAAGATCCTAATTTTGAGATGTATGTCATGCTCGGTGCCTGGATTGATTGCAAAAATGCCTGGATTGATACCGCCCCTCTCCACGACGAGGAATCGGAGGAGGACAACGCGGCTGAAATTCAACGTGCCGTGGAGATGGCCAGTGAATACCCCGACATCGTGAAAATCATCGCCGTTGGGAATGAGGCGATGGTCAAATGGGCCACCAGTTACTACGTGCAGCCCGGGGTCATTTTGAAATATGTGAATCAACTGCAGGCACTCAAGCAAACGGGTAAACTGCCCAAAGACCTCTGGATTACCAGTTCCGATAATTTTGCCTCTTGGGGCGGAGGAGGTACTGAATACCATGTGGAGGATTTGACGAAGTTAATAAAGGCGGTGGATTATGTATCCATGCATACCTACCCGATGCACGATACCCATTACTTTCCTGATTTTTGGGGCAACTTCGAGGACGAAGCCACTCTTTCCGATACCACCAAAATCACCTTGGCCATGACCCGCGCCAGGGACCATGCCGTTTCGCAATACCAAAGTGTAGCCAAATACCTGAAGGATTTGGGCATTGAGAAACCTATTCACATTGGAGAAACTGGTTGGGCCTCAACCTCCGACGGTCTTTACGGGCCCGAAGGCTCCAAAGCTTGTGATGAGTACAAAGAAGGATTGTACTACAAGCTCATGCGGGATTGGACAAATAAAAATAAGATTGCCTGTTTTTACTTCGAAGCATTTGATGAGTTCTGGAAAGACAGCGCAAATCCGGTTGGTTCAGAAAACCACTTCGGTATATTCACCATTGATGGCCAAGCCAAATACGCAGTTTGGGATTTGGTGGACGAGGGCAGATTCAAAGGCTTGACAAGGGACGGCCATCCCATTGTAAAAACCCATGCAGGAAACATAGCCACCTTGCTGAAGCCAGTTGCTTTACCACCTGCAAAAAAAGGGAAAGCGAATACGAAATAGGGCCGCAGATTAAATAAATTAGACATCTTCGTCCTTTATAAATTTATGCCCTTGCTGTGCGAGGCTAGTTGGGAACACGGATGAAATTGGGTTTGGGTGTGCTTGTTTGGGTTTGAGTGTGAAGAAACCTCGTTTTCAATTGGAGACGAAACTTATGTTCGAAGTCCCCACACCCGAACTCACACTTACACACTCCACACCCTATCTTGCTGATTTCCAGCATGATTTTGAACATGATTTTGGCTAGAACGTTGTCACGCAAAGGGCTTAATCAAAAGTCAAAGATGTCCACTTTGTTTCGTTTCTGTTCCATAGTTACAACAACAACACAACATTCATTCACCAACGAAACACCTAAACAATGAGTAATACTAGCACGCAAAAAGTTCCCTTTGGACAAAAAGTAGCCTTTGGATTGGGGATGCTGGCCAATCAAATGTTTCCCGCTGCGCTGGGGATATTCATGGTTGTTCTGGTCCAAGACTTGGGTTTCCCGGGTTGGATGTGGGGCATTCTGTTTTTTTTGCCCCGGGTCTATGACTCCATTACCGACCCCATCATGGGATTTATCACCGACAATACCCGTTCGGTATGGGGCCGACGCAGGCATTATGTCTTTATTGGGGCGATCATCATGGGGATTTCATTTGTAGCGATGTGGCAATTGCATCGAGAAAACAGCTTAATTTTCAACTTTACCTATTTCCTGTTGTGGTCTTTTGCGTTTTACACCGGACTGACCATCTTCAGCGTACCTTATGTTGCGATGGGGTATGAAATGAGCGATGATTTCCACGACCGTACGAACATTATGGCGGTGGCACAGTGGATTGGCCAATGGGCTTGGGTGATTGCCCCTTGGTTTTGGGTCGTGATGTACGATCCCGCATGGTTTGAAAATGCGGATACGGCAACTCGCTCCCTGTCGGTGTGGGTGGGCATAGGCTGTATGATCCTGGCCATGATTCCTGCTTTTTTCATCAAAGGCAAATCTACGAAAGACGACGAGAGCCTCGTTCCATTGAGTATGGGGAACATTGGTTCCGGACTCAAAGAAATTGTAAAAGGGTTTAAAGAAGCCTTTCAGATTAGCTCTTTCAGAAAATTATGCATTGCTACTTTTTTCATTTTTAATGCTTTCAATACGGTTGCGTCCTTTTCATTTTTTATCATTGTTTATTATCTGTTTAATGGAGACACAGGAGCAGCAGGCTTTTGGCCCACGCTGTTTGGTAGCGTCGGGGCCTTGGTGACCACTTTTGCAGTAATCCCCACCGTAGCATGGATGTCGGGTAAAATGGGCAAAAAAAATGCTTTCATGCTGTCTCAGTCAATTTCCATCTTTGGCTATATCCTGTTTTGGTTCCTTTTCGTGCCAGGCAAGCCCTATGTTTTCTTGTTTGCGCTACCGTTTTTCTCTTTTGGTATTGGTAGTCTATTCACTTTGATGATGTCCATGACTGCGGATGTATGTGATTTGGACGAACTGAATACAGGGAAAAGAAGAGAAGGTATTTTTGGGGCCATTTATTGGTGGATGGTCAAGTTTGGTTTTGCGATTGCTGGATTGTTGAGCGGAGCGATCATGAGCTTTGTGGGGTTCACCCCAAATGCAGCAACCCAACCGGATGGTGCAGTGACGGGATTGAGGCTCTTTTTCTCCTTGGTGCCCATTATCGGGACATTAATTGCCATTTGGATCATGCGGGATTATGAGGTAAATGAAGCGCGTGCACTTGAGGTCCGTGCGGAAATTGAGCGTAAAAAAGCAGCCCAGTCCGCTGGGTAATGAGTTCAAGAAGCAAGCCATCATACCCTCATTTACTTCATACATCCTTTATCTATGTCATTCAGATTAGGAAAATACTTAGCCCTGGCTGGAGCAGACTACTCCGGTAAGTCAACCGAGCAACTTCAAGACCTTTTTCGGGAGCAATTGGAGGGCGGTATGCACGGTCTTTGCTACAGCGCATACGAAGAAGGCCAAAAGCCGGGTGATGTTCTAAGCGAAGAGCAAATTCGGCGACGGATGCAAATCATTGCACCTTATACCAAGTGGGTAAGGTCATTCTCTTGTATCGAAGGCAACGAATTGGTGCCAAAAGTAGCCCGTGAATTTGGGTTAAAAACCCTCGTTGGTGCCTGGTTGGGAAAAGACCAGGCCCTCAACGAGCAGGAAATAGCTGGCTTGATACAATTGGCCAAAGAAGGATACGTGGACATCGCCGCCGTAGGCAATGAAGTGCTCTACCGGAAGGACTTCAGTGAAGAGGAACTCTTGGCGTACATCCACCGCGTGAAAGCGGCTATCCCGGAGGTGCAGGTCGGTTATGTGGATGCCTATTATGAGTTTACCGATTGCCCTAAAATCAGCGAGGCCTGTGATGTAATTTTGTCCAACTGCTATCCTTTTTGGGAAGGCTGTCACTTGGATTACTCCTTGGTTTATATGAAACAAATGTACCAGCAGGCTATGCGGGCGGCCAAAGGCAAAAAAGTGATCATCACCGAAACTGGTTGGCCCAGTCAGGGGAAAAACTTCGAAGATGCCCAGCCCTCGGCGGAAAATGCGATGAAATATTTCATCAATACCCAACAATGGGCCAAGGAGGACGGAATCGAGGTATTTTATTTCGCTTCTTTCGATGAGTCATGGAAAGTAGGTGCAGAAGGCGATGTTGGCGCATATTGGGGCTTGTGGGATATGCACCATGAGCTTAAATTTTAGCGCATGTTTAAACTTTTTTGTTTGCCATAAAGCCGCTGACTCACACTTTTTCCAAATCTCCAACATTCTCTTTATCGCTGGATTCGAAAATTAAGCAATCGTGCGATAAACTGCCGCGGATTCAGCTTCCCACAAGTGATTTCGCAACGCGAGGCGATGCCCAGGGTCAAATTTTCCCCACCTTCCTTTACCTTGATCAAGGCGGTGATGAAACCCACACTGCGCGAGTCGATCACCTGGGTTTGGGGAGATTTTCCCAAATATTGCGCTTCAAAAATTTTACCCGTAAATGGATCGGTTACGGCAATTTTGACCTTGGCATCGATGTAGCGCATTTCCTCCACCTTCACAGGTATTTGCAAAACGTAGGTGTTCAAGTTTTGCAAAATCAGCACTTCGCCAGCCTCGCGGATGGGCGCAGTACTGCCACTGAAAGGCGCTCGAATGACGTAACCAGCCCGGCGTTCGCGCAAAAAGGCCAGTTTGCGCTGTAAGTTGTTGATCTGGGTGCGGTTAAAGTCCACACTTTCTATTTTGACCCCCGTTTCATTCACCAAAAGTACTTTCTCGGCGGTGGTCACGGCGGCTTGGGCCTGTTCCAGTGCATTTTCGCTGCGGATGTACTCCAGGCGGGCGATCACGCCTTTTTCAAAGAGGTCTTTGTTGATGTCGAATTCTTTTTGGCGAATTTGCAGCTGGGTTTGGGCTTGTTCCAGGCGGGCTTTGGCTTCTTGGATCGTTTCGATTTTTTCGCCAGTGGTCAAAACCTTGGTTTCGGATTGCAGGGCTTTGAGTTCGTTTTCAATGTCGAGAATTTCTTGTTGTACCAGGGCCGAGTACATGCGCACAATGGTGTCGCCGAGCTCCACTTGTCTAATCGAATCACCAGGAATAGTCAGTTCCATCGCCGAGATGTCGCCACGCTGAAACTGCCAGGAATTGATGCGGCGAATGCGGCCCGATTGGTAGTCTTGGTGGATAGCAGCTAGGCCATTGGTGGCGTCTTGGGTCAATCGCCATTCTTCTAGCGGGCTCACTTGTGCAATGCTGAATAAACGATAGGGGATGCCCACAGGAACATAAAGTGCCGAGGTCAACAAAATCAGCAGTACAAGAAAAATAATCAAACGATACATATTAGTCGCAATCCCAAGTAGGAAGTAAAGTGAGCGCTCCTTTTTTGGCTTGTTGATAGTTGATTGACTCACGCAGCAAAGTAAACTTGAAAATTTAGAAAAGTAAACCAAAAACGCGCTTTTTGTAACTTTGACTTAATATTTAGTTCATAAAAAAGTTACAATCGCGAGCGGAAAGGAAACGTTTTTGGGTGTTTTTGCCCTACTTGCGGCGATGGATGTTGGGTTTGTAGTTGAAGAGTTGAAATGTGAAGAGTTGAAATGAGGGGCAATCGTCAGGGTTTTTAGCTTGGTATAATTTACCAGTTGAATGCGGGCGGCGAATTGGGTCTCCAGAATTGTCAACACAAAAAGAAAGCTTCCTCCGGGGCAATGCGGAGGAAGCCTTCTTTTTGTGGTTTATTGATTACAAACCTCAGTCACAGCTCACTTACACTCCAGGATCAGCAGGCGTATTGTTCTGGTTGTTGTCCCTTTCTACGTTGGGGTAAGGGAAGAAGTTGCGGTTGCGCTCGAAATTGGTTTCAGCGGGGCCTGGTCGGCCAAATCGGCGGGAATCATCCAACCTTAACCCACTCAAATACAACTCGATGCAGCGCTGTTTGTAAATCTCCTCCAGGACCGCTGCTTGGGTTTCCGCTCCGCTGTAAGCCGCCAACTTGGCGGTCACCCCAAAGGAATCGGCAGTTTTGGTGCGGATTTTATTCAGCTCTGCAATCGCGTCGCTCAATTTGTTTTGCCGGGCCAATACCTCTGCGCGAATCAGGGTCATTTCACTCAACAAGTAAACCGGAATTGGATCCAGGTCACTTTTGAAAAAACCTGTTGCTTTGCTAAGGGTAGTTCCGCCCAGGTAAAACGCAATGCGCCCATCTGTTGCTTCCGGTGCAAGTGCTCCACTGAGGCCGAAGTTGGTCAAGGCTCCCACCACGTTGTTGCTCACAAATCCAGAACGGAAGACCGGGTTTTGGTTCACCGCATCGTACTTGAAGGTTGACTGAACCGTTGGACTTACCAGGTTACTGGCAGCCAGGGCATCATCCAGTTTGCCGTTCATCAGGCTGTACCTGGCAATCAGGGCCTGGATGGCGTTGCCAAGGCTGATATCAGTACCCACTTTGCTATTGAAAATGGTAGAAGGTGGCGTAGTTTTGATGATGGCATCGGCTTGTTTAAGGATGCTGATGGCTTCGTCAAGGGCTGCAGCCCTGGGCTTGAAACTTGGGCGTTTTCCGGCGATGTATTCGGTGGACGACACTACTTCCGTAGGCACTTGCTCCCAAAATTGGCACAAAGTACCAATGCTCATCGCTTTGAACATTAGGCCGTAGGCTTCTACACCTGCTTTGGTACCCGCATCTCCAATGACGTTAGAGTTGTCGATGAGTTGCTGGGCGTAAGACTTTACAAGGTTGGCGGAAGTCCACAAACTGGCCATAGTGGAGTTGGCCCCGTTCAAAGAGCCTTTTCCGGCCTCCAAGGAAGCTAGGGTATTGTTACCCGTGTTGAGCACCGTCAATTCTTTAGTAGCGAGTCCATTGCACACGATGGCGTTGTACAAGGCGCTGGTGGCCCCAACGGACCATTCGCGGCGTACCCCAACAGCAAGTCCCATCAGTCCGTCAGCCGAGCTGAGTACTTCCGTTTTGGTGGCAGCATTGGGATTGATGTATTCCTTGGTGCAACTACTGGTTTGCAGCAGTACGCCAAGCCCCAAAGAAGCAATAAAGATATGTTTGAATTTCATGTTTTGTTATTTAGTATTTGAGCTAAAATAAAGTGGACATATTTGCTTTTGAGGTTTAGCAAAAAAAGAACACAACTTCCTTTCATCCAGTTGCTTAAACTGGTAGTGACCTTTTTTCACTAAACCCAAATCTGTCCCCCTTATTTTTTTACGCTCCCTTATGGGTTTGCGAATTAAAATCGGCCATTCAAGCGTACCATGATGGTGCGGGGAATGGGCACTGCACCAAAATCATCACCGCGTACACGATCACTTTGGCCAGCCGAGTTCGCTTCGGGATCAAAGCCCTGGTAATTGTCAAAAGACCAGAGGTTGCGGCCAATGATGCTGATGTTGAAATTCTCAAACAAGCCTTTCACTTTGCCCACCTCATAAGCCAAGGCCAATTCTCGCACTTTCACGAAAGAACCATCTTCCACGTGTTCTTCCTGGATGCGTCCACCATTGATACCACCTGCAATCGAGGCCACCGTACCACGGGGTACTTCTCCACGCACTTCTTGTACGGCCAAAGGCCCCCAACCGACGTTGTTGGAAGTGATGCGGTTCCAGTTGTAAATGTCTCCACCAATTACCCCATCAAAAAGCACGTACAAGCTCAGTTTCTTGTATGAGATGTTCGTATTCAAAGAGCCCGTCCAATCGGGGGTTGGGTCTCCGATTACTTTGCGCAACTCAGTGCTGCCCGCTCCGGTAGTTTTGGGTTGGCCGTCACTGCCCCGGTCCACTGTTCCTTGCAGGGCCGTAGTTTGTGTACCGCGTTCAGGTTGGAAAAGCCCTTGGGTGGTTTTCAGGAAATCGCCACTTGGGGTTCGAGCATAATAAGTGCCATAAAACGCACCAAATGATTGCCCATTCAACACTGCTTGAGGGCCGTTGGGGCGCAGGTAGAAAAATCCACCATCGATGCCATAAACCCGGTTCCGGTTCTGGTTGTACAAGATGCCCAAGTCCCACTTGAATTTTTGGGTTCTTACCAGCGAAGCATTCAACATCAGTTCAAAACCCTTGTTGTCCATGTAAGTGCTTTCGCCCACGTTGGTCACAATGCTGGTTCCCCCTACTGAAGGTGGAACGGGTTTGGTAAGCAACAAATCAGTGATTTTTTGGCTGTACACGTTGAAACTCAGGCCCAGGCGGTTTTTCAAAAAAGCAAAATCGCCACCAAATTCGAATTCAGTCATTTTTTCAGGCCGAACAGAAGGGTTGGCAAAAGTGGTGGAAGGCGTAATGGAAGCCAAGCCACCGATCGAAGAAAGCAGGTAATTGTCAAAACGATCGTAAGCCCCGATCCCGGTCAGGTTACCCGCCTGGCCGTAAGCAGCACGCACTTTAGCGGATGAAATCAGGTTTTTGTTTTTCAAATAGTCACTCAAAACCCAGCTACCTGATACTTTGGGGTAAAAATTGTTCTGGTTGTCTTCTGCAAAAACTGAAGATTTGTCGATGCGACCAGCCAATGTAACAAAAACCTGTTCTTTCCAGCCGAAGGTTTGTTGCACAAAAGCGCCAGAAATGAATCTTTCCGAGATGCTTTGTACTGGACGGTTAAACAAGTTGTTTGCAGCTGCAATGGTTTTGCCAAAGGGGGCCAGATCGCGTCCATCCTGAGCCGCATATTGGCGGCGGTTGTACTGGATCTGATAGCCCGCCATGGTCGTAGAAACCAAGTTTTTACCAATTTTTTTATTGTAGGTGATGTTCAAATCCTGGTTGAAAAGCATCAAGTTGTCGGTAGCCAAACTGATGTATCCATCGGGAAAGAAATCAGCACTTACGCCTGAATATGGCAAACGTGGGTGGTATTCATTGCCTTGCAGCGAATAGATGTCGCCACCTCCAATGAGGTCAATATTCAAGCCTTTCACGGGGAAAAGTGAAAGTTTGATGTTCCCCATCGTGCGGTAAGTCTGCTGGCTGATGTCAAAGGTTTCAAGGATGCTCAAGGGGTTGACGCGTACTTGTTCAACCTGGCGTAGATTGCCATTGGCATCCCGGTCATTTAGATTCCAAACGTTGTCGATGATGAAAACGCTTGAAATGGGGTTGAAAAAGTTATTGCCATTGGGCATGTCCTGAGACCTCGACAAGTTGGAACCCAAGCCAAACGACAACTTGGCCCAGGAGGCCAGGGTTTGATCCAGGTTGAGGCGCAGGTTGTAACGCTTAAAGTTGGTATTTTTGAGAATGCCTTGGTTGTCGTAATACCCCAAAGAGGCATAGAATTGGGTTTTGTCATTTCCGCCGCTGAAAGAAAGGTTATTTTCGGAACCAATCGCGCTCTGGAAAATATCGTCCCAATAATTGTAGCGCTGCACGCTGTACTTGTCGGTCACCAAAGTACGCGGGGTATAGCCTGCTTTGACGAATTTGACATTTTGAGTGTTCAACTGGGCATCACTCAAACCCACGGTAAGTAATATAGTCAGGCGGTCCTGAGCGGTTTCCAAGCGGTCGTTGCCTTTTTTACCAAAACGCTCTCCAACGGTGGACATTGGGATTTCCTTGCGCAGTTGGCTGGTAATGAGGCCTGTAGAAAATTCGACCCGGAGTTTTTCGGCTTTGCCTCTTTTGGTGAAAATCTGGATCACCCCATTGGCTGCTCGTGCTCCATACAGGGCTGCGGCGGAGGCCCCATTTAGTACCTCAATCCGCTCAATGTCGGAGCTATTGAGGTCCACAAGGCGGTTCTGCCCGGCTTGAAAGCTGGTGGTTTGGGCGTCCGCGTTGCGATTGATGACGTTTTGAGAAGAGTTGTCGACAATGATCCCGTCGATGATGTACAAGGGATCACTGGAACCATTGATCGAAGAAGCGCCACGTAGGCGTACGCTGACACCACCCGCAGGGTCGCCGGAGTTTTGGGTAATCTGAGCTCCCATCACCTTGCCTTGGAGTGCTCCAAGTGAGTTGGTCGTAGCCGCGTTTTTCAGGTTTTCTGCTTTGAGCACCGAAACATTGTTCCCCAGTGATTTACGGGTGGTTGTAGAGGTGTTACCTGTTACCACTACTTCGTCGAGGTTCAGCAAGTCGGGGTTTAGCTCAAAGTTGTGCTCAAAATTAGTGTTATTGGCACTGACCGTCAACGCATAAGTGCTCTTGGCATAGCCGATGTAACCCGTTACCAATTGATAACTGCCTTCATTGACCTCACCACGCAACTCGTAATTTCCATCAATATCGGTAATACTTGCTAGTGAAGTACCTTCCAATTGCAGGGTGACACCAATCAATGGCGTGCCCGTTTCATCTTTAACCATCCCCTTGATACTGAACGACACTTTGCCTTGAGCATGGCCCAGCAAAGGCAACAGGAGGAAGAAAAGTAAATACCCGAAAGACCTGGGTGAGTACTTTTTTTTCATGTGCTTAGGTTTTTTACCAGTAGTAAGCAACTGTGTACTTGGCACTTGGCCGCAAGACCAGGTTCACATGCTGCTTTGACTTTATGGTGTACTAGAAAAGAGTGTTAAAAATTGGTTGCGTCATTTTGCAATTTATTTTGCCAAAACTTGCAATATCAAAACAAAATAAAGCATTGTTTTCAAGAATAGTTACTTTATTGCCGACTTTTTTTCTAAATGCGCAAAACATTACGCGCGTAGCTTGCAAAATATTGCAAAACACCTCCGCCCTCTCAGTTTGGCTGGATGAAAAACAACTTTGATGCCATGCTTTTATGCGCCAACGCCATCTCAATACATAAAAAGCCCCGCCTGCAAACTGCAAACGAGGCTTTTTTCTGTCTACCAATGCTGATTTTCTCCTCAACCCCTCAACTTCTAAACCCCTCAACTAAACAGCGGTTTGAAGACCTCCTTGATCATCGTCAAATCTTTGATGTGGGCTTCTACGCCATTCATGGTGTTAGGGCTTTTGGCTTCCACGCATTGCTCAATCACCAAGTGTGGGCGCAGTTTGAGCACCTTCAATTCATAGGCCAATCGGCGGTAGTCGATGTCACCATCGCCAAAAGTTTCACTCCAAACACCGTTGACAGATTGTCGAATGTGGAGCTCTACAATTCTTTTTCCGTACAATTTCATCACGTCAAAAACGGCCAAATGAGAGTTTTGAGAGCCGCGGTAAATCCAATGCACATCAAAGCAAAAGGCTACATTCTGAGCTGAAGTATTGAGCAACATGTGGTGAAACTCTCTCGCACCAGCCTTCATTTCCATGTCATGGGTGTGGTAAGCCAGGGTCATGCCGCGTTTGCGGAGTTCAGCACCCATTTTTTCGAGGTTGGCGGCCTGTGTTTTCAATTCTTCATCACTTTTTACCTGGTCCCCCCCCCAGGAAATGGGTGTAGGGTTGGTCACAACGATTTTGGTGCCCAGTTTTTTTAATTCATCGGCAATGGACGAGACTGTGGTGATGGATTTTTGTGCTTCATCGGCCTTGTGCAGTACGCTGTTGACATACACCGAAGGCAAAGACAAGCCGTATTTTTTCAAAAATGGGGCAATGGCTTTGACCTCTTCAGGGCTATTGAAACTTTGTTCAATAGCGGTTAATCCCGTTTTGGCGTAGTCAGCCAAACAGGCATCCCAGTCTTTGCCCCATTCTTTGCCCTGGCGATTGTAAAAAGTATACCAATTGTAGTTGTTTGCAGCAATGGGAAAGGGGTATGCCCCGGCTTTTTCCCGTTTTGCCGAGGAACTGAGCAGGGTAGCCGCAGACGCTCCTGCTAGCAAGTTGATGAAGTCCCGACGATTGGATGGCATGGTTTGATGTTTATAGTTAAAGTGTAAGACAAAACTACAATTTATTTGGTTTAGTTGAGCAGTTGAGGGGTTTAGAAGAAATGGCCCTGAAAAGAATGTTTGGTGCAAAATCGGGGCCTTACGAACCATCGTGCATAATTGTTGTTGAACTGAAAAAACCAACCATAACACCTCAAAACATGGATTTTCTAGCCAACATTAACCAACCTGAATTCTGGATCAGCCTTTTGACCCTTACTGCCCTGGAAGTGGTACTGGGGATCGATAACGTGATCTTTATTTCGATCATTTCCAATAAACTGCCCGTTGAGCAACGCCCCAAAGCCCGTAATTTGGGTCTGATCCTGGCCTTGATATTTCGCCTGGGTCTGTTGTTTACCATTTCTTGGATCATTACGCTCACCAAACCCGTATTCAGCATCGGATTTTTGAGCGATAAAGATGGAGGGCCACTTGGGATCAGCGTCAAAGACCTCATCTTGTTGATTGGTGGCTTGTTTTTGATCGCAAAAAGCACCAACGAGCTCTTCCACAAGTTGGAAGTAAAAACCACCGAGCACGACATCAAAGGCCGGGCGACCATAAGTGCCGTGATTTTTCAGATTATCCTGGTCGACATGGTGTTCTCTTTCGACTCCATCCTCACCGCAGTGGGCTTGGTCAAAGACATCACGGTGATGGTTTTGGCCGTGTTGATTTCGATGCTGGTGATGCTGGCTTTTGCGGGTTCGATCAGCAATTTTGTGAACAAGCACCCGTCCTTGCAAGTGCTGGCACTGGGCTTCCTGATCATGATTGGTACCCTTTTAGTCGCCGAAGGTTTCCACCAGAAATTCGACAAGGGTTACTTGTATTTTGCAATGGCCTTCTCCTTGGTGATCGAATTGATCAACCTGCGCATGCGCAAAAACCGACAACAGCCTATTCAGCTACACGGCCTTGGCGAAGAGGCGGTGAAGGATGGGCTGCTGGATAAGATTGAGAAGTAGCTTAGGAGTTGAAATGTTGAAATGTTGAAGAGTTGAAAAGAAGGGCTCCCGTCGGGGATTGCAGCGATGCGTCTTGATGGGAGCTTTTCTTTTTGGTTACACCCATTGCATCCATAAAATGCTCCCCCACATGGTAATTTTGCTTGTAAAAGCTTGCCTTGCTCACATTTCAGCCCAAAAAGGTCAATTTTCAAGCCCATTTCCCTATCTTGCGCGTTAGATGTCCATAAACCATAATATTGGGCATCCCAAAAGCAAATTGACAGAGCATGACGGTGACGACTGCCCAAGAAACTACCCTGCAACGCTTCCAGGACTTTGCCTACCTGCGCCCTGATATGGAAGCTTTGAACAGCGAATTCGAAACCTTACTGGATCAATTCAATAAAGCGGAAAGCTATGAGGACCAGGCTGATCTTTTTGAACAGCTCAATGTCTTGCGCAATGACTTTCTCACTATGTACAACCTATGCCATATTCGGCATACGATTGATACTAGAGATGCTTTTTACGAAGCCGAGTTCAAGTTTTTCAACGAACAAATGCCCGCCTACCAGGCATTGAATACCCGCTTGCACAATGCCATGTTGGAGGCCCGTTTTCGCCCTCAATTTGAGGCGGTTTGGGGCAAACAATTGTTCAGCATTGGTGAATTGAACCGCAAAACTTTTCGTCCAGAGATCTTGGAAGATTTGCAGGAAGAAAACCGCTTGAGTGCCGAATATGTCCGCGTAAAAGCCCAGGCTTCCATTTCTTTTCAGGGCGAAACCTACAACCTTTCTTCGCTACTTCCACTGGAGGTAAACCCAGACCGCGCCACCAGAGAAGCCGCCATTAGGGCTAAATGGGCATTTTTTACCGAAAAAGCCCCCATTATTGAAGGTTTTTATGATCAATTGGTCAAAACCCGCCACCGCATTGCCCAAAAACTGGGCTATGACAACTTCGTGCGTTTGGGCTACGACCGTTTGTTGCGCAGCGAATATGGGGCCAAAGAAGTGGCGACTTTCCGTGAGGCCATCGTGCAGCACATCGTGCCTTTGTGCATGCAATTGTACCAGCGCCAAAGTCGCCGTCTGGGCTTAGAAAAGCTGCTCTTTTTTGACGAAGAATTCCGTTTCCCCAGCGGCAATCCCAAGCCCAAAGGAGATTCTGGCTGGATTGTAGCCCAGGCCGCTGAGATGTTTTCCGAAATGTCGGCAGAAACCCATGCCTATTTCAGCCTGATGCAAGATGCCAGCCTGATGGATTTGGAAAACAAGGACGGCAAAGCAACTGGCGGCTATTGCACATTTATCGACAATTACCGAACGCCTTATATTTTCTCCAACTTCAACGGCACCAGTGGCGACATTGACGTGTTGACCCACGAAAGTGGTCATGCTTTTCAGGTGTACAGCAGCCGCAACATTGGCCTTACCGAGTACAAGTGGCCGACTTACGAAGCGTGCGAGATCCATTCGATGAGCATGGAGTTTTTCGCCTGGCCCTGGATGAATTTGTTTTTTGAGGGTGATTCCAAAAAATACCAATTCATGCACCTGACCAATGCTTTGTTTTTCCTACCTTATGGTTGTGCGGTGGATGAATTCCAACATCGGGTGTACGAAAACCCGGATCTGAGCCCAGCCGAGCGCAACCAAATATGGACTGAATTGGAAGGTAAGTACTTGCCACAACGCGATTATGCAGGCCACGAATTCTTAAGTGGAGGAACCTACTGGCAAAAACAGAGCCATATTTTCACAAGCCCATTTTATTACATCGACTACGTTTTGGCCCAAGTTTGTGCCTTTCAGTACTGGAAATGGGACCGTGAGAACCATCAAGAGGCCTGGGAAAGCTACCAGCACTTGTGTCAACTGGGTGGCAGTAAGCCATTTTTGGAGCTGGTTGCAGAAGCTGGCCTTAGCTCGCCCTTCACCGAAGAAGCGGTAAAATCGGTCGCCACCATCATCCAGCAATACTTGGATGAAGTGGATGATTCGAGGTTTTAGTGTTTTCTCCCCCTTTACTTTTGAGCTTTCAGTCGACACTTTTCAATACAATTTTAATCCCATAAGATCCATGCAGTTAGCCCTCCTTAGCTTCATTACAGGATTTACGCTCACTTATTTTGCCATTCCCTCCATCATCCAGGTGGCTTTGGCAAAAAACTTGGTAGATGAGCCTGGTGAGCGCCGTTCGCATTCAGTGCGCACGCCATCTTTGGGAGGCATTGGCATTTTTGCAGGCTTTATGTTTTCTTTGATTTTGTGGACGCCCTTCGGCAGTTTTGGCAACCTGCAATACATTCTTTGTGGGTTCCTGATCTTGTTTTTGATTGGCACCAAGGATGACATTTCG
Source organism: Chitinophagales bacterium (assembly GCA_013299105.1). Classification (GTDB taxonomy): domain Bacteria; phylum Bacteroidota; class Bacteroidia; order Chitinophagales; family Saprospiraceae; genus Haliscomenobacter. Next base: position 43,878 of record JAAFJY010000013.1, on the reverse strand, counting down.
CCCATGCCTGTGAGTAAAAAGCTGATCGCTGAACTGATTGCCGCTACCATTATCGTAATACGGTCAGAGATCGAATTGACCAGTTTTTATGGCTTGATGGGCCTTTGGGATATTTTTCCGATCTGGGCTTTTGACATCCTCACCATTTTTACCATCGTGGTTTTGATCAATGCATTCAACCTCATTGATGGCATCAATGGGCTGGCGGGCAGTATCAGTGTACTTACTTGCGGGGTGATGGGCATTTGGTTTTTGATGGTTGGCAAACCAGAGTATGTGTCCTTGTCTTTTGCGGCAGCGGGCGCAACCACTGCTTTTTTACGCTATAATTTCAATCCCGCTAAGATCTTCATGGGCGATACAGGGTCTTTGATTTTGGGTTTGATTGGGGCCATTTTGGTCATCAAATTCATCGATGTCAATCACCAATTGCCAGTCGATTCGATTTACAAGTTCCAGGGAGGCCCGGTGGTCGGCATCGCCATTTTGGTGATACCAGTTTTTGATACTTTGCGGGTGTTTACCACGCGGGCTTTGCGGAGGATTTCGCCCTTTACGCCCGATCGACGGCACATTCACCATTTGCTCATCGACAATGGTTGCAGCCATTTGCTGGCCACAGGCATCCTGATTGCTTTCAACATGGTATGTATTGCCATTGCTTTTGCCCTACACGACAAACTTGAAATGCATGTGCTGTTGATTTTGCTGGCCATTTTGGCTGCCATACCTACCTATCTGCTCCACCGCCGGGCCAATGTTCTCAATGCTGCCAAAGAATGAATACCTATTTACTGGTTTTTGTAGGTGGTGGATTGGGTAGCCTTTTGCGCCTTTTTTTATCGCTAAAACTCAATCCGAGCGGGCAGGCATTTCCCTGGGGTACTTTTGTGGCCAACCTTTTGGCGGCTTTAATCATTGGTTTTTTGTTTGGTCTAAAAGCAAAAGGGCAACTGAATGCTTCAGCGCAGTTCTTGCTAGCCACTGGTTTTTGTGGAGGTTTTTCCACTTTTTCTACCTTCAGCTGGGAAATGTATAACTTCGTTTTGCAAGGCAATTGGTTCTTGGCGGGGGCCTACATTTTGAGTAGTACGTTGCTTTGCTTGCTTGGGGTTTGGGTGGGATTTGGTTTGGCGTAAAGTTGCTTAGGGCCGCAGATTAAATAAATTGGACATCTTTGTTGCCTCGCTGCGCGAGGCTAGTTGGGAACACGGATGAAATTGGGTTTGGGTGTGCTTGTTTGGGTTTGAGTGTGAAGAAACCTCGTTTTCAATTGGAGACGAAACTTATGTTCGAAGTCCCCACACCCGAACTCACACTTACACACTCCACACCCTATCTTGCTGATTTCCAGCATGATTTTGACCGTGATTTTGACCATCACTTTGACATATATTGCAATCAACAGCTGTAAAAATTGGGAAGCTTTATTTTTGAGGCGTTCCCAAACACCTTCCAAGCCTACCATTTTACCAAAAATTAACCTCTGACTTGCCATTCTAAAGGAATCCTTGTTTAGTTTTCCGCAAAAATGAACTGCTATGCGCACTTTTCTTTTACTCTCATGCTTTGCATTCGCAGGTAATTTACTGCTCGCCCAAGCCAATTTGCTGCAATCCGGTCCCATGCTGGGCTATTCTGAAATGCGCGAAGTCATGCTGTGGGTACAAACCAAAGCCCCGACCCAGGTACAATTTGAATACTGGCCCGAAGCAGAACCACAGGTCCGAAAAATGACGGCAATCGTAAATACCCAGGCCGAAACCGCCTTCACCGCCCACGTCAAAGCCGAATTCCTGGAGCCCGGCAAACGCTATCAATACCGTTTGTACCTCAACAAGAAAAAAGTAGAACTCCCCTACCCTACCGTTTTTCAAACCCAGACCTTGTGGCAATGGAGAACGGATCCGCCACCCTTCACCTTGGCCTTGGGTAGTTGCACTTACATCAATGAAGACCCTTACGACCGCCCCGGCACGCCTTATGGAGCGGATAATTTCATTTTTCAATCCATCCAGCAAAAAAAACCGGACATGATGCTCTGGTTGGGCGACAATACTTACCTGCGCGAAGTAGATTGGAACAGCCGCAGCGGCATTCTGCACCGTTACGGCCATTCCAGGGCGGTACCCGAAATGCAGGCTTTGCTGGCGTCTACCCACCATTATGCCATTTGGGATGACCACGATTTTGGCCCCAACGACTCCGACCGCAGCTTCATCCACAAGGACCTGACTTTGGAAGCTTTTAAACTTTTTTGGGGCAATCCCAGCTATGGCGTCAATGGAAAACCGGGCACCACCACCAGCGTTCAGTTCAACGACATGGATTTCTTTTTGCTCGACAACCGTTATTACAAGTCGCCCAACGATCGGAAAATGGGCGAAAGAACCCTCTTGGGGCAAGACCAGCGCGAATGGCTGATCGATGCCCTAGCGGCCAGTACAGCGCCGTTCAAGTTTGTTGCCATAGGCGGACAGTTTTTGAATACCGCTAAAGTGGTCGAAAACTGCATCAACTACGAAGAAGAGCACAAATGGATCCTGGATCGCATTGAGGAAGAAAACATCAAAAACGTATTCTTCCTCACGGGAGATCGCCACCTCACTGAGTTGGACCGTTACGTAAATGGCAAGGGAAATGTGGTATATGACCTCACTGTATCACCCCTCACCAGCGGACCGAACAATCGTCCGGACCAAGACAATTTAAACCGTGTAGAGGGTACGCTTGTTACGGAAAGGAACTTTGGTTTACTCAGCTTCAGTGGGCCCCGTACCCAGCGAAAAATGAAGATTCAAATTTTCGACAACAAGGGCATCGAGCGCTGGAGTCGGGAAATTGAATCCCAGCGGTAAACTACAAAAACAGTGGTACCATGAAACACAAAAGCCTACTAATCCTGATGCTCCTTTTTTCTTTTTGGCAAAAAAACCAGGCCCAATCCGATGCCAAAGCCCAAGAAGTGGTCAACAAGGCCATTGAAATGATGGGAGGTAAAAAACTGCAAAAAAGCAAAGTGGCCTTTACTTTTCGCGATCGCGATTACCTGCTCATCCGCAACAAAGGCCAATTTCAATACGAGCGCATTTTTGCCGAAAAAGATGGCCGAAAAATCCGCGATGTGTACAGCAACAAGGGTTTTTACCGCGAAACCAACGGGGCAAAAGACACGGTAAGCGCTGAACGGGCCAGTGCCTTCAGCAATTCGATCAACTCGGTTGCTTATTTCGCCTTGTTGCCTTTCAATTTGAATGACGCTGCTGTGATCAAAAAATACTTGGGCGAAGCCACCATTGATGGCCAGGTTTACCACAAAATCAAAGTGAGTTTCAAAGCCGAAGGCGGCGGAAAAGACCACGAAGATGAGTACGTGTATTGGTTTCATCAAACCCAATACACCTTGGATTACCTGGCCTACAATTACATCGTGGACGGTGGTGGGGCGCGATTTCGCAAAGCATTCAATCCCAGAATCGTGAATGGCGTGCGCATCGTCGACTACATCAACATGAAGCCGCTCAACGAAAGCCGGGCTGTCGAAACCTTCGACGAAATGTTCAACAAGCAGGGCTTGACCGAAATCAGTCGAGTGGAACTGGTCAATGTAAAAGTGGAATAGCCATGCGCTTGAGCGCCTCTTTTTTTGACCGTGATGATGTAGTGCAAATTGCCCAGGACTTATTGGGAAAATACCTTTGCACCCAGCTTGAGAGCGAACTCAGCGTGGGCCGCATCGTCGAAACCGAAGCTTATCGTGCCCCCGAAGACCGGGCCAGCCATGCCTACAACAACCGCCTGACCCCGCGTACCCGCACCATGTTTGGTCCGCCGGGTCGTGCCTACATTTACCTGTGTTATGGCATCCACCACATGTTCAACTTTGTGACCGGAGCAGAAGGTACCGCCCATGCCGTTTTGTTGCGCGGCATCGAGCCCGTGGAAGGACTTGAATTCATGCTAAAACGGCGCAATTTGAGTCGATTGGGGCCAAAACTCAGCGCAGGGCCAGGCGTAGCTTGCAAAGCATTGGGCCTCAGTACCCAGTATGATGGTATATCTTTGCTTGAATCAGATAGTGTTGTTTGGGTAGAAGACCGTGGTGATATTGTAAGCCCAAAAGACATTGTGCAGGGCACCCGCGTGGGGGTTGCTTATGCTGGCGAGGATGCTTTTTTACCTTGGCGATTCAGTATACGGGGCAATCTTTATGTCAGTCCGGGTAAAGGCTTGGCTCGTTAATGGAAGGTGAGCTAAATGAGAAGTCATTACCAACGTGGCTTTTTTGTCCAAACCAGAATTTGCAGGATTACAGAATTTCTTGCGTGACGTTGACCAATTTTTTCTGAACTCTGAAAACTTCGGAGAAAAGCGATCTCGACAATCAAGCGGGAGCTTTTTGTCTAAATCAGAATTGGTAGGATTACAGAATTCCATAATTTCTTGCGTGACGTTGACCAATTTTTTCTAAACTAGAATTTGAAAGAATTAGAGAATTGGCCCGCTTCGCGGTCTATGACTGGCGACGATGTAGTGAACTGGCAAGGTTTATTTGTGACTTGTTTCTTATTGCTTTTGGCAAGGTTTTTACTAAAAGTATAGACGACTATTTTGTTTTCAACCACCAACCTCCTCGTAATCCATTGACATTCAATGTTTTTATACTGACCATATCGCCTAGCAAGTACAAATGCTAAATTTTTTTGGCAAAAAATTTGATTTAGACTAATCTAAATTATAATTTTGACCTATCAAAAATAAAATTTACTATGAGTCTGAGTCAACACATCCCCGAATTCTTTTTACAACTGAATCCTATTGTACAAGCTTTGCTAGCCACTTTGTTCACTTGGGGCGTCACTGCGCTAGGGGCGTCTTTGGTATTTTTTTTCAAAACCATCAACCAGAAAGTGCTGGACAGCATGTTGGGGCTGGCAGCGGGTGTGATGATTGCTGCCAGTTTTTGGTCTTTACTGGCTCCGGCCATTGAGATGAGCGAGGGCAAGAGTTTGCCCGCTTGGTTGCCTGTATTATTGGGATTCATGGGAGGCGGATTATTTCTTTGGTTGGTGGATCAGTACCTGCCTCATATGCACACTGGCGCGGACAAAGCTGAAGGTGTTCCTACGCAATGGCGGCGCAGCATCCTCCTGGTTTTGGCGATTACCCTGCACAACATTCCTGAAGGCATGGCAGTAGGTGTGGCATTTGGTGCGGCAGCTCATGGTTTTTCAGGCGCTACGCTGGGTACTGCCGTTGCCTTGGCCATTGGCATTGGTTTACAAAACTTCCCAGAGGGCACTGCTGTATCGGTGCCTTTGCGGAGGGAAGGGATGAGCCGGGGCAGGGCCTTTTGGTATGGCCAGTTGTCGGGCATCGTAGAGCCGATTGCAGGCGTTTTGGGCGCTGCTGCGGTTTTGGTCATGCAGCCAATTTTGCCTTATGCTTTATCGTTTGCAGCGGGTGCCATGATTTATGTGGTAGTCGAAGAATTGATTCCCGAATCACAGCGAGCTGGGAATACAGACCTTGCAACCCTTTCCACCCTCGCGGGGTTTTCCATCATGATGGTGCTTGATGTGGCGCTGGGGTAAATCCCTATAATCGAAATACCAAATGCTCCTTCCCCGAAAAATCTCCCCAGCGAGCTATTTTGTCTGAACTGTGATTTTTATGATTTTTTTGATGGGCAGAATCCCAAGTATTTGAGCTAAAATAAATGGACAGGTTTGCTTTTGAGGTTTAGCAAAAAGAGGACACAACTTCCTTCCAGTCAGTTGTTTACCTTTTTTCGCTAAACCCAAACCTGTCCACCTTATTTTTTTACGCTCCCCAATAGGGCGTTGACTAAAGCAACGTTAGGGTTTTACAAGCCCGCCCTCACACAATATTGACACCATTGGGCCACCAACGTTACACCCTTACAAGACAGGATTTAGTGCGAAATTATCGCCATTTAACCTTCAAAATCCAAACTGGAGGAACAGCAACTTAAGCTACCCCGTATTTTCCCAGTGGGCCCTTCAAATCATATGTCGTTTGTCCTATCTCGTCTATCGCATGTAAAAAAATCAGTACTTCACCACCTTCTCCGTCTTCACAAAGCCACTTCCCTCAATGCGCAGCACATACAATCCAGCGGGTAAAGTGCTCAGGTTAAAGGCCAAAAGTTCGTCTTTCATGCTATTGGCTACTTGCTGGGTTTGCAAGGTACGTCCATCGGCGCTTTGCAGACTGAGGCGCAAAAGTCCGGCTGGTACTTTTTGCAACTGTACATTCAGCAGTTCGTTGGTAGGATTGGGATAAACCGCAATTTGCAGGGCATTGGCAGGATTTTTGGTTGAAGTGCTGACTTGACCTGGTTCGATCGCAGTACCTCGGCCTGCGGCACGAGCGTTCATGCGGTCACCATTGGCACTGGTCAGGATAGCCTGGCCGTTGTAGTTGAGCAAGTCCATGATTTCTACATTGTCGATGGTCCACCCCCGGCGGAAAGGCAGGTTGCGGCTGGCATCGGCATTGGTACCAAAGCGGAACTTGACCTGGATTTGCTGGTTGCGGTAGCGGCTCAGGTCTACGAAACTGGCTTGAAAACCACCATTTGTACCAGAAAAACCACGCAAATTGGCCAATGAGAAAGTTACATAAGTAATTGGCCCACGGTATCCATTCCGAAAAATGAGGCTATCTGGCACTATTTCCCAGCTGCGACCACCATTCGTAGAGATTTCGATGAAACCAGCATCATAAGCAGCTTCAGTATCGTACTGGTGGAAAAAACGCAAAACGGGTTGCTGACCACTCACCAACAAAGGCTCGCGCAGGATGATGCTTTGGTCGATTTCGTTGCGGGTATTGGGGGCTTGGTAGGCACCGATGCCCTGGAAAACACCTTCAGAAATCAAGCGGAAAGTATCTTGCCCTTCGCGAGATTCCTTTATCCAATTGGGCGCACCAGGCGTTTCAAAGCCATCAAAAAACTGACGGGCAGAAGCGCGATTCCGAGCAGCCACCGCTTGGTAGCGAATAGTGCGCGATGCCCCAGCGACCAAATCCCCCAATTCAAAATTGAGGTTGCCTGCATTTTGGCTAAAACGCAAGGCACCACTCACTGAGCTGTTAAGCAAGGTCAGGCCAGTGGGCAATTCGTCAGTGACATTGACCGTGCGCACACTTTGATCCTTGTGGTTGGTGATGTTGAGGGTAAACGAAAGCGTATCTCCAGCCTTGGCGACAGGAGTGGCTAGTTTTTCAAACTTGATGGTCTTTTGGCAATCCGGACGGGTATCAAAGGCTTGCACCCCATCATCACGATCTTGATTACTGCCTTGGGTAGCGCTGAACCCAAGCCCCCTGCGTGCAAACACATCCCAAATCAGGCATTCGTTGACCCCCCCATTGTTGATGCGGTCGGCAGCTAAAATGGCGTTGCGACCATCTATAAACCCTGGATTGCAATTTTGCAGGCGCATGCCATCCATTACCAGGCGAATGGCGGTGTTGTTGCCACCCTTGCCACGGTACAAGTCTGGATCCCATCCATAACGATCGCTCAAAGCCCAATAAAGGTCCCATAGCACCGTAGACCATACCTCGCCCAGGGGGTGGGGCGCAGTAGTGCCGATGATGTCGTCGTAAACTTGGTTATTCACGCGCATATTGGTGGAATAAGGCAACCGACGAATGCCAAAGCCACTGGTATTTTCCTTGAGCACGTAGTTTCCAATCCCTCTTGGAAGGTTGCCCTGTACATTTGGTTTTACGGTAGTCACCAAACCAAAAAAGTCGCTCCAACCTTCACCCATTTGTTCGTCGTTGATCAAACAAGCGACGGTAGCTGGTCCTCCGGTCAGGCGGTTGGAAACCCCATGTCCATATTCGTGCGCAACAATGCCATTGTCAAAACTTGCATCCAAGGTGTCTGGCCCTACACTTGGTGGGGTCACCAGGGTGATGCGCACATCTTGGCGGTCGCGCAGGGCTGCCTTGATCAGGTCGCAGTCGCCAGAGCGCAATCCAATGGTAGGAATGGTGGGGTTGGCCAAGGTAACGTCATTGCCCAATGCTGGAGGCAACGTGTTCTCAAAATTACAGACCAAACAGGCTACAGCCCCGGCCCTTTGCGCATTTAGGGTCTTGAGTTTGAAGGAACATGATCCCCGGTCGATCAAGACGATTTTTCCCCGCAAGTTGCTGCCAGGATCCACCAGGGTCTGGCAACCCAAGTTGGCAGCATTAGTCGCGTCGAAACCCTGTGCGGCACTAGCGGTAATGGGCGTATTGCCAACTCGTGGGCCAAACTGGGCATTTCGCAAAGGGTATTTGCCAGCAATGGCTTGGGGGGTCTCAACCGTCAAACTGGCTCCACTGGCCGCCCATTTAAACATCTGCATACGCCCCGGCGAGCCGTCAATGGTAGGCAAAAAGTTGGCATTGTTGATGTCTTCACCGTCTTGTGCTTCGGCATTTATCGCGTCATTTGGAGCTCCTAGTTTGCCGTAATTGTTTACTTGATAGTTCCCACCAGTCTCATTAAATCCGTAGAAATACAAGAAATCGTGCATGATGTTGTTCATGTAAAACAACTGGGTCACAGCTGCGGGACGAAAGGTCTTGGGGTCGCTGTTGAAATCGACAGGGAAATTAAAGGTCAGGTTGGCTCCCCCATTGGCTACGCCGATGGTATCGGGGCGATTGTCGGCATTGGCATCAAGGTAAGCGTTTACATTATTACCTCTGGTTGTAGTAAATTCAGGCCCAACTGTTCCATTGATGTCATGCCAACCGAATGGCGAAGCTTGGGCATCCGCAGGGCTGGTAAGAATTTGCCTTGCCCCGTGAATCGGGCTTTCGTTGGGTACAGCCACCACATTGTAACTCGATCCATCGTTGACCGAAAAAGGGTTCAACATCGGTGGAGCAGCTTGCATCGGTGCCAGGCCCATTTCGTCCAAACAAGCAGCCTGGGTGCGCTGGTGTTGGTGATCGGGAAAAGTACAAAAAATGGTCTGGTTGGTTTTTTGCAAAACTTCACCAGATTGCGCGTCTACGATCATCAGCCAATGGTCCGCACTATTTGGATCATTGACTTGCAGGTGCCAACCCAAGCGCAAAGACCCACTTGGCGTGGGCCAATAGACCAGTTTGGCAGGTATATGCTGGTTCAAACCACTACGGATATCAGGGCTCAAACGATTGCTCCGGCCTTCATCCAAGACCAATTTTCCTTGTGTTTCAAAACCCAGGTCTTTTGAGGCCCGGCCCAGTGCTTCTCTAGCTTCCAGGCGGGCTTTGAGGGTATTCACTTTAGCTGCGGCATCGGCCACAAAACGAGGGGCGACATATTGAACCACTCCTTCCTTGATGTGAACACTGCTGATCGCATTGAAAATTTCGATGCCCTGGTGTTGCTGCTGGAAGTACAGGTGGGTGACTCCATTGTAGTCATTGAGGTACTGGCTGCTTAGGAGCAACTCATTCAAATCTGCCTCTTTTACTCCCCATTCGGCCTGGTGTTGGCGCAAGTGCTGGGTTGCGATATTGAGGTTGGGGTAAGATTGAGCCAATAATTTTTTGCCACCGAGTAGCGCACAAAGCAGGAAGACAAGACAAGTAAGATTACGAAACATTTTATAGCGTTTGTGATCGCGAGGATGATGAGAGTTTTTACATTTTTTTATCGAAGAGCCAAAGTAAACAATTAACTCAGTGTTGAGACGGACTGAAGTACACTTTTGTTCTATCGAAAAGCTAAAAAGTACTTTCTTTGTCGGCAATAAATTAAATTTTCGGTCATTTAGCCGCCCAAATCAAATGCCATGCAAGAAAAATCAGTAGAAATGGTGTACGGTCGCCACCCGGTGGTCGATGCCATCAAAGCGGGCTTGCCCGTAGACAAAGTGGTGTTGCAACAAGGCATCAGGGGCGAATTTGAAAAGGAAATCCGCCATTTGACCCGCGATTGGGAGGTACCATTGCAAGTAGTGCCCAAAGAACGCCTGCAAAAAATAGCGGGTGGCAATCACCAGGGGGTTGTGGCTTTCATTTCGCCCATCCCTTTCCAACGCCTGGAAGATGTACTGCCAATGGTGTATGAGCAATCCGAAATCCCGCTGGTGGTACTGCTGGATGGAGTAACCGATGTGCGCAACTTTGGGGCCATTGCCCGTTCAGCAGAGGTGTTTGGCGCACATGCCCTGGTCATTTCCAGCAAAAAAGCGGCCCAAGTCAACGGTGATGCCCTAAAAACCTCGGCGGGAGCCCTATCCGTCTTGCCCCTTTGCCGTGAAAAAAGCATGACCACCGCCATCGAATGGCTCAAGCTTTCAGGCGTACAGGTTTTTGTCAGCGATTTAAAAGCGACCAAATCACTGGCCCAAATGGATTTTAGCAACCCCTGTGCCCTGGTTATTGGTTCGGAGGACGAGGGTATCAGTCCGGCAGTAGCAGAAATGGCCGACGAACGATTTTTGATCCCCCAAATCGGACAAACTGATTCACTCAATGCCTCAGTTGCGGCGGGCATTATGCTGTACGAAGTGCAAAGGCAACGGATGGGTGGTTAAACCAAGCATTATTTTCTTTGTTACCCAGTAAAAATTTCATGAAACTACTGCTACTTTACCTGATCGCTACGGTCATTTTTTTCGCCATTGACATGCTATGGCTGGGATTTTTGGCCAAAGATTTTTACCGCCAACAAATTGGTATGCTTCTAGCCAAACAAGTCAATTGGACCGCAGCCTTTATCTTTTACTTTTTGTACATCGCGGGTATCCTTTATTTTGCCATATGGCCCGCTTACCAATCTGGTTCTTGGACCCAAGCCCTGCTCAACGGCGCACTGCTAGGTGGTCTTTGTTATGCCACTTATGACCTTACCAACCTGGCTACTTTGCAAGATTGGCCATTCAGGGTGGTATGGGTAGACATACTTTGGGGCATGTTCCTCACAGGTAGTACCAGCACTTTGACTTGGTGGATTGGGAAAAAAGTTGGACTTTAGCTTTTCAAGCACCTCAAGCCCAATTTATCATGCTCACCGTCTGGTTGTTCACCTTACTTTTCCTAAGCATAGCCTTTATTGTGCTTTGCACTGCTTATTGGAAACTCAACCCATTTGTGGTGCTTTTCATTACAGCACTTGCGGTAGGGCTGCTGGCGGGTTTACCTCTGGAAAAAATCGTTGACACCCTCAAAGATGGTTTTGGCGAAACCATGAAAAAAATTGGCCTGGTCATCATCCTAGGCACCGTACTAGGGGTGATCTTGGAAAAAACCGGGGCCACCATGAGCATGGCCAACTACATTTTGGGCAGGGTAGGTGAAAAAAATGCCCCCGCAGCCATCACTCTAACTGGCTTTTTGGTGGGATTACCCATTTTTTGCGATTCTGGTTTCATCATCCTCAATGGCTTGAATCAATCTTTGGTAAGGCGCACTCATTTCAGTATGCCCGTGATGGCAGTGTGTTTGGCTACAGCCTTGTTTGGGGTACATTGTTTGGTGCCCCCTCATCCGGGTATTTCGGCTGGGGGCACGGCAATGGGTGCTGAGTTGGGCTTAGTAATGCTGGCGGGCATGGTCATTGCCTTGCCATTGGCGGGTTTGGGTTATTGGTGGGCCATGCGCATGGGGAAAAATTATCCCGCTGAACATTTCATCGAAAGCGCCGACAAAGTGGAAATCACTGCCACTCAGTCTGAGTTTCCATCCGCTTTCAAGTCTTTTTTGCCCGTTCTACTGCCCATCGCCTTAATTGGGCTCAAATCATTGGTGTTTTTAGGATTAGATCCCGAGGCTCCAAAAAGCCTAGGCATCCAAATGCTTAGCCTTTTAGGCGATCCAATCATGGCCTTGTTCACGGCCATTGTCCTGGCTTTGTTGATTTTACCCAGCCGCAGCAAGCGGGCAGAAATGAACCGGTGGTTTGGAGAAGGCGTTGAAAAATCAGGGCCAATCCTAGCGATCATTGCGGGTGGAGGGGTCTTCGGAGCCATGCTCAAGGCCACCGACATGAGTGCGATGGTCGGCGATGCCTTGGCAGGCTGGAACCTGGGTCTGCTTTTTCCATTTTTGCTGGCGGCAATTTTAAAAACGGCACAAGGTTCTTCCACTGTTGCCGTCATTACTGCAGCATCTTTGGTAGGGCCAGCGTTGGGTCAAATGGGGTTGGACTCAGAATGGGGTCGGGTTTTGGCAGTTTTGTCGTTGGGGGCGGGCTCCATGGTCGTTTCTCATGCCAATGATGCCTATTTTTGGGTGATTTCTACTTTTTCAAATGTACCTGCGTCCATTTTATTCCGGCTATACACCAGCGTAACTGCGCTGATGGGCATCTTAGCCCAGGTGTTAATTTGGGTACTCAGTTGCTTCGTTTTATGAAAAACATACTGCTTCTTTTCTTACTCTTGTGTGGCAACATTGGCCTATCAGCCCAGAAGTTGGATTTACCCATTCGGCCCAACAAGCCAAAAATCAAGGCCGTAAAAGCCCTGACTGGTGGTACACTATTGCCCCCTGAAGAACCTGCACGCACCTTGCTCAACCGCGACAGCTTGCTGCGGGTGGCGCTCTTCAATTACCACAACACTCCCAATGCCGACAATTTGATCTGGGTAGGCCGTCGCTTGGCCTACGCCTGGCGCTTTGATGAAGCCATTGCGGTTTTCAGCAAAGGCATAAAAATTTACCCTAAAGACGCGCGCTTTTACCGCCACCGGGGGCATCGATACCTAACCATTCGCAAAATAGACCTAGCCATAGCCGATTTTACCAAAGCTGCCGAATTGATTGAAGGTAAACCCCTCGACATCGAACCCGATGGTTTACCCAATAAACTCAATCAACCGCTGTCCAGCACCGCTTTCAATGTCTACTACCACTGGGCATTGGGGTATTATTTAAAAGGTGATTTTGCTCGTGCAGCAGAAATTTACGAGCGCTGCATGACGGTTTCCATCAATCCCGATTTGCTGGTGGCGACTGCCGATTGGCTGTACATGACACATCGGCGTTTGGGGCAATACGACAAGGCCGCGGCCCTTTTGTCAAAAATACCTGCACGTTTGGAGATCATCGAAAACGATGCATACTGGAAACGTATCCAGGTGTACAAAGGCCTGGTTGAGCCCGATCAGTTGCTCAATTTAGAAAAAGCAGAAGGCAGCCTGGACCTCGACTTGGTCACCCAAGGTTATGGCATTGGCAATTGGTATCTTTACGAAGGACAAAAGGCCAAAAGCCGCGAAATTTTTGAAAAAATCTGCAAAACCCGCTATTGGTCGGCATTTGGGTATCTTGCAGCCGAAGCCGAATTGGCTAAAATGAAACCTTAAATATTAGTAAAATCACATGAGCCAGCAACACAGCCTCGAAGAACTGAATGAACTCATCGCCAATGGAGCGCATCACCCTGATGCTTATTTTAATCGGGCCATCCTCCTGACCCAGGCACGCCATTATGAAGAGGCCCTGACCGATTATGAAAAAGTCATTGAGCTAAAACCCGATGACACCGACGCCCTCAACAACTTGGGCAACTTGCTGGCTTATTTGCAACGGCCAGAAGAAGCCTTACAAAAATTCGCCCAAGCCATCGAGTTCAAACCCGAAGACGCGGATGCATATTTCAACCGCGCGATCCTGCATACCGAATCGGGACAACTGGATGCGGCACTACTTGATTACGACCAAGCTGAAAACCTGGATTTCAGTGATCCGGCCTTGTTTTTCAATCGGGGCATGGTTTATTTGCAACAAGATAATTTTGATGCAGCCTTAAAAGACATGAGCGCAGCCTTGAGCAAGCGACCCGATTTTGCAGAGGCATACAATGCCAGAGCCAATTTGTACATCAACCTCAGTCAGTACCAGCAAGCAATCGACGACTATAGTCGAGCCATTAAAGTGCGGCCTCAACAACACGTTGCTTACTTCAATCGCGCCAACCTGCTCAACGGACTCGGCTATCACCATGAAGCACTACAAGACTATAACAAAGTACTAGAGATCAATCCGAAAGAAGTAAATGCATTGCTATCAAGGGGCAATTTACACGATGACCTGGAGCAATACGAGGCGGCCATCAATGATTATTCAGCGGCATTGGAGCTAAACCCTAACAACCCCAATGCTTTATTCAATCGCGCCATCGTTTTCAAAAAATTAGACCGTTTTGAAGATGCCATCAACGATTATAGCAAAATCATTACAAGTAGCCCACAAGATTCATTGCAAGCACTCAACAATCGGGGCAATTTGTACAGTGATTTGGGACAAATTGAAGCCGCCTTTGCTGACTATAGCCAAGCCATAGCGCTTGATGAGAGTAATGCGGAGTCCTACTTGAACCGCGCCATCCTTTTCCAGGAAACGGGGGATATCGACGAGGCAAAGGCGGATTTTAATCGGTCAGTGGCATTAAACCCCTCATTTTCTGGGATAATGAACTTATAATCCAGAATCAAACAGTATTTTTACAATTTTTTTGGAAAATAATACCTTGTGGAGGTGCGATCAACAAGAAAAAAACATACCTTCGTGAAACGCGAACAACTGATAGATACTTGCGTCTAACACCAAAAATTTCCAAACCCATATCACTTTGACTGACTTTTGTTGTAAAGTATTCCCTTTACAGACTATAAAACTATGGATAATGGGTTCAATTTTTGATCCAGAACAACAACGTAAAGAAATTGACGCTTTGATTACTGTGGGCATCACTCGTTTGGCTGATGCTTGCAGGGTAATGGTCTGGGATTTCTGTAAAGACTTTAAAATCAGTCCCATACAGGCTCAAATCTTAATCTTCTGCCGCTATCACCCCAAAGATCAATGCAAAGTGGGGTACCTCGCCAAGGAGTTCAACTTGAGCAAACCCACCATTAGCGATGCAGTCAAAACACTGGTAGAAAAAAAATTGGTGGAGCGTGAACAGCAAGCTGGCGATTTTCGCAGCTACAGCATTTTCCTCACCGAAAGTGGTCGACAATTGGCCGAAAAAGCTGGCAATTATCCTTCCAAAATAGCTCAAATGCTCCAATCTATTCCGCTGGAAGACAAAATGGGGGGATACTTTAGCCTGGTGAGGCTTTTGAAAGAAATACAGGACATCGGCATCTTGCCCCAACAACGCATGTGCCTATCATGCAAACATTTCAAACCCAACCCCGAAGGATCGGTGTTTTACTGCACCACTTTGCACCTTACCGCTCAAATGTCAGAACAAAGAATTGACTGTGCACACTTTGAAGAAAAGTTGGGCTAACCTGCATCAACAGAAAAAAACTCCCTGGCAATTTTCAATGCCAGGGAGTTTTTTTCGCAAAAGTTCTTCCTGCTCTCAACTCCTCAACTAATATCACAGTTCCCTCACCCAAATATTGCGGTAGCTCACAGGGTTGCCGTGATCCTGGAGTTCCAGGGGCCCCTTGCCATGCGCAATGTTCTTGGGCATGCCAATGTACTCAGTGGTGCCTTTGATCTCGGTGTGATTTTGCACCAAAACACCGTTTTGCATCACCGTGATGTAGCCTGGTGATACCCGAATTCCATCCGCATTGAAGCGTGGTGCAGTGTAAATCACATCGTAGGTTTGCCATTCACCTGGAGGCATACAAGCATTGACCAATGGCATGGATTGCTTGTAAATAGATCCAGCCTGACCGTTGGAATAGGTGCGGTTTTTGTAGCTGTCCAAAACCTGTAATTCGTAACGACCCTGCATAAAAATGCCACTGTTGCCACGCCCTTGCCCTTCACTTTCCACTACAGCTGGGGTACGCCACTCGATGTGTAGCTGGTAATCCCCAAATTCTTTTTTGCTGCGAATTGCTCCGGTTCCTTTCACCACCGTCATAGCACCACCTTCCAATTTCCAACCAATGGCTTTACCATCTTTAACTGCGACCCATTCGCTGGTATTGCTGCCATCAAACAACACAATAGCATCCGAGGGCGCTTTGGCGGCACTTGGAGTAACCACCCGAGGTTCAGGTTCCCAAAATTCTGTAGCTTTTGGATCGGTGATTTGGGCATGACAAGTTGAAATCGCTCCAACAACAAGCAAAATGCCACTCAACAACAATCTGTTCATAAGTTTGTGATTGATTGTAAACGAAGAAAAATAGAATATAGGCTCCAATACTAGGCGTAATTTACCAAGTCGCCAAACCGTAAGGCAAAATAATTCCGCCGATTTGTAAAAAAATATCTACTTGTTTTGACATTCCTTTGCAGACTGAGAAAAAATTTGGCATTTTAGCACAAAAGCTGTTCTGTAGAATGAAAATTCAATTAAATTAGAGGCAGCTTAAGTTTTACTTTTTCACAACAAAAAAGCATGAACTGTTCCAATTGGGTACAGTTCTGCGGTCAATTACAATGTTTACTTCGCAAAAACGATGGCTCCTCTTGGGATCCATTGGCTTGGTCCTATCCCTGATTGCGCTGTCTGAATGCGCAAAAGCACCCGGTGCATTGAACAATGCAGTACCCGATGTAGTGGATTTCAATTTCCATGTCAAACCCATTTTATCCGATCGTTGCTTCAAATGTCATGGGCCAGATGCTCAGAAACGGGAGGCCAACCTGAGATTGGACACCAAAGAAGGCTTGTTTCAACATTTAAAGGATGCCAAAAACCAATTCGTGATTGTTCCCGGCAAACCCGAACAAAGCGAATTGTACCGCCGCTTGGTGCATGAAGACCCAGAGCAACTGATGCCCCCACCCAACAGCAACCTCAGCCTCAACGAAAACGAAAAACAGATCCTGCGCAAATGGATTGCCCAAGGTGCCAAGTACCGCAAACACTGGGCCTTTATCCCACCACAAAAAACTACTTTGCCCAAAGTACGCTTGAGCGATTGGCCAAAAAACGAAATCGACCATTTCACCCTGGCCAAAATGGAGGCCAATGGCCTCAAACCCAACGAGCAAGCCGAATGGCCCAAGCTGATCCGCCGCCTTTCATTGGATTTGACGGGCCTTCCACCCAGCGATGACTTGCTGAAGCGGTATTTGAACAATACTTCACCCAATGCTTACAAAAAGCTGGTAGAAGAATTGCTGGCTTCGCCGCGTTTTGGCGAACGTATGGCTGCCTATTGGCTCGACATCGCTCGCTATGCCGACTCGCATGGTTACCAGGACGATGGTCCGCGCACCATGTGGCCCTGGCGCGACTGGGTGATCCACGCTTTTAACAAAAATATTCCTTACGATAAGTTTGTGACCTGGCAATTGGCGGGTGACCTATTGCCCAAGGCCAACAAGGAGCAAATCCTGGCCACGGGCTTCAATCGCAACCACAAAATCACCCAGGAAGGCGGGGTGATTGACGAAGAATACCGCGTGGAATACGTGACCGATCGCACCAATACCTTTGGCAAGGCCTTCCTGGGATTGACCCTGGAATGCTCCAAGTGCCATGACCACAAATATGATCCGATTTCACAAAAAGAGTACTTCCAGGTCTTTTCGTTTTTCAACAATGTACCTGAGAAAGGACTCTATGGAGTGATTGACCTGGTTTCGCTGGGCGATCCACCCAATATGATTTTGTACGACAAAACCATCAAAGACACCCTGCCCTTCATCAACAAAAAGAAAGGTGATACCGCCATAGTAATGATCATGCAAGACATGCCCAAGCCCCGCACCACCTATATCCTCAAGCGTGGCCAATACGACTTGCACGGAGATTCGGTGAAACAAGGCACACCAAAGTCGGTCATGGCCTTCGGCAATCAATACGACCCCAACCGCCTGGGCTTGGCCAAATGGTTGTTTGAAGCCAAAAACCCGCTCACAGCCAGGGTTTTTGTCAATCGAATTTGGATGGAAATCTTTGGCATGGGCATCGTCAAGTCCAGCGATGACTTTGGCAACCAGGGTGAGCTGCCTACCCACCCCGAGCTCCTGGACTGGCTGGCCGTTGATTTTCGCGAAAATGGTTGGGATGTCAAGCGCCTGGTTAGGCAGATTTTGCTATCGGCTACTTACCAGCAATCCAACAAAATTGACGCCAAAAAGCGGGAAAAAGATTTTGACAACCGCTTGCTTGCCCGTGGCCCACGCCTGCGCATGAGCGCCGAAATGCTGCGCGACAATTGGCTAGCCAGCAGTGGCCTGATGAACCACGAAATCGGTGGCCCCAGTGTCAAACCCTACCAACCCGAAGGCTTGTGGGAAGACACCAACCCCGGTCGGGGTCCACTGATGTTTTACAAGCAGGACCGTTTGCAAAAATTGTACCGTCGCAGCTTGTATACCTTCTGGAAACGCACCGCTCCTCCACCCTTCATGCTCACCTTCGATGCCCCAATGCGCGACTATTGCGTAGCCAAAAGGGTAATGACCAATACGCCCCTGCAAGCCCTCAACATGCTCAATGATCCGCAAATGTTGGAGGCCGCACGCTTTTTAGCGGCCAATCTGCTCAAAGAAGGCACCAACCCGGAGACCCAAATCAAAAAGGTCTTCCTGCGAATCATGGCCCGTGAGCCTTTGGAAAAAGAGCTGAAAGAACTGAGCCAGTACTACCAGATTCGTTACCAAGAGTTGGCCAAAGACCGCAAAAAAGCCGAAAAATTGCTCGCAATAGGCGAAATACCCCAAGCCAAAGGCGTGGATATGGCTAAATGCGCGGCTTTGAGCGAAACCATTCAAATCGTTTACAACCTGGATGAAGCGATCACTCGCTGATTCATAATCATCTACATGACATGGAAAAGGAGTTATTGGAATCAAAACTCAACATCAATCGCCGGGCTTTTTTCTCTAAGCTCAGTTTGGGCGTTGGGTCGCTGGCTTTGGGTTCTTTGCTCATCCCGGATTTGTTCAAAAATGGAGACGCTGATCTGACCGAGGCCTTGCCTGGCTTGTCTCATTTTGCCCCCAAGGCCAAGCGCATCATCTACTTGTTCCAATCCGGGGCACCTTCTCAGTTGGAATCCTTGGATTACAAACCCAATTTGAAGAAGTTATTGGGTACAGAGCTGCCCAGTTCAATTCGCCAAGGCCAGCGCCTCACGGGCATGACCAGCGGGCAAGCCAGTTTTCCGATAGTAGGTTCTGCCATTGGCTTCAAACAATATGGGCAAAGTGGCACTTGGATCAGCGATTTGTTCCCCTACATTGGCCGGGTGGCCGACGACATCTGTGTGGTCCGCACCCTACATACTGAAGCCATCAACCACGACCCGGCGATCACGTTTTTCCAAACTGGCAATCAACAATCGGGGCGACCCAGCATGGGCGCTTGGCTGAGTTATGGCTTGGGCAGTGAAAACCAAAATTTACCAGCTTTCATGGTGCTCACCAGCCGGGGCAAAGGCAACAGCCAAGGCTTGTACGCCCACCTTTGGGGCAGTGGATTTTTGAACTCCATCCACCAAGGAGTGATGCTGCGCGGGGGGAAAAATCCTGTTCTGTACCTCAAAGATCCCGAAGGCATGAGCCAATTGGATCGCCGTCGGATGCTGGACCAAATCGCCAGTTTGAACCAACAGACTTACGACCAGATTGGCGACCCCGAAACCCTGGCCCGCATTCAGCAGTATGAAATGGCTTATCGGATGCAGACCTCAGTACCAGAGTTGATGGACCTGAACGACGAAAACGACGCCACTGTCAAGCTTTATGGTCCTGATTGCCTGGTTCCTGGCAGCTATGCCGCCAATGCCCTACTCGCCCGCAGATTGGCCGAACGCGGGGTGCGTTTCATTCAATTGTACCACCAGGGCTGGGACCAACACGGCAACTTACCCAACGAAATGGCAGGCCAAGCCAAGGACGTAGACCAAGCCTCGGCTGCCCTGATTACCGACCTGAAACAACGTGGTATGTTGGAAGACACCCTCGTGATTTGGGGTGGAGAATTCGGCCGTACGGTTTTCTGCCAAGGCAATTTCAATGAAACCAACTATGGCCGCGACCACCACCCACGTTGTTTCAGCATCTGGATGGCTGGCGGCGGGATCAAACCAGGTACAGTGTACGGCGAAACCGATGATTTTTCGTACAACATCGCCAAGGATCCCGTGCACGTACACGATTTTCAGGCCACCATCATGCACCTCATGGGACTGAACCACGAAAAACTAATTTTCAAGCACCAGGGACGTCGCTATCGACTGACCGACGTGAGCGGGAAAATCGTCCCAGGGATCATGGCTTAGGAATTGCAAAAAAATAAAGTAAACACTTTTGGTATCGATTAAGGCTGCTTTGGGAAGGCAACGTCACGGTCAAAATCATGCTGGAAATCAGTAAGATAGGGTGTAGAGTGTGTAAGTGTGAGTTCGGGTGTGGGGGCTTCGAACATAAGTTTAGTCTCCAATTGAAAACGAGATTTCTTCACACTCAAACCCAAACAAGCACACCCAAACCCAATTTCATCCGTGTTCCCAACTTGAAGCCGCAAAGCGGCCAAGGCTTTCATCAACTTGTTTACCTTATTTTAATCAGTGGCCCTTAAACGCCCACACAAACTATAAACAAAGGCAAGCGACTTTTGCCAAACAACAAACAAAGTGAACAAAGCAAAACAGTGGCTGGGGAATACCGCCTTCTTTCTCTGTATATTATTGACTTTTCTGCTGGTATTCGAGCAATTCATGCGCTTGCCGCTGGGCTTGCAGGTGTTGGGAAGAATGCATCCATTGGTTTTACATTTTCCCATCACCTTGGCCAGTTTGGGCGCACTGGGCTTGTTGATGCCCGCACGTTTCAGCTTGTTTTCCTGGGCCAGGCAGGCTGAATTTTGGAATTTTAGCGCGGTGATGACCGCTTTGACGGCCCTTTGTGGCCTGTTTTTGTCCCGAGAAGGAGGCTATGACGCCGATACCTTGGCTTGGCACAAGTACAGCGGCGCGGCCTTGGCTTTGCTTTGTGGGCTCTTGGCCTGGCGACTGGAGCGCGGGACCATTGGCGCTTTCGGCAAAATCCTGGGCGCTTTTAGCCTGGTTTTAACCTTGGTATGTGGCCACAAAGGGGGCATTTTGACCCACGGCGACAATTTCTTACTGGAACCCATTGCTCCTAAAACTGCCCCAGTAGCGGTAGCCAACAACAAAGATGCCCTGCTGTACGAAAATGGAGTCAAACCCATTCTCGAAGCCAAGTGCTTTTCTTGCCACAACCCTCAAAAAACCAAAGGCGGTTTGCTGATGAGCAGCACCGAGGGCCTGCGCAAAGGGGGCGAAAGTGGTCCGGTTTTTTTGGCGGGCAACCCCGATTCGAGCCAACTTTTTGCCCTGCCAATGCTGCCAGAAGCACACGACCGACACATGCCCCCTCGCGGGAAAACCCAACTCAGCCCCACAGAGCTCAAGTTGATTCACTTTTGGATCAAAAAAGGGGCCAGTTTCAGTGCCAAAATCAGCCAATTCAAGGACAACGATACTTTGTCGTTTTTGCAAAAACCAGCAGCGGTGGTCGAGGTATTGCCTAAAGTAGCGGCTGCCTCGAAGAAAAACATCCAGGCTGCCCAAAGTGTGTTTTGCAACATCCGCCCCTTTTTCCAGGACAATAACTACCTAGAGGCCGTCGTGTTAGACCATCCCAAGTACCAGGCAACGGTGTTTGAGCAACTAGACAAGCTCAATACCCAGCTTTACCGTTTGGAATGCAATGGTGCCCCAGTGACTGACGCCGACTTGAAGTCGATTGGAAAGTTAAAAAACCTGCGCGAGCTAGGCTTGGGCAAAACCAAGATCAAAGGTGAAAAATTGGCCGAATTGAAGGGTTTGAAAAACCTGCGCCTCTTAAAAGTACATGGCAACCAATTGCCTGCCCAAAGTATCGAAACCCTGTTGAGTTTGCCTGCATTACAAAAAATTTACGTCTGGGGCAACAAAATTGACGACAAAACCGCAGCTACTTGGGCCAAACGCTACAAAAAAATCCAGTTTGACTTTGGTTCAGTACCCGATACTGCGGTGCTCAAATTGAACATGCCCAAGGCCGAAAAACCACAAGCCTTTTTCAATGGCAAAACGACCTTGGACCTGCGCCACCCGATGCGTGGGGTAAGGGTTTGGTACACTACTGATGGCAAGAATCCCGACCCCAAAGCCAAGATCGGCCAACTTTACAAGCAACCTTTGTCCATCACCAAAGACAGCAAAGTCAAGTTCATGGCCGAACTCGACAATTGGCACAACAGCGACGTCGACTCCTTTGAGTTTAGGGTAACCTCTTACCAGCCCATTGCCCGCCGCTTTTTGCAGCCCACCGACCGCAAGTACAATGGCGGCGGCGATTCAGTTATCTTTGATCTCAAAAAAGGCCCACCCACCCATACCGTGATCGATGGTTGGTTGGGTTTTCAAAGCCCTGCTTTCCTGGATGTAGAATGTGACCTAGCCAAACAATCGAACATATCAAAGGTAACCGTGTGCGCCTTGGCCATGGACTACGCCAGCATCCTGCCACCTTCGTACATCGAAGTAATGGCCGCCACCGAACCCGGCAAATGGAAAAAAGTGGGCCAACTCAGCATTCCTGTACCAAGCAGCGGGCAATATGGTAGCCGTTTTTACGAATGCCCCATCACGCCCGGCCAGTACAGCAGCTTACGCATTGTAGCCAAGCCCGTAGCCAAACTGCCCGCCTGGCATGGCAACAAAGGCAATCCCGGCTGGGTATTTGTGGATGAGATTTTGTTGAATTGAGGGGTACAAGAATGCCTAGTGGTACGAATTACAAATACCCCCTAGGTTCCAGGCAGGCTATTTGGCTTCGTAGCAAGGCGAGAGGAGGGAAAATAGTGGACTATTTGACCGACGAACAACGCAGCTACGCAGACAAAGAACCCCTGGAACTTGGGGCAGATTTACAATTTGGACCACTAGCATTGCTTACTTGACGTTGACCAGCACCTTGACCACTACTTTTTTGTCTGGAAGCAGGACTTAGTGATAAGCCACGAATAAACCTTACCAAATCGCAACTGCGTTGCCCCGCTTCGCGAGGCCATTTTTGGAACACGGATGACACGGATTAAACGGATTTACACGGATTTCCAGCATGACGTTGACCATGATGTTGACACCTGGTAATTAAAAAATTGGTAAGGTTTATTTTTGAACCATTACTTACAGGCTTTTTCAGGTGAATTTACCGTCAAAAAACACCATGCTGGCGGGGGCTGTAGGCCTACCGTTCCCGCACAAGTTGATCAGCAATTCCCGCTTTGGATCATATCTTGTTGACAAAAAAGTCCTTGTGAAGATAGGCCAAAAAATTGGACAGCAAAAAACACATTTTTTTAGCACTAAAAGCAAGTGTTGAGGTCTCAAAGAGGCTGTGTCAAGTTGAAAAGAGAGCGGTGCGCTGGTACAAGTCTCCAGACTTGTACCATTATTTACACGTCTCTGACGTTTGGCAAATTTTTTATTGAAAATTTGATTACCAGCATGTTGCGTATAAGTCGCCAAGTCTCTTTCATGCCTCAGAGACGCAAATATAGCCGTACAAGTCCGGAGACTTGTACGAACGGCACTCTTTCTATTTTGAAACAAAAACCAAAGTTTCCAGCTTTAATAAGCTCACAATCATAAGATTATGGCTAAACCGGGAATTGCTGTGACTTGTGTTCTTTTGCGGGTGCAAAGTTGAGATTTTTTCAGTTCAAAAATTCCAAACCGTACAAACGAATACTCAGGTAACCTCAAAACCTGGAAGCGAGCGATTACTTCGTAAGTCGTAAGTCAAAAATTCTAACTGCACAAATCCAGAACTCACGTTATTTACTTTATTTTAGCTCAAATACTTGCTGATCAAAACGCCTTTCAAGTCCCAAAATATACTTTGAAGCGCTTCTCCCTTCTCTCCACTCCATCTTTGCAGCATCAATTCACTACCAAAAACATCCGATCATGATGAAATCGATCATTTTTTGCTGCTGCGTATTCCTGATTGCTGCTTGTGGTGTATTCAGCACCCTTACTTCTACCACCGAAATTGGACCTAAGAACAGTTTTATCCTGGGAGAAGGCCAACATGGAAATTACAATGTGGACCTCCGCAACATTTCTCAACATGCCCTCCAATTGCGCTTGACCCCACTCGAAGGCAATCCGCAGCCCTTGATCGCGGTAAAGCCCAAAGAAAAGGTAAGCCTGAAAGTAGAGAAAAACACCAAACTGGAAGTTGTTAACCCTGCTGATGCCCAAGCTAGGGTTGAACTCTTAGTGACTGGCGACACCAATCTCTCAATGGGTTATAAAAACTAACCATTAACAACTAACCATTAACCATTAACAACCAAGCATTATGAAACCATCCATCATCTTCACTGCACTCTTCATGTGTGCTTTCATGTGCATTAGCACCACTGCC
Organism: Chitinophagales bacterium; assembly: GCA_013299105.1. Lineage (GTDB taxonomy): Bacteria > Bacteroidota > Bacteroidia > Chitinophagales > Saprospiraceae > Haliscomenobacter. The sequence continues at coordinate 19,527 of JAAFJY010000013.1, read as the reverse complement.
ATAGGGCAAAACGAAGCCCCATTGGTCAAAATTTACCTCAAAAATCATAGCCTGTTGCCCAAGGGTGTAGGTCTGAAAATCACTAGACCTGAACAAGAACCCTCAACTAGTTTCTATGGTTCCTGGATGCCTTTGACCAAAAAAGAATTGAACTTGCCAGTGGGAACCAAAGTGGAATTCATCCCCGACAAGGCATTGGTGATGAGTGGAAACGCAGGGAAACACCAAGGCAAGTTGATCGCCGAGGTCAAGGCCGGGGATCGGGACAAGGTGTTTTCTTTTTGAGGGTCTTATAGTTCAGCCTTGAAGGTGGACACGTTTACCAAACTCTTGAAGTTTAGCAAACGTGTCTCCTTTGAATCCTTCCACATTTCAACTATACTATCCTGACAATCTCTATCTTGCCTACATGAGTTCAATGCAGTTCAATATCTACGCCCTTGTTTTATTGTTTGCTTGTGTACAAGGCCTTTTTTACGTCGTCCAATTCACCCTTCGCAGCTTTCGTGAAGAGCGAAAGTCGGATCTTTGGATGGCTGGCCTGATTTTAGCCTTGTGCATGAGCAATATGTCTTCCATGTTGGGTTTCATGGGCATCCATGTGCTTGGGCAAGCTTTGTGGTTTTTCCCCTATGATCCAGGTTTTCTGATCGGCCCGCTGATGTTGTTTTACTTGAAAGCCCAAATCAATGTCGATTTCAGGTTGAGCAAAAAGGAGCTTTGGCATTTTTTGCCTTTTTGCATGTATTTCGTACACCATTTACTCGTGTTTTGCGCGGGGCCGAGTGCTACCGACTGGTGGGTCAAAGCCGTTTTTTGGCGTTTTCACCTGGGAGACCTGGAACTCATTGGCGGCAATGCTTCCTTGGTGGTCTATTTGATCCTTGCCTGGCGGCTTTACCGCAACTATCTCAAATGGTTGCCCCATGAACGCTCTGATGTTGAACGTGTACAGTTGCAGTGGTACCAGTATTTTTTAATCTTGTCCAGCATTGGCGTGGTAGCGGCGATGGGCTTTTTTACCTGGAGTCTCATTGCTCCCCTTTCATATTGGCAGGACTGGGTTTTACGGGCTTTGGTCGGCCTGATCATTTGTTTCATCAGTTTCAATGGGTATTTGCAAGCACAACCCTACACCCTGGCGTTCAAGGGACCTGGGCCAGTAGGACCCATACAAAATCCAGTTACAGCTGAGGGGGATAACGCTAGTGATTATGCAGCTACAATGGCCGAAAAAGCCGAAAAACTAAGCACTGAAGAATTGCAAAATTGGTGTGAAAAAATTGACAGCATGATGCGCAGCGAACAGCTTTACCTCAATCCCGAATTGACCTTGAATCTGCTTTCAGAAAGAGCGGGATCTTACAACGCTTTGATTTCCAATGTAATCAACGCTGGATTTCAGAAAAACTTCAATGACTTTGTCAATACTTACCGCATTGAGGCTTTTCAGGAAAAGGCCAAGGATCCGAAACTCAGCCATTATTCCTTGTTGGCATTGGCTTTTGAAAGCGGCTTCAATTCCAAATCGACTTTTAACCGTTCTTTCAAAAAAATTACGGGCAAAATGCCCTCGGATTTTGTGGGGGAGCGGTGATTTGAGCATTCAGAACAAAGCATTCATGTCTAGTTCGTTGTCAATTAACCCAATGCTATGCTGATTATTTAACAACCCAAAAGTGGTAATCAAGACAATGAAAATTTGTTTTTTAGTGCCAGTAACATGGCGGAAGATGCTTTTTTTTCTTCGCAGGTTATCGGCATCGGCTTTTTGTAGCACCCATTCATCATTGTAAAATTTTACTTCACACAGTGAGATCACATTGTCTTGTCGGTCTATCAATAAATCAATTTGAGCGCCTTCAATTTCTTCAGTTTTCTTGGCTAAAAAGCTGTATTGATTTGTGCTGACTCCTGCGATCCCCAGTGCAACTTTGATGTTGTCAATGTGGTGAAAACAAATATTTTCGAATGCATAACCGCTCCAGCTTATCCAAGCTTGGGTTTGGCTTAACGCTTGCCATGAAATGGTTTCTTTGGCAGGAATATCTCGAATAAACTTCAAGTAAAAAAGTGAATAGAAGTCGCTGAGTCGGTAAAGTGTATCTTTTTTCTTTTTCCCAAATGGGACATAAGATGAAATAAAACCAGATTGCTCCAGTTCTTGCAGCATCGCAGTCAACCCTCCTCCATCCTTGATCTCGCTCTTGGCAATGATTTCTGATCGATTCAAGCCTTTCCAAGTTGAGGAAAGCGCTGCAACAATCGCTTCATAGCGCTCAGGATTTGCGAATAAGGAACTGTACAAATTATCAAATTCAGTCCGCAAGAGGCCATCTGCCTGAAAACAAATGGCATCAATATTTTGAATTGCACTTTTACCACCTTCAATCTGGTCCAAATAATGTGGAACGCCGCCCATCGTCATGTACAACAACAACAATTGGTAGCGATCAAAAACGATGTTTCTTTCTAAAAAATAGGCTTCTGTTTCAGCCAAGGTAAATGATTGCAGGTGAATTCGTCGCGTCACCCGGTTGTGCAAACCACCTTTGTCATTGATTACTTTTTGGATCATCCACGCCGTTGCTGAACCACAAATCACGACCAGAATATTCATTTTTGCGGCATAACTATTCCAGAAATAGCTAAAACCCGTCAAAAAATCAGATTTACCACTTGCCAGCCAAGGTACTTCATCAATAAAGACCACCTTGCGTTTTTCGGGTTCGCCCAGAGATTCGAGGTATGTTTTCAACTGGTAGAAAGCATCCAACCAATCAATTGGCGGAGCTGGTAATTCGGCCAGTTTCTTGGCATCTTTCAAGCCGTACGAAAAATTTCTAAGCTGCTGTTCCTTTGTCGCATCTTTTAATCCAGTCAATTCAAAGTCTATCTTTCCCTGAAAAAAAGAGCCAATCAAATAAGTCTTGCCTACTCGTCTTCTGCCAAAAACTGCAATCAATTCTGGCTTTTTTGAGGCATAAGCATTGGCTAAAACCACTATTTCCTTTTTACGACCAATCATGTTATCTAAATTACAGCTGCGGAATGTGGGTAAAAATACATAGATTCCGCAGATTACAAGCTCCAAATCTGCGGAAAGCAGGTAAAAAACTATAGATTCCGCAGATTAATCAGTCCAATCCTAAAAAGCAGCCTTCATAAAACAGCAAAGGCCGCCCAAGCATCCGACCGGGCGACCTTCACAAGGCTTTATTTTTTTTATTAAAACTTCAATCTTCTTCAATCGAGTGCAGCATCAGTAGGCTGTCTTCCTTGGCCTCCAGTTTGGAGTGGCCCATCAGGAAAGTATCGACTTGGCGAGCGGCTTCGCGGCCTTCGGAAATGGCCCAAACCACCAGTGATTGCCCCCGGCGCATGTCGCCACAAGCAAATACTTTTTTGAGGCTGGTTTGGTATTTTTCCTCACTGGCTTTGACGTTATTGCGCTCGTCAAGGGCTACACCGAGTTGCTCCAGCATACCCTCGTGCTGCGGATTCACAAAGCCGATGGCCAAAAGTGCCAATTCGCAAGGAATCTGGCGAATGGTGCTTTCGATCTCCCTGAACGTATAGCGTCCCGTGGTAGGGTCCATCGCCCATTCTACTTCTACGATTTCCAGGGCAGTCAGTTCCCCTTTTTCATTGCCGATGAAGCGGCGGGTTTGGATGGCCCAGTTGCGGTCGCAGCCTTCTTCGTGCGAAGAACTGGTGCGCAGGACCATTGGCCAGTTGGGCCAAGTGAGCGGATCGCGCTCCTTGGGTGGTTTGACCAACAACTCGATTTGGGTAACTGAATTGGCCCGGTGGCGATTGGATGTGCCCACGCAGTCGGAGCCCGTGTCGCCGCCACCGATGACCACTACATTTTTGCCCGTGGCCCAAATGGCCTCAGCTTCAGGGATGTTGTCGCCAGCTTGGCGGCGGTTGTTTTGTTCCAGGTAGTCCATTGCAAAATGCACTCCTTTGAACTCACGGCCTGGGATGGGCAAATCGCGTGGAATGGTCGAGCCCCCTGCCAAAACGAGGGCGTCGTAGTCCTTCATCAGGGTTTGTGGATCTACGTTCCCCCCTACATTGGCATTGATGCGGAACTCAATGCCTTCTTGTTCCATCACCGAAACCCGGCGGTCCACCACGTTTTTCTCCAACTTGAAATCGGGAATACCGTAGCGCAAAAGGCCACCAATGCGGTCTTTGCGTTCAAAAACAGTGACTTGGTGGCCAGCTTTGTTCAATTGTGCTGCCGCCGCTAAGCCAGCTGGGCCGGAGCCTACCACCGCAACCTTTTTATTGGTGCGATTAGCTGGAATTTGAGGCTTCACGTAGCCTTTTTCGTAAGCTATTTCTGCGATCGACTTCTCAATGAGCTCAATGGCCACAGGCGGCTGATTGATGCCAAGTACACAAGCAGACTCGCAAGGCGCCGGACAAATGCGGCCCGTAAACTCCGGGAAGTTGTTGGTACTGCTCAGGATTTGGTAAGCCTCCTTCCAGTCTTCGCGGTAAACTGCGTCATTGAATTCGGGGATGATGTTGCCAAGGGGGCAGCCACTGTGGCAAAAAGGCACCCCACAGTCCATGCAACGCGAAGCCTGAGTAACTGTTTTTTCAGTAGAAAAATCTTCGTAAATCTCGCGGTAATCGTCCAAGCGGGCCTTCGGATCACGAGATTGGGGCAATTCGCGGGTGTATTTGAGAAATCCTTTGGGATCTGCCATGTTCTTGAGTTAAAAGATCTGCGTTAAAAAATCAGGCCGTCGCCACCACTTGTTTCACTTCAAAGGTGAGTTTTTCCTGGCGTTTGGCCAAAACGGCTTTGTAGTCCCGTGGCATTACTTTGGTGAAAAACTGCTTTTCGATGTCCCATTTTTCCAAAAATTGCTGGGCCAAATTGCTGCTGGTGGCACTGAAGTGGTTGCGGATCATGCGGCGCAACAATTCGAAGTCCTCGTCTTCCATAGGGTCCAGATCGACCATTTCGAGGTTGACTTTGTCTTCAAATTTACCAAAGGGATTGTACACATAAGCTACTCCCCCACTCATGCCTGCGGCGAAGTTTTTGCCCGTTTCACCCAGCACTACGACGACCCCACCGGTCATGTACTCGCAACCGTGATCGCCAGTGCCTTCTACCACGGCTTTCACGCCAGAGTTGCGCACGGCGAAACGTTCGCCAGCCATGCCTCGAATGTAAGCCTCACCGGAAGTTGCCCCGTAGAAAGCTACGTTGCCGATGATGATGTTTTCGTGGGCTTCAAACTGAGCATCGCGGTCAGGCACCACGATCAGGCGAGCACCCGAAAGGCCCTTGCCGAAGTAATCATTGGCCTCACCTTCGAGCAGGAACTGGATACCTGGAGCCGAAAATGCTCCGAAACTTTGCCCAGCAGAGCCCCTGAAACGGAAATCAATGGTGGCATCGGGTAAGCCTTGACCCAAGTAGCGCTTGGAGACCTCGTTGGACAACATGGCTCCGACCGCGCGATCGGTATTTTTGATGGTGAATGCTGACTGTACTTTCTGGCCATTTTCGAGGGCCAATTTGGCCTGCGTAATCAACTTGCGATCGAGTACGCTGGCGATGCCGTGGTCTTGTTCCACTTTTTTGTACTGGCCCACATCTTCTTTAGCGGGATCTTTGTACAAAATAGGGCTCAGGTCTAATTGGCGGTATTTCCAGTGCTGGATGTCTTTTTTAACGCGCAGGTTTTCCACTTTGCCCACCATTTCGTTGATGGTGCGGAAGCCTAGTTCGGCCATGATCTCGCGCAAGTCTTGCGCCAGGAAGCGGAAGAAGTTGACCACGTGTTCAGCCTTACCCGTGAAGCGTTTGCGCAACTCAGGGTCCTGGGTGGCAATGCCCACAGGGCAAGTGTTCACGTGGCATTTGCGCATCATGATACAACCTTCTACCACCAAGGCAGCGGTAGCCACCCCCCACTCTTCAGCCCCCAGCAGGGTGGCGATGGCGATGTCTTTGCCCGTGCGGATCTGGCCGTCGGTTTGTACCACCACGCGGTCGCGCAGTTTGTTTTTGACCAGGGTCTGGTGTGTTTCAGCCAGGCCCAATTCCCAAGGCAAGCCCGCATGGCGCACCGAAGTGAGCGGAGAAGCCCCCGTTCCCCCATCATGACCGGAGATCAGGATCGCATCGGCGTGGGCTTTCGCGACCCCAGATGCAATGATGCCTACCCCAGCCTTAGACACCAATTTCACATTGATGCGAGCAGTAGGGTTGGCATTTTTTAGGTCAAAAATGAGCTGCGCTAAGTCTTCAATCGAGTAAATATCGTGGTGCGGTGGCGGCGAAATCAAGCCTACTCCTGGAGTGGAGTGGCGTACCCGCCCGATCCATTCATCAACTTTATGACCTGGCAACTGGCCCCCTTCACCAGGCTTGGCACCTTGGGCCATCTTGATTTGCAATTCGTCGGCATTGCTCAGGTAGTAGCTGGTCACGCCAAAACGGCCAGAGGCAACCTGCTTGATGGCCGAGCGTTCCCAGTCGCCGTTGGATTTGCGCTCGAAGCGCTCGGCATCTTCACCCCCTTCTCCACTGTTGCTCTTGGCCCCAATGCTGTTCATGGCAATGGCCAGGGTAGCGTGGGCTTCGTGCGAAATCGAGCCGAAGCTCATGGCCCCCGTAGCAAAGCGCTTGAGGATATTTTCAATCGGTTCCACTTCCTCGATTGGAATAGGCTTGTTGGCCTTGCGGAAGGTCAGTAAGCCCCGTAGTGTGAGGGCCTGGTCCGTTTGTTCGTTGATGGTGTCCTTGTACTTATTGTAGGCAGCTTGGTCGTTGGTACGCGCCGCCAATTGCAACCAGTGAATGCTTTTGGGATTGAATAAGTGGGCTTCTCCACGGCGCTTCCATTGGTACACACCACCTACATCCAATTGATCCTGAGCCAGCTCATCCGAAGGATAAGCCAAAGCGTGGCGAGCCAGAATCTCCTCGGCGATGCCATCGTAACTGATGCCTTCAATGCGGGATACTGAGCCCGTAAAGCACTTGTCGACCACCTCTTTGCAGATACCCAGGATTTCAAAAATTTGTGCTCCTTGGTAAGATTGTAGCGTAGAGATGCCATTTTTAGACATCACTTTCAAAATGGCTTTGCCAGTGGCTTTGTTGAACAAATCTACCAGGTATTCAGGTTTTTTCTCACCCAATTGGCCTTTTGCATGTTGCTCATAAATCGTGGCATACACCATGTATGGATTCACGGCAGTAGCACCGTAACCAATCAAGGTACAAAAATGGTGTGTTTCGCGGATGTCACCAGCTTCGATCACGATGGACGTAAGGGTACGCAAACCCCGGCGGATCAGGTGGTGGTGAACCGCACCTACTGCCAACAGCGATGGCATGGCCGCGTTTTTACCATCGGCGTTGCGGTCGCTGAGGACCAGGATGTTTTTGCCGTTGCGCACATGGTCTTCAGCTTCGGCGCAGATGTTGTCCACAGCTGCTTTGAGGCGACCTTCCTGGCCGTCAGCGCGGAAAGTAATATTGATCAAACCTGGTTTAAAGAAGTCATGCTCCAGGTATTTCACCCGATTCAGTTCGTCATTGTTCAAAACCGGGCTCTCCAAGTGGATGAACCTGGCGCGCTCAGGCACCAGGTCCAAATGCTTGGGATTGCCGCCCAACATGGCGAACAAACTCATCACCGAGCGCTCACGAATGGGGTCGATGGGTGGGTTGGTCACCTGGGCAAACAATTGCTTGAAGTAGTTGCTTAAATGTTGGGATTGGTGCGAAAGGATGGCTAAGGGCGTGTCAGCTCCCATGGAGCCTAGGGGTTCCTGGCCTTCCAACACCGTTGGGTTGATTAAAACTTTGATGTCTTCCTTGGTAAAGCCAAACTGCTGTTGGTTGCGCAGCAAAATGGCTTCGTCTTGGCCTTTTTCGCCAGGAATGGTCTCGCCTAAGTCGCTCATGGTCAGGCGCGATTCTTTGAGCCAATCGCGGTAAGGGAATTTGGCACAAATCGCCTCCTTCACTTCTTCATCGCCGATGATGCGGTTTTCATCCAAGTCGGCAATAAGCATCCGGCCAGGCTGTAGGCGACCTTTTTTCACGACCCGTGATTGTTCCACTGGCAATGCACCTGCTTCCGAGGCCACAATCAGGGTACCATCATCAAGCAAGCAGTAGCGCGAAGGGCGCAATCCGTTCCGGTCCAGTGTTGCACCTACTAAAATACCGTTGGTGAAACAGATCGAGGCCGGGCCATCCCAAGGCTCCATGATGGTTTTGTGGTATTCATAGAAGGCTTTTTTGTTGTCGGGCATCAATTCGTCGTGTTCCCACGCTTCTGGGATCATCATCATCATGGCATGTGGCACAGAATATCCACTCATGACCAGGTACTCCAATACGTTGTCGAAGTTACCGGAATCGGAAAGGTCATCACCCAAAATGGGCTTGAGCAGTTCCAATTCATCATCCGTAAAGACCTCCGAAATCAGGTTTTTCTCCTTCGAGCGCCACCAATTGAGGTTGCCCACTACGGTGTTGATTTCACCATTGTGCGCAATATAACGAAAGGGTTGGGCCAGTTTCCACTTAGGGACCGTGTTGGTAGAAAAACGTGAGTGGATGAGCGCGATGGCCGATTTGAGGTCAGAATCGTGCAAATCAAGGTAGTAAGGTCGGACTTGATAAGTCGTTAATTGGCCTTTGTAAACAACAGTTTTGTACGAAAACGAGCAAATGTAGAACACCTCTCGCATGTGCGGGAAAGTTCGATAAATGCTGTGGATCACAAACTTGCGCAACACGTAAAGTTTGCGCTCAAGGGTTTTGGCATCCATCGCCTGCTTCGGCTTGACAAAGACCTGCTCTATGCGAGGCTCGGCGGCAATCGCTGAATCACCCAAGAGCTCATTGTCGGTTGGGACCTTGCGGTAGCCCAACAGTTCAAAGCCACATTCATTGATGTAATCGTTGAACAAAACCCGGCATTCCTGGCGCTGTACTCGGTCCATCGGAAAAAAGACCATGCCTACCCCGTATTCGCCAAATCCTGGCAAGCTGAAACCCAGTTCAGCACATTTTTTCACAAAAAACTCGTGTGGGGTTTGGATCAAAATACCTGCTCCATCCCCAGTGTTGGGCTCACAGCCACAAGCTCCACGGTGCTCCATGTTGGCCAACATTTTCAGGGCATCCTCTACCAATTGGTGGGATTTGGTGCCTTGAAGATTAGCCAGAAGACCGGTCCCGCAGGAGTCGCTTTCCAGTTGCGGCACATAGAGGCCTGCTTGATTGGATTCCTTCATCTCAAAACTGTTGTTGACTTTCAGAGCCTGCGCTTTCTATTCAGGCTCGCAAATATGGCAATACAAAAGGTCGAATTCCAGCGTAATGGAATGGTGTGACAAATCTCAGAAAGGAGCGCCGAACAATTACATAAACCCCTGTTTCTTAGTGATTTGCCTATAATAATTTGGCTTTATTGGCTGGTTAGACCCACAAATGGGGTGGTAGGCATCGTTCAAATATAGGCTGGTTTACACAGAATTCAAACCCCATTCAGTTTAAAGCAGTTTATTTTTATTCAAAAAAACAGGCTTTTTTCCAGCTCGAAACAGTAGAATTGGTGACTTTATTACTTGGGGTTTATTGAGCATATTTTACCAATAAAGAATAAAAATTGGTGCATTTAAAAAAGAATGCCCTACAATTGGCAATATGGCGCTTCAATTGAGGAACAATATTTGGAAAACCAGAACTTGGGTTGCTAAAGCGCATCCACCTTGCTTCCGGTACCAAAATTGAGTTTCAAACTGCAATTTTGCCAGTATCTAGCAAATCCATCCAACACTTTTGACTTGCGTTTGTTGATTTGTCATGCAAGGTTCCAACACAAATATTCAAATCGTTTGGTTCAAGCGTGATTTGCGTTTAAATGACCACGCTCCACTCAAAATGGCAATGGAATCGGGCCTGCCAACGATCCTCATGTACTGCTTCGAGCCCTCATGGATGAACAGTCCTGACAGCGATTGGCGACATTGGCGTTTTGTATGGCAGAGTTTACAGGACATGCAAGCCCAATTGAAAAACAAAGGTGCTATTCTGGCTATTTTTCACGCCGAAGTTTTGGAAGTTTTAGAAAAATTAGCCGCTGAATACCAGATCCAAAGCATTTTCTCCCACGTCGAAACGGGCAATCGTATCACCTTCGATCGCGACTTGGCAGTGGCAGATTTTTGTCAAAATCAGGGTATCCAATGGCAAGAATTTCAAACCAATGGCGTCAAACGCCGTTTGTTTCACCGCAAAGGTTGGGAACAACAGTTCATCGCGCACATGAATGAACCCCTGGCGGTGCCGAATTGGGCCAAATTTCAAGGTGTGGTTTTGGGTAAAAAATGGAAGCAGCGCTTCAGCCTGAAAACTATTTTACCTGAATTGGAGCAACACAATCTACTGATGCAACCAGGTGGTGAAGGGCCCGCTCATCGCTACCTAAGCAGTTTTTTGAATGAACGCAGCAAGTCGTACTTCAAACACATCTCTAAACCCGAAGCAGCCCGGCGCTCATGTAGTCGGCTTTCACCCTACCTGACCTGGGGCAACCTCAGTACGCGGCAGGTATTTCAAATCACCCAAGCTCGGATTAAAAGTAGCGGCGATAAATACAATTTGCAACAGTTTACCAGTCGTTTGTTTTGGCAAAGCCATTTCATCCAAAAATTTGAAGCAGAATGCCGCATGGAATTTGAAAACCTCAACCGAGGTTTTGATCAAATCCGACAAGTAACGGACCCTACTCTAGTCAAAGCCTGGGCAGAGGGTCAAACGGGCATTCCGCTGGTAGATGCTTGTATGCGTTGCGTATGCGCCACGGGTTACCTCAATTTTCGGATGCGCTCAATGTTGGTTTCTTTCCTTACTCACCAGCTCTGGCAGCCTTGGCAAAGTGGTGTACACCACCTGGCCCGGCAGTTTTTGGACTACGAACCAGGCATTCATTACAGCCAGTTTCAAATGCAGGCTGGTACCATGGGCGTCAATACGATCCGCATTTACAACCCCGTCAAACAAGCGCAAGAACATGATCCACAAGCTGAATTCATCAAAAAATGGGTGCCGGAGCTGACTACTTTGCCCACCCCCTTCGCCCACGAGCCTTGGAAAATGACCACTCTTGACCAAGCTTTTTATGGTTTTGAGTTGGGGAAAGACTACCCTTCTCCCATTGTTGACCTAGAAAAAACCCACGCCCACGCCCGCGAACAACTCTGGGCCATGCGCAAGTCGACTGCGGTGCGACAGGAAAATCAACGCATCTTGAAAGTGCATACCAAGCGCAAAGACGCCGAGGAAACCAGCGTCATGGGCGATGCAAAAACGCAGCAAAAGCTGATTGGAGTTGAAAAATTGAAGGGTTGAAAAGTTGAAAAGAAGGGCGTTGAATCAAGATTGATTACTGGCCTCATACTTAGTGACAAGCCACGAATAAACCTTACCGAATCGCAGCTGTGTTGCCTCGCTGCGCGAGGCCGTTTTTAGCACGCGGATGACGCTGATTTTCGCGGATTTCCAGCATGACGTTGACCGTTACGTTGACATGCGTTTGTCTTAAAAACTGGAAAGGTTTATTTTTGACCTGTTACTTGCTCTCCACATACTTCTTAAAATTGTCCAAAATGGCTTGCCACCCCAAGCGCTGGAGGTTCACCGAGTTTTCAGTTTCGGCCTCAAAAGTTTCGGTAACCAGGGTTTCCTCGCCTTGTTTTTCAAAAGTCACTTCCATTTTGCGGCCATCACCCATCGTTGAAGCGATGCGCTGGTGCAGAGCCACCTCGTCGTGAACACCCTCAAAGTCGAAGCTGAAGCTGCCGTCTTTGGCGGCCATCGTGGAAGAAAATTTACCACCTACTTGTACATCATTACTGGCCTGGGTAGTGTGCCAATCGTCAGAAGCGTGGTTCCAATTGACGATGTGTTCGGGGCTGGTCCACATTTGCCAGGTTTTTTCCAGGGGCGCATGAACGAGGTTCTGCACCGTGATTTTCACTAAAGATCCCATAACTAAACTTTTAAAAAATTCCTAAACAAGATAGAACATGATAGCCTCAACCTTTCAATTAAGCCCATCTTCTCAACTCCTCAACCCTTAGAGTTTGTTGATTTCGATTTTTTTCATTTTCAACATCGCTTGCATTGCGCTAGCTGCCCGTTCGGGGTCGGGATCGCGCAGCAAACTCAACAATGCGCCTGGAACTACTTGCCAGGAAACCCCAAAAGGATCCACTAGCCATCCGCATTGTGACTCCCGACCACCATTGGCGATGAGTTTTTCCCAAAAGTAATCTACTTCTGCTTGATCCTCACAATGGATGAGCAGAGAAATAGCTTCATTGAAAGTAAAATCATGTGAAGTCGGACTGTCCATGGCCATAAAACTTTGGCCATCCAGGAAAAACTGGGCGTGTTTGACCGTGCCTGCTGGGCCTGGTTCTCCAGCCCGGTATTCGGCGAGGTAGCCCATTGATGAATTTGGGAACAAGGTTTGGTACAAATTCATGGCGGCTTTGGCCTGTCCCCGTCTTTCATCGGAAAACATCAACAAGGGGCTGATGCTGTGTTTTTCGCCGAGAGTGATTTGCCAGGAAATACCGAATCGGTCTTCAATCCAACCATATTTTTTGCTCCAGGGGTATGCTGCATAGGGTATCAAGACTTTGCCACCCTCACTGAGTTTCTGCCAAACTAAGTCCGCCTCCGCCTCGCTTTCGCAACTGATATAAAAAGATATTGACGGGTTGGGAGTGAAATATGGTCCAGCATTAAAGGCAGCAAACGAGACCCCACACAATTCAAAATAAAGCGAAAAGGTAGCATCACCACGCTTCCATACATCCACGATTTTTGAATTGGGGATGACTGAAACGTAAAATTGTACCGCCTCTTCAGCATGTTGATCAAACCAAAGATAGGGTGTGATTTTTGGAGTGGGCATATGGTGCTGGTTTTGGTAAAAAGCCAACCACTAAGGCTTGATTTGCTTTTTAAGTTCTTCAATTTGCCTTTGCAGATCTTCTGCCCTCTTCTTTTCTTTCATCAGCAGTTTATCTTTCTCTACGATGATCCCTCCTTGTTCCACGATAATCACCTCTTACTCCGCGATAAGTGACGGTTCAAAAATAAACCTTGCCAAATCAACTAAGAATAGCATAGTTATATTTTGGCATATCAAGGTGATAAAGGATTAACTTTCGAGTTTTTGGCAAATAGATCAATACGATTGAACTTGTCGTCTGCAGTTTCCTTGTTGCTTTCGCTGTTGAGCACCTGTCTTATGACAACATCTTCTTCAAGCACTGCTGACAAGAACCCTTCCAGGATGTCAAAGTTAGCTTTGTGGAGCAGCATTTTTTTCATCGCCCAATCAAATCGCACGAGTTGTTTGGCCTCGTTCATTTTACAAAAATACGCAAAAAGGGAAGGTTTTGCAAGTTTATTTTGATAATTTTTGTGTTTTAAAATTCAATTGATCCACTATTCAGGTCAAAATTCCCACCAAAAGGTGGATGCCCGAATTCAGCTCGATGTTAGTTGACCTGCCGAAGCTAAAGAAGTGCTTAAAGGTTATTTTAGTAAGTAACGGGGCAAAAATAAACCTTTCCAGTTTTTAAGAGACACGCATGTCAACGTAACGGTCAACGTCATGCTTGAAATCCGTGTAAATCCGTTTAATCCGTGTCATCCGTGTTCCAATAATGGCCTCGCGCAGCGAGGCAACGCAGTTGCGATTTGGTAAGGTTTATTTGCGGCTTGACACTAAGTAGTTTGTTTTTTAAGTTTGCTAAACCATCGAGAATGAGTTTTTGAATTGAAGCGTTAAGCGCGTAAAGCCTTTCAGCCTATTACCTCTACCAATCAGTAGGGGAGATAATTGCAAGAACTTAAAAAACGCTGTACTAAGGATATTTGTAAAAAGCTCATAGCAAAGCCTGCCGTTCCATGATTCGTTCCACTTCATTTAATTTGAGCACTTTGATAGTGGCTTCGCCAACTTTTGATTTGGCATAAAGCACACAATCAACTGCCTCGAAGTGAACATCCCAGCTATCTGATCGTGGGTTGAATAGCCTGATAAACTCTACACTTGGCAACAAAACAGTTCCTATATCACTACCTTTATTGTTGTTATAAGCAAAACACGACCAAGCTAAGTTGCTTTCGATTGTATCTCCACCATGTTTGATGCTGATGATGTGATCAACCTGGAAAGTCAAAAAGGAGTCATCCTCTTTTATTTTACAATATTCACACTGATGTGCTGCTCGCTGAGCTACCAACAATCTGAGTCGGTCTGGAATGTAAGTACTCATGTCCAATCAACTCAAACGCTGACGCGCCCTGGCTTTGGCCATTCGCATCAAGTGCTCGATTACCATGAAATAATCCAGTTCGCGGGCTTCATCTTGCGTTAGCACCCCTTCCCGTTTTTTATCCAGCAAATCCTCTGCCCGCGATTGTAGTGCAGGAGAAGGTTTGAAAGCCACAATGTCTTCTGGTCGAGGAAAGGAAGTCAAAAAATCAATGACTTCATCAAAAAACCGAGTTAGGACCATAGGCTAGAATTTTCCTACAAAATAAAGGAGTTTGAGCAAAGAAGCAAATTTTCAAGGTGGGCTAATGTGAATCGCAGCTGAGTAGCAATTATTCACATGAAGTTTCAAATAAAAAACCAGCCCCCACTTCAACTTTCGCCCAAAATGCGAGCGACAAGACTTTGGGCTTCATCAAAATCTCCGACCAATGAATCGAGCTTGAGGCGGGCGATCAGTTGAGGCCCGTCTTTTATTTTTGAATAGCTTTTGGGTTTGTCTTTGACCTTTCCGCCTCTCTTTTTCTGGATTGAAAAGTATTTCCTAAACAAGGTATTCAGCTTTGCTGCGGGGTCAGCTAATTCTTCCGGGTGAATGTTGCGGATCAAAGCATCATTGGCAATTTTTTCAGTTCCGCGTTTCCTCGTCAAACCCTCATCCATCGCATATTCATCAAGTTTCTCAGGTTGCGACAAAATCCATGCTTCCATCTCCTGAATCATGAAGAACAACCTGGAGGTATCTGCGGGTGAATAACTTTGCAGCCTTGTATCTTTTTGGGCTTTAGGGCCATCTAAATCAATCAAAACCACGCCACTCACTTCATGATCAGCCAATTTTTGCAGGTATTTTTTTGCCTGCGAAACAGGCCCAATCGGCTGAACGATCAATTCAAATTTTTCGTCCGTGAATTTTTGCGAAAACAAGCGATGGAAACCCTCGCGAAAAGCGCTGCTGTTGTCAATGGTTTGTACCGCCTCGCTATCACCAGCCATGAATGTCCCTCCCTCTACAAATATCGTAATGCTTACCATCTCTTGCCCCCTATTGATCCCCTCAGCCATAGTTGACCGATCAGAAAATTGTCGTTCCAGTCTTCAAAATCAGCTTCGGATTTACTGCTGACCACCGTTTGATTGTGCGCATCTTTTTCAAAAATCAGCACTTCATCTAAATCAAATGCATTGAGCAGCAATGGCGAATGGGTAGCAATGATCAATTGTGAATTGCCCCTAGCTGCTGATTTAAATGCATCTGCAATCGTGTTGATCATATCGGGGTGCAAGCCTATTTCTGGCTCATCAAGGTAGATTAAATCGCCTCTTCTTGGGTTAAACATGATCGACAACAACAACAAATACCTCAAGGTGCCGTCGGAGATGTGTTCGATGGAAACCGATTTGGCAAGGTATTTTTCCCTAAGTACCATGAATAATTTTGACCCTAAAAGATCAAAATTGATGTCTTTGAAATTGGGATTTACTTTTTGAATTGCGTTTTCAATTTTTTCGTAATCCAGTGAATGCTGGTTTTTTATTTTCATAAGTACTGACATCAGGTTTTGACCATTGAATATGAGCCTTTCCTCGGTGTCGTAAGCGCTAGGCTGTCTGATCTCACTTTTCAGCGTGGTGTCAAAATAGTCGTATCCGGCCAATTTTTCGATGGCCCTTTTGAGTGTAAACAAAGGGTAAAATCGATCGGGATCTGAAATTTGCCGTAAAATCAGTTCTGTTGATTTGAAGGAAGCCTGTTTTTGTTCTTGGGAATATTTTTGAACCCCAGATTTACCTTCTTCCTGGGTGGCAATCATGCCTTGACCATTTTCCATCTCCATGTACACCAATGGAGTTTTATCTTCTTGATCAGTTTGCGAAAAAATTCTTTCTTTCAAATAGTAAGCAGTTGCACCTGATCGAAAAATGGTAATCTCATAAATTGGGTTTTTCCTGAATACATATTTGCTACTGACCATTGAGGCATGGAGTGCTTCGACATCAAACTCAAACTCGAGTTTGATGAAGTCCTTTTGATCTTCATTAAAATTTCCAACTGCGCCGAAGCCGCTCCAATCCTTTAAAAAGGTCTTTTCAAAACCTTCTCCAATGACCCCATCATAAAGCAATTTGATCGCTTTGAGAAGGTTGGATTTTCCACTGCCATTGATCCCCACCAAAAGGTTGATGCCCGAATTCAGTTCGATGGTAGTTGACCTGCCAAAGCTAAAGAAGTTCTCTAAGGTTATTTTTGTAAGCATGCTTTGCTCAAAAGTTTAGGCATTTTTTCATTGCGCAAAGTTTGGATACGGATATCCAAGATTGCTTTACTGGCAATGTGTGACCTTTAAGAGTATGTTTAAATATTGGAGGATTGGGCAGAAAACGAGTCAAATTTTGACCAATCGAGGCAGGAAAAGCGGAGTTATGCAGCGCATAATGAGCATTTTCCTAACGAAGAGTGAGCGAAATTAGGCCGTTTTGTGGCAAACAAAAAATTTTAAAGATACTCTAAGGCTGGTCATCTACAAAGGAAATGGGAAATTGTTAGAAGTGCAAGTTTAGGGGGTGTTTATATTTTTGGGTGGTGAAGGGTGCTTAGCTTGAGGTTGATGGGTTTGGCGGTGTTCACCGATAAGGGTAGTTGGGGTTTGACATAGCGATCGCACTGTTGCTGTTTGTGCCTGCGTTTTTACATATTTTTTCTCAATTCTTGAATTTCTTCGATCTTCAAGCCAGTTGCCTGAGCAATTTGGTCATCCGGGAAATTCATTTTTATTAAGTTGAGAGCAATTTCATTGTAATTCTTCTTTCTCTCATCTTCCCGAACTTTTTCTTCTGCCTCAATTTGCAAAGTTTCGGCATAACTCGCTTCAGCACTCAATCTTTCGATGTATCTTTCGTATCTCCTCCTTTCTTCTTCGTCCATGTTCATTACATTCAGTTTCTCACGCACTTCTTCCATGCCCTTTGCCCGAAATTCATCCAATACTTCGCTGTTCTTGAAGAAGTATATCCATTCATCCAAAGCATCTTTTATTACGTCTGCAAACTTTGTAGTGCGGATAAGATAGTACTCGGGATAGGTCTGGTGTACCTCCGATTTTTTGAACATCTTTTTTTGTGCCGGGGTAAGTTGCAGTTCTGTGTTGGTGTGCATTCCTTTAAACCGGGTTTGCCCAACATAAACATAATCGTCTCCCTGCCCCAAATCAAAATACACAATGCTTACCGCAATTATTTTTTTGACCTCCCGATACTTTGCCCCAATTTTTAGATTTTCCGCTACGGCTTTGGATGTTCCAAAAAGCATTCGCATGAGGTAATCCAACTCTCTTGAATTTTGGATTTCAATGATGATGTGTTCACCTTTCGAGTTTTCGGCATACAAGTCAACCCTGTTGAACTTGTCGTTTTCCTCCTCTTGATTTGCTTCGCTTTCCAGCAGTCCTTCGATTTGGATTTCTTCTTTCAGCAATTCAGAAAGAAAGCCTTCAAGGATGCCGAAGTTCTTCTTGTCTCGCAATAATTTCTTTGCTGCCCAGTCGAAACGGATGTGCTTCTTGGCCATTTTGCTAAATTTGGTGTAAAAATACGCCAAATGTTCCAAAAAAGCTCAAGAAGATAGACACTATTTGTTTTGACTTCTTATAGGACGGATGAGCAATGGTAAAACTAAGCCGATAACGATATACCTCCTAATCGGAATGCCACGATTTCAATTCCGGTCATTGCATCACTTTCTCGATCCTGCGTAAAGAGATTTAGGCGGATGTCAACTCCAAAAGTGAAGCTGTAAGGGCTGCTGAGGTTTTTATGCTGTTAGTTTTGTATTTTTATTTGAGTAGAACGTTTGGCTTGTGGCTTGCTGCCATGCCGCCGTGCGTTGACCTTGAGTTAGGCGTTGGGTAGCATAGGCGTTGAGTGCATTGTTAGCAGTTTTTATTTTTGAGTTCATGCAGTATTAGTAACATACAAAGATTGGCAGTATCGCTTCTATAAAGTTATTTAATGAAAAATAATCATTTAAGTCATAAACTGTCAAATCATGTGGTTTGTTTAAGATGATGAAAGTCATACAGTTAAAGAAAAGAAAAATAAAGGCATCTCTAATAGCATTAAAACTATCAGCAAATGAAGCAAAAAATCGAGAGGCAAAAACTGCAAGAACAGGAGAAAACAACGCAACTAGATTTACTCCGCTACAAACCCACAAATAAAAACCCGCATCGCTGCACGGAATAAGTCCTGTATTTACAGCAAACACTAAAAAAGACTGAAATAAGCCGAAAAAAAATCCGTAAATAGAACGAACACTTACCAGTCTCCAAGTGAAAAACACAGCGATAATCCAAATTACTAATACTATATTAATTGCCTTCGGCAAATATTCGAGCCAACCAAGTAAAGCATTTTTAAGTTCAAGTAAAGTGCCCGGAAAATCAGTAGCCTGTAAAAATATTATATCGTCCATACTATTGATTGAGCGCATGAGCCAATTCATTAGATGCAATAGTTTCAACAATTTCAGATTAGACAAAATTACGAGCACCATGAATGCGTTTTTGAACATGAGAGTCACAAATTGAGTTGTTTGTGATCTTATCTTGTCAATTTTGTGCAAAAATCAGTTGACCTCTCCTAAGAAAAATGTTACAGCATTCTAAACAAATCATTATGAATCCATCTATGTGGATTCATGATCCTTCATTAGTTGAACCTGCAATCAGATAAGTTATTGCGAACCAAGCGACATTAATTATTAATGATACAACATCTGAAACACTAGTATCTAAAAGTGCCTGAAAAACAGCACTTAAATCAAAATCAAGCCCATTAAACCAATTATGTAATGCCAAAGAAATAGTTATGCCGTTTGCAAGAGGACCTAATAAAAAAAGTGAGAACAGAAAACCACATAATCCAAGGGGTGCAGTTTCCATTTGTCCCCCACTAAATGAAGGATAATTTGCAGAAATTATCCATGAAGATTCCCCATCGTTTAGCCAAGCAAGTTGCTCGAAGCATGAACAGCTTCTCCACATTTTCGGGATACCAAAAAGAGCTTGGCCCTTTGAAGCGTAAGTTGATCACTCTGCGAATACCGGACTCAACAATTCCACTGCCACGCAGCCATTTATCTTTCTGATATTCAGGGTATTTTGTTCTT
>JAAFJY010000012.1 GCA_013299105.1 Chitinophagales bacterium | reverse complement strand
GGTCAAAAGAGCTAGACAGAACTGTTCGGTGTTGATATTTGTTTTTTGCATACATAAATATACGCAACCGATCGCAGTTCTGTCTTTTTTTTTGCGCGGAACTGGATTTATGTCCAAAGTCTAAAAATTATTCATCTTTATACTTTTTATGTTTTGTGTTCATGTCAACACTTATGCACAAAAAACACGCAAATATGCTGCCAAAATTGATAGCCTGGTCCAAAAAACAAACCCCAGGGTTTTTAATGGTGTAATCCTGATCACGCAAAAGGGCAAAGTAGTATATTCAAAAGCTCATGGTTACTCCAATTTTGAGCAAAAAACACCCCTCAAGCTCAGTGACAACTTCCGACTCCAATCGAATAGTAAACAAATTACGGCTGTTTTGATTTTGAAAGAAGTAGAAAAAGGGCGAATCGACTTGCAAAACCCGGTCAGAAAATACCTTCCTGCATTGAACCAAACCTGGGCCGACACAGTCACTGTACACCAACTGCTCAACTTCTCCTCTGGTATCTCCGAAATCGATAAGCCTTTGGTCTTCAGGCCCGGAACCGATTTTTTGTATGGTGTGACGACTTATACCATGCTAAGTCAAATCCTTGAAAAAGTGACTGGTAAAAAATTTACTGAGCTCGCCAATCAATTATTCAAAGATCTCAAGATGGAGAATAGCTTTTGCTTTGAAAAAAGTAAAAACAAGGACAGGGTCATCAATGGCTACGCTAATTCGGGTACTGATTTTAAAGTAGTAGAACCTCCCTTGAGTGAGCAAGAATGGTATGATTTTATCCCAGCTGGTGGAATGGTTTCCAATGCAATCGATTTGAACAAATGGGACCTGATGCTCCACAAAGGGAAAATTTTAAACCCCAAAACCTACCAATTAATGACCACTTACAACATCACAGCCAGGCATGAGTCTTTTGGCAGCGAAAAAATTGGTTATGGATATGGCGTGCGAGTTAGTGACAAAGCCCCCATTCATTTCATTGGGCATTCAGGCAAAGGATTGGGTTTTGTCAATATCAAAATGTACTTCCCTGAGAAAGACGTGGATTTGATCGTTTTGGAAAACGTTTATCACTCAGACCCCAGCCTTCATTACTATTTTGAGGTGAAAATTCGGGAGATCGTGATGGGGAGTAGTTTGGTGAGGTAGTGTTTTTTTTTGCCAAATCCTTGGAAAAAACCAAGATTTGGCAAGGTTAATTGGTGTAATTTTACCAAATTCAATAAAAAAAACTTAAATTTGGCAGGCTTCAAAATTCAAGCTTGCCAAATTTAATATTTTTAACCCAAATTTGGCAGGATAAAACCAGAGATAGGGATGAAAATTGCAGGCAGACAAGAAGAAATTGAGCTTTTGCAAAGCCTGATCGAAAAGGATGAATCCTCCTTTGTTGCGGTTTATGGTCGAAGACGGGTCGGCAAGACTTATCTGGTAAGGCAAGTCTTTGAAAAAGAGATGGTATTCGAGTGTAGTGGTGTATTAGGGGACACTATGGAGCAACAATTGGAAAACTTTTGGCGCTCTTTGAATGAAATAAATCCGCAGCCGCAGCCTCCGCTCCCACCGAAAACCTGGTTGGAAGCTTTTTTTCAACTGCGTGCCTATTTGAACACGCAAAAACAGGATACGAAAAAAGTCATTTTCTTGGACGAAATCCCTTGGTTTGAAACGCTTCGATCCGGTTTTTTAGCGGCTCTGGACAATTTTTGGAACCAGTATTGCACCAAGCGCAGCGACATCATCTTGGTCATTTGTGGATCAGCAGCTTCCTGGATCATCGACAGAGTGATCAACAACCGAGGAGGTTTGCACAACCGATTAACCCATCGAATCTTGCTCATGCCCTTGACCTTGGGTGAAACCAAAGCCTTTTTTGAGCTCAAAAACATCAATTTGAGTTTGAAGGACATCGCCCAAATTTACATGTGCGTAGGTGGAGTACCTTATTACTTGAAAGACATCGAAGGAGGGCAGAGCGTGGCTCAAATGCTTGACCAATTGTTTTACCACAAGCAAGCGAAATTGAAAAATGAGTTTCAGAACTTGTACGCAGCGCTGTTTAAAAACAATGCCTTTCATGAAAAAGTAGTAGCAGCACTTTCGACAAAAAGTCAAGGCCTGACCCGAAATGAAATCATTGAGGTCGCTGGCATCAAAGGCGGTGGAGGATTGACAACAGTATTGGAAGAATTGATACAATGCGGTTTCGTCATGCCTATTTATCCGATCAACAAGAAAAAAGACAACTGCTTGTATCGCTTGATCGATGAATATTCTTTGTTCTATTTCAAATTCATCAAAGATGGCAAGGCCAAAAGCAGTTGGGCCCAAATTTCAGAAAGCCCTGGATTCAAAATTTGGTCGGGTTATGCCTTTGAAAATCTGTGCTTTAAGCATACCGACCAGATCAAAAAAGCCTTCGGCATCAGTGGTGTGATTACCAATGAGTATTCCTACGTTTTGAAAAGTAAAGACGAACAGCCAGGCATACAAATTGACATGATCATTGACCGCGCCGATAATTGTGTCAATATTTTGGAAGTGAAATTTCACAATACAGCATTCGAGGTATCCGAAGCATATGCCCGGCAATTGTTGGACAAAGCGGCGATTTTTAAAGCCCAAACCCGTACCAAGAAAAATGTCTTCATCACCATGCTCAGCGCCTTTGGGGTGAAAAAGAACAGCCATTACTTGATGGCAGTCACTAATCAATTGCTCATTGACGATTTGTTTACCTGATAAAAACTTCGCCAAGCGGTCTCGATGCAAAAAAGAAGGCGGTTTTTCTTCAGCTGAGTCTATTTTTTTGAGAAGACCCGGTGCTGAGTGCTGCCTCAACATCCCACAAAATTGACCTTTAACGCAAAAATAGAGCCGACTCATTTTTTTTCTTCAAAAAATACTTACTTTGACCTTGGTCAATACAATATAGACATAGATTGAGCCCAATGCGCATCACCGAATGGCTGACACCTTCAAACCCTTGTCGTCAGTACAATGACAACGAGCAATTGTTCAATGCCCTAAAAAGCTTGAACAACGCGGCGATCCTGTGCGTACAAACCAAGGCCATGCCCTCGGCCCATAAACTGGTGCAGCAATACCGCTTGGCACCCGAAAGCGTTGATGAGTTGGTAAACGAAAGCACCCTCATCTTTTTGCGGAAAATAAGCGACGGCTCTTACCAGTTTCAAGGACATGCTCCCTCCAGTTACCTCGTAGAAATCATGAAACGGGTAGCGCTGATGATGACCCGGAAAAAGCAGCACAACCATGAAGCACTCGAAGACCACCATGACTTGCACGACCCCGACATAGAAGCCCATAAACGACAACAAGAATCCGCCGACCTGGTACGGCAATTTTTGGGGCAAATGGGCGAACCTTGCGCAGGGGTCATCCGCTTGCACCACATCGAGGGCTATCCCGACGATGAGGTGGTGCGCCAAGGCTGGACCCGCTACACCACTACCGATTCGCTGAAAATAAAACGCAGCGATTGCATGAAAAAATTGATCCAAATCGCACAGCAATGGAAGATTACGAACCATACCTAAATGACCCCGCCGACGAAGCCGAACGCCGCGCCGCCGAGCAGGTGATGGAGGGTTTGGCTGTTTTGGGCCTGCAAGCCAAGGTACAGCAAGTGGCCATTGAACGGGCTGCACTGGCCCGTCGTGCTTTTTGGTGGCGGATCACGATCGCAGTGGTTTTGTTGACCCTGTCGGGTATGGTGGCCTATTTGGTTTTTGGAAAAAAGGGCAGCGTTTCAACTCTGCCAAGTAAGCCTCCTCAAAAAGAGCAAAAATTAAGCCCGCCGATGGAGCAGCAAGTCTTGCCCATCGAAAAAAAGAAAGCCAAAAAGATAGACATACCCGTTGCCAAAGAAGAACTTAAATCATCCGATTTGCCCGACCCGATTTTCAACAACATTGGCCTCAATGATGGTAAATTGGGCGAGCTTATCCCTGAGCCCATCCACGCCGCGCCCGACTTGGTCGCCATGCGCGGTGAGGGCGAAGCGAATGCTGCGCTCAAAGCTCTGCTGGATCAGCTGTGGTACACGAGTTACCCTTTGTCGAACTTAAAAGTTGAAGCGCCCTACCTCAATGCGGACCAATCGCTAAAAGAACGCGATTTTAACAAAGCCTATCTGGAGTTGGATCGCCTTGAAAGGGTCCAGGCCGACTCTTTGACCAACCAAATCAGGCGTCGAAACGAAGAGCGGATGGCCAAAGACCCTAATTACAGGCCCATCGCGGCTTCATTAAATCCCACGGATACCCTTTTGTACCTCAAAGGCTATTGTGTACTCGAAATGGGCGAAGGCGAAGAAGCACTGTATTATTTTAACCGATTAAATGGGGCCGATCCGGCTTGGCTACCCCAATTGACCTGGTACCGCGCCCTGGCGCTTTTGCTTGCCGACAATCGATCAGAAGCCCTCACCCTATTCCAACAAATGGCCGTAGAGCGCGGGCATCCTTACCGCAGGCAAGCCGACAAAGCTTTGAAATTGTTGCGGTAAAGTCGTGCTGCTGAATTCACGTTTGCTAAACCTCAAAGGTTTGGTAAACGTGGATTCAGCATTCAGGTTTGCTAAACTTCAAAAAGTTTGGTAAACGTGGTTTCAACTGTCTAGTCAACAGGAAAATTATATTTCGATACCATTGCCCCCAACCTAAAAACCCTATCATCATGAAAAACTATCTATGCCTGGCATTTTGTTTGGTCACGGGTTTGTTGAGCGGTCAAGTTGAGGACGCTGTTGCTATCCGGCAGGTGGATAGCCTTATTCAGGTTTCCAATGCACACTCAGGCAAGCGGGAATATGACAAAGCGCTAGAAGTGAATACTACTGCCGAAAAAACAGCCCTCGAAAAAATAGGGAAAGAATCGGCAGCCTACGGCACTTGTTGTGCTAATCACGGTAGAATTTTGCACCTCAAAAACGACTATACAGGTGCTGAAAAATGGTACCTTGAGTCCAAAGCCATCCGGGAAAAAGCCTTAGGTAGGGAACATCCCGATTATGCCGCAAGCCTGCATAAGATAGCGGGGCTTTACGATGACATGGGCCAATATGAGAAAGCCGAACCGCTCTTCCACGCGTCCATCGCCATCCGAAAAAAAGCCCTGGGCAGTGAGCACCCTGATTATGCCGAAGGTCTAAGCGGTCTGGCTATTCTGTACGAGAACATGGGTCAATATGAAAAAGCCGAACCCCTCTACCAAGAATCTAAGTTAATTCGACAGAAAGCCCTGGGCAAAGAACACCCCGATTATGCCTCAAGCCTGCATAATCTGGCTATTTTATACTATTACATGGGGCAATATGAGAAAGCTGAACCACTTAATCTTGAATCCAAAGCCATCCTGGAAAAATCCCTGGGCAAAGAACATCCCAATTTTGCCGCAAGCTTGAATAACCTGGCAGCGCTGTACAGGAACATGGGCCAATATGAAAAAGCCGAGCAGTTCTACCTTCAATCCAAAGCCATCCGGGAAAAAGCTTTGGGCCGAGAACACCCCAGGTATGCGGCAAGCCTGAATAACCTGGCAATTCTGTACGAAGACATGGGGCAATATGAGAAAGCCGAACCCCTTTGTCTTGAATCTAAAGCCCTCCTTGAAAAAACCGTAGGTAAGGAAACCCCCATTTATGCGATGAGCCTGGGCAACCTGGCGGGGATTTACAAGAGCATGGGCCAATATGATAAAGCCGAACCGCTTTACCACGAATCCATAGCCATCCGGGAAAAAGCCTTAGGCAGGGAACATCCTGATTATGCCGCAAGCCTGAACAATTTGGCAGGCTTGTACGAGAATATGGGGCAATATAAGAAGGCCGAACCACTCTATCTTGAATCCAAAACCGCCCGGGAAAAAGCCCTGGGCAGGGAACATCCCAAGTATGCCGAAAGCCTGCAAAACCTGGCGGAACTGTATGAGAAAGTAGGGCAATATGAGCAAGTCGAACCGCTCTTGTCAGAACTGTTCACGGTGAATAGACGACTTATTCAACAAGCTTTACACCACCTTTCAGAAAGTGAATT
The DNA here is from genome assembly GCA_013299105.1 of Chitinophagales bacterium. GTDB lineage: Bacteria > Bacteroidota > Bacteroidia > Chitinophagales > Saprospiraceae > Haliscomenobacter. Next base: position 177,976 of record JAAFJY010000012.1, on the reverse strand, counting down.
GAACAACTACCTTGTGAAATTTTCAGACAGACAAGACCTAAACCTAACGTTCACCCAGCTAGCCAATAGTAAAAAAACGATCCCGGTTTGCTACGACAACAGCCTCTTCTACAAGGGTTTCCTGCTCCAATCTATAGGCCGAATCAAGCAATTGGCCCTTTCAGATATGGGAACTGCTGAAAAATACATCCAACTGAAAGGTTACCAACGCCGATTGGCCACTCAGTACGCCCAACCCATTGCCAAACGCGATAGCGCCTTAGTAGTTCAACTGGAAACTAAGGCCAATGACCTCGAAAAAGACCTCGCTCGCACCGTAGCAGGATGGGGCCAAGCCTTGCAGCAGGTTAAATGGCAGGAAGTTCAAGCAGCATTGAAATCCAGCGAAGCAGCGATCGAGTTTGTCAGCTATCGTTTTTACCACAAAAATAAAACCGACAGTACGCTGTACGCTGCGCTCCTCCTTTTGCCAGGTTCAGACTTCCCAAAGTTCATCCCCCTTTTTGAAGAAAAACAACTCACCACGCTCCTCAAAACCGAGGGCAGTCCACAAGCCACTTTTTACAACGATCTCTACGCCGCCGCAAAAAAAGGCGACCAACTCTACGATTTGATCTGGAAACCCATCGCCGTTGTACTACCGCAAGGAGTCACCGTGTATTGTTCCCCCTCCGGTCTGTTGCACCGCATCAATTTAGGTGCCATTCCCACACCCAACGGCAAAACCCTGACCGAAAAACACCGCCTGAGCACCTTGGGCAGTACCCGCCAACTGGTCGTTCCACCCGTGCCCACCACCGAGCAAAGTGCCACCGCCCAACTATATGGGGGCATTCAATACGATGCTACACCCACGGTGGTCGCCAATACGCCCGCAAAACCAGAAGACTTAGCTGCCAGGCGCGGCCCGGATATCACCCAAAACGACTCCACCCTACGCGGCGAAAATTGGAACTACCTGCGCTGGACCGAAGTAGAAGTCAACGCCGCTGCCGACTTAATGAAAACCAAAGGCATGACCCCGACCCTGAAAAAAGGCAGCCAAGCCACCGAAGAATCCTTCAAAGCCCTCGGCACGACAGCCCCTTCACCACGCATATTACACCTTGCCACGCACGGCTTTTTCTTTCCCGATCCAAAAGAGTCGAAAACAGGCGAGGGGCAAGCCATTGGTGAAAAAACCTTCAAAGTTTCCGACAACCCCATGATCCGCTCTGGCCTGGTACTGGCGGGCGGCAACCACGCCTGGAAAACGGGCAAACCATTACACCCCGGCTTGGAAGACGGCATCCTCACCGCCTACGAAATCAGCCAAATGAACCTCGCCAACACTGAACTCGTGGTGCTATCCGCCTGCGAAACGGGCCTCGGCGACCTGGTGGGCAACGAAGGGGTGTATGGCTTGCAACGCGCCTTCAAGATCGCAGGGGCTAAGTACCTGATCATGTCTTTGTGGCAAGTGCCCGATTTTCAGACCCAGGTGTTCATGACAGCTTTTTACAAGCACTGGCTGGAAGGAAAAATGGCGGTGCCCGAGGCGTTTCGGGCTACTCAGGCGGAACTGAGAGGGAGGTACAGTGGCGAGGCGTTTAAGTGGGCAGGGTTTGTGTTGGTGGAGTAACCAATACTTTGACGTTTACCAAACTTTGGAAGTTGATCAAACGTGGAGGTCTAGCCCAAAATATTTTTCAAAAAATTTCCCTCCCTACTTACCTTCTCTTCGCTGGCAGCAATATAAGGTTAAACAAGGCCACAAGGCCGCAACCTAAAAGCTACCACCATGAAAAACATCCTAATCGTCGCCCTAAGTCTCCCAGTTTCAGGCTTGCTTTCTGCTCAAGTTCCAGCTTCTTTGGGCGAAGTACAACACGCTGAAATGGAAATGAACAACACTTTGCATTTGTTGGAGCAAAACATTTTCCTGATCCTGAGCGCTTGTATTTTTTTGTTTGGCATCCTATTGGTTTGTTATGTGCTCAATGTAAGTGCGCAGACAACTCGCAAACAGCAAGCGCCCCACAACCGCTCCATTTTGTTGCTGTTTTTGGGATTGGGATTGTTTTGCAGCAGTTGTGGTGCAATGCAGCAGGTTGATGTTACAACTGCAGCAGCGCTTTCAGCGCATACGGAAGCCTCACCTTGCCCTCACCATAAAATTTACCAGGAGCCCCTTGCTTTTCACAGTATGAAGCGAACCAAGGGTTATCCTCATCAGCCTGTTTCGTCTTGTCGGTTTTGCGGTCAAAAAATGATTAAGTCATTGTATTAAGTTTCCTCAATCCCATTTCTAAATACCTAAAACGCCCAAAAAATGTCACTCACACCCCTCCCAGTTTCTGTTTGCCACCGTACCCTACTCGTCGAGGACATTGATGTCACTGCTGAAAAACTGGCGGAGACCTTACCCGTGCAGGGGAATGTATGGATGATTGAGCCCGATCACGGTGCTGTTCGGGGAGTGGAAACCCCGTTTATGTTCAAATTGGCCTTTGCACGTCACGCGGGGACCAGAATAGAACTGATCGCGCCAGTGCGGGGCACAAGGTGACTCAAAACCTGGGATTCACTGACCTTGATGTTGCTCGGCTTGGCCTTGTTCAAGTAGGGTTTTGCCGAGAACCTGTTCAATCGCTTGATGGCAGTGGGGCGCATGGCTTTGAGCAACTATATCTCGCACTCGCTGATCTGCACCTTGTTCTTCTTTGGCCTATGGCTTGAACTACTACGGTGAGCTCGAATTTCACCAAATCTATTTCGTCGTTTTGGCGATCTGGATTTTCCAGTTGATCATCAGCCTGATCTGGTTGAAGTACTTTCTGTTTGGGCCGTTGGAGTGGTTGTGGCGGAGTTTGACCTACTGGAAGTTGCAGCCCATGTGGAGAGTTGCTTCAATTTCTGAGCTTGTTTCGCCCGCGTCTCAAGTTCTCTAAATACCGATTATCTGAAGGTATTTCAGCTGAACCCGAGGTTTACGACCTGTAAGGAGAAAATGGAGAAACTATAAACGAGTTGCTCCGCTATTCTAAGTTTTTGCAGCTTGGAATGACTATTTCTAGCTTTTAACAATAAGCAGTTGAGCACATTAAGTCAAGCTTTTAATGTGGTCAACTGCTCAAAACAAATTTTTACCATGCAACTAAATAATTTTTTCTCAATCCTGGTAACATGTATTGCCTTGTCCATTTTCACAGTCGCTTGCACTGCACCGACAAATGATGCTGCTATCAAAGCCGCCAAAACGGTAATTGCTCAACCCGACATGGCGAAAATCAAAGCCGAAATCAAAGCCATCGAAGATGCTTGGGCGGCCGCTTCCAATGCAAAAGATGTCGCCACGATTGTGGGCTTTTATGCCGATGATGCCATCAGCATGAACGACGACCTACCGATGCTCGTGGGTAAAGCTGCCATCCAAAAAGGCGTAGAAGCGGAGATGGCAAGACGCAAGGAAAATGCCAAGACCGTGTTTGAAACCTTGGACTTGTACGGCGACGAAAACTGCGTGACGGAAGTCGGAAAAACCACCCTCACAGACAGCACTGGAAAGGTGATTTATGCAGGCAAATACATGGCTGTCTGGGAAAAGCGCAACGGCAAATGGCTAACCATCCGGGACATCAGCAACGACGATGCGAAGTAGAAATAAGTGTGTTTTAACCAAAAAATCAATTTCCAACATGAAAAAAACATTCTTATTCCTCACTTTTTACCTTGTAGCAATGCTTGCTTTTGCTCAAGGAAAAGTGGAAAAAGGAAGCATCGTCATCGGCAAAATAGACAGCGTTCAGTCTAAAATTTTGGGCGAAAACAGAAAGATTTGGGTGCATGTACCTGATGGTGGTGGCAGCCAAAAATTTCCCGTCGTGTATGTGTTGGACGGCGACGGACATTTTTCATCAGTAGTTGGTATGATTCAACAATTGAGTACCATCAATGGCAATACGATGTGCCCCAAAATGATCGTGGTGGGCATACCCAACACGGACCGAACCAGGGATTTGACACCGACGCATATTGATGCCGACCTGCCGATGATGGACAGTGCCTTCGCGAAAACATCGGGGGGCGGTGAAAATTTTATTGCTTTTATGGAAAAGGAATTGATGCCCTTTATCGAAGCAAAATACCCGACAGCACCCTATAAAATGCTCATTGGACATTCTTTTGGTGGCTTGGCGGTAATGCAAACTTTTACGCACCACAGTCATTTGTTCAACTCCTACATCTGCATTGACCCAAGTATGTGGTGGGATAAGCAAAAACTCTTGCAACAAACGCAAAAGGTTTTAGCCGAAAAGAAGTTTGAAGGAAAATCCTTGTATCTGGGCATTGCCAAGACTTTGGAAGATGGCATGGACATCAATAAGGTGCAAAAAGACACGTCTGTCGAAACAAAGCATATTCGCTCCATCTTGGCCTTGCAAGCCGCTTTTGAAAAAAACAAGCAAAATGGCTTAAAATATCGGGGTAAATACTACGCCGATGATACGCACGGTTCGGTCCCACTCATCACGGAATACGATGCGTTGCGCTTCTTCTTCGATTATTTCCCTATGAAAATCACAATGAAGGATTATTTGGATTCAACTGGTGCTTTCGCGGAGAAATATAGGAGTCATTATGCCAATCTATCCAAAAAAATGGGCTATACCATGAAGCCTGATGAAATGGAGATCAATTATGAGGGCTATGATTTTTTAAGCAGAAAGCTCTATAAAACGGCTGGAAGTCTTTTCAAACTTAATGTGGATTATTACCCCGAAAGTTTCAATGTCTATGATTCCTATGCCGATTATTTAATCGCCACAGGCGATAAAGCCAATGCGATGATTCAATTGAAAAAAGCCTTGGCTATCAAGGAAAATGAAGGGTCGAGGAAAAAATTGACGGATTTGGAAGGGGCTAAAAAACAGGAGTAAAGCCCCGACACCCTGGTTTTGAAATAGTATAGTTAATCCTCAAAAACCTCCGTCACATTCACTTCCAAGTTTGGGATAATCGGCGTAGTGGCGATGTCTCCCTCTACTTTGGGTTGGCGACTGATATACATGCCTTGCTCGTCGAGCATCCAAATCTGGATGGTTTTTTCGATGGGCGATACGACCCAGTATTCAAGGACGCCAGCTTCTTGATAGAGTTCAAATTTGTCCTTCATCTCGGTGCGGCTGTTTCCCGGGGATAGGATTTCGATGATAAGGTCGGGTGCACCGTTGCAGCCCCGAGCATCCAATTTTGAAGGATCGCAGATGACACAAAGATCAGGCTGAACCACCGTGAGGACTTCTTTGTCCTCACGGGTTCGCAACAAGCGAACATCAAAAGGAGCAACATAAACTTTGCACGAGTTTTTCCATAATGCGTTCGCGAAAAGTCGGGTGAGTCCAGTGACAATGCCCTGATGCTTGCGATTTGGAGCAGACATCTGGCGGATTTTACCGCGCAGCAATTCTACACGTTCTTCGAACTGCCAAAGCAGGTAGTCTGCATAAGTGTAAGTACCATTAGGATCCAACTGATCAAGCGAAGTAATTGGCATAGCAACAAAGTTGATGTTACGTTTACAAAGTTAGGCATTTTTGGAATGGCAAACCTAGCACAGCAAAAGAGAAGTAGGTAAAATTGGATAAAAATTTCCATTCTCCCTTACCTTTCTCCATTGAGCTACAATAAAGCGTAGGTTCAATTTTTTTGTTTTTCAGCAAAAAAATTCAATCAGGCTCCTAATCAAATTCGTTAGAAACATGAAAAAAACAACATCATTGCTCACTTTTTGCCTTTTAGCAAATCTCTTTGGCTGTACAAATACAGACAAAACCAAACCCGCAACAGCTAAAGATTTTGGCAATAATAATTTGCTTTCAAAAGAGAAAATTTTATCGCCTAAGCCGCCGCCGCCCGGGCTTTCTACTTCACTTCCGCCACAGCAATCCGTGTTGCCACCTGCACCTAATAACTTAAAATTGGAGCAAGGATATTTTCAGGCAAAAGATGGTGTTCAATTATTTTACCGCATGGTTGGTTCAGGAAAAGACACTATTGTTTTCATTCATGGCGGTCCGGGAGTAGGAATACACGATGGAGCAATGGACATTGAACTTCTTGCCAACAAAGGCTATACATTCATTGAGTACGATCAACGTGGTTGTGGCCGGTCTGAACTGGTGCGAGACTCAACAAAACTTACAATGGATGATTATGTTGAAGAATTGGAAGCACTCCGTCAACATTTCAACATTCAAAAGCTCACACCAATAGGATTATCCTGGGGCGCAGCAATTGTTGCGAACTATACAAATCGTTTTCCGCATATGGTGCGACGTTTGGTATTCCTAAGTCCTATGGAGCCGGCCGCAGAGCTTGATACGAGAAAAGAATCTATTGACGCTGCTTTAGGAGAAACTAAAACAAAGCAAATAGATAGCCTTCTCAGGTTGATGGAGAAAACTACCAACGATACAATATATCGTACACTCTTTGTAAACTATATATCAATTTATCTAAGCGCTTACGTTGTTGACGCTTCCCATCTTGCTCGTGCACGCGGAACTGACGCAGAGGTTTCTCCATTGGCCATCAGAAATGGCAATCAGCCGTTGGCGCGATGGAGCGGTCTTTCTAATCAATGGGATTTCCGTCCAATGCTTAAGCCGATTAGCGTTCCCGTATTGGTCATAGAAGGAGCAAAAACAAATGTTCCTTTGAATGCGACAAAAGAGTATGTAAGAATCATAAAAAATGCAAAACTGGTTTTGGTTCCGAATGCAGGCCACCAAAACTGGTTAGACCAACCAGAAGCAGTACTAAATGCTTTGGACAAATTTTTTAAATCAACCTTTGATTAAAAAAATTTGATCATAACTTTTACCACTAAACATTGCGCTTTCCATCCATTTTCATTCATCAAAACAGCCTAACATGCAACGCAGAAATTTCATCAAAAACATCGCCCTATCCGCCATCGCCATCAGCGCCACCGGATTTGTCCATTTCGACGGCCAACGCTATGTGGGCGATTGCGCCACCACCTCCGATATCCTGGGCCCATTTTACCGCCCTGATAGCCCGGTACGGAGCCTACTCGCCATCAAAGGTGAAAAAGGCGACCCCATCACACTGTTGGGAAAGGTGCTGCACGACGATTGCAGCACGCCTTACAAAAATGCCAAGATCGAGCTCTGGCATTGCGACGGCAACGGGGTATATGACAACGAATCCAAGGATTTCAAATACCGAGGCACAACCTACAGCGACGACAAGGGCAATTATTCCTTCAAAACCATCTTACCCGTGCCTTATGATGCCGGAGGTGGAAATTTCCGCCCGGCGCATTTCCACATGATGATCACCGCAACGGGGTATCAGCCACTGGTGACTCAGCTCTATTTCAGTGGCGACCCCTGGGTGGAAAAGGACAGCAGTTCATCTTCCCCTGCCGCAAAAAAGAGAATCCTGGAGGTCCAAAATTTAACGGGTGGCAGCAAAAAAGTGGAGTACAACATCAGCATGGCCAAAAAACTGGCGATTGAGCCCGCTTCCCTGGGCCTCTTGGTGGGCAACTACATCGCTGAAGAAGACCCCAACAACAAAATGGAGCTGTTCAGAAAAGACAAACAACTCTGGATAAAAGGCGACAAGGCAAATGGGATGCCCTTTGGGATGAACTTAGAATTTGTGGGTGACAATACCTTCACCTTTCCAGGTTCAACGGTGGAGGAATATTCCGCTGTTTTTGAAATCGGTGATTACGGGAAGATCATCATGAGAGAAACCTATGCGAACGACAAAGGAGAAGAGATTGTGGTGGTGTATAAGCGGGTGATGAAATAGCTGTCAATCCTCAAAAACCTCCGTCACATTCATCTCTAGGTTTGGAATAATGGGGGTGTTGAGTAGGTCACCTTCTACAACAGGCGGGAGGCCGATGTAGTAGCCTTGTTCGTTCAACTTCCAAACTTGGATGGTTTTTTCAGTGGGTGAAACGATCCAGTATTCAAGTACCCCAGCCTCTTGGTAGAGTTCAAATTTGTCACGCATCTCGATGCGGCTGTTTCCTGGCGAGAGGATTTCGACAATGAGATCGGGAGCGCCGTTGCAACCACGATCATCCAATTTGGAACGATCGCAAATGACACAGAGATCGGGTTGTACAACAGTGGTTACGTTCATGTCTTCGCGAGTGCGTGTGAGGCGCACATCAAAGGGTGCCGCAAAAACCTGACAGGTGTCTTTCCATAGTGCATTTGCAAATAGGCGAGAAAAGCGAATGGATATGCGTTGGTGCTTCACCGAAGGAGCAGACATCTGCCTGATTTTACCACGCAGGAGTTCTACCCGTTCACCGAACTCCCAAAGCAGGTAATCTGCGTAGGTGTACGTACCGTTAGGATCTAATTGATCAAGCGAAGTAATTGGCATAGCTGCTAAATTGGTGTTACGCCTACAAAGTTAAGCATTTCTGGAATGGCAAACACACTCTAAAGATGAAGTAGAAATAAAGAATTCACCATTCCCACTTACCTCCTCCCTCCACACTGCAATTAAAGACTATAAGTTGGTTTTGACTCATCGTTGATCGAAATCCGCTCTGCGCAAGATCAAATGCGTGTGGAGTCAATCAACTTCAACTCCCAACAAGTTAAGCAAGCGATTTTTGATCCATAAATTCATCTTTTTATGACCTATCCAGGTACAACCGTAACATTTGCGCCCCCCGTTGCACAGAAAGAGCGGATTACTATTTTGGACAGCCTGCGAGGCTTTGCCATTTTGGGCATTTTATTGATGAACATTCCATCTTTTGGTTTGCCTGGTCCAGTCGCTTACGACCCCTCCGTGCTGAATGAATGGGGAACCATCAATTTTAAGGTTTGGTACTGGGTGGCCTGGATGCCCAATGGCACACAAAGGGCTTTGTTCTCAATGTTGTTTGGGGCAGGCATCTTGCTTTTTGTGGGTGGGAAGGAGCAAAAATTACCTGGCACTTTACCTGCTGATTACTTCTTTCGCCGCCAATTGTGGCTCATCCTATTTTCAGTGTTTGATGTTTTCATCTTGCTGTGGGATGGCGATATTTTGTTGGAATATGCCTGTTTTGGAATGCTCATGTATTCTTTTAGAAAATTAACTCCAAATGCCTTGTTAATAGGTGCTGCGCTTTGTTTCCTTTTTATGCTGGCAAGAGAAAACAGGAATTTATACCAAAACAAAAAAATAATTGAACTGGGAGAAACAGTTGCTGCAATAGACACAACAGTTACAAAATTGACACGTCTGCAAAAAGAACAGTTGGAATCGATGCAGGCTTTTAAAGAAAAAAGCACCAGGTCGTCCAAAATCAAAAAAATGGAATTGGCCAAAGAGAAAATGCTGGGAAGCTATCAAAATACTTACGATGAAAGAACGACCAGCTATATCGATGCAGAATTCAACTATCTTTTTTTGGCTTGTTGGGATGTGCTGATTTTTATGTTTTTAGGCATGGCATTTTTCAAAATGGGTATCCTCACGGGTGATGCATCCATAAAAGTATATGCCTTGATGTGCGTGGTTGGATTGGGTGCTGGGCTTTTCTTTTCCTATTTAAAATTACGGCACAGCATTGATTTTAAGTTTAACGCTTACGAACTCACTAAGCATAGTGCATTTGCATTCAATGAGCTGTCGCGTACCCTTCGCTCCATTGGGTTTTTAGGTCTCATCATGCTGCTCTACAAATCGGGGCTATTCACTTGGCTTTTTGCATTGTTGCGCCCGGTGGGTCAAATGGCCTTTACCAATTACCTGATGCAATCCTTGCTGTGCGGCTTGTTTTTTTATGGCATTGGCTTGGGCTATTATGGTCAACTTGAACGATATGAAATCTACTATGTAGTCGCTGCCGTATGGACAATTCAAATCATTTACAGCAACATCTGGCTGCGCTTTTTCCGGTTTGGCCCTTTTGAATGGGCTTGGCGGAGTTTGACCTATTGGAAGGTACAGCCGATGTGGCGATAGTAAAATCAACAACTTACCTCTCTTCATCACTTGTTTAAGCAAGCATTACCTATGCATACCAGTCTTAAAACTTCAAAAAACAATCACCTGATTGTCCTTGTTCTGGCAATCAGTTCCTTATTGGTTGCTTGCGAAAACCAAAAATCGAACCACGGCTCACTAGTGGGTTTGGGATTGGGAATTAGCGATGCTACCGTAGTTGTATCCAACCTGGACAGCGCCAGACTGCATTACACCGAAGACCTTGGCTTTGACATCCCCAAGCCCGAAAAATATGCACAGGGCATCTACAAAGGATCAATTGGCTTTTCTGCTTTCTTCCCGGACATGTCGGCGCTGGAATTCATCACCCTCAAAGATTCCACGGCCAAGGCCAAACGCTCATTCATCGGTTCTTTTTTGAAAAAGCAGGAAGGGGTTCGTTTGTATGCCCTTTCTACCTCATCAGCAAAGGCCACTTTGGATTGGCTCAACACCCGGGGATTTGCCATTGACTCGGTTCAGGAAGGCCGGGGCGCAGCAGAATTGCCAAAGGGTTGGGATTGGGATGATGGCGGCCCACAATGGCGTCAGGTGAGTTTGAACCCTAAAAATCCCCCTGCCCATCTCCCTGGATACATGGAGTACCTTGGTTTGCCTTACCAGGACTATCAAAACGAAAAAACATCCATCTATGCCATGAATCGCACGTATTCCAATCATCCCAACGGGGTGGTGGGCATGACTGCGCTGCGCATTGTAGTGGACAACCTGAAGGCTGCCCGCAAAGCATTCAAAAAATGGGATTAACCGAATTAAAAGCCCCCAAGGCTCAAGGTGTCGTTCGATTCCAAGTATCCGCAAACCAGGAATTGCACTTGATTGTGCCCCAAGCCTCTGGCGATTCACTTTCCAAGTTTTTGACAGCCCGCGGGCCTGGCGTTTACGCCATGCGGTTTGAAGTGAAAAAGCTAAAAGCCACGCGGGCATTTTTTAGAAAGAAGCTGCCAGCTAAAGCCTTGCGCATGGGAAAAACACCCGAGCGTTTGATTGTGTTGAAAGAGTACGCCCACGGTGTACAACTTGAATTTGTAGAAGAACCCAAAGCGCAAGCGCTCTTGGCCCAGCGGTACGAGATCGTGGAAGGACAAAAATTGAACAAAGTGGCGAAAAAACATGCCGAAGGCTTGTATCTGAAATATTGCGCGCTGTGCCATGGAAAAAACCGGGAAGGTTATGCCGCCGACAACGCGCCTTCCTTGAAATCTCATTCCTTGATGGCTGTTACCAAAATTCCTGCCGCCAACTACAATTTCCTCCGCTATACCATTGCCTATGGCCGGCAAGGCACTGCCATGGCAGCTTATGGAAAAGACCAGGGTGGCCCATTAGAAGCTTTGGAAATAGACCTGTTGATCACTTGGCTCCGCGAAAAAAGTGGCGTAAAAAACCCGATTGAACTATCAACAGATCCGGTACTAGGAGATGTAGCGCTTGGAAAAAAATTGTACGACCAAACCTGTGCGGCTTGTCATGGTGTGAAGGGCGAAGGTGTTAGCGCTCCTGCCTTGGGCAATCCCATGTTTTTAGCCACCGCCAGTGATGCCTTCTTGCGCCATGCCATTGCTGAAGGCCGGGACAGCACTCCCATGCGAGCCTTCAATAACAAACTCAAGAAGGAGGAGATCGATGCGCTCACGGCTTATATCCGCAGTCGTGCTTCGGGCTGGAACGCTCCTGGCGCAGTGGTGATCAAGGAACCATTGCCTAAAGATTACATCTTGAACCCCAAAAACAAGGCCCCAAAATTCACCTTGCGGGAAGGAAAATACGTGCCAGCCGAACAAGTACTCCAAGCATTGCAAGACAAATCCCGCATGGTGATCCTTGATGCACGCTCTAAAGCGGGTTGGCACCAGAGCCATATTCCGGGTGCGGTTCCGGTTCCTTATTATGAGGAGCCCGATTCCTTTATCAAAGACATGCCCAAAGACAAAACCTGGATTGTGGTGTATTGTGCCTGTCCGCACGCAGCCTCAGAAAAGGTGGTGAGTACTTTGAGGCGATTGGGCTATAAAAACACTGCCATCATTGACGAGGGCATTCTTGTGTGGACGAATCGGGGGTATCCGGTGCAGTACGGGCAGGGGGATGTGGCAAAGAAATAAGGCAGGCAAAGTCATTTGTATTCTCGAAAAAAAACGTAACTTTACTTACAAATAATTTTATGTCACTTACGATTCAATTGCCTTCTTTATTGGAACAGCAAATCCGCGAAAACGCGGTGCGGCAGGGAATTCCATTGGAAAAACTAGTTGCCCAAATCTTGGCTTCTGGTATCAATAAGCTTGATTCGGGAGGAGACGAAAAAATAAGAGAAGCAGAACTCTTACAACGAATCCGGCTTACCGTGGTCCCTGAAGCAGAATTAGGCGAATACTATCGCCTTTCTGTACTCCGCCAGGCAGAACAATTGCAGGAGCAGGAATATGAGCGACTCATCAGCCTCATCCACCGTGTCGAAACCATCCATGCAGAACGGCTTAAATATGTAGCCGAACTGGCTCAATTACGCGGCCTCCCGCTGAGACAAACCATGTCTGATCTGGGCCTCATTCAGCTTGAATCATGAAACAAAGCATTCGGGCTTCAGTCCGAACCCGCGCCAATGATTGTTGTGAATACTGCCAAGCGCAGGCCAGTTTTTCACATGACTCCTTTTCTGTGGAGCACATCATCCCTTCAAGCTTGAATGGTAATGATGATTTATCCAATCTGGTTTGGTCATGCCTTTCTTATAACAACATCAAATATACTTCTACGACGGCCATTGATGCTGAGACAGGACAAGTCGTTCCTTTATTCCATCCACGCCTGGATGCTTGGGCGGATCATTTCGAATGGAGTGAAGACAGCACCCTCTTAACCGGAAAAACACCTGTCGGGCGAGCAACGATCTCCCGTTTACAACTCAATCGTTTTGGTGTGGTCAACTACCGCCGGGTATTGGTATTGGCAGGTGAACATCCTCCTCGCTAGGAAATCCAAACATATCATTCGGAGCCCAATTCCTGCCACTCGGAAGGTCAAATGCCACATTCGGGAAAGACTTTTTGTATTCCTGCATTATGATACATAACATTGGGGCAGCGTAGCAAGTTCCTTTAACCAATGAAGATCACCATTATGACCAATCAAAAAGCGGAACAGCTTGAGGAACAATACCGCAACTTTGTTGAACTTATTAAGAACAACTACCCATTGGAAAAAATGTCTTTGGTGATTGTTCCTGATATAATGGGGTACGGCGCTAACCTGGATGAAAAAATATTCAACCTTGACGAATTGTATGAAGGCTGGAGGATGCAAAAAGAGCAGTCCCTTGGATTGGATATACAGTTTAAAATCACCCCCATATCTCGCCGGATTTCACCTGGAGAAAACGTAGCCATTTACGTAGATGAAATAAAATATACGTTGACTGTTGAAGGAGTCAAGCATGAAAATGAGTTGCGATTAAGCATCATCTTTGAGCTGATCGAAGAAAGATGGATGTGCATACATTTTCATGGGTCTTATGGGCTTGTTGTTACCAACGATGCATGGGCATTAGATGTCGCGAAAATGAAAAATGAAGAACTGCAAAGACTGGTCGACGAACGAACCGTCCAGCTGCAAAATTCAATTCTTGAACTCAAATCCACCCAAGCCCAACTCATCCAATCCGAAAAACTCGCCTCGCTCGGTGAACTCACCGCAGGCATCGCGCATGAGATTCAAAACCCGCTGAATTTCGTCAACAATTTCGCCGAGGTAAGCGCGGAAATGCTAGAAGAAATGGAAGGAGAACTCGGCAAAGGAGACATAGACGAAGCCAAGGCCATTAGCGCCGATCTACAACAAAACCTCAATAAAATCAAGCACCACGGCCAACGCGCCTCCTCCATCGTGAAAGGGATGCTCGAACACTCGCGGGCAAGCACAGGCGTAAAAGAGCCCACCAACCTCAATGCCCTCGCTGACGAATACCTGCGCCTGGCCTATCACGGCTTGCGGGCGAAGGACAGCAGCTTCAACGCCGCGCTGGAAACGTATTTTGACCCCAATTTGCCGCTGGTTTCCGTCATTCCGCAAGACCTTGGGCGGGTGCTGCTGAATTTGGTCAACAATGCGTTTTACGCGGTGAATGAAAAGGCCAAACAAGGATTGGAGGCTTACTCACCCACAGTAACGGTTAGCACTAAACAACTGGAAAATGCCATCGAAATCCGTGTTCAGGACAACGGCAAAGGCATACCCGAATCCATCCGCGACAAAATCTTCCAACCCTTCTTCACCACCAAACCTACCGGGCAAGGGACGGGATTGGGGCTAAGTTTGGCGTATGATATTGTGACGAAGGGGCATGGGGGAAGTTTGGAGGTAAATAGCACGGAGGGGCTTGGCACTGACTTTGTCATTCGTTTAGTGTAGACTTGTAAACAGCGTCAACATTTTGTACTTTTACCTTCAAATAACTGGATGATGATCAAGATTCCATACGGTGAAAGCGATTTTAAAAAGTTGATGCTGGAAAACTACTTCTACCAGGATCGTACCCATTTCATTGAGCAGCTCGAAAAATGGAACTCCAACTATCCCGTTTTTTTACGCCCTCGTCGATTCGGCAAAAGCCTGTTCATCAGTACACTTCACCATTATTATGGTTTGGAATACAAAGACGATTTTCAAGCCCTTTTTGGCAATCTATACATTGGCAAGCACCCAAGCGAATCTGCCAATTCTTATCTGGTCCTGCGTTTTGAATTCAGTCGCATTGATACTGCTACCCATGAAAGTACCTACCATGGCTTTTTAACCAATGTCATTTCTGGAGCGCGTACTTTTTTGGGCGCTTATGGAGAATTTTTCACTTTAGAACAGCAAACCATTATTGAAAACGGGAAAAGCCCTGAAACAGTGGTTAAGGCAATTTTTGATTTTACAAAAAAGAATAAAATCCCCCACAAAATCTACCTCCTCGTTGACGAATACGACCATTTTGCCAATGAATTGTTGTCCTTTGATCTTGATCGTTTTAAATCCAATGTGAGCACCAATGGTTTTGTGCGCAAATTTTATGAAAGTTTCAAAACCGCTACTGGTGAAGGAATCGTTGATCGGATTTTCATCACGGGCGTTTCCCCCATCACCCTGGATTCTTTGACCAGTGGTTTTAACATTGGTGACAACATTAGTTTGAACCCCATTTTCCACGACATGATGGGCTTTACCCATCCAGAGGTGGAAGCTATTTTACATCAATCGGCTATTCCAATCGAAAAAATACCCGAAATGATGGCTGACTTGGAGGCCTGGTATGACGGCTATCGTTTTACGACCCGAGCCAATCACCAGTTGTTCAATCCAGATATGGTGCTCTATTTCTTGAAAGAGTACAGCATAATATCGCAATATCCCGAAGTCATGTTGGATACCAATGTGATTTCAGATTATCGAAAAATTCAGAACACCTTTAAAATAGGCGGCGAAGAAACCGAAAAATATGAGCTATTGGAGACTTTGGTGCAAAAAGGCTACATTGATTTTCCGCTGACCCGGCTTTACAATTTAACCCTCGATTTTACCCAGGATGATTTTTTGAGCTTGTTGTTTTACATGGGCATGCTCAGTTTTCAAGAAGAGGCCATCATTGGCTGGCGCTGCAAAATCCCCAATTACGTCATCAAAAAACTCTACTTTGAGTACTTCAAGGCCATCTTTTTGGCCAAAACCCGTTTTGCAAAAACTACCCGCCCAATTGCACAAACCATTGATGCCCTATTGGGGACTGGCAATCCCGAGCCTTTTTTTAAAATAGTCGAACAAGTATTGCTTGAAAACCACTCCAATCGCGACGAATTGGCCTACGGCGAAAAGCATTTGCAAACCTTGATGGTCGGCTTGTTATTCCCCTACGAATCCTATTACATCCACAGTGAATACGAAGCCAAACGGGGCTACCCAGATATTTTTCTGGCAAGAATGCCCAATAAACCCCTCCAATTTGACATCGTTTTAGAATTGAAATACGTCAAAAAATCAGCTGAACAAACCTTGGAAAAAGTCATTCAACAAGCCGAAATCCAACTGGATGAATACATGCGCAGTGAACGTTTTGCCCGTCCGGATGTACGAGGGTTTTATGCTGTTTTTTTGGGTGGCGAGGTTTACGAGTGGAAAGAATGGCAATGACATCCCCGAATCCATCCCCGACAAAATCTTTCAACCCTTCTTCACCACCAAACCTACCGGGCAAGGGACGGGGTTGGGCCTGAGTTTGGCGTATGATATTGTGACGAAGGGGCATGGGGGGACGCTAAGCGTTTCTAGCATACCCAGCGCAACAACAACTTTTGAGATACAATTGCCCGTGAATTAATTTAAAAAAAAGAACATTTCTACTTACCTTTTTCTCAATGCCGCAATTAATGCATAGAACCGCATTTTTTAAACCAAAAATGACAAGCCTTTTTATATGAAAAACACCACCTTCATCCTCTGCTGCCTGTTTTGCGCAGCCTTGCTCCAAAATGCAGGAGCACAAACCACAGCCAATCCTAACTCGCCTCAGCGCCACCTTCGCGAAGTAAGCCTCAAGGGCAGCGGCTACAAACGCGGCCTGCAGCACGGCCAACAACTGAAAAAAGAAATCGGCGAAATTGTCGCCAAATGGAAAAAAAGCGTGGAAAGCCAGTTAGAGAAACCAGCCGATCAGGTGGTGGTGGATTTTTTTGCCTACGCCCACTTCGATGCAGCCATCAAGAAATGGACGCCCGATCTGTATGAAGAGGTGCGCGGCATCGCCGACGGTTCGGGGCAGGCCTTCAACGACATCATGGTACACAACCTGCTCGACGAGTTTTGGGTGTGGCAGGATGCCCGCGACAAGCACCATTGCAGTGGCATCGGCATACCCGCCCGCGACGGCAACCCCGGCAACATCGCCCAAAACATGGACTTGGAAGGCTACACCGACGGCTATCAGGTCTTGATGCGTCTGGCAAAAACCAAACAAAAGCCCGAACAACTTATCCTCACCTATCCCGGCCTCATCGCCCTCAATGGCCTGAACGAAGCGGGCATCGGTGCCTGCATGAACACCCTGATGCAACTCAAAGCCAACGCCACAGGCCTGCCCGTCGCTTTTGTCGTGCGAAGCATCCTCAACAGCACCGACAAAGACGAGATATTGCGCTTCATCCAAAGCGTACCCCACGCCTCCGGGCAAAACTACATCATCGGGATCAAAGGTGAAGTCTATGACTTTGAAGCGTCTTGTAACAAAGTCGTGCGTTTTGACCCCAAAAATACCAACGGCACGGTGTACCACACCAACCACCCCGTCGCCAACGACGACCTGAAAGACTGGTACAAGGAGCCGGAAAAAGGAAACAGCAGCATCCGCTTTGCTTCAGTGCAAGGGCGAATCGCCACACTTCCGAACGCCAAAGACGCGGACATCAAAGCCGCCTTGCGTGCCAAGGACGACCCGAGTAACCCCGTTTGCCGCACTTTCAACCGCTGGGGCGGTACCTTTGGCTCGGTGGTAATGACCCTGACTGGCAGTCCCAAACTGCAAATCACCGCCGGGCCGCCTGATGAGTCGGAGTACCGGGAAGTACGTTTCGCACGGGGAAAACACTGGCGGGCGAGGAAGGCTGGCGCAACGTTCGCGGAACCTTGGTAGATGAAGTAGGGGAGAAGTCGTTTTGGGCGAGTGTCAGAGCCAAAGACCCGGCCACTGGAATCGCTACAGGCGATGTTGTAGGTTTGGACGGCGAATATTCGATAAAGGTGCCCTTGTCTGTGCAGGAGTTGAGGATTGACGGCGACGCAGGTTTCGGTACTGAAATTTTCCCTACACATTGAACGTCCTATTTGCGTCTTGTGTCAACAATTTCGACCTGTCCAAAAAGACCTTCCAGCGCACCGCGCCCATCCACGTGAGTGGTAGCATCGCAGGTAAAAACTTCGTAGGAAATCAATATGCTGCGCGTGTACTTCGCCCCTGTGTGCGCATCGAAGGCACAAAAACCAGGGTCTATGCTGATGCAACCGGGCAATTCGACATCACGGTGCCGCCGGGCAGCGATGTCCTTTCATTTGAAAGCGACAATTACCCTGCCCTAAAAGTGCTGCTACCCAATTTAGACAAAGTGTACACAAAAATTACTATGTGGGCCAAGCATAAAGAGAAAAAAAAGGCATTGATTTCTGGGGCAATACCATGCCTATGGGTGATTATACATCGGTTCATATGTCGGTGAGTTTGTGGCCTGAGAAGATGGAGGTGTACAGAAGAAATAAGGCTCATCACAGGCGATATAAATAGCCTGTGAAAAAACGCAGATCAAAAGGAGATTTTCATTCATCAAAACAAGCTAAGGGAGCGTAAAAAATAAGGTGGACAGGTTTGGGTTTAGTGAAAAAAGATAAACAACTGGATGAAAGGATTTGAGTTCTTTTTTTGCTAAACCTCAAAAACAAATGTGTCCAACTTGTTTTAGCACAAATACTAAGTAACAAGCCACGAGTAAACCTGGCCACATCATCATGTGGTTTACGGCTCTTTCTATTCTCTCCATCTTTGCACTATCATTAACAAAATGAAAAAGCTTAGCCTGCTTTTTTGTCTCGAAACCGCAAGGCTAATTTTTTACAACAAAATCAATAAATCCTTTAGCATGAGAAACACCAAATCCTTTTTTCTAACCATCAAAGCGCTGGCTTTGATTGCCTTGTACGGCCTTATTCCGGTGGAGGTAAAAGCCCAAACGCCATCAGCAACGGAGCCCGTTTACATCCAGCGCGAATACATGAAAGTTGCGCCCGGTATGCGGGACGACTACCTGAAAGTTGAACAAGTTTGGAAAGCCGTTCACCAACGCCGCAAAGACGAAGGCAAAATTCTAGGTTGGACGCTTTACCGCAGCATCTATCCCAGTGGCACCAACGCCGAGTACGACTACATGACCGTTATCCGCTTCAAGAGTGGCAAAGAGCTGGAGGAAGCTGGTAAAATGACCTGGGATTACATCACCCAAGGCATGAGCAAAGAAGACCTGGCGATTGCTGACAATACCGGAGAAACCCGTAATCTGGTTGCTACCCACCTGTATCTGATGACTGAAAGTGTCACTCCCGGAGCCGCCTTCATGAAACTTACCCAGCTGCAAGCCGTTTCAGGCAAAGGGACGGAGCTGGAACAGCATGAAAAAATGATGAAGCCCGTTTTTGAAGCCGCTACCAAAATGGGCAGCATTGCCAGCTGGACTTTTGGCAAGCACCTTTACCCTTACAGTCCTGAACTGGGTAATTACTACCGTATCATTGGTACCAATTCCCTGGACGATATGCTCAAGGCTGAGTCGAATGTATACCTTGAAGCAGCCTTTAAAAAAGTCTATCCAACCAAAGATTATGCAGCGACCATGAAGGCCATTCGAGAGATCATCAGCATCAAATCGAATGAACTTTGGGTAATCGTAGATTCAACAAAGTAACTCCTCGTAACTTTCATTTCGCGTATTTCAATCCCAATTCGAAATACGCGAAATGTGGGTTACCTTGAAAAGTTGAAGGGCTTGAAAATTGGTGCAGTGTGGTGCCAAAAGGTGGCGTTTTATGTCCCGTAGGGTGTTTTAAATCAGGTTCGAAACTGTCATTCCAAGGAATAATAGACTTTATGTAACAGGGTTTTTTTGTAAAAAACACCCCTGGGATGAACAACGTCATAATGAGATGATTAAAAAGGAAAGCCAGGATTGATATATCACGCTCTGCGTGAGCTGCGCCATATCAATTCCAAGTTTTATGAGAAACCCCTTCTTTATGTAAAAACTTAGTTTTCCCACTTACCTTCTCCCATTAAGCTGCAATATTAGGTTCAAACACGGCTACTTCGCCAACACCTACAATCTTTGCTACTATGAAAAATAGCCTGATCATCGCAGTCTTCATCGGCAACTCAACAGTTTTACTTAGTGCCCAAACTTCCGCTTCTTTGGGTGAAGTGCAACACCCCGAACTAGAAATCAGCAATGCCATGAATCTGCTAAAGCAAAACATTCTGCTGATTCTAAGTACTTGTTTATCTTTTTTCGCAGTGGTGCGAATTACAAATAACCCCTGAGTTCCTGGAGGCTATTTGGCTTCTTAGCAAGGACTTGGGTGTACTTTTTTTGTTCAAAAGTACAGCAAACAGGAGCCGCAGCCGTCAAAAAGGTAGAGTATAGCTACCTCTATGGATTTAAACTTAATCACCGCATCGCCTTGAACGCGTTGATTAGGCCATTGGTCGAGCTGTCGTGCGAAGCAATCTCTTCTTCGGTTTGTAGTTCGGGTAGGATTTTGTTGGCCAATTGTTTGCCTAGTTCCACACCCCATTGATCAAAGCTGTAGATGTTCCAAATTACGCCCTGGGTGAAGATCTTGTGCTCGTAAAGGGCGATCAGCGCCCCCAAATTGTAGGGGTTAATTTTGCGGATCAGGATGGAATTGGTAGGACGATTGCCTTCAAAGACTTTGAACGGCAGCAATTCCGCGATTTGGTCTTCGTTCAGGCCTTGTTTTTCTAGTTCTGCCTTTACTTCGTTTTCAGTTTTGCCCGTCATCAAGGCCTCGGTTTGGGCAAAAAAATTGGACATCAACTTGGCGTGGTGGTCCGAGAGTGGATTATGTGTTTTGGCTGGGGCGATGAAGTCGCAAGGGATCAACTTGGTGCCTTGGTGGATCAGTTGGTAAAAAGCGTGTTGGCCGTTGGTGCCGGGTTCGCCCCAAATGATCGGGCCAGTTTGGTAGTTGACCTTGTCGCCATTGCGGGCCACAAATTTGCCATTGCTTTCCATGTTGCCTTGTTGGAAATAGGCCGGGAAGCGGTGTAAATATTGGTCATAGGGCAGGATCGCCTCGCTCTCGGCCTCGAAGAAATTGTTGTACCAAATACCGATCAAAGCCAGGATTACAGGCAGGTTTTGGCGGAACGGGGTGTTCCTAAAGTGTAGGTCCATCGAGTGGAAGCCCTTGAGCAGTTTTTCAAAGTTTTCGTAGCCAATGGTACACATGATCGGCAAACCAATGGCCGAAGTCAGGGAGTAACGACCGCCGACCCAATCCCAAAACTCAAACATGTTCACCGGGTCAATGCCAAAGGCTTTTACGGCTTTTTCGTTGGTGGAAAGGGCCACGAAGTGTTTGGCCACCTGGCTTTCGTCGCCCACGCTGCGCAAAAACCAGGTTTTGGCCGTTTCGGCATTGGTCATGGTTTCCTGGGTGGTGAAGGTTTTGGAAGCGATCATGAACAAAGTAGTCTCCGGATCGAGCTTGCGCAGGGTTTCGGCGATGTGGGTGCCGTCCACGTTCGATACGAAATGTACGCTGATGCCAGGCTGCCAGTAAGGTTTCAGCGCTTCAGTGACCATGACTGGCCCTAAATCCGAGCCGCCGATGCCGATATTGACGATGTCAGTGATTTGTTTACCCGTATATCCTTTCCACTCGCCCGACAAAACGCGCTCGCTGAAGCCTTTCATTTTTTCCAAAACGGCGTTCACTTCGGGCATCACATCCTCAAAATCTACGTGTATAGGTGTATTGGAGCGGTTGCGCAGGGCCACATGCAAGACCGCACGGCCCTCGGTGGCATTGATTTTGCCGCCCTCAAACATGCTCTCAATCGCTGCTGACAAGCCACATTCTTCGGCCAGTTGGATCAGCTTTTCCAGGGTTTTTTCGGTCAGGATGTTTTTGGAAAAGTCAACCAGAAAATCTTCCCATTGGATCGAAAATTGCTTGAAACGATTGGGTTCCTTTGCAAATAGGTCTTTCATTTGGGTACCCTTCATTTGGTCGTAGAGCGATTGAAGGTCGTCCCAGGCTTGAGTGAAAGTAGGATTGATATTGAGCATGAGCATGCGTTGTGTTTGCTTGTGGCGGCAAATTTGGCTCGAAAATCAAATTTCTTTGCATTTCTGGGCGAAAAATCGATAAGAAATTTTAGAAGTATAAGGTTTACTGCGCACTGTAAGTAACGTTTCAAAAATAAACGTTTCCAATTTTTATGATTCCTGATCAGACCATGTTGTCAACATCATGTTCAACGTCATGCTGGAAATCCGCGAAAATCTGCGTCATCCGCGTCATCCGCGTGCTAAAAATGGCCTCGCACAGCGAGGCAACCCAGTTGCGAATTGGAAAGGTTTATTCGTGGCTTGTCACTAAGTTCATTGGCCCGAACCCAATGTGATGGAGCTTGTATTTTTTAGCTCCCTGGAGTGCCTCTGTCATGTTTTTGCAAGAAAAGTAAAATTATTGATTTAATCATTTGTTTAAATCGAGAATGTAATTACCTTTGCATCGTCATTTTTTGGTGTTAGTCGTAGTAATGACTATTTTCGTGCTGCTCACATAAAGTCAATACCATGTCGAAAGTAGCTCAAGTAACTGCTTCTACGGAAGAACACATCAGGGCAGTAGCCAAGCGGATCTTTGTTTCCAAAGGTTATGCAGGCACAACCATTCGTGATATTGCTGAAGCAGCAAATACCAACGTGGCTTTGTTGAACTACTATTTCCGCAGCAAAGAGAAATTGTTTGTGCAGGTTTTTGAGGAATCATTGCGCGAGTTTTTTGCTTCCATGCTCAATATGTTGAACCAAGAATTGACGGTGAGAGAGAAGATTGAAAACCTGATCGATCGGGATTTCGATTTTTTGACCCAAAATACCGAGATACCCTTGTTCATTATGCATGAAATTCGCTCAAATGAGAGCAATTTTATCAAAGAAATGGCTTTGCACAACCACTTTTGGGAATCCTACTTCTTTCGGCAAGTGAATGAAGCGATGGTAAAAGGTGAAATGAGGAAGATGGAATCTATTGAATTGATCGTCCTCATTTTGAGCAATATTCAGTTCGTTTTCATGGCCAAACCTATGATTATGCTGATTGCCCAAATGGACGACGCAGCTTACCTAGCTTTGCTGCAAGCACATAAAATTCGCATCAAAGAGATGCTTTTTTCTTACTTGTTTTTCAAGCAAGAAAACCTGTAGTCAAGACATTTTACAAACTGGGCACTTGATTGCCCTGTTTTTTTGTCTTGAATTTAATCATTTGTTTAAAACGAAATGAAAGTGCAACTAACCAAAGCCTTGTGGACGATGCTCATGTTGATGAGTTTTGGCAGCTCGGCCCAAACCCTCAGCCTGGAGCGCTGTATCGAACTAGCCAAGCAACAAAATGCCCAGGTAAAAGCGGCCATGCTCGACTCAAAAATCACCAGCAGCCGGATTCATGAGGCCAAATCGGCTGCCCGGCCCCAGGTAAACGTAAGTGGGGACTACCATTACGCCTTGCAAATTCCACAACAAGTGGTACCAGCTTCTTTTGCGGGGGGGCCTGCTGACGAGTTTACCCGCGTCCAATTCGGTGTTCCCTGGAGCCTGGGAACCACCGTGTCGGCTACCCAAATCCTGTACAGCGCCCAACTGAAAAACGGCTTGCAACTGATTGAGGCAGCCAATCAAGCCTCCGCTTTGAATACCGAAAAAGTGGAAAAAGACGTGGCATTTCAGGTAGCTAGCCTCTATTACAATGTACAAATCCTGGAACGCCAAATCCAGTTTTTGTCCACCAATGCCAGTTCTTTGGACAAAATTCGAGCCACTACCCAACTGCTCAAAGACCAGGCTTTGGCCAAAGGCAGCGACGTGGACCGCCTGGCCTTGAATGTGCAAACCCTGGGTAGCCAGGTGCAGAACCTCCAGCTCAGCAAGCAACAAGTACTGAATACCCTGAAGTTCTTGATGGGTAGACCCCTGGATGAAACCCTCGAATTAGAGCGCCTGGAAGTTCAGCCTGGTGCAAGCCTGGTTTTACAGTCACAACAAAGGACGGATTTGAAACTACTGGACCTCCAAAAGAACATCAATGAGATCGAGCAACGCAGCATCCGCGACGAATTCAAGCCCTCGGTCGTAGCCTTTGGTTCGTACAGTAACACGGGCACTGGCAAGGGGGGCGACAACGCCTTTATGTTTTGGATACCCGCTTCCTTGGTGGGCGTGCAGGTGAAGTGGAACTTATTCGATGGTTTTGCCCGCAAGTACAAATTGATCAGTAAACAATTTGAGGCCGAAAAATTGGGTGTACAGCGCAGCATGTTGACCGAAAGCATCAACCTGGAAGCCCTCAATGCCCGCAATAATTTCTATGCACAGCAAATTTTGGCCCGCGATTTTGAACGCCAAATCGAATTGGCCGAAAAAATCTATACCCAGGCTCAACTGCAATTCAAAAACGGGTTGACGGGGGTCACCGAAGTGATCCAGGCCGAAAACAATCTGCGAGAAGTACAGAACAGCTTGGTCAATACCCTGATCAAGTTGAAAATCCACGAACTGGAGTACAAAAAGGCCATCGGTGCCCTGTAACCTTTCATTTCCAAAATTTTGCAAGCACAAACCATGAAAAAAATACTCATTGCACTCCTTGCTATTGCCTTGGTGACCTTCACCTACTTCAAACTAAAAAGCAACCAGCAGGAAGTAAAAGCCAAGGTTTTTTACAACAATCCCGAAAAAACAGTGCTGGTAGAAACCGAAATGCTGGAAAACCGCACTTTGAGCGGCGAACAGACCTACCTGGGTACATTTGAGCCCGTGCGCGAAAACAAAATTGCCGCTGAATCACAAGGCAAGGTGGTGAGTGTGGGGGTAGCCGAAGGGCAATTCATCAAACAGGGCCAGCTCATTGCCAAATTGGATGATGAAATGCTCAACTTGCAACTGGAAGCTCTGCAAATCAACCAGGAAAGCACCCAAAAAGACCTCAGCCGCTACACCGAACTGAGCAAAGGGGACGCCATTGCTGGGGTGCAGGTGGAAAAAGCAGAGATTGGCACCCGTTCGAATGCCGTGCAGATCAAGCAAGTGAAAGAGCAAATTGCCCGTACCCGAATCACTGCCCCGTTTTCAGGTGTAGTGACCATGCGCATGTTCGACCTTGGTTCAGTATTGGCTCCAGGTGTGCCACTGATTCAACTGACCGATATTTCGAGCCTCAAACTAGCCATCAATGTGCCCGAAAGAGACGTGATCAAATTCAAAGTTGGTCAGACCATGAACGTGAGTACTGACGCTTTGCCTGGACTGCAATTCAGTGGCAAAGTGACTGAAATTGCAGTGAAAGGGGACGCTAGCCACAATTTTATAGTGAAAGTATTGGTGCGCAATTCCAGTGGCAATCAACTTCGGGCTGGTATGTATGGCAGCGTGCTGCGCAACCAAAACCTGAGCAGCAACAGCCTGGCACTGCCTCGTGCTGCCCTCTTGGGATCGACCAAAGACGCCCAAGCATACGTAGTGGAAAATGGCAAAGCTGTGCTCAAGGCCTTCCAAGCGGGGATTGTTACTGAAGATTATGTTGAAGTCATTGCTGGCTTGAGCCCCGGCCAAAAAGTGGTGATTCGGGGCCAGGTGAACCTGAGAGATGGTAACAATGTGCAGGAAAAAGCGCAATGAGCCTTGATGAATGATTTTGTTTGAAGAAAACCAGTGCCAGGGAATTTGGCCCAAAAAATACGACTATGTCTTTAACAGAAATCGCCATTAATCGCCCTTCGTTGATCATCGTATTGTTTACGGTGCTGGTGGGAGGTGGTTTGTTTTCACTCGGCCAGCTCGGTTATGAGTTGCTGCCCGATTTTTCTCAACCTGTTTTAACGATCACTACTCCTTATCCCGGAGCCTCGCCTGCGGAAGTGGAACAACAGGTCTCCAAACGGATTGAAGACGCTGTTTCGGGGGTCGAAAATGTGGATGAAGTCAACTCTAAATCTTTGGAAAACGCTGCGTTGAACATCATTTGGTTCAAACATGGCACCGATTTGGATATTGCTTCACAAGACATCCAAAGAAAACTGGACAACATCCGCAGCCAGTTTCCAAGTGATGTGAAGTCCTCATCCATTTCTGAGATCTCACCCAATGACCAGCCCATTTTGCAGTTGAGCGCTACGTCCGATTTGAGTGACCGCGAGTTCAGGACGCAAATGACGGATGAGTTGTTGCCCCAAATTCAACAAGCTGAAGGCGTAGCCGAAATTACCCTGCTGGGTGGAGAGCAACGCGAAGTGCGGATCAATGTCAATACCGAAAAACTAAATGCTTACCGTTTGCCCCTTGTTGCGGTAACCCGTGCCATCAAACAAGCCAACCTAGAGTTCCCAACAGGCAAAGTCAAAACCGACCAGGAACAGGTAACCGTGCGTTTGGTGGGTAAGTTCAAAAGCATTGAAGAGATCAAACGCTTGATCATTGCCTCACCGCCCATGGGCAGCCCCATTTATTTGCAAGATGTGGCCGATGTGCAGGACAACATTGCCGATCGCGCTTCCATTTTTCGCTACAATGGCGAAAATGGATTGGGTGTTTTGATCAAAAAACAATCCGACGCCAATGCTGTAACTATGGCTGAGGACGTTCGCATCAAGCTCAAAGACCTGGAACAGCGGTACAAAAGTGAAAACTTGAAATTTACCATTTCCGACGACAGCAGTTTGCTCACTGTTTCTTCGGTAGAGGCTGTACTGCACGACTTAGAGATCGCCATTTTGTTGGTAGCAGCGGTGATGCTCTTGTTTTTGCACAGCTTGCGTAGCTCCTTGATCGTATTGTTGGCCATTCCAACTTCTTTGATTTCTACGTTCATCGCTATGCTGATCCTGGGTTATACGCTCAATTTAATGTCCCTTTTGGCCATGAGTTTGGTGATTGGTATCTTGGTGGACGATAGTATTGTGGTATTGGAAAATATTTTCCGCCACTTGGAAATGGGGAAAAATCGGAGGCAGGCGGCACTAGATGGCCGCAACGAAATTGGTTTCACCGCCTTGGCCATTACGATGGTCGATGTAGTGGTGTTTACTCCAGTCATGTTTACCCAAACGACCATTGCGGATATATTGCAGCAATTTTCCATAGTGGTGGTGATCAGCACTTTGATGTCACTTTTGGTGTGTTTCACGCTTACACCTTGGTTGGCATCGCGTTTTGCCCAAATTACGCACTTGAATGGCAAAAACCCCTTCCATTGGATTTTGATTCAGTTTGAAAAAATGCTCACCAGTTTCACCAAGGGTTATGTCAATTTGGTTGATTGGAGCTTGAGTCATAAGTTCTTGAGCATGTTGGGCATCTTAGGGCTGTTTGTCATGACAGGTCTGGTCATGAGCATGGGCATCATTGGCGAAGAGTTTGTAGCAGAAGGCGACCAGGGGAAAATGATCATTTACCTGAAATACGACAAGAGAACCACCTTGACCCAAAACAACCTGCAAACCAAGGAAATTGAAGATTACCTGCGCAGCCAACCCGATGTGAGCAACGTTTTTTCCAATATAGGTGGCCCCAAGGTAGGTTTGGGTGGAACGGGTTTGGGCGACGAAAGCGAAAGCCAATTGACGGTGATTCGCCATGTAGAGAGTTTGAAGGAAACGCCTACGCCCCAGCGTTTGCAGCAATTTCGCGACGAACTGGAAAAAAAATACGCAGGAGTTGAAATCACGGGCAACAACCAAGGGCTGGTAGCCAGCGCTGAAGCACCCATTCAATTGGCCATCAGCGGACCCAATCGTGAATCGATCATCGACTATGCTCGGAAGCTAAAAACTGCCATGCTGGAAATCCCTGGTGCCAAGGATGTGGACATTTCAGCCGATGAGAGCAAACCGGAAATTCGGGTAGAAGTGGACCGCGAGCGCATGGCCAAACTTGACCTGGATATGGCCAGTGTGGGCATCACCTTGCAAAATGCTTTCAGTGGCGATGACAATTCGCAGTTCAGCGAACAAGGCAACGAATACGACATCCGCATCATGCTGGATGCATTTGACCGCAAAAATATCCAAGACGTAAAAAACATGATTTTTACCAACAACCAAGGCCAAAACATCCGTTTGGAGCAGTTTGCCAAGGTTTACGAAAGCCAGGGTTCGGCGATGTTGGAGCGCAAAAACCGCAACCCCTCGATTCTCGTCACGGGATATGTGCTGGGGGTTGGTGCTGGTTCGGTGGCCACTGCAGTAAACGAGTGGATGGCTCAAAACCCTGCGCCCAATGGGGTGAAAGCAGCTTGGGATGGCGACATCAAGCGCCAAAATGAGAGCATTGGGGCTTTGGGCACGGCTATGTTGGCGGCTTTGATCCTGGTTTACTTGATCATGGTGGCCTTGTACGACGATTTTGTGTATCCTTTCGTGGTATTGTTCTCCATTCCGGTGGCCTTGATTGGGGCCTTATTGGCCGTAAACCTGGCCAAAATGAACATGGGGATTTTCGCTGGTTTGGGCATGATCATGCTGATGGGCTTGGTAGCCAAAAACGCGATTTTGATTGTAGATTTTACCAATCACCTCAAAACAAGGGGCAAAAACACCCGCGAAGCGCTGCTCGAATCGGTGAGCGAAAGGATGCGCCCTATTCTGATGACCACTATTGCGATGGTGATTGGGATGTTGCCGATTGCGCTGGCCAAAGGTGCTGGTGCCGAATGGAAAAACAGCTTGGCCTGGATCCTGATCGGGGGTCTGACCTCGTCCATGTTCCTGACCATCGTGATTGTACCCGTTCTATACTATATGATAGATATGGTGAAGGATTTTTTCAACAGAAAGAAGGCTACCCCCCAATTGAGCACTGCTGAACAGTGATTTTTTTCGGTACAAGTTCCTATTCCATTTTAGAGTGTGTTTAAATATTAGAGGTTTAGTCAGAAAACTAGGCAAATTTTGGCTAGTCGAGGCAGGAAAAGCGGAGTTATGCAGCGCATAATGAGCATTTTCCTAACGACCTTAATTAGAAAGGTTAGGCGAAATTGGACCGTTTTATGACAAACAAAAAATTTTAAACATACTCTTAACCCAAGCAAATCCGAGGTTTTTATGAAGGTGGCGGCGTGGAGTAATCTGCGCCGCTTTTTTTGAGAGTGTGTTTAAATATTGGAGGGTTAGCTGGAAAACGAGGCGAATTTTGACCAATCGAGGCAGGAAAAGCGGAGTTATGCAGCGCATAATGAGCATTTTCCTAACGAAGAATGGGCGAAATTGGGCCGTTTTACGGCAAACAAAAAATTTTAAACATACTCTGAAGAAGCGAAACATAAACCTTCAAATAGCAATGCACCGAACCAACCCTGGCTTGAGAGCCAATGGTCGCTTCCGTGCAAGCTTACCAGAAACCGAAGTTTCCGTGTGGTCTAACCAATCGGGGCGATGGGACCTACTTTTCATTAACTAGGGTAAGTTTCAGTACCTATCACTGTTCTTATTGGGGGCATTTTCCTCGTGGAATGCTAGCGAATCTTCTAATCGGTTCTTGGGTGGCAATTTTTGGAAATGTAGTTTTCTCATTAGACTTTATGAACAGAAGATTTTTGAGACAGAACAGGTCCTTTTAATTTTTTGTTCTTAAAGTCTGTGTATGCCAGCCTCCTTTGTGCATGGGATTATTGTGGGGGGTAAAAAGGGCAGTTCATGGGATCATATGTGCCCGACTTTTGGGATCGTGATTTGTCAGCGTGTCGGCCGCTGGGGTTTCATACTCTTTCAGACGCGAGGGGAAAGGAAAGTCACATGGGGGGGAGATTTTTTTGGAAATTTTGATTTTTGCAGGTTGAAATGCTTGTTTGACGCTGACATTTTTGACTTACGACTTACGAATGACTACTTACGACTTACAAAGGTGGGGCTCGCTTTGAGAAACTGCTGGTGAAGCTTGGAATTCGTTTTTACGGATTGGATTTGTTATTTTTTTAACATACGATAGACTATATACGAGATACGACTTATGATTTATTGGGCTCGCGTGGGAGATTTGTGGATGATTTAGGTGTCTTCAGTTTTCCGGCTTAGTTTACTGATAACGGATCCAATATTCGTTAAATAGTGGGCGTTTTAAAACAAATTCAGGCGCGGATTATTCGAAAATTCGACCTTTCCCAAGCATGGTTTCAATATTTTGAATGTGTTGATCCTGGATATCTTTACTTTCTCCATTCCGAACTGCCTGTTTAAACACATCTACAATTTCTCTCTTGTCAGAATAGTTGGCGAGACCTTTTTCTTCCATTATAATCTGCATTACGTCATTGACCCTTTTAGGTTTCACTAAGAAAGTATCATCAGGAATGAAACTAATGTCTTTAAGTGTGCAGTCTCCATAAAACACGATAATTGAGAAAAAAGGCAGATTTTCAAACTGTTTGGATTGTTTTCGCAAATGATTGATGTGCTGATTATTTTGTAGGATAGGGTTGTAAAATCGGTTCTTTATTTCGCCATAATTCAATACTTGAGTCCAATTTGTTTGGGTTCCGGTTCCATACATCCACCCGCTTAATTCTTTCACTTCAAAAACAATGATCCCTGCCTTGGTTGCAACAACGACATCGATTTGTGAATAAGTTTCGTTGGTTTTTAGAATATATAGATCATGGAAGATTGTTTGAGCTGGTACGCCTGATTTCAAAAGTTGTAATACTAACGACCTTTCCGTTTTAGTACCTCTATTTTCCCATGTAACGGATTCCAGGAGTTCTTTATCCTTCAAAATTGCAGATTTATCCTTCAAAATTGCAAAAACACGAATGAAAGCATATGAAACAACTGCCATGACGCAGATGGAAATAACAATAGCAGCCACCATATTCAGGGTGTTTTATTGCAGAATAATAGTATTCGGATATGTGCTAATAGTAAACAAAGCCGATGGTTTGTTGAAGGGACATTTATGCACCAAGAAGTAATTTCAGCAAGATATAATTTTTTAGACAATCAAGTAAGGCTAAGAAGTCACGTTTTGATTGGATTGTTGTAAGTCCTTTCAAATTTTATACCAGTATTAAAACCACATCAAAAATCGTGAAACCCTAGACTTCATTCAGGGGGACAAAAGACGCTCCTCAATTCCATCCTGCATCTATTTGGCAGTTACATCAAAAAATGCTTACCGAAATGCCCAAAAAACAAAAAAGGCCAACCAAAAAATGGAAGGCCTTCTTGTGTGTGATTCCGCTGGAAACAAAACAAAACGTGTGTAAGTAATTGTAAAATAACAATTTGTGACGACTGATTTTATACCACTATCCATTGAGCATTGATATACAGCTAAAAACACTAGCATTTTATACTTTTTTTGATACAAAAAGGCCGTGCTGATGACAACACGGCCCCAACCACATGACTATTTATTCTTTACCAGGCTTCACACATTTGCAGTAAATAATGTACACCTGCAAGGCCAGTATAAGCAACCCAAATACTGTCTTGAAATTGATCTTTTTGCCGCCCATCACTTGCGATTTTCAGCCCGTTCTTTCATTATGTTGGCCAGGTCCAACATAGGTTGGTTGTCACGGCCAAACATTCCACCGTCGCCCGCATCGGCCAGCGCATCGGCCAGGCTGTCAAATATCCAGGCTTGTAGGTCTGCAAGTGGCTTTTCACGGCGTTGGTTCAGCTTCTCGATCATTGCGTCAATTAGCACGTATTCGGCCCGCTCAAAGACCAGATCAAAGGCGCGGGCATCGACAAATAGGCGGTTGGCTTCGTCAAAAAGCAAGTCACCCAACAAGTCAAAAAAGCGGTCTTTGGCTGGGTTGGCTCCTAGCTCATTCGCAGCTTCCAGGATGACCGGAATCAATTCCGCCTGGTATGAGGGCGGCAAGTTGCCTAAGAGTGCGGCCGCATCGCGGTTGATCTTGCGCGGCGCTTCTTTTTTGTCTTTGAGGTTTTCGCCCAATTGCTCAAAAAACACCGCTGCCAGCTTCTTATTTTTTGGCTCCTCAATGCCGCCTTTTACCTTGCTCCAGGTGTCCACTATTTCGGCGTGTAATTCACCAGCCAGCAAAGGCGGCAAAGCAGCCCTAATTTGCTCGATGGGTAGCGGATCCGCTGCCTGTGGTGCCTCGATCGCTTCAATGGGCGCTACTGGAGGCGCGGCGGCTTCTACTTCCAGCGCTTCCAATTCGTTTTCCTCGGCTTCTAGTTCTTGCGCCTCGATCGGTTCCGGGGCATTTTCACCAGTGGCCACTGGCTCGGCTGTGGGTACGTCCTGGACGGCTTCGCCTGGTTCCGGGGTATCGGCAATGGCTTTTGATAAAGTGGCTTCTAAGTACTCATTGATCGACATGCCTTGTTTGTTGGCTTGCTCCAGTACTTTTTCGCGCATTTCAACGGGGAAACGGCCCCCTAAATACATTTTTTTCATCTTAGTTGATTTTCCCACAACATTAGGCCCTTGGAACTATCGAAGCAAGCGAAAACGCTTTTGAAACACTTTGGAAACACATTTGAAACGCTTTGGCAAAATAGGGCACAAAAAAAGCGCTGCTTTGAGGTAAGCAGCGCTGACAAATCAATTGTAAACCTTCAAAAGATCATTGGAAAAACGGGTGATTGGCGGCCCGTGTAGCCGTCTCAAAGCGGGCATTTTTCAAATAAGTTCGCAGTACTTCACGGCTTTCCCAGCCCCCCAAATCCATGATTTCATTTTCGGGCATTCCCTGGCTGCTCAAGTTAATCGCCGCGCTTCGCCGGGCCGTGTGGGTTGTTACAAAATCACACTTTGGCCCCTCGGTTTCATCTTCCCATACTTTAGTGGTAATGCCAACCAGGCGGCACACTTCTTTGA
The DNA here is from genome assembly GCA_013299105.1 of Chitinophagales bacterium. Taxonomy (GTDB): domain Bacteria; phylum Bacteroidota; class Bacteroidia; order Chitinophagales; family Saprospiraceae; genus Haliscomenobacter. Next base: position 145,271 of record JAAFJY010000012.1, on the reverse strand, counting down.
GCAAAGCGTTTGATTTTTGGTTGGAACCTTCCATGTCCCATTGGTGCTTTTCCAGAATCTTTTCGGCTTCTGGCTTCAAGGGAATGCGAACCAAACGTTTGGTTTTCTGGATTTTGAAGCGCAAGTACTTTACGCCTTTTTCCTCCAGTAAATGCGAGCGCTTCAACTGCACACTATCGGAATACCTGGTCAAGGTGTAGTAAGACAACAAAAAGCGGTCGCGCTCTTTTTCCAGTTTTGGCCAGGCCGATAAATCAAAGGTGTGTAGCTGCTCTATTTCCCCCTCATTCAGGTAAACCTTGTCAGGTGCAGACCTTTTAACTTTAAAGTGCCTGTATTCGTTGTTGCTGTGTAGCTTCTCGATCTCTGCCAATTTCATGATCGTTTTTACCCGGCGAATGTGATTGTAAAAACCCTGCATTCCAAACTTTTCGCTTTGCTTCAAGTGGGCTAAAAACGAGGTGTAAAAGTCCTGGGTGATTTGATCGAAGTACAAAGGCATTTGCTTTGTGGCTTGGTATTTTTCCAGCTTGCCCAAGGTGACTTTGTAGTTTTTGATCGTTGAACCTGCGATGTCTTTGGCCCCAATTTCAGCGGCTTGGATATGGCGCAAAAAGCACGCTACCAAATCGACCTCCAGCGGCTTGGCATCCTTTGGCAAGTTGGCCGGGTTTTCCCCACGTTCCAAGCGGGCTTTGACACTCAAAACCAAGGCATCCAATTTGCGATTGTTCATTTTGTAGTCCGGGGCATTGGATTTAAAGCGCCCGTTTTCCTTGTCCCAATGGCTTGCTTTTACGCTCCATTCGGTATTGAGTGCAAAGTTTTCGCCCGCAAAACGGTAGCGGATTTGTACCCTATATTCGCCGCTGCTAAGTGCGCGGCTATGCAAATAAGCTTTGGTATTCATCGCTTAATATTTTTGTGTGTTTCACTTACAGCCCAATAAATCAGCAAAACCGCTATCAGGTAGGAAGTGAGTAAATCAATTTTTTCAGTCAGTTTCACCTTTGCACGGTGTGCGCGTAATCTGCAACGCCGATGATAGATCGCGTGACTTTTGCTCACTGGCATTTCAAGGCCGCAATGTTGACAAACATTGATAAAAACTTCATTTGGTCCATTTGGCCCGCCTGACTCAAATTTTATGCCCAATGTTTGCGGCTTGCGGTTTTCGTGCTGTTCAGCTTGCGCAAGTAGCTTTTCAAACTCATCCAATAACCGTTGCAAATCCATCTTGTCCCGTTGTCGTTTAAAAAGGTGAAAACACAATGATAACAGGCGTTCTAACACTTTTAGCAGGTGTGCGAACACCTGTAAACATACCTGCGAACACCTGTAAACACACCTGTAAACAGGGGTGCTAACAGGGTGCTAAAAGTGTTAGAACATTGTTCGCAGCTTTGGCAGCGGCTTCTTTGGCTTTCAGTTGAGCCTGCCAGAAAACCACCCTTTGAGCATTGTTTTCTATCGCGCATTTGGTACGGCTGTTGGCTTGCGCCCCCCGACGCTGTGCAGCAAGTTCTATTTGTACCTGCCTGGAGTGCCGTTTTTTGTAGTACCTTATTCGCTGTTGAAGTTGCCAAAACTCAAAATTTAGGTGTGCTGTTAAGGGTGTGTTCCGTTGTTGCTGCCATTGCTCAAACTCCCATTCAATAGGCCCGGCGTTATGGTTGCGCCGTTTTTCCGCCGGGCTTGCCCGTTTCCCTCCAGTTGATTTTGAGGCGCTGCGGGCTGGCTTTTGGGTTGCCTGTTCTGTCCAGGTAATGCCCGGTTGGGAATCAGGATATTTTTGTCAGCGTCGGGCAATTCCTCAAAGTTCAGGTTCACAATGGTTTGTTGCAGGTTTTCCAGGCTGTACAGTTCATTGGGTGAAACTGGCAAAGGCGGCGGCGGCGTATTCTCCTCAAATTGGCGGATGCGTTCGCGCAAAACTTGGTTCCAGCGGTTGGACAAAGCGTGTATCAATTCGCCCCAAATACTGTCTGAAAAATCGTACTGAGTAGGCAGTACTTTTTCCTCAATGCCACTGCCTTTTTTGTGTACCTCACTGACCACGATTGAAACGGATAAGAGGATATGGCAAATAATGGTAAAGAGGCTCAATCCACCTTTGTAACGGCTCGTTTGCCGCTCGCTGTCAGCCAGTGTTTTTTCGTTCACCTGGTTAGTTTTTTGCTTCACCTGGTCGAGGTCCTTTTGTGCGCTTTGCTGTGCATGGTTGCGCCGATCGGCGGCGGCTTTCATCTCCTGGCTTTGCTGGGTGCTCAAGTCGGCCAGGTGGCCAGCTTTGGCGGCTTCCAGTTCGGCCATGCGGGCGCGCGCCTGGCTTTTGGCGCTGCTGAATCGTTGGCCGCCGCGTTCCTTGGCTTCAATGCTGCTAATTTGCCCCTGCACCTGGCCAATGTCTGCCGCGAATTTCAGCTTTTGGGCTTCCAGCAATGCGGCGTAACGCTGGCTGATCTCGCTACTGTCAGCCCGGTATGTCACCAGGGCGCGGCGGCTTGCCTCAGCGTGTTTGCTTTCGGCCTGGCCAGTGCCTTGGACCTTTGGCGCGGGCTTGAGTGATTCCACCACGTCTTGGCTACCGTGATAGCTCATAAAAGTACCTGCACCCAAAAGGACCGCGCAAGCAACCATGATAATGATGGTCATTACCAGGTCCAAGCCACTGAACCGCTTGTACAAAATGGCCCGAACGCTGAACGGGAGCAACTTGCGCAAGCCCAGTTCAATGATGACCACCCCTAACAGCGCTCCAAGCAATGCCCCCCAGCTGGCCACACCAGGGGAGAAAAAAGTAAGCGAGGCATACACCCCCGCGTAAATGACGCTGAACTCAGTCAGCGCGGATACTACTTGCCCCAAATAGCCCGCCTTGTGAAGGGTCGGCACTAAGCTTGCATAGCGATTGAAAAAATCGCTATCTTTGGGCAGATTTTTAAAGATTTTCATTCCGAAAATTTTTAAGGTTGAATAATGCCCTCGATGGTTCCAGGTGTCCAATTCTGAACCGTTGAGGGTTTTTTATTTCTGGCATTTCTGATGCCTGTGTAAGTGCGCATTTTTTCCATTTTTTACCTTTTTTTGGAAAGTTGAAAAAGCATCTGGCTTAGTGGCTTAGTGGCTTAGTTTGGGTTTAAGTGTTTGAAAATCAAACACATCACCTAAGCCAGATAAAATTTACTAAGCCAGATAAAAATGCCAACTAAGCCACTTTTTGGCCTGAAATCGCATTTTTGCCCATTTTGCTCAATCACTTTTTACCTGGGTTTTTACTAAGCCACTAAGCCAGAACTAAGCCAGATAAAAATGTGCTATCTGGCTTAGGTTAACTTTTTGGTTTTCAGCTTATTAAACCTCAACTAAGCCACTAAGCCAGATAAAAATGAAGTAAAAAGGGTAATTTTGGTTTTGTTTCAGGTTTTCAAGCGCTTTACATAGTAGCCCCATGCCTGTCTTTCCAATTCACGCATGTACTTTTGAACCCGTTTAAACCCATGATATTTTAGCTCCTTTCCCAACTTGATTTGGTTGATATTTTGCTTTACCTCGCCCTCGATCGCTTTCATAACCTGCACGGTGGTCATAAATTCGCCGTCGTCCGCGTCGGAGGGGGCGAAGTACTCCAAAATCAAATCTCCCTCAAGGGTTCTTACTTTGTACTCGCGGTTGTTGCTTTCGGATTTGGCTATTTCCTCTTTGCTCAGGTAAACCTGGAAACCGCTGTTTAACAGGGTGTACACCTGGCTAAAAACCTGGTCAATATTTACCGCTGCATTGTAGCCGTTTGGCCCGCCGTTGTCGTGCTGGATGCCTTCAATCTCAAATACCAACCAACGAACGTTGCCCGTATCATCTACCAAAAATTCGTCTTCGTTGGTGCTGGCCATGAATGAAGCGCGGCGGATGACGTTTGAGGGTGTCCGGTCATAGGGTAGTCGCTCTTTGACTTTTTCGATGGTAAACAGCGCTTTGGTTTTCGTTACGTCATGGCGGGAAAAAACGGCCAATTCGTCCAGGTTGATGATAAAGTTTTGGCAGAGCGCCAAACGCCCGTCCTTGTTGTCCAGGTCAATATGATCTGTGATGTAGTCACTCAGTTGCGGCGGGCAAAGGAAACGGATAAAGGAGCTTTTACCGTCGTTTTGTTCGCTTTTCAAAACAAAACAATGCTTGTTAAACGGTATGCGGCCAATGGCGCAGGCAACCGTTCGCACAAGCATTTTTTTGAACTGTTGAGCAAACCAAACCGGGTCCTTTGCCTTGACGTAGCTTGCCAAAATGGCGATGTAGTCCGGGTCTTGGTCTGCATTCCACTTTGGCAAGCATTCAAAATAACTCAAGAAAGGGTCATATTCGGGTACAAAATCGGACTTAATCAAAATCAATACTGAGCTTTCAACCCCTACAAAACCGCCATGCTCCATCAAGTCCCGGAAAAGGTTGTTTTCATTGAGTGGTTCCCAATTTTCGCCTTTTCCTTTTTGGCGGTATTCAATCAAAAGACTGACTGTGTTTTTACGAAACTCATACCGCGCCTCCAGAAACTTTTTGATGCGGATGAACTTGTTTTGGTTGGCCAATTCCTCGTTGCTTTCGTTGGGTTGTTCGCCCTGGTCAGTTTGCGGCGCGGCGGTCGCTACTTGTGTGACTGTTGCAAATCTTGGATTTACTATGCGGGCATAGGCCAAAATTTGGGCATCGTTGTACTCTCTTTCAGTTGATTTGTAGGCACTGTCAATGGAAGCCAATATCTTACTCAATGGCAATCCTGGTTCCTCATACGTGGATAATTTCCGTATGGCCGCTTCTTTTGATACGCCATGTTTTACCATTTCCTTAGCCTTACCATGAACATCATTATTTCTGCCTCTTGGCATGGCTTGCCTTTCCTCAACTTTGTAGATACACAACTCAATTACTTCCGCTTCGCTAAGGCTTTGCGCTTGCCTATCGGTGGTCATTTTACCCTTGGCAGGTGTGGCGCGAGCGCTGATCGGCGCGGTGGACACCTGGGGCGCGGTGGAAATGGTGTAAATATGGCTGTGTGGATTGTAGTAAAACAGGTCATCGGTCAACCCGGAATAGAACCACAAGCGCCCCACATTTGACGTACTGCTGTCAATATGCGGCGTGTCTTTGATTTTTGCCTCTATGGCCTTTCTGTCCAGCCCTTGCGCTTTCAATTCCTGGCGAAGTACCTTGTCAGTAGGAATCTTTAAAAATGCGCTCAAATCGCCGCTGATCGCTTCGTAGTACTGTTTGTGGCTATCCAGGTTGGCCGTACATTCTACAAAAATGCGCAAGCCTTCACGGCTTGGACTCGCATAAGCGGCGCGAACGTATGCCAGGCCGCGCAGATCGCGTATGGTGTCCGCTACAATCGCTTCCATGCCCATTGCGTCGATGTCAAAGCCCAAAATGGGCACATACTCTATACAATCGGCATCGTTCCGGGAATTGAGCGGAAAACGCCCCACTACAAATGCCAGGCATTCACTTGTTTTGAGTTCATCAAAGGCGGCTTTCGATTCTTTTTTAGCTGCCATTAATCGCTCGTTAAAGGCGCATAACGCCGGGTCGGTGCAAAGGGAGGACCACACATTAGCCAAAGTATCATACCCCTGGCTTTTGGTCCCTTTCACCCCCTTGAATAAGGTTACTGTGTTAGACATAAAAATCCAAATAATAAAAGCCCTGGCCAGCAAAACCTGGCCAGGGCTTCAGTGAAAAAAACTAACCTGCATTTTCTCCATGAGCTTTTTTCGTCGTCGTTTTCTTACTGTATTCGGATTTGGATTTGGGGGACCACTTTGCTTTGCGGGTTTTGTAGTTGATGTGCAACTGCATGGCATCCATAGTCAAAAACAGGCGCTTTTGACGGGCTTCCGCCAAATCAGTTTTGCATTCGATCAAATGGATTTGGTATTGGGGATTGCTGGCAATTTCAGCGGATACGGCCCAGCCCTCAACGTTGGCCAGGTTCTTTACCTTTTGGCGCTCGTTGCGGATGCTTTCGGCTGCCAGGGCGCTAAATTGCTCCAGTGATGTTACACCCCACTTTTGATAGATTTTGGTGGATGCTTCGCCGTACCTGGCCAGCATGATGTAAACATCTAATTCGCTTTTGTTGCGGCGTGTTGTTTTTTTGGCTATCTTTGCCATGACTTATAAATTTTTGAAAGCGTCTGTGCTCTTAGGGCCGGGCGCTTTTTTCGTTGGTGGAAAATTCAAATGATCTTTCTAGCTCCAGTACAAGCAAATCCAGCTCGTTGTCGTCGAGGGAAATTTGCAAATACTTTCTGCGAGCTTCTGCCCGCGCTTGCCTGTGGGCTAACATTTCGGATTTGGTAAACTTCTGGCCAGTGTAGCCCGATGATAGGCGTTCTGTTTTGGCAATTTCTGCCCGTAGCTTTGCAAACTCACTTTCTGTTTTGCATCCCCATTTCTGGAAAATCCCGGCGGCTTGCTCGTTGAACTTGCGGCGCATCGCTTCTAAGCGTATGGCCTCTGCTGTGCGCGCTGTGGTGGTCTTCATGCTACATGCTCCATTAGCCCCATGATTTCGGAGCGTTTCACGTATAGCTTTCTTTTGCCGGCAAAGCGGTAAACCTTGAGTTTGCCGTCAGCTCGCAAGCTGTCTAAGAATTGGCGCGAGCATTCGAGTAATTCCATCGCATGTTCATACGATATTACGTCACCCTGGTCTTGCCTACTTGAAAGATTTTGGATTTGCTCTTTAATCGACTCCAGCGAGTCGATTACTTGCTTGTTGATTGCGGTCATGATGTTTACTTTTGGTTACTTTAGTTTACGTAATGACAGCACAAATCTAAATCATACTGCGGTATAAATCAATATTGTGCTGCTTAAATCTGCAAAAAAAATCTTCATGGATAAATCAAAGAATTGTCAATAAAGTGAATTATAGGATATAAGTCTTTTTTATCCAACATTTTATTTATGCCGATTTTTTTACGCTCAACAGTGACATATTCTAACATTTTTTTTCGCCCATGCTCAAAAAACCACTCAAAACCAGTTGTTTTTTTACAAAAATCAAGAGCCAGAATGAAATCCATCAATGATACTTGGTGAAGACTTGCAAGACTTTGAGGGTATAATTTTGTTGATGCTTCCAATAAAGATTTAGCCAATATATCAAAATCTTGAGTTTCTCCAAATTTAGCCTGGAAAGGATCATTTGGATAAGGCATAAAAAAATAGTGTGCCTGTTCTAAGCTTGAGTGTAAAACGAAATGGGTATAAATATTTTCTTGATACATTACTAATCTATCTGAGAAACGATTAAAGCTTAAACCATTATTAGTCAATTTATTTTCATGGTCAATAACTTTTAAAATCACTTTTTTGTATTTAGCAATTTCCACTGCTAATTTTCCCGATTCTAGCTCTGATAAATCCTCCGAAACAAAGATGTCATGTTGATTAGGTAGCTTTACTTTGAATTTTACACTCTTACTTCCATAATAAACGGCTGCGTACAGTGGATAGCCTTTTTCACTTACCCACTTTAAGCTAGTGTTCGCGTAAAATTTTACGCTGATATTTTTCTCCGTCCTAGGCATTTCTTTATACCAAAGTGGCTTTTTCGTTGATACCGTCACTTGCTGTATAAAAATCAAGGCGCTTTTCACAGTGCATTGATTTACAAAAGCTTGCAGCGGTTTTTTGAATAACCCCAAGGAATCACGTTGATACATGGGGTATTAACGAGAAAAGCCCCAACTACTTGATAGCTAGGGCTTTACCTCCGAATTTTGGCCTGTTTTACAAGGCCGGGTGATTCCGCTGGGATTCGAACCCAGGACCCCTTGATTAAAAGTCAAGTGCTCTAGCCGACTGAGCTACGAAATCAAGCAGCTTTTTTCAAAAGCGATGCAAATATACACTAATCATTTTCGAAAAAACAAGTGAATAATGTTTTTTTTACTGAAAAAGTTCCCCTTACACTAGAAAAATTGCTTCGGAGGGGGGCGTGGCAAGCTCTATTTTTTGGATAAACAATTCAAAATCAAGGTAATTGCCAATAACTTGGGCCACGCCCATTTTTTCTAAAAAATCGTAGTCGTGCCACAAACGCAGACCTAAAAAATCCATTTGGAGGTTGCGCGTGGTGCGTACATCCCAGATGGCGTCGCCGACATAGACGACCCGCTCAAAGTGAGGAGTCTGTTTTTTAACGGCTGTAATGGCATCGTTCAGGATGATTTCACGGGTGGGACGCTCGTCGGCACCGATCAATACAAAAGCTTCAGGGTCGATACCCACATGGCGCAGTTTCAATTTGGCCGAACGGGCCCAACCTCCCGTTGCCACTGCCACCAAATAATCCGGGTGATTGAGCAGTGTGTCAATGGCCGCTTTTGCTCCTGGCACTTCAGGAAATAAGTGTGGGTTTTCATCGCGTTGCAGTTGAAGATTGAACAGGTAATGTTCCTCAAAACGGGTAATCTCATCATTTTCCATTTCCCGGTCGAAGTGCTCTCGAATCACCGCCTCAAAAATCGTGGTATCGCTCACATGCGGATAGCGCAGCCAGTCGATACTGGGAAAAGGCCGACCATACACCTGCTCATAAGTGCGCGCAAAGCATTGGCTGTCTCTTTTTTCGGAGTAAACCAAGGTGCCATCTACATCAAATAAAACCAGGGTTGCGGTGCTTACTTCTTTCATTTTTATGAATATTTTGGTCCAATCTTGATAAAATGAACCAGGTTTCAATGGGTAAAATATTGTTATAAGGCAAAGTGTTCAAAATGATTTGGAGCAGGTATTGCTTTTTTACAATTTTTTTTACCTTTCATAACTTTTAGTGACAAGCCACGAATAAACCTTACCAAATCGCAACTTCGTTGCCCCGCTGTGCGGTGCTGGTTCGGAACACGGATGAAACGGATGAAACTGATTTACACTGATTTCCAGCATGACGTTGACCATGATGTTGACAACTGGCAATTAAAAAATTGGTAAGGTTTATTTTTGAACCGTTACTTACTGTACCTGTACCACTAGTTTTAAAAAAACACCTTCATGCTCCGCACCATCATCGTCTTGATCATCACGCTGATTGCCTTGCCTTTTATCGCTTTTCGTTTCGACGAACCACTGAGCCCTGGGCATTGGGCTGCACTTCAAACTGGTTTCTACATCATGCTGGCCGTAGCCTTGAGCTGTTTTGCCATCAGTGAATTGAGCAAAAACTACAGCCAGGTAGACAAAATCTGGAGCATTGTGCCCATCGCTTATGCTTGGTTTTTTGCCGCCCAAGGTGACTGGCACCCACGCTTAATCCTGATGGCCATTTTGGTCACGGTATGGGCTGTCCGCTTGACTTATAATTTTTCTCGTCGTGGAGCCTACGTTTGGCCTTTTTGGGAAGGGGAGGAGGACTACCGCTGGGGAGAATTGCGCAAAATGTCCCTGTTTGCAGGCAAGCCCTGGAATTTTCGCTTGTTCAATCTCTTTTTTATCTCGCTTTACCAAAATGGCTTGATTTTCCTGTTCAACCTGCCCATTGTGGCCGCCTGGCAGGGCAACGATCGGGCTTTGCACACTGGCGATTACTTATTGGCCTTTGCATTCATTGCCCTGGTAGTCATGGAATACATCGCCGATCAGCAGCAATGGGATTTTCAGAACGAAAAACACCGCCGCATCAAAGCAAGTGAGCCTTTGGAGGGCGAATACGCCCAGGGATTCCGAAGTTCGGGCCTTTGGGGCTTGATGCGCCACCCCAATTACACCGCCGAACAGGCGATTTGGGTGTGTTATTACCTGTTCAGCGTAGCGGCTACCGGGCGCTGGGTCAATTGGTCGATGGCGGGAATGGTGCTTTTGATCCTTTTGTTTTTGGGCAGTTCCGATTTTAGTGAAAAAATTTCTGCCTCCAAGTACCCTGGTTATGCGGACTACCAACGGCGAGTGCCGCGCTTTTTACCGCGTTTGTTTGGGAAAAAGCAGGCGGTCCAGGAACTAAATTGATTTTTCGTAAGTCATGCCAATCACCAGCCAATCGCCTGAATAAACACAGCGACCGCATTCTCAATGGGAAAAAATCTTTTTGTCCAGCAAGGTGACGAAATTTACCACCAGCTACTGCAACGGTGGTTGCCCCGATCACCAAGGGCGAAGGTAGAACGACTTTGATCATGATGATGGCCCTTGCTCCTTCAAGTTTTCTGATCAATTATATCCAAAAAACCTGGCGGAGGTGTGGACCGAAGGGCAAAAATTCCACATCAAAAAGATTCAGGGCACTTACGCTACCACCCCTTTGGCCAATATCAACAAGGTGAAAAGCTATGTATTTGAGCTAAAATAAGATGGAAATCTTTGTTTTGAGGTTTAGCAAAAAAGAACACAACTTCCTTTCATCCAGTTGTTTAAACTGGTAGTGTTCTTTTTTCACTAACCCCAAACCTGTCCACCTTATTTTTTTACGCTCTCCATGCTCAAAAAGGTGGGAAAATCCCTCAAGATCCATTACACCAATGTGCAAGGTTTAGACGATAAAGTCAGTTTTAGTGCAACCTCTTTTGCCAAAGACGATGCTGAGTATCTGCTGCTGCTTGCTCAAACCTTGTGGAAAAAAGACTTGCTGGACCGACGATGGCTTTCCGGATTTGATAGTGCCCAGCCCAATCGAAAGAACCAGAGAGGGCTGATCCTGCGTACTTGATCTGTGAATTGTAGTCTTTTAGCGAAATAGATTGGTATTAAATCGCAATTGCTGTATCTTTATTGCTTTCAAATACCACTATCAATGAGCAGCATCAGCGACAGGATTCTCAACAACGAGACCATTGTGCTTTCCCGAAAATGGACAAAGTTTGTCTACTACATTTTAATCTTTTCTTGGGTAATAATGGCTCTGGCCTTAATTCCCATGTTCCTCAATATCGGACAATCTGGCGGAGATATGCCAAGCTTTTTTCCCTATTTTTTTGTTGGCATGATGGGCTTGGTTGCTTACATCCAATACCGCACGATGCGCAACCTAGCTGAAGTGTGGATCGAAGGCCAAAAACTACACATTAAAAAAGTTCGAGGGAGTTACGATATTATTCCTTTTGCTAATATAGACAAGGTGAAAAAGTACCACCAGAAAGGTGGCAAGAGGATTGTAGTGGAATACACCAATACCCAAGGCCTTAGTGATAAAGCTACGTTTACTACCTCAGGTTTCTTTCAGGAAGACCCAGAAGCTATTTTAGCAGTGGCCCAGGCCCTTTGGAAAGAAAGGTTATTGGATAAAGATGGAAGCCTTGATTTAATGGTGCCTAGCCCAATTGAAAGGGAGCGGGAAAATTAAGATTGCCATTGACAAATTTGAAATGAACACATGAGCAGTATCGTTGAACGCATTTCCAAAGGAGCTACCATTGCTTTATCTCGTCAGGGGACCCAATTTTTTTATTATGGAACCCTGGTTGCATTTGTGCTGATTCCGCCTATAGGCCTGTATTTTTTTTATCAACCTTCACCACCATATTCTTTTTGGGAGCCAGCTGGCTATCCTTATATTTATGCTTGTCTATTCGGCATTCTGGCTTATGTGTATTACCTGACTCTAAAAAACCATGCTGAAGTGTGGATTGAGGACCGAAAACTGCATCTCAAGAAGATTCGAGGCGCCTACGATGTCATCCCTTTTTCCAGTATCCAAGCTGTGAAAACCACCAGACAAAAAGTACTGAAATTCATCCAGATCGAATACATCAATGGGGAGGGAGTAGCGTGCAAAGCAGAATTTGTATGTGCTGAAGCTTTAGAGAAGGAGGAAGTTGAGACTATTTTTTTGGTTGCCAGGGAAATTTACAAGCCCGAACACCAGCCTGGGGCAAATGAAAAACTGGAATTGAAGAAGCCTAATCCCATTGAGCGATTGAGGTGAAACTTATAAAAAAACGTATAAGTTTATTTGCGGCTTACTACTTAGTAGTTTGTTTTTTAAGTTCGTTAAACCATCGAAAACAAGTTTTTGAATTGAAGCGTTAAGCGCGTCAATCCTTTCAGCCTCTTATCTCTACCAATCAGTAGGGGAGATAATTACAAGAACTAAAAAAACGCTGTACTTAGTATTTGAGCTAGAATAAGATGGACATATTTGCATTTGAGGTTTAGCGAAAAAAGAACACAACTTCCTTTCATCCAGTTGCTCCTCTTCTTTCACTACCCCCCAAATCCGTCAACCTTATTTTTACGCTCCCCCATCATCTGCAAATTGCACCGGATCGTGAACCATTTTTGCCCTCAGCTTGTATTTAAAAGCAGTGAAAGGCTATCTTTGCACTGTTTTAGAACATTCACGATTCACCAACAAAGGAATAAATATGTACCCAATTGAGTTGACGGCTCCAATGGCAACGGACCTGAGCAATTTCGGTTTCAAAAGTTTAACTACTGCCGAAGATGTGGTAGAAGCAATGGAGCAAAAGGAAGGCACTACGCTGGTAGTAGTCAATTCGGTATGCGGCTGCGCGGCTGCAATGGCCCGCCCAGGTGCTAAAATGGCTGTACAAGGCGAGAACAAACCAGATCGCCTCGTAACTGTGTTTGCTGGTGTTGACCAGGCTGCCACTGCCAAAGCCCGCGAATACATGCTGCCCTATCCACCATCTTCACCATCTATTGCACTGTTCAAAGACGGTAAGTTGGTGCACTTCCTGGAGCGCCACCACATTGAAGGCCGCCCTGCAGAAATGATTGCTGAAAACCTGAAAATGGCTTTCGAGCGTTATTGTTAATTCTGGGTATGCAGACAAAAGGGCGCTAAGATCATAAAATCTTAGCACCCTTTGCTTTTTTACGTTGTTTTGCCATCAAGCCAGCAAGACCCGGCGGGCATCGCGTACCGTAGCAATCCGTGCGGCCTCTTCCTGGTTGAGGTAAACCCCCGTATGATTTTCGAGTTTGGCGATCAGCAAGTCCCGGTCAATGGGGTCCAGGCACAAATCGTCGACGAAATCAGTATTGGGATTGAGTTTTGAAATGGGGATATTGAGCTCCCAAGCGATAAAATCAATGATTCTTTGTTCTTTTACCGCGTTGCTTAGTTTGGGCATTACCATAGATCCTTCGTGTTTGGGTGATTATTGATTGGGTGATCTCTCTGTTATCATCAATGAAACTTTCAAGGGGGAATCAAGGTGATGTGACAAAGAGCGTTTTAGTAGCCTGATCCCCCTATGCGGTGCATAAAAAAAGATGAGCTGAGGCTTCTGCAAAGCTGTTACCAAGAGAACGAACAAAAAGCCCAATCGGTTGCCCAGTCATCCATGAAAAATAGCGGAAATTCGCTGAATTGGACAATTCGCATACTGAATGGTCGAAATCCAAGGGCGAGACGTCAAAGCCCAAGGTCAGATCAATGGTAACCAAATTCTTTCAACAGGCGATCATCATCCCGCCAGTTGTCTTTAACTTTTACGAAGAGTTCGAGGAATACTTTTTTCTCCAAAAATTTTTCTAGGTCCACACGGGCGTTGCTGCCCAATTTTTTGATCGATTCGCCATTTTTACCAATCAAAATCGACTTTTGGGTGGCCCTTTCTACATAAATCGTAGCGGCAATGCGCACCAAAGCCGCGCCTTTGGTGGTCTCGGTATCTTTGAAACTTTCGGTCACCACCTGGGTAGCATAAGGAATCTCCTGGTGATACAATTGCAGGATTTTTTCGCGGATGATTTCACTTATAAAAAAGCGTTCGGGTCGGTCGGTGAGTTGGTCTTTGGGGTAGTATTCGGGTCCTTCGGGGAGTAGATTTTTTACTTTTTCCAGCAGTTCAGCGGTATTGACCAACTTGAGGGCCGAGATGGGCATTTGCTCGGCATTGGGTAGGGCACTTTGCCAAAACAATTTCACCTCTTCCAATTTTTCTTCTTCAGCTTTGTCAATTTTGTTGATCACCAACAAGAGGGGCATCTTTACCTTGGCCAGTTTTTGCAACAAATGGTCTTCTTCCTGCCAGGTTTCATTGACGTCTACGACCAAGAGCATCAGGTCAGCGTCTTCAAAAGTGGACTGCACAAAGCTGTTCATGGCCTGGTGCATTTTGTAGGCGGGTTTTTCCACCACCCCAGGAGTGTCGGAAAAAACGACCTGAAAATCGTCGCCGCTCAAAATCCCCAAAATACGGTGCCGGGTGGTTTGAGGCTTGTTGGTAATGATCGACATGCGCTCGCCGACTAAGGCATTCATGAGCGTAGACTTGCCCACGTTGGGATGACCGATGATGTTGACGAAACCAGAGCGATGCATGTACTTGATTTGATGGCCAAACATCAATAAAGCCGTTTGACCTTGCCATTCAACATGCCTTCGATGGCTTCGTAAATGACCTTGGGCTTGTGTGGCCGCCAATTGATGTCGTTGAAATTGGCCCCAAAATTAACATAAAAGTGCAGTTGTGCGTCGTTCATTTCTTCGTGCACGTGCTGTAAGGTATTGATGAATACGATCCAACCGTCTTCATCGCGGATGTCTTCGTACCATTCTTCGTAATAATCATTGTCGCCACCATGAAAATTGAGTACGTTTTCGCACAACATAATGTAGCGGTAAATGCCCTTTTCGCTCAGGTAGTCGACCACTTCGCGTTTGAGGTACATACTGTCATTGTACAGGCAATCGTTCCACTCGCCGATCAGTTCGATGATGGCGTAACCCTCGTCGTAGTCTGCGTACAAGACTTTGAGATACAAGGTATTGGACCCAAACTCATCCCATTGTGGATGGATGAAGTAGTTGTAGATTTTTTTTGAGTAATAAAATTCGTCATAGGTTCGTCCGTAAAACGGCGAATCAAGGTCTTCGGCGGCCACATATTCGTCCCGCCAACGGAAATATGGTTCGATGGTATGCAAAAGATGCTGGGTTATTAGCTGAGAAAAATGTGTTTTGAAAAAAAGTCCCTAACTTGGTCCAATGTACTTTTTTCAAACCTGCATGAAACGCCTAAGCCGTGCGAAAAGTTGCAATTACCGGACCTGAATCGAGTGGAAAAACGACCTTGGCAAAGGCCCTCGCTGCCCATTTTCAAACCACTTGGGTACCAGAGTATGCAAGGCTTTACCTCCATAAATATGGCCCCGAATACGAAGAGGCCGATTTGCTCAACATTGCCAAAGGACAAGCCAACTGGGAACTGACCTATGCCCGCGATGCAAGGGGGGATTTGCTGATTTGCGATACCGATTTATTGGTGCTCAAAATCTGGTCCGAGGTTAAATTTCAGTATTGCCACCCCTGGATCGAACGACACTTGCATACCCATGCTTATGATTTGTATCTGCTCTGCTCGCCCGACATACCCTGGGAGCCTGACCCCCTGCGCGAACATCCCGAACAGCGCCATGAACTTTACCTGCGCTACCTGGCCGCTTTGGTGGACATGAAGGCGGATTACACGATCATCAAGGGCGCGGATGCTAAGGAGCGATTGCGGCAGGCGATATGGGCGGTAGAAAGCGAAAATTTATAAAAAAACACCTCCATGTTGCACCACATCGAAAACGACTTATTGAAAATAAGCATCCAGGAGCAAGGCGTTGAGCTGACCAGCATTTTCCACCAAGGAATTGGCCTCCAACTCTATGAGCATTCGCAGCGCCAAAAGCCCACATGGGTTGACTATGCACTATGTAGGGTCCCCATTTTTTGGGATTTGGGCGGCTAAAACGCTGGTTTCATCTGCCTATGTTCCTCAACGGCCCACAGGTATGTTGAGGTCAATGGTGAAATCATTGCCTACCACCATGCCAGCAAGGGGGCCATAAATGCCAAAGTCCTTGCGCTTGATTTTAAAAGTACCAGTAAAACGCCCTTTTTCGTTCTCTTCAATAAACTTAAATGGGATGGAAATAGCCTTGGTTTCATTGCGTATTCTGAGCTTGCCGTTTACCAAATAGCCTTCGCTTGTTTTTGAAAAAGCCGTCGATTTGAAGGTGATATGTGGGTATTTGCTCACGTCAAACCAGTTTTCACCCTTGGCATGTTTGTCTTTGGCGGAGTTGCCCGTTTTAATGGTAGCAGCATCCACTACTACGTCCATCAGCGCTGTCTCCAAAGTGTTGGGATCAAATTGAATGCTACCTGTCAAGCCTGAAAAAGTGCCTGTAGCATTAGAACCTTTGAATTTGATCACATAATTGGGATCGAGATTCCAATTGTTATTCAAAACCGCAAAAGAAAAAGAAAGACCTGTGGTAAGCACAATAGCCAGGGCCTTCAAAATGAGCAGCATGTTTTTTCGCATGTCAGTAAATTGTTTGGGTAAAATTAGTGGAACAACTGCATTATGAATTGGTTGTGGGGCATGGTATGGCCCTTCCTCATTTGGCTTACTTGATGTTTTGGGGAACAGAAAAGTTTCATTAAAAGCTTACCCTGCTCACATTTTGGCTAAATTAAGGTTAGAATGCAAGTTTAATAGAGTTTTACGCTTGTTTATTTTGCTTAATTAATAAACCTGGAATATTTTTTGATGGTCTCAAAGGAAATATTTTTCTTTATTTCTGTCACACGGTCATAAAACGATCATCCAAACATGTGTACATTTTTTAACCAAAATAAAACACACATGGTACAAGAAATTGTTATCTTCCAAATCAAAGCAGACCAGCTTGGAAATCTTTCTCAATTGCTAACAGAAAGCAATGCTTTTTTGAAAAATCAGCAGGGCTTGTTGAGTCGAAAAACGCTACAGGATGAAAAAGATGCCACCATGCTGGTAGATATTGTCGAATGGGAATCACTGGAAGACGCACTGCAGGCGGCTGACAAATTTCCAAAACTCCCAGCGCTTCAGTCGTTTTTTAAAGCGATTGAGAAGGTCCACTCTTTTGGTCATTACCACGAAATAGTGTAATGGAAAATCCATTTTCGCTCCATTACAACGAGCAAAAAGATTTGGAACTTCTTCAAGCTTGTCTCGATGGTTCGGGGCAGGCTTTGGAGCGATTGGTCAAGCGGCACCAGCACTATATCTATAATGTAGCACTGAAAATTGTGCTTTCGCCCCAAGATGCAGAAGATGTGACCCAGGAAGTATTGATTAAAATGGTGACCAAATTGGGGCAGTTTCGGGCAGAAAGTAGTTTTCGCACTTGGCTGTACCGCATCGTTTTTAACCATGTTTTGCAGCTCAAAAAAAAGCCATTGGAGTCCTTTATTTCTACATTTGAGGGTTATGGTACCGAGTTGGAACAGATTCCTGACCATGCTCTCAATGAGGCTGAACGTATGGAACAACGGGAGGTAATTGAGGAAGCCAAGCTATCCTGCATGTCAGGAATGTTACTTTGTCTCAACCGAGAACAAAGACTTGTATTTGTGCTAGGGGATATTTTTGGGGTAGAACATCGCTTGGGTGGCGAAATGTTGAGCCTTTCTCCTGATAACTTTCGGCAAAAGCTAGCACGAGCACGCAAAGATCTTTATCATTTCATGAACCAAAAATGTGGCTTGATGAAGGAAGAGAACCCTTGCCGTTGTGCGAAAAAGACCAGGGGTTTTATTGAGGCAGGCTGGATAGAGCCAGGTAAACTGAAGTTTAACTCGGATCACTTGATGCTGATTCGGGAAGCAGCTGTTCAAAAAGTGAAGCAATTCGATGAAAACATAGACCTAACCTACAGCGATCTTTTTCGGGCTCACCCTTTTCAGGAGAAAACACATCATGAAACCCTGATGAAGCGTATTTTGCACGATGAAAAATTAAGTGAGATTTTTGAATGGAGTTGATCCATGCTCTTTACGCTCCCTTACAAAACAAAGCTCAAGTAAATTCAACCATTGGCGGCTGGTGCCAGATCGGAATAGCCTCGGTATTCAAGATCGGGAAATCAGAACTCGCCCCACCAATATGGGTACGGCATTTTGGATCACAACCCGGCTGATGCGATAAGAACGGATTACATAACTGCACAGGATACAGGGTTCGTGCGTTGTATAAAGCGTTGTATTGCTCAGGTCTCTGCCAATCTTTATTACAGCTTCCTTAATCGCTTCTACTCCTGAATGGCAAGTGATGTCTTGTTGGTTCTTTGACAAATCATGTGGACAATTATCCTGCTTAACACCTATGATGATTAATGCGCTGGTTTCATGCATCCTTCGAAATCTCGTGGCCTGCACGAGATGGAGCAAATAGCACGATCATAGGGACGAGATTTGAGAAAACATGCCCTTCCACACTATTTGTCGAAGAACCAAACAAAATAAGCGCATATATTCTTGGTGGAAATCCTACCAATTCGCACTTTTACTATCTAGGTCTAGACCGCGAAGCGGGCCAATTTTGAAAATGCTGCGAAATTCTGATTTAGAAAAAATTGGTCAACGTCACGTAAGAAATTCTGTAATCCTGAAAATTCTGGTTTAGACAAAAAAAGTCTCGCTGGTAATGGCTTGTCACACCATTCTCGCTTCACTAATAAGGTCGGCCTCCACTATTCCGGCTCCTCAAAACCAAATTCCCCCATCATTTCTTCGAAGTTGAGGTCACCGAGGGCAAAACGATCCATGATTTTTTGGATTTTTCCAATGGCCCGGTTGATTGCAGTGCTCGTGATCAAGTCGTATTCTTCCACTTCGTCGAGGTAGTGATTGAGCACAATTTCGACCGAGGGCATCTGCATGATCAATTTTTGGGTGTTTTTGTCCAGTCGACCAAGCAGCTCAAAAAACTGCTCGATCAGGTAATTGACCCCCATTTCCACTTTTGAATCGCTATTGAGCTGTAATTCATGCAACAACTCATCGTGTTCAACTATAGTCAACAGCAAATGCTCCGATAAGATCTGAATCAAAACCGTCGAGTTTTGGAGTTTGTCAGCCTTTTTGTCGACCGAGCTCAGGATGGCATCCAAAACTTTGAAAACGTAGTTGTTTTGTGCAAAATCAGGATTGTCATCGCAACAGGAAATCAGGTATTCGATTAGTTCCAGCACCTGCTCCAGGGTCAATTCCTTGAGCCAACGGCCATGTTGGCGCTCCATGGCCAGGGCCTCGGTGAACTGGGTCAAGGCCTCAATTCCCACAAAGAGATCCTTGCTTTGGGTTTTGAAAATGCCAGGGATGATCGAATTTCGGGTCAAAAACAACTGCACGATTTTAGGGCCGATTTGTGGGAAATCGGCATTCAAAACGTGGATGGCGGGCGACATTTCTTCCATGATTTCAATCAAGGTACGCTTGCCGCGCACCAGCTCCGGTTGCTCGCTGAAGCTGACCATCGCCGCTTCCATCAGCTCTTCGATGGTGTTTTTTTCAAAACCTTTAGAAAAATCAATGCCCACTGCGTCCGAAAAAAGCAGTTCCACCAACGCTAGGCCGCTTTTGTCAGGATTTTCGTTGAGGATATTGTCAAAAACATACTCTAGTAGGTCAATGAGCAATTGGGGTTTGTCTACGGCAGCGCCTTCGGAAGGTGGGAATACCGCATTGAGTACATAATTGAGCACTTGCTCCAGGATGCTGAGGCCTGTTTTTTCTTCGCCTTGTGGCTCCAATAATTTTTTGCTGCGCGAAACACTGCGAAAAACGATGTCGAGCAAGTACTCTACCGCCGTAGAGTTCAGGCGCTGGCCTGCGGGTACTTTTTGCAAAACCCGGAAAGTGACATCCAGTGCTTCGCGCAGCAGGGTTTTGCCGTTGAGGGTATCGGTGATCCAGGCTGGGTTTTGCACGACTTCGTCCAAGGAGAATTCGGTCAGTTGCACCAGGTGTTCCGGGGTGAAACGGGGTTTCCAACGCCCCGTCGGGGCATCTGCTCCCAGCACTGCGAGGGTTTCGCGCAGGGCAGAAACCAAGAGGTATTCGGACTGTCCACCTGTGTTTTCGACTTGCAAATCTAGGTTGTCGGCGGTTTTGAGCAACACGAGTTCCATCATGTCCGACAACAGACCCGGTTGTTTGATTCCCGCTTGGGTCACAGCATCGATTACGCCTTCAAACAAGCGCTGGCGTTCTTCGTCGTTTTCGACCAATTGTGGATGTTGACTGCACAAGACCAGACATGCCTGCAACATGCGCTCGGCTAAGGCATGGTTGAAACCCTCGGCAAAGTTAAGCCCTGATTGTGGCGACAACAGCATTTGCACCAACACCAAGCCCAGGCGATTGGGGTACTCAGCAACGATGCCTTCCATCACGAACTCGAAAATATCCTGCAATAATTTCAACTTTTCGCCCCCCACTACGCGGCTCTGGCTGAAAGTTGCTTCCACTACCAAGTCAAGGATATTGGCCAAAATCGGCTGACTGGTGCCATTTTTACCCCAAGTGATTTTTTCCAAAACGGCTTTACTGGTCAACGCGGCGCGGAAGTTGAGGTGGATCAACATCTCGACCATCTCCCAGCGCAAGCGGTGCTCACGAGGCACTCCATCCAAGGACTGGAAAGTAAGCTTGAGCACCTCGGACAGCATGGATTTGTCGTTGACATAGTCGCTGACCAAGGCAGGGTTTTGTACAGTCTGGTCCAGCAGGTCGCTCAATAAGTCCAGGAACTGGGTTCGGGACAAAAGCGGGCGTCTGGCCCCATTTTGTACTTCTTGGGGTACCACTTGCAAAATTTGCTCCAGGGCGTTGAGCAAGAGGTTGTCTTCTTGGCTTTCGAGGTCCCAGACATGGTAAAGGTTTTGGGTACATTGTTCTAGAACCATGCTCAATAGCACTGGAAACAACTCAATTCGATTGGCTTTTGTCGCGATGTCCAATACTTTATCGACCAGTCCAGGCAAACCAGGTTGGTGATGTAGCAAGCCTGGGTACTCCAGCAAGACCGACAAAGCAGCCTGGGTGATGCGATCCTGCGCTTCCAGGGTCATGCATTGGCGGGCTTGTCCATTTTTCAGCAGGAGTTGGAGCAAATGCAGGCCGCTTTTTTGCACCAATAGGGGGTAAGTGGTAAGCCGATCTTGAGGTGGAATGCCTTGCGGAATGCTAAGGATGATGCCATTTTTCAAAAAACTGCTCAGTACACTTTGCCCTAAGCGCAAACTTGTGGCAAAAGCTGATTGGCTTGACTTTGTGTCATTGGAAGCCAAAAACTGGGCTATTTCAGCACAGGCACATTGGATGAATTGTTGGAACTGGGGATCGCCTTGGGTTTCAATACCTACTTCTTGCAGGGTTTCTAAGGCGGAGATGAACAAGGCCTGCGCAATTTCCAGGGTTTGGGGCTTCATTCTGGCTTGTTCCAAAACGCTGAGGCCGATCAGCACTTGTTCCAAGGCATATGCCTGCGTGCTGTGTTGGTACAGACCACCGGGGCTGCCTTGCAAAAAATCAATTCCAATGATGGAAAAGACTAATTCCAACTCGCTAAGTTCATTCAGGCTCGCTTCCGCATGCTCTTCGTCACGCAGGGGGCGGATATTTTGATGTATGGCGTTGATGATATGGTTTGCTTGCACAAGGTATTTTTGTAGATTACAAAAAATAGCGAGTTCTTTTCAACCTTTCAATTTCTCAACTTTTTCAGTTGATGAGGTTGAGTTTGATTCAGAACTAGTGGTCCAAATTGTAAATCTGCCCCAAGTTCCACGGGCTCTTTGTCTCCATAGCTGCGTTGTTCGTCGGTCAAATAGTCCACTATTTTCCCTCCTCTCGCCTTGCTACGAAGCCAAATAGCCTGCCTGGAACTTAGGGGGTATTTGTAATTCGTACCACTAGGCCATTTTCACTTGACCAGGCCAAAAAGCATCAGGTCAACCAATTCTCCGCTGGGTCTGCGGTAAGCGCTGCGGATGTCACCTTCGCGGCTGAAACCACATTTACGGGCCAGGCGTTGGCCTGCAAAATTGTCGCTTTCGGTGCGGAGGGAAATTTTTTCAAGGCGCAATTGTTCAAAAGCAAATTGCAGCACTTTTTGAACAACTTCAGTCATGATGCCTTTTTGGTGCCGACTTTTGTCCAAAAACAGGAACAACTCAGCATTGGGGACTTTCCAATCAATGTTGGCGATGCGAATCAGGCCGATGGGCACCGCACTTTCTTTGTCCCAGACACCAAGGCAGAACTCTTCGTTAACCAGCCAGCTAGCCAATTTTTTCCTTACAAACAACTCAATGTCGTCTTGGGTTGGGATGGTGTCGAGAATTGCCGGAAAGCGAGCCTCTAGGATGTCGAGATTATCTTGAAAAAGTTTGAAATAATTCAGCCCATCGTTTTCACGAAAACGACGCACCACGGTTCGTGGTGTAATCAAGGCGGTATCAATATTGAAAAGGTGATTCAAATGGTTAGTGGTTAATGGTTAGTGGTTAATTGTTAATGGTTAGTGGGACAAAATGTTGAAGAGTAAAAGCTTTTACGAAACTAAGACCTCTTCAAATCGGATTAAATAGTTTTAGCTTGCAAAAATAAGGAATTTGGGTGACTATTTGTGGATTTGGCAGTCAACAATAGCAACTTGATCCCTCATTTTCCGATTTTCCTGTGAGCACACATGTCGTTACAGGGGAGAATCGCGTTTAATTGCTTACTTTTGTTGGAGCAAAAGAGAGGATTTCGCACAAGTCATTTTTAAGTGAGCTACTACACGAGAAGGTTTCAAATAAAACGCAAGCAACTCTGGTGGATACTGATTTGGTGGACCATGCTTGGGGCACTGGACGCTTATGGGGTATATTCCCTTTCCAAAAGCACGTACCTACGGGGCTCCGGGGCTTTCCAATATGTGGCCTTCAATACCCTTTCGGCGTTTTTTTCAGCTTTGCTGTGTGGCAGTATCCTGGTTTTTTTTCTACGAGATCGACTGAGCCGCAAGTCCTTTGGATTTTCTTTGTTGATCACAAGTGCAGTGCTTTCCCTGATTAATTTTTGTGTTTTTTTGGCTACGCATAGCATTTTGCTGAGTTTTCGTTATGGCAGCAAAGCGCTTGACCCTGCCTTGTTGGCCGATGTGACGGCTTTGTTTGACCAGGCTTATTTTCTACGGACTTTCATTTTCTGGTCTTTGATCAGTTTCATTACCTCCATTGCTTTACATGTCAATGAAAAATATGGGCAAGGTATTTTGATCAAAATGTTAATGGGGCACTACCGAAAACCCCGCGAAGAGGAGCGTATTTTTATGTTTGTGGACATGAAATCCTCCACTGAGATTGCCGAAAAACTGGGCCACGTCAAGTTTTTCAATCTGCTCAATGATTTTTTTCGAGACATCACCAATCCAATAGTTGATACTGCTGGTGAAATTTACCAATACGTCGGCGACGAAGTAGTAGTGTCTTGGACCATGAAAAATGGCCTGCAACATGCCAATTGCCTACGCTGTTTTTACCGCATGCACGAAGTCATTGCCCGAAACAGCGCTCGATACCAGGAGCGATACGGACTGGTACCCGAATTCAAAGCTGGCCTGCATTGTGGTGTAGTGACTACTGGTGAAATTGGGGTGATCAAAAAGGACATCGTATTTTCAGGAGACGTGATGAATACTACTGCCAGGATTCAATCGGTGTGTAATAAATTCAGGGTTAAAATATTGATTACCAAATATTTATTAGATAAACTGCATTTGCCTCCCGATAAGTATAATCCCAAAAGGGTAGGGGTGATTGAACTAAAAGGAAAGAAGCAGTTGGTTGAGTTGTATACTTTTCCGGTGCTGGAATAAGCTCCATCAAAAAAGCCGCAAGCTGATTACCAACTTGCGGCTTTTTTGGTGCCGTTTGAAAACTCAACTTTTGCTTTTGCTGCGGCGATTGTCGTTTGTGTTGAGCGCCAGACGTTCTTTTACAGGAACTTGCTCGCGGCGCTTGGGTTGGTGGGGCAGCGAACCCAATTCGCCGTTGGTCGTTTCGATGACTTGCTGGGTGGTGTCGCCAACACTTGGCAGGATTGGATTGCCCAAACTGTCGTAAGCCAGCGAGTCGGAAGGATACCAGATGCGTTGTGGGCAACTGAGGCGATTGAGTACGCTATCTGGCAAAACGGCCATTTTTTCATCTTTCCAACTGCTGTAACGCGGATCTTTGTACACTCTACTCATGAATTCGCCCCAGATGGGTAAAGCGGTAGCAGAACCCTGGCCCGAATCTAGGCTTTTGAAGTGGAGGATGGGGCTTTCTGCACCAACCCAAACGCCAGCGACCAGTTTTTTGGTCAGGCCCATGAACCAGCCGTCGGACTGATTTTGAGTGGTGCCCGTTTTGCCCGCAAAGTCGTTGGTGATGGCATATTTCCATTTTACACTCGAAGCGGTACCACGGTCCACGACCGAGCGCATCATTTTGACCATGATGTCGGCAGTTTTTTCTGACATTACACGCTTATCGGCTTCTTTCTTTTTGCCGGGGCCAAACTCAGCAATTACCTCACCATCAGCGGTTTCAATGCGCTCAATGAAATACAGTTTTTTCTTTATCCCCCGGTTGACAAAGCAGGAATAGGCCTGAACCATGTCGTAAAGAGAGGTTTCGACTGTGCCCAAAGCGATCGAAGGTGCATAAGGGATTTTTTGGGTGATGCCCATTTTGTTTGCCAAGTCGCGCACGGGATTGATGCCCGTTTCCATGATGATTTGCACGGAAACGGTGTTGACCGATTTGGTCAAAGCGCCTTCCAACGAATAGCCGCCACCATAACGATTGTCAGAATTTTTGGGCTGCCAATCTTCGTATTCGGGATAAGTTTTTAGGCGATTGGGAAAGTGCTGACAGGGATCCATGCCACTTTCCACGGCTTGGGCATACAACAAAGGTTTGAAGGTAGAACCCACTTGGCGGCGCGCTTTGGCGTGATCGTATTTGATGAAACGGTGATCGTACCCCCCAACCCAAGCTTTGATGGCACCCGTCTCTGGGTCAGCTGCGAGAATGCCAGTGTTGAGCATCTTGAGGTAATATTTGATCGAATCGAGCTGGCTGTATTCGCGCTCAATGGGGCCGCCCCAACTAAACAATTGCATTTTGTAAGGCTTGCCCAGGCGCTTTAAAATCCCCTGGTGCGAGTAGCCCAGTTTTTTCCAAGCTTGATAAGTAGGACTTGCTTCCAGGATTTTCTTCAGGTTTTCATCGTTTTCCCAAGGGTCTTGGCCACTCCATTCGCGGTAGAACCGCTTTTGAAGTTTGGGCATTTGGGCTTGCATCGCCTGTTCTGCATATTTTTGCAGATTTGCATCCAAGGTGGTATAAATGCGCAAACCGTCGGTGTAATGGTTGTATGGCTGGCCATTGGGCTTGGTATAATCTTTCAGCACGTTTTCCAATTCCATGCGCAGGTGCTCACGGAAATAAGGTGCCAAACCAGCGCTATGGGTGTCAACAGTGTAGTTGAGTTTGAGTGGAAGCTTGGACAAAGTATCCAACGCTGTGTCGCTCAAGTAGCCGAACTGGTGCATACGCGCCAGAACCAAGTTGCGACGTTCGCGTGATTTTTCAGGGTATTTGATCGGGTGGTAGGAGGTATTGCCCTTGAGGGTGCCGATCAACAAAGCTGCTTCTTCGGTCTTGAGGTCCTTGGGCTCTTTGTTAAAAAAGCGCTGGGAAGCCACTTTGATGCCATATACATTGTCGCTGAACGGGACCGTGTTGAGGTAAAGGCTCAAGGTTTCCTTTTTGGAGTAAATGCTCTCGATTTTGCGGGCAATTACCATTTCGCGGATCTTGTTGAGCAGCATGGTAGCCACGCGATAACGCTGACGTGGGTACAGGTTTTTGGCCAATTGTTGACTGATGGTACTGCCGCCCCCAGCTGAATCATCGTTCATGATGACAGAACGGAACAAAACCCGGAACAAGGCCCGTAAGTCAATCCCTCCATGCTTCATGAATCGCGCATCTTCGGTGGCGATCAGCGCATACATGGTCGCATCGTTCAACTCTGAAATGTCCGCATTTACCCGATTGAGGAAGAAATAGCGGCCAATCATGGCACCATCTGTAGTGTAAATTTCAGAAGCAGTGCTGTTGCGAATTTGCCGCAACTCCTTTTTGGAAGGAATAGGACCAAAGGCTCCCTTAATCACAAAACTGATCAGCAAAGCCAGGCACAAAGCCACACCAACCATCCCTACAGTCAGGTAGCCCAAGACTACCCGCCAGGTAATTGGCCACACAAAAACGCCTCGCAACGAGGTCCACAAGGGATTCAGGGCCACGCCAGCAATCTTCAACCAAGCTCTTAAGCTCTCCATATCTACAGTTATAGGTTGTTTCCGGGCGAAATGGTTGCGAACCATTTGAGAAACCCACAAATGTAAACAGGATTTGTGAAAATTGTACACTCAAAGCTCTTCTACTTATTCACAAGGGGGTGTGGAAAAGCATGAGCGGTGATCAATAGGCCCGCACGTCTTTCTTCTCCATGAAGTTGATGAAAGCTTTATTGGCCACCTTGTTGCCGCCAGGAGTGGGGTAGTTGCCCGAAAAATACCAGTCGCCATTGTTGTTGGGGCAAGCGGCGTGCAAGCCGGGAATGCTTTGATAAATGACTTGCACTTCGGGTTTGATGCCTTTAGGCGTGACGATTTCAGCGATTTTAGACGAAATCTGCTCGTCGGTATAGTTTTCGTAAAGGCTTTGTACCTCGTTTCTAATCATTTCCTTGGGCAAGTGCTGCTGCGCTTTGCAACGCTGAAAAGCTTCTTCAAGCAAGTGCTCTTTTTTGTCCTGTTTCAACAGCTCAACCAAGGCTTTAAAAGCCACAAATTCGCCCATTTTAGACATGTCGATGCCATAACAGTCTGGGAAGCGGATCTGTGGGGCGGAAGAGACGATGATGATTTTTTTCGGGCGCAAACGGGCTGCGATTTCGATGATGCTGTCGCGCAGGGTCGTGCCCCTTACAATTGAATCGTCGAGCAGAACGATGGTGTCTTTTTCGTTGTGGACCAAGCCGTAAGTGATGTCGTAGATGTGCGAAACCAAACGGCCCCGGGCAGTCGTATCGGCGATGAAAGTGCGGACTTTGGCGTCTTTGACCACAAGGCGTTCGAAGCGGGGTTTTTGCGACATGATCTCGTGCAGTGCCTCCGTACTTAGTTCACCTTTAGCCAGTTTATCGGCAATTTTCTGCTCGCGGATGGTGTCAAGGCTCTCGTTGATGCCTTCGATCATGCCCATGAAAGCCGTTTCGGCAGTGTTGGGGATAAAAGAGAAAACTGTATTGTCAAAATCGTAGTCCACTGCTTTCAAAATGGGCTCGACCAACTGGCGGCCCAGTTTTTTGCGCTCCAGGTAAATGTCGCGGTCGTTGCCACGCGAAAAGTAGATGCGCTCGAAAGAGCAGCATTTGCGCTCGCTTGGCTCGGTGAAAGGCAACTCTTCTACTCGTCCATTTTTCTTTATAATCAGGGCATGGCCAGGTTTGACCTCTTTTACTTGGCTGACGTGTACGTCCAGGGCCGTTTGAATGGCCGGGCGCTCAGAGGCCACCACCACAATTTCCTCGTCTTGGTAGTAAAATGCAGGTCGGATGCCGTTGGGGTCGCGCATCACAAAAGCATCACCGTGGCCAATGAGCCCACACATCACATAACCACCATCGAATCTTTTGCTGGCACGGCGCAGCAAGCGCTGGATGTCGAGTTTGTCAAAAATGAAGTCATTGATTTCCATGTTGGTGTAGCCATCGGGCTTGAACCAGGTGTGTAGCCTTTGCACTTCGTCGTCGAGGAAATGCCCGATTTTTTCCAAAACCGTTACCGTATCGGCCTTGGCTTTGGGGTATTGTCCCAGTTCGACCAACTCGTCGAAGAGCTCGTCCACATTGGTCAGGTTGAAATTGCCAGCAAGCAGCAGGTTGCGGTTGATCCAGTTGTTTTGGCGCAGGAAGGGGTGGCAGGTTTCGATGCTGTTGTCGCCGTGGGTGCCGTAGCGCAGGTGGCCAATCAGCAATTCGCCTACATAAGGCAGGTTGTCCTTCATCCAGGCGGCGTCGCTGGCTTTTTCAGGAGCTAAGTTGGAGAAATGTTTGCTCCAAATTTCTTCAAAAAGATTGTCGAGGTAGTTATTGGGTGTGATGTCGCGCTTGCGGCTGATGTACTTGGTGCCGGGCTTGGGGTCGAGTTTGATGGTGGCAATGCCTGCGCCGTCCTGTCCCCGGTTGCGTTGTTTTTGCAGCAGGAGTTTGAGTTTTTCCAGGCCGTACAAAACCGAGCCATATTTTTGTTGGTAATGATCAAGGGGTTTCAAAAGGCGAATCACGGCGATGCCGCATTCGTGTTTGATCGCGTCGCTCATCAGTATGAGTTGAAATGTAATTATCCAGTCGGTTCCTATTTTGGACTAAAAAGGCCGATTTTCCGTGATCCTTCGCCTCTTTTTTCAACCGATGCTGGGCATCGACTGAAAAAAGTAGTCTCGGCTGACGAAAAATCGTCATCTTTTTTGTCTCAAAACCACGCGCCTGTATAATTACGTTGAATTTGGCCGCAAAGGTACGAAAAATTGTGGGGAAGGGTGGGGTAGGAGGGTAAGAGAATTTTTTTGTAGGTTTGGGGGTGAAATGTCTGAATCTCTGACGCAGGACGTCCGGGATTGTATCAAATCCACATCTCCATGCCTAAGAAAAGCTCAAAATCCTACTGGGGCTGGGCCCCAAGCACTGCCTCAGACAAACCCTCTGACGCCGAAAAAACAAAAGTAAGCAAGCTATTCGAACCCTGGATTGCGGAGATGAAAGCCGAGCTTCCACCTTTGCAACAGCCCCAGGACTTCAATCAAGTAATCGATTATTTTTCGCGCTGGAAGGGAAGTAGTTTTTACATCATCGAGCACTATAAAGCCGCTGACCTACCCAATGTGATCAAAGACCACTTTGAAGTTGGGCTAGCCCGCCTTACTTACAAATCATCAGATGCTTACGACCTGGCCTATTTCCGGCATACGGGCAAGTATTTTACGATTTTTTATGACCTCACACTTGAACAAGCATTTGAGGAAGTCAAAACAAATCCCATTTTTCATGGGTAAGGCCGTCTGAATCAGGTTTTGGAAAATGCCCTCAAATTGCTTATCTTGAGGGTCGAAGCACTTCATTTTCAATGCAAGATCAAGACCTACTTCAAAAACAACCACAATTTTCACCCTATCTTTTCTGGGACAGCGACCCTGAAAAGATTGACTTTGAGCGCGATAAAAACAAGGTGATCCGGCGGGTGTTTGATATGGGGCGTTTGGATGATTTGGGAGAAATTATGTGGTTTTACCCAGAAGAAACCATCATCAATGCTTTGTTGACGGCTGACTACTTACCAGAAAATGCGATTTATCTGGCTTCTGCACTTTATCACCTGAGAAAAGAAGATTTTAAATGTTATTCATCGAAACAGTTTCACCCGCTCTTCTGAATATCATCAAAAGTGTATCAACTGACGATTCATTCCGAGAATTCCGTTTGGTTGGGGGTACTGCTTTGAGTCTACAGCTGGGCCATCGACTATCTGTGGATGCTGATTTCTTTACAAACCAGGCTTTCGAGACTGAGCAGAAAGAAAGGTTGTTGGAGCGTTTGTTACCTGGGTTTAGGGTTTTGAAAACTTCTCCTCATGGGATCGCTGGGTTTCATGAAAATGTAAAGATCGATTTGTACACCTGGCATGTACCTTTTTTATTGCCACCAATTGAAAAAGAAGGAATCCGAATGGCCGATTTGCCTGACCTTGCTGCTTTAAAGTTAGAGGCAATCATCAATCGCAAAGAGGAAAAGGATTTTCGGGATATTCATGCTCTATTGGGGGTGTTTTCATTGGCTGAACTCTTGGATTTTTATCAACAGCGCATTGTCGGAAGAGAATTACGCCTGGTAGTAGATCACCTGGCCGCAGCGCCTGCTGCTGATCGCTTAGAGCCAATGACGCTTCTCAAATCCATTCCCTATGAAAAAGTATCAAGAGAAATTCTTGAAAAAATTAATGACCACCTGGCAAAAGTGAAGGCCGAAAAAGAACGTATGGCAGAAGACCGCCTCCGCCAACGCATCGAAGCCTTGAAAAAGGGGCGGGATGACTTGCCCGAATAGGTTTTTTAAGCTAGTCTTGCAGCTGTTTTTTGAAATAGACCTGTATTCTTCAAGTCGAGTTTCTACACCCAATCCAATACTAAATCTTTATGGCAAAAAAAGCACCCGCCATTCCTGAACAAGCCAAATACGAAGCTTTGGCTGCCGTTAAAAGGTTCAACCAAGCCAAGAAAACGGAATATGTGCTTACTTTCAAAGGCAAGTACGCCTATCTGTCCCGTTTTGCCAAGCGTGGAAATGAACAAGCGGTTTTTGAGGCTGCATCTAAGCTAATGCCCCCAAAATTGGCTAAACTGTTTGCAAGTAAAACCGTTGAAACGAATATAGGTCGATTAACTTGGAGCGAAAGTAGTTGGGATTTTGCGCCCTTTCTTTACAGCAGCGAAACCTATGATACCAGCGGCGAAGCCCGTTTCATGATGCCCGGTGCCAAATTCTTGGATGGAACCATCGAAGGGGCCTTGAAGGCTGGTTTGCAGCTGTATCCTTGAGGGAGGAGCCCCTTTTACCTTGTTGGATCAATGAAAATTTCGGAAACCAAAAATGCCATCAACACCACAAATACCAAGGCAATTTCCAAACCCCAATGCCTCTTACTTTTGAGGTGATAAAAAACGACAGTTAAAGGAGATAGTACGAATGCAACTAGGCCAGCGATGATGATATGGCCATCCATTACTCTACGTGGGGTTCCGTTGTAGTACCTCAAATTTTGATCTGGAAAAACCCAATGAAGGAACCAATAACAGCATGTGGAATAAACAAAATAGCTAAAAAATAGTAAAAAAAGGTAAAACAATGTGGCATTAATTCCTTCAAAGGACGTGAAAAAGGAAACCAATGTCAGCATCAAGAAGCAAGCCATATAAACGCTGGCATTGTACGTGCCTACACTTTGAACGAGCAAAAAACTCACTATTAATGTACCAATAACGAGTCCAAGCTGAATACTTCCAGGTAGCTTTTTCATGGTGTGCCAAGTGCAGAATGATCGCAACAGACAGCTATTCTTAACCCACATTGCGTGTTGCCTACTGGGAAAGCCCCTAACGACAGGGGGTTCAAGTTTTTTGAGTTTCGGTTTGTGTACTACAGATTTTTTCGGCAAAAGGGTCTTGATTTGATTTTCAAACCTTTCTGAAGCCGAATTAGCTTGTTTTTAGGTTCAGAAGTTTGTTCATCATCCAAAAAGCTGATGCTAAGTACAGTCCTTTGACATACTCGACAAAGATACTGTAATGCTTATGACCTAGGCAACTCCCCTGTGTACTACAAACCGCTTTTTAAAAAATCAAACACTTGTTTATCAGTGTTTTGTAAAAACGAACCACTAAGTTTAGCCTTAAAATAGTGTAAAATTCATTGAAAATATTTTTTTATACCACTAAAAAGAGGCTTCCTGAGCAATGTGGGTTAACTGCCTGTTGCGATAAAACCAGGCCAAGCCCTACTTCTTCAACCCAATCTCCCTCAAGCGTTCATCCAAATACTCACCAGCCGTGATGGGCTCGTATTGCAGCGGATTGTCGGCAGTAACGGTGGCAGGTAGGCAGCTCAAGTCCATTTTGCTCACTGGATGCAGGAAAAACGGGATCGACAAACGCGGCAAATGCCACTCCGAGCGCGGTGGATTGACCACGCGGTGGGTGGTGGACTTGAGGTAATTATTGGTCAGGCGTTGCAGCATGTCGCCTACATTGATCACGATTTCATCGTCTTCGGGCACGATGGGCAGCCATACGTTTTCCATGTTCAGGAGTTCGAGACCACCAGCGCTGGCTCCCACCAAGAGGGTGATCAGGTTGATGTCTTCGTGCTGTTCGGCGCGGATGGCCGATGCAGGTTCCTGGGTGATCGGCGGGTAGTGAATCGAGCGCAGGATGCTGTTGCCATGTGTGATTTGGCTGTCAAAGTAGTCCTCTGGCAGGTTCAGGTGAATCGCAATTGCCCGCAGCAGATGCCCTCCGGTTTTTTCAAAAGCCCGGTATAGTTCAAAGCCCAGGCGCGAATAGTCGGCCTCTTCCAGCACTTGCAAGTTGTCAGGATAGTCGGCCTTGGAAGGATGGTCGGAGGGTACTTCTTGTCCTATTTGAAAAAACTCTTTCAAGTCGGCCACCTTCGATTGCTTGGCGTGCTCCTTGCCAAAGGACGTGTAGCCACGCTGTCCAGCCATGCCGGGCACTTCGTATTGGCGTTTGGTGGCTTCGGGCAAGGCAAAAAAGCGTTTTGAAGCCGCATAAAAATCGTCGATCAACTTTTTGGGAATGCCGTGGTTGATCACCCCTACAAAACCAATCGAATGAAAGGCTTCGCCCAATTGGTTCACGAATTCGGTCCTTTCGGCTGCGGTCCCGTTCACAAATTTGGAAAGGTCAACCAATGGAATGCTGCGATTTTTCATATTTGGTTTTTTTGTGGCTAAGAGAGTTGAGTACATCACGTTCTTTTCAACCCTTCAACCTTTCAACTATTGCCTAGGTTTGTACCTCGATTTTTTCAAAATATCCTGGCTGTTAGTCAAGGCCAACAATTCCTTCATGCTGGTTGCTGGAAACTGTTTCATGTAGGCCTTGATGATCTGCCATCCCACCCAATCTCCCGTGCGGCCCGGTGCTTCGGCGGGCATACCAGGTGAATTGGGACTGTACTCCACAAATTTCCGAAATTTTTGCCATTCATTGTTGTACAAAAGATTTTGTTCCAAAAAATGGCCCCACATGTTGCGCTCGTTCTCGATCATCCAGTCCCATTGTTTTTGCGAAACCTCCATTTTGGCCGAATCCGCTACCATTGGCAGCAAGTGATCCAGCAAGTAAAGCCTTTTGCCGTGGTGGATCATCACATCCAGCATCTGGTCGCCTCGTGCCGGGCCAATGATGTCTTCTAGTAGCGGCATCATGGTTTTCACCGACAAGTGCTCGCGGTTGAAAGTACGGGTCATGTAAGCCGAAAAATTGGGGTTTTCGGGATAGTATTTTTGGTAGGGATAGTTTTCGCCCAGGAAAAAATCGAGCCCCACCGCCAGGTTGTCTCCAGTGTAAATGAAATTGCCAAAAGAGTATTCCGACAAGAAAGTAGTCAAATGCTGGGGTGTTTTCCGCTCAGGGAAATAGTACTTCAGGTAACGGAGGGCTTCTTCCAACTCCTCTTGTGTTTTCGAGGGGAATTTAGGGTACAAGTCCTGGATGGTATCGCTCAATTTGCGCACTGCCGGAAAAGAAACGAAGCCTTTGATGTAAGCGGCATGGCCTTGCGGGGCCACTTGAGGGTCTTTGGAACCCAAGATTTGGCCAAAATAGATTTTCGCAAACTCACCATATTTTTGCTCCAATTTGGCCAATCCGGCTGCCATGTTGTTGGTGTCGATGGCAAAAAGGTCTTGTTCAAAACGCCTGATTTCCAGTTTCTTACGTGGGATGTGAGAAATGTCGGGCAAGTCATCGCGTTTGTCTTGCTGACAGGCGTTGAAGAAAAACAGGGCGCAAAACAATAGACTGACAATTCTGGTGCTCATTTTTTAGAAACAATTGGGTGCTTTCGCCAGGCATTCTGATCTTGTATTTCTGAGTGCACAAAGCTACTTTAGAGCATGTTTAAAATTTTTTGTTTGCTATAAAACGGCCCAATTTCGCCTAACCTTTCTAATAAAGGTCGTTAGGAAAATGCTCATTATGCGCTGCATAACTCCGCTTTTCCTGCCTTGATTAGTCAAAATTTGACTCGTTTTCTGCCTAAACCTCCAATATTTAAACACGCTCTTACAGCGGTTTTTCACATAAAATCTGCAATTTTGCAGAAGTAGAACGTTATCTAACTGCAATTTTGCATTACGTGCGGATGAACGTTGCATCCCACTCGAAAATTTTATTCCCAGCAAAGCAAAACAGCATGAAGCAGATTTGGCAAATGTTGTTGTGCACCTAAAAAACACAAAATGAAAAAAGTCATCGCAGTATTGCTTGGTTTGGCCCTGAGTTGTGCCAGTATGAAAGCCCAGGATAAAAACGTGGAATTTGGTTTCCAGTTCAGCCCGGCTTTCACGACCATGAAGACCGACAACAAAAACATCAACCGCAGTGGTACCAACTTGGGCTTCAAGTTGGGCATGATTTCTGAATATTATTTTCGTGAAAACTACGCAGTCTCCACCGGGATTGGCTTTGCTTTCAACCACGGTGGCAGCCTGGTCTACGACTTCGGCGGTCGCTATTGGCCACAATCTGACCTCGATGCTCAGTACGATACCCTCCCTGCAGGTGTGAAACTCAAGCACAGCCTGCAATTCATCGAAATTCCGCTGATGGTCAAAATGCGTACCCGCCAGTTTGGCAACATCCGTTATTTTTTAGAGCCGGGTGTTTACCTCAACTTCAAATCCCAAGCCCGTGGAGCCATTGAAGGGCGTGGCGTAGGCCCCGAAGCTGAAAGGATCAACATCCGCAAAGACATCAATGGCATCAGCCTGGCTTGGGGTATGAACGGAGGCATTCAATATGCTTTAGCTGAAACCACGTCGCTGATTGCAGGGCTGGGTTTTCAGGTTGGATTTACAGATTTGACTGAAAACAAGGGCACTGTTTTTGAACCTGGAGGCAACCAACGCGACCGCTCCAAAGCCACTGGCAATGCCTTGGTCCTCAAACTAGGGGTCATTTTTTAATGCCAATCTCGGATACAATCTTTTCAACCCTTCAACATTTCAACCCTTCAACCAGAATGGATCAAACACTGCTTGCCCAAATCGACGCTTTTGTCATGGCTGGCCTCAAAGAAGATGTGGGTACAGGCGACGTGACTTGCCTGGCCTGTATTCCGCCCACGGCCCGCAATCGGGCTCGACTTTTGGTCAAAGACGAAGGCATTTTGGCGGGCATGGCCATCGCCGAGCACATATTCAAAACCCTGGCCCCAGATTGTATTTTTGAAAAAATCCTGGAGGATGGGGCCAAAATCCAGTACGGGCAGGTCGCTTTTTACGTGGAATGTGATACCCGCACCCTGCTGCAAGCCGAACGCCTGGTGCTCAACACCATGCAGCGCATGAGCGGCATCGCCACGGTGAGCCGTACTTACGCCGATTTGGTGGCCGATTTGCCCGTCAAAATCTTGGATACCCGCAAAACCACTCCTTTGATCCGCTTTTTGGAAAAATGGGCGGTGCGCATTGGCGGTTGCCACAATTACCGCGATGGTTTGTACGATTGGTTCATGATCAAAGACAACCATGCCGATGCCTGTGGTGGCCTACGCCCGGCGATTGAAAGGGTGGCCGCTTACCAAAAAGAGCAAGGCACCAAGCTGAACCTAACGGTGGAAGTCCGCAATTTGACCGAGTTACAAGAAGCCCTTGATACGGGCCAACTCACCCGCATCATGCTTGATAATTTCCCCTTGGAGCTGCTGAAAGAAGCGGTAAAAATGGTGGACGGGCGCTTTGAAACCGAAGCATCGGGTGGCGTAACCCATGAAACCTTGCGTGAGATCGCTTTGACTGGCGTGGATTACATCTCAGTAGGCGCTTTGACGCATTCCGCTAAGAGCTTGGATTTGAGTTTGAAGGTGATGAAGTAAGGCGATTTGTAAATAAAAACCTACCCAAATAGAACAGAAAATAGGCTACTTCTTGGATGGATATTGTTTTGAATTTTCATACTTTTTGGCGCTTGACAAGGCTGAATTTGAATATAAAGCCTTGATTTTCAATTAAATATTCTTTTTCTTTTTTTCTTGACAAAAAAAGAAACAAAAAAGTCAAGGGCTGTGATCAAATCCTACGATTTTGCTTGAAAGCGCTGACGGGAATCCACCAAACTCGCTCCTTCGTCGCTCAAACAGTGGTGGCTTCTGATCCGTCATCCCTTTCGCAAAATCGGGATTTGCTCAAGGCCCGTTTGGCCCCCGGGCAAAATCCCCACAAAAGCATAGGCTTACATCGTTTTGAGCAGCACTTTTTTCGGGTATCTTATTTTTTGTACCACCCCTAAACTCAAACCGCCTCTTCCACCCACTCATCAATGCCGCGAGCTTTGGTGCTGAAATTCACGCCGATGCCCCGCAATTTTTTTCCAGCGTTGCGGTACTTGTCGGCGTAGCCCTTTTCGCGGATTTGGACCAAGGCTTCGGCGGCTGTTTTGTTGAATTTGAACTCAAAAATATACACGGCATCGGGTGTTTGGACCACTGCGTCAGCGCGGCCACGGGCGGAGTGTACCTCGCTTTGGGCGTACATGCCTAGGTATTTGAACACCACATGGAGCAATCCGTGGTACAAGCCCTCCGATTTTTTCTCAAAGACTTCACTTGGCAAATCGGCCAGCAGGCCATTGAGAATTTCACGCACTTGTGACAAATCGCCCAGATCAAAAGCTTGTTTGAGGTTGCGGATCGTGAGCCCGGTATCGGTGCGATGCACATCTTTGGATAAATCGTCGATCAAAAACTGGTACATGCTTTGGCGCACTTCTTTGTTGGGGTAGTCCAGGATCATGTCGCCCGACCAGAGGTCCAATTCTTTGACGGTGAGGTAGCCAGCTTGAAAAAGAATGGAAGTCAGGTCGAGGTTTTCAATGTCAAAACGTTCAAAAGTGGTGTTGTTGGCATGGATGTTTTCAATCCAAAAGAACTCCCCCTTGCGCATTTGTTCGATCAGAAACCTGGGGTTGCCTGTTGAAAACCAGAAATTGGTGAAACGTTGGCCCGAAAAAAAGCGCAAAACGCCAAAGGGGTTATAAACCCGCTGCACCCCATCCCAGGAATAGCCATTGTACCATTCGCGCATGCCATCCAGTACTTGCTGGCGACTTGCCTGCAGCGAGGTTTGTACAGCTTGCAGATGGTCCTCGAAATAATGTTCCAATTCCTTTTGAGTATAACCCGTCAAAGTAGCATACCGCTGGTTGAGGGTAATGTCGTCCAGGTTATTGAGGTGTGAAAAAATTGAAACCTGCGAAAATTTGGAAATGCCCGTGATGAACACCAGTCGGAGGTGATCATCGGAACTTTTCAACACAGCATAGAAACTGCGCAGGATTTCACGGTTGACTTTAGCTTTTTCCAGGGTCTGTTTTTCCAGAAAATCAATGATGGGTTTGTCGTATTCATCGATGAGGAGCACGACTTTGCCATATTTATTGTGTAGCTTTTGGATCAGTTCAGCGAATTGGCTTTTGATATCGCTGAACTGGAACGTAATCTGAAAATTTTGAGCCTGAACGGATAACTCCTGCAAAATCGCTTCTTCTAACCCTATTTTATCATAACTCAGTACATCAAATGAAAAATGCAGAACCGGGTTGCTCTGCTCCCAATCCCATTTGTCTTCAATCCACAAGCCTGAAAAGAGTGATTTTTTGCCTTGAAACAGCGATTTGATGGTGTTCAGAAGCAAAGATTTACCAAAACGGCGAGGGCGCGAGAGGAAATAATACTTCCCATCATTTACTATTTCATTGAGCAATGCTGTTTTGTCCACATAGATATATCCGCCTTCTATGAGTTCACTGAATGACTGTATGCCAATGGGTAATTTTTTCATGGGCCTAAAAGTACGGATTTTGAGCAAAACCAACAACAACTCAGCCCGATAAGCATTGATCGGTTCAATACTTATCGGGCTGGTTGGTGAAATGCGTTTGAAACTTTGGTAACTTCTTTTTCAGCTTCAACAAACAACTCAAAACTCACAGGACATACTTTTCTGAATAAGAGTACGAGTGGACTCTATCAGGTGAGGAATCGAGTTTGAAAGGTGTTGAATAAGCTGTATTTGCCCGCCTTTATCTTGATTAGGCGTTTACTTTTATTTTTTCTTTGATCGATTGTATCAATGCGGGCGAGGGTTGTCTGCGTTCCAATTTCGATTTGATGAATTCTTTAAAGGATTTTTCCTGGCTCAAAATACTGAGAAACAGTGGATTGGATTGAATGTCCTTGAGCAATTCGCGACTTTCCTTATCGCTCAACTCATTGTCCAGGTACAAGGATACTTTTGCTGCAAAATCCTCGTGATTTTTTTCTTTAGTCAACATGGCCGTGAATTTGGCTGCTCATCAAAAGGTCCTACCAAGTCAACCCGGACGACTCGATTTGAGCTGGTCATCGGAACTCCCCAGACGCCTCCTCCAAAAAAATCGAAGGCGCTTGTGTAGCATGACTGAGCATTCAAATTCGGTCTAAGGCTGGGTTGCGATGACATGGTGTTTGGATTTTGATTTACCCTTTCAAGAGCAATTGTTATAAATTGGGTTACATTCAGAGAAACGCTCGTGAATTTTTCACAAACGCAAGAAAGCATGTTTGGTTTTTTAGAGTATGTTTAAATATTGTAGGCTTAGCTGGAAAACAAGTCAAATTTAGGCTAATCGAGGCAGGAAAAGCGGAGTTATGCAGCGCATAATGAGCATTTTCCTAACGAAGAGTAGACTAAATTAGGCCGTTTTACAGGAAGCAAAAAATTTTAAACATACTCCTTTACACAAAAACGGCCCAAAACGAGGTTATTGCCCTCTTTTCAGGCCGTTTTTATCACTCCGTGTAGAATCCCATCGACTCAGCATATACTTTCAAGTGCGTTTTCAGGGCCAAACGACCTCTGTGCAAACGAGAGCGTACCGTTCCGATTGGAATGTCCATGATTTTTGAAATCTCCTCGTATGAGAAGTCTTCCAGGTCGCAAAGTAAGAATACGATGCGGAAGTCTTCCGGCATTGCGTCAACTGCTTTGGTAATTTCATCTCCCAGCACATCGCGGTACGAAATGCTGGAAAAATCCATACCTACATAAGCACCTTGGCCGCCATTGGCTTCAACGTCGGCCACTGTTCTGGCATCGTCAAGCTCAACGCTGTTGGGGCGGCGAGCCTTGCTGCGGTACTCGTTGATGTAAGTGTTTTTGAGGATACGAAACAACCAGGCTTTTGCATTAGTCCCTTGCTCATACAGGCGAATGGCCTTGTATGCTTTCAACATCGTTTCCTGTACCAAGTCATTTGCGTCGTGCTCATTGAAGGTGAAGCTGTACGCAAAGTTGTACAAGGCTGCTAAATGTGGAGCAAATTCCTCGTCAAAAACCTTATCGAAATTCATGTCCTCGCCGTGTTGTCTGATGGCTACCATAAAGATCGGATTTTATGCGATTAGGGGAATAACAAGGAGCAAAAAAAATTAGTTCCCGCAGCTGAAATTTTTTTTGAAAAAATTTCCTTTCCCCTTTCTTGCTCCCCAAAAAGTCCAGATTCGTCCTCGCTTTTAGGCACTTGGCGTCATTTTGTGGCGGACTATTTTTCCAAAGCTTACTTTTGTTTTTGTCAATTGGAAAGTGCATAATGCCTACTTTTGTGCCGTTTTCTCGGGTTGTGGGAACTTTTTACTACAAAACCGAGTTAGCTGGTTTTCTCCATAAAACTGGCCCTGCATTTTTCCACCATTATGAAAGTATGTTTTTGCATATACTTTCTCATCATCGACCATGTTTCTTATTTTTCATATTCATCCAAACTCGGCGGTGCCCCGCTCTTGGGGCACCTTGCTTTTTTTGTTGAGTTTCACAGGATTTGTCCAGGCCCAATTTCAACGCGACCAGTTTCAGCTCAACGCAGTGCGCAGCAACGAAACCATCAAAGTGGATGGCCTGCTCGATGAAGCCGCTTGGCAAAATACCTCAATTGCCAAAGATTTTTGGGCCAAATGGCCCCAGGCCGATGTACCAGCCGAGGCTAAAACTGAGGTAAAAGTGGCTTACAACGACCAGTTTTTGTACATCGCCGCTACTTGTTACGATTCCAGCCACT
Source organism: Chitinophagales bacterium (assembly GCA_013299105.1). GTDB lineage: Bacteria > Bacteroidota > Bacteroidia > Chitinophagales > Saprospiraceae > Haliscomenobacter. Next base: position 105,482 of record JAAFJY010000012.1, on the reverse strand, counting down.
ACACTATCCAAACCCTCAAACGCGATACCCGCTACTGGGACAGCGACGGATTTGCCATCGTGCTCGACCCAGTGAACCAGCAGACCAATGGCTTCTTTTTTGGCTTGAGTCCTTATAATGTGCAATCGGAAGACCTGCTGGTGGCCTTCATGTTTGGCGACATGAATTTCAGTTGGGACAACCGCTGGTACTCGGCCACCAAACGCTACGCCGACCATTGGGACCTCGAAATTGCCATCCCTTTCAAGACCCTGCGCTACAACGCGGGCAAAAGTACCTGGGGCATCAATTTCATCCGCAGCGATACCCGCAACAACCAATACTCGACCTGGACCCACATGCCCATCCAATTTGAGGGGACGGACCTTGGTTACACCGGGATGCTGAATTTCCCCAGCGCCCCTCGGCCCATGCCTGCCAATGTTTCTTTGATTCCCTATGCCATTGCGGGGGTAAACACGGATAAAGTGCCCGAAAAGGCCACGACTTCGCAAGCCGACGTGGGCCTGGATGCCAAAGTCTCGCTCGGCTCGGCGCTCAACCTCGACCTGACCGTGAACCCCGACTTTTCGCAAGTAGATGTTGATCAGCAAGTCACCAACCTGACCCGTTTCAACATCTTTTTCCCGGAGCGGCGTACATTTTTCCTGGAAAATGACGACCTTTTCTCCAGTTACGCCTACCCGGATGTACAGCCTTATTTTTCCAGGGCTATTGGTTTGGACCGCAATGCCTCGCCAGTGCCCATCCTGGCGGGCGCTCGTCTCACGGGCAACATCGGTAAAAAGACCCGCATCGGCCTGATGAACATGCAAACCCGCGCCACCGAAGATTTTGACCCACAAAACTATACGGCATTCTCTTTCAACCAGCGCGTATTGAGCCGTTCGCTGATCAAAGGCTATTTCAACAACCGCCAAAACACGGGCGGAGGCGAGGCCAATAATAAAGACTATGGCCGCAACTGGGGCAGCGAGTGGGTTTACCAAAACAAAAAAGGCGATTGGTCGGCTTGGGGAGGGTATCACCGCTCGGTCAAGGAGGGTTTTTCCAATCAAAACACCTTCGCGCAAGCTGGTTTTGAGTATTCGGGCGAAAAATTTGGCATCATCAGTGATTTTAATGAGCTAGGTTCCAATTTTTACGCCGACATGGGCTTCCTGGGCCGCAGCGAGCAGTATGATGCCGAGCGGGATACGGTCATTCGCTTGGGGTTCAAGCAAAACTTTACCGAGCTCAACTACTTTATGTTTCCCAAAAGCGGCAAAGTGAATGTGCACATCATCGGACTCGAATCCCAACTGTTGTGGTACCCTGATGGCAGCTTCAACGAGCGTTTCAACCGCCTGCGCTACCGCATGGAAATGGACAATACCTCCTCTCTGGCCCTGCGCTTCGACAACCAAGACATCAATCTGCTTTTCCCCTTCAGTTTTACGGATGGGGTGCCTTTGCCCAAATCCGTTTACCGTTTCAGCCAATACGAAGTGGAATACAGCTCGGATGCCCGCAAAAAGCTGGTGTACAGCGGCAGTTTCCGCTGGGGTGGTTTTTACAATGGCACCATCGAGCAAGTAGCCACCGAAATCAATTACCGCCAGCAGCCCTGGGGTAATTTCACTTTTGCAATGGAGTTCAACAACCTGCGTTTCCCCGACGAGTATGGCAAAACCAAACTCTTCTTGATCGGCCCGCGCACCGAAGTCAACTTCTCGAACAGCATTTTCTGGACTACCTTCCTCCAGTTCAACACCCAGCGCAACAATTTCAACATCAACAGCCGCCTACAATGGCGTTTCCGCCCCATGTCGGACTTGTTTGTGGTGTACACCGATAATTACAATGCCGATTTCCCAATGCTGAACAAGAATCGGGGTTTGGTGGTGAAGTTGAATTATTGGTGGACTTTGTGAGGGGGGCGGTACAGGCAAAGGCTGTATTGCGCCAATTCCTTTACTTGTTGAAGTTCTCCTGTTTTTGAAAGCCTTCAAACAGGTCATTTCTTCCAAAAAACGAGCACGTTTTCGTTTAGCCAAGGCGCAAAAAAGTGAAGTTATGCTGTGCATAATGAGCTTTTTTGTAACGCAGGGTAAACGGAAAGGGGCCGTTTTTTTACACCCTCTCTATCACCATCGCCGAAGCCCCACCGCCCCCATTGCAAATCGCGGCCAGGCCCAAGGTCCCGCCCTTCTGCTGCAACACATTGCTCAAAGTAGTCAAAATCCGAGCCCCAGATGCACCCAGGGGGTGGCCGATGGCACAGGCTCCGCCCAGCACATTTACCTTGTCAATAGGCACATTGAGCACCTGGTTGAAAGCCAGGGGCACCACCGCAAAGGCTTCGTTGACCTCCAGAAAATCAATGTCGGCCATGCTCAGGCCAGCTTTTTTCAGGGCCTTGGGTGCGGCGATGGTGGGTGTGGTGGTGAACCATTGCGGGGCTTGCTCGGCGTCGGCAAAGGCGCGGATCTTGGCAATGGGTTGGAGTTGGAACTTTTGTACGGCTTCGGCACTTGCCAAAATCAGGGCAGCCGCGCCGTCGTTGATGGTACTGGCGTTGGCGGCAGTTACGGTGCCGTCTTTGGTAAAGGTAGCGCGCAGGGTGGGGATTTTGGCAAAATCGACTTTCTTGTATTCTTCATCTTCTACCACCAGCAGGGGCTCACCTTTGCGCTGAGGGATGCTGATGGGAACGATTTCGGCCTGGAAATGGCCCGCCTGGGTACTTTGGGCCGCCAATTGGTAGGAGCGGATCGCAAATTCATCCTGCGCCTCCCGCGAAATTTGGTACTTGCTGGCGGTAGCGTCGGCACATACGCCCATCGCCTGGTGGTCGTAGGCGTCGGTGAGGCCGTCTTTGGCCAGGCCGTCGATCAGCTCCAGGTTGCCGTATTTGCCACCCCAGCGGGCGCTGGGTACATAATAAGGGATGTTCGACATGCTTTCCATGCCCCCAGCCACGATGATGTCGGCCTGCCCCAACTGAATGGCCTGGGCGGCGTACATGGCGGCTTTCATGCCCGATGCGCAAACTTTGTTGATGGTGGTGCAAGGCACATTTTCGCCGATGCCAGCCCCAAGTGCTGCCTGGCGGGCAGGAGCCTGGCCCAGGTTGGCCGAGCAGACGTTGCCCATGATCACTTCTTCGACCTCGGCAGCACTGAGGCCCGCTTTTTCCAAAGCACCTTTGATGGCCAAAGCGCCCAATTGGGTAGCAGAAAAACTTTGCAACATGCCGCCGAAACTGCCAATGGGCGTGCGAACAGCGGAGACGATGAATACTTCTTTCATGGCAAGTTGAGTTGAAAGGTTGAAGCGTGAAATGTTGAAGAGAGGGGCCTTGCAGATGATTTCAGTGCCCAGATTGCATTGTTTTGCGATCCTTTCTTACTTCAAACCTTGCTTTGTTTCAAGCTCACAAAGGTAAACAAAGCAGACTAACTACTGTTTTATGTTGATCAATAATTCTGCTCTTGAGACCTGAAAAGTTGACCTCGGAGCTCTCTTTTCAACCCTTCAACATTTCAACTTTTCAACTAGTCCACAAATATTTATTCCTCAACTAAGCCACTGGCAACCAATTTATTGTTTTGATTTTAAAGGAAAATCTACACTTTTTTCATAAAAATACTTGCGCAGCATGAAAACCCGACTTATCTTTGCAGCCTAATATCGCGGTGTGGAGCAGTTGGTAGCTCGTCGGGCTCATAACCCGAAGGTCATAGGTTCGAGTCCTGTCGCCGCTACAAAGAAAAAAAGGTCGTCTCAAATTGAGAGGGCCTTTTTTCGTTTTAGGCATTTTTAAATATTTTATACTGAAAAATCCGGAGAAGTTAGCATGATGGTAATTTTTGCCCTGAACATTTTGATGATACAAGGCGAACGAAATATGTGACAGTTATCAACGCGATTTTTTTGGTTTGAACAAGAATCCCCAGCATTGGCCCGCTTCGCTTTCAAGTACGTTACTTGTTACTTTAATTTTCACAAAAAAAATGAAAGGGCACACTTGCGGAGTGCCCTTTCAACTTGATTGATTTGGCTTGCATCTACTTCGTATAAAGAAAATACAATAGGAAAAGCAAGCAAATGATGAGTACTGCATAAAAAAAGTGATCATAATAGCCGTTCCGACGCTGGTGATCAAAATCTTGATCCCATGCTGAGTGAGGTGGTTCCACTCGGATCCAAATCCCTCCTTGGTTAGCTGGATAATCATTTGGTGGTAAAGTGCGCTGAGAGCTCAACATGATAATGATGCCAAGCCCTACAGCAAGCACAAAAAGTAGCTCCATGTGTTAGTTTTTAGCCTTCCGGCGGTTACGAAATGGAATTTTGCGATAGCACAAATTGCGTTTAACTTGTTTTGGGCCATTCAATTTAACCCAGTTTTGTGCGTGTGCCAGGATTTGACCTGAGCTTTTAGGCTGGTTTTGGTTGTTTGTGTTGGTAAACATGATTTTGAATTTAAGTGTGAAGATTTTTGCTGTTTGCCGCTGCATGCGACAGTTTTATGTGGTCAATATCCAGGCCAAAAAATAAGGGTAAGTTTAGTGAGTTGCTTTTTTTGATTTTAATTAATTGGTTGTCAATTAATTGAATCATTTTAAAGTTGAAGATAATTGATTTTCAATCTAGAAGAAAGAGTTAGATTAATTAGAATTTCTAGAATTGTTAACAAAAATCCTATGAATCCAAGAATTATCAATTTATCCGAAAATTACTAAACATTTAATGTCGAAATTTAGAACCTGTCGAATTTTTAGAATAATTACCCTGCTCAAAAGCCTGGAAATTGAGCGAGAAAAAATACAATCAATTTAAATAATTGATTTTCAGTTTATTGGTTAGGTGAATTCGTATTCCTTTCTTTTTCTGGTATGATTTTTCATGATTAAGTACTGAGCCTGGTTGATAACTTTAGAACAACCAGAAAAGCAATTTCTCACCTTTATAACATGTACAAAATGGAAAATTATTTGCCAAGTGTTGGACTCCTGATTTGCGCGCTGGTGTTGATGGTATTGGCCTTGCGCTACTGGTTCAGGCCCCGTCATCGGTATGAAGACCCTAATTGGTCGGATCATGGTCCGCAACAACAAAGGGTATATTACCAAGGTGGCTATAACCATCCGCCGAATCAGCACTACAATCGTTACCGTCAACAAGAAAGCGACAGTGGAGTAGTCATGGTAGCACTTGTATTTTTGGTAGCTGGTTTTTTTCTTTACTTGTTTGTGAATGAGGGAAAGCTGAATTTCAACGGTGAAAAAACTACTGCTAGTGCAGGTTCTCAGAACCAGAATGGACCGTTACACGACCCTCCAGAGTTACCAGATGACAGCGGTTTGAGCAACGAAGATCCTGATGACTATGGAGAATACGACCCTGAGCCATACCAAGAAGGACTTCCTCCTTGGTCAAAAGAAGAGGATGTCGTACATGATCCTAACCCAGCTCCCGAAGAACCTGTCCTTACTGAAAAAGCGCCTTTGGTTTTAGAGACTTCTTTACCCCTTAGTGGCAATTATTATGTGCAAATTGCGGCTTTGGCAGAGCTCGAAGGAGCGCTCAAGAAAAAATCCAGGTGGAAAGGGGTGAATGAAGCCAAGGTCGTTGTCTTGAAAAACCAAGCAGATAAGTTGTACCGGGTATTGGTAGGCCCATATACCAGTCCAGAACTTGCCAAACAGGCCCATGCCGCTAAAGATTGGCAAATTCATGAACTTTTACCTGGCAACTATTGGGAACACGAATAATATGTTGTACCTTAACTTCCGGTGATCGGCTGCTTTTGTGGCCGATCACTTAAAACTTTTGACCCAATGTTTCAAGAAATAAAAAAACTAATTGGAAAAGGCGAAATAGAAAAAGCCTTGGAAATGCTTGCAGGACACAGTCGTTCTGCAAAGGTACAATTGAGCTCCTTTCGAAGAATGCTTCAAGAAAAGTTGATGGGCACTATCTCAGTTGAACAAGAAGAGTTAAAATTTAATCGAGCAGTAGCCGCAGCTTTGAAGATCATTGATCAGCTTGAAGCTAAAAACACTAAAGGAGATATCGGTTCAAATGCAACACCTCAAAGTTCCAATGATGAACCGCCAAAAACCGTCAAAATTTTCATTTCTTACGCAAGGAAAGACAGAAGATATAAGACAGAACTAGAGGTCCACCTCAGGGTCTTGAAAAGAGAGTATAAAGATAAAATTTCACACTGGAGCGATGTAGAAATCAACCCAAGCGTGGAATGGGATAAAAAGATTAAAGATGAGTTGAAGCAAGCTCAGATCATTTTGTTATTGATCAGTCCTAATTTCCTGGCCTCGGATTATATCTGGGAAAATGAGTTGAACAAGGTTTTGAAACGCAGAAATAAAGATAAAATTGCTGTTTTTCCAATTTTTTTAGATCACTGCAGGTGGTCTAAATTTGATTTCGCCAAATTACAAGGCTTGCCAAGAGATGGTAGCTTTATTAAAAACCTTAAAAATAGGAATAGGGTCTATGTCGAAATTATGGACGCATTAGCGTTATTGATAAATGATCGGTTGAAGTAAAAATTAAAGAACTTTCACACCTATTTCAAAATTGAGTCTAGCCACTCCGATAGCCGCTTCCGAGTACTTATTTTATTTTTGCTGTTATCATTGTAATATTTTGTTGTTGATGGAAAAATCACATGCCTTGAAATATCGACTCCTGTAAATTTATTATAGTAATCAGATAAATTTACAATAGCAAGCTTACCTGGACTTTTTCGAGTAATATTGATGATATCATTAAAAAAATACTCAGCTTCTTTCAACCTGTATTCGGAACTCAAAAAAATTATAAAAAAGGAAGCAGCTTTTAATACTTGTTTTCGCTCTTTTTTGATATCTCTACTTGGGTGTACTTTATGAATATTGTAAAACTTGAGTTTTTTATCATTTTCAAAAGGTATTATATGGTCAAGAATTTCATTTACAAGGGTTTTATCCTTTTCAGAACCTGACCAAGATAAATATAGAATAGGTGATTTTCGATTGTTGATTTTCTTCATTATTTCCAGGGGAAATACACCTCTATATTCCTTCCATTGTAATGAGGCATTGAATTGTTTTATATTTTTTTCAATTTCATGCCAATCTTTACCATCTATTATTTGATTTATAATCGATTCAAACTTGTTTTCAAATTTACTAATTGTTTTTTGACCTTTAAAAAAGTTTAAAAGCCCTGCACTTAAGCCATGATGCGTTTCATCGGCACTTTTATCCACTAATCTTTTTAATTGATCCCGATATGCTTGGATATGTTGGATCATCCTGGACACTGCCGCTGCCCACATATCAATGTCCTCAAGATAATGATAACGACTAATCAACTTCTTCAAAGTCTCTGCATCGTAATAACACACACAAACCTGCTGCTTCATAAACCCAAGCAAGTTGTAGCGGAAGAGTTCTGGCGTACAAATGGGATCTCCGCCATGGGACAAATGCCACCAATTGGTGAAATAATTGATGCCCAACTGTACGAGTTTGTCATAAAAAGCGTGAGGAAATGAAGAGATTGGGAAAATCCAATGCCTGCCAAATGGCCCACGCCGGACTTTTTCATTGTTGTTGAGCTTGATCAGGAACTCATGCCCGTATTCTCGTTCTTGCTCTCCATTGTCGCCCAACAAATAATCGAGCAAAAGAATGTCAAAAACTCGACCATTTTCACCCAACTTCATCTTTTCAAGCATCTCATCGATGATTTTGTGGTCATCATCGGGTGGAGTAATCTCGTGTTGGATGCCGTTTTGGAACAAGATTTTTTCAATCAACTGTTTTTTGTTAATCTCCTTTTTTTCTCCATAGTTGATTTTACCCACAAAGGACAAAGACTTTTTCTCCCCTTGGTCGTCCACCAACAACAAATTCCAACGCAGGGCTTGTTTCAGGCTTTGCCCTTCTCTTGGTGCATCAAAAAACTTTTCCAGTTCAAGGCATTTTTCTTCCATTCGGCTTTCGGAGTGGAATTTAAAAGGGTGTACCAGTTCATTGTGACCTTTTTCGCCTACCCTGGAAATAAAGGAATGCAGCAACATTCGGGTCTGAAACTCTAAGGTGGCCACTGCTGGTACCGTATCATAGAGGTGATCTTGGTGCCAGTTGACAAATTTGAGGAGCATGTCTTTAAGCCGATCTTCAAAAGGATCTGCGTTTTCATCAATGGTATCAATGGGGAGGTATCGATTCCAGATGCTTGAGTCTAGGTATTTGACGCGGTGGTCTAGTTCTAAGGTGCGTTGATAAGCATCTTCTTTGTCATGCTCATACAAATGCATGATGTCTTCAGTGCCGATACATAAGATAGGCTGATAATCAACCGCATCAAGTTTTTCTATTCCTTTTTCTGGCCTGCAAGTATGGCGAAAATACTGTGTGACCATACTTAAATTTTTCTCTAGGGTCAATGTATTGCTGTTGGCTTTTAAATCGCCCATTTCGCAAAAAATAATAAAGAGTTTCGGTGAATTTCCGTCTGGGGTCTCGGTTTCGACCAATTTCCCTAACAGTTCACTAGCATTTAGATCAGTAATAGTGAGCCGTTTCCAAGGGGTTCTAGGAAAATAAAGTTCTACTTGTGTTTCTTCTTGAATGCTATTAGCCAACTTTTCTATTAGCTCAATTATTTTCTCCCAGCCTTGTCCCTTATTATCATCCAAAACAGTCTTGACAGCGTCATCTTTACCAAGTGCATTAGGGTTGATGGTAAAGAAATAGATTTCGATTTTCATATTGGAGATTTAGCAGCGCTTAGAGATAAAAGATTTGTCGTCAAGGTTTAGATAAGGACTATATTAGGTTTCATCTAGTTCCTTTTCATAGGCACTTCGGGTCAAAGGATACTTAAAAATCAACTCTCCATATTTGGAGATCAGCCTTTTGACTTTATTGCGCATATTGTCTGCTGATTTATACCTAGTTAATTTGGCTGCGGCTACTTTGCGCCCATTTGCGACCTTCAAGGCATTTTCAATTTCCTCAAAATCAGCCATAGCCGACCTGATTGCCATGTCTTGTGCTGTAGGACTATGCTGTTGTTGAGGAATTGTTTCGATTGGTTTCCCGAAAATTGTTGGGGCAATATTGGGCTTTGTCATTATCACTCTGTTCTCCTGCTTTACGATGTCGTCAGGAAGGCAGCTCATGTTGGCTTTTTTTAGCTCATCTCGTTTTTTGTTGCGGAGAACAATGCGCAGGGCGTTTTGCAATTGGCGAATGTTACCCCGCCACGGACATTCCGCAGTAAAAAATTGCCACAACTCCTCGTCAAAGGTTTCCATAAACTCAATGGTGGACATGCCTGCAAAAAACTCCATCAAGGGAATAATATCTTCGCGGCGAGAGCGCAAAGGTGGAATTTCAATGGTATCTGCAATGCGGTAGTACAAGTCTTCTCGAAAACGCCCAGCATCGACTTCTTCCAATAAATTTTTGTTGGTGGCCATAACGATGAGCACATCTAACTTGATATCGTTGTTTGTACCCAAAGGGCGGATAATTTTAGAGTTGAGAAACTGCAATAAAATGGTTTGTGCGTCCAAGGAAAGATCTCCAACTTCATCCAGAAAAACAACTCCCTTGTCTGCCAATGCTAAACGCCCAATCCGATCTTCCTTGGCATCAGTAAAGGAGCCTTTTTTGTGGCCAAACAATTCACTAGGGACTAAATCCTTGTTGATGTTTACCAGCAGAATCTCTTCAAATTTCTGTTCAGCCCTTTTTCTGTTGTTTGCGTGAATAAATCTTGCGGCGACACCTTTTCCCACCCCCGTTTCTCCTGTCAATAGGATGGTATCATCCTCTTCTGCTGCAAATTTCAAGGACTTGCGTAGTTTTTCGGTTTTATAAGACGAACCAATGAGAGGGGATTCTTTAGGATTGATGTAAGCATCTTTTTTTTCAAACTCATTGATCTTTCGACGATCCTCAACATGTTCTAATGCTTTTTTGATTTGTTGGAGCCACAATCTTGAGTCGTGTTCAAATTTCTCTAGGAATGCTGAGGCCCCTAATTCCATTGCTTGGGCTTTGGTTTCACTTTTGCGGTCGTTGGTTGCAACAATGATCTCCGTAGCTGGCCAGTATTTTCTGATCATGGGGATGTAATCGAACCCAGTAATTACATTAGATTCATCCAATACCAAATCAAGAATGACCAAGTAAAAGTCAGATTGCTCTTTGCGAAGCAAATCTTTTAATTCATCTCCATTATAAGCACTAGAGAATAGAAACCCTTGCTCACTGTATAAAAACTTGAGCTGACGATGAAAATCTGGATTATCGTCTACAATCAGGATTTTTTTCTCTTCATTTGACATACTTGCAGACTTCATCAATTAGGGTTGTCAAATCACCAGTGGTCAAATACATGTTGTTTAACCACTCCTCGTTTTGTTTATTTTCTTCCACCTGCATGAAAGCACCAATATCTGCCAACAAGTTAGCCATTTCCTTGAATAAGTGTACGAAAGGTAGGAAATCAAATAGTTCAACGTAACGATGCCACAAGTAAAGAATGGTATTCCACTGTTCATGATATGGGCTTTCTTGAACATGGATCATTGCATCTGTTACTGATTTATTATAGTGTTTCCTCCCGTCATATGCAAAGGAGAAATGACTATGAAAATTACTCACCCAGCCAGCAAAGCCTTCTTGGCCGTGTCCATCCAGGAAAATTTTTAGTTGCTGATCTAATTCTAAACCTTCAAGTAAGTCCCAGTTCCAATCCTCTTCACATGTGTATGCTGTTTCAACGAAGACTATCAGATCCTTAGGTAAGTCTAAAAGGTCCAAATGATTCGGATGGCGTATATCGCTGAATCCGAATGTGATGAGTTTGCAATCTGGAGCAACTCGATACAGATATTTTCTCCAGACTTCTTTAACTGCTATAAAAGTATCTTTAGATTGGATAGGATTCTCAATCAAAATTGTATCAGAAAAATCAATTTCTGTTAACTTCTCTAAAAATTTTGGTTCCATTAATGTAAATTCCAAATTCGAGTATTCCTCTTGAAATTTGACTAAGAACCTTTTATCGGTGGCGTAAATCATATAAGACATATCATTAAGAATTAATAAGCCCTGGAAGTTTGTCAAGTATGACTTTAATCGAATCTCTAATGCTCTTAGCAGACCCTTCATTCAGTTCTAAGAATAGAGATTGGACAAAAGAAGCCCAAATCGATGATAAATGAGCATATTTTTCATCAGCCATCGCAAAATCAATTTCTTTTAATCTACCATTAATATTCTCAAGATGATCCGATTTTTCTTCTAACCATTGTTTTACTGTTAGACCAGGAGTGAATGGCTCTGAAGTAATGAATAACTCTTTAACAATAATATTTTTAATTCCGTATAATTTTTGTTTTAGTTCATTTAAAATATAAAAATCGTAAACGGATAAAAACTGTTTTTCATTTATATGAACACCGTCTTCACAAAATACATTATCACCCAACTCTTCATTTTTAGCAAAAACACCTAAGCCACTTAAAATCAATCCTGTTTTATTTTTTTTGTTGTAGTATATATACGATTTTCCTCCTCCAAATCGTATGAAGATAGGATTAATATTAAATGATAGGTCTTTTAATAGGCTTAATGATTTTTCTGAGGGTGCATCCAACGGAGAATGGCAAAGAATCAAAATTTCTTGATCCATTAAATTATGCCATTCATGGTGCCATTTTTCCCAATCAGAGAGTCGCTCTTGCCGAATTCTAATTATCTGCCCACCTTTATTTTCTACAGGTATGAAAGACATTACTACCTCGCCATCTTTCCACTGATATAAATCAGCCCAATGCCAAATAATGATTATTGTTTTCATACTAGAGAATCAAGACCCCATCAATGATTTAACCAGATTGTATTTCAGCTCGATGTCATCTTCAATCCCGATGGCATCTTCAACTGCTGAAAGGATACTTTCGATCGGACGAAATACCACAAAAGCTTTGTGCTCGTCATCTAAATTCTCTAGCCAGTCAATTCGACCCCTTCCAGTAGCTATGACCAATAAAAAATTTTGTTTTGCTTTTTTACCTTTCAGGATTTCTTTCTTGATAAATGGGCTGAGATCATTCTCAGAATAAATGCTCCTTTGATTTTTATCTAAGAAAGAATGAATAAAAGACAAGTGAACCATCATAATGTGGAATTTGTCAAATCGAGATTTACCAACTGTGTTCCAGGTTTGTACATCTTCGGGATAGACTTCTAGTCCCAATTGATCATGAAAAATTTCTTTCTCAGACAGTGTCCCGGGTTTTTTTCCATTCAAACGCTGTGCAATTCGATTTTCAAAAATCAAAATTTTTGTTCCTAAGGTTTCTAATAACTCTGCTGCCAGTACTGGGTTCATTGTTTCTAAATCCAGCAGCTTAGAACCATTGCAAAATTTTTGCTTAAAAACTCCATGATTCCGAAATTGGACTTCATGTGGTTTTTTATCAGTTATTTCATTGTGATATAACTTGATTTCTTGTGTTACAATTTCATCGCTTTGGCTCTTTTGGCGAGAGAACTGGACTAAACCTTGGTTCAAGGTCAATTTACCCCAGACGTTTCCGTCTAATATAATGCTTAATGTATAAGATTTTCCTAACCAATTTTTTAACCAAATTCCATAAGCTTCTTCTAATTTGCTTACTTTCTTATCGATAATTCTGATGGCACCTTCTTGCAATAATCTTGTTCTCAGCTCAATCGACTTGTCATCGATCTTAAAAAATCGAAAACGTGAAAGATTGTCAACAGAACTGAATAGTTGAGCCTCATTTTTCAAATGATAAATATTTGCTCCTTTCCATACGCGAAAATATTTTTTATATACGCCTTCATGGTTTGTGAAGTTTTTATCAAAATACTCCCGGCTTTCTTTGAATGCATCGTCAAAAGCTCTTCTTGCAGATATTGTAAACTCCTCGCTGAGTAAAGGCCAACCATCGCGCATAATACTGGTACCTAATTTGACCCAAGGTGCAAAGCGCTCTGCACGCCTAATCCCTTTTTGTTCAACGCTTTCAAATGAATTGTTGAATAAAAACGCTGCGCAAATTTTATCCTGGGAAGTGCCCCCCAAGCGTGCACGGTATTGTGCTTTAGGGTTGATAAGGTCATCTTGGATATGCTCTAAGCGATTTAGAATTTTTTCCTTACTGAGATAAACTGGATGGTCAAGCCAAACGCCAATCCGATAAAAATTAGCACCTTCAACTTCATCTTCTTCAACCGATAAGTGTAAAATCAAACCCTCTTCTCGCATTGTTTTCAAAGCTTCCTGTGAGTAGTGTTTGACGTTGCGCAACTCATTTTCTAACATGGTATAAAAAGCGTGTTCGCCAACTACTGCGCCGGGTAGAAAAAGTGAAATATCTTTCATTTTTTTTACTAACTCTTCATTGGTGTTCACCATTATGTTGGTATTTGGATAAACCATATCTCCTCGTAGGCGATCAAGTTTACCCACGCTTTCATATAATTCTTTAAAATTATATTTAATCAAGTCTGATGTCAGTTCCACCTGTTTTTTCAATTTTATTCCCTTTTCATTTCCTATTATTTTTAGAAAACTGATCCTGACTTGAATTTTGGCGATTCCTTCTGATTGAACAATACTTCCGATGAACAAAACATTACTAAAAAATCCTTTCCAAAGCAAATCGTATAAATTGGTGATTTTGCCTCCAAAACTTTGCTTTCTAGATATCCCCGTCCAGAAAGCACTTTTGTCTTGCAAATATTTGGTGTAAACATGCATGCCTCTGACCAATGCATCGTTGATGTTCCCTTTATTCTTTTCAACAAGACTTTCTGGTTGAGCTTGTCGAAGTATCCACTCTGTATTGGGAAGGCTGTGTGCGCCTACATTATGTCCATATGAGTCGATTATGATACTCATGACCGCTGTATTTTTATATTCTCTTTTTATTACATCAGGTATATTATCCATACTTCCAAACCGCTTTTCAAAATACGGTTTGTATTTTTGGTAATGCTTAGCAAACCTTAAGTGCCTTAATATTTCATTTTTCCCAAGACTATCATAGAGTTTTTCGTCAAGTTCTCTATTGATCACTTTTGAAAATGCTTGATTTTTGAAGTCATAATAAGTTCCTTCAACTTCCCAGTCCAACATCAAACCTTCATATTCACGAGTAAAAGCTGTAATGATTCGTTCGAACACACGTTCAAAGATGAATGATTTATTGTCTTTGATTTTAAACAGGTTATACTCATCTTCATTGTGGTATAAAATATGGACTACGCCGTCAAATTCTCCAAACTGGATTAAAGGAAGAGATATGAACTTGTAAATATTGGTATCGATGAATTGGTCTAAAAACTGTTTTTCAAGTTTGGTGATCTTGTTGTCTACAGCATCGGATGTATTGAAATATGATTTTAATGAGCCTGAATGAAATAGCTCTCCAAACGGAGTATTGCCAATACGAAATTTGTTATAAATAGTATTGGTTTCCTGTCCTTCACCCGTTTGAAAACGTATTGATTTTAGTTCAGTTAACGTATCCTCTAATTCTTTTTCGTCAATTATTACATTGTTATCAAATCTAAGCAATTCACAAAAACGGTCAAGTCCAGCATAACACAGAGGAAGGTCTCCTTGGCGGCTCACTTCAATTACTTCATTAGGTCTATGATCACGTGGTAGGGCATTGATAAACATGCAAAACGTATGATCCAGGAAAAAACTTTCCAAAATCATGTGAAGGCGATCATACAAGAGGTAATAAAAGTCATCAATATTGGGAAACGCAGTAAGCTTGCGCATCTCCTCCTGATTGGGCAGTAATTGGGTTTGTTCAGTCTTCATCACTTGCTGAGTTATGCGTTCAAAATTGTTTATTGTTAATCCTTACCACATTGCACATATCTAGAAGTCCTTTGTTGTGAGGATTTTCATTCTCCGTGATCCTAGATTTGAGATTTTCACAAATCCGGTTGGTGATTGCTCTGGAGAGATCAAGCCCTCCTCCCTTCGTCGTCAAGTCTGATTCGAATTGACGGAACAGGCTTGTGTTCCCTTTTGATTTTGTTTGCTCCAGGAAATCAAAAAGCCTGCTACTTGGGTGTAAAACAAGGTGCAAAAAAATCGGTAAAGTGATGTTTTTGACCTTGAGGTCACTGAAATAGTCCTTGGGGTTTTTATGATCGCTGTTGTTTTTATTGGCCTCATAAATCAAATCCCTTTGGTCATTGAGCATTTGTATCATCATGCCATACCTGGTAGCGAAATCAGATATCACATGTGCTTCTACAGTGTTTCGGAATAAGGGATTCAAATCTAAAAAGAGCTTGATCATTCGAGCGTACATATAAGTTCCGGCCAAATATATACGTTCCAGGTATGCATCCAAAAACTGGATGTGTGGTTTGATTAGCCCTCCAACTTCGGAAAGGATGATGGCTTTAAAATCGTTTATTGCGTTATTGGCCACTTTATCCAAAACACTACGATCAATCCGCTCATCAAAACTCCCACTTTTGAAATGACGGTACAAATTGCTGTTCTTTTCCAAACTTTGTCCCGTGTCCACCATATTCAAAACATCATCGTGGAAAGATAAAATGGCATCATTTCCAAACGCCTGGATGTATTTTCGAGTCAGGTCATTGAGCCTTTTACTCAATAATAGGTTGTCGCAAACTGCTTGATGTGTTGTAATGTCTCTTTTCCGGTCCAAGATTTGATTGTCATAATACTGGATCGTCATGGAGACTTCTGAGATGAAGGGCAAAAATGATTGATAAATTCCATCAACTTTGTAGTCTTTTTCTTTCAACCTTGATTTGTCAAGGTCAAGGTACAGGAAAGACTTGTTGCTGAAATAACCTTTTAGCAAGGTTGTCTTGTTCATTCTCCCTGTCAATAAATCAAAGGGGAATTCATTTTCCTTGCCCAGGTAGTTTGTTTTACGGTTTTCTGCATAGTACTTTTTAAATCTCCCGAACTCCTCAAAAATCTGATCCCTTACTAGTACCATTTCATTTTTGCGGTCTTCAGTCATGTGCTGGGTTGGTTTTGATACTACGCCAAGGACAATAATTGGCAACAAGTTAACGAGGGTTATTTAGGATATTGTTCCTATTGTTACGATCAGTCAATACATCTTGATCCAGCCATGCAACAAAAACAAGTCCACCAAACAAAACTTTGAGCTTACACCTCAAACCTGATCGCCTGTATTTCAGGTTTGAGCCACTCAAATTAAACACGCCCTAAACCAGTGAGCTTACCGTAGTATGTAGATTTAAGGGCAATTTAGTGTTTCTTAAAATACAAAGCAACACTAATAAATCGCTGATTGTCTCCAATGCAGGATTTTTCGTCGAAATTCTGCGACAATACAAGATATTATTGCCATGCTTTCAGCACTAGCGGATTAAAATATCCACAAAAAGCTTATGAGCACTACTTGAACTCAGTCGTATTCATCATCAATTATTATTTTTATGTTAGACCAGTTTGAAACTTCGATGACTTGCTTGGTGATCGCGAAGATGCTGTCATCAATGATTACTACTTTGTGAACATTTCTTGATCTATTCCACTTCTTGATTGCCTCAATATCAGATGAGTTGAATAGTATGACCATGCTTTTTGTCTCAATAGAGCGAGATTTCTTTCCAGGAGGAATCGGTGTATTTCCTGCAATGATGATACTTGGATCATGAGATATCGAATCAATAAACTCCTCATAGTGAGAGCTGTTTCCAAAGCGCAGTGTCAAAACCTTGCTGGAACTACCCATGATTTTGTTATGTAAAGACAATATGCCAATTTCATTACTCATTACATTTTGTCTTGTTGCCAATATCGATCTTCGCTTCGACGAGGATGGTTGTGGCAAAGTATTTTGTACATGCGAATGCAAACTGTGCTTTTTATCGCTTTCGCTTGTGGGTTTCTTTGCAAACATTGTATTTAACATTTTTACAGTTTTATATCTGACTGAACATAGGTTCATTTCCTAGTGATTGTCTAACTCTCTAAACTTGGATTTTTCATTTCAAAATAGAAGTATCGCCAGTTCAGCTCTATTTTTTCAAGATCATCTTTATTGCATACAATAACAATATTATGCGTACAAATCCCCCCCCGGAAAAGTGGTAAACATATATAATGATATCCATCTAGTTGATTTCTATGTTTCAAAATGATCATTTCAGCGGCCTTTGCTGGATCTTTTGTGTTTTCAGAGGTTTTAGAATATTCTATAACAGAGCCTTTTACAGGATTGATCATGGACTCAATTGTATTGAATACCTTTTTTGAAACTTCGGTTTTCCTAATACTATTGAAACAATAACTCCCTAGAGTCCTCCATGCCAGCGCCTCTTCTTCTGAATCTCCTTCCTGTAGATGTGTTTCGATATATCGTACTTTTCCTTCTTCATGATTAAGGATAAAAGGTGTATAATCATAGATGTCTTCTTTTTCAAAAAGATTAGACAACATATCAGTTACACGAGGGTTCTCAAGGTGCTGCGGAAGTTCATGGACTTTAGGCAAGGTTTTATGACTCATGGTGCTTATTTCAAGTTTTGAAGATTTGTTAGTTAGCGCGATAAAAGAAGGGTCTGTAAGGACCCAGTCAATGTCGTCTAAAATCGTGCCAACTGCATCACACTTGCAGAAAAAATCAATATTTCGCTTCTTTGAGCCTGAATGTTGCATAATGTTAAAATTTTTGGAGTTTAGCTTCACCGTTGAACAAAAAAAATCTAATTATTCTAATTATTCGACGATCTTCTCTGTTCTCGTTTCGAATAAATAGAATGTAGAGTGGGCTTACCGACTCAGTTAGTTAACAAGCACCAACCACACCACCAAAACCACCCCCACGAATAAAGTCGCAGCCAATGGGCTTAGAGGACTGTAGCGGTAATAAGGGTCGTAGCGCTCCCTCATCTCTCGGTTGAACCGGGCCTGCTGTTCCACCAACCCATACAGGCAGGCGACTAGCGCAATCAGCAGAAATACTCCTAACATGATGGTTGATTTTAAATGGTGATCAATCGGTTGTCAGTTACTAAGTGGCAAATGGTAAGCCAAAACAAGAGATTTTGCATAAGTATTTGATTGTCAAATGTATATTGTTTTTCTCAAGTCGAATTATTCTAAAAAAATCTACAAATTCTAAAAAAAGGATCAAGAACTGACCCCGAAAATTTTATGCCCCAAGGCCGAAATGACCACATCCTAAACTTAACACTCATAAATGTCCCCCTCTCGCCAACCCTTGTGTTAAGAGTAAGCGTCTAAACTCAAAAACAGCTCTTATGAAAAACACCCTCTCTTTTACCCTCCTGGCCTTGGTCCTGGCACTCAGCTCCTGCGACCGAACAGAAGACCAAAACCTCTCCCAAACCATTGGCGATGTAGAACATTTCGCATTTGGTACTTTCTACGGTTACTGCATCGGCAATTGCACCAATGTCTTTAAACTGCAAGGCGATGCCCTCTTTGCCGACAAGGTTGAGCGCGAATATCCCGATCCCAAAACGCCCTACCAAAACCAATCCCTGGACGTCAAAAGTGTGAACAAGGCAAAGGATTTGCTCAAAGCGCTCCCCGAAAAATTGCTGGGTGAAGACGTCGAAACCATCGGTTGTCCCGATTGTGCAGACCAAGGCGGTTTTTATGTCGAAATCAAGCAAAAGGGCCAGGAAGTTAAGTATTGGCGCATCGATACCAATGAAAGTGGACAGCCTGCTTATTTGAAGAGTTTCCTGAAGCAGTTGGAAGCATTGACCCAAGAGCTCAAACAATAAGCAGTGACGAACTGTTGATTTTTAAAACAAAGTTGACATGAAAAACTTCCGATTCATCACCCTCTTGGTCCTGGCCTTTGGCTTTTGCGCCTGTGACAAAGCAGAAACCCCAAGCCCCGATACCACCAAAACCCTGGGCGAGGTGGAGCACTTTGTTTTTGGCACCTTTTTTGGCAAATGCATCGGCAACTGCACCAATGTTTACAAGCTAAAAGGCGATGCCTTGTTTGCCGATAAGCTGGATCGCGGCTATCCTGACCCACAAATGGAGTTTCAAAGTCAATCCTTGGAGGCCAAAAGTGTGAACAAGGCCAAAGAACTGCTCAAAGCGCTGCCCAAAGAACTACTCGCAGTCGATGCCGAAAACATCGGCTGCCCCAATTGCGCCGATCAGGGTGGTTTTTACGTGGAAATCAAAATCAAAGGCCAGGAATTGCAGTACTGGCGCATTGATATGTTTGAACAGGCCCGCCCTGATTACTTGAAGGACTTTCTCAAAAAAACGGAGGCTTTGGTGGAGGAGTTGAAGGAAAAGTGAGGGAGAGTTGAAAAGTTGAAATGTTGAAGGGTTGAAAAGAGAGGCCCTGATCACATAAAAAAAAGGAATCACCGTTTGTTTGGTGATTCCTCTTTTGCTTTTTTTTAAGCCTGCGGAAACGCGTTGCAAACGCGAGCAAGATGGTTCCGGTAATGAGACCGTGAACCAGCTTCCTCGTCAGGTGGTCTGCGTCACGCTGGAAAATCCGTGAAAATCCGTTTTATCCGTCTCATCCGTGTTCCAACACTTGGACTGCGAAAGCAGGACAAATAAATTCATCAGCGGCTCAACTCAATCCCGGTAAAACACCCACTTCGCAAACTTCTTGAAAGTAGGTTTTTGCCCGTACAACAAAATGCCTACCCGGTAAATGCGCCCCGAAAGCCACACAAAGAAGACCGAAGTGGCCAACAAGAGCAAGATCGAAACGACGATTTGCCAAGCTGGAATCGGGAAAGCCAGGCGTGCAGGCATCACGATAGGGGAGAAGAGCGGGAAAATGGACGAGAATACCGCCAAACTCGAATTGGGTGCCTGGCTGGCCTGCATCATGATGTAGATGGCCAAGACCACTGGAATGGTGATCGGAATGGTCAGGGCCTGGGCCTCGCCCATGTCGTCGCCGATGGAAGCACCGATGGCTGCAAACAAGGATGAGTACAAGAAATAGCCACCCAAAAAGTACAAAATGCACAAGGGCAGGATCAGCCACCAGTTGATGTTGCCGATTTCGCTCATGGCCAGGGCGACCATCGCTTGGGTATCATCGGGGTTGATTTGTGTTGCTACTTGGCCCGCGGGCATCGAAGTTTGGGCGTCGAAACCAAATACCGCCTGGACAATGGTCAGCATCAATGGGATCAAAATGGCCCAGATCAACACTTGGGTCAAACCTACTGCGCCCACGCCAATGATTTTGCCCAACATCATATAAAATGGCTTCACACTCGAAACCATGACCTCTACAATGCGGTTGGTTTTTTCTTCCATCACCGAGCGCATCACCATTGAGCCGTAGATGAACACGGCCATGTACATGATGAATCCCATCAGCATACCCGCCCCAGCGGCGATGGCGCTGGTGAGTTTGGAGGCATCTTGTCCGCCTTTTTCAATGGGCTCAGGTTCGAGCGTGATGGAGGTATTGATGGCGTCCAGTTGCTCGCGATTGATGTTGAGGGACTTGATTTTGTATTCTCGCAAGGCATCTCGCACGCGGTCGCGGATGGCAATGTCAATATCCAGAGTGGGTTGGCCTTTGGAGTAGTAAAAAACCGTGAATTCCTTGCTCATGAGGTTATCGACCTTGGGCACTTGCAGGATGGCATCGTAGTCGGTATCTTCAAACTTACTGCGCAGGGTTTCCAAGTCGCGTGTTTCAAACTTGAAGTACAAATTCTTCTGGTCTTTCAAAGCCCCTTCGAGGATGTTGCCCTCGTCGAGCACTGCTATGGTTTTGACATCGTCGCTTTGGTAGCTGAAAATAAAGCCTACGATCACAAAAAAGGCCACAAAAGCCAAGGGGGTCAGGATCGTAGCGATGATGAAAGTTTTGCGCGTAACCCGACTAAGGTATTCGCGTTTGATGATGATCCAAAGTTTATCCATGATGGGTGGAGAAGTTGAATTGTTGAAAGATTAAGCCGCTGCGACTTCATTGTTTTCCTCTACTGCCTGGATGAAAATGTCATTCAGGGTAGGCAAAATTTCGTTGAAAGCAGCAATGGGTGCATTGGCAGCCAACAAGCTGGACAAGAGCGCGTTGGACGAACTACCAGGCTGCGCTTGTACGATCCAGGCGTTTTTCTTGTTCTCCAAAAGCGTAAAACCAGCTGGTACCTGGCCTTGAAAAGCCTGGGCAAAGTCGATTTGAAAGCGATTTTGCTTGTATTCTTGGCGAATCTTGGTCACATTGCCTTCCAGGATGTTGCGGCCCTGGTTGATCAAAACGATGTTGTCGCACATTTCCTCCACTTGTTCCATGCGGTGGGTCGAGAAAATGATGCTGGCACCGTTGATTCGGAGGTTTTCGATTTCGTCCTTCAATAAATTGGCGTTGATGGGGTCAAGTCCAGTGAAGGGTTCGTCGAGAATGATCAATTTAGGATTGTGCAATACGGTAGCGATGAACTGCACCTTTTGTTGCATGCCTTTAGAGAGCTCATCCACTTTTTTGTCGTACCAGTCTTTGATTTCAAAGCGATCCAGCCAGTAATAAATGGCGTCTTTGGCCTGTTGAGCACTCAAGCCTTTTAGCCTGGCCAGGTAGGTGAGTTGCTCGCCCACTTTCATTTTTTTGTACAAGCCCCGTTCTTCGGGCATGTAGCCAATGGCTTCAGGGTGACGGCTGTTCAGTGGTTCCCCATTGAGCAAGATGCGGCCGGAATCTACATTGGTGATGGTCGTGATCATCCGGATCAGTGAGGTTTTACCAGCACCATTGGGGCCGAGCAAGCCAAAAATGCCTGCTTTGGGCACTGAGAAACTGACCTGATCAACTGCAATTTTGTTTTCGTAGGTTTTGGAAACTTCTTCCAAAGTCAAAATACTATCCATGTGCGCGTTTTGATGGGGTTTGGTTTTACGATTTGATACAAGTTATTTTGGTTTGTTACACATTCAGGAAGGAAAATTACAGGAATGCGGCGTTCCGCTGGCAGATTTCGGATAGAATGACGGTAATTGTCGATAAAACAGGATAATTTGGCCTCCATCAATAATTTTGCTTCGGCCAGTGACGAAGGACCAGTTACTCCGTCAAAAGTCATGTGATTGCAAAAATGGTCGAAACATGTTTTCGAGCCTTCTTTATTCTTCACCCATTTAATCACCCAAGCTCAACCATGAAAAAAGCCATCTTTTTGATACTCGTACTTTTGGCCACGAATTACACTACTGTTTTTAGCCAAGACACCCGCAGTGCCGATATTCCAAGCGACTATGAAATTGCCAGTAGCAACACCGTGGCCCTGACGCTGCGCAATGCCGATGAAAAGCTGGTGAAAAAAGTATGGGCGGATTACGCCAAGAAAAACCTGCGCAGCAAGGTGATGTACGACCGCAAAACCAAGCAAAACATTGCTGAGAATGCCCAAATGAAGCACTCTGACCCGGTAAACCTGGTGTACGATGTGCGCCCTGTGGGAAATGACATGAGTTTTTCGATCACTTTCCCTGGCGCTTCTTCCACGAACCTGCCCAATGGCATGACCGCCAAAAGCGCAGGCAGCGACAATTACCAGCGCAACCGCGCTGCCCGCGAAATGCTGGAGGATTTTGCCCGTGAAGTAGAGCGTGAAAAAATTCGCATTGACCTCGAAGCCCAAGAAAAGCAATTGAAGCGCTATGAAAGTGATTTTGAGGGCCTGAAAAAAGACAATGCCCGCTACCGCAAAGACATCGAAGAGGCCGAGGAGAAAATCCGCAAGTCAAAAGAAAGCATCATCCAAAACGAAAAAGACCAGGAAGCAGCCCAGAAACTGATCCAGGACCAGAAAAGGGTAGTGGAGGAAGTGCGCAAGAAGATGAATTGAGCTGCTGCTTGATTCTTTTTTCCAAAAAGCTCATCACACTTAGGTTTGGTGGGCTTTTTGTGGTTTTTGGGGATGTGAATTATCCTGAGGTGATCTTAAGCTTCCAATGTAACAGGTTCAATTCCAAGAGCACTAAAGATTTCTTCAAATGGTTGTTGGCGTAGTTCTGTCAATTGCATGACTAGCTTTGTACGCTTAACATTTTCAAGCTCCGTACGCTCAATCATTTGACACAACTCATCATACTGATTATCATCAATTTGATTCAAACCTCTTAGCTTAATCAAATCAGCGTAACGACTCCAGAATTCGTCGTCGAATCCCTGATTAATCTGTTGCAAAAGCATCAATTCTTGTCGCCTTTGAATTTCTTCGGGTGTTTTGATGTCGTTTTTGATCAAAAGCAAAACATACTCTTCTGCACTCAAGCCAAGTACTTTCGCATTGGCTTCAAGCTGCTTTTCAAGTTCTAATGGCAACTCTATTTTTATCGACATAAGTCCTTATTTTTTCCAAAGATAGGCTTGTTTTTTGAAAAAATCCAGTGCCTTTGGTTTTGTGCCTCAAGGTTCAAACAAGACACCCATTTGCAATTGATTTTGCACCACTTCCAAATAGTGCTCATTTGGTTTTGCGCCAAAAGTGGTCAGCAAGGTGATGAAAATGGTTTTTTTGGAGCCTGTTTTTTGTTGGAAAATGCTTCGTTTGCTGCGCAAGGCAGCGACATCTTTAGCCGTCATTTCATAAATGTCCTTGTAGAATTTGAGTTCAAAAAGATTGATGCAATTGTCTTGCCGATCGATCAACAAATCAATTTGTGCACCTGTTTCGCCAGGTTTTGATACATAGCGCCAAACCGATTGCTCGGTATAAATACCCGAAATACCCAAAGCCTTTTTGATTTGTGGAACGTGTTTGAGGCAAATGTTTTCAAAAGCAAAACCCATCCATGATGTCCAGGCTTGCTCTTTTGCTTTTGATTGCCAGGTTCCAGCACCCGTCGCTTTGCTGCTTTCTATAAATTTCAGGTAAAAAAGCGAGTATTCATCACTCAGTTTGTACACGGCTTCTTTTGCCGTTTTATTGAAAGGCAAATATTCGCTGATGAAACCGGATTCCAGTAACTCATCTAAAACTTTAGTCATCGTACCACCAGTTTTGAAACCACAAGTGCCAATGATTTCATTGCGGTTCAAGCCGCTCAATTTGTCACCTAAAGCTCGAATGATCGCAATGTGTTTTTCAGCCCTTCCAAAGAGTGCGGGATAGAGGTCTTTGAATTCGTTGCGCAAAGGACCGTCTTTGCTGAAGCACAAGCGATCAATGACCTGAATCGTACTTTCTCCTGGTTTTATGGTATTCAAGTAGTGCGGAATGCCCCCAGTGACCATGTAGAGTTGTAAAATATCGTATTGGCCTAAATTGATGTGATTGTTTCGCAGAAACAAGGCAGTCTCATATAAATTGAAAGGCTCAAGCCTGATGCGTTGGGTAATTCGGTTGTGCAAACCACCTTTATTTCTTACAATGTTTTGAATCATCCACGATGCCGCTGAACCACAGATCACAACCACTAAATTGTCTTGTTTTACCGCCCAACTGTTCCAAAAATGATCGAAAGCCGCTAAAAAACCCGACTTCTTATTGTCTAGCCAGGGAAACTCATCGATGAAAACAACTTTTTTCTCCTCTGTTTTGGTGTTTTCCATCAGGTTGATGAGCATCCTAAATCCTTGCAACCAGGTTTGAGGCATCGCAATGGGCAAAGCTGTATTGTGCGCAAAAGAGGTTTGGGCGGTCAAAGCAAAATTTTCAAGTTGCTCAACCAGGTTGTTGCGATTCATTCCTGTGAACTCAAAAACAATATGGTCCTTGTAAACGCTCTGTATCAAATGTGTCTTGCCAACCCTACGCCGACCATACACCGCGATTAACTCCGCTTTGGGTGAAGCCAAAGCATCGGCTAATAGCTTGACTTCGAGCGTTCTACCAACTAATTTCTCCATACTTTGTTTTATTTTCAGCCAAAACTGTTCAAATTTAAAGGTTTTGGCTGGAAATAAAAAATTATTTTCAGCCAAAACTTCTAAAAAAAGGGAGTTTTGGCTGAAAATGAGGTTGCGCTCATAAAAAAAGCGCCGACCAACTTACTGCTGATCGACGCTTTTTTTGATCCACTGTGCCTATTAAAACTTCAAAGCCAGGTTAGCCGAGAAAATACGGCCCAATTGGCTAAAGTGAGAACCATCGTAAGTCACCATTGAATAGCGACCGTTGAAAGTGATGGCATTCACGTTGTTCTTCACCTGTGCAGGATCGCGCAACACTGCTTCGCCAGCGCTGTTGAGGGCTTTGAGTTCCCACTCTGGCAATACATTCAGGATGTTTTGGATGTTGATGCCCAGGTTCAGGGTTTTCGACAGGGCGATATTGGCACCCAAATCGGTCACCAGTTTGGTTTTGAAAACCGTCTTCAAGTTGCTGTTCAAACCGTTTTGGCGGAAAGTAGTAGGGCCAAATACGGTGTTGTTCAGGTTGAGGCTTAGTTTTTTCAAAACCCAGTCTGCGCCCAGGATGTACTTGAACTTGGGGCGGGAAGATAGCAAGAGTGCCTCCTGGATCTGATCCACTACGGTCTGGCCAGCGCGGGCAATCAGCTCGGGATTCAGGATCGGGTCAGTGCGTTCGTTTTGCAACTGGTAGTTACCGGCCAGGTTAAAGTTGAGCGTGCCTTTACCCAGGGGCATGCCCCGGTAGTTGGCTACCAGGTCCAAACCAGAGGTACGGGTATTCATGCCATTGATGAAGAAACTCACAGCTACGATACCATTGGCGTTGAGCACAGCATCCAGTTCACGAGAAGCGGTAGTTCCGCCAGCCATGATCTCTGAGCTGAGGACGATCCGGTCTTTCAGGCTGATGTTGTAGTAGTCCAAAGTGATGTTCAACTTCTTGGTAGGCTGGAAGCCCAAGCCCAAAGTGATATTGGTTGATTTTTCGGGCTTCAATTGAGGAACGCCTAACAAGCGGGCCTGAGAAGAACGGTTGTTCACGATACCCTTGGTCTGGATGCCCTGGCCAGGTACGAAGCTGGCTTGTGCCAATTGCAAGTTGATCTGGTGCAGTGATGGTGCGCGGAAACCTGTCGAAATCGACCCCCTCAGGGTTACCTTGTTGTCGGCCATTTTGTAGCGCGAGCTCAATTTCCACACAAAAGCCTCACCAAAGTCACTGTACTGTTCTAAACGAGCAGTACCGTTGAGCAGGAAATTTTCTGTAATGTCAAAGCCTAAGTCCACATAACCACCAAAGTTGTAACGGGTGGATTCACCCGCATTTGGCGCACCGATACCAGGGAAGGAATCTGCACCTGAGCCAGAATAGGAAGCGGTATCACCGGCTGTGATCTCAAACTTCTCGGCCCGAAATTCCGCACCGAATGCAAAATTCAAGCGATCGGTGAGCGATTTAGAAATGTCTACGTTGCCAACGTTGTGGAAAAAGCCATAGCCACCTGGTCTGAAGAGGATGGGGCTGTTTTTACCCAAGCTGCGGTTGCGGCTATTGGCTACGGTGTACAGTTGTGAGTTGCCTCCGGTGGTAAAGCTCACATCGGTGTTCCAACCGCTGGCACTGGTCGAGCGGAAGCCAATGGTTGCATTATAGTCGTTCAAGTCGCCTTCAAAAGTCGGCACATAACCGATGTAAGGCTGGCCACGTGGCGTCAGCAAACCGTCATCAGTGGTACGCCAATAAGGAGTACGGTAGTTGGCGAAGCTGTTGACTTTTTTGTACACATAAGCTGCGTTGTAGTAAATCTCGGTTTTGTCGTCGATCGGAATGCCACCATTTACCAAAAACTTTGCCGCCGCATTTTCAGGCTGACCGTTGACGTTGCCTGCATCAGGGAATTGGCGCAAGAAAGACTGGACTTGGGCCAGCGGGGCACCGAAGTCATTGGCTTCACCCTGGGCATCTACCAAGCCTGGTCGATTGGCCAGCGCCTGACGCTGGAGGGCCATGGTATAATTGATGTACCCTTTTTTGCCAAAGTTAGCACCGTTGTTGATGCTGATGCCTACCATTCCGCCATCGCCTTCGCCAGTGATGCCAGTCGTCAAAGTCGCCGTGCCGTATTCGTAACGGTCCTTTAGGATGATGTTCATTACCCCTGCGATGGCGTCAGAACCATATTGTGCGGAAGCTCCATCGCGCAGAATTTCCACGCGTTTGATGGCATCGGCAGGGATCGCAGAAATGTCAGCACCCGATTCCCCACGACCAGGCGAGGTTTGGATGTAGCACAAAGCACTGGAGTTTTTGCGCTTCCCGTTGATCAGGATCAAGGTACGGCTAGGCCCCATGTTGCGGATTTCATAGGGATCAAGCAAAGAGGTTGCGTCATTCACGGGGGTGTTGACCGTGTTGAAGGAAGGCACTCGGTATTGCAGGGCCTTGTCAAAAGTGAACTGACCAGTTGCCCGCAGGTCACTGGCCGACAGGATGTCAATGGGTAGTGGGGTGTCGGTAGTAGTCCGCTGTGTATTGCGCGAACCCGTAGATACCACTACTTCATCCAATTGGGTAGCAGAGGAAGCCATGGTGATGTCTTTTACAACATCGCCTGAGTTCATACTCACAACTACGGTAATGGTGGCAAATCCCAAGTAGGAATAAGCAATTTGGAACGTCCCTTGATTGAGTCCAAGGCTATAATCCCCGTTCAGGTCAGTTACGGTGCCTTGCGTAGTACCTACCACCGCTACAGCTACCCCAATCAGAGGCTCGCCACTGTTGTTTCGGATGGTACCTTTCAGTGTACCTTGAGCATGTGCATACAGCGCTGAGAGCAGCAGGCAGACTACGCCCACTGCGAATTTTAAGTTTTGTTTCAGCATCATAAATTAGGTTTTATAAAAAAACAGGTTTTTTCAACAATTTGAGCACTTGGTAGCGAGCCAAGCTGAGTTTAAAAATGCACTGATTTGGTTGTTGTTGATCTTTTGCTTGCAAAACCCCAACCCTCGTGGATTGAAGTCACTAAACTGGATGTCAATTGAAAAAGGATGAAAGTCAATTTGGGGATATGTACTGATGATTCTGGTTGGGGTTGTATTTGGGAATGGAAAATAGACTAATGCATAGAGTTGATTGCAAATAAAATGTATAATGGTGAAGAATTTTTCACAACAGTAAAATTTCGTAAAAAATCATTCAATTTGCCCTTAGAGGATGTTTAAATTTGGGATTGAAGTCAAAAATGAGCACGTTTTTGGCTAGCACCTTTTATAAAAAGTGCGCAAAAAGCGGAGTTATGCAGCGCATAATGAGCATTTTTGGAACGAAGAATAGGCGGAAAGGGGCCATTTTGGGACAAGCAAAAATTTTTAAACATACTCTTAATACTTGTCAATTTTAACTGCAAAACCAGCACAGTTGCCGCTGTTTTTCATGAAATTCACTTATCTTGGTACAAAACACCACCATGAAACCCAGCTATTTACTATTGTTTTTTACCAGCTTTTGCAGCCTTGCTTCAGGCCAGGAAATCTACCAACTCCCCAAACATGGCGATACCCGCTGGAGTAGTTTCGAAAACCTCAATGGCACCAAAGGCCAAGGTGGCCAAGCCAACAAAACCGCCAAAGGCCACGCCTTTGAAGCCCTCAAAGCAGGCCAAAGTGTAAACTTGCTCGACATCCGAGGGGCTGGCATCATCCAGCGCATATGGTTGACCGTTTCGGATCGCTCCCCGGAGATGTTGCGCTCCTTGCGGATTGACATGTATTGGGATGGGGCAGCCCAACCTGCGGTTTCAGCACCTTTGGGCGATTTTTTTGGCGTGGGTTTGGGGCGAACCACCACTTTTCAAAATGCCCTTTTTTCCAATCCCGAAGGCCGCTCGTTCAATTGCAACATCCCGATGCCTTTCCGTAAGGCGGCGCGAATCAGCATCAGTAATGAATCGGAAAAAGACCTGAACCTCTTGTTTTTTGATATAAACTACGAGCTAAGGCCCAAGATGCCCAAAGACATGCTCTATTTCCACGCCTATTGGACCCGCAATCCTAAAAACGAGTTGGCGAAAGACATTGATTTGCTTCCCAAAGTTCAAGGTCGCGGTCGCTACCTGGGCGTCAACATTGGGGTGATTGCCGATTCGGTTTATTTGCAAAGCTGGTTTGGCGAAGGAGAGGTCAAAATCTATCTGGATGGAGACAGTACCTTTCCGACTCTCAATGGCACAGGCACTGAAGATTACATCGGTACGGGGTGGGGACAGGGTAAATTCGTGCATCAATATCAAGGCTGCCTGATCGCTGGTGAGCCCAAACGGCACTGGGCTTTTTACCGCTACCATCTGCCGGATCCCGTATATTTTCGCCAGGAATGTAGGGTGACGATCCAGATGATTGGTGGCGATGAACTGGAAAATGTGCGGAAAATGGACAAAGCAGGAGCCGAACTCATTCCCATCAGTGTGGATGCGGGAACTAAATTTTACTGCTTGTTTGAAATGAATCCTACGCCCAAGCTACACAGTGCCGACTTCCCAAATGGTTGGACTAATTTTTACCGCCGCGATGATGTGTCAGCCACTGCTTATTTTTACCTGGATCAGCCGCAAAGCAATTTAGCGCCCTTGGCCCAGGTGCAGCAAAGAGAGATCAAATAAGCGACGACATTTCCAATCTCTTCAGCTTTTCAATCCTCAATTGCTCGACTAAGATCAGCCTCGCCTTTCAATCCGATTCATCCCTGCGTAATAAATCAGGGTCCATTTGCCATTGATGCGGGCAAAACGACGGCTAAGGCCGTATTCCCCACTCGGATCTATGATCGTTTCAATGATCAGGTCAGGGCCAATGGGCTGCAACTCTTGCTTGTAGCCACTTTTGCCAAAATCAATGGGTTTATGGATCGTCCACTTGTCTTTAGTCCAGCGAAATTCAGATAAATTACCTTCGTAGGCTCCAGCATTATCGGGCATACCTTCCATTGGGAACTGGCAATTTTCGGCTTGAAAGGTGGTGTCTTTGTGGAATTTTTCGTAAAAATCGGCGAATTCGCGAAAGGACTCTTTGGTCTTGCGGTCGCCACAAGCACTGAGGCCGAAAAGTAGAAGGGAAAAAAACAGAACTGATCTCATGCGTAATAGATGTATTTTATAGAACCTCTGAAGTACCAACAAATGTTCGTGAGTTGGTGAAGAATTACGCAAGAGGAATACGGTACGTGGATTTTGGTTACAAAAGGGGGGCGATTATTTCAGGTGTTCCATCAATTTCGACAAGCTGTCTTTGGAAACAGGAGCTTGCTTGCCATTGCGGAGCACGACCATGCCTTCTTCCTTGTTGATGGTAGTCACATAAGCCAAATTAACCAAATGCGAGCGGTGAACCCGGAAAAACCCGTTGACCTTGAGCAGGTCTTCGTAATAGCCAAGAGGCTTGCTGGTTACATGCTGTTTGCCATCGATCGTATAAAACTGCGAATAGGGTCCCGAAGCTTCGATGTTTACGATTTCATCGATTTCCAAGATCATGGCTTTTTCTTGGGTATTGAGCACCAGTTTGTTGAAACGAGAGTTGTCGTTGCGCAGTTCACTCATGGCACCCTTCAATACCTCCATCTGGCGACTGAGGTCTTCCTGACGAGCGCGGGTAAGCTTGTTTACGGCCTCGCTCAGCTCAGTTGCTTTCACTGGTTTGAGCAAATAATCCACCGCAGCATAGCGGAAAGCTTTGAGCGCAT
Organism: Chitinophagales bacterium; assembly: GCA_013299105.1. GTDB lineage: Bacteria > Bacteroidota > Bacteroidia > Chitinophagales > Saprospiraceae > Haliscomenobacter. The sequence goes on along the minus strand of JAAFJY010000012.1, from coordinate 74,811 downwards.
AACCTTCATGGCTGGTGACAAATATGATTGAAAAATTTACGGGCTTGAGCATATCCAGAAACATGAAGCCATCAATTTCCGGCATTTCCACATCCAAAAAAAGCAGGTCTATGCTATTTTGCCTCAGGTACAAAACGCCTTCGAGTGGCTTATTGAAGGTAGCCAAAACATTGATATTGGGCGCTACCTGGGTCAATCGCTTTTGCAATAATTCGATGTACAGTGCTTCGTCGTCTACAATTACGGCATTCATCGGCGGTTTTTGCCTTTTTTCAGGTGGTTGAATCGGATGAGTAGCCACAGTCATGCAATTGACTTTGGCATTTGGGACGTAAACCAAGGGGACGATTGAAGGAATCGTGGCCAAAGATAGTCAAACAATGGAATGGTTGGTGTTTTTTATGTAGAAACAATGAATTAAATTTAAAAAAAGTAGGAGCAAATTTAAAATAAAAACTTTTTGTGCTAAATTCGCAAAAAACAATTTTCACTTGCATTTTTAAAACAATAAATCATGGGATTCAATTTTTCTGGATTAGTCATTGGCAAAAGTTACAAAAACAAACCCAAGGACTTCATGAACGAAGTAGGCCAATACCTTCGATTGAGCGATCCTGAAGAAATTAACTACGAAATGGCTGAAGCCAACTGGAAAGATGAGGGGCTCTGCGATGTCTATTTTGGGGACAAAGGCACCATTCTCTATACTGCCGACCCAGAAGTTTGTATTGACCCCTGGTTACAGGAAGACGTTCGAGCAATGAGTTTTGTCTATTTAGAAATGTCAATGTTTTTTAACATGGTCTTGAGTGAGAATAAGCAAGTAATACGCAAGATTTCTGAGGAAAATGGGGAAATAAAACACCAGTCAGGAGAGCCATTGCCCTTTGAAGCAGAACTGAATAATGAGCCTTCTTCTTTGATCTTTCGCTTGATCAATACCATTTTGGCCCAGCCCGGTGGGGTTGATCCTGAGGAAATAGCATATCGTTATCAGATGCCTATCTAACCAAAAAGCGCTCACAAGGTCTAAACTTGCGAGCGCTTTTTCGAAAAAACCTAAATCCAAAAATCAGTCCATCGATTGGTTAGCCGCTTGAGCAGCCAACACCAATTTTTGGTATTCGGTAGGTGAAAGGCCATCCATTACGTAGTGGATGGGGTTCACTTGTTTGCCTTTGAGGTGTACTTCGTAGTGGCAGTGTGGGCCAGTTGAGCTACCAGTGCTGCCTACGAGGCCCAGTTTTTGGCCACGCTTTACTTTTTGGCCTGCTTTTACGTCAATGCGGCTCATGTGTGCGTAAAGCGTTTCATAGCCATAGCCGTGGTCGATCACTACGCACTTGCCATAGCCGCTGTGGTGTTGGGCTTCTTTAATCACCCCATCACCAGTGGCTTGAATAGGTGTACCTGTTGGTGCAGTGAAGTCGATGCCGTAGTGCATACGGGCCACCTTGTAGCGTGGGTGGATGCGGTAACCGAAGCCAGAAAGCAGGCCTACTTCGCGGGCCAACTTGTCGGAGCGCACGGGTTTGATGGATGGGATCGAAGCCAGCATGACTTCTTTGCGGTTGGCTTCGTTGAGAATAGTGTCCAATGATTTGGATTGGATCACCATTTTGTGCTTGAGTTTGCGCACTTTTTCCAAAGCACCCATGATGGATGCACCCCCATTTTTCAGATCGCGGAAATTGAGGTACTCCTCGTGGCCCCCGATGCCGCCTTCCAATACATCTTTATCGATTGGGTCCATCCCAAAAACGGTGCGATAAGCGTAAGCATCGCGGTCGTTGAGGTGGTTCATTTCTTCGTTCAACACTTGCAATTCGCCTTCCAGTTTTTCGTACTGGGTTTTCATCACATCGATTTCAGCAAGCAAAATGCGCTCTTTGGGTGATGGAAAATAGCGATACAATACAATCGAAAACAAAAATGCCGTAAATACTGCTGTACACAAAAACGCCAATATTCTGAACGCTTTGGAAAGCCATGTGATCTCTACCTTTTCAAACGTTAGGGTTTGAATGTTGTAGATGAACTTTTCTTTTTTTCCCATGATGTCTTGATCTTGGCCAATTTGACTAAATTTGCAGCGCTTTTTGGAAAGCCTTGCGAATGTTGCAAGGAGTTGAGAGTTTGTTTGAACATACTCCAAGCTGAAACTTAGTGCCCTCCTAGTTACTACTGGCTACTGCCTCAAAACGATTTTTTGTAGTTTAGGTTCAAATTAAATGATGACCCTTAAAACTACAACGGACTTAAATGTAAGCGACAAAAAGCATACGCCAAAAATTTTTTATAAAAATTTAGCAGTTATGTTCGCAAAACAGTTAAATCCGGGAATGATAGAAGCAAATAGCTGATAAATTTCGGGTAAGTGCTGCCCCCTCGTTAGGTTTGAGAAAAGCTGCTTATCTTGCCCCGCCCGAAGGAGAGACTACAATGGGAGCAACAGTTTGTGGAACTAAACTGAGCTCAAATGTGTAGGTTTCTTCGGATCGCGATTGCAAATATCGAAACTGAATCCCAAACTTTCGAACCTTTTAAGTTTTTTTTAACGGTTCCTTAACACTTGGTAGGTATGAAATTTTTGAACGAGGAGCAATTTTTGCTGCTAATTCAGCCTTTTTCGCACCTAAAAAAATCGCATAAAAACTACACGACATGATGACCGCCCGCGAAATTCGCCAAGCATTTCTCGACTTTTTTGCTTCCAAACAGCATAAAATTGTCCCTTCAGCGCCCTTGGTCAATAAAGGAGATCCCACGCTGATGTTCACCAATGCGGGTATGAACCAGTTCAAAGACTATTTTCTGGGCAATCAAACCCCGGAAGTACGCCGCATTGCCGATACTCAAAAATGCTTACGCGTATCGGGTAAGCACAATGACCTCGAAGATGTGGGCTATGACGGTACCCACCACACCATGTTTGAGATGTTGGGTAACTGGTCTTTTGGCGATTATTTCAAAGAAGAAGCCATTGCTTGGTCCTGGGAACTACTGACCGATAAGCTCCAATTGCCAGCTGATCGCTTGTATGCGACAGTTTTTGAAGGGGATGCAGGTGCCAATATTCCTGCCGACGATGAAGCGCTTGAGTACTGGGCCAGCGTATTGCCCCGTGAGCACATCATTTACGGCAATAAAAAGGACAATTTTTGGGAAATGGGCGATACCGGGCCATGTGGGCCTTGTACCGAAATCCATATGGATACCCGTTCGGACGAAGAACGCGCTCAAGTGCCTGGGCACCAGTTGGTGAACGTTGATGGCTCAGGGGTGGTCGAAATCTGGAACAATGTATTCATCCAGTTTAATCGAAAAGCTGATGGTTCGCTGGAACTTTTACCCGAAAAGCACGTGGACACAGGCATGGGCTTTGAGCGCCTTTGCATGGTGTTGCAAGGCAAAAAAGCTACTTACGATACCGACCTGTTCATGCCGTTCATTAATTTTATTGAAAAAGCTTCGGGAATCAATTACAAAGGCAGCTATGAGCGCAGTGCCAAGTCTGACATTGCCATGCGCGTGATCGTGGACCACATCCGCGCCATTGCTTTCGCCATTGCCGATGGGCAGCTCTTGGGTAGTTCGGGCGCTGGTTATGTGATTCGCCGTATTTTGCGCCGGGCAGTGCGTTATTATTATTCGTTTTTGAACATCAAGCAGCCTTTCCTCCACACCCTGATCCCGATGCTGGCTGACAACTTCGCCGAGGCTTTTCCTGAATTGAAAGCCCAGCAAGCGCAGGTGGCCCGCATCATCGAGAGTGAGGAAAGTGCGTTCCTGAATACCCTGGAAATCGGTCTGCGCCGGGTCGAAGCCCTGGATGTGTCGAGCGGCACCATCTCCGGGAAAGATGCCTTTGACTTGTACGATACTTTTGGATTTCCTTTCGACCTGACCCAATTGCTGGCCCAGGAAAAGGGCTTGCAGGTGGACGAAAAAGGCTTCTTGGTGGCCCTACAAGAACAAAAAGACCGCTCGCGCGCCGATTCCAAAAAAGAGGTGGGTGACTGGTACCAGGTGAACGAAGGCGAGGTGGCTTTTGTAGGGTACGATACCTTGGAGGTCAGCGACAGCAAAATTCTCAAATACCGCACAGTCAACATCAAAAAAGAAGACCAATACCAGGTTGTTTTGAGCAAAACGCCATTTTACGGCGAAAGCGGCGGTCAGGTTGGTGACCAGGGTTACTTGGTGATCGGTGCCGACCGCATCACAGTTTTGGACACTTTGAAAGAAAACGACTTGGTGATCCACGTGGTCAACGAGTTTCCTGGCAATTTTGCCCTGCCCGTCAAGGCGGTAGTGGATGCTGGAACCCGCCAGGCTACCTCGGCCAACCACTCGGCGGTACACCTGATGCACGCGGCTTTGCACCGCATCTTGGGCCACCATGCCGTGCAAAAGGGCCAAAATGTGGACGCAGAGCGCCTGCGTTTCGACTTCAGCCACTTCCAGAAAGTGACCGACCACGAGTTGAAGGAAATCGAAACGATGGTCAACGAAAAAATCCGTGCCAACATCGCACTTAATGAGCAACGCGACATGCCAATCGAAGCCGCCCGTCAATCGGGGGCAATGATGTTGTTTGGTGAAAAATATGGGGAAACCGTGCGCATGATCACCTTCGATCCGGCCTTCTCCCGCGAACTGTGTGGGGGAACCCACATCCAGGCAACAGGTGAGATCGGCTTGTTCAAAATCGTAGCCGAAGGAGCCGTAGCTGCCGGAGTTCGCCGCATTGAAGCCATCACAGCCAGTCAGGCACAGCAATTTGTGCAGCACGAAGTCGAAGAGCTAAGTGCCATTCGCAGCATGTTGAAGAGCCCACAAGCGGCCAGGTCGGTGGCTACTTTACAGGAAGAAAATAAGGCTTTGCGCAAAGAAGTTGAAAAACTCGTAGCCGCCCAGGCTATTGCCATGAAAGCTGAACTCAAGAGCAGTGCGGAAACCATTGGCGACATGCAAGTGATCATCCGCCGCCTGCCGATTGGCGATGGTGCTGCCCTGAAAAACCTGGCCAGCCAACTCGACCAGGAATTGGGCAATGCAGTAATCGTATTTGGTGCAGTAGTAGGCGACAAGCCCCAAATCATGGTCAGCGTGAGCAAGACCCTGGTGGAAGGCAAAGGCCTGCACGCGGGCAACATGGTGCGAGAACTCGCCAAAGAAATTGAAGGCGGTGGCGGTGGTCAGCCCTTCTTTGCAAGTGCAGGTGGTAAAAATGCCGCAGGCTTGGATGCTGCTTTGGCCAAGGCAAAGAGCCTTTTGAGCTGAATGGCTTCTATCTAAAAAAAGGTAGATGAAAGTTAGAAATTGGTCTTTCATTCACTTTTTTTGACATACAATAGTGGATACAACTGATCGTAATGGTCAAGTTCACGGTCAACATCATGATGGAAATCTGTGAATATCCGTTTCATCCGTTATATCCGTGTTCCCAAAACCGCACCGCGCAGCGGGGCGCTTAATTTCTCATCTGCGACCCAACCACAACCATGCTCAAAATTGGCGTTTTAGGTGCAGGCCACCTGGGTAAAATTCACCTCAAGTGCATTCAACTGGCTGCGGAAAAACTGGATTTGATCGGTTTTTATGATCCTGTTCCCCAAGCGGCGGCCCAGGTAGCGGAGCAAATGGGCCTGAAAGCCTTCGCCTCGGCGGAAGCCTTGATCGATGCAGTGGACATCGTGGACATCGTGACGCCCACCACCACCCATTTTGAACTGGCTGCCCTAGCGATTCGCAAAGGCAAGCACGTTTTTATCGAAAAACCACTGACCCATACCGTAGAAGAAGCCGAAACCCTCATGCGCCTGCGCGAGGAGCAAGGGGTGATGGTGCAAGTTGGCCACGTAGAGCGCTTCAACCCCGCCTTGCTGGCCATCGACGACCTGGAGCTCAATCCCATGTTCATCCAAGCCGAACGCCTGGCTACTTTCAACCCAAGAGGCACGGATGTATCGGTGGTTTTGGACCTGATGATCCACGACCTCGACATTGTATTGAGCATGGTCAACAGCCCGGTCAAAAGTGTCAGTGCCAACGGGGTGGCCATCGTCAGCGATACGCCCGATATTGCCAATGCCCGCATCGCATTTGAAAATGGTTGCATGGCCATCCTCACTGCCAGCCGTTTTTCGCTGAAACAAACCCGTAAAGTGCGTTTTTTCCAGCGCGATGCTTACATCAGTCTCGATTTTTTGGAGAAAAATGCCCAAGTCATCCGCCTTTTTGAACCGGATGCCCCAAAGCTGCCCACCGAAGGCAATCTCTTGGAGTTTGATACCCCACGCGGCAAAAAAATGCTGCACATCGACTTGCCCCCGATTGAGCAAGTAAATGCCATCAAACTGGAATTAGAGTCATTTGCCGACAGTATCCAGCGAAATGAACGCCCCGTAGTAAGCATCGAAGACGGCTACCAGGCCCTGAAACTGGCTTATGCGATTATCGAGGACATGGAGCGGAATGACTTGATGAAGGGTGGTGGGAATTGAGTGCCGCGATAAGCTAATGCCTTGATGGCCATTTGACTATTGTTCATAAAGTCTATTATCTTTGTATCCATGAAGAAATTACCCATCGGCATACAATCATTCGAAAAGGTCATAGAAGGGGGCTACCTTTATGTGGATAAAACCCAATTGATTCACCAGTTGGTAAATACAGGGAGTACCTATTTCTTATCTCGTCCCCGCCGATTTGGTAAATCTTTGCTGCTGGATACGATCAAATCCTTGTTCGAGGGCAAAAAAGCACTGTTTTCAGGCTTGTGGATTGAAGACCAATGGGATTGGGAACAAACCAATCCGGTTTTGCATTTTTCTTTTGATGCCATTGCTTATGAAAAAATGGGCTTGGAAGAAGCTTTGCTTTTTGAGTTAAATAAATTAGCCAATCATTATAAAATTGAACTGCCGACGAACTCCTACAAAGTTCAATTCAAAGAGTTGTTGGAACAACTTCACAAGAAGTATGGTAAAGTGGTACTTTTGATCGATGAATATGACAAACCCATCATCGATTACCTGGAAAAAGATACCCTTGAACAAGCCAAAATTAACCGCGAAGTCTTACGCAGTTTTTATGCGGTGCTGAAAAATTCTGACAAATATTTGCAATTGGTTTTTATCACGGGCATTTCCAAATTCGCTCAAGTTTCCATTTTTTCGCACCTCAACAACCTGAATGATATCACGCTCAATAAGCGGTATGCCACTTTGACTGGTTATACTCAAATGGAGTTGGAACATTATTTCGAGGACTATTTGCAAGAAGTGCAAGCCTACCTGAATGCCAGCCGCCAACAAGTCTTGGATGAAATGCGCGAGTGGTACAACGGTTACTCCTGGGATGGGGTGCAGCGGGTGTACAATCCATTCGGTGTTTTGCGCTTTTTTTCGGCCCAGCGCTTCACCAATTTCTGGTTTTCGACGGGTAGTCCGCGTTTTTTGATCGAGCAAATGCGCAAATGGCAGGTATTCAACATCGAAAATACCCCAGCCAATAACACTACATTTGAACGATTCGACCTGGAAAACCTTGAGATAACCTCCTTGCTTTTTCAAACGGGCTACTTGACCATCAAGGAAATGGACCTTTGGACCGGAGACATGATCCTTGATTATCCGAACAAGGAAGTGCGTCAGAGCATGTACCAGTTTTTGATCGATGATTTATCAAAAGATGTACATCGCACCGATACCGGGCTCACCATTCGCAACCTCAACCAGGCTTTTTTACAAGGAAACCTTGCCCAGGTGCGCGAAATACTCAATGGTTTACTGGCAGACTTACCCAGCGAGGTTTTTGATAAAAAATCAGAGGGTTTGTATCATGGATTGATTCACTTGGTGTTCAATTATCTGGGTATGTATGCACAAAGCGAGGTCCACTCTGCACATCGCCGAGCAGATGCGGTCGTGCAAACACCCGATGCGGTGTATATTTTTGAGTTCAAATTCAACAAAACGACTGCCGAGGCTTTGGCCCAAATTCAGGAGAAAGCTTATGCCGACAAGTACCGCAATACCCAGAAAAAACTGATGGGCATTGGAGTCAATTTCAATACAGAAGTGCGGGGGATTGACCAGTGGGAAGAAATTAACTTGTGAAAATATTGTTGATTTAAGCGCTTTCAAATTAGATACATCTTTCTACACGCTCATGGTGTTTTCTCGAAAAGACCACACCCGATGAAACAAACAAAATGGTTCGAGCGCAAATTTGATTTTAGTCAAACTGAGCAAATTTTTCCTTCCATCCTGGAGCGCTTGCGGGGAGCACCGATCCGCTTGTCCCACAAGTTGAGTTACATCCCTACCGACTATTTGCCCCTGCGCGAAGGCGAAACCTGGACCATTGCCGAGAACATTGGTCACCTGAGTGACCTCGAACCCCTATGGCAAGGGCGTTTGCAAGACATTTTAGAAGGAGAAACTTATTTGCGTCCTACAGACCTGGCCAACACGCGTACCAGCGAAGCCGGGCACAACGAGCAGGATCCGGTCTTTTTACTCGAAAAATTCAGCCAACTGAGGGCCGAAACCCTGCACATGTTGGAAAAAATCAGCGAAGAGCAGGTTTTTCAAGCGGCTCTGCATCCCCGCCTGCATACGCCCATGCGCACGATGGACCTTTTCCAGTTTGTGGCCGAGCACGATGACCACCACTTGGCCCGGATTGAGGAATTGTACTGGAAGTTTGCCACAACAAAGTGAAGCCTTGAGGTCAATTCGCTACCCGCTCTAATGTAAAAATATTGTGAAAAAATACAAAGTAAAAAAATCTCCACGAATCAAAATTTGGGCTATTTTGGCACCTCATAAGTCCTTGAAATTGGGCCTGTCGGGTCTATACACAAGTTCCAAAAGATGTCTGCAATCGGAAATTTTCTGCTCTTGTTGTCGCTGCTAGCCGCGATTTTTTATTCAAAATGGCTTTTTTACAAAAAATGCCAGGAGGAGACTACGGCGTGGGCTATGCCTGGTCTTTATTGGTATTAATGGCTTTTTTTTGGATTTGCCTGGCTTTGGTAGCAGCCGTTATTGCTTGGGGTGGAGGATTTGCTTGGCTTTCACTGGGGCGTTTTGCTGGCGGTGGGATGCTGGTTTTGGGGTTTTTAGTGATGCTACTGGGCTCAAACTTGGGGGTGAGTCGCGGTTTAAGGATTTTCCAGCTGCTCACCCCAATCAATGCGGTAGCAACGCCCCTGGTGTTGATGCTTGCCTTTGCAGTGCTGTTGAATGACCCCGTAAAAGCGATTACCTCGCCTAATCTGATAAAATGGGACCTGGGCAGTGTTTTTGCGTTGAATAGTTTGGTGCTCGTGATGATGGTTTTAAGCCCCTTTGTTCTACGACTTGGTCGCCTATTATCTATGTAAAAATTGGTTAACATAGAATTAGAAATATTGAATGCCATTTATGCAAGGGCCAATTTGCTTTTGAGGTGGATCTTGCCCTGCGCGCCGTAGAAAAATTCAAAGATCCGGGCGTAGATTTTAAACCAGCCATGCAAGACTTACGTGCAACGCTGGACAAACGCAATAGGTACGGCAATCCCGACGTGACTAGTAAAAAAACCTTGGACAAGTGGCTGAAGAAGCATTGAGCTTTGGCGAAAATCACCTGCGATTATCCCAACCCAATCATTTCTCCGATCTCCAAAATCTGGATCGTGGCTTCCTGGTCCGCCAGCGCTTTGATGCGCCGATAAGGCTCGCCGAAAGGCTCATCAGAGAGGTCAAACGTGCCGTAATGCATCGGAATCATGGTTTTTGCACCCAAGTCAAGGGCAGCCTGCCAGGCTTCTTCGGGATTGGTATGGGCGGTGTGCATGAACCAATCAGGTTGGTACGCACCAATGCCCAGCATGGCGTAATCGGGCTGGGGAATAAACTCGGCGATGTCTTTGTAGTGTGGCCCATAACCACTATCCGCACCAAAAAAGAGGGTTTTCAGGGGTGTTTCGATCAAAAAACTGCCCCAGAGCATGTCGTTCAGGTCGAATGGGCCCCGGCGTGCCCAGTGCATGGCGGGCAGGTAAGTGATTTTCCAGGGGGCTTCGGTCTGGTAAGTTTGCCACCAGCCTGCTGCTTGAATCGGGTTTTTGATGCCCCATTTTTGCAACAAACGCTCCATGCTCAAGCCCGTCAAAATGGGCGCTTGGGGGTTTTGGGCCGCGATGTATTGCATACTGGGCTTGTCGGCGTGGTCGCGGTGGTTGTGCGAGAGCAAGATGTAGTCCACTTGAGGAATCCTCTCTTTGGGAAATGGCAAAGCCGAGCGCCGGGGAATCGGCCCACACTTGCCAAAGATGGGGTCGGTAATGATGGTTTTGCCCGCCACCCGAATCAAATAAGTGGTGTGCCCCAGCCAGAGCATGGCATCCCCAGTGCTGTGTGAAAACTCCTCATTGGTACGCACCACGATCTGCCACAAATCGGCCTTTTTCTCCACTTTTTGTGGACGCGGCCCAAACTGCCAACGGAACAATTCGCGGTAGCTGCGTTCGCTTTTTTGGTAAAGGTTGCGGTACAAGCCCTTTTCATCGAGGGGATTGCCCTGCCAGTTGGGGCGGTAAAAGGGGAGATCGGGATGGTGGGTCGGCAGCATGTGTTTGGTTGCAATTTAATGCAGTATGGAACCCCTGACTCAGTGATATGGTTGAGTTTGAAGCCAAAAATTCCCCCCTTTCTTACCAAAACCAGCGGCAATTGGTATCGCTTTGTGACAGGAATTGGTAAATTTGGTATCGCTTTGTGACAGAAAAAATCAATTTTGGTATCGCTTTGTGACAAAAAAAGCGTATTTTTACTATCGCTTTGTGTAAAAAAGGATCAATGTACTACCGGAATTTATTCGCAGAACTGGAAAACTGGAAGCGATCATCTAATCGCAAACCACTGATAATCAAGGGTGCTCGTCAAGTTGGGAAAACTACTTTGGTGCAGGATTTCGGCCAGCAATACGCTCAATTCATTTACCTTAATCTTGAGCGAAAGGAGGACGCAGCCATTTTTCAAAATTATGCTCGTTTTTCCAGCCTGGTAGAAGCCATTTTTTTCCTCAAAGAGAAAGATTTTCAAAACCACGACACCCTGATTTTTATTGACGAAATCCAGGAAATTCCGGCTGCGATCAACCTATTGCGTTATTTTTATGAAGACTTCCCCCAACTGCACGTCATTGCGGCTGGTTCTCTGCTGGAAGCGGTGCTCAATGAAAACACAACCATGCCAGTGGGCCGGGTAGAGTTTCGGGTTTTGCGCCCCATGTCCTTTGAAGAATTTCTCAGTGCAATGGACGAAAAATCAGCCCTCAAGCAGTACCAAACCGTTCCCATCGCCGATTTTGCGCACGATAAGTTACTTCAACTTTTTCACACTTACACCTTGATTGGCGGGATGCCAGAAATTGTAAAACACTACGCCGAAAACCGAAATTTAAACGCGCTGCTTTCCATTTATGAATCCTTGTTGGTGACTTATATCAATGACATCGAAAAATATGCCCGTAACAGCAACATGGTGCAGGTCATTCGTCACGTGCTACGCAGCATGAGCAATGAAGCTGGCAATCGTATTGCTTTCCAACATTTTGGCCAATCCAATTACAGCAGCAGGGAGGTAGGAGAGGCCATGCGAACCATTGAAAAAGCCCTGCTTTTGTACATGGTTTACCCTTCAACAGGTGTTGCTTTGCCACTTTTCCCGGACAAAAAGAAGTCTCCACGACTACAGCTTTTGGATACGGGTTTGATGAATCACCTGGCTGGAATTCAGAAAGAAATCATCAGCAGCCCTACTTTGGACCAAGTTTACAAGGGCAAAGTTGTTGAGCATGTTGTAGGGCAAGAATTGAGGGCGGCACAATTCAGTATCCTTAGCGAGTTGCATTTTTGGACCCGTGAGAAAAAAGATGCCACTGCCGAGATTGACTACATCTACGTTTTTGATGGAAAGATAATCCCTGTTGAAGTAAAATCTGGCACCACGGGTCGATTACGCTCCTTGCATGCCTTCATGGAGCAAGCACCACACCAACTTGCAGTAAGGGTGTATAGTGGCAGATTGGAAATAAATAAATTGACTACCCCAAACGCTAAAGATTTTTATCTCTTGAACTTACCTTATTATCTAAGCGGGCAACTGGTAAAATACCTGAACTGGTTGAACGACACCATTGAATCAACTCCACTCAACTCTTGAGCTACCCAAAATCGTCTCGAAACTTTCCCCTCAATTCCTTACCTTTGACTATCAACCAAACACCCCAAACCCAATGCACCTATGTACAGCCCGAAGTCAATTCTACTCATTTTGGCATGGCTTTTGTCCAAGTTACTGGTGGCACAAAGTGCTTTTGGCAACTATTACCTGGAGCACTGGGATGTCAAAAAAGGCCTGCCCACTGACCTGGTCCTCAATATCGACAAAGACCATGATGGTTACCTTTGGCTATCGGGCTACGATGGCTTGATCCGGTTTGACGGCCAGCGTTTCAAAGTGTTTACGGCCAATGAACACCCGGAGTTTATCACCAATAGCGTTTATGGGGCCCACATGGATCGCCAGCGGGTGCTGTGGCTTCCCATTGTCAACAATACCATTTTGAGTTATGCAAAAGGTCAATTCAAGGCTCATTCATCGCCTTGGGAAATTAGTCGGCCTGAGGCTGTACTGGGCCAAGATGGACTTTTGTTTGAAACGCCTGGAAAGGAGTTCGTCACCTTTGATTTTGCCAAAAAACAATTTCAAAAACTAGACGAAAAGGCATTGATCAAGACCCTCAGACGTTATGCGGGTCAGCACAACATCCAGGCAGATGACAAAGGGCAGGTCTTTTTTGTAAGTGAGCGGCGTTTGTACACCATCATCGACGATCAACTGATCAGAATTCAACAGAAAAATACGCTTGATACCAAGGAAACCTCCATTCGGAGCTTTTCAAGGACAGCCGGGGGCAGATATATCTGGTCACCGACCAAGCTTTGCAAAGGTGGAACGGGCAGCAATTTGTACTGGTGCCAGGGACAGAACATTTGCGCTTTCAAACATTTGGGGGCAGCAGAAAACCACTCATCACCGAAGACCAAAACCAAAATCTCTGGTTGGCGAGTGCGCAAGGCTTGGTCTTGAGGCGAAAAGGCAGCGAGCAATTCGAGTTTTTACCGCCATCGCATCCGCTCAATACTGTGAACATCAACGCCATGTTGGTGGACAAAGAAAACAACCTCTGGCTGGCCGCCGAATCGGGTTTGTACAAGCTTTCCAAGGGTAAAATGCGGGTGTATTCGGTTTATGACGGCCTTACTTCCAAAAAAGTCACCGCTGTGACCGCCATCGACAAGGGTGTTTACTTGCTCAATACCCCAGGTACGCAAAACTTTCATTGGGTGGAGCATGGGCGGGTTAGCCCTTTTCCACTGAGCAAGGATTTGTCGCAGGTGGTAGAAATCTTTCACGCCTTTTGTGATTCGCGCAAACGCACCTGGTTGGCTACCGCCGGGGGCTTGATCGTGGTGGAGCCCGACAAAAGCAACAAAACCTACTTCATCAAGGAGAACATCCGCATGGTGTGTGAGGGCAAGGATGGGCAAATTTATTTCGGCGTTGGTGGCAAAGGGATTGGGCGCTGGACGGCTGATGCCATCGAGATTTTAAAAATTCCGGGCATTGACTTTACTGATTTAGCAGTCAGTAGCATTCAGCAAAATCCTCAAGGGGGTTGGGGAATTGGGACCTATAATCGTGGGTTGGTGTTGATCGACGCCCAGAACCGAGTCAAAATCCTGTACGATACCTTGGGCTTGCCCCCCATTGGGTTGTTCAACGTCCAATTTGAGCCGGATGGTACTTGTTTTTTGCCAACTACCCTGGGATTGTTCTACTGGAACGGGCAGCGCTTTGTCAAAATTAAAGATGAAAAAGGCTACCTCGATTACAGCATTTTTGACATTGTAGCCGATAAATTGGGTAATTTTTGGCTGCCGAGCAACCAGGGCATCGTCAAAGTCCAAAAAGCGGCCTTGTTGGCCCATTGCCGTGCAAAAACGTCCAAACCCGTGCCCGCCATTTGCCTGGACGAGAGCGATGGCATGTTGAGCAGGCAATGCATCGGGGCCCGGCATTCGACCCTCGCCCCCGATGGCAAGGTATTGGTCACGACCTACCTGGGTTTGGTAGAAATTGATCCAAGTAAAAACACCATGAACCGAGTGCAACCCCTGGTCAGCGTTGCGCCCTTGTTGGTGGATGGCCAGACGGTGGCTCCGGGTCAATTGAAAAAATTAGCTCCCGGTAATCGCCAATACGTCATTTCTTTTGGGGCCTTGAGCACTACTGCCCCCAGTAAAGTACGCTACCGTTATCGGCTGGATGGCTACAAAAATGCCTGGAGCGAACTCAGCGCAGACGACAAGGTCATTTACACCAACTTGCCCGCCGGGTCTTACACTTTTCGGGTCAAAGCAGCCAATAACGATGGGCTGTGGAGTGCTGAAGAAGCGACCCTTTCCTTCACCATCAGGCCATTTTTTTATCAAACCTGGTGGTTTTGGTCGCTTTTTACTTTGGCTGCACTCCTGGCAATAAGGCAATACATGCGTTTTCGCAACCGCAATTTGATCAGTAAAAACGAAGAACTAGAGCGTAGTGTAGCCCTACGAACCCAAGAATTGAGCCAGGCCAACGAGTATTTGCAAGAACAAAAAGGCTCGCTGGAAGACACCTTGCAACGCCTCCAATCCACCCAAACCCAACTCATCCAATCCGAAAAACTAGCCTCGCTCGGCGAACTCACCGCAGGCATCGCCCACGAAATCCAGAATCCACTGAACTTCGTCAACAATTTCGCTGAAGTAAGTGCAGAAATGCTGGGGGAAATGAAAGAAGAACTAAAAGCGGGCAATTCCCTCGAAGTCATTGCGATTGCAGATGACCTGGAACAAAATCTGCAAAAAATCAACCACCACGGTCAAAGGGCTTCCTCAATCGTCAAAGCCATGTTGGAGCATTCGCGGACAGGGGCGGGCCACAAAGAACTTACCGACCTGAACAAACTGGCCGACGAATACCTGCGTCTCGCCTATCACGGTCTGCGTGCGAAGGACAGTGGCTTCAACTGCCAATTGGAAGCAAATCTCGATCCAAACCTGCCCAAAGTCGAAGTCATTCCCCAAGACATTGGCCGGGTGCTCCTCAACCTGATCAACAATGCACTTTACGCGGTGCAAGAAAAAGCCAAAATGGGCATTGAGGGCTACGAACCCAAGGTCAGCATCAGCTCTGCCTTGGTCGATCAGCAAGTCGAGATCCGGGTGCAAGACAATGGTATGGGCATTCCGGAAGGCATTCGAGAGAAGATTTTTCAGCCCTTTTTTACCACTAAACCTACTGGACAGGGCACGGGTTTGGGGCTTAGTTTGGCTTATGACATTGTGGTGAAGGGGCATGGGGGGAAGTTGGAGGTGCTTTCTACGGAGAGTGGAGGGGCGAAACTTGTCACAAAATTTACAATTTCATCAATATGAAGAGATTATTGGGCATCATTTGCATACTCGTTTGGCTAGGGCAAGTTGCCAAAGCCCAATCACAAACCATTGCTAATTTATCAAGACAACTTTCTACTGCAAAAGAAGATAATACAAGGGTAATGCTGCTTTCAGATATGGGTTACTATTACCGTTTATCGAAACCAGACACCGCATTTAAGCTATGCCAGCAGGCATTGATGCTGGCTAAAAAAATAAAATATAAGGAGGGCGAGGCCAATGCTTTAAGTTCAATTGGCTCGATATATCGCATGCTGGGTGATATTCAAAACGCCTTATTCTATCAGTATGAAAGCTTTCGAATAGCAGAAAAATATGGCTTTAAAAATGAATTGGCCAAGACTTATTTGGCCATTGGAATCGTACATTCCGATATCAAAGATTATGATTTGGCAGTTAAGTATGTGAAACATTCGATTGCACTCTATAAATCCATCAATAAAACTTCTCTCTACAATACCGCATTGGCAAACTTGGGGGAGGTGTATTTAAGACATAATCAACTGGACTCCGCTTTACATTATTTACAAGCGGCACACCATAATTTATTGCCAGATCCGAAAACCAGTGCTGTTTTACCTTTTTCTTTTTCGAGGCTGGGTATGGTTTATCTTAAATTAAAAAAGTATGATGCAGCTTATGAATATGCTCAGAAAGCGATTGAATTGGGTAAAATGGATAAAAATATCAGGGTACAAATAAAAGGCAATCAAATTACATCCGAGTATTACCAATCAAGCAACAAAATTGATTCCGCTATTTATTATGCCCAAAAAGCATTTGACCTTTCCAATGCTTACGGCTATAAATTTGATATTTTAGAAAATAGCGTTTTACTGGCCAATTTATACGAGAAAAAAGATTATAAACAAGCCTACTATTATGCCAAATTCTCCAAACAGCTGAGTGATTCTATTTATGGCGTTGACAGGGTAAATGCTTTGCAGAAAAAGATAATTCAAGAGCAGGAAATTGTCAGGAAAAAAGAAGCCAAAAGTTTAGCTGCACAAAATCGCTTGAGACAAAATGTACTTTTAGCAGGACTTGGCCTTCTAGGGCTGCTTGGTTTTATGCTATACCGCAATAATCAGAAGGAAAAGAAAGCGAAAGCCGTTTTAGAAAACACTTTAAGCGAACTCCAATCCACCCAAGCCCAACTCATCCAAGCTGAAAAACTTGCCTCGCTCGGCGAACTCACCGCTGGTATCGCCCACGAAATCCAAAACCCTTTGAACTTCGTCAACAACTTCGCCGAAGTAAGTACCGATTTGCTGGCCGAAATGAACGAAGAACTCGACAAAGGCGATACCCAAGAAGCCAAAGCCATCGCTGCCGACCTGGTGCAAAACCTGCAAAAAATCAATCACCACGGCCAGCGGGCTTCGTCTATCGTCAAGGGCATGTTGGAGCACTCGCGGGCCAGCACGGGCCAAAAAGAACCTACGGATCTGAACAAACTGGCCGATGAGTACCTGCGTCTCGCTTATCATGGCTTGCGGGCCAAAGACGGTGGCTTCAACTGCCAATTGGAAGCGAACCTCGATCCCCAACTCCCCAAAGTGGCCGTGATACCCCAGGATATTGGTCGGGTGCTCCTCAACCTAATCAACAATGCACTTTACGCGGTGCAAGAAAAAGCCAAAAGAGGCATTGATGGCTACGAGCCCAAGGTCAGCATCAGCTCCGCTTTGGTCGATGGGCAAGTCGAGATCCGGGTGCAAGACAATGGACTGGGCATTCCTGACGGCATTCGGGAGAAGATTTTTCAGCCCTTTTTTACCACTAAACCTACTGGACAGGGCACGGGTTTGGGGCTTAGTTTGGCTTATGACATTGTGGTGAAGGGGCATGGGGGGAGTATATACCTCAACAACACAGTGTCAGAAGGAGTGGAGTTTGTTATTGCTTTACCCCTAATCACCAAAGAGTTATGAGGGCGATCCCATTCACTATATTCATGCTTATTTGGGCCCTCAGTTTTGGTCAAGCTTCAAAAACCATCGATAGTCTAAGTGCTTTGCTACACAGCAATATCGCTGATACCCTTAAAGTTCGTATCCTGTATAAAATTTCAGACGCCCCAATGGCTCTGGCGGAGCAATTAGCGTATGTAGATCGGGGAGTGAAGTTATCTACGCGTATTGGTTTTGAGCGTGGTAGGCTTGAAGGTATTTTTAAACAGACTTTCAAAAACTCGACCTTGGGCAATTGGGCCAAAGGGCTCGAGTCGGCCTTCCAAGGCTATTACGAAGCATTAAAGGTGAAAAATATTGACTATGAGGTGAATTTTATGAACATGATTGCCATGAGTTATCAGAAGCAAAAAAACTATGAAAAGGCTTTGTACTGGTCAAATCGAGCAATTGAAAAAATAAAAAGAGGGTATCGAGGTAGTGGGGTTAATATTTGGGCAGCTTACCACCAGAGCGCCGCATTCTATGCCGAGCTCAACCTCCCTGATTCCGCCATCCTTTGTGCTGATAAAAGTATCGAGGCCGGGCTTGAAGCAAAAATTCTCCCAGCTTTACTTGGCTATTCTTATGAATACAAAGGAGATGCTTATGTTAAAAAGAAGGAGTACGATTTGGCCTTGAAGAACTACAACACAGCCATTGAACACTTAAAAGATGACCCCTTTTCCGTACAGGAAGTAGAGCGGCAGATGGCTCAAATGTATATGCTCATGAACAATCTACCCTTGGCTGAAAAATATGCACTCCAAGCTTACAATGGGGCTTTGAACACTTCAAATCCCAATGTCTTGGTTGATGTCTGTGAAATCTTGGTGCGTATTTATGAGCCAGTTAGCAAGGAGAAAGCTTATCCATTTTTAAGAGCTTACCAAACTTTGCGTGATAGCTTATTTAGCCAAGAGTATTTCAATCAAGTTTATCAAATTGAGTTTAATAATCGACAAAAAGAAGAAGAAAGAAAACAGGCCATCAAGGTGGAGCAGGACAAGGCCAAAGTAAACATGTTGGTATCGTTGATTGGTTTTATGTTGCTGCTCTCCGTTATTTTGGGCTATTTTTTTTATCAAAAACAGATAGCCAACAAGCTTTTGCTTCAGCAGAAGGAAGAACTGAATCAAAAAAGCAAAGCATTGACTCGTTCATTAGATACCCTCCAATCCACCCAAGCCCAACTCATCCAAGCCGAAAAACTTGCCTCGCTCGGCGAACTCACCGCTGGTATCGCCCACGAAATCCAAAACCCTTTGAACTTCGTCAACAACTTCGCCGAAGTAAGTACCGATTTGCTGGCCGAAATGAACGAAGAACTCGACAAAGGCGATACGCAAGAAGCCAAAGCCATCGCTGCCGACCTGGTGCAAAACCTGCAAAAAATCAACCACCACGGCCAGCGGGCCTCCTCCATCGTCAAGGGAATGTTGGAACACTCGCGGGCCAGCACGGGCCAAAAAGAACCGACCGATCTGAACAAACTGGCCGACGAATACCTGCGTCTCGCTTATCACGGCCTGCGGGCCAAAGACAGTGGCTTCAACTGCCAATTGGAAGCAAATCTCGATCCCCAGCTGCCCAAAGTAGCCGTCATTCCCCAAGACATTGGCCGGGTGTTCCTCAACCTAATCAACAATGCACTCTATGCAGTACAGGAGAAAGCCAAAATGGGCATTGAGGGCTACGAGCCCAAGGTCAGCATCAGCTCCGCTTTGGTCGATGGGCAAGTCGAACTTCGGGTGCAAGACAATGGCTTGGGCATTCCGGAAGGCATTCGGGAGAAGATTTTTCAGCCCTTTTTTACCACCAAACCTACCGGGCAGGGGACTGGATTGGGGCTGAGTTTGGCTTATGATATTGTGGTGAAGGGGCATGGGGGGAACTTGGATGTGCAGTCGAAGGAGGGAGAAGGGACGCTGTTTGTGATTCAGTTGTCAAGCAAGTAGCAGAGATTTGATTTTGTTTCCAAAAAACATTATTTTTAGCCTAAAATAGAAACGAAGTTAAAAACCGACTTAAACTTTGTCCAAATTCAGAAAAACTACCCCCCAACTACACGGTTTTGGCAAGCCTAAGCGATGGACTCGAAATCCAAAACCTTATTGAAACGTCTCTTAGCCTCTAACACGCCCATTATCCAATAGCCGAGCCGCTAAGAATTCCCGCAGCCTTTAAGAAATCTTGTTCCGAGATGCGATCCCGACACAAAATGAATTGCTCAGGAAACAGCTCGGTCATCCCGTTGAAATTGAGATCGTCAAAAATGACAAAGTTCTCAATTTCGGGGTGTCGATCTAGAAACTCTTTGATTTCAAGGGCCCTTTTGCCCGTGATATCAATGGTCACGTCCTTGACGTAATGATGCAGTTGATGGATGTGAAAAAGCCCCAGCAATTGTTCAAAGGTTTGATAAAACCGCCAATTGGAAGAGATGACGATAGAGGCCTGGTGGTCGATGCAAAGGGTGCGTAAATATTCCACTGATGGTTTATGCCAATCACAATACACCGCACCAACGTCAAGTGGGTGAACGGTGGCCAAAACGGGATCCAATTCTTCCGAAAACCGCTTTTTCAAGGCATCGGCATCATGCTCGAATCGATCTCTCGAATTAATGGGTTGCAAAACCCCGTCAATGTCCAGAAATATTACGTTTTTCATAAAGCCTATTGAAAATAAAAAGGTGTTCAAAATTAGATTGATGTCGATTTCACTCATCCCGCCGCCCCCAGCAGCTCCTTGGTGTACCCCTCCCGAGGCCGCAAAAACAGCTCCTCCGCCGGGCCGTATTCGATCACTTTCCCGCCCCGCATCACCGCTACTTGGTCGCTCATGAAGCGGATCACCGAGAGGTCGTGCGAGATGAAGAGGTAAGTGAGGCCGTGTTGTTCTTGGAGGTCTTTGAGCAGGTTGAGCACCTGGGCTTGGATCGACACGTCGAGCGAAGAAACGGCCTCGTCGAGGATCAGGAGTTCGGGTTCTACGGCCAGGGCGCGGGCGATGGCGATGCGCTGGCGTTGACCGCCCGAAAACTCGGCAGGCAGGCGCTCGAAGTGCTCGGCTGCCAGCCCCACTAGGGCCAAGAGTTCGAGGGTTTTTTGCTGGCGTTCGGCCTGGTTTTGGCCAATGCCGTGTACTTGCATCGGCTCCATGATGGCCTCGCCCACCGAAATGCGGGGATTGAGCGAAGAAAAAGGATCCTGAAAAACAACCTGGATTTTTTTTCGCAGCTTTTTCAAAGCCACCCCATTCAAGCCCTGGATTTCCTGGCCTTCGTAGCGGATTTGGCCATTTTGGGGCTGCACCAGGTTCAAAATACAACGGGCCAGGGTGGTTTTGCCACTGCCCGATTCACCGACCAGGCCCAGGGTTTGACCCTTGCCGAGGTGCAGATTGATGCCGTCCAAGGCATGGAAAGGCACTTTTTTTTGCCAAAACCATTGGGCCGAACCAGGGTAAAAAGCGCACAGGTTTTCCAGTGCCAAAATCACTGCGGCATTGGCATCGCTGGCTGGAGCGGGTAGGGGAGTGGGGGCTTTTCCATCCTCCACGTCTTTCAGTACGGGCAGGCGTTGGATTTTTTCCAGCAGTGGCGGCTTGCAGGCCAACAAAGCGCGGGTGTAAGGGGCTTTGGGCGTGTTCAAGACCTCGTTCGCTGGGCCGTATTCGATGGTTTGGCCATGCCGCAACACCAGGACCTGATCGGCCAGTTTTCGCACCACCGACAAGTCGTGTGAAATGAAAATACAGGCCGTACCCTGCTCTTTGGTCAGTTCCCGGATCAGGTTCAAGACCTCGTGTTGCACGCTGAGGTCGAGGGCGGTGGTGGGCTCGTCGGCGAGCAGCAGGGCGGGTTGGCAGCACATGGCCGCCGCGATCATTACCCTTTGCCGTTGGCCGCCGGAGAGTTGGTGGGGGTAAGATTGGTAAATGCGCTTCAGGTCGGGCAGCTTGACTTTTTCCAGCCAGCCGAGCACCACTTCTTCCAAAGCCTTGCCTTTGAGGCCCTGGTGTTGTTGTAAAACCTCGGCGATTTGTGCGCCACAAGTCAAGATCGGGTTCAGGGCCTTGAGGGGCTCCTGGAAAATCATGCCGATGTGTTGGCCGCGAATTTGGGGCCATTGGGCGACAGAAAGCTTACTCAAGTCGTAATTTTCGCCTGTTTTGGGCGAAAATTGCATTTCTTCTACTTCCATGCGGGCCACAGCGGGCAAAAGTCCCATGATGGCCAGGCTGCTGAGGGTTTTGCCGGAGCCGGATTCGCCGACCATGCCCAGGGTTTTGCCAGCCAACAAGTCAAAGCTGAGGTTTTGCAAAACGGGCTGGTGAGGCCCTTTGTTTTGCGGGAAGGAAATGCTCAGGTTTTTGACTTTTAAAGTTTGGTGCATGGTGTTGGTCTAAAAGTTGAGGGGTTGAGAAGTTGAGGGGTTGAGAAGTTGAGGGGTTGAGAAGAGGTACTGGTGCGAAAACTATCCGCTGGTGCATGGTCTCCTGACCAGCACCGGGCATCTGCGCGTTTGTAACGCGCTTCTGGGATCTTTTTTTCTTCCTGACGTTGCCTTAGACAGGGCATGCCCTGCATCTACAGGCTCCGTGTTTGGGATGGGTGTTTGGTTAAAAAACTGATTTTCAACCAAATATGGGGTTAAATCCGTGAAAAACCCGTTGCATCCGTGTCATCCGTGTTCCGAACCAAGCCACCGCGCAGCGGGGGCAAAAACCCCAATTCCGTGGCTCACCCTGCTGGTGCATGGTCTCCTGACCAGCACCGGGCTTGTGCGCGTTTGTAACGCGCTGCGGGGATCTTTTTTCTTCCTAACGTTGCCTTAGACAGGGCGTGCCCTGTCTCTACAGGCTCCGTGTTTGGGATGGGTGTTTGGTTAAAAAACTGATTTTCAACCAAATATGGGGTGAAATCCGTGAAAAATCCGTTCCATCCGTGTCATCCGTGTTCCGAACTAAGCCACCGCGCAGCGGGGGCAAAAACCCCAATTCCGTGGCTCACCCTGCTGGTGCATGGTCTCCTGACCAGCACCGGGCTTGTGCGCGTTTGTAACGCGCTGCGGGGATCTTTTTTCTTCCTAACGTTGCCTTAGACAGGGCGTGCCCTGTCTCTACAGGCTCCGTGTTTGGGATGGGTGTTTGGTTAAAAAACTGATTTTCAACCAAATATGGGGTGAAATCCGTGAAAAATCCGTTCCATCCGTGTCATCCGTGTTCCGAACTAAGCCACCGCGCAGCGGGGGCAAAAACCCCAATTCCGTGGCTCACCCTGCTGGTGCATGGTCTCCTGACCAGCACCGGGCTTGTGCGCGTTTGTAACGCGCTGCGGGGATCTTTTTTCTTCCTAACGTTGCCTTAGACAGGGCGTGCCCTGTCTCTACAGGCTCCGTGTTTGGGATGGGTGTTTGGTTAAAAAACTGATTTTCAACCAAATATGGGGTGAAATCCGTGAAAAATCCGTTCCATCCGTGTCATCCGTGTTCCGAACTAAGCCACCGCGCAGCGGGGGCAAAAACCCCAATTCCGTGGCTCACCCCCTACGCCGAAACTCAATCGCATCCTCCTTGACCGTGATCCGAATCTGGTCCATGTTTTTGAACCACTCGGTGAAGGTATCGCCAAAAAACTCCTTGCGCCAGCCTTGGCCAAAAACTTCCTCGGCAAAAGCGGAATCGTTTTTGATTTTTTTGAACCAATTGCGCGGCAGGGCCAGGCTGTAAGCTACATCCTCCCTCATGCAGCGGTGGCGAATCACCAGGTACATGAATTCCGACATCACCTCTTCGTGGGCGCTCTCTTCCTCTTCACGGGGGATTTGTAGCAGCAATTTGCGCTCTTCCTCGCTGATTTCACGCTGGTACATGTCGTTGAACAGGTCCCACATGTCACGGGAGTAGCGCTCTGGGATGCGACGGTTGTCGCGCAGGCCTGCCTTGCCCGCCCGCATGGCCTTGGCTATGGGGCCGATGTTTTTGGCCGGAAAAACCATTTCCTTCGACTGGTTTTTTTGTTCGGCCAGCTTGCGGCGCCACTCGTACAGGCGGATCACAAAGACCTTTTCCCTTTGATTCAGCGACTTCATCAGGTCGCTGTTCAGGGCTTCGTGGTGGGGGTCTTTGGCGTAGTAATCTTCACTTTCCATTTGGCGGCATTCTTCCTCCACCCAGTGCAAGCGCTTGATTTTTTGCAGCTTTTTGCTTTGCTTTTGCCACAGGTCGTACAAGGGCTCAATGTCCTCCAAGGCATAGCCGAGCTGGTTTTTGTTGAAAGGCCGGGCCTCCCAATCGGCTACAGTGAAGGTTTTGGACAACATGATGCCCAGTTCCGTTTCGACCAGTTTTTTGAAAGCCAAAGGATAACGTTGCCCCAAAAAGCCCGCCGCAATCTGCGTATCAAAGGTATTGCTGGGCACAATACCATAAATATTGTACAACAAGCGGTAATCGTTTTCGCCTGCGTGGGTGATTTTGATGATGGCCGGATCTTGCAAAAGCGCCAGAAAAGGGCCCAGGTCCTTGAGGGGGAAAGGATCGATCAAGAAAAACCCATGCACCGAGGCCACCTGGATGAGGCAAAGCCGGGTAGTGAAGCGTTTTTCGCCCACAAACTCGGTATCAAAACACAGCCATTCAATCCCCTGGTGGGTTTGGGCAAAACGGGCCAGTGCATCCGGGGTCGCGATTAGTTCGAAGTTTGGTAGCATATTTGTTGGGCTAAACGCTTTTTGAATGGGTGTTCAATTCACTAAAGGGGTTTGCAAATATCCCTTGCAAAAATGACAATACATAGGAACAAGTGGGAAATTGCAGGAGAAGTTGAAACGTTGAAAAGTTGAAGGGTTGAAAAGAAAGGGCACCACGGCATTTGAAAGTATTGTAGCAAGCGTATTTTAACATGGATTTTGCCTATATTGTGACCATAATTCTATTGAAAGAAGGGTCGGAAGGGCAATTCACCACACGTTACAAAGGTACATCTTGCGCCGAATCATGTGGAATCTCTTCAACATTTCCACCCTTCAACTTTCCAACTACAACAACATGTTCAACACTGAAACCTACATCCAGCGCCGCTCCAAAATCATGTTAGCTGTCGGCGATGGTTTGATCCTCCTGATGGGCAATGATTTCAGCCCAATGAACTACACCGACAATGCCTATCACTTTCGGCAGGACAGCAATTTCCTCTATTTCACGGGCCTGAACCTGCCCGTGTTGGCGCTGACCCTGCATTGCAGCAGCGGCGAGGTCATCCTGTACGGCAACGAGCAGAGCATCGAAGATAAAATCTGGATGGGCCCGCAAAAAGCCCTGAGCGAGCAAGCAGCCGCAGTGGGCATTGAGCAAGTGCGGCCTTACAACGAACTGGCCGCCGCGCTGCAAACTGCGCGGGCATCCGGCCAGCAGGTCCACTACCTGCCACCCTACCGTGGGGAAAACAAAATCCAATTGTTCCAGTACCTCGGCATCCCGTTTGAGCAGCAAAAAGAACGGACTTCAGCGGCCTTGATCAAAGCTGTGATCAGCTTGCGCGAGCGCAAATCGCCCGCCGAAATTGTGGAAATGGAAAAGGCCCTGGCCATCACCAAAGCCATGTACCTGGCGGTGATGAAACAGTGCAAACCCGGCATGAAAGAAGCCCAGCTGGCGGGCATCGCCCACGGCATCGCCCTGGCTGGC
Organism: Chitinophagales bacterium; assembly: GCA_013299105.1. GTDB lineage: Bacteria > Bacteroidota > Bacteroidia > Chitinophagales > Saprospiraceae > Haliscomenobacter. The sequence goes on along the minus strand of JAAFJY010000012.1, from coordinate 49,598 downwards.
GGCGGCGAATTGGCTTACCCCATCATTTTGACCAAAAATGGGCAGGTTTTGCACAACCACGAGCACCACCATGTCTTGCAAGACGGTGACCTGGTTTTGGCCGACATGGGGGCGGCCTCGGCCATGCAGTACGCCGCGGACATCACCCGCACTTTTCCGGTGAATGGAAAATTCAGCAGCCAGCAGAAGGACATTTACCAAATCGTACTCAATGCCCAGTTGGCGGCCATCGACTTGCTGCGGCCCGGCATCAAGCACCTGGAGGCCCACTTGAAAGCCTCCAAAGTGATCACCGAGGGCCTCAAAAGCTTGAACATCTTAAAAGGCGATACCGAGGAAATCGTGGCCTTGGGGGCACATGCCTTGTTTTTCCCACACGGCCTGGGCCACATGATCGGCCTGGACGTACACGACATGGAGGACCTGGGCGAACACTACCTGGGCTACGATGAGGAGACGACCCGCAGCACCCAGTTTGGCCTGAAGTCCCTGCGCATGGCCCGCGAGCTCGAAGAAGGCCATGTGATGACCAGCGAACCGGGTTTGTATTTCATCCCCGATTTGATCGACAAGTGGCAGGAAAACAATCATTTTGCCCAATTCGTCAACTATGCCGAGTTGCAGCACTGGCGTAATTTCAGCGGGGTGCGGATCGAAGACGATGTTTTGGTCACCGCCAATGGCCCCAGGATTATAGGGCCGGCGATTCCTAAAACGATTGAGGAAGTGGAAGCGGCTTGTCAGGGCTGAGTTTTACCCTCTTCCCAACCCCTCAACTACTCAACCCCTCAACTTTTTTCTAAATGATCCAAATTTTCATCACTGGCGGCACTTTCGACAAGGAATACAACTACATCACGGGGGAGTTGTATTTTCAGGATACCCACCTTCCCAAGATGCTGCTGCGCGGCCGCTGCACCCTGGACGTGGACGTAAAAACCCTGATGATGATCGACAGCTTGCAAATGACCGAGGCGGACCGTTTGGTGATTGCCCACAATTGTCAGCGCTGTAAATTCGACCAAATCGTGATCACCCACGGCACCGATACCATCGTGGAAACCGCCGCTTACCTGGCCAATGCCCAGATCGAAGGCAAAACCATTGTGCTCACCGGAGCCATGATCCCCTACGCTTTTGGCAATTCCTCGGACGGTTTTTTTAACCTGGGCAGTGCCCTGGCTTTTGTGCAAACCCTGCCTGTGGGGGTGTATGTGGTGATGAATGGCCGCTATTTCGATTGGCACAAGGTGCACAAGAACCGGAAGACGGGGAATTTTGAAGAGTGAATTTAGTTGAGGAGTTGAAAGGTTGAGGAGAAAAGCGACTTGGGGAACTGATCAGGTCATTTCTTTGATCAGGAACTGCTCTATTTTGCGCTTTTCTTTTGAAAAATTCACGCCAATGGCAACTTTTACCCTGGGATCGGTCAAATAAGGGGCGAGTAAACAAACAATAGCCCTTTGAATTAATCAGTTGATGAATCAATTGGGTTTTGTCAACGTATAGAAAACCGTTTTCCCGGATTTTCTCAAAATCTTGTAATCCTATGGGGTATTTGGCTTGATTCATCGCTAAAAGTTAAGCAAAAAACCTCACGCCTTTCACTAAGAGTATGTTTAAATATTGGGGGAATAGGCGGAAAACGAGTCAAATTTTGACTAATCGAGGCAGGAAAAGCGGAGTTATGCAGCGCATAATGAGCATTTTCCTAACGAAGAGTAGGCGAAATTGGGCCGTTTTACGGCAAACAAAAAATTTTAAACATACTCTAAACACCAAACGCCTCCGTTTTTTCAACGAAAGCGTCTGGTCCTTTCTCATAAGCATTTCAACACTTCAACATTTCAACTAAAATCACTCCCTAACCCCCTCCTTTTTCCTCATCTCAATGATTTTGTCCATCACTTCATTCAGGTCTTCAGAAGGCACTTGCTTGGAAACGATCTTTTTGTTTTCGTCCAGGATGTACATTTGGGGGGTAGTTTCTACATTGTAATTGGCATAGTAGCGGCCAGTGGGGTCAAAAGCATGGTACCAGGCCCCGATGCCTTGTTCGTCGATGAATTTCTTGCACTCGCCTTGTTCATTCTGGTTCTTCACACAAATGGCCACCAGCGTAACCCCCTTGTCTTTGAAGGTTTCAAAGAATTTTTTCATGGCGGGCATCGACTCCTTGCAGTGGCCACAATCGTAGCGCCAGAAGTAGAGCAGTGTCCAAGGCGACTGAATTTGGCTGAGCATTTTCGTTTGTCCGTCGCGCTCCAGGTAAATGTCAGGGGCGGTTTTGCCGATCAGCAGGGGCTTGAGTTTGCGGGCCTGCTCGGTGATTTTTTTGATCGATTCTTCATTGGCCCATTTGGCTTTGCCTGAGCCGTAGTAGTTTTCGGCCAGGTGTACGTACACTGCATCAAAGCCCACGTACTTGGAGGCCGCATAGTAGTTGAGGTAGTGGATCACATAAAACTTGTAGGCCTCTTCAGCGGGCTCCATCAGTTTGTAGATGCGGTCCAGGGCCTGGATGATCGAATCGGGGGCTTGTACCGTCAGCTTGTTGATGTAGTAGTCGATGCGCTGGAAGTAAAAAGGGGTGCGCAGCAGGCGATTGTCGCCCAAGGGCATGTTGTCAAAAAAATGCTCGCGGGTCCAGGTCCAGAGTTTCACTTGTTTTTCTTCGCCGCTGAGTTGGTTGATTTCAGCGGGTGGATCCACGTTGATATTGGCTTTGACGATAGCTGCGGCCAGGGTCCCGGCGTTTTTTTGTACAAAACTGTTTTGGTAATCGGCTACTTGCTTGTTCAGGGCGTCCATTTGGGTATTGAGCTTGGCTTTGGTGGCCTCGTCAGCGGTTTCGGAATCCTTGCTGATTTTTTCGGCTTGGGGGCGCAAGCTGCCCAGGTAATTTACATAGTCATAGAACAAGGCATTGTCCTTGCTGCCCACAAATTTGAGGTTTTCGCCGGGGCGATCTGCCTTGGTATTGATCGAGAACTTCTGCTCTTCCTTGCTTACCAAAAACTGGAAAAAGTCATTCTTGGGTGGTAAAACGGCGATGTACATGCCCGGATCGAGGGGCTTTTCGCCTGAGAAGATAAACTCACCCTTGGCATTTACCTCGGCAGTATCCAGTACATATTGCTTGTCGGCCAGGTAATAGCCAAGCAAGAGGTTTTTTTCAGTAAAACCTTCAATTTTCACGGTGATTTGATGACCAACTTGGGCAAAAACCAGGGTCTTGATCAACGATGCAAAAATCAGAACTGACCAGTGTTTCATTGTCTTTTGTCTTGAATGTTTTCGATTAACGATGCAAATTTCGGAAAATTGGTTGGTTGATTCTGAAAACTTCGGAGAAAGGTGGTCTAAACAATCAAACGAGGTGTTTTTTGTCTGAACTACGTTTTTTGTCTGAACCAGAATTTTCAGAAAGTCAGAATTCCAGAATTATTTGTGTGACGTTGACCAATTTTTTCTAAACCAGAATTTGAAAGAATTAGAGAATTGGCCCGCTTCGCGGTCATAATCGCTTCATGTTCACCATGAAAATTATAAAATTTACAGCTACTGAATCTTCTCTGAAGTTTTCAGAATTACAGAATTACTTGCGTGACGTTGGCCAAACCAGAATTTTCAGAATTCACAGCTGCTGGAAACTCTCTTAAAAATTCAGCAGAAAAAGAGTTTAAAACAAAATAATCAACAAAAAATTTTATAAATACTTGCACAATACACAATTTACCGTATTTTTGTCCAAAATATAAAGCTATGGGCAGCATCTTCAACCCTTCTGACCTGGAAGCCACCATCGATAGAATCAATCGCCTAACCCCAAATACACCTGCTCAATGGGGAAAAATGGACGTGGCCCAAATGATGGCACACGCCTCCAAGCCTTTTCAAGTAGCCACTGGTGAACTGAAACTCAAGCGCAATTTTATTGCTTTTCTGATTGGTGGATGGGCCAAGAAACGTTACATCACCAGCGGCCAGCCTTTTGAACACAACTCGCCTACGGTGCCGAATTTCAAAATTGTCGATCCGCAGGATTTTGAAAAATCAAAGGCTGAACTGATTGCCAAATTGCACCAAGTCTCTACTGGCGGGCACGGTGGGTTGACCAAAGACCCACACCCATTTTTCGGTAACATGAATGGAGCTGAATGGGACCGCCTGTTGAGTATGCATACCGATCACCATTTGCGTCAGTTTGGCGTGTGACCACAACAGTAGGCATCAATAATTCGTGTACTCAACTTTCACATATTTTTTGATCGTCTCAAACAAAGAATAGGGATTAAAAGGCTTAGAAATGTAGTCATCCATGCCGCTGGACTTGATTTCATTCTGTGTTTCAAAAGAGGATGAGGCGGTGAGTGCAATGATTGGCACTTTGGGATCCAGGGATCGGATTTTGATGGTAGCTGTGATGCCATCCATCACGGGCATTTGCAGGTCCATCAGGATCAAGTCGTAATGCCGTTCTTTGAACATCTCTAGGGCTATTTGTCCATTTTCGGCCAATTCTACTTCTGCTTTCCAGTTACTCAGCATGGTTTTGGCCATGATGCTGTTGAGGTACATGTCTTCTACCAAAAGAATACGCACCCCGCTCAAATCAGGGGCTTGCTTCTCAGGGTTTTTGCCGCGCTGGCTGTCTTCATCAGGGTCTTTTTCAAATGACATGTCAAAGAAAAAAGTAGACCCTTTGCCCAACTCACTTTCCAATTCGATGGTTTTTCCCTGCAATTCGAGCAGTTTTTTCACAATCGACAAGCCCAGCCCCGAACCACCGTACTGGCGATTGATCTCTGAATTGGCTTGGGTGAAGCGCTCAAAAATGATTGACTTGGCTTCGGGCGCAATGCCAACACCTGTGTCTTTGACCTTGAATTGTAAACAAACTTTGGTATTATTCTCACTTATTTTGTTGATTTCAATGCTGATTTGTCCTCCATTGGTAAACTTGATGGCATTGGAAATCAAGTTATTGAGGATTTGGCTCAGGCGCACTTCATCTCCCAGTACATGTTCAGGCAGGTCTTGGTCCAGCATGACGGTGATTTTATTTTCCCGTTCGCTGGCTTTGAAGGCATTGGCCAACTTCAGTTCCTGGACCATGTTGCGCACATTGATCTTGCGCATTTGAAATTCTATTCGACCTTCTTCAATTTTAGAAAAATCGAGGATGTCATTGACCAGATTGAGTAGGTTTTGGGAAGAAATACTGATGGCTTTGAGGTATTCTTCCTGTGTTTGATGGCTATTTTCATTCGACAACAAATGGATGTAGCCGATGATGGCGTTGAGCGGTGTACGAATCTCGTGGCTCATCACCGATAGGAAATTACTCTTGGCTTTTGAGGAGGATTCGGCTGCTTCTTTGGCTTTGAGCAGTTCTTCCTCCAGGTGTTTGGTTTCCTGGATTTGTTGTTCCAAGAAACGGATCACATCCAATAGTTCTTCGCCTTTTAGTTCTCCTTGCTCGCTGGGGCTTGGATTAGGGTTCAGGGCTTGGGTAGCGGCCTTGATTTTTGAGATGGACTCTTGCTTGAGTTCGTTTTCTCTCCGTAAGTCGTTCAATATTTCCTGGTACTCTCTTTCACTGACCTCAAACGCGTGTTCGGTGAGTCTTTTGTCACGTTCCATGGTATCATAATGGAGCGATATCGCACCCAACAGCGCTTGCAAACCTGCGTCTTTAAGGTTGACATCTGGCAGATGTTTAGCGATTTGAGCGATTAAGGTTGGATGCATTCCAATCAAAATTAAGTTTCATAAAATCCAGTAATGGTCATGGTTTGGTTGTGTAATTCACAGCGTCCGCTGGGGTTGTAAGGGGAAAGTTCGCCATAGGAGTAAAACCCCGCGATAGCGGTTTTTTCACCTAAAATAGCCCTTGCGGCCCATACTTCTTCTTCGGTACGAGTTTGCAGGACCAAACGACGGCCTACGCAACTGACCAAAATGGCCAACTTGAGGTTATCGCCCTGATTTACGATCATGCGGGCTGATTCAGCTGAGGCCTCGGTCAATTTTTCAAAGTTAGCTTTCATCAGGCGGATGGTGGCTCCCTCGGGCATGTTGCCTGCGAAAATCATCTTGCCACTCTCCTCGTTGATGTACAAAATGGTACGTACCAATTTTTGTTCACTTTCCGGAACCTTGATAGAGATGGGGAAAAGGAAAGCCGAACCAGGTAGTTCTTCTGTATATGGCCCCAAGTATTCTTTGTACAAATCCAGCGCTTTGCGGCCATCGATTTCGTAAAGTACGTTTTTTTTCGACTTGGTGATGATGCGGTCGCGTCCAAATTCGTCCCAACCACCCAAAGAACTGTGATAAACTTGTAGGGCATCACCATAAAAACCCACAGCGACTACGTTGCCATTACCCAAGTTGTCGTTTAGGCCCACCAGCGTCGACTGAAACGAGATGCCATCGCCAGCCATACCTCCACTGATGCTTATGCCTTTGGTATTGTGGGCATTCAAGCCAGCCACTAGGTCACTGCCATTGATCAAAATTCCATCCGAAATGAGGAAAATACTGTTCAAAGATGGAGAATTGAGGGCTTGGAACAAATGTTCTCCGGTTGAAAAACTATCCTGGTGTTGGCTGATATTAGTAATTACACTACGAATAGGGGTCTTTTTGAACTGAACGGCAGTAACACAAAGTTTATCGTCCAGAACCTGGTTGTTGAAAATTTGGCCTGCAGTAGAACTAAGAATCAATTCTGCCTTGGGATACATTAGGCGCAAATCAGCGCGGAGTTGCTCTTGCTTGAGCATTCGCCGTTCCCCAAATACTAAAACCAACTGTGCTTCGGTTTCAACGAACTCCGCATCAGAAAAATCGGTAGACCAATGATCTTTGGAAAAAATTACTTGCTGAATATTCACGGCTTATTGGGTCCGGTGTTGATGAACAATTGAGCACGGGGAGAGCAATTGTTGGGAAAAGGAAGTTCATGGATACTACATTTTCGGGGAATATTTGTTCAAACACTCAAAGCATCTTTTGAAATTACAGGAGGAAGCAAAATAAGAAGGAAAACTAAATGAGCTTAACAATATGCTTTAAAGATATGATTTTTCTTCGTGCTTAAAAACATTTTTGGTAAAAAGGATGACGAAATGAGGGGTTTAGGTCGCCTGGTGGACTAGAAGCGCGTGAATACTAGATCACTTCGCCAAAAGCGGGGTATTTTTGACTCTTTTGTGTTTCAAAAAATACACTTTGCCCTTTTTGCACAAAACCTTTTGAGATTTAGTATAAAGCTTCCCCTATCTTCATGCCCAAAACCCACCCACATGGAAAAAATCCAGCCTTATCAAAATGCCTCCGAGGCCATGAGCGCCCTCGACAATGGTGGCCGCATCTACAACCTGTTTACCGAAATGGGGGATGAGCAAATCTCGCTGGGTGAAATTGCCAAAGTGGCGGGGGTGTTTTGGAATGCACAAAAGGCGGTTTTACACCTGCAAATGTCGATTTTAGCATTGCCCCACGATCAGCACAATGCCATTTTGAATAGCTTGGACCAAGATGCTCAAGGCTATTACCAAAAATACCAAGCGCTCGAGCTCAGCCCTCTTGTGGCCAAAACCGAGGGCGTGCTTGCCTCTAATCTGTTGGTTCGCGGCACTCCACGCCATGTTGAAAGCAAGGAAGAAGTAGGATATGTGATGATGATGATCCTGGTGGGAAAGGTTCCAGTCGCGATTCCCACTTCGATCACCGATCACTACGATGTCTATCACGTGCAGGATGAAAATTCGAGTGAAGATTTTTTGATTGCACACAGCAAAAGCAAAGCGAAGTTGCCCGAAGAACCCCTGCTTTTGGGTGGGGTTTTGAAAGAACTGAAACTGGATAAATATGAGACCGAGGCCAGCAGTAGGTATTTTGAAGTGATTTATTACATGAGTTGAGGGCTTGAGAAGCGGTAAATTCTTAATCCGCATTTCAGCAAGTATCTTTCTTTGACTAGGCAAAATACTAAGTTCTCGTAAGCACGTTGCAAACGTGCGGAAGCCCGGTGTCGGTCAGGAGACCCGACACCAGCACAACGCTAAATTGACGCTGGTTCCAGGTCTCTGACCGGAACCATCTTACACGCGTTTGTAACGCATAAACGGATATTCAGTGGATTGAGAACTTACGTGTAACGAACCCAAGCCCTTAACCCTCAACTTTTTATACAATTTCCACATTCACACCTGTTTTTTTAAAAAAAATGTGGAAAAAATGTGCCCACCGATTCAACCTTCACCCAGGGTTTTGGTGTATTTTTGAGTTGAAATGGTAAAGGGTTGAAATGTTGAAAAGAGAATCCGATACCTGATCTCCAACTACACTGCTCAGATCGCAAAGCAAGACCAGTAAGCCACATTCTTTTCTTTCCAGCTAGTCTAAAATACAAGCTAGACTTTTCGAGTCACTTGGTAAAAATCATGCTGGGAATTCTGTAATTTTTGAAAACTTCGGAGAAGTTTCTGAGGCTGTAAATTTTTGTGATTTTTATGGTGAACATGCAGCGTTTATGACCGCGAAGTGGGCCGATGCTGAAATTTTTTCAAATTCTGTCTCGGTCAACGTCATGCAAGTAATTCTGTAATTGTACAATTCTGCAAATTCTGGTTTAGACAAAAAAGCCTTGCTTGATTGTAGAGATCGCATTTCACCGAAGTTTTCAGTAATTTCTGATTCAGGCAAAAATTCTCAATTAGACAAAACCCAAAGCGCTTATGGATTTTCTGCACTTGCACTGCCATACTCAATTTTCCCTGCTCGACGGGGCTTCCAGCATCTCGCAGATGATGGACAAAGCCGCCAAAGACGAGCAAAAAGCCGTGGCCCTGACCGATCACGGCAACATGTTTGGCGCGTTCAAGTTTGTAGCAGAAGCCAAAAAACGCAACCTCAAGCCCATCATCGGCTGCGAGTTTTATGTGGTGCGGGATAGGCACAAGAAGGAATTTTCAAGGGCCAAAGGCGAGTCGGATGAGCGCTTTCATCAGTTGCTGCTGGCCAAAAACGCCCAGGGTTACGAAAACCTCTCCAAGCTCTGCTCGCTGGGTTTTATCGAAGGTTTGTACGGCAAATATCCCCGCATTGACAAGGAACTGCTCGTCCAATACCACCAGGGTCTGATTGCCACCTCCTGCTGCATTGGGGCCATCGTGCCGCAGTTGATCTTGCAGGGAAAAATCGAAGAAGCCGAAAAAGAACTGCGCTGGTGGATCGACCTTTTTGGCGAAGATTACTACATCGAAATCCAACGCCACAAGGGCCTGGAAAACATCGACCTCATGGGCGTGAGCCAGGAAGACATCAACCAAACCCTGCTCAAATTCGCCCAGAAATACAACTTAAAAGTCATCGCCACCAACGATTCGCACTATGTGAACGAAGACGATTGGTTGCCCCACGACATCCTGCTTTGCGTCAACACGGGTTCTTACCTCGAAGAAGAAGGCCGCTTCAAATTCCCCAGTTCGGATTTCTTCTTCAAAACCAAGGCGGAAATGGGGCAATTGTTTGCTGACGTGCCTTTTGCGCTCGACAACACCGTCGAAATTGCCGATAAGGTGGACTTTCTGGACCTGGCGCGTGAGGTTTTGTTGCCTGCCTTTCCGATTCCATCAGGCTTTGAAACCCAGGACGATTACCTGCGGCACCTTACCTACGAGGGTGCACGCAAGCGCTACGGCAGCATCAGCGCTGAAGTGCAAGAGCGCTTGGATTTTGAATTGCAGGTCATCAAAAACTCGGGTTACCCTGGTTACTTCCTGATTGTACAAGACTTTACGAGTACTGCCCGACAAATGGGCGTATCGGTTGGCCCAGGTCGGGGTTCGGCAGCGGGTTCGGCGGTGGCCTATTGCATCGGCATCACCAACGTAGACCCTATCAAGTACGACTTGCTGTTTGAGCGTTTCCTCAACCCAGAGCGCGTGTCCATGCCCGATATTGACATCGACTTTGACGATGTGGGTCGTGACAAGGTAATCGACTATGTGATCAACAAATACGGGCGCAACCAGGTGGCCCAAATCGTGACTTATGGCACCATGGCCGCCAAGTCTTCTTTGCGCGATGTGGGCCGGGTGATGAACATTCCCCTGGCCGAAGTAGACCGCGTGGCCAAAACTTTTCCGACTCACTTGTCGGCTACTTTGGGCAAAGTATTGGCCAAAGACGGTGTGGATCCCAAACTCAAGGACGTGATGAACTCCGAAGAGATGGAAAAGGCCATGCAGTTTCGTCAGCTCGCTGATGGCGACGACGAAATTGGCCAAATGATCCAAACTGCCCGTAAGCTCGAAGGTTCGGTGCGCAACACGGGCATTCACGCCTGCGGAGTGGTGATCACACCAGACGACATCACCAAATACGTGCCCGTCAAGACCGACAAGGATTCGCCCATGCTCATCACCCAGTTCGACAACTCGGTAGCCGAATCGGCGGGGCTCTTGAAAATGGACTTTTTGGGCCTCAAAACCCTGACTATTATCAAGGACGCGGTGGCGATGATCAAGCGCAACCACGGCATCGAGCTGGACATGGACGATGTACCCCTCGAAGACGAGCTGACTTATCAACTCTTCCAACGCGGCGAAACAGTGGCGATTTTCCAGTACGAAAGTTCGGGAATGCAAAAGTATATGAAGGAACTGGCTCCTACCACCTTCGAAGACTTGATCGCCATGAACGCCCTGTACCGCCCTGGACCTTTGGAATACATCCCCAACTTCATTGCGCGTAAGCATGGCCGCGAGCCCATTACTTACGACCTCGACGACTGCGAAGAATACCTCAAAGATACCTATGGCATCACCGTGTACCAGGAGCAGGTGATGTTGTTGTCGCAAAAACTGGCGGGCTTCACCAAGGGGCAAGCCGATAAGTTGCGCAAAGCGATGGGTAAAAAAATCAAGGCCGACCTGGACGCGATGTATCCTAAGTTTCTGGAAGGTGGCGAAAAACGCAGTCACGCCAAGGACCGCCTTGAAAAAATTTGGAAAGACTGGGAAGCCTTCGCTTCATACGCCTTCAACAAGTCGCACTCGACGTGCTACGCCTTTGTGGCCTTTCAAACGGCTTATCTCAAGGCGCATTATCCAGCTGAATTCATGGCCTCGGTGCTCACACACAACATGAACGACCAGTCGAAATTGACCTTCAACCTGGGCGAATGCCGCCGCATGGGCATCGAAGTACTTGGCCCCGATGTGAATGAAAGTGAGTCCGATTTCTCAGCTACCAACAGCAAAACCATCCGTTTTGGCCTTGCTGGGTTGAAAGGAGTAGGGGAGGGGCCTGTGTTGGAAATCCTGGGAGAGCGCAAAAACGGGCCTTTCAGTAGTTTCTTCGAGTTGGTACGCCGCCTGCCGATGAAGGCTGTGAATAAAAAAGCCTTGGAAAGTTTGGCCTATGGCGGGGCTTTTGATGGGTTCGAAAAAACCCACCGGGCCCAGTATTTCGCCCCTTCCGACAAGTATGATTCCTTGTTGGAGCACGCGGTCAAGTTTGCTGCTGCTGTAAAAAATAGCCACGCCCAAGCTGTCAACTCCCTTTTTGGCGACATGAGCGTATCGGTAGCCATTGACGAGCCGCCCATGCCCCAAGTGGAGCCTTGGAACCTTTTGCAAAAACTCAACTACGAAAAAGAAGTAACAGGCATCTTCATCTCCGGCCACCCGCTCGACGACTATCGTGTAGAAATCGAGCACTTCATGACTTGCACCATCGACCGCGTGGATGACCACCAAAATAAGCCGAGCATCCAGCTCGGTGGCATGATCAACAACGTGCAGCACCGCGTGAGTAAAAACGGCAATGGCTGGGGTATCGTGGAGATTGGGGACTACACGGGCACTTACGAGTTCAAGCTTTTTGGTGACGACTATCAAAAATTCAAGGCGTTTTTGGTGCCGGGTATTGCCGTGTACATCAAAGGCAAATTTCAGAAAGGCTGGGGTGAAAATGCCCAAATGGAGCTGAAAATCCTCGAAATCAAGTTGCTTGAAGGCGTTGGTGTGAGCCTAACCGAGGGCATCACCCTCAAATTACCGATTGAGCGCATCAACGAAAACCTGCTCGGCGACCTGGAATCGCTGTGCCGCACCCGCAAAGGCCCACATAAGCTGAAGGTAGAAGTGATTGATGTGATGGATCGACACAAAGTACACATGATTTCGAAAGGAATTCTTGTGAATGCCGATCAAGATTTTATCAGCGAGGTGGAGCGAATGGGGCTTGACTATGTGCTGAGTAAGGCGAAAGCAGGAATGACTGCTGGATAAATTGGGCGGCAAGGTGAAAATTTATCCAGCATTATGTTTTTGAAGCAAAAAGCGGATGGATTGTAGCTACTTATGGCTTACTTGTAATGTGTGCCACTAGGAAGGAAGCCCCCTACTCTTTCCCCAACTCCGCCTTTACCCGCATTACATACTCAAGGTCAACTTCGTCATCTTCTGCAATTTCGTCTAAAGTCAGTTTCCCTCGCTTCAGGGCCTTTTCTACGCCTTGCCGCTGGATATCAAGCTCAACTCGAGCCATCGTATCCTTCCTCATTTCCTCAATTTTGGCATCTGCTACTTCCTCAGGGTTGATGTTGTCAACCTGGCCCAGTTGCACAGCTTTCACAATGGCGGATTTAGCGGAGTTGATGTTTGGGTTTTCTGGATTTTTGATTGACTCTCGGATCAATTGCAGCCAATCTCGAATCGCTGCCGGGGTTTCGTCAGTAACATAAGTAGCATTCAAAATCACCAATTTGTGGTCGTACATTTCGCGGACCTGGCCATTGAGGGTGCGTGGGTTGATGTCAGTGATCAGCACGTCATCTTTGAGTAAGTCACCGTTTTTATCCCTAACTTTATAAGCCGCCGTCACCACCACGATCACATAAACGTCTTTTGCATATTCATACGCCCGCCTAGAGCGTTGCACATCCACCAGATTGGAAGTAAAATAGTGGGTGAAACGCTCATAGGTATAGTCATAATCCACTTTTTGTATTTCTACTACGGTACGATTTTTTAGGTCTTCGGCAAACAAGTCCATGCGAAATTTGATGCCACTGGTTTTGCTAGGCAGTAGCTTTTCGGTTTCTACCTTGTCGATTTGGATGTCGATACCCAATACATCCTTGACAAAGGCCGTAAAGACCTCCACGTCGGTGAAGACTTTTTTGAAATGCACTTCATTGTCAAGGTTGGCTAACATGTCGTTTTTTTTACAAAAATGAGCAAAAAATGATACAATCACAATAATTGTTTCATTTGTTGTTAAAAAAACGTGAATTTCTAGTAAAAGAGGTTGTTAGGGAGTTTTTAAATAAAAACATACCCAAGGCGCAAGTTTAAGGTTTCACAAGAACCCTTCGATAGTTGAAATATTGAAGGGTTGAAATGTTGAAAAGACCCCGCCTAAATGATGCCGATGAACAGTTGATTTGGGTATCCTATTTTTTGTTTGTTCCCTTAATCAAGGATTTATTCCATAGAATAGTCAAGGACTCATCAATTTTAAATTTCAAAAATCTCAAACCGTGCAAACGGGAACCTAAAACAGCACAAATCTCCTCAGCGAGCCCCTAAATCATATGTCGTAAGGCGTATGTCGTCTATCGTATGTCAAAAAAACATGCCGAATAAACCAGCACTAAGGTTAAAAAACCAAAAGGCCCATCCACAATGCAGACGAGCCTTTCGATTTTCCCCAATAAGGGCTATTAATAACGGTAGTACTCCGGTTTGAACGGACCTTTTTTCTCTACGCCAATGTAATCGGCTTGCTCGGGGGTCAGTTCTTCCAGTTCTACGCCGATTTTGGCGAGGTGGAGGCGAGCTACTTCTTCGTCCAGTTCCTTGGGCAGCATGTACACTTTGTTTTCGTACTTGTCGCCTTTGGTGTACAGCTCAATTTGAGCCAACACCTGGTTGGTGAAGGAGTTCGACATCACGAAAGAGGGGTGACCAGTAGCGCAACCCAGGTTTACCAGGCGGCCTTCGGCCAGCAGGATGATGTCGTTGCCGTCGATGTTGTACAGGTCAACCTGAGGCTTGATGGTATCCTTGGTATCGCCGTAGTTGTCGTTCAACCAGACTACGTCGATTTCGTTGTCGAAGTGGCCAATGTTGCACACGATGGTCTTGTCCTTCATCAGGCGGAAGTGCTCACCACTTACGATGCGGCAGTTGCCAGTGGCCGTCACCACGATGTCGGCGCGGGGAATGGCGTTGCTCATTTTCTTCACTTCATAACCGTCCATAGCGGCTTGCAGGGCGCAGATCGGGTCAATTTCAGTTACGATTACGCGGCAACCGGCACCACGCAAAGAAGCCGCAGATCCCTTGCCTACGTCACCATAACCAGCCACCACGGCCACTTTGCCGGCCAGCATGATGTCAGTAGCACGGCGAATAGCATCCACCAATGATTCTTTGCAACCGTATTTGTTGTCAAACTTCGACTTGGTTACCGAGTCGTTCACATTGATTGCAGGAACAGGCAAGGTTCCAGCAGCTACCCGATCGTATAAGCGGTGTACACCAGTAGTAGTTTCTTCAGAGATACCACCCAAGTCATTCACCAGCTCAGGATATTTATCGAGCACGATGTTGGTCAGGTCACCACCATCGTCAAGGATCATGTTCAGGGGCTTACCGTCTTCAAAAGCGTAGAGGGTTTGCTCCACACACCACCAGTATTCTTCCTCGGTCATGCCTTTCCAGGCGAAAACTGGAATACCAGCCGCAGCGATTGCAGCCGCAGCATGGTCTTGGGTGGAAAAAATATTACAAGAAGACCAGGTCACATCAGCGCCCAGTTCCTTGAGGGTTTCGATCAAAACAGCGGTTTGGATGGTCATGTGCAAACAGCCAGCAACACGAGCGCCTTTCAGGGGCTTGCTTGCGCCATATTTGCTGCGGAGGGCCATCAAACCTGGCATTTCTGCCTCGGCCAAGGTAATTTCTTTGCGCCCCCATTCTGCCAGGGCGATGTCTTTCACTTTGTACTTCAACTGCGTGGCTACGGACATGGATGTTTGTTTTTGTGATTTGGCTACGAAAGCAACTGATGTTCAGGCTCCTGCCTTCGTTTCGCGGCGCAAAGGTAAGTTTTTCTTTCCACATTTTTGAAGCTTGAAGCTTAAATTGTTTCATTTTAAAGCAGTGTTAAAGCCTAAAAGGTTCTAAATCGGTTCTGCGGTCATGAATTCAAGTCAGGGTATCAAAATGAACAACCTGCAACTTCTATCGCCCCATGTTTAATCCTGATTTGTTGCGTTAAAAGTTTGAGATTGTCCTCTTCAAACACCTAGCAAAAACCGAGAAGTAGGTCTTCAATTAACCTGGTTATTACTTTTTGGTAGTGAAACCAATGAAAATAGCCTGGGTTTGATTGATCATGACTTGACCATGAATGTATTGTCTGAGCCATGAAAATCCATCCTAAGTATTTGAGCTAAAATAAGATGGACATCTTGGTTTTTGAGGTTTAGCAAAAAAGAACACAACTTCCTTTCATCCAGTTGTTTAAACTGGTAGTGACCTTTTTTCACTAAACCCAAACCTGTCCACCTTATTTTTTTACGCTCCCCTGTCCAATTAAATTTATGTTAAGCTTTCCCGTAGAATCAAAAAACAGTGTAATATTGGTAGGTCTAAAACCTCGAACATGTTACGCTTGCTCTCTATCCTTGCCCTGTTTGTATTCTTTGAGTTGCCGCTCCAAGCCCAACTTAAATTCGAAAACCAGACCAATAAAAAGGTTTGGATTTGCCTCGTGTATTACCTTGAAAGCGACACCTACGAAGGCTGGTACAGCCGGGGTTGGTGGGCCGCAGCACCCGGTGAAACGGTTACGCCACTCACCAAAATAGAAGCCAGGTATTACTATTGGCACGCCAAAGACGAGGACGGCAACCTTTGGTCGGGAGAACATGAATTCATCATGCACCCTACGGAACTATTCAACATCAAAGACGCTGACGACGAGAGCACCCTCTCGAGTAAAGCTGGTTTGGAATGGCGCGGTTATTTGCAAATGGATACCGAAGAGCACGAATTGTACACCATGCGCATGACCATGTCGGCCCCCAGGTGTGTGGAAGGAAATTGCCAAAATGGTGAAGGCACTTTCAAGTGGTTCACCGAAAGCAGGTATTACAAGGGTAGTTTTGTCAATGGGAAAAGGCATGGTCAAGGGCGCGCCTGGTATGGCGTAAGCAGCCCAAGATCGGGTGATGTCTACGTGGGCGAGTGGCAAAACGATCGCATCCAAGGCAAAGGTGTGTACACTTACAAGGATAAAACCCGCTACGAGGGGCAGTTCGCAGAAGACAAAAGAAATGGCTGGGGCACCCTTTACGACGCCGCAGGCCGGGCCTTAAAAACGGGTATGTGGGCCAATGACGAATTCATCGGCACGGTCAATAACATCGAAATCGTGTGGAAAAAAGGCAATGAAACCACTACCAATGCTAGCCACCGCATCGAAGCCTGCATCAAATCGCCCCAAAACATCACTTCCTGCGAGGTCAGGGTCAATGGCAGCCTGGTAAGCCAGGAACGCGGCCCGGAAATTGTGGCCAACGATGGGTGTAGCATGACCTTAAGCCGCAATATTGAATTGCGCGAAGGGGCCAACACCATTGAAATTACCGCCATCAATCGGGGTGGTGCCAAGCAGCAGTCTTCCATAGTCGTTACTCGCAGGGCTTCGTCTAATCCGGTGGTGGTCAATCCGCCAGTAATAGCTGGTTCCGAAAAAAGGCTTGCTTTGCTGGTGGGAAATGGTGCTTACGGCAACGCCCCTTTACAGAATCCCCTCAATGATGTGAATGCGATGGCCCATTCCCTCAAAAACCTAGGTTTTACGGTGATCAAATACCAGAATTTGGACCGCAACGCCTTGCTCCGGGCTTTTGATGAGTTTGGCACCAAATTGCCTGGGTATGACCTGGCCTTGTTTTTCTACGCAGGCCACGGTGTGCAGGTCAATGGTCAGAACTACCTCATCCCCGTCAATGCCAACTTGCAGGGCGAAGCTGATGTGCAGTTTGAATGTGTGGAAGCAGGTAGAGTTTTGGCCAAAATGGATGGCGCGAGGTCGAAAGTAAAACTCATGATCCTCGATGCCTGCCGTGACAACCCCTGGGAGCGGGGCTGGAACCGCTCGGCAGCAGGCAATGGCCTGGCTTCGATGAGTGCACCGCAGGGAACCTTTATTTCCTATTCCACCGAACCCGGCAAAACCGCCCCCGACGGCACGGGTGTGAACAGCCCATTCACTGAACAATTGCTCAGGGCATTGGCGGTTCCAAATCTGAGTATCGAAAGCGTATTCAAACAAGTACGCGCCAACCTGAGCCGCCAACGTCCCTGGGAGCAGTCCTCGCTGATTGGTGAAGTGATCCTGAATAAGCAATAAAATCCAAGTTGATGAAAAAGTATTTGATTTTGCTGGCTTTAGCACCATTTCTTGCCCAAGCCCAGCCCTTTGCCCGTGGCCTGATCATGGACGATGCTGCCTACGAAGCCGCCGAAAAACTGCAACCCGAACTCACGCGGGCTTACACTATTTTGCCTACTCAAGCCTCACTCAAGGCCTGGGCTCCTTACCCCAATTCACAAGGGCAATATGGCACTTGTACCGCTTGGGCCAGCGCTTATGCCGCCCGCAGCATTCTGGAAGCGCAAACCCAGGGCTGGACCGACCGGGCCAAAATCACCCAGGAGGCTTATTCTCCAGGCTTCCTTTATTTCTACATCAAAAGTAATGATGATCGCTCTTGTGGCTGGGGTTCGTTCATCCAGGATGCCATTGAGGTGATGAAAACCCGTGGGGTGCCCAAGTACAGCGACTTCAACTCATCTTGTGTGACTTCGATCCCTGCGGCCACCCAAGCTTTGGCCCAACAGCACAAAACCCAGGGGGGAGCGCGCTTGTTTGATACGGGTGATGCCATCAATTTCAAAATAGCCGCAGTAAAAAAAGCCTTGTCCGAAGCCCGCCCCGTAATCATCGGCATGACCACTCCTCCTTCTTTTGACGATGCCAAAGAAGTGTGGTACCCTAGGCAAGGTGATTGGTGCGACAACTGTGGGCACGCCATGTGCGTCATTGGTTACGACGACAATAAATATGGTGGGGCTTTTGAGATTCAAAACTCCTGGGGCCGCAACTGGGGCAAAGAGGGTTATACCTGGCTGCGCTATAATGATTTTGGCCGCTATGTCAATTACGGTTTTGTGGCTTATCCCAAGGCCGCTGTGCAGCCAGTTAATGCTGCTGATTTTGTAGGGCGGGCCGATTTGCAAATTGTCGGCAGCGAAAGAGTGAAAATCAAAAAAATACCCACTGCCGAAGGGCTGATCCCCCGTTACCAGTTGCAGCAAAAAATGCTCATGGGTACCAATTACCGCTTGCTCATGAGCAACAAGCAGGCTTCTTATGTGTACGTGTTGGGTGGTGACGACAGCAATACCCTGAGCAAGCTTTTTCCGCATCAAAACAACATCAGCGCTTACTTGCCTTACCGCCAAAATGAAATTGCGGTGCCCAACGAGCAGTTTAGTTTTCGGGCGGGTGCTGCTTCTGGCAAGGATTACCTGGTACTGCTTTTCAGCCGTGAAGCCCTGGATGTCAATGTACTGGTGCAAAAGTTTCAAACGGCTGGGGGCAGTTTTGTGCAAAGGGCCAACCAGGTTTTTCGGCCTTATTTGAATGCAATACCCAGCTCTGCTTTTGCTGCTGATGCGCTTTCGTTTAGGACAAATGTGGAAAAAGACAAGGTAGTGGTGATGCTTTTGGAGATTCCTAGAAGCTGATTTTGCTTGAGGAGTTTAGAGGTTGAGAATAGAGATTTCGATTGCAGATTTTTAGCCCTATTCTACTTGTTCTAACCACTCCTTTACCTGAGCTATTGATACCACAAGCGCACTTGCAATCAAGTCAGTCGAAAGTCCACGTTCGTGCATGACCTTGGCTGCGTTCCTCAAAACTTGCAGTGTTTGTTGCTCTGCTTCGGCTGCTTTTTGCTCTGCTGCTTTTGCTTGCTGCTCTGCTGCTTTTGCTTGCTGCTCTGCTGCTTTTGCTTGCTGTTCTACTGCTTTTGCTTGCTGTTCTACTGCCAGTTTTTGCTGTTCAAGTTCCAATTTTTGTGCAGCAGCCTGTTGTTCCATTGCAACAGCCATTGCAGCAGCCTGTTCATCCATTGCAGCAGCCTGTTGTTTTAAGTCAGCTAACTTTTGTTCCGTTTCTTCAATCATTTTGTCATATTCCACAATCTTTTTGTTGATTTTTTCCCTGTACTTGTTGTTTTCATCTTTTTGCAACTGAATATACTCCTGCCACTCTTCCTGGACTGCATCTTGGTAGAGCATTTCCATAAGTACTTGCCTGTCTTTGGTTGCCAAATTTAACCTGCGCATGATTGGTTTGTATTTTGCTGGTACATTTTTTTCATCAATTTGCAAAAAATGAGGGTCATCGACCATTTTACTTTGATCAAAAAAACTCAACAATGCTTCCAGTTCAGAACCCTGCCGATCCTTGAGTGCCTTTACACAAATCACATAGCAATCGTGGGTCAGGCTTTCGATGAAGGGGTCGCGTTGTTGAATCTTTTGCCCCGTGAGCACATCTACGTATTCGCGTTCCACTTTAATGACAGGAATGCCTTTAATGTACTCCAAATCATGTCCCAGAAAGAAAATATTCACAATAGGAACAGGCTGCTTTCTGGATTTCCCCTTTAGGTCACGAATAAATTGATAGTTGCTCTTATTACCATATTGAAGCCCAAGATACGTCCGAAATCTAAAACTATTTGTGGCAATATTTACCATTTGGACTTCCAAGATGACCAATTTATTTCCCTCTGGGGTTTTGATTTTAGCCGAAAAGTCTTGGAAATAAGACGATATAGCTATTTTTTGCCCCTCCTCAGGAGCGTTTTCATCAACCTTATCAGCAACGACAGTGGATTCAGTGGGGCGAAACTTCAAGCTAATGATCTCAACTCCCAAGATTGCTCCGAGGAGAAGTTTAGCGGACTTGTTGTCTTCCATTAGGAACTTGAATACAACGTCATAAAGGGGATTGGCAATGAGCATACGATCAGGTGTTTTTGTAAATATAGACTATTTATTACAAAATGTATAAATAAATTAGTTAAAAAACAAAAAAATGGTAACTCTTGATGACGCACTTTCAGAAAAACGCTATCAGTGGTCCAAACGCTAAATTTTCCCAGATTCTATGGGCGCGAGGTCTCCATAGCGACATTGCTCATAGGCCAAAATAGCCCACTTCTCTGACTCAAAATCCTCAAGCTAAGTTTTCTCAATATTTTTCCCTAAAATCCTTTGTCCATATCCCCGCGATTTCCTTACCTTTGCGCATGGAATCAAAGCTTTTACTCTCCGAAAAATTCTTGGGCGAGGCACTTACCTTCGATGACGTGCTGCTCGCCCCCGCCGCCTCTGCGGTACTCCCACGTGAAGTTGACATCTCCTCGCAATTGACCCGCGAAATTCGGCTCAATGTCCCCGTCGTATCTGCGGCAATGGATACCGTGACCGAAGCAAAGCTGGGTATCGCCATCGCCCGTCAGGGTGGCATCGGGATCATCCACAAAAACATGAGCGTTGCTGACCAGGCTGAACAGGTGCGCCTGGTAAAACGCTCCGAAAGTGGCATGATCATCGATCCGGTGACTTTGCACCCCGATGCGAACTTGGCCGAAGCCCTGGATTTGATGAAGCGCTTTAAAATTGGCGGTATTCCGATCGTGGACAACGGAAACAAGCTCGCTGGTATCCTCACCAACCGCGACCTGCGCTTTGAAACCGCCCTTGACAGGCCCGTGCGCGACCTGATGACGGCCAAAAATTTAATTACCGCTCCGGTGGGCACCGACCTGAAAAAAGCCAAGGAAATCCTGCAACGCAACAAGATTGAGAAGTTGCCCGTAGTGGACGAGCACAATGTACTGGTGGGCTTGATCACCTACAAAGACATCATGAAAGTGATCAATTACCCACTTTCTTGCAAGGATACTTTTGGCCGTTTGGTGGTGGGCGCGGCGGTGAGCGTATCGGGAGATTTGATGGAAAGGGTAGAAGCCTTGGTACACGTTGGAGTTGACGTAATCATTGTGGACACTGCACACGGCCACCACCAAGGGGTATTGAATGGCGTGAAAGCGGTAAAACAAAAATACAAAGACCTGCAAGTCATCGGCGGCAACGTAGCCACGGGCGAGGGCGCTTTGGCCCTGGTAGAAGCTGGGGTTGACGGCGTAAAAGTAGGCGTTGGCCCAGGTTCCATTTGTACTACCCGCATCGTAGCCGGGGTGGGGGTGCCTCAATTGACGGCCATTCACTGGGCCGCACAGGCGCTCAGAAATACGGGTGTGCCGATCATCGGCGACGGCGGGATTCGCTACACGGGCGACATCGTAAAGGCCCTGGCCGCTGGAGCCAGCTCGATCATGGCGGGCAGTTTGTTTGCCGGCGTAGAAGAAGCTCCGGGCGAAACGATCATCTTTGAAGGGCGTAAATTCAAGGTTTACCGGGGAATGGGCTCCTTGGGGGCCATGCAGTTGGGCTCGAAAGACCGTTACTTCCAGGATGTGGAGGACGACATCAAAAAACTGGTACCCGAAGGCATCGAAGGTCGGGTGCCGTTCAAAGGCAGCCTGGCCGAGGTCATGGTCCAATACATCGGCGGCTTGCGTGCGGGGATGGGCTACTGCGGAGCCGCTACGATCACGGACCTGCAAGACAAAGGCCAGTTCGTAAAAATCACCGCTGCAGGGGTAAAAGAAAGCCATCCACACAACATCACCATCACCAAGGAATCGCCGAATTACAGCACGCGATGAGTTGAGCATACCTCTGACCTGGAGATTAAGAAAAAGCCTCGTTTGCGGTTTGCAGGCGGGGCTTTTTTTAATGGTTAATTGTTAATGGTTAATGGTTAGTTGTCAATGGTTAATGGTTAGTTGTTAATGGTTAGTTGTTAGTGGGAATATTTATGCTGGCTTGGGTTTTGGACTCGTTTGAACTACGTCACACTGGCATCTTGCACATCAAAAAAATCACAGTTATCATAGTTCAGACAAAAACATGGTGGTCAACGTCACGCAAGTAATGCTGCAATCCTGCAAACCCTGGTTCAGACAAAAAGCGTCCTACTCAATCACAATATCAAAATATTGCAACAAACTCAACACTTCCGGTGCCGAAAACTTGGCTTTGCGGATGCGGTTGAGCTCAGGGTTGATGTGGTAATTGATCGCTTTTCTAAAATCCGCTTTTTCAAGGTTGCATTGCTTAAAAACAGCCCTTTGCAAATCGGACTGGTCAAAAACGGCCTCACTCAGTTCGGCCTCGCTAAAATCTACTTCGTACAAATTGCAGCCTTTGAATTTTGTTCCTTTCAATTTTCCCTGCAAAAAAGTGGACATGCTCAGGTCGCAGTTTTCAAAATTTACGGCAAAAAGGAAGTCATTGCAATCCTCAAAATGCAGGCCCAAGAGTTTGCAATCTATAAATTTCACCTCCCGAAAAGCAGTTTGATCTAATTTGGTAGTGCTGAACAAACAACCTTGAAATTGGCAATCCACAAAAGCAAAAAGCGACAAGTCAACACCTACGAAACTGCAATTTTTGAAAATACAGTCGCTATATTTCCCTGCTTGGAGGCACTTTTCGGCAAAATTTTGATCCTGGAATTCCTGTTCGTCGAAGTTGCTTTTGGACATGTGGCTGTTTTGGGGCGAAGGTATGATCGGCTTTTGGCAAAAACAAGAAAGGCCGCAACAAGTGCGGCCTTCTGTAGTTTTGGTTTCATTCTCTGGGCTGAGATAGAAGATTGAAAGTCAAGAACTCGTTACTCGCCTTTCCCCAATTTTTCACCACTTCAACTCAATTGTTTCCTTCGTTTACAGTTGAGTTCTGGGCGGCACGGGTGCCACTGGTCGTGCTGGTGCTCAAACCACTTCGGGTATTGATGCTTGGGGTTGCTGGACCAACTTGGTCCATGATCAACGGAGTCGCTTTACCGTCGGTAATGATTACCTTGGCGTTGTTTGACTTGGCCAATTCCATGTAGGCTTCAATGGCTTTGAACTGGAGTATTTCTTGGGTCAAGCCTTGGGCAATGATCTGTTGGGCGTCGCGGATACCTTGGGCTTGGATGCGCTTGCGCTCAGCTTCGCGTTGTTCTTGTTGTAGCACGAACTCCATGCGCTGGGCACCTTGCTCGGCCTCCAGTTTTTCTTCGATGGCGCGGGCCAGGCTCTTGGGCAATTGGATGCTTTTGAGCAGTACATTTTCTACGTCAATGCCTTTTGGTTCCAAGATCTTGGCCATTTGGTCACGAATTGCGCTTTCGATCTGGGCGCGTTCACCAGTGTGCATGTCTTTGGCAAAAAAACGTGCACTCACGTCAGCTACTGATGAGCGGAAAACGGGCAAGATCATGTTTCTTTCGAATTCTGGACCGATGGAACGCAGGATCTCTGCGGCTTTGCTGGGATCAACAGCATACAGGATTGATACTTCTGACTGGATGGTCAAACCTTCTTTAGACGGGATATTCAGTGATACTTCCATGTTTTCGGTCTGCGTCGAAACCTTAACAATGGCTGCGGTCAATGGATTGAACATGGCCAAACCATCTTTGATCGGGCGGTCTTTGTATTTACCCAGGTTGCGGCGTACACCCACTTCACCTTGGCGGACAATCGTACAACTGGTGGCGAAACTGATCGTCGCCATGAGCAGGGAAAAAAGAACGATGCGATTTTTCATATCTGCGAGTTTTTATGATAGTAAAGCTATTATGTTTGATAGCAAAGATAATAACTTAAACCAGCCAATCTTTGTTCGCTAAAAACTTATTTTTAGAAAATTTTTAGGATTTTTTTAACAAAAAACAGGCTTTGTACCCAAGTTTTTGAGCAGAAGAAGCCGAATTTTGCCACTGCACCCTGATTTTTGTGGTCAATATTTTACCTTTGGGGCTCTTAGTCCAAGCCACGGTAGGTTTTCAGGGTTACGAAATTTTGAAAGTTTAGCAACCCTGAAAATCTTCATCCTTAACCAAATTATGCTGTCAATAGGTATCATCCGCGAAGGTAAAAATCCGCCCGACTCCCGTGTACCCCTCAACCCCGCACAGTGTGTATTACTGGAGCGTGATTTTCCAATCAAAGTAGTGGTTCAACCCTATCCTAGTCGTTGCTTCAGCGACGATGAATTTTTGCAAAATGGGGTCACTATGCAGGAAGACCTCAGCTTCTGTGACATCCTAATGGGCGTCAAAGAGGTGCCAGTGGATCAGTTGATACCCAATAAAACTTACTTCTTTTTTTCCCACACCATCAAAGCCCAACCTTACAACCGCAAGCTCTTAAAAGCTGTTTTGGCCAAAAACATCCGCCTGATTGACTACGAAGTGCTCACCGATGAGCAGGGCCAACGCTTGATCGCCTTTGGAAAATTTGCTGGTATGGTGGGTGCGCACAACGCCTTGTATACTTATGCTCAGCGCAGCGGCCAATTCCCTTTTCCACGGATGAAAGACCTACGCGACTACGCCGAAGCCCTTGAAGTATATGGACGCACCCTGTTTCCACCCATTAAAATTATTTTGACAGGTAGTGGCAGGGTAGGAGAGGGCTCGGCCCGCACACTGCGCGACATGGGTATTCGCGAAGTAAGTCCTCAAGATTTTTTGCATCAGCAATACGATGAAGCGGTTTTTACCATCCTGCACAGCAAGGATTATGTGGCCCGGCGCGACGGGCAGGTGTTCACCAAACCTTATTTTTACAGCCATCCAGCGGAACATGTGAGTATTTTTTGGCCCTATACCCGGGTAGCTGATGTGTTCATCAACGGTGTTTTTTGGGACCACAAATCCCCCGTTTTTTTTACCCGTGAAGAAATGCAGCGCCCTGATTTTCACATTAAAGTCATTGCCGATGTCACTTGCGATCTTGCACCGCTGTCCTCAGTACCTAGTACTCTCAAGGCCTCGACAATTGCCGATCCAGTTTTTGGTTACATGCCCTCTACTGGACTTGAATGTGCGCCTTACCAAGCCCAAAGTGTTGACGTGATGAGCATCGATAATCTACCCAATGAGCTGCCCCGCGATGCTTCTACGGCTTTTGGTTCCATGTTCATCCTGCAAGTGGTGCCGGAATTGTTCAAGCCTTACAGCTCGATTTTAGAGAGGGCCACCATTGCCGAAAATGGGCAGTTGTGCAAGCGGTTCGGGTATCTTCAGGGTTATGTGGAGGGGAGTGAGCCTCTTTAAACCAAAGGTTTGCTGATGAAATAAAGTAAACATAAGGTAAGCCTCGCGCTGCTCACTCCAGGGCGTGACACAGTGCGTAGTCACGAGTTGGAAACACAGCTTAAACTGATTTCACGGGTAAACACAGATTCGACTCCGACTTCACCTTGAAAACCTGTTGTTTGACCACTAGTACCTGGAGAACGAAATAATAAGCCATGACCAGTGTGAATTTTTTTGTCCAAGGGAGTGTAAAAAAATAAGGTGGACAGGTTTCTTTTAGCTCAAATACTTTTTTCGGGATCCTTACATTTTTAAATCATTAGGGTTACCCGAACCTTTTCTCGGCCAGGAAAGCGAATTGGAACAGGTGCTACTCGACCACTTGAAAGCCTTTTTGCTAGAACTTGGCAACGGTTTTTGCTTTGAAGCCCGCCAAAAACGGATGCTGATCGGTGACGACTGGTATTTTGTTGATCTTGTTTTTTACCACCGCATCCTCAAATGCCCTGTGCTGGTTGACCTCAAAACCGAGTCTTTCAAACCCACCTTTGCGGTCAACATGAACGCTTACCTCAATTGTTTCAAAGAAGAAATCAAAGCCTCAGGAGACCAAGCTCCAATCGGCTTGGTGCTTTGTACGAGCAAAAACGAAGCCGCCGTCCGTTACGCCATTGGTGGTTTGGATGAGCAGCTATTTGTAAGCCAATACAAGCTTTTGTTGCCCGATGAAGCAGTAAGGAAGGCCTTCAATGAGCGGGAGCGAAACCAACTGAACCGACGACTATCTTGAGCTTTTCAATGAGTTTACTTGTAAAGTGTGGCAAAGTATCTCGTTTTTTATCCACATCTGCACCCCACTTGAATTTGTCTATTCTCAAACACCCAAAAAACATTTCTCGCCCTCATTTGCATTTTCCCCACCGAGGGTTTACATTTGCGGCCAGTCACTTCTACAGGGAGCGTAAAAAAATAAGGTGATACAATTTGGGTTTAGTGAAAAAAGATAAGCAACAGACAAAAGGATGTGGTGTTCTTTTTTTGCTAAACCTCAAAGCAAATTGGATTATTTTATTTTAGCTCAAAAACTAATTGATGTGATTTTATACAGAAGAGGGGAGAGAACGGGCTCTGTGAACCTCTGGCAACCATGCTCCAAATAGGCTTTTGGGCAACGGTGCCAAATCCCGCCAAATATTTTGGGCCTATAAAATCGCTAAGTCCACATGTCTGAAAATCCGAAACTTTGGAAGCACCATGCAGGTTTCCAATTGGAATGCGGGGTTACCTTACCCCAAATCGAAATTGCCTACCATACTTATGGCACTTTAGCGCCCGATGGTAGCAATGTGGTCTGGATTTGTCATGCCCTGACCGGAAATTCTGATGCCGCTGATTGGTGGAATGGCTTGGTAGGACAGGGGCGTTTGCTCGATCCTGCACAGTTTTTCATCGTTTGCGCAAATATGCTGGGCAGTTGCTATGGCACTACTGGGCCTGATTCGATCAACCCTCAAACTGGCGAAAAATACGGCCTGGATTTTCCCACCATCACCATTCGCGACATGGTAGCAGCACATGAGTTGTTGCGTAAACACCTGGGAATCAATAAAATACACGCCGCTTTGGGTGGCTCCATGGGTGGCCAGCAAGTGGTAGAATGGGCCATTCAAAAGCCGGATTTGTTCAATTATATCCTGCTTTTGGCCACCAACGCCGAGCACTCACCTTGGGGCATTGCTTTCAACGAGAGCCAACGCATGGCCATTCGAGCCGATTCAAGCTTGTACGATCCAACCAACTCCGAAGCCGGAAAAAAAGGCCTGGAAGCCGCCCGTGCGGTGGCGATGTTGTCGTACCGCAGTTACGATACTTACCTCCTTTCGCAAAAAGACGATCCCAACAAAATCGATGATTTTCGGGCCAGTTCTTACCAGCGCTACCAGGGCACCAAGCTTTGGCAGCGTTTTTCGCCCTATGCATACCTGAGCCTCAGCAAGTCGATGGACAGCCACAATGTTGGCCGGGGCCGGGGTAGTACCGAGAAAGCCCTGGGCTTGATCCATGCTAAAACCCTGGTCTTGTCGATCAGTTCTGATTTGCTGTTCCCACCCCGCGAACAAGAGTTTTTGGCAGCCCATATTCCTGGCGCACAGTTGGCAACCCTCGACAGCATTTATGGTCACGATGGTTTTTTGGTCGAATTTGAGCGCATCGAAACCCTGTTCCGGCAATTTTTGTTTTCACCAGACGCCAAGGTGAATTTGAACGAAAACTCACCCGCCGC
Source organism: Chitinophagales bacterium (assembly GCA_013299105.1). Taxonomy (GTDB): domain Bacteria; phylum Bacteroidota; class Bacteroidia; order Chitinophagales; family Saprospiraceae; genus Haliscomenobacter. The sequence continues at coordinate 21,976 of JAAFJY010000012.1, read as the reverse complement.
CTGGAGCTCAGCCAAAATGGCCTTGCCCGGTTCGGAGGCCTTTTGAGCGTGCTCTTCCATTTTTTGACCCAATGCAAATAAAATTATGCACATCGAACTAAAAAGGCTGGACGATGCTTTTCATCTCCAAGCCATGAATGAACAAGGCAACACCGTCGAAACCGACGCCTCCCCGGCCATTGGCGGCGGTGGCAAGGGAATGCGCCCGATGGAAATGCTGCTGTCCAGCCTGGGGGCTTGCAGCTCGATTGACGTGATTGATATTTTGAAAAAAATGCGCCAACCGCTCACCGATATTCAAATCAGCATCGACGGTCAGCGGGAGCCAGATGTGGTGCCATCCCTGTTCACCGACATCAAGATCACGTTCAAACTTCATGGCGATCTTGACCCCGACAAAGCCCAACGCGCAGTGGCCATGTCGATGGAAAAATACTGCTCGGTGACCAAGATTTTGGAAAAAACCGCCAAGATTACCTGGAAAGTGGAATTGAATCCTTCTTTTTAGTTGAGAAGTTGAGAAGAAAGAGGCTTCGACGGAGAAGCTCAAGCTATAGAAAAACCTGCTATGCCAAACAAAAAACACATGGACACTGCCGCCATTCGGGGGCAAATGGAGCGTACGGATTACCGCGAGCACAGCCCCGCCTTGTACCTCACTTCCAGCTTTACTTTTCCCAGCGCTGAGTTGATGGCCGAAACCTTTGCGGGCGAAGGGGAGGGCATCATTTATAGCCGTTACAACAATCCCAATGTGGATGAATTCATCAGCAAGGTCTGCGCGATGGAAGGCATGGAAGATGGTTTCGCCACTGCATCAGGCATGGCCGCAGTGTTTGCCAGCATGGCCGCATTGCTGCAATCAGGGGACCATATCCTGGCTTCCAGGGCCATTTTTGGGTCCACCCACCAGATTTTGACCCAAGTTTTTCCCAAATGGGGAATTACCTATACTTATGTCGAGCCTGATGACATTGATTCCTGGGAAAAACACTTGCAGCCCAATACCAAAATGCTGTTGTTGGAATCGCCATCCAATCCCGGTTTGGCGTTGGTGGACTTGGAAAAAGCTGGTCAGTTTGCCCAAAAACACGGCTTGATTTTCAACATCGACAACTGCTTTGCGAGCCCGGTTTTGCAACAGCCCGCCCAGTATGGGGCCGATCTCATCGTGCATTCTGCTACCAAATGGATGGATGGCCAGGGCCGGGTGTTAGGTGGCATTGTGGTAGGCCGCACAGAATTGATCGAGCCTATTCGCTTCTTTTGTCGCCACACTGGGCCAGCCATGTCGCCTTTCAATGCCTGGGTACTCAGCCGCAGCCTCGAAACCTTGAGCCTGCGCATGAACCAGCACTGCGTCAATGCCCTGGAGTTGGCCAGCACCTTGGAAAAACACTCCAAAGTAAATCGGGTGCGCTATCCGTTTTTGCCCTCACATCCGCAATATGAGCTTGCAAAAAAACAAATGAAGGCAGGCGGCGGGATCGTCACCATTGACTTGAATGGCGGCCTTGAAGCAGCACAAGCTTTTTTGAATGGTTTAAAATTGTGCTCCTTGTCGTCCAACCTGGGAGATACCCGTACCATTGTGACCCATCCAGCGTCAACCACCCACAGCAAACTAAGTGCAGCCGAACAAGCAGCAGTAGGCATTTTGCCTGGCACAGTACGCATCTCCGTGGGATTAGAGCACGTGGGCGATGTGATTCGGGACCTGGAGCAGGCTTTGGGCTAAGTTTTTACTATATTTGGCCACATCAGGTTTACAATTTTCACCTAGGGCCGCAGATTAAATAAATTAGACATCTTCGTTGCCTCGCTGTGCGAGGCTAGTTGGGAACACGGATGAAACGGATAAAACTGATTTCCAACATGATTTTGACCATGATTTTGGCTAGAATGTTGCCACGAAAAGGGCTTAATCAAAAATCAAAGATGTCCACTTTATTTCTTTTCTGTTCCCTACCAACGCAAGATCATGAAAACCAAAACTTTCATCCAACTGGGTTTGCTTGTCTGCGCAAGCTTCCTTTTTTCCAGTAATCAGGAATATGCAGGCAAAAAGCCGCACATCGTATTTGTATTTGGCGACGAAGAATACCGCTCGGAGGAGTCGATGCCGATGCTGGGGAAAATTTTACACCGGGAGTTGAAGGCCAAAATTTCGCTTTGCTACCCATTGGATGACAAAGGAATCGTCAATCCCAACGTCAACAACAATATTGTGGGCCTGGAAGCCTTGAAAACTGCTGACTTGATGGTAGTTTTTACCCGCTGGAGAGAACTGCCCCGCGAGCAAGCCAAATGGATCACCGATTTTGCAGAAAGTGGCAAACCAATAGTGGGTTTTCGTACGGCCACTCATACATTCATGTACAAAAAAGATTCCAGCCTTTTCCAGCTCAACAATGATTGGCCAGCCAAGGTTTTTGGCCAGCAATGGATTACTCACCACGGTCATTTTGACGATGGTCAAAACCCGCTTACGGAAGTGTACCCTTTGAATACTGCTGCTGCAAGCCCAGTTTTGAAGGGTGTCAAGCCTTTTCAAGCCTATTCCTGGCTCTACCATGTGAATGGCGGTGAGTGGAAACTCAATGGCAATTGCGAGCTTTTGTTGGAGGGAAAATCACTGAAATCGCAGCATGAAATGAAAAACCAGCTCAACCTCTACCCCATCACCAACCCCGTGGCCTGGACCAAAACTTACACCGGGACAAGTGGAAAAACGGCACGGGTATTCTTCACCACGCTTGGTCATCCTTACGATTTCAAAAACGAGTCGATGCGAAAACTGGCCCTCAATGGCATCTATTGGGCCTTGGGTTTGGAGCAAAAAATCCCTGTGAATGGTGTAAAAGCTGATTTTGTGGATCCTTACGAGCCCAACAACTCAGGTTTTGGTGAAAAATTCAAGCCCAATCAAAAGCCGATTAAGATTGGAAAATAAAGCCTGATTTTACTTCACTTTAAACCGCAATCCGACTTCCATCCATTGCGGTTGCAAAGTAAATGTTGACGTATTCAAAAAACTGCTCAGGTTGCGGCGATAGCCCAGGCTGAGTTGCCAGCGTTTTTCAATATCGTACAGCAAGGCTCCTTGCACACCCCAGCCAAATTGGTTCTGCACCGTGGCGTCAATGGCCTGGCCTTTGGCACCAGACAGTTGGACTGTCGAGATCAGATCCTGTGAGCTGCTTACATATACGGTATTGGTGCTGCTTTGCAAAAAGTCTTCGTTTAGTCGCAACCCACGCAGGTATTGCAGTGAAACGCCACTTTCTACACCTAGTTTTTTGAAAGGTCGCCATTGCAAAACCAAGGGCATGGAAAAGCTATTGAATCCCATTTTCGGCAAAGGTAAATTCACAGGTTGGAATCCTGAATTGTTGACCGTGCTTGGGCTGCCAGTTTGTGTATTGCTGTTTTCCCGATTGGTGAATGTTGGATCTGATACTTTTCCACTTTGATTGGTTTGGCTACTGACCAGTTCGCCCTGGTTGCGCTCATAGGCTAGGCCACTGCGCAGACCAAAACGGCCTTTTTGCAGCAAAACACTGCCGCCCAGGCGATAAGTGAGGTCGCCTACATTGGCCACAGTGCCCAGTCCTGCGTCGGCCCAAAGGCCCAGTTTGTTGTTTTTTACGGGTTTTATTTCACTTGGTGCTACTTCCTGAAAGGGCAGGTTCAAGGCTGGTAGCAGCATCTGGTGCTCAAAGTCTGCTTGACGGCTAGCCACATTGGCTATGCTTGGTATGGTTTCCTTGATTTCCTCACTTGATGTGTTGACATTGGTAGTCGATTCATGTGGCTGTTTGACGTGCGCTGGATTCGATGGCATCGCCGTTTCCTCATCAACATTTGGAGCAGTGACTGGAGGGGTGTATTGGGCCAATTGAGCGACTTCCGTTGATTGAAGTGGGTTTTTTGCCTCACTTTTTTGGCCAGCTACTTGCTTATTGACTTCGGTAATATTGACTTGCGCAGTACTAGTTTGAATCAAGCGCTGGGTTTTTGCCTGGGTTGTTGTATCATTTTTTGCACTTGCGGGAATATCCGCACTTTCTTCGCTTGGTACCATAGCAGGTTGAGCAGCTACAACGGAGGATCCTTGCTGCGGGGCTTTTTGCACGGCGACAGGTACATCAGGGCGTGTGAGCACTGGTGGTTTGGTTTCAGGGGTATTCAATTCAGCCCAAGCCCAATAACCCAGCCCCGCCAAAGGCAGCAATATCCACCACCACAGCAAGGGCACACGCCGCTTGCGTTCGGGCATTTCCCGGTCCAGCAGTTTGCGCATTTCCTCCCATGCGTGGTCTGCGAACGGATCCTTTGGTAAATTATCCTGCATAGTTTCGTTCGTTGTTGCTGTTGAGCAGTGTTTTCAATTCCTTTCTCGCCATCGAGAGGTACCATTTCGAAGTACCCTCACTCATCTTGAGCATTTCGCCAATTTCGGCGTGGGTGTAGCCTTCGATGGCATACAGTTTGAATACCTTTTGGGTCAGGTCAGGTAAACGGTCTACCAAACCCATGAGGTCTTCGAGGTACAAGTTACCCAGGGCACTCGACTTGGTTGGAGTATCCCAACCTTCCAATTCGAGAAAATTGCCTTGGCGGTTGTTTTGGCGGAAATAATCCGAAAGGCTGTGAAAAATCACCCGCCGGATCCAACCCTCCAAAGAACCATTGAAGGAATAGGTGTGCAATTTTTGAAAAACCCTCAAAAATCCGCCATTCAGGATTTCCAAGGCCACGTCTCGGTCATTGGCATAGCGCATGCACATGCGCAGCATCACCGGGAAATGCTGCCGATACAGCAATTCCTGGAAGTAACGCTGGTTCTTCACACAGCCCTCCACGATTTCGCGTTCGGTATGTTTTTCGGCTTTTGACATTTGTACTAGTAAACGTGGTTTTGGGTTGGGAAGTTGAGCGATTGAGTTTAGAACAAAAAACCTATCTTCAGCATCCAACGCTGGATGGTGTAGTGTTCTTCTCGCCTCCAGGTACTGGTTTCAAAAAAACCTTCTCGGACCTTTGCGTTTTGCAGCAAGTAGCCAAACTCGGTGTTCAAGCGGGTCGTTGCACTGGTATTCCACAGCACCCCGAAAGCCGGATGAAAGCGAAAACCACCGCGCAACTGTGTGCCCTGCGCCGGGTCAACTCCGGGCAACCAACCCAAGGCCCAGCCCATGTCGCTCATGAAATAAACGCGGTTGCGGGCGCTTGGCCTATTGTAAAGACGCACTTCGCCATAAATAGGTACCAAGCGGCTGTCGATTTCACCAAAAAAGAAGTTCAAACCTGTCCCCAAGCCCACTCCGAGCTGTTCTCGGAGTTGAATGCCCATCGAACCCTCCAAGTTAAAGCCCATGGTAGTGCGACCCGTTAGTTTGCCCCCCATCGGAATACCAAAAGCAAACTGTGAATAGGTTTTCCCTTTTTGCAAAGCTGGTTTCCCTGGTCTGCGAAAATTGGCCATTTCGGCAGGATTCATGCCCAGGGCCACTTTGTCCACCTCCTCAAAAGGTATTTCTTTCAGTTCATCGTATTGGCGCAAGATGACAGGCTTTCCCAGTTCGTAGCGCTCAATTTTGCCTTTCAATTCCTTGCCGTTTTTCAAAATCAGCAAGTCGATGCTGCGGGTGCTGTCGGGCGCGGTGCCGGGGTTTTGAGCCCCCAGCACTGCGCTCAACAAGCAGATCCAGACTAGTATTAGACCGTATTTCATAAACCGGGGTTGTGTTACCTGGCAATATTGATGATGCTCAGTCGCTTCAAGTTCTTGGGATTCCGGTAATCGAACTGGTAAATTCCATTTTTGCCAGTCACCATTGCAGTTTCGTCGTCGAGCAGGATCACATCGAAGGCGTGGAAGTCTTTGACGTGCTCCAGCATGTTTTTGTCGATGTTGTTGTCGTCTTTGGCGTTGAACACCTTCAAGCCCTTGTCGTTTTCACAAATCATGAGGGTCTCGCCGTCGATCGACAAGCCAATGGGGTTGTGCATGGGGTAGGTTTTGATCAAAATAGGCTTGGTGATCGTGCTGATGTCCAGCACATCGAGCTGGTTGCTGGTGCCCACACAAGGGCCACCACTGCGCAAGGTCACATAAGCGCGATCGCCTTGGGCCACCACCGGGTCGCAGGCACGGGCGTGGGTGAAGTTGCTTAGGAAGGCAGGCTTTTCAGGGTTGCTGGCATCGTAAATGTGCATGCCGCTTTCGCCGCCGATGAAGAGTTTATCTTGGTAAGGGAAAATGGTCTCAATGTCCCAGCCAATGCTCACCGTATTGACCATTGCGGGTTTGGTCGCCGTTTTGAGGTCAAAAACCCGCAGGCTGTAGCGGTCAACGGTGTACAAGTGGTTGTCGGTGATGGTAAAACGGGCCGTGGAGCCACCGATGCCGACCACATTCCCCCCAGGGGAAGGCACTTTGGCTCCGCCGCGAGAATCTTGGGCAGCGTTGGCAAACTCTCTACGCACCCAAATTCCTCCGCCATTGCCATTGATGATGCCGTTGCGGTTTTCGTCGCAGGGCTGCATGTCTTGGGTCACGTTGGTGGGTTTGTAAGCCACAATGACTTTGTTTTCGGCAGTTGTTCCGAAATTGGGAAAAGCGTTTTCCACCCTACCCACAAACTGCGGCGTGGCAGGCTGACCAATGTCGAACATCACCAGGTCGGTCCAACTGTCGGCGTACAAAATATTGTTGCGTACCGCCATGTCCACGTTGCCCGGAATCGGAATAAAAGAAAGTGGAATGGGCGCTTTGGGGTCGCGGTTGTCAAAAATATGCAGTCCTTCCTGGTATTCGTTGATGATCAGGTGACCTTCGTAGTAGTAGATCTTGCCTGGGCTTTTCAGGGGGCGTGGAGCTTCCATTTTGGTGGTCTGCCGCAATTGCGTCAGGTCCACAGTCACTGGATTCCATTGCACGTAGGTGACGGTTGAATCACAATGGTCAGAAAGGCACGCGCTGAAGCCCAAGGCCAGCAGGCAAAATGAAAGCAGTGCGAAAAAGTATCTACGGAGCATATTTGCAGGTTTTTGTGGCACCTGATTTTTGGAAAAACCAGCTACCTTTTTCATTGGGAAAATAATCCTCGGCCAAGTTGTTGAAGGGTTTAGACGAAAGGTGTTCAATAAGCGTTGGGGGAAAAGCCGAAAAAATTGCAACTTTGCGCCTGATTGAGCGTTTTTATGTTCATTATTCTGAATAAAACCACCTTTTGCCCAGGAAAGCAACAAAGGGAGCGTAAAAAAAATAAGGCAGACGGATTTGGGTTTAGTGAAAAAAGAAAAGCAACTGGATGAAAGGAAGTTGTGTTCTTTTTTTACTGAACCTCAAAAGCAAATATGTCTACCTTATTTTAGCTCAAATAGAAAAGCATAGTTCCCAATTTTCTTCACCAATTTCCTGGAAGTGACTGCCAATTTATACCACATGTTGCCATTTGCCGGCGAAAACCGCTATACCACCGCTAGTCAAAACGTGCGTTTACTGGCTTCCGATTTTTACCTGCCCCAATTGCGGCGCAAACGGCGAATTTGGATTTATTTGCCACCCAATTACTACCATTCCAACGAGTCATATCCGGTCCTCTACCTGCAAGACGGCCAAAACCTCTTCGACGCAGCTACCAGTTATGCAGGCGAATGGGGCGTGGACAAGTCTTTGAACTACCTGATCGCCAACGGCACCAAGCCTTGCATCGTGGTGGGCATCGACAATGGCCATGCCAAGCGCATGAGGGAATATGCCCCTTGGGACCATCCGCGTTTTGGCGCAGCCCAGGGCAACGCCTATTGCCGTTTTTTGGCCAAAACCCTCAAGCCCTTCATCGACCAACACTTCCGCACCCGCCCCGATGCTGCCAATACCCTGATCGGCGGCTCTTCGATGGGCGGCCTGATCGCTTTTTATGGGGCCTTGGCTTTTCCAGAGGTATTTGGGGTAGGTATGGTCTTTTCGCCTTCTTTTTGGTATTCGCCAGAAATCACTGCGTTTGTGAATGAAAAAGCGCCCTTGGCCACCTCTTCGCGGATCATTTTTGCCGCTGGCGCCCAAGAAAGCAAGGCCCAGATCACCAACCCCATGCAAAGGATTGCCAAGCAGATGGGCAAATTGGGTTTTGACCAAAATCGCCTGTACCTGGAATTGTTTGAAGGCGCCGGGCACAACGAAGGCTCCTGGGGGTATATGTTTGGGAAATTGTATGGGCGGTTTTTTGAGTAGTTTTCTGTCTGAACTATGATTTTTTTGATGGCCATGATGTTTCTCTCTAGTCCCTCGTCTCCCGACGGGGACCTTACAAGGTGTGTCTCCTGACGCGGCGGTGAGACGGAGGTGCAGATTTGAATGATCGCCCAGCACCAATCCCTGCCACAAAAGATTTGCCCGGAGAGCGCGTATGAAATGTCAAACAAATCACAAAACAACATTCACCCCAAACTCAGCCAAGCCCAGGCTAGCAACCCCAGGCCCATTGTAATTTTGGCCCACTTACTGGCCTGCTGCCAGGCGCTTGCATTTTTTGCCTTTTGAATCAAAAAAATGCTCGGCAACAAGCCCAGCAAAGGCAAAAGCAAAATCCATTTTTGCGCAGCCGAACTCCATGCAGCGAAAGCCAAAATACCTGCCAACAAAAACAAGCCACAAGCCAAGGCCATTTTTTTGGCAAAATCGACCCCCAGCGCAATTGACAAAGTGTTTAGACCCAGCAAGGCATCACCCTCCTGGTCTTCGAGGTCTTTGATGATTTCTCGCATCAGGGTGCTGAAAAAAGCAAAAATGGCATATGCATACAAGGTGGACAGGCTCGCAGCGCCTTTTACCCCCGACCATTCCGCCAGCAAAGGGGCCAAAACCAGGGCCGCACAATAAAAACTGACCAAAAGATTGCCCCACAAAGGTCGCCCCTTCAAACGATAAGAATAAAACCACAAACCAATGGCAGCCAAAGGATAAATAAACAAGTAGGATCGACAATCGGCCAGCAGGGCCAAATAAACCGCTGCCCCAAAACCGCCAATGCTGAATATACAATATAGGTAGCTGCCCCCCAAAACTGAAATCCCCTTGCCCAGTGGCATGGAAGCAGGCCGATTATACTGGTCCAGCTCAAAATCGTACAAGTCGTTGATGATGTTGCCCGCAGCGGTGAGCAATACGGCGCAAAGCACAAAGAGCGTGAATGGCCCCTCTGTGAGCAGAGGACTTTGGTCTTTAGCCTTTAAAATGGGTGAAATGACCGCATGTTGGGTCAGGTAGAGGCTGAACGCTACGATGATCAGGTTGGGAAGCCGTACCAGTCGAAAGAAGGCTACAAGCAAATGGATCGGTTTTGGGCATTAATATAGGGCAAATGTCAACGCCACGCCAGCTCTTTTCACCCCTTCAACATTTCACCCTTTCAACTACCCTTCCACTACCCACAAATCCCGCAAGCGCAAAACTTTCTCGATCACGTCCCGTACACAACCCTTGCCCCCTTCGTAAGGCGAGATGTAATTGGCGATGGGCAGCAGTTCTGGCACAGCGTCTTTGGGGCAGGCGGCGATGCCTACCCGGCGCATCACCGGATAATCGGGCAGGTCGTCGCCCATGTAAAGGATGCCTTCGGGGTCAAGTTCGTTGTCTTGGACGTACTTTTGGAAAACTTCCAATTTTTCGCTGTGGCCCACAAAAATATCCTGGATGCCCAAGCCCTGCAAGCGCTTGACCACCCCTTGCGACTTACCGCCCGTGATGATGGCCACCCGAAACCCATTTTGCACGGCCAATTTGAGTGCCAAACCATCGCGCACGTTCATGGTGCGCAACAGCTCGCCTTGTTCAGTGACCAGGATTTCGTTGTTGGTCATCACACCGTCGATGTCGAAGATGAAGGTGTGGACGATTTTGAAGGCTTCGAGGTGGTTCATGCTCATGATCGAAGTGAATTTGCCCCTTTAATGGGTAACTAACAATTAACCATTAACAACTAACCATTAATTGTTGTCCCGCCATTCATACACCCACTTCGACTGGATCAATTCGAGGTGCGCTTCGGTGCAATCCTCTTTTTTGCCTTCAAAAGTGGGAATTTCCAATACCCATTGCATCAGGTCAGTGAACCGGATGCGGTAAATTTTCGACTCATCAAATTCAGCCCCGAATCGCTCGTACAATTTTATCGCGATGTCTTCGTGGTCGGGCCAATGGATGGGCATGTCGTCAAATGCTTCGAAAGCCATGTGCTGGTAGTTGATTGGCAGCGATTCTTGGAGGAGTTGAAAGGTTGAAGTGTTGAAAGGTTGAAAAGAGTGGACTTGCATCAGGACTTTGGTCCTAAAATACAACTCAACCCGTTTGACCTAAAACACAACTTACCTTGGTCAGCACCATCAAGAAAACTGCTTTTTTTGTAAAAGAATGCAGAGCCTAAAAAGTTGAAACCGGAAGCAAAATCTCTTGAACCTTTCAACTTTTCAACCCTTCAACTCATCAATGTTCATGCCCGATGATGCGGCTCTGGTCGGGAATTTCGATTTCGATGAAGGCGTCCTTGCTCAAAATCACACACTGGCAACCCAGGCGCGAACTGAGGCGCGGATTGATCGCCCGGTCGATGAAGTCTTCTTCCTTGTCCGAAATTTCCTCCAAATCATCCTCGCCACTGAGCACATACACGTGGCAAGTGCTGCATGCACATACCCCGCCGCAGTTGTGGTTGAGGTGGATGTCATGGTCCTCAGTCAGGTCGAGGATGGAAGTATCCACGTCCACATTTTCGATGACCAGGGGTTGAGCAATGCTTTTATCTTCAAACGTAAACTTTACGGTAGCCATTCAAGCTGGTTTTTTGCAAAAAAGACGCCGGGCGTCGGAATGGGCGCAAATGTAGGCAATTCGCCCAATTTCCTGCCTACATCAAGCAAACAAGTTAGAAAAGACTTGGTTTGCTTGAAATGCAAACAATGCGACAATTTTTTGCTCACACGCCAGCCAAAACTGGCTGAAACGAATCCACCGCAGCCCTTTGCCAATCGCGCAACAAGTGCGGCGGCACCGTAGCTTCCTGCAACAAGCAATTGGCGGGCAGGTAAGGATAAATTTCCTCGTAAGTTTTGCACTCGTTCATGCTGATCCGGCGAATCACGTGGCTGCGGTTGATCTGATCTGGGCTGCTCAGACCCGCTGCGGCCATCAACTCTACAAAATTTTTGACGGTCAGGTTTTGGAAATTGGCCACCCGCACTTTTTTGTCGCTCACCACCAGGCCCTTTACCAGTTCGGGGTCTTGAGTGGCTACGCCAGTGGGGCAAATGTTTTTGTTGCACTCCAGGGCTTGGATGCAGCCCAGGGCCAGCATCATGGCGCGGGCACTGTTGCAGCCGTCGGCCCCCAGGGCAAAGGCGCGAAACAAGTCGAAACTGTTGATGATTTTGCCCGAAGTGAAAATCTTGATGCGCTCCTTGAGCCCAAAGCCTACCAACACATCGTAAGCAAAGGCCAAACCCTCGCGAAAGGGCATGCCCACGTTGTTGGAAAACTCCATTGGTGCGGCCCCGGTACCGCCTTCGCCCCCGTCGATGGTGATGAAATCGGGGGTGATGCCCGTTTCGACCATCGCCTTAGCTAAGGCGATGAACTCGCTCTTGTGGCCCAAACATAGCTTGAAACCCACGGGCTTGCCGTGGGCATTTTCGCGCATCAGGCCCACGAATTGCATCAACTCGCGTGGGGTGTTGAACGCCGTGTGGTAGGGTGGCGACAAAACGTCTGTCCCCGGTTTCACGCCCCTGATAGCGGCAATTTCAGGGGTGTTTTTGGCGGCGGGCAGGATGCCACCATGCCCCGGCTTGGCCCCTTGCGAAAGCTTGCACTCGATCATTTTCACGTTGGGCGCAGCAGCGCGTTTGGACAGTTCTTCCGCCGAAAAGCCACTTTCGGGTTTGCGGCAACCGAAGTAGCCCGTGCCGAATTGATAGACCAAGTCGCCGCCCGGCTCATTGTGATAAGGGCTGATGCCGCCTTCGCCCGTGTTGTGGGCAAAGTGGCCAATTTTGGCCCCGCCATTGAGCGCCAAGATGGCATTTTGGCTCAAAGAACCAAAGCTCATCGCCGATACATTGAGGATACTCGACGCGTAAGGTTCCTTGCAATCAGGTCCACCCACTTGCACGCGGGGATGTTGGGGCAAGTCGTGCCCATTCAGGGCGGCAATCGAGTGGTTCATCCATTCGTAGCCCTCGGCATATACGTCGAGTTGGGTACCAAAAGGCGTGGTGTCGGTTACTTTTTTGGCCCGCTGGTACACCACTGAGCGCTGGATGCGGCTGATGGGTCGCCCATCGGTATCGGATTCGATGAAGTATTGGTACAATTTGGGCCTGAGAAACTCCATGATGTAGCGCCCGCGCCCCAAAATCGGAAAATTGCGCTTGATGGCGTGCTTGGTCTGGAACATGTCGGAAAGCCCCACGATGATCACCACCAACAAGATCAGCAGTAATATGCCCCACCAAGGGCTGACAAACCAAGTCAGTGCTCCCGCAATGGCGAGGGAGAGGACTGCAAAAATCAAAAAGTCATTGCGCATAAGAGTTGAGGTGTTGAAGGGTTACATGCTCTCAGGAGTGCAAGCCAAAGTTAAACATTCGCGGCGATATGTTGACTGAACCACAAAAGGAATTGCGTAAAAGCAAAAGCGATTCTTTGAAACCCAAAAGGAAACAAAAGGAAACAAAAGAAACAAAAGCGCCCGCCTTCGGCGAGACCATGCTATCCCAAGACACCGCAGAGTGGCCTTTTTAGTCGCTTTGTTTTTTATGGTTTTGTACAAAACCTAAGGTGGGCGAGTATCGACTGAGTTGTGCTAGACTGCGAAGCAGGCCAATTCTGAAATTCTTTCAAATTCTGGTTTAGAAAAAATTGGTCAACGTCACGCAAGATAATGCTGCAATTTTGCAATTCTGAAAATTCTGGTTTAGACAGAATACCCACTTCTACTCACCCCTTCACCTTCAACAAGCCCCCAATCACCTCATCCAGTTTTTCCTTGGGAATTTGCTTGGAAACAATTTCCTTCTTGCGATTGAGCACAAAAACCTGGGGCGTGGAATTGATCGGAAACTGCTTGAGGTAGCGGCGGTAAGGGTCACAAGCCTGGATGAAGCCACTTGTGCCATTCTCATCCACATATTTCCAGCAGTTGGCAAACTCCTTGGCGTCGCGGTGGCACACGGCTACGATTTTAACCCCCTGGGTTTTGTATTTTTCATAAAAATCCTTCAAAAATGGGGTGTATTGCTTGCAATTGCCGCAGTCGAAATCCCAAAAAAATAGGAGGGTAAGCTCTGCGTCCACATCATAGAGGTTGAAATTGCTGCCGTCGCGGCGTTGCAAGGGGATATTGGCCACCGTTCTGCCGATCAAAACCGGACGCAGTTTATTGGCGTGGTCCACCAGTTTGGTTTTGGTTTCGGCGGGCAGTTCTATGGTGCCCGGAGTAAAATATTTGTCCATCAGGTGCACAAAAATGGCATCCTGGCCGATGTATTTGGGGTCGAGGTAGTTTTGCAAAAAATGGCGGGCAAAATATTCAAAGGTTTCTTTTTGTCCTTTGACCTGCCCCAAAACCCACTCAATAGATTGGATGATCGAGTCGGGGTGCTGCACGGTGAGCTGGTTGACATACTCGTCCACTTTGCGGACCAGGTTGGGCGAGCGCATCATCTTGCCATCGGTCAGGGCGCAGCGGTCGAAATGGTGCGCACGGGCATACCGCCAGCGTTGTTCCTGGATTTCGGTCTCGCTGCCTTTGAATTCAGGATTGTCCGCAGGCAGGCTTTGGCTGGCGATTTGGGCTGCAAAAGTGCCCGCGTTTTTGCTGGTAAAATCCTTGAGAAAGGCCATGACCTCGGTATCCAAGCCCTCCAGTTTTTTCTGAAAAGCGGCTTTGCCCACTTCAGGTGCACGTTTTTGGCGGGCTTTTAGGGTATCGGCTTCTACCGATTTGACATTCAAATAACCGAGGTATTGGTAAAACAGCTCGTTTTCGGTCGAACCTGTAAATTTTATATTTTGGTGGGGTACTTGGCGGCTGGTTTTGATCGAAAAATGTTGTGCTTTTTCAGGCACCAATACGTCGAAAGCCACCTTTTCGGGGGTCAAGAAAATGACATAAACACCTGGTGATAAGGCCTCTTTTCCGCTGAACACATACGAGCCGTCGGCTTGCATGGGCACGGTGTCTTTCAGGTATGTGTCTTTGCCAAAGTAATAGCCAAGGGTCAGTTTGGGTTCGCGGTAGCCTTCAATGCTGACGCTGATTTTGTAGCCTTCTTGTGCAAAGGCCAAAGATGGCGCAGCAAAGGCCAGGTAGGCAATTGCAAAGAGCTGATGGAATGGTGTAAATTGGAATTTCATGGTTCGTGCAAAAGGGCAGTAAAAATGATTTTTGAGCCTTGATTAAGACGAAAAAGGCGGCAATTTGGTACAAAGATTGCCAAGAATCGCCGGAAAAAGGGGTAAAAGCAGCGAGATTAACAAGTGCTTAACGAAGCTTGTTTAAAAAAAATCCTACTGCAAGCCACCAGTACCTTGCCAGTACTTGCCATTATTGCCGCTATAATGCCCCAATTTATACAAAAAAACACCCTAAGTGTTGGCATTCAGCGTCGATTGGACTAGTTTAGCCAGCCTAAAGGCTTTTGTTACATATATTATTGTAAGACAAAAGCCTATCCCAAGCTAAAAACCCTTAAAAATCCTCATCAACTCGATATGAAACGATTAGCACTTTTAGTAAACCTCCTGGCCTTGGTGACTTTTGTCCAGGCGCAGGACCTGAGCCAGTCGCCCTGGCATGTAACCGCCAAAAACATCGATCCCAACCGCTACTTTGGGGTCACGGTGGCCAATGGCATGGTCGGACTCGTGTCTTCCCTTGAGCCCATGCGGGTAAAAGACGTGGTGCTCAACGGCGTTTACGATTATTACCAGCGGGGCCGCGTGTCCAACATCCTCAAGAGTTTCAATCACCTCAACATGAACCTCGACGTGGATGACCGCCGCATTGGCCGCAGCGACATCAGCAATTACCAGCAAAGCCTGGACATGCAAAGGGCCGTTTTGGTCACCACCTTTGACGTAGGCGACAAGGTGACGGTCAAGCACTCGATGTTGGCCCTGCGGCACCTGCCTTACACGGCCATGAGCATGGTGGAAATCACGGCCAAAAAAGACGTAAAAATCACGCCCATGAGTGTGATCGAAGCGCCGGACCACTTGAGCGACGTGCGCAATTTTTACGCCGAAATTGACCGCCCACACGTCACCATCGGCCTGATGAGTTCGGTGGGCAACAGCCCTTCGGGCAAGTTGAAAGTGGCGGCCTCCAACAGCTTTATTTTCAACGAAGCCCACGGTTCCGAGCCCCGCGTGATCCACGAAGACTGGGATTACAATATGCACCTGGCCAAGTTTTACAAGCGCCTCAAGGCGGGTGAAACCTACCGTTTTTCATTGGTAGGCTCGGCCATTTCTAGCAGCCAGCACAACGACCCGCACAACGAGGCCGAGCGCCTCACCATTTTTGCCAAATTGGAAGGTACCCAGCGCCTGCTGCAACGCCACGAAGCCGAATGGAGCAAACTCTGGCAGAGCGACATCGTGATCGAAGGCGACCTCGATGCCCAGCGCGACGTGCGTTTTGCACTTTATCACCTCTACTCTTTTGCCCGCGAAGGCACAGCTTACAGCCTTTCGCCAATGGGGCTTTCGGGCTTGGGCTACAATGGTCACGTGTTTTGGGACACCGAATTGTGGATGTACCCACCGCTGCTGATGTTGCAACCTGGCATCGCCAAATCACTGCTCGATTATCGCTACGAACGCCTTGATGCTGCCAAGCAAAACGCTTTTTCACACGGCTTCAAAGGGGCCATGTACCCTTGGGAATCGAGCGCCGACGGCAGCGAAGACACGCCGATCTGGGCCCTGACTGGCCCTTTCCAGCACCACATCACTGGCGACATCGCTTGGGCCAACTGGAAGTACTACCAAATGACCAAGGACAAAACCTGGCTGCGCGACCGCGGTTGGCCAGTGATCAAGGCGGCAGCGGAGTTCTGGGCCAGTCGGGTGGAGCGCAACGGCCCCGGCCAATACGACATCAAAAACGTGATTGGCTCGAACGAATGGCAGGAAAATATAGACAACAACGCCTTCACCAATGGCATGGCAATCACTTCCCTGCGCATCGGCACCCAAGCGGCCAAGGAATTGGGCCTCACACCCGACCCCGATTGGGAATTGGTAGCCCTCAATATCCCCATCCTCAAATTTCCTGACGGTACTACCCGCGAAAATGCGACTTACGATGGTGTGACCATTAAGCAAGCTGACGTAAACCTGCTGGCTTATCCGCTCGACATCATCAAGGATCCAGCTACTATCCGCAAAGACTTGGCTTATTACGAGCCTCGCTATGCTGCTGACGGCCCGGCGATGGGCGGATCGGTTTTGGCCGCCTTGTATGCCCGTTTGGGCGATACCGAAAAAGCCTACCAGATGTTCCGCAAAAGCTATGAGCCCAATAAGGTGCCGCCTTTTGGGGTATTGGCCGAAACAGCGGGCGGAACCAACCCTTATTTTGCAACAGGGGCCGGGGGCATGTTGCAGGCGATCATCAATGGCCTGGGTGGCCTGGAACTGACCGACACGGGCGTCATGCAGCTGAAAGTGAAATTGCCCAAAGCCTGGAAATCACTGACCATCAAGGGCGTGGGGCCGGAGAAAAAGACTTTTGTAGTGAAGTGATGTTAGTTGAGGGGTTGAGTAGAACCGCTCTCTTTTATGCCCACCAAAACCTCTTGCGCTCAACCAGCCCCCGGCCTCTTTGAAATGAAGGGCTGGGGGCTGGTTTTTTTTGGTGCCCCTTGCGCGATTCGTTTTCTTTCTGCACCTTTGTGTCGAAATAACACTAAGTCTTTGCTATCAAGCCAATTTACTACCCGTGTTGACCTGATTATTCCGGTGCTGAACGAAGAAAAAGCCATTGGTTTGGTGCTCGACGAAATCCCTGCGGGCCATTTACGCCATATCATTGTTTGTGACAATGGCAGCGTAGATCAGACCGCAAAAGTGGCAGCCGAACGAGGGGCCATTGTAGTACGGGAGCCGCGCCGGGGTTACGGCAGTGCTTGTTTGAAAGGCTTGGAATACCTGCAAAACCTCCCAGCAGGGCAACAACCCGAAGTGGTTTTGTTCATGGATGGGGATCATTCGGATTTTCCGGTAGAAATCCCCTTGGTTTTGGAACCAATTTTGCGTTTTGGAGTTGATCTATCCATCGGCTCCAGGGTTTTGCGAAAAGACCGCGAACGAGGGGCCCTGACTCCTCAGCAAGTCTTTGGCAATTGGCTGGCAACCAAGCTGATTCGTTGGATCTACGGAGTCCGTTTCAGCGACTTGGGCCCCTTCCGAGCCATTCGTTGGGACAAGTTGCAAGCCCTGAACATGAGCGATCCCAATTTTGGTTGGACGGTAGAAATGCAAATCAAAGCCGCCAAACAAAATTTTTCTTTTCGGGAGGTTCCGGTACGCTACCGAAAAAGAATTGGGACTTCTAAGATTTCTGGCACGATTTCTGGCACTTTTAAAGCCGGATACAAAATTTTATTTACCATTTTCAAGAATTGGTAAACAAGGGCAAAAATAAGTCGCATAGCTTAAAAAAAAATGTATAAAAATTATGTGACCCAATGCCCTAAAATCGTTCTAAACTCATGTGTAACATACAAAAAAGGTGTAGCTTTGCATCGAGTTTGGTGTTACACCAACACTTAGCTCAATAGAAAAACGCTTTATAAAAAATGATGTCTGCACTAGCCTTCTTATTTTTGGGGGTTTACACCTTATCCCTGACCTACGTGACATTCTACTGCTTGTCACAATTTAACCTGCTTTTCTACTACAAGCGCTTTGACTGGCGCCGCAAAAAAGAAGAGTTCCAAGCTAAATTTGCTGCCCAGGCCCAAGCCCAAATGGTTGGCGTTGCTGCGGCCCAAGTGGGTGGTAAAACCCTGAGCACCAACGCGCCGATCATCGCTGCCGATGGCTCGCTGAACCTGATGAGCCAGGAAGAATACGAAAAAGCCTTTCCTTTTGTCACCATCCAGTTGCCACTGTACAATGAAAAATACGTGGTAGAGCGCCTGATCGACAACATGGTGCTGATGGATTATCCACACGATCGCTTTGAGATCCACGTATTGGATGACTCCACTGACGAAACCCAGGACCTGGTTCGCGCCAAAGTCGCTTACCACCAGGCCCAAGGTGTAAATATTGAGCAAATTCGCCGCAAAGAACGCAAAGGCTATAAAGCTGGTGCGCTAAAAGACGGTACCGAGTTTGCTAAAGGTGAGTTTTTGGCCATTTTCGACGCCGACTTCTTACCCCGCCCTGACTTTTTGAAGAAGACCATCCCTCACTTTGAAGATCCTTCAGTTGGGGTGGTGCAAACCCGTTGGGAGCACATCAACGAAGATTACTCGCTGATCACTCGCCTTCAGGCCCTGCAATTGAATGTACACTTCACCGTTGAGCAAGTAGGCCGCATGGAAGGCAAGCACTTTCTGCAATTCAACGGTACTGCCGGGGTATGGCGCCGCAAAACCATCGAAGACGCAGGTGGTTGGGAAGCCGACACCCTGACCGAAGACCTCGACCTGAGCATCCGCTCTCAGTTGAAGGGTTACCGCATCAAGTTCCTGGAAGACATCTCTGTTCCTGCCGAGTTACCAGCTGACATGAACGCCCTGAAAGCGCAGCAATTCCGCTGGATGAAAGGTGGTGCCGAAACGGCCCGCAAGATGTTGCCGATCGTTTGGAATTCCAACATGAACCTGATGCAGAAACTGAACTCTACCCTGCACTTGCTGGCGAGTACGGTATTCATGTTCGTGTTTGTGATGGCTGCTTCGAGCATTCCACTCTTGTATTTGGTGAACGTGTTGTCGGTTCGTCACGGTTTCGACAAAGACTTCTTTACCTGGTACTTGTTGGGTATGTTGTCGATCACACTGATGTACTATGTGGCCAATGTGCAGTCCAAAGCACGCCGCAGCACTACTTTCAAGTCAGTGATTCGCTTCATCACGCACTTCCCCTTGTTCCTGGCCATGTCGATGGGCTTGTCTTTGCACAACACCATTGCCGTAATTGAAGGCTGGAGGGGCAAGAAATCACCTTTCGTGCGCACACCAAAGTTCAACATCAAAGACGGTAAAGACCAGTTCTCGAACAACAAATACCTGAAGAAGAGCTTGAGCTGGGGCACTTACCTGGAAGGTTTCATGGCCTTGATGTTCTTGGTAGCCGTAGTCTGGTCGGCTTATTGGGGCGAAACCATCTTCATCGTTTACCATGTGATGATGACCATTGGTTTCAGTTCGATCTTCCTGCTCTCCTGGAAACACGCCAGAGCATAAGCGCCAACTGACATCATCAGAAAAAGCGAGTAGCCAGTGGGTTGCTCGCTTTTTTTTATGCTTGCGTTTTGTCGGGGTATGACAAACCATGTCCGCTGCTTTTTGTGTAGCGAAAGGGCATGGCCAAGCCTCAAAAGCCTCAACAAAACTGCTGGACTTGACACTTCTTGTCCGATTTCCACGATTTTTTTTTGAAATCTTCACCAAATACTTACTTTTGAGGTACTCATGTGGGATGAATGGAGGTGCAGGGGGCTATCGCCTTGGCATTTCGGATGTCCCGGGCTGAAGACTTTGGCCTGATGTTAAGCTAACTCAATGAGCCTTAGTCACCATAACATGTGTTTTATCCGTTAAAAATGCGACCTGAAAAAACTGTTTTTTACAGCACAAATGGTTCGCTAAAAACAAAACTTTGTTACCGTGGATCACGAGAGAAACCAAAGGAGACAGGAGAGTGTGTATTCAAAGAAAATAAAGGCGGGTAAACGTAGAACCTACTTCTTTGATGTACGCAAAACCAAAGGAGATGACTATTACCTGACTTTGACGGAAAGCACCCGCAAGTTCAATGCGGATGGTTACGAAAGGCACAAAATCTTTTTGTACAAGGAAGATTTCAATCGCTTCATGCAAGCATTTCAAGAAACCGTAGACCACATCAAGCAGGATTTGATGCCCGACTACGATTACGACGAGTTTGCTCGCCGTCATGAAGAGTACGACGAGGAAGGCTACGAGGAGCAAGACTTCGACGAACGCCCGGTGCGTGAAGAGCGTCCTGCCCCGCCAGCACCAAGCGCACCCAAAGCAGAGAAAAACGCATCGAACTTTGAATCTGAAGACGATATGGCCTGGTAATTTCTGGCCACTCTCAATGTTAAAACGCACGAACCTGGCATTACCGGATTCGTGCGTTTTTGTTTGTAAGCCTGTCTTATTGCAGCAGGTAAAAACAGATGATCAAGACCCAAAGCCCCCAAAACAGCCACACGGTGAGGTTTCTTTTTTTGCGCCAGCGCTCCTGGGTTGCATCTTCTGAAGGGCTGAAATAAGGAATGGGCAAAAAGTGCTCGCCTCCATTTTTCAGGATTCCGCTTAGGGCCCCACCCATGAAGCCAGGGTATTTCTCCCCTTTGCGGCGATGATCTATTCTGCTGGACAAGTGCCCCATAAAGGCCATGCAAGCCACAATAAATAACAAAATCACAATGCGCAGCGCGGTGTACATGCCCGATCTTTTGGGAAAGATACAGGCTTTTTAGCAATCCCGCTAACGAATGATGCTTAACCTGGTTTTGTGCGCACCTTTTGCGTCAGCCAAGGTGTACAAACCAGGAGATAAAAATGTAGGCAGGGCAGCCTCGTACAGGCCATTTCCGCCGTTCCATTGCAACAACGTCCGCCGCCCCAAAGCATCGTAAAGGTGCAAACCTGCATTGATCATCGCCTCCGTGCTGCTCACAAAAATGCGCTCGCTGACTGGATTGGGGTAGGCATTTAATTGGATGAAGCCATCAGTATCGGCTACGATTGTTTTTGAATAAGTAAATTGACCATCGGTATCTACTTGTTTCAAGCGGTAATAATTGGCTCCAGTTTGTGGATGGAGGTCAACAAATGAATAGGTGAATGGCGTAGTAGCTGTTCCTCGCCCTTTGACTTGCCCAATTTCCTGAAATCGTACTCCATCCCGGCTTTTTTCGATGGCCATGTGGTCATTGTTGAGTTCGGCGGAGACTTTCCAGCTTATCAAAATGCCACCTTCCTCGCTGCGGGCTTGAAAATAGCTGAGGGTGATCGGTAGGTTGATGCCTGTAACTGCTAGAACCGCAGCATAGAGGTTGCTGTAACTGCCTGTCGCCATGGCCGTATTCAAGGCAGCCAAACCATACACTTGAGGCGGCCCCATCTCAGCATTTTGCTTGAAGGAAACGGAAGTTGTACCATTGGATACGATCAAGGTGCCACTGTTGCCATTTACATCAAAATCGGAGCCCGCATTGATCGTAGGATTACCCACAATGGTGACGATGAAATTGCGAACGTCGATGGTTTTCCCTGAAATATTCAAACCCGTCAAATCAGCACTGAGGTTAGTGTTAGCGATTACGGTAGGATTGGAACTGGTGATGCAGTTTACAAATTGAATGGCCGAGTTGGCCGTGCAATTCTGTCCATGCAAGTACCCACAAAAAATGAACAGAGACATGCCAAAGGCATGCAATTGTTTTACGCTGGTATTCATTGTTGATAATTATGTAGTAGTGAAAACGCCCTTAAATGTAAGTGCAATATTCTAATTGTCAAATACTTAAATTAGGGTAGGGTGAAGTACTCCCCAAAAACTGGACAGGTCTTATAGTGAAAAAAGGTCGTGTTATCTTCACCACCAAACATCAAAAAAATGGGACGGACACGCCGCAAATTTGGAGCCGAAGAAAAGTCCAGAATCGTGCTGGAAGCGCTTCAAGAACGTCAGAGT
>JAAFJY010000011.1 GCA_013299105.1 Chitinophagales bacterium | reverse complement strand
TCATCCAAATATGAGAAAATTGAAAGCCATTTTTTTCGTAAAATTTCTACCGAAACCGAAATATTTTCCATACTTCAATATTACGAAATAAATTTCAAAATTAGGACTTTATTTTTCAATGACCCCTTACTTTGTCAATGTTTCAAATGCCGAGATTGACCTTGATGAGTATGATTTATACGCCCGCCATTATGCTTTGCTGCTCCAGATTGGAGAACATGATACCATTGTTGGTTACATGCGCATTGTATGGGACAGTGAAGCGCAGTTCAACCAATCAGCAATTGAAAATTTGCAACAGAAGTACCAGCTTGCATTTCCAACCAAAGGGCTTCCTTTTGATGCCTACCGCGTTTTTGGGCCTCCAATCTTTCAGGCCATAAAGCAAGATTTTTCCCAAGCACACCAACAAGCTTGTATCCTTTGCGAGCCCGATTGCCTTTTTATTGATCCTGCATACCGCTCTTTTCGCTTGATGCAGTTCATGATTGAATGTGCGATGGTGGTGATTTGCTCCCATCCTGTACTACCCCTTGGCTTGGTCAACGTTGAAGAAAGTCATCACCCGCTTTATGCAAGAAATGGATTCGAGCGCTATTCATCCATCGCGTCAAGCGCCAGTGGGACGGCGGAAACTCGATACCTGATGGGCATTTCCTACTATGGGGTAAAAAATAAGCTGCCCGATTTGGAACAAAGAATCAAAGATTTTGAGTGCCGAAAGGGTTTCGTTTTGAATCAAAAAGCCCAGGCCCCCAGATCAAATAGTTAGAGAAAATAAGCATAAAAATGCTGTTTAGATAATGGATTATCAATTTGATTTTCAATTATTTATGAGGAACAATAATTGAGATCGCCCCAAAATTACTTTTTTAGTCCTTTGTATTTTTTGAATATATGTAGGTTCAGGTGCTAAACTTGTGCGTACCAAAAAAATGGTACAACATGAAAAGCCCTCTAAAAACCAATGCTCCTCCCAGCGTTACGCACCGCGAACGGCAAGTGCTCAGGCTTTGGGGGCAGTACATGAATACCGCGCTCATTGCACAGGAGCTGAAAGTGTCAGAACACACCATCAATACCCACTTGAAACGGGCGAGAAAGAAGATGGGGGTGAAGAAGACGATTTTGGCTTGGCGGTGCTTGGAGCAGAGAGGGGGAAATACTGATGTAACTGGCTACATGGACCTAACAGACGAGTGAAAGCATTTTTTCCTACGCCCAGAGGTTCACTACTTTTTTCAACCACTAAAACAACCATAATTTATGAAAAGTCGCATCACCGCCGCACTCCTGGCCATATTCTTGGGTGGACTTGGCGTACACAGGTTTTACCTCGGCCAGGGTGGCTTGGGCATTTTGCACCTGCTCTTTTGTTGGACCTTCGTTCCGGCCTTCATTGGCGTGATTGACGGAATCCTACTGCTGCTGATGAGCGATCAGAATTTTGACCGGAAGTACAACTTCCACTTTTTTGCAGCGGGGCAGAACAATAGCAACCAACACACTATTGTCATCAACAACCACAACAACCCTGCTCCAAATGGCAATACCAACAACCACGCCAATCCTGGTGACAGTGGTACTTCTACCAATGCCGAAACTGGTAATAACAGTGACTACATGGTGTGACCAGTTTGGTGTTCTCTGGCTCTAAGTTGGCTAATTCCGCAGGATTTTTTGTTGAATATCACTCAAACTGATGGTTTTGAGGCTGTATTGAGGGTCGAACAATTGGGGTTGTTTCTCTTTTAGTTGGACCATAAGTTGGTCGTACTGACGATTGACTTCGGAGAGTTCAATTGCGATTGATCGGAGCGCTGCATCCTCCAAATCAGCTTGGGTACTCAGCATTCCTTGTTGCCGTTCCTCAAGGATAGTGATTTTTTGCCGCAGGTCTTTTTCTTGGTTCAATAATTCGATAGCAATATTGGGAACAGCGCGAATATCTGCATTGCGCATTATTTCCAACATTACCATAGCTTTTGAACGCTCCATTATTTGTAAGGCTTGCTGTGTGTATTGGGATTTAGTCGTTCCCTGGCTCAGGTTTTTGGCGGCTTTCAAGGCTAGCTCAAAAGTCATAAGCAAGGTATTCTGAATTCTGGCTTTAGCTTCCTTTCCGCGTAATGAAGACCGCAATTGATCAAATATGTTCAACGTGTGATTAGCCAAAGCCAAGGTTTTTTGATCGTTAAATTCAGGTAGTTTTAGCGCACTTGCTCTGGACAAAATAGCCAATTCTTGAGCCAATAAAGGGCAAAGATCTCGTAAAGAAGTCAAGTTGGAAATGGCTTGTCCAGGCTGATGACCTATTGCTTTCTGTGCTCGGTAATTGTTCTCCAAAGCAGCATACACACTGTCTTGCTTGAGTTGGACCAAAGCCAAATAGTAATGATCAAAATAGGCAAAGTAGCGGTTTTTTCCCTGGAAATTTTTGGAGCTTTCCATGGCTAAGCGAAAAAATGATTTCGCCGTTTCATCTGAGTTTTGATACAGGTATGTCAAGCCTAAACTGTGAAGGCACCTGACTTTAAAGGGATGCTGTGCTGGAAAAAGGGTGAGGGCCTTTTCAAAAAAAGTCCTGGCCTCGGTCAGATTTTGCTCATCTCGATGACTAATGCCAATATTCATGTAGGTGTGTGCTAGCTCAACTGGGTCACCCTGTTCCAATTCAATGGCTTTCAGGTAATAGGCCCTTTCATCGGCAGGATTATTTTTCCCCCCTGCTACTATGCCAAGGTTGACGTAAGCATAAGACAATCTGTTAGGACCATTTCGTAGCATTCCTTCTTTTGCCAACACCAAATAATCCTCTGCACGGCTGTAGTCCCCTTTGTTGGAGTAAGCCAGACCCAAGTTGAGGTGGCTAATGTTGAGGTCCGGATCGTACTTGGGCAATTTAGGGTAGCGAATGGCGAGGCAGCGCTGGTGGTCCTGAATGGCTTGGTCATAGAGACCTAATTCGTTGAGGATTAGTCCTCGATTGACCAAGGCAATAGCCGTGGATAGGTGATTAGTGCCAAGTGTTTCTTCAAATTCCTTCAAAGCGAGGTTAAGATTTTTGAGCGCTTGGTCTAGAAACCCCTCATTACGGTCAAACACGCCCAGATTAGTATGCATGCGAGCCAAAAACACGTGTGGTGGCCCCGGCAATGACTCATATAAAGGTATGGCGACCTCATAAAGCTCCCTAGCTTTTTTAAAATCGCTAACTAAAGCTTGTTCAGAGCCCAAGGTAAAATACAAAAGAGCCTTATCAATCCCTGAGACGCTAGTCTTCAGCGCTTGTAATTGCTGCTGGTCGCTTGAGGGGATTCGACTATAGAGCTTAAGGTGGCACAAAGCTTTGAGGCAGATTAGTTCCACCTGTTGGGGAGCGTTGGTCGGGAGCTTTGCCTTGAAAATGGGTTCGATTTGTTTTAAGAGTTGAAGCGCTTCTGTGTACTTCAAATCGTTTAACGCGGTTCGAGCCTGTGCAAAAATACGATTAGCCTCCTCCATTGTAAGCTCAGCCGTTTGAGGCTGTGCATATACCCATGAAGATAAAGATACCAGAAGTCCTAAGAGTAAGCAGTGACGGAACATGTGAAATACGATTTTGAAACAAGATTCTTCAAAGTTAAGCAAAAATAGCATGGAAAACAACCAGCGAACCACCATTACCGTACAAGTACCTACGGAAAAAGAAATCGCTTCTAAGAGAGAAGTGGCACCCGTTTCATTCGGGGTCGCTTTGATTTTGTTCTTTTTTACTTTTTGTGATTTGCAATGTACTACGGGGCAAAAAATCACCAGCGTCAGTGGCTTCAATTTGGTGATTGGCAAAAAAGTCAAACCTCCCATGGGAGACGGTGGCAATTACTTTGATGCTGACCCAACGCAACAAAAAGGAAAAATCCCACCCAATATTTGGGCGATCCTGGCATTTTTAGCAGCAGGCACTGGGCTAGGGGCTTACCTCAAAAAGCACCCCCATGAACCTCTGGTCGGGACCATTGCTGGAGGCGTTGGCGCGATGAGCCTTTTCATCATGCGCATAGGCTTCAAATCAGCGGTGACATCCATGCAAATTGTTGCAGTCTTTAAAATCTGGTTTTGGCTGTGCTTGCTGGGGCTCCTTTTGGGTGGCGCAATCAGTTTTTTACGCTGGAAATTGGAGGGTTATCCCACTCCAAATAAGAACCCCGCTACGGCTGGCCCCGTCAATGTAAATCCAGTCAATCCTATTGACCCTACCAATACCCCAAGCGCATGAACAATCGGATTGCAACACCGTATCTATTCGGTCTTCTCTTATTGATTATGTTATTGAGTGCTTGTGGGGTTAAGCAGTTTTCAGACTCCTCGCCCTTTGCCGTTGAACTGGGAAGGGCGAGGAGCTATTACCAAGCCCAGAAGTTGCAACAGCGGCTCAAGAAAATGGACATTCCTTCCTATATGGTGGTCTTGACCGATGAAATGGACCAAAGCAGTAAGTGGTATGTCACCATGACTGGGGCCGAAAAAGATACGATTGCAGCATCGCAACTGCAAATCGAGCTAGACATCAAGTACAAGCTCAAAGACTTGGCAGTCTTGAATTTCAATACCGTCAAAAAGAACATGCTACCCTTTGACAAAAAGGCGCTGGAGGAAATCGAGAACATCAACGCAGTTCGGCCAGACCTGCCGGAAAACATCTACGAATTGATCGGTAAGTTCCCGAAAAGCGATGTATTGAACATAGAAAATGTAAGCCTTTTTAACTTACCCAAAGGTGATATTCCGCGCAGTGCCATGCAGAATTTTTATGATGCAGCACTGGACTTACCGCGTGGAATTGGCAGAAACAACATCGCACAGCACGCTGAAGCATTCGCCGAGGTCATTTACAAAGACAACTTGTATGGGGACCAAGTGACCGTAGATGTACTGAAACTGATCGCAGATCACCAACTCCAAGAAAAAGCACGAGCGATTCAACAATCAGAAAAGGGTACGGGAAAAGATGCGGAGCTGATTGCCTGGTATTTTGCTTCTATGATCCTGAGTACGGGCAATTACAATACCGAAGAGTATGAGCCGATCAAGGTTTTGTCCTATACCAATTTGCTCGGCTACAAAGTGACCATTGAGCCTCGTACAGGACAGTTGCGTACCTACATGATCCTGGTTGATATGCAGGGAGGGTTTGTGATTTTTTCACAATCCACTCAAAAAACCGATCAGGAAATACTGGATTACCTTGCCGATTTTGGCAAGAGCAATGGGGTGTTGGATTACAGCGAATTTCACAATACTTTTTTTACCATTCCACGGTGCTTGGAAAAAGGTGATGTATTCCTTGGCTTTCATTCAGAAGTATTGGGGAATGATTATGCTTACACAAGAGGGTACGTAGATTGGTCAAAAGCGATGGTGGGGCATACTGTTTCAACTACCGATTTTTACAATACGGACTTCAAAGTTGTATGGGGATGTAGCGCATTTGATTTGCTCACCTATAGTAAAAAGGAGTACATCTACAATGACATGTACCGTAATCACGAATCTGCGGAAAAAACCCCCATTAAAGTCAATACCTCCGATGGGTTTTATGTACAGTATTATGGTGTTCAAGAAATAAACTACCCTACGGCTGATCGACATGTTTTAGCGGTGGATGGTCCTGGTTTGAGCAAGAATGCTTTGTTGCAGCGAGCCCAAAAATTCCAAACAGGAAAGATAAAGGTAGGCATGGACCCCTGCAAAGGGCAAAAACCCAAGGACTCAGAACCTACGGCGGAAGAACCTACGCCAAGCGATGACCCGGATGATGAAAAAGGTGAAGACGAGCCTAAAAAACCTGAGCCTCCAACGCCAAAACCCGAAGATGAAGATCCCAAACCCCAGCCAAATCCTGCTCCCAAACCTACACCAACCTGCGGAGAAGGGCAGATTGTGCAGGATTATCCTGCCGACAATCCTGCATTTCAAAAGTTTGATTTTGAAACCAACTTGGGTACTGGACGAGGTACGCAATCATTAAAGCAGGTGTTAAACATCATGAAAACCCAAGTCAAACTGTGCCTCCCAAGTGCAGACGAGCGTGCGGTCAAAAACTGCATGACGAGTAAATTTGACCTGACCATGCAAAAAGGCAATCCGATCGTGATCAAAGTGGATGAAGAAGGGAATCGAATTCGGGCGTATTCATTGCCCGGACATCACTTACACCCCTGTTGGTTGGAACGAAGCCTGGTCCTCAAAAATGGAAAAATCATGCTTCAAACCCGCGGCGAAACCTTGAGCAAGAAGCAAGAAGTCAAAGAATGGGGCAATTGGTTTTTCTGGTCCAAGACGGATAAGCTTTTGCAGGAAAGGGTTCGGGGAATTTGAGGGGGATGATTATCGAATCACCATGTCTTTTCGCCTGTAGATTTCTTTTATCATTCAAAACCCTGTAATGAAAAATCTAATCATCAAAACTCTATTGTTGCTTGTTTTTCCTGTGGTCAACGCTAATGCCCAATTTTTTACGGGTATGCAAATAAACCCTAATGCCCAAAAGGAAGCAGAACAACAAAGACAGGATGCACAAAATAATGGAACAAGGATCCTTTACAGCCTTGATATTCCTTCAAAATTTGATCTGCGCACACTGGGAGCCGTCACCCCCATCAAAAACCAAGGCAATTGTGGAAGCTGTTGGGCTTTTGGTGCCATTTCGGCTCTTGAAACCAGCATTCTATACAATTTTGGAAAATGTACTGGTTATAACAGCGCAAATTTGGATTTATCAGAGCAATATGTACTGGATTGTAGCAACGCAGGAAATTGCATTGGTGGCTATTTTGAAAGGACTTATGACTGGCAGAAAAACACCAGTGCTCAACTGGAATCCCAATTTCCCTATAGAGCTGCTCAACAATCTTGTACCGCTCAAAGAATAACGAGTTTAAAAGTTGAAACTTGGGAGTACATCAATTCAATTGGTAATGTGGCCGAAGTTGCCAGCACTGATGCCATAAAAAAGGCCATCGTATTACACGGTGGCGTATTGACTAGTGTAAAAGCAGGTTACAGTGCATTTTACCAATACAAAGGTGGCGTTTTTGAGACCCATTCCGACCTAACAATGGATCATATTGTGTGCATCATCGGTTGGGACGATAGCAAACAAGCATGGTTAATAAAAAATTCATGGGGCACTTCTTGGGGTGAATCCGGCTACATGTGGATCAAATATGGTACTTCGCGCATAGGTAGTTATGCCGCTTGGGTCAGACCTGCTATTGTTTTGCCCAAATTGGATCCATCTCGGTTCAGCGTTGCGATAAATGGAACAAATGCTTTATTCAATGTTAAAGTAGATGGGGCATTTTATCGATGGCGTTACCGTCAAGCAGGCACCAGCGCCTGGACGGATACAGGAAACCAGCAGTCCTCTACTTTTTCGCTTGGAAATTTAATAAGTGGCGCTACTTATGAGTTTCAGGTGACTTATGGTTGTGGAAACAAAACTGCTGAATGGTCAAATACCCAAACTTTTTCCACGGGTTCGACCAATACTGGTTGCGCCTGTACCAGCCCTTCTGCAAACAACATTTGTGAGAATTTCAACAGTTATCGAAATGGCAGTTTAGGCCCTCAATCTACATGTTGGACGACGTGGAGTGGCGCAGAAGGAGGCAGCGAAGACGGAATCATTGAAACCGCTATTAACGGAAATCGCTATTTGAAAATCAAAGGTACTGGTTCGGAGGGGGGCTTACAAGATGTGGTCATGCGCTTGGGGGATCGAATCGCAGGGAAATACACTTTAAGTTTCAAAATGTACATTCCAACTGGCCAAAATGCGTATTACAATTTATTACATCGATTCAACCCTGATAGTAATCAGAATGAATGGGCCTATGAGGTTTATTTTGACAAGGAGCTTGGTGGATCGTTAAAGGTCAATAACCAGCAAATTAGTTTCGGCTACAGTTACAATACCTGGATGAACATCAAACAGGTGATTGACCTTGACAATGATGCCATTTCTTTTTTCATTGATGAGCGCCAAATTTACACTTGGAAATTCAGTAACACACCATCGGCTTCGAATGGCAGCAAAATCCTGAGTGCACTTAATTTTTATCCCCCTTCTTTGCGGAATGAATACTTTGTTGACGATATTACTTTGAGTTCTGGCTCATCACTTCCTAATCTAACATTTGGTCAGGAAGCATCAATAAATCTTCAAGGTTCAACTTTAAGTGCCAGTTTTTTATTGGTAAACAATGGCAATGCCAGTGCAAATGCTAGTAAAGTATGCTTTTTCCTAGCTTCAACTTCATTTCAAAACCAGGTTTTAATTGGCTCTAGAAGTACATCAATCCTGGCCGCAGGACAATCCCGAACGATTGGCTTTCAAGTAAATTTATGCGACTTGAAAATCCCAGCAGGAGAATATATATTAATTTTCAGTATCGATTGTGGCAATGATGTGGCGGAGAGTAACGAAGCTGTCGGTGATAACGGTGCTTATTTCACACAAAGCATAAATCACACTGCTTGTGCACTGGTCAATTGTAACAATATCACACTTAATGAGAAAGTCACTGACGCATGTAACAACAAAAATGGCGGTAGTATAGTATTGAATCCAAGTGGAGGAAAAGCTCCTTACCAGTATCGCTGGAGCAACGGAGCTACTACCTCAGACATTTTAAATACTTCGGGCGCATTTTCAGTAACGGTAACAGATGCGCAAGGTTGTGTTTTGAATAAGTCCTTTTCGATTCGACTTGTGCTTTGTGAGCCTGGTGGTACGGATCCCGTTTGTGGTGCCGATGGCAAAATTTATGCAGATGCTTGTCAGGCACTTTGTGCAGGCGTTAAAACAGTACCTTGTAATCAGTCTTTATCTAACTTGACCTTCAATAACGTTGGAACCGTGAGCTTGAATGGTGCGATTTTGAGTATTCGCTTTCAAGTAAAGAACAATGGACAAAGGGCTTCCGCTGCCAGTAAATTGTGTTTTTATCTTTCGAGAAGTACCAACAATCAGAATAATTACAACATTGGAGAAGGGGAGTTAAGGGCACTCAACTCAAGTGAGCTCGTTGAGTTATTGGTACGCGTAAATATTTGTAATTTTTCAATTCCAACGGGAAATTATTATGTTGGAATCAACGCAGATTGCAAAAAACAAGTCAATGAATCTGATGAGTCCTTTTTTGACAACAACCTTTTCTTTGCATTTCAACCAATTGTAGTAGGCTGTACAGGTGTAGGCGCTGGTGCTGGTGCTGTTTCGACCAGTGTCAGTGATCAGCAAAAAGATAAAGCTTGGCAGCATCTGGTCAGCCCGAATCCCTTCAATGAAGCAGCACAACTGCTACTGACTAGCCCTGTATCAATCGATGCTTGGTTAAGTATTTTTGATATGACTGGGCACCTGATCCACCGAGAAAAACGAAAAATTCAATCTGGCAAAAATGTACTTGAACTATCTCCTCAATGGACCTCTCAGGCAGGTGTTTACTTGTACCAAATTGATACGGGTAAAGAAGTGCTTTATGGTCGGATGGTCAAGATGTAAGTTGTAAAATTATCCTGCTCGTTTCCAGCCAAGAAGCTGACCATTTTTGGCCGAGATGTGGGTAGGATAAGCTTTCAGATTTTTTCACTTAAATTCTAATATCATGCAGGCACAAGAATTGCAAGCGGAAATTTCCGTTTCTGACCGGGCAGCCAAGGTTCGTGAGGCATTTCAGAAAGCATCACCTGAGGTAAAAGTAAAGGTTTTTGAACTTGCTCATTTTTCTCTTAATTCTGAGCCAAGTCCAGATGATGGTAATTTCCAAAATAGTGCTATCTCTCAATGGGAGCAAGGTTGGGATCAGTCTTGGCCTCAATGGGGACAGAGCCATTGGTAGATATTCAATTCCTTCTGTTTCGGCTATTTACCACCTCGTAGATAGCCGATTCAAACCTTTAAAAATTTCACACAATGCCATCTTCAAGAACCCTATGTATATTACAACCAACCCCCTTTTGCAATATAAACTGTGATTATTGTTATTTACCACATCGCTCTTCCTCGTATAAGATGGATATCGATGTTTTTGGTAAAATAGCAGTCGAACTTTTTTCTAGCAAAATTGTGACAGCTCCTATTGATTTTCTCTGGCATCTGGGAGAGCCTCTCGCTGTTCCTATCTCGTTTTATGAAAAAGCGTTCAAGATTATTAGTCAATTAGGAGAGGGCACGGGGATTGAGTATTCGATTACTTTTCAGACGAACGCTATGCTCATTACTCAAAGCTGGATAGATTTATTCAAAAAGTACAAAATCAATATTGGGGTTAGTATAGATGGACCTGCATTTATTCACGATAAAAAAAGAGTTAATAAAAAAAATAGAGGAACACATGAACAAGTAATGAAAGGGGTTGGAATGCTGCAAGAAGCTAGAATTCCCTTTGGTGTGATTATGGTTGTTACAAAAGATAGCTTGGATTATCCAGACTTGATTTGTGATTTTTTCCTAGAGAATGGCATTAATGACATAGGCTTTAACATTGATGAGATGGATGGGGACAATTTAAAATCATCGTTTGAAAAAATAGAGGACGAAAAATTCAAATTCTTTATTCAGCAATTACTTAAAAGATCGGTTGAATCAAATGGGAAGTTTAAGGTCAGGGAGTTTTGGTTAAATATTCGACCATTTACAGCAGAAGTTAATGAGCCAGTTAATGTTGCCAATAGACCTTTTGGTATATTCAATTTCGACTGCTATGGTAATTATAGCACATTCTGCCCTGAATTAATTACGGCTAAAAATGAGAAATACAATAACTTCGTAATGGGTAATGTATTGACTGATAAGTTAGATGATATTTTAACAAATCCTATTTATTTAAGAGTGAAAAGGGAAATAGAAGAGGGGATAGAAAAATGTAAGAATTCATGTGATTATTGGTCTTTTTGTGGAGGAGGCTGCCCTTCAAATAAATATTTTGAGAATGGCACATTTATATCAACAGATACGGTTGCTTGTAAATACCATAAAAAAATGATTGTTGATGCTCTCGCAGATCACTTAGAGCAACAATTCAGTTGATGTGTGACTTATGGTGGTGCAAAGTACCCCTCACGCCCCCAACACCCCCTAACCCCCTCAGCAATCTCCCCCATCTCCTCAGCACTAACCTCAACCGCCTTCTTCGCAAAATTCATGTCACTCAGGCGGTTCATCGGAATCAGGTGGATATGCGCATGGGGCACTTCCAGCCCGATCACTGCGATGCCGATGCGCGTACAGGGCACAACCGTTTCCAGGGCACGGGCAATTTTTTTGGCAAAAACGTGCATGTCGGCCAGGGTTTGGTCATCGAGGTCGTAGATGTAGTCGATTTCCTGCTTGGGCACTACGAGGGTGTGGCCCTTGGCCATGGGGCGAATGTCCAGAAAAGAGAAAAAGCGCTCATCCTCGGCTATTTTGTAGCAGGGGATTTCGCCATTGATGATCTTGGTGAAAATGGACGCCATGATGGATTGAGGTGAAATTTTGGCAGGGGATGGCGATTGGCACATCCCCGGTGCAACATGCTCTTAGGGAAGGGTTGTATTTGCTGAATCATGGAAATCAAATCATTTGGTAAATTAAGATGGCCCTGTGTGAGAGTGATGTAATCGTCTTTTTCTTGTGTGGGAAAATTCAATGGAAGAAATGACAGATCAGACCCAAAATGAACTTTTCTGCTTACATTTGGCTTTGGCACCAGTATCCAATTGGGCACTTATGCTTTCCTCTATTACCTCCAACACCCAAAATGTTGAATCCCCAGAAAGAGCACTATTCATTTATGTCAAATGCAAAGAAGAAAATTCATAAAGGACTCATTTAGACAAAAAATCCAGGCATGACTAAAAAACGCAACATTCCGGTGGTCAACCCAGAGCAATTCGTAAGAAACTATTTTAACCATTCTACCATTAAACAGAATGGAATCAGTCTAAACGCGATCACCCCCCGCGAACAGACCTGTTATTTTTACATCAACACACTGGAAAGTGCAATCCAGTATATCAATTTCCCGCTCGAAGCAATGAAAACTACCTTTTATGAGGTCGTTTTCATAACCAAAGGCCAGTGCGTCGTTAGGGACAACTTGAACGATTTGTCTGTCTCAAGTGGACAAATACGCTTTGTTGCGCCGGGAAAAATAGTTTCAGTAAGTGAGCCTTCCGCTGACATTGAAGGATACTACATTCAATTTGATCAAGCATTCATGGATACCTATTCAGGGATTACAAATATACTGCAAACCTTTGCTTTTTTCGACCTGGATGCCATTCCTATCATTAGTTTAACCCCAGATCAAACTGTTTTCTTTGCCTCAATCTTGTACAAAGTCAAGCAGGATTTTGCCCAAAACTATCAACTACTCAAGCCAATAATTTGCCAGTATATCATCTCAATATTCAAAGAATGTAATGTGTTTTATGAAAAAGTACAGCAAGAAAATAAGCAGCTCAATTCTGCGGATAAGATAGCCCAAGAGTTTATACGCCTGGTCTATAAACACTATCTCTCTAAAAGATCATTGGGTGAGTATGCTGATTTGTTGAACATTACGCCCAAGCATTTGACCAAATGTGTTAAGCAGGCAACAGGCGTGCCACCCACCGATTTCATTTACCGCAT
Organism: Chitinophagales bacterium; assembly: GCA_013299105.1. Classification (GTDB taxonomy): domain Bacteria; phylum Bacteroidota; class Bacteroidia; order Chitinophagales; family Saprospiraceae; genus Haliscomenobacter. The sequence continues at coordinate 193,598 of JAAFJY010000011.1, read as the reverse complement.
GCTGATTTTAGAAATAAAGGTTTTATTAAAAGAAACGTCCCTATCTGTAGCAGAAATAGCTTACCAACTTAGTTTTGATGACACGGCATACTTCAACCGCTTCTTTAAACTCCATGCCGGAACCACTCCTGCTGCTTTTAGAAAAACAAGCATCGTGGAGTAAAATGCGTGTTTTGTCCAGTTTACAGCGTAGAAAAGACAACCCTACTGCGTGAATGTGCATGCAACTTTGCAACATCAAATAACTTTGCAAATGAGCACAACCGACACGTTACACCAACTTTTTTTTATTGTATTTCGACTGGTAATTGTATGCGTTTTTCCCTATGTGTCATTGGCCCAAACCACAGATACCTTGCCATTACAACAGTGCATCGCTATTGCCATCAAAAACAACCAGAGCTTGCAAAACAAACACTTGGATGAACTCATTGAACAAGCTCGAGTTAATGAAACCAAAGCGGACTTGTACCCTCAAGCAAAAATCAAAGGCAGCTACCAGTATTATCTTGATGTGCCAACCTCCCTGGTACCTTCGAGCGCCTTTGGTGGCCCAGCCGGAGAATACACTTTTACTCAATTTCAAGTCGCCCAAAATGTAACCACCTCCTTTGATATTTCATGGCAAGTATATAATCCAGCTATTTTGGCAGCGCTTAAAATAACCAAGCTGAGCAAAACCATGAGTAAGGTCGCCACCAAAGACAAATTGGAGGCCATTATTTACGACGTTTCAGCGACCTACCTCAATGTTCAAATCAATGAATTGCAAGCCGACTTAACCCGCGCCAATATCGCCAATCTGAAAAAAAACCAGGAACTGACGACCCAATTGTTCAATCAAGGTTTTGCCCTGCGCTCCGATCTTGACAACCTAAAAGTGAGTATTGTGAACCTGGAAACCGTCTTGAGTAATCAACTCAACGGGATCAGTCAGTTGAATTATCTGTTGAAGGTGTACATGGGTTTGACCATTGATTTTCCGCTAAAGGTTGAGAAATATCGACTCGAAGCAGATTCTACCCCTCTACTCGCTGATGTGGATACAGCTTTGTACAAAAAACGCAGCGCATACATTTCTGTGCAACAGGCAGGTGATCTGCTACTGTTGGAACGGGAAAGCATCAGATCTGGTTTTCGGCCTTCAGTTAATCTGATTGGCTCGTTTGGATACAGCGGCCTGAATCCCGAACTTCAGCTTTTTACAGCCTACAACAACCGCTGGTACCCAACGAATCTAATTCAATTGAATGTAGAAATTCCAGTATTTGATGGCTTCAAAAAACGCAATCAACTCCTTATAAATCAACTCAAATCACAGCAAAATCACAACAGCCTCACATCCCTGGCCAACACCTTAAAGATGGAGCAAGTGAATGCCCAAAACGATTTCAAACGCTACCTCAAGGACCTGGAATACCAAAGGGAAAACCTGAAGTTGGCCAACAAACTTTATTCCCAAAAATTGCTGGAATACCAAAACAGTACGGCATCATTAAACGACATGATTGCGGTGGAGAATACACTTAAATCAGCACAAACTAATTACCTGAATGTGCTGGTAAAGCTAAAAATGGCCGACTTGGATCTCAGAAAGGCCAATGGACAACTCATCAACAACCAGCAATAACCAGCAAATACACATGAAAAAGTCAACTATCGTAATTGCCATATCCATGGTATGTGCTTTTGGCATATTTACCTTCCTCACCCTACGCAAAAACAAAGAGGAATTGAACCAACAAGTCTATCGAGCCGATCCCAATAAGGCGGTATTCATCACCTGGGAAGCAGTAACTAAAAAGCAGATCAACCCAGCTTATACATTCACAGGCTCATTCGAACCCAACAAAGAGGTGCAGATTATTCCCGAAAGAGGAGGCAAGGTCATCCAGGCTGGGATTGAATTGGGTGATTTTATCAGCAAGGGGAAATTGATCGCACACTTGGACAATGAAGAACTCAAGTTGCAACTTCAAGATGCTCAAACCCAACTCGAAGATGCCACCAGAACTTTCGATAGGAATAAAATCCTGGCCAGTGGAGAAGCACTGACCCAAAATGCCTTTGAAAAATCTGAATTGGCTTTGAAAGGCGCTCAAAACCGGATTGATGTATTCAAAAAACAAATGACGTACCTCAACATTTTCTCCCCCATGAGTGGCTACGTGACCTCGAAAAATTTTGAACTAGGATCCATTGTTTCTCCTGGCATGCCCATTGCGCTGATCACCGATATCAGCACGGTAAAACTTAACATACTCGTACCCGAAAACGCGGTTACCCAATTCAGGGAAGGTGCTACAATCAAGGTATCCTGTGATGCTTACCCCGAACGCCAGTTCAATGGAACCATAGACTATATTGCCGTAAAAGCCGACGATTCCAAAAACTTTACCGTAAAAATAAAGGTAACAAACAGCTCCTCAACGCTCATTCGGGCAGGTATGTTTGGCAAAGCTTACTTCAAAAGCACAGCACCCATCAATGCCCTGATCATCAACCGCAATGCGATTGTAGGCTCTACAAAGCAGCCCCAGGTATACGTCATTGCGAATGGTGTGGCAATCCTCAAAAACATCACATTGGGGCGAATCATCGAAGACGACATCGAAGTACTGCAGGGCCTCGCGGAGGGCGAGCTGGTAGCCAATAGCGGGCTGGTTAACCTTACTAATGGTATCCAGGTAGCTCAGGCCGGAAAGTAATTCATTTTCAAAAAAGACATCCAATGACACTAACGGAATTGGCCATCAAAAGGCCATCTTTTATCATCGTAATTTTTCTGGTCTTGATTTTAGGAGGCGTATTGTCGTACAATCAATTGGGTTACGAAATATTGCCCCGCTTTACGCCCCAAATCCTTACTATTTCAACGGTGTATCCCGGTGCGGCCCCGAATGAAATAGAAAGCCAGGTAACAAAAAAGATCGAAGATCAGTTGTCCAACCAGAACGGGATTTCGGCCATCAACTCTTCCTCCTACGAAGGGCTTTCCTTGGTAACGCTTGAGCTGTCGAACGATGCTTCTTTGAAGGCGGTAAAACAGGATGTAGTGGCTAAAATGAACAGCATCCAGGCTTTATTGCCTTCCGATGCCAGAACGCCGAACGTATCAGAATTGTCGTTCAACGATTTACCCGTTTTGCGGATCAGCGCTAGATCCAATTTACCAGCTACGCTGTTTTTTGCGGAACTAAAAAACCGGATCATCCCACAACTCTCACAACTGGATGGTGTAGGTAGTGTTCAGCTCCTGGGGGGCGAGGAACGAGAAATCCGGGTAAATGTCAATCAGGAAAAACTGAGCGCCTATGGCCTGTCTTTGTTGCAAATCAATCAGGCCATCAATAATGCCAATCTTGATTTTCCGACGGGGAAAATCGAAAGTGGCAAAGCTCAAACCGTTGTCCGCTTAACTGGAAAGTTCTCGAATCTGGATCAACTCAAAAACCTGGTGGTCGCAACCTCGCGTACTGGCAGTACCATCCAACTACAAGACATCGCTGAAGTTGTCGATAGCAAAAAGGACATTACCAACATCAATCGCCTGGACGGCAAAGAAGCAATTGGGGTACAGGTGCGCAAAAGAACCGATGCGAATTCGGTAGCGGTGAGCGAAGCAGTGAGAGAAAAGATAGTTGAATTGGAAAAAAAATACAGCGCCATCAAGCTAAACTTTGTGGTCGCGATTGATACCAGTGCTTTTACCCTGGACGCCGCCAAGGCGGTACAACATGATTTATTGATCGCCATATTACTGGTTGCGTTGGTGATGCTGATTTTTTTGCACAGCCTGCGCAACTCATTTATTGTGATGGTGGCTGTGCCCTGTTCACTGGTTTCCGCTTTCATTGTGATGTACCTGGCTGGCTACACCTTCAACCTGATGACCCTGTTGGCCATGTCTCTGGTGATTGGGATTTTGGTGGACGACTCTATCGTAGTGCTTGAAAACATTTACAGACACCTCGAAATGGGTAAAGACAAGCGTACCGCAGCCATCGATGGCCGAAATGAAATTGGTTTTACGGCCTTGTCGATTACGCTAGTAGATGTAGTGGTATTTGTGCCCTTTCTATTACTGACCAATACTACTGGTAAGTTGTTGGCACCCTTCGCTGCGGTGGTAGTGGTATCCACATTAATGAGCCTTTTTGTGTCCTTCACCGTGACCCCTTGGCTGGCATCTCGTTTTGCCAAAGTCGAAGAAGTAGAAAGTAAAAAGGGTATTTGGGGCTGGTTCATCCGCTCCCTAGAACACAGCGTAAACAATCTGGCCAATTTTTATACGGTGGTCCTGCGCTGGAGTTTGAGACATAAGTTCATTGTGGCTCTGGCCATCATTGGCATGGTCATGAGTTCTGGAATGTTGGCAGCCTTTGGCTTCATTGGTAGTGAGTTCGTTCGGCAAGGCGATCAACGGGAGTTCATCATCAAACTGGAGTACGACAAAAGCGTTACCTTTGAATACAACAATGTGAACACTAAACAAATTGAAGATTTCCTACAGTCGAAACCTTATGTAAAATCGGTATTCGCCAATGTAGGCGGTTCTAGCGACCTAATCAGCCTGGGCAACAATGCGAACCTTTCCGAACTGAACGTAAAATTGTATCCCTTCGAAGAGAGTGCTGTGCTTACCGACAAGGCCGCTGAAGAATGTCGCCAGGAGTTGCAAAACGCGTTCCCACAATTAAAAATCACTTCGGCAAAACCTTCTTTCCTAGGCGGTAACGAGGACGATCCCATTCAGTTGATTTTTTCGGGTGAAAACCCCGACACGGTTATGGCGGTAGTAAAACGGGTTGAAAAAATGGTGCAGAAAATCCCCGGTGCAATCGATACCAAAATATCCGTAAAAGAAGGCGCCCCCGAAGTCAAAGTTGCCCTCGATCGCGAAAAAATGGCCAAATTGGGCTTAGACATCAATCTCGTGGGGGCTACTATGCAAAGCGCTTTGGCGGGTAACGACAAAGCCAAATTCCGAGACGGGATTGATGAATACGACATTAAAATTCAACTCGACCGATTTGACCGCAGAGACGAGGCCGATGTCGCAGCGCTTAGTTTTATCAACAATAAAGGTCAGGTTATTCGGCTTGATCAGTTTGCCCAATTTTCTTTTGGGGTAAGCGCCTCGAAACTGGAGCGCAGAAATCGACGCAGCTCGGTTACCTTCAAAAGTCAGGTACTGGGTGCTCCAAGTGGCACTGTGGCAGCTGCCATTCAGCAAGAATTGGATATCATGCAGTTGCCCAAAACCATTGAGTACAACTGGGACGGCGAAGTGAAAAGGGAAAAAGATTCTACCAGTGTTTTACTCGGTGTACTGGGCATTGCGGTTGTGCTGATTTACCTGATCATGGTTGCTTTGTACGATTCGTTCTTGTATCCTTTTGTGGTGTTGTTTTCTATCCCGGTAGCAATGGTTGGTGCCCTGTTGGCCCTGGCCCTGGCGCAGTCAAGTTTTAGTTTATTCAGTGGCTTGGGAATCATCATGATGTTGGGTTTGGTGGCTAAAAATGGAATTTTGATCGTTGACTTCACCAATCAATTAAAAACAAGCGGATTGCCTACTTACGAGGCATTGATCGAAGCTGGCCGCACCCGATTACGACCGATCCTGATGACGACCCTCGCCCTGGTGTTTGGCATGATCCCGATCGCAGTTGCTAAGGGTGCTGGAGCGGAATGGAAAAATGGACTAGGCTGGGTGCTGATTGGCGGCCTGACTTCTTCTATGTTGCTGACGCTCATCATCGTACCTGTGGTATACCTGACTGTGGATAATCTTAAAGCTTGGTTTGGTAGGTTATTTTACAGAAAAAATTCAAGTAAGACTATCCATCAAATCCATTAATTCGCTCGAATGCTAATACAATGTTCATGCTGAGCACGTCATTAGCCTTTGCTTAAACCAATGAAATGAAAAATTCGATCCTGTTCGCAATCTGTTTCTTAATGACGTTGTTCCTGAAAAGTCAAACTGTAAACATTACAGTATCCATTAGCAATGTTTCATCCGACAAAGGGGTAATCAGGCTCTATCTATTCGACAAGGCAGACGCCTTTCCCGATAAAGTCAACATGGCGGTAAAGGCTGCAAATGTAAAAGCCGTCAAAGGAACCCAACAAATTCAAATCGAAGGAATTGCACCTGGAAATTACGCCATTGCTGCTCTTCATGATGAAAATAACGATGGTAAATTAAACACCAATTTGGTTGGCATCCCCAAAGAGCCTACTGGAGCTTCAAACGGAGCCTTGGGCAAAATGGGGCCCCCAAAGTTTAAGGATGCTGTGCTACCCATCTCAGCGGCTACTAAAAACTTTGCCATTAAATTGCTTTAACCTCTCACTCCCCCAACACCCCCCTAACTCCCTCAGCAATCTCCCCCATCTCCTCAGCACTAACCTCAACCGCCTTCTTCGCAAAATTCATGTCACTCAGGCGGTTCATCGGAATCAGGTGGATATGCGCATGGGGCACTTCCAGCCCGATCACTGCGATGCCGATGCGCGTACAGGGCACAACCGTTTCCAGGGCACGGGCAATTTTTTTGGCAAAAACGTGCATGTCGGCCAGGGTTTGGTCATCGAGGTCGTAGATGTAGTCGATTTCCTGCTTGGGCACTACGAGGGTGTGGCCCTTGGCCATGGGGCGAATGTCCAGAAAAGAGAAAAAGCGCTCATCCTCGGCTATTTTGTAGCAGGGGATTTCGCCATTGATGATCTTGGTGAAAATGGACGCCATGATGGATTGAGGTGAAATTTTGGCAGGGGATGGCGATTGGCACATCCCCGGTGCATGAGTATTTGAGCTAAAATAAACTGGTCGTATTTGCTTTTGAGGTTTAGCAATAAAAAAACACAACTTCCTTTCATCCAGTTGTTTTTCTTTTTTCACTAAACCCAAATCCGCCCACCTTATTTTTTTACGCTCCCTAATCAGATGCTGATGTTCTTGATTTCAAAAACCATATCGCCGCCTGGGGTCTTGATGATGGCTTTTTCACCGACTACCTTGCCCAATAAACCCTGGCCAAGTGGAGAGCTGACCGAAATTTTCTTGGCCTTGGTATCTGATTCTGATTCTGAGACCAATTGGTAAGTCACTTCCGCTTTGTTTTTGGTATTCATGATCGTTACCTTCGACAAAACGGTCACTTTAGAAGTATCTACATCGGCGGCATCCAATACGCGGGCGTTGGACAATTGCTTTTCCAGGTCGTTGATGCGCAATTCCAACATACCCTGGGCTTCTTTGGCCGCATCGTATTCTGCATTTTCCGACAAATCGCCTTTCTCGCGTGCTTCTGCAATGGCCCGGGCGGCTTCCGCACGACCACGGGACTTCAGGTCCTCTAGCTGGCTGGTAAGGGTGTCAAAACCCTCTTTGGTTAAATAATTGACTGACATGTGCTACAAAATTTAAAGTTGTCAGAAGCAAAGCCCACTCCTGCCATAACCGTATGGCAGCTCTAGAGCATGTTTAAAATTTTTTGTTTGCTACAAAACGGCCCAATTTCGCCTACTCTTCGTTAGGAAAATGCTCATTATGCGCTGCATAACTCCGCTTTTCCTGCCTCAATTAGTCAAAATTTGACTCGTTTTCTAGTCAATCCTCTAATCTTTAAACACGCTCTTTTCTAAAAATCCATCCTTGTGGTTTTTGCAAAAAAATCGCAAATGGATTTCATGGGCAGAAAGCCCAAGAGGAGCATTTTACTGGTACCTGGATAAGCCACTGATCAGCATAATGAGCTTTCTTGGTGGGCGAACCTCTAAGAAAAAAACGAGAACGTTCTCACCCTCTCGGTGAAAACGTTCTCGTATTTCGATGCAAAGATAAGAAAAACCTGAATACCAGGCAAGGGAATTTTATGCCTGGACCACCTCCAAGGCCCTAAAAACGCTAGGAATGGCCTTCAAAAGCACATTTTAATCCAAGAAGGGGTTGGAAAAACGCTCATCCACGGTCATTTTCTCATCGCTCAGGGTGTGGAGGAAAGCGATTAAGGCCTTTTTCTCCAGTGCATTGAGGTTCATGCGCAAGGGGCCACCATTTCCACTACGCAGCTTTTTGTCGAGCTGCGGATGGTTTTGGATGCCGCTGTTGTAGTGTTCAATGACTTCATCCAAGGTTTTAAAACGGCCATCGTGCATGTAAGGCCCAGTCAGTGCAATGTTACGCAGGCTAGGGATGCGGAAACTGCCGTTGTCTTTGCCTTTGTCTTTGGCCTGCAATTCCAGGCCAATTACTGCCGTACCCGCTACCTCTGGCGCAGAATATTCACCGCCCATCATGGGGTCATCGGCAGCGGCAAAATTGGCTCCCGAATGGCAAGAACCACACTTGGCTTTGTCGCCATTGAAAATCTCCATACCCATTTTTTCCAAAGCATTGAAATTGGCAAACTTGGAGCTCATGCCTTGGTCAAACTTAGAGTCTTTTGAGGCAATCGAACACACAAATTGTGCCAGGGCCTCTGCAATTTTCTCCGCTTTGATGTCCTGGGTCTTGTACGCTTTGGCAAAAAGCCCAGGGTAAAAAGAGGTCGCCGCCAATTTTTTCACCAACACCTCCATCGACTCCATGCCCATTTCGATGTGATTTTGCACGGGCTGCAAGGCCAGGTGCGAAACCGATTTGGCACGGGAATCCCAAAACAAATTGGAGTTGAGGGCCGAGTTGACGATGGCCATCGAGTTGCGAGGGGTTACTTTGCCGCCAAAACCCTTGCTGAACTGCGCCGGATCGGCAAAAGCTGCCGACTGGTGGTGACAAGATGCGCAGGAAATGGAGTTGTTGATCGACAAACGGGTATCGTAGAACAAAACCCGACCAAGCGTGGCCCCATCGTCAGTGATGCGCGGGTTCTTGGGAGCATTGATCACGTTCCCGTTGAAATCAATTGAAACCGGATCATTCGGGAAGAATACATTGCCACCATTGTTGTTGCCATTCGGAAAATTGGACGGCAATTGGAACACATTGCCCCGAGCACGTGCGAATTCCGACTTGAGGTGATCCGGCAAACTAGCCCCAATGCCATCGTAATCCAGCACTTTTTCGGGCAAAACTGGCGTGGACAATTCGCCAGCAAATTCAATTTTTTCAAAACAACTGCTCAAACCGGCCAGTAAAGCCAGCAGAGTAGCAGACAGCAGGGTGATTTTTTTCATGGCATACTATTTATTGTCTATAAGAAAGAGAGCTTTCAACCTCTCCTAGTTCTTCTCGAAATGGGCCTTGGCGGGCGTTTTTGCATCCAAAAATTGCAAAACAAGCCTATTGGGGGCAAAATTTCCAACCTGGGGCCAAAATTGCTAGTGCCAATCATCAGGGAAGTCTCCACTCCCAAAGTTAGGTTGGGCACTACACTATACTCAAAGCCCCAATGCGGGCCAAAGCCAAAAAAAGCGTCAGGGTTACCTGTTTCTGATCCGGGTAAATTGAGGTTTCCGCCCGCAAACAGTAAACTAAATCCTCGAGTATAACCCCACCTGGGGCTGATGCTGCGCCGCCCTTCAAATGCCAGCCTGAATGCCAGAAAGGAGCGGGGATTGTCAATGTCCTCTTCAGGATTGATGTTGAGCCCCAAGCTCATTTTCAGGCCATTGTAGCGCCCCTCGCCTTGGTAAACCCCGTAATTGCGCCATTCGATGTAAAATGGCCCGGTAGTACGAGGGTCAGCTCGGTTGAAGGGGATCAATTGGGTTAATAATGGTGTAGTGTTGATGCCGATGGCTTTGGCCGGGCCATAAGGCAACCATATTTTTACAGAATCTTGGGCATAAATTACTTGTGTGATCAGGCAAAAGCCCCCCAAAAGCAGCGTAAAACAGTAACTCTTCTTCATTCTGGGGCGCGTTTATATCCTGAAAAAAATGTAGAGCGAATTGGGCACATAAGGCCGAAAATCAAGCGATCTTACTCGCGTGACTTGTGGTGGAACCTGTGGATCAACCTGATTGCGGGTGTCGCCTGTGGTATAAAAGAAGTAGGCTGCGCCTTCTGTCCCTAACATTACTCGAGGCCCCAGCTTGTACAAAACCCCCAGAAAAGGCCCTCCGCCATAGCCACTCGCATTGTTGCCAGTGGTCAAAGATCCCCCGCCAAACTGAAAATCGACCTTGTTGACGTTTTGCCGCCAAGCCCCATCCAAGCCATAGTTGAGCAAAAACCGCTTGAGCAACACTTTCCGAAACTCAAAACCAAAGCGCAAATCAATGCTGCGATCTTCAATGAGCCTTTGGCCCGTATTCTGAAACTCTTCGCGATTTTGAAACCTCACATTGGCCCCGATCCGCCATATCAAGCGATTACTGACCCCCAATTTGATGCTGAACAAGTAAGGGTCCAAACCCTGGGCTGTACTGGTGGCGTTGAAAAATCCGGACAAAGTCTGGGTAATGTTCATGCCCAATTCCAGTTTTGGCCGAAATGCCGTCGTATCTTGGCCTTTTAAAAAAGCACTAGCAACGAAAAGTAACAGTACGGGCAGCATACAACGGTAGAACATTCAGTCGGCTTAAAAAAGGTCAATAAAACTATGGGAGTCAGGTGGGGCAACTGAATTGAATAAATCTTTAATTGACAGCAATTTAACAATGTTTTTGCTTAAAAACAAGTGAATAACTGCACTTTAACATTTGAAGACTGGGTAGCGTGCCAAAAGCGTTGGTAATTTTACCGAATAGCGCAAACTAATTTCTCAACGAATGCCAAAAAATCACTACACCATCAATCCCGACATTGCCAAGGCTGAAACCCTACCTGGCACTTTTTACCGCGACCCCGCAGTGTGGGACTGGATGCGGCAAACGCTCTTTCCCAGCAGCTGGCAATGGGTCGAAGCGGGGGATTTTTTGCAAAAACCAGGCGAAGTATGGCCTTTTGAATTCCTGCCCGGACTGGTTCCCGAACCACTGCTCCTGCTGCGCGATGAGGCCGAACAATTGAAGAGCATGAGCAATGTGTGCACCCACCGAGGCAATATTTTGCAGCATCACCCCGGACAAGTCAAAAAACTGACCTGTCAGTACCACGGGCGGCGTTTCAACCTACAAGGTGAAATGGAGTTCATGCCCGAATTCAAACAAGCCCAGGATTTTCCGCGCCCCTGCGACCACTTGCCATTAGTGCCGCTGAAAACCTGGCGAGGCTTCCCTTTTGTGTCCTTGAATCCGGGTTTTGACTTGCAACCCGTGCTGGATGAAATGGAAAAACGGGTCGGCTTTTTGCCCATTGAGCAGTTTCGTTATGCGCCCGATTTGTGTAGAGATTACTTGGTGAATGCGAATTGGGCCTTGTACTGCGACAACTACCTGGAGGGCTTTCACATCCCATTTGTGCACGCGGGTTTGAACCAGGTCTTGAACTATGGCTCGTATTTTACCGAACTTTTCGAGTATGCCAACCTGCAAGTAGGCATTGCCGATGCGGGCACCGATGCCTTTGAATTGCCACCGGGGCATGTCGATTATGGCAAACGCATTGCCGCTTATTATTTCTGGATTTTCCCCAACCTGATGTTCAATTTTTACCCTTGGGGTCTGAGTGTAAATGTGGTGAAGCCCCTGAGCGCGAAACAATGTAAAGTGCGCTTCATCCTATATGTTTGTGATGAAAGCAAACTAGGAGAAGGTGCTGGAGCCGACCTAGACAAGGTGGAACGCGAAGATGAATTTGTGGTGGAAAATGTACACCGAGGCCTGCAATCTCGTTTGTACCAAAATGGTCGCTTTTCGCCTACCCGCGAGCAAGGGGTGCATCATTTTCAGGCTTTGTTGGCAAAGTGGTACGGGCAGAGCTGATTTCGCTCATCAAAACTATCCAAAAGTCTTAATTTGGCAATTCTTCTCAACTCCTCAACCTCTCAACTTCTCAACCAAATAATCTACTGCCGTTTCCACTTGATATTACAACCTCCACTTGGGTATTGCACGCTTGAAACTTCTTTTTTGGCCAAAACAGCATCCAGGGCGGCCCGCAAGTCAGCGCCGCTCAAAGGCAAATCATTTTTTGGCCTTGAGCCATCAATACGCCCCCGGTAAGCCAGTTTCAAATCGCCATCGAAAACATAAAAATCTGGTGTGCAAGCGGCATCATAAGCCTTGGCTACTTCCTGGCTTTCGTCGTAGAGGTAAGGAAAATCATAGCCTGTCTCAGCGGCGTGGGTTTTCATTTTGTCTGGACCATCTTGGGGGTAATTGACCACGTCGTTAGAACTGATGCCGATGAAACTCACGCCTTTGGACTTGTAATCACTGACGATCCGCACAATTTCTGGATTGACGTGAATCACATAAGGACAGTGGTTGCAAAGAAACATGACCACCGTGGCCTGATCGGATTTGAGCTCGTCCAGGCTCAAAATTTGGTCCGAAACAGTGTCGGGGAGGGAAAAAGTAGGAGCGGTTGTGCCCAGGGGCAACATGGTTGATTCGGTAAAGGCCATGATCAGTTGATTTTGCAAGGCACAAAGGTACATTGCGCGATGTAAAAAATCTAGGCGATTTGTAGATAAAAACATACCCAGATACAACAGCAAAACATGCTGATTCTTGGATGGATATTGTTCTAAATTTTCATGCTTTTTGGCGCGATACAAGGCTTGATGAAAAGCTAAAGTCTTGATTTTCAATAAAATATTCTTTTTCTTTTTTGCTTGACCAAAAAAGAAACAAAAAAGTCAAGGGCTGTGATCAAATCCTACGATTTTGCTCAAGGCCCGTTTAAACCCCGGATAGAATCCCACAAAAACTTGGATTTACATCGCATTGAGCAGCCTTTTTTTGGTGTTTTATTTTTTGTACCACCCCTATTTTAACATGAATTCCGAGTAAAAGAAGGTGTTTTTTAAGGATTTACTCAAGAGAACAGGCAAGGAATGATCAATTTAAAATTTCAAAAATCTCAAACCGTACAAACGAGAACCTAAAACACGACAAATTTCCCCAGCGAGCCCCTAAATCATATGTCGTAAGTCCTATGTCGTCTATCGTATGTCAAAAAAATATGCCGAACAAATCAGCGCTCACGTTATCTCAACAACAGCAAAGCTCCCACTAAAACAGCTTCCTCCTGTAAAACCGCCAAACGCGAGATCGGGCCAGGGCGAAAGGAGGGCACCAGAAACCTCAGTAGTTTTTCTGCCACAGCCTGCCTCAAAGGTTCACCAATCAATGAAACCCCGCCGCCTAAAACCAGTACTTCAGGATGAAACAAATGCACTGCATGGGAAAGGCCCCAAGCCAGGTGTGTGGCGTATGCCTCTAAAATATCGAGCGCAATTGAGTCCTGGGCTTCAAGCGCAGGCGAAAGGAATTTGGCTTCGCCGCTTTTTTGACCATTCAACAGTTTTTTCAGGATTGAGGTTTCGGGTAAACCAGGCGCAAGAGCCCGGATTTTTGAGTCCAGGGCCCAACCAGAACACATCGACTCCAGGGTTTCGCCGCCCAGGTTCATGCGCAATTGGCCGATCTCGGCTTCGCCGGGTATTTTGCCGTGATACAATTGCCCACCAAGGACCATGCCCCCGCCGACACCGCTGCCCAGGGTCACATAAAATACCCGATTGAAGCCTCGGCCAGCACCACAAAGGGCTTCACCCAAGGCCGCTGCATTGGCATCGTTGTCCACCAAAACCGGGGCTGAACTGCGCTTTTCCAGCCATTTTTTCAACTCAAACCCTGACCAGCCGCCAATTTGGTGTGAGGTAGCAATTTTGCCTTCGATCCGATCCAAAGGGCCGCCAAAGCCCACGCCAATGCCTTGCAAAGGACCACGAATTTGTCGTAAGCAATCTTCAATTTGGGCCAAAATACCTGCGGCTCCTTTCTCGACTTGGACCTGATAGCGGAAAATTTGTTCAATTTTTCCATTTTGAGGGTCACCCAGAGCGAGTTGTAATTTGGTGCCGCCGATTTCGATGCTTAGGTGCATAGCAAGAATTTGATGATCAAAAGTAGGGGTTCAGCGGCATTTTTTTACCCCCAAAAAACAAGCCTGCCCAAACTCTAGCTTGAGTTGAGGCAGGCTTGTTCAAAAGTGCAAATGAAGTTACTGCTTCATGATTTTTTCGGTCAAAACTTGTTCATTTCCTTCTAGCTTAATCCAATACAAGCCGCTGGGCAGGCCATTTAGGTTCAACTGCTGGCGGTTTTGGCCTCGCACAGCGCTCATGTTGTGCTCTTGCACTTTACGACCGCTGACATCGTGGACTGAAATTTGTATTTCTTCGTTTTTAGCCAAAACAAAATCCAGGGTCACTTGCTCCGTCACTGGGTTGGGAAACGCTTTCAAACCATTACTCATCAAAGGTTTGGGGCGATTGGTTTGGAACAGCGACATGTCGTCATTGCCTGCAAAAGAGCTGCTGGTGACATAACGGATTTCATCAAAATACACATCGCCCGTGAAATTGTTGGCTTGTACATTCAGGCGTTTGATGGCGGTAGGATTGCCGAGCTGGGCCTTGGTAATCACAATTTCGGTCCATTGGTTAGCGGTAGTGGAAATGGCCACCGTCGTTGAGTTGCCGCTGTTGTCCGCCGATTGGGTGGAAAAATTCAAACTGCGTACCGCAGTAGCATAGATCCGAAAACGGATTTCTGTCAGGTTGCTGGTACCAATGGCGGTGCCTTTTTGCAGTGAAAAACCTCCAAAAGCATCAGTAAAGTTCATCCGGGCGGAGTTGCTGCCAGCAAAAACGGGCGAGGTGTTGTTGAGGGTGGCCGTCCCTCCCCAACTCCAGTTGTTCCAATCTGCAGCGAGCGCGTCGGCATAAATATAGGTACTCGTGGTAGCGGCTTGGGTGGTGGCGTTGGCAGTATTGGAGTAAGCGGAATTGCCATTGGTGTTAGATGCCCGCACGCGGAAGTAGTAAGTGGTGGCTGTACTCAGGCCGGTGGCGCTGTAACTAGTAGTATTAGCGGCGAGGTTGGCTACAATTTCCGTCCAAGGCCCCCCTGATGCAGTGGCCCTTTCTACTTTGTAGGCAGTTTCGTTGCTGGCATTGTCGGTCCAGCTCAGGTTGATTTGGTTAGAAGAACTGGCAGTAGCGCCCAAACTACTTGGAGCAGTAGGAGCTGAACCGCCCGGAGTACCAAAATCAAAGTGCCCATTGCACCACAACCATTGGGTATCGCCACAGCCCGTGCGCGTGGCTACAGTCTCGGTTTGATAAGTGGTGCTACCGATGGTGATGTAATCTAAAAAAAAGTTGCGGTCGCAGGGCGAGCTTGCATCGTTGGTGAAGGCCACTTTTACATTACCACTGGTGTAGCCAGCGTAAGTATAATTGCTCAGCGTGGTCGACACATTGGTCCAGGTTTGTACCACTGCATCGTTGATGCGCAATTCCATCGTTTCGGTTCCACAATTGCCTCGGGCCCTAATGACCAAACTGTTGCCAGTCCCGCTGGTAGTGGCATTGGCGGTACCAGAATAATTTGAATTGCCATTGCTGTTGCTGCACCTGACCCGGAAATAGTAGGTGGTCGAAGCACTCAGCCCCGTTGCGCTGTAAGCAGTGGTATTCGCAGCCAAGTTGGCCACAATTTCAGTCCAGGGGCCACCGGAGGCTGTCGCACGTTCCACTTTGTAAGCAGTCTCGTCGCTCGCATTATCGGTCCAAGTGAGGTTGATTTGGCTGGAAGAGGCTGCCGTTGCGGCCAGGTTTGTGGGGGCCGCAGGCACGGTGGGAGCGCTTGCACACCCCGTATTGTATGCCATGATCCGGCTGATCAAGCGCACATAGGCAGCCTGGTAATAAATGGCAGGTTCGGTGACCTCCCAGGAGTTTTCGGGGTAACCAGTGTTCCAATCTTTGTAAGCTTTCTGAGCAGGTTGGCCGTAAGGAGGCACAAGGGTTGTAACCGAAAAATTCCTGTTCACCCCACCTACCAGGTAGCCTGGAGCAGGCCCTTTTGACGAGCTGATTGCATTGTCCCAATCAGTGCCATTGTCAAACCACATGTGGTACATCTCATTGGCGCATTTGTCGCCACCGTAACTGTACATATTGGTCAGGTAAACCATGCCTTGGGGATTTTGACCGTGAATGTAATGCAGGTATTCCTCTGCGGTTTCGCGGTACAGGGCGTGGTTGGTCGTATTGAGATTGAAAGTGATGAAGTCTAAATTGGCATTGCCTGCGGCTGATTTGATCGAGTTACTGCCCCAGTCAAATTGAGCGTCGGGCATGTAACTGCGGTACAAGTCCGTTTTGGCATTGTAGTCAGTGATTGACAAGGTGCCGTTTTGCCCTGCTTTTTGGTTGCGAATATTGGTGGCCACGCTGGCTGTAACCCCGGATAAACTGGCATAGCGTAAAAGGGCGAGGTGCGCGCCATTGTTGTAGGGACCCCACCAAGAATTGGAGTAGGGCTCAATCTGGGTATATTTTGACTCCACAAAGTTCTTGTAAGTGGCCTGCCCAGTCGCTTCGTACAAGTAAACTGCCGCAATCACTGCAGCTTGTAACTGCCGGGCTGCGGAGTAGTCGGCATCCCCAGACTTGATGTCTTGGTCATCGCAAGTGGTTTCAAAGGTGGTAAAATTGGAAGTCGTTGTGCTGGCGCGGGTCCAGGCATTCTGGGCGCGGGTTTGCAGGTCGTTGCCATAAGTTTGCATCGCGCTGTTGCTCGAAGCCTTGTAAACAATGGCTGCCAGGGCAAACATCGCACAACCCGATAAAGTAGCAGAAGTACATTCGGGGACGTAATAACGAGGTCGGGTATCGTTACTGATGGGAGAAAATGTATTGTAATTGTCAACTCCTACCTTTAGGAAAAAACCATTGGTACCCGTTGCGTCTTGCATTCTTTTCAAAAAATCCAGCTCGTATTTCACCTCATCCAGGATATCAGGAATGCCGTTGCCAGATTCAGGAATGTTGTAATTGTCGGCAAAAATGCTGGGGTTCATGCGGTAAGCCTCCAGCAGGTCGATGAGCACATCTTGGGCAAAGGTGGTGTACTTGTTGGGGTCACCAGCGTCGATCCAGCCTCCGCTGAGGTTTTTGGCGGTGGCGTTATTGGTTTTGTCCCAACGCGAGCGAGCCGCTCCGTCCTGATTGGCTCCAGTGTACCAGGCACTATCGGTCCATTTTACATCGCTGTTGGTCGTGGTTTTGGCTTGCCCGATGCGCTGGTAAAAAAACATGCGCATGGCGTGCTTGAGCACCTCACTGTAAACATTGTTGCTGATTTCAAAACGATAAGAGCCTACATTGTTGGTCACGTCGTAAATGTAGTAAGAACCAGTGGTCGTGACCGAGCTAAAATCAAACCACCAGCCTTTGTCGCCCGACTGAGCATGGGTATTGCCGCTGTTCCAAACCTGCAAAGTACCCGTAAAAACCGCCACGTCATCGCTCCAGCGGCGCACTTGGTATTGGTTGGCCCCAGTGCCTGGATTGAAGGCATCGGCGGAGTTGTAGCCCATTTGGGGATCCACAATTACCGCTACTTTTTTGGAACTGCACAAGTAACCAAACTGATCAATTTTGATGAACTGGCTGATGGTGCCAGGGCTGGCCCAGGCCATTTGCGCAAAGCAAAACAGGAGAATAAAAAGACTTGTTTTCATGACATAGGTTGTTCTCCTGGCTTGGAGCACATTGAAAACCCAAGCCAGTGATGGTGTAAAGAAATTGGGGCTTTAGAGTGTGTTTAAAATTTTTTGTTCGCCATAAAATGGCCCAATTTCGACTACTCTTCGTTAGGAAAATGCTCATTATGCGCTGCATAACTCCGCTTTTCCTGCCTCGATTAGTCAAAATTTGCCTCATTTTCTGACTAAACCCCCAATATTTAAACACACTCTCATTCCACAGAATAAGGCGTCGAAATTTGACAATGAGAAGGATTTGCTAACGGCTAAATTGTACAATCTGCTCTGGATGTAACGAAATTTGGAAGGCCTTACAAAAACCACATGATGTATTCAAGAAACTGAAATAGGAAAATTTTACTCACTTGATAACCGATTTTTTCAAATTTTTATTTTGCACAAGCAGACAAGAAGCCGTGTTTTGAAATAGTTATCGAGTGTCGAAAGGCAGTTACCCTGTATAGCCACCCCTCTAATCACTCCAACTCAAACCCTTCCGCTGCAATGTAAGCCGCTACATTGACGACTACACCATCGAACAATTCGAGGTCTTTGTTCCAATCGTCAATTTGCCAGGCTTGATTGGGTAGCGCTACGAATAATCTTTTGCTTTTGGTGAAAAACCAGATGACTTTTTCGACGCCATGTGCAAAAAGGCTTTCTACTTTGCGGATCACGTACTCCTGAAAAAGATCGAAGTTTTTTCGGGTAATTCCACGTTTACATCTATTTCAATAGCAAGTGTAGGCGCAACCTTGACATAACGCGGATTGATTTTATCAGGGGTCAGCAGCGCACGGTCAAAAACGACTACGTCAAGCCCCAAGTGTTCTTAACACCCGCATGAAAACCCAATTCTCCACCAGCAATGCGGTATTTTTGTTTGTCCAAGCCTGCTTTTAATTGGTCAACGAGGTAGTCTTTGAGGAAAAATTGCAGGCCGCTGTCACCGATCAGGTTTTCCAATTTCTTTTGTTTGTTCAAAACTTGTCTAAAACCGGGATAATAAAAATTCACCCCATCAATCGTTTCCCGAATGAGATAAGCAGGAATCTTACGTTTTTTGGCTTTTCCGTTGGTTTCGGGAGATAATGGTGATCTCAGAATCATGTTTGTGTTTTTCCAAAAATAAGGATTTCTTTTCCAAAAGACAAAGCCATTTTTAATGTCTAATGCCATTTAAGCACTAGTTTTAGCGCTCAAGAACTTACACTCATCAATCAGTTAGCGCTCATGTCCAAACGCCTTTCCTTTCAGCAGGGTTTTTCCAGTGTTTTATTGTGGTCGGTATTGTCAGCGGCCTTCATTGGACCTGGTACGGTGACCACCTGCTCACAAGCGGGGGCGACTTTTCGTCTGGATTTGCTCTGGGCACTTACTTTTTCGACCTTGGCCACCATTGTTTTGCAGGAAACTGCGGCCCGTATGACCATCGCTTCGGGCAAAAACCTGGGCCAAATTGTGGCCTTGCGCTACGCGGGCCGGGGCAGCGAGGGGCTCAAGTGGTGCTTGTTTTTGGCAGTTGCTTTTGGTTGCGCGGCATACCAGGCTGGCAATTTGATTGGGGCCGTATCTGGTTTACAGCTCTTGTTTCCTGATTTTCCCCGGCCAGTGGCTACTTTGATTTTGGGGATTTTGGCGGCAGCAGCCTTGTGGATCAACAACCTGAAGGCCATTGCCCGCATCCTGAGCATTTTGGTGGCAGTCATGGGTTTGGCTTTCATGTATGTAGCCTTACGGGTGCCCGTCGGCGTGGGCGAGTGGTTGCAGCACTTGGTTTGGCCTAGTTTTCCAGCGGGGTCGGGTTTGCTCATCATTGGGCTGGTCGGTACCACGATTGTACCTTATAATTTGTTTCTGGGTTCTGGCCTTGGCCAGGGGCAAAGCATGTCCGAAATGCGCCTGGGTATTGCACTGGCAGTAGGCATCGGGGGCTTGATTTCCATTGCTATTTTGGCGGCGGGGGTATTGGTCACTGGAACTTTTTCTTACGAAGCCTTGGCTGGGGCTTTGAGCCAAAACCTTGGTTCAGCGGCCATTGTCTTATTTGGGATCGGCCTTTTTGCAGCGGGCTTTAGTTCAGCGATTACGGCCCCACTGGCCGCCGCAGTTACCGGACAAAGTCTGCTGAGTGGAGGAGAGGGGACTTGGGCCAACAAGCAGTGGCGCTTTCGCTTGGTGTGGGGCTTGGTTTTGGCCATTGGCATGGGTTTTGGGATGCTGAATTTGCGGCCCATTCCAGCCATCGTTCTGGCACAAGCCATCAATGGGATCTTGTTGCCTTTGGTGGCCATTACCTTGCTTTTGGCGGCCAACGACCGCTCCTTATTGGGCGAATACGCCAATGGCTTTTGGTCCAATCTCTTGACCTTGTTGATTGTGGGAGTCACTTGTTTTTTGGGCTTGAATAACCTTTGGCAGGCTTTGAACAAAACTTTCAAAATCCTGCCGATTGATCACCCAATGACTGTACCGATGATCGTTGGTTTGAGTGGTTTGATCCTCCTCGGTCTGGCCGCAAAGGTACTGGTCCCCACAAAGGCAGAAAATGGACTTACTACGAAACAATAAACGTTCATTCGTCGATTTTTCGGGATAAAATTTCATACAAACGTCGATTTTTTGGAAATTTTGAAAGAATTGGCATTTTTCAGCAAAACGGCAATTATTCCTTGGCTATTCTTTTGTTCAAAATTGATTATTTTGTATTTTATCAAAAATGCAGACTTTTAATTTGAAAAACTTTTTACAAACCATGTTTTTTGGAATAAAATTTTACTAAATTCGGAAATTGCCAAATTTAAGGGTATTGACTTTGGGTAAAATTGGCTGTATTTTTAACCTACCTTAATCAGATAAAACCAAAAAAATAGCCATGCGTCAGGAGTATGAAAAGTACACGGCGGAGGATTTCGAGGTATGGAAAATCCTGTTTGAACGCCAGTTTCCTACACTACACGGCAAAGCCACCCAAGCTTATTTGGATGGCATCGAAAAGTTGGGCTTTAACGCCGAGCGCATTCCCAACTTTGATGAAGTCAACAAACGACTGAGCCAATATACAGGTTGGCAGATTGAAGTAGTGCCCGGCTTGATCCCCGCCAAGGAATTTTTTGAGTTATTGGAAAATCGCAGCTTCCCTTCCAGCACTTGGCTGCGTAAAATGGAGGAACTGGATTACCTGGAAGAGCCCGATATGTTTCACGATGTATTTGGGCACATTCCGCTCCTCAGCAACCAGGCCTTGTGCGATTTTCTGGCCCAGCTGAGTGTCATTTCCCTGCGTTACATCGACAACGAAACGGCGGTAAAACTCATCGCCCGCCTGTATTGGTACACCGTTGAGTTTGGCTTGATCCAGGAAAAAGAAGGCTTGCGGATTTACGGAGCTGGCATCTTGTCTTCTCGTGGCGAAACGGAATATTCCTTGTTCAGTGAAGTACCGGAGCACCTTCCTTTTTCGGTAGAAGCCATTTTGAATACCCCATTTTTCATCGACCGTTACCAGACCCAATATTTCGTCATTGACTCCTTTGAACAGCTCTTTAACAGCATCCCCGAAATTGAGCGCTTGGTCGTGAGGGCAGTAGAGGAGGAACGGGTGTTGGTGTGAAAGAGAAAAGGGGCTACCCCGTGTTGCATGGATCTCTTAAGTATTTGAGCTAAAATAAAATGGATGTATTTGCTTTTGAGGTCTAGCAAAAAAAGAACGCAAATCCTTTCATCCAGTTGTTTAAACAGGCAGCCATCTTTTTTCACTAAACCCAAATCGGTCCACCTTACTTTTTTATGCTCCCTTACTCAGGAAAACTTCCATTGCTCAGCTTCCACTTAAGTTTGCGATGGAGTCCTTTCAATCACCTCAAATCGGAAAGACGATGACTTGAGGAACCTTAAATCTGCCCAGCGAGCCCCCACCTTCGTACTTCATAGCTCATCGATCATCAATCGCATTTCAAAAATCCAAGTACGGAGAATTAGTACGGCCCCCTGCTTGAAACCCAATAAGATCCAATGGTTTTTTCAGCTTTTTGACACCTACAACTCCTCCCGTGTCACCGCTTCGAGGCTGGTCATCATGTTGCGGTAGTTTTGGTTGTCGAGAATGGATACTTTGGCACCTGGCCAGCTGTGCCATTGCAGAAAATAAGCGGCTTTACCTTTGGTTGCCTTCACGATTGCGGCCTCATCCCATTGGCCGTAGGCTTTGTCATTAGGGCCAGTTTCACACAAAACGATGGGCTTGTTCAGCTTGCTCAATTCTTCGTAGCCTGGAAAAGCAGGGCTTGGGCCATAATAATCTTCACCCACCAGGTCAACAAAAGTTTCGCCAGGATATTGCGCACTGAGGCTGGCCGTCCAAGATGCACGGGCATTGGGGCTGAAGGTCCAAATCAGGTTGTCGAGGCCGTAATCTTGGGTCATTGTCTGGTGCAAATCGCGCCAAAGAGCGATGTAGGCAGGCGCATTACCAGGTGTTTCCTGGTAGGCGTCAATGCCCCACCAAAACCAATCGGCGTTCATTTCGTGGAAGGGCCGCCAAATGACTAGCACACCTGCGGCTTTGAGGGCTTGCAGGGCTTTGGCGACCTGGTCCAGTTCTTGCCGATAGCTTCGCTTGGCCTCCGAATCAGGGGCCGATTTCAGCAAGGCTTTTAGGTCAATGCTCCCTTTGTTTTGTACCGAATTCCAGCGGTAGCTGAAAGTACCATCTTGAAAAGGATTGTCAGCGTGCCAACTGATCGTGACCAGGCCCTTGTTTTGCCAGTGTTTGATCAGCACCTCGTTCATGGCATTGAAGTTGTTGTTGGGCTTGAAGCCAAAATCAGCGCCCAAGACCGATACATATTTGGTACTGAACTGGCTCAGGTTTTCTACATAATCATTGTAAAGTTGGGGCAAATTGTCGCCATCGCCACAATGCTGTCCAGTCAGGACTTTGCTGTTTTTGACCTGTTTTTGAAAATAGGCGAGGATGCCTGCTTTGGTTCGCAGGTCGATTTTTGATGCGGTATCGACTACCGCTTTAGGTGGCTCATTGCCTCCTGAATTGGTATTGGGATCGGCCCCCTCGGATTCTTTTTGGCAAGCCAAAAAAATGCAGAACAAGCAGAATGTAGCGATGGTACGCATGATATGGCAGCTGTTTTTGGTCAAAACTAAAGCCCTGTAAACGTTAAAAACAAGATTAACCCTGCTTTTTTGGTGATTTTGTCAAAACTTCCTCATTTTGGCCATCAATGCCGCTTGTCGCGTCATTCACGCCAAGAAGCTATTTTTGCGAAATAATCATTTTAGGCAGCTTACCTTGGTTAGGATTTAGAGTATGTTTAAATATTGGAGGTTTAGGCGGAAAACGAGTCAAATTTTGACAAATCGAGGCAGGAAAAGCGGAGTTATGCAGCGCATAATGAGCATTTTCCTAACGAAGAGTTGGCGAAATTGGGCCGTTTTACGGCAAATAAATAATTTTAAACATGCTCTTAAACATTGTCCAACCCAAATTGAAGCCACATGCGCCAAAAACTGTTCATTCTTTTGTTCATGCTAGCTCTAAGCAATACCCTTTCCGCCCAAGACAACAGTGGGTACCAGGTTCCACCACAGGTCATCGCCGATTTGGCTGATGCGGCTACAACCCCACAAATCAGCATCAGCCCAGCCAAAAACTGGGTACTCATGTTGGAAACCCCCGGCTTGCCTCCGATCAGCGAATTGGCCCAAGCCGAGCTCAAGATTGCAGGCTTGCGCATCAACCCGGCAGTGAATAGTTCGAGCCGCAGTGCTTATTACAATGGCATCAAGCTGAAATCGCTTAAGACCAATGAAGAAAAAATGGTCAAGGGCCTACCAGCCAACCCCATCATCGAAAACCTGAGCTGGTCGCCGCAGGGAGACAAGGCTTTGTT
Organism: Chitinophagales bacterium; assembly: GCA_013299105.1. Classification (GTDB taxonomy): domain Bacteria; phylum Bacteroidota; class Bacteroidia; order Chitinophagales; family Saprospiraceae; genus Haliscomenobacter. The sequence goes on along the minus strand of JAAFJY010000011.1, from coordinate 170,063 downwards.
TACCCTGGTCAATGGCAAAGGGCTGGAACTGTGGGTTTTGGAATTGGATAAAGCCACCGTGCGTAAACTCACGGAAGCCGTGATCAGCGACGTGATGCCTGGCCTGCCTTACGCCTGGTTTGCGGATGGGAAAACTGCTTTGCTCAAAACCATTCCTAAAAATCGTGGTGCTGTACCGCAACTTTCCAATGTTCCTACCGGACCTACCGTGCAAATCAATGAAGGTAAAGCCGCGCCAGTGCGCACTTACCAGGACTTACTCAAAAATAAAAATGACGAAGCCCTCTTCGACTATTACTGCACTTCGCAATTGCAAGTCATCAACCTGAGCACGGGTGCAGTGACCAATTTTGGCACGCCAAGTATTTACGGCACAATGGACATTTCTCCCAATGGGGCTTATGTGCTGATGACCAAAATCAAAAGACCCTACTCGTACATCGTACCGTACAGCATGTTTGCCCGCGAGGTTTCGATCACTGACGCCAAAGGCAATCCGATTAAAATAATGGTCAATATCCCGCCCGGCGAAAACCTGCCCAAGGGCTTCAATGCCGTGCAGGAAGGCCCACGTAATTTCAGTTGGCGGGCCGATGCTCCAGCTACCTTGTACTGGGTAGAAGCCCAAGACGGTGGTGATCCAGCCAAAAAAGTAGAAGTACGTGACAAACTCTACTCACTCGCAGCGCCTTTCACCGGGCAGGAAATAGAAGTGATGAGTTTCAATTTGCGTTTTGCAGGCCTGACTTGGGGCAATGACCAAGTGGCGCTAGCCTACGAAACCTGGACCAGCACCCGCAAGCAAATCACCAGCACCTGGAGTCCTGGCAACCCGGCCACCAGCAAAAAAGTGCTGTTCGATCGCTCTTCCGAAGACCGCTACAACGACCCTGGCAGTTTCCTCACCGCACCCAATGCGGCTGGCCGCAATGTACTGCTGAGTACCGAAGGCGGCAAAACCCTCTGGCTTGCAGGCCAAGGAGCATCCAGCGAAGGCGACCGCCCTTTTATCGACAGATTTTCCTTGGAAAACAAAAAAGCAGAACGGGTTTGGCGTTCTGAGGCCCCTTATTTTGAATCACCAGTATCGGTGATCGATGCGGAAAAAGGCCTTGTATTGACCAGCCGCGAATCGCAAAAGGAAGTGCCCAACTTCCACCTGCGCAACCTCCAAAATGGCCAGTTGCAGCAGTTTACCAAATTCACCAACCCTTACAAAGCACTGGAAGGGGTGAGCAAAGAACTGGTGAAATACAAGCGCGAAGACGGGGTTGAACTCAGTGGCACCCTTTACTTGCCCGCTGGCTACAACCAGGCCAAGGATGGCCGCCTGCCAGTGTTCATGTGGGCTTATCCGCTGGAGTACAAAACTGCCGAAGCGGCTGGTCAAGTCAATGGCTCGCCTTACCGTTTTACCCGCCTGAGCTGGGGTTCGCCTTTGTTTTGGCTGACGCGGGGTTATGCGGTTTTTGACAATTTTAGTATGCCAATCGTAGGCGCTGGCGACAAAGAACCCAACGATTCATACGTCGAACAACTGCGCGCCGGGGCCGAAGCAGCCGTCAAAACCCTGACCGATCGTGGGGTCGCCGATCCCAAGCGCCTGGCGGTAGGTGGCCACAGCTATGGAGCCTTTATGACCGCCAATTTGTTGGCCCATACCGACTTGTTCGCAGCCGGGGTGGCGCGCAGCGGGGCTTACAACCGGACTTTGACGCCCTTTGGTTTTCAGTCGGAAGAACGCACTTTTTGGGAAGCGCCAGAGGTGTATTCCAAAATGTCGCCTTTCAATTATGCTGACAAAATCAAAGAACCCATCCTCTTGATCCACGGCGAAGCCGACGACAACCAGGGTACTTTCCCAGTGCAAAGCGAGCGTTTTTATGCCGCCCTCAAAGGCCACGGTGCTACGGCCAAGTTGGTGCTCCTGCCCCACGAGGCCCACGGCTACCGCGCCAAGGAGTCGATTTTTCACATGCTGTACGAAATGGACGCCTGGATGGAAAAACACGTGAAGAATCGGGTGGAAAAAACTGGAAACATCCGCCCATAAACAGCTTTGGGGTTAAAAGAGCCCATCACGCCTTGGTGTGATTGGCTCTTTTAATTCCGAATCATCCGCAACTCATGCGCCTCGCCCTCCAGCGGAATGTCGAGTTTATCGAACATTTTGTTCATCACCTTGCCCTTGATGTCGTTTTTGCGCCTTGCCAGCACCTTTTCGCGGCTGCTTTCGAGATAAACCAGGGTAAACCGGGGCTTGTACACCGCCAAGGTCTGGATCAAACGTGCCCGTAAATCGGAACTCAAATTGGTGCTGTTCCACACAAAAGACTGGCTTTGGCGGGCGAAAGCCTTGGCGCGCTCATAGGCCAATTGAGCCACCTTGCCCTGGCCATCGCGGTCGCTGGGGTCGATGCGCAACTCTCGGCGGATTTGGTCCAGGCTGACTTGTGGCCAACCGGGGTAGTTTTTGGCGATGAAAGTATCTTTCCCACTGCCCGGAATGCCCGCCATGACCACAATCTCGAATTGCGTATCGTCAAAAATTTCAGCGGGATATTCGTTGCCAGACCAATAATAATGGTATCGGCTGTGGGCATCAAACCAAGGGCGGGGCTGCTCGAAGCACTCACTCTCCAGGCACAATTCCCTGAACAACTCGACCTCAGCCAAGTGCTCGGCGGCGGTGCTGCTGATGCGGCCCAGCATGTCGGCCTTGGCCAGCAAGTAAGTGAGCTCGTTGCGCACCCGCCAACTGGCCAAAATCACCGATCGCGTCGGTTGTTTTTTCGACAAGCCCCACACTGGCAAGCCATGCAGGCGCACCAGGGCACAAACCTTTTCGCGGTACTCAAAATCGTGGTCCCAGAGGATGTCGCGGGCCATTTTTTCCCCCACTACAGCGTGTTTGGGCGAGCGAATTTGGCCATTTTCGATGACTGTACAGGCGGGTTTGGCTACATCGTGTAGGATGGCAGCGTGTAAAAGCAGGGTCTGTTCTGCTGGGGGTAAAACCTGGTATTCGGGCAAGTTCAAAAGGCTGTCCACCACCATGCGGGTGTGGGTCCATACGTCGCCTTCGGCGTGGAATTCGGGCTCTTGCATACAATTTTGCAGGTCGATGGCCCAGTCGGTATTTTCTAAAAGCGTCCAATCAAGGTTGTCCACCTGGATTTGGCCGTTCAAACCAAAGAGGGGCTTTTTTCCAGTTTCGGATCCAGTGTTCATCGGTTTGGACGTGGTTTTTGCGCACATATTTCAATACATTTTTGGGGAAATCATTCAAAGGAAAAGCATCAGCCAGGCGGCAGACCACGCCTTCGCTTTCGCCGCCCAAGCGGCTACCGTTTTTTTGGTGATCTTGAATCAGGTTTTTCACGTCTTCGGGCGCAAAAATGCCCCGGGCCAATTCGGGCACAGTCGGCAGGTCGAGCACCTGGGCATAAGCACACACTTCATCCCAAGATAACCACTGCTCGCCGTCACGAATGGCAAAGACATAAAAATAGGCTTCCAGGTGCTGGTATTCGATGCTGTGGATGGCGTAGAGGTTTTCGCCAAAGAGGTGCAAGTTGCCCAGGCTGCGACCTATGTTGTGCCAAAGGTCCCAAATCGGCCTGGCCCAGGGATTTTCGTTGGGCGCTCCGTGCGAACGGGCATACACCCCAGTACTTTTGATACAGGTGTTTTCACCATCCAGTTTTTCAGTAAAAACCACCTCTTGGGCGAACAGCGGCTCCCACTCGACCTGAATGCGGTCGTCATTCACCGCCCCCTCAGAGAAAGGGAAATGGTAAGTCCGTGGATATTTTTCGGTTTGGGTGTGCATGGGGTTCTTTTCGGGAAGCAAAACAAGCCTGTGCCTTGATAAGTTCCTCGCAGCACAAAGTCTATTCGTTCTCTTGCTTTTTATCCGGCCCGATGCTGACTTTGATCAAACGGGTATGGGTAGGATCGAATTCGAAATAAACATAAGTGCCCATGCGGGCATAGCGGAAAGCGTCTTTGAGGTAGGAGTTGGATTTGGTCCAGTTTTTCAGGCTTTTTTGCACGGTGGTAGCGGTCAATTTGCTGCTGAGTTTGAGCTTGTCTACTTTAAACTGACCAGTGAAAACACCTTTTGGCGTCACATCATTTGCCTCAGCTGGAGTGGAGAGGTAAAGCTGAAACTCCAAAACCTTGCCACTGGGGCGGTTTTCTCTTTTTTCTTCAAACACTACAATACCCTGTTGGTCGTAGATGTGGGTTTTGTTGTAACCGTCAAAAAAGCGATCGGCCTTGCCCATTTGGTAGGAAAACGAACTAAGTACCCAATTGGGCGTGACAAAGCGGGTGTTGATGCCCACATGCCCCTTGCGGATGTTGAAAATGGGCTGAGCGGTGGATGCCGAGCTGAATAATGTCAGCAGCACCAGGGCAAAAAAGGGTGTAAGTAGTTTTCTCATGGTGTTGGTTGTTCTCATTTAATAGTAGCAAAGTACAACCAAGTTTTGGGTTAAACAAGAGGATCTGATTAGATCAATTTTTCTACAACGTGGTCACTGATTATGGCTCAATCGCGCACCCTGAAATATCATAAGTTGCCAAAAGTCAAAAAAATCAGGACTTTTGGCAACTTATCTTTCAACATAATCTGCCAAAACTACCCGAAACCACCCACTTTTGGCAGATTATCCCGGTTTTTGCCCCTTCTCCCACAGCTTCATTTCCCGCAAAAAGACATATTGCGCCGAAGTTTTGGCCAAAAACCAACCCAAGCGACCGTCCAAAAACCCCTTTTGCAATACATAAGCTTTGAAAAAACGGAAAGCGGGCTTGAAGAGGATTTTGAAACCATTGGTTTTTTTGCCCTGCCGAAACAGTTGCTCGGCGGCCAGGCTGCTCAAGCGATTGATGCTGTTGATGCGATCGGCAAAGTCCAGGTTGCTGAGGTGGAAAAAGGCACCTTTTAAATGGCCAATGTTCTGACTGGAAAGGGCTTGGATTTCGTCGTGGGCTTCATTGGGTCCCATTTGTACTTGTCGGCGGTCAAAAAGGCGAAGTTTGGGCTCAGGTTTCCAGTCGCCGTATTTGGCCCAATGGTTGCCGATTCCGTTCTGGCGGCGCAGGATGTAGGCTGAAAACTCGGCTTGTTTCTTCAAGTCAGCTATTTCAGCAGCGAGTTCTGGACTCAGCCATTCATCGGCATCGAGGGCCAGTACCCAATCGTGTTGGGTGTTTTGGTAGCAAAACTGCCGTTGGTCCCGAAAATTAGCAAAAGGGTGTTGGATGACTTTTGCCCCCAATTCAAGGGCCAACTCAACGGTACGATCTTTGGAAAAAGAATCCACCACCAGCATCTCGTCGGCAATGGAACGCACACTGTCTAGGCAACGAGGCAAATTTTTTTCCTCGTTGAAGGTCATTACAACCACCGATAGTTGGATGGGGGTGTCGGCCATAAGGTTGAGGAGTTGAAAGGTTGAGAAGAGCACACGATTCATGGGCGTTTCGCCAATTCATTCGATCACTTGCCCATAAGCAATGAAAGCCGGATTGCGCAAACTCACCTTATTGTATTGTAATGGCAGGCCCGTTTCGTGGTCGATCACCGCGCCACCCGCTTCCTCCAGGATGATTTGTGCGGCCCCGGTGTCCCATTCCATCGTGGGGGCCAGACGGGGGTAAACGTGGGCTTCGCCTGTGGCCAGCATCAAAAACTTGAGCGAGCTGCCCCGCGAAACCAAGGTAGGTTTTGCAAATTGGGTAATTACAAATTGGGTTTCCTCATTCAGGTGCGAGCGCGAGGCCACCAGGGCGAGGCCTTCGTCTTTCAATCCAAATTTGGCGCAGGCAAGCTTGCTGGTTTGTCCATTTTTTTCGCTAAAAGCACCTTGCTTCCGCACTGCCCAGTAGAGTTCATCGTGAACGGGTACATACACCACGCCCAATTCTAAACCATTGTCATTGATCAGCGCGATATTGACCGTAAAATCGCCGTTGCGCGAAACAAATTCCTTGGTACCATCAAGCGGGTCCACCAGCCAGCAGCGCTCGAATTGGCTGCGCTCGGCAAAAGGGATTTCACGGTTTTCCTCCGAAATGATTGGAAATTGCAAGGGCAAATTGCTCAAAGCCTCACAAATATAGGCATTGGCTTGCTGATCAGCCATCGTCAAGGGCGATGCATCGGCTTTGGCTTGCACTTGAAAATCGGCTTCACGCTGGTAAATATCCAGGATGATTTGTCCAGCTTGGCGGGCAATTCTTTTAAGGTCTTCGATTAAATCAGCAGGTGGCATGTACAAAAGGACAGACAATATTTGCAAAATCGCTTGGAAAAACAGACTTTGGCCAGCTTAATAATGAGCCACAAATAAATCTTACCAACTTGCCACTTCGTTGCCTATTCTTGCCCCGCTTTGCGGTGCTGATTTGGAACACGGATGACACAGATGAAACAGATTTTCACGGATTTCCAGCATGGCGTTGACCACGTTGCGCCTTGTATTCGTGAAAAGTGGTAACCTTTATTTTTGAAGTGGTACTTATTCGACCAAGCCCCAAAATTAATTTAATCTAAGCTATCCATGAAGAAAATTCTCGTAACGGGTGCCTGCGGGTACATTGGCAGCCACACTTTAGTAGACCTCTTGGGCAAAGGGTATGAAGTACTCGCAGTGGACAACCTCGCCAACGCTTCCGAAGCCATTTTGGAAGGAGTTGAGCGCATCACGGGCAAAAAAATCCAAAACCACAACATCAACCTGAGCGATAAGGCCGCCACCCGGGCCTTGTTTGTCGAGCACCCGGATATTGTGGGCGTGATCCATTTTGCCGCGCTCAAATTTGTGGGCGAAAGCGTAGAGCAACCCCTGCGTTATTTTCGCAACAACCTCGATAGCCTGCTTTGTGTGCTAGAATGTATGCAGGAATTTGGCGTGCCTAATCTGATTTTTTCTTCTTCGTGCAGCGTGTATGGCAATGCCAGTGATTTGCCCGTAACCGAAAAAACACCATGGGCCGAGGCCGAATCACCTTACGCCCGCACCAAGCAGATGGGCGAACAGATTTTGCAGGATGTATGCAAGGGTGACGCCAATTTAAAGGTGGTCCTGCTGCGTTATTTCAACCCTGCCGGAGCGCATGAGAGCAATGAAATCGGCGAATCACCGCTCAATGCCTCGAATTTGGTGCCCGTGATCACCGAAACTGCGATCGGCAAGCGGGCTTCAATGAGTATTTTTGGCGACGATTACGCTACCCGTGATGGTTCTTGCGTGCGCGATTACATCCACGTCATGGACCTGGCCGATGCCCATACCAAGGCCTTGGAATATTTGTTGGCTGGCAAAAACGCCAATCAATGTGAGGTCTTCAACCTCGGCATCGGTGAAGGGGTGAGCGTATTGGAAGCCATTCACGCTTTTGAAAAAGTATCGGGCCAATCTCTCAACTATACGATCGGCCCCCGCCGTGCGGGTGATGTGATCGCCATTTATGCCAATCGCCAACTGGCCGAAGCACAATTAGGCTGGATTCCCCAGCGCAACATCGAGGACATCATGCGCACCGCCTGGGCTTGGGAGTTAAAGCGGAGTGGGAAGGGGTAGTGCATCGAATCATGAATTCATCACAGCGGCTCAAATAAAGCCGACATTTGGATTTGGTTTTGCACCGTACCCAGGTAATGCTCGTTGTTCGTTACTCCAAAGGTGCTGAGCATGGTCAAAAAGACGCTTTTTTTGGTATTGGTTTTATCCATGAATACCCAGCGTTTGTTGCGGAGTTCTTCCGCGTACTTTTTATCAATTGTGAATTTTTTTTGCGAAAACTTGATTTCGATTAAATTAATGCAACGATCATTGCGGTCAAAAAGAAGATCAATTTGTGCGCCGGTTGAATCCTCGTTTGCTTTGGGCTGGTAGCGCCAAATAGAATGCTCGGTATAAACGGCAGCAATGCCCAATACTTTTTTCAGTTGGGGGACGTGTTTGAAACAGATGTTCTCAAAAGCATAGCCACTCCAAGTTGAAAAAGCAGGGCCTGCCGATTTAGACAGCCAAGTTCCGCTTCCCATCGACTTGCTGTTCTCAATAAATCGGAGGTAAAAAAGGGAGTACTCATCGGTGAGTTTGTAGATGGAATCTCTTTGTGTTTTGCCATAAGGGATGTACTCAGAAATAAAACCCGATTGCGACAACTCGTCCAGAATCTTACTCAAGGTACCACCTGTGCTCATGTTGCAAGCTTTGATGATCTCGGTGCGGCTCATTCCAGAAGATTTATCAGCCAGGGATCGTATCACTTCCAGGTGTTTCTCGGCATTGTCGAACAAAGCTGGATAGAGGTCTTGAAATTCATGCCTTAACCAGCCCTCATTCGTAAAACATAAACGATCAATTGTTTGGGCAGGACTTTCACCAGGCTTTACTTCAATGAGGTATTGGGGGATTCCTCCCATGGCCATGTACAGCTCAAGGATTTGGGAATGTTCCAAAACCATGCCTTGCTGCTTCAGCAACTGAGCTGTTTCATACAAATTAAAGGGCATCAAGCGGATCCGTCGGGTCAGTCGGTTGTGTAGTCCGCCTTTATTACGGACGATGTGTTGGATCATCCAGGAAGCTGCTGAACCACAAATGACCACGATCAGATTGGACTGTTTGGATGCCCAACTGTTCCAAAAATGATCAAATGCTTGCAAAAAACCTGATTTGGGAGTGTCCAGCCAAGGGAACTCATCAAAAAAAACCACCTTTTTCCCCTCCTTTTGATTAGCCTCGATCAGATGGATCAGTTGGCGAAAAGCTTGGATCCATTTGCTCGGTTGCGCCAGTGGAATGGGCAATTTGAACGCACCAGTGAGGGTATCGCTGAAATTTTCCAATTGGTCGTTCAAGTTCGCATCTTTCAGACCAGTTAGTTCAAAAATGATCTGTTGTTCGTAAACACTGCGGACCAAAAAGGTTTTGCCAACGCGCCTGCGTCCATACAGTGCAATCAACTCCGCTCTTGGTGAACTCAAAGCCTCCTGTAACGAGTTGATTTCTAGCTCCCTTCCGATCAATTCATGCACCAGCATAGTTTGGATTTTGTCCTAAATTTTAGCAAAATTACCACTTATGGCTGAGTTTACAAAATTATACCCAGCCATAAGTGGGTTAAAAAACATAGTTATGGCTGAGTTTATAAAATTATACCCAGCCATAAGTGGGTAAAAAAAGGTAGTTGTGGCTGAGTTTACAAAATTATATCCAGCCACAACCTGGATACAAGGCTTTTTCATCACCGAAAATTGAGGCACTAAAACAAACCCTTCCTCAGTGCTGTTCCTTCCTGTACAATTAGCAAAGCGAACAATTTGCTATTTTCACCCCTCAATTGTCAATCTACCACCTGAAGTCATGGAAAAACGTAAACTGGGTCAAAACGGCCTCGAAGTGTCCGCCCTGGGCCTGGGTTGCATGGGCTTGAGCTTTGCTTATGGCCAGCCTACCGATAAGCAGGATGCCATCCAACTCATGCGTACTGCCTTCGAAAAAGGAGTCAATTTTTTTGATACGGCTGAGGCATACGGACCTTTTACCAACGAAGAGGTGGTGGGTGAGGCCCTGGCACCATTTAGAGATGAAGTGGTGATTGCCACCAAATTCGGCTTCAAAGCAGGTTATCCAGCCCAAGGTCTGGACAGCCACCCCGAAAACATCAGGGCAGTGACCGAAGCCTCACTGAAACGTTTGAAAGTTGAGGTGATTGATTTGCTTTATCAGCACCGTGTGGATCCCAATGTGCCGATTGAGGAGGTAGCTGGGACCGTGAAAGACTTGATCCAGGAAGGAAAAGTCAAGTACTTTGGCTTGTCCGAAGCTGGCCCTGAGGCCATTCGGGCGGCCCACTCGGTACAACCCGTTAGTGCTTTGCAGAGTGAATATTCGATGTGGTGGCGCGAGCCCGAACAGGAAATCTTACCCCTGCTTGAAGAATTGGGCATTGGCTTCGTGCCTTTCAGCCCCCTGGGCCGAGGATTTTTGACGGGTAAAATTGACGCGAACACAACTTTTGATGCGGATGATTTTCGCAATAAGCTTCCGCGATTTTCGGAAGAGAACCGTAAAGCCAACCAAAATCTGGTGGATTTACTTGCTCAACTGGCTGCCGAGAAAAACGCCAGTCCCGCACAAATTGCCCTGGCTTGGCTTTTGCACCAAAAAACCTGGATCGTGCCCATTCCGGGTACGACTAAATTGCCGCGCTTGAACGAAAACATTGGCGCTGCTGCCCTCTCGCTTGGTGCCGCTGACCTGGCTGAAATCAATGCAGCTGTGGAAGCGATTGAAATTCAAGGAGCTCGTTATTCGGCTCAAATGCAGCAGATGGTGAATAAGTGAGATAGGGCGAGGGTCTGATGTGTGGGTTTGGGTGTGCGGGCTTCGAATCAGTCTTGGTGCGGGAGTCAAAATCTGGCCCAAGTATTTTTGTTTTAGCGACAACCTGAATTTCACAACAATTTGCTAATTTTATCCTTCTATCCCAAACCCATTAAACCACTCAAAAGTGATCCAAACGGACATCCTCATCATTGGCTCAGGCATTGGCGGCCTGACCACTGCGATCAAAATAGCCGAAGCACGCCCCGACCTCAAAGTGACGGTTTTGACCAAAACCATTGAGGGCGAAAGCAATACCCGCTATGCCCAAGGCGGAGTTGCAGCAGTATGGGACGCCAATGTGGACTCTTTTGCCAAACACAAAGAAGATACCCTCGACGCTGGCGACGACCTGTGCGATGAAAAAATCGTGGACATCGTAGTGCAAGAAGGCCCCGACCGCGTGCGCGAAATCATTGAGTGGGGAGCCCGTTTTGACAAAAAGAAAAACGACAGCAATTACGACCTGGGCCGCGAAGGTGGGCACTCGGAAAACCGCATCTTGCACTACAAAGACCTCACGGGCTGGGAAATGCAAAGGGCACTCTCCAGCAAGGCCGATCAACTGCCGAATATCATCATCCACGAGCATTATTTTGCCATTGACCTCATCACCCAGCATCACTTGGGCTATGCCGTGACCCGCATGATGCGCGATGTAGAGTGCTACGGAGCCTACGCCTTGAACAAACAAACCCACGAAATCGAAACCTTTCTCGCTCGCTCAACTGTGGTGGCGACCGGGGGCGTAGGCCAGGTGTACCGTGCTACCACCAACCCCGTGATCGCCACTGGCGATGGTATCGCTATGGCTTATCGGGCCAAGGCCTGGACCGAAAACATGGAGTTTGTGCAGTTCCACCCCACCGCTTTGTACAACCCTGGGGGCGACAACCCAGTCTTCCTGGTTTCGGAAGCAGTACGCGGCTTTGGAGCCATCTTGAAGAGCCGCGAGGGCGAGGAATTCATGGAAAAATACGACCCGCGCAAGTCTCTGGCCCCGCGCGACATCGTAGCCCGCGCCATCGACAACGAAATGAAAATTCGCGGCGAAGAGTGCATGTTCCTCGATTGTCGGCACCTGGAGGAAGAGGCTTTCATCGGTCATTTTCCAACCATTTACGAAAAATGCAAAAGCATCGGTATCGATCCGATGAAAGACCTGATTCCGGTCACTCCAGCCTGCCATTACATGTGTGGGGGCATCAAAACCGACGCCGAGGGCCGCACCTCCATCAATCGCATGTACGCGGTGGGCGAATGCTCATCCACAGGCTTGCACGGAGCCAATCGCCTGGCCTCCAATTCGCTGCTGGAAGCGATGGTTTTTGCCCAGCGCATTGCCGGGGATGTGTTGCAGAAAGTGGACCAGTGGCAGATCCAAACGGGCATTCCCAACTGGAACGCCAGCGGCACCACCGACCCCAAAGAAATGGTTTTGATCACCCAGAGCATCAAAGAACTAAAGGAAACCATGAGCAGCTATGTGGGCATCGTGCGCTCGAATGTGCGCCTCAAACGTGCACTCGACCGCCTGGAATTACTCTTTCACGAAACGGAAGATTTGTACAATACCACCACTTTGAGTCCACAGCTCTGCGAGTTGCGCAACCTCATCACCATCGCTTACCTGATCACCCGCTCGGCAAACATGCGCAAGGAGAGCCGGGGGCTGCACTACACCACGGACTATGCGGATAAACTGCCTTTTGTACACAGCATTGTGTTGTGAGGAGAAGTTGAAAAGTGGAAATGTTGAAGGGTTGAAGAGAGGGCATGAGTGGTCAAATCTCGTTGATAGCTGGTAAATCAATGTTTGGTAACAAGCCACAAATAAACCTTACAATTCAGAACTGAGTTGCTTCGTTGTGCAAGGCCATTTTTAGCAGGCGGATGACACGAATGACGCTGATTTCGAACCTGACGTTGACCAAGACGTTGACATACAAGCCCCAAAATTGGTACGCTTTATTTTTGAACCGTTACTTAGAAATGAAGCCAACCTGCTAAATTTTCAAATCATTTGAAAATTTAGCAGGTTGCGCGCATTGTTATTAGACTTGGTTACCACTTTTCCTATTCCAAAACCTTCACGATCTTCAAATTCGCAAAAAATATCCAAAACCCTTGGGAATTGTCAATCAAGTGCTTACCTTTGCGCGCTATTTGACAAGAACCTGGTTTTCCGTCGCTTTTTCTGAAAAGTGAAGTAGAACAAGGTTCAATTTTCTAACCATCTAATGTGTCTGAATCCGATGAAACACTACGAAGTTACCTTCATCGTTGACCCCGTGCTGCAAGCTGAAGACATCAAGGCTGCTGCTCAGACATATATTGACATGCTCAAGAACAAGGGCTGTACGATTGTCAATATTGAAGAGATGGGCTTGCGTCAGTTGGCTTATGCCATCAACAAGCGCCACTCTGGGGCCTACTACTGTATTGAATATACCGCTGAAACTGGGGGTATCATTGCTGAAATGGAATTGGCGATGCGCCGTGACGACCGCGTACTGCGCTTCTTGGCTATTACTTTGGACAAGTATGGCGTGAAGTACAACGACGACAAGCGCAAAGGTTTGATTGGTGGCAAGAAAGCGAAAGCTGACAAAGCTCGCGCTGAAAAAGCTGCTGAAAAAGCTGCTGAAGAAACGCTAGCTGCCGAAAAAGCTGCTGAATAATTCACCATTTTAACGACAACAAGCAATGGCAAATAAGGACGATATTAAGTTCCTCAGCAACCCGAAGATTGGTCAGAACCGCAAGAAGTACTGCCGTTTTCGCAAGTTTGGCATCAAGCACATCGACTACAAAGATGCCGAATTCCTGTTGCAATTCATCAATGAGCAGGGTAAAATCCTGCCTCGCCGCATCACGGGCAACTCGCTGAAGTACCAGCGCAAAGTGGCTACCGCCATCAAGCGTGCCCGCCACCTGGGACTGCTGCCTTATGTAGCAGACATGCTGAAATAATTTCGGAAACGATCCAAAATCAATCAATCATGCAAGTCATTTTGCTTAAAGATATCGACAAGTTGGGCGATCGTTTCGATCAGGTGACCGTGAAAAACGGTTATGGCCGCAACTACCTGATCCCACAAGGCTTGGCCCGTATCGCCAACAAATCTGGGGTCGCTGAAATCGAAGAACTGAAGCGCATCGAAGACGAGCAGGAAGCTGCTAACCATGCCGAATATGTAGCCCTGGCTGCCCAGTTGGCTTCTAAGACCTTGACCATTGGCGCTAAAGCCGGTCAGAGTGGTAAAATCTTCGGTAGCGTTACCAACGTACAAATCGCTTCCGCGATCAAAGAACAGTTGGAACTGGAAATCGAGCGTAAAAAGATCATCCTGAACGAAGAAGTGAAGGAATTGGGCACTTACACGGCTACCATCCAATTGTCGCGCGAAGTAGCAGGCAAGCTGAATTTTGAAGTAGTGGCTGAATAATTTCGGCTACAAGCTTTGAAAGCTAAAAGAGAAAGGCTGTTCTACCATTGGGTGGGACGGCCTTTTTTGGTAGGCTTTTTTTTTGTATTGTGCTCGTCCAGTGGTTCAGGTATGTATTTGTAAATGTGCGTCTCGCGGCCCCGCACGCGGTAGGCTAGCTGGGCGATGTTGCCGCCTTTTTGGAGGCTGCCGGATATGCCGCCAAAGGTTTGGTCATAGCGGATGTCCATGTAGAAGGCATCGCTGGTTTCGTTGTAAACTGTGCGGGTAGGTGTAGCGGGGTTGGGCATACTGGGGCTGCACAGGGCGGGCACGCCCACAGTGGCGCTGTTGGCGTAGGTGTTGATGCCCGTGAGCCAGCCTTGGGTGTTGTAGCTGTAGTCCACGCTTTGCAGCCAGCCCCATACGCTGGCCACCTGGTTGGAGTGCAGGTTTTTTTCGATCAGTTCGTCGCGGTGGTTGTAGTTGTACTCTGCTACGTGCGCACCCACCCCGCCGATGGTGGTGATGAAGTTGGTGCGGCGGCCTGCGTGGTCAAAGGTGATCGTGTTTTGTACGCTGAAGCTGCCTGTTGCGCCTGCTGCGCCAGGGTTGTGGTTGACACAATCATGGTTTTGAAAATAGTTCTGCAATCATCAGAACTATCCATGCAATACCAATAATCATACCAACCACACCAATTACTTTTTCATATAGTTTTTTACCAAATAGTGCTAAAGCCAACCCTATCATTATAAGAAAAGGGCCACTAAGGAAAACTCTATACCCTACTAAAGTATCGGGAGCATCGTTACAGAAATAAAATTTGTAACAATAAAAATAGACGGCTATAGGCCAAAAGGCAATTAGCAACATGAAAAGAATAAAAATAAAAACATATTTGTTCATATTTTTTGTGTTTTATTCGCGCAATGTGTCATTGATTTTCCTTATTACCTGCCCAAATGAATAATTGAAAATCACACTATGATTCATTCTTCTCTTTTTCCCGCTACTATCAGTATAAGACACTTTGATAACATTTGTTATTCCCCTCTGACTTCCATCTTCTCGAGTGTTTTTACCCCCTCTTGATCCTACACTCGATGGGTTAGGTTGATAAATATTGAGGTTTTCAACTGTGTTATCCGACACAACCCTATCTATAACATTGCTTTCGCGTCCAGCTGCGGCATCTACTGTGATCAGAAGATCAACTTTGATA
This sequence comes from Chitinophagales bacterium, assembly GCA_013299105.1. Lineage (GTDB taxonomy): Bacteria > Bacteroidota > Bacteroidia > Chitinophagales > Saprospiraceae > Haliscomenobacter. The sequence continues at coordinate 154,998 of JAAFJY010000011.1, read as the reverse complement.
TCGGCTTTCTTTAACCTTTTCTCTAAGTGAGTTGCTAATACCCCTCCATAACTATAGCCAAACAACACTACCTTTCCTTGATCAGCATGATTCTTAACTACGTAGTCATAGGCTTCCTGAGTTGCTTGGTCTAGATCTTCAGATTTAGACATTGTGAAGGATGTAGCATTTACATGTGAAGGAGCATTGCCATGAGGTCCACCATAATAATTTGGAATAACATCTATATCCCATAACTGCGAAACAAACCCTTTAGATGCTCCGCCCTTATCATCGAAATACATGCTGTTCAATGCATCAACTATTCTTTGAGTAGCCCCAATATCTCCAGTCATCTTAAAGTCTGCCCCACCAAAGGCAACCAATACGTCGCCTGGATCTGCTCCATCTGGATCAAAATAACGGATCGTATTATTAAAACAATAGGCAAATCCAGAGATTGTTTCATACTTTTCAATTTTAGGATCCACCCCATTCCATCTCCCCACAGCCGCATCATACCACCGCGCCCCATAATCATTCCACCCCAGCCCAAAATCATCATTCAGCTCTTTCCCGTTGTACAAATACCGATTATCCCGACTCGCCGCATCATTCTGCACCCAAGGCCCTTCAAAACCCAGCCCAAAAGCGTAATAATGCTGCTCCTGCAAGACCTCATTCGTAGCAGCGCTGCCCGTGATGTCAAGTACCCCATCAGCATCGCGATCGGTGATCACCACACGGGTATTACCCAGGTGGTCTTTGATGTTGTACTCCCGCCGCCAGGAGATGGTGCTCGATACCTCCGCATTGACGTTGAAATAACGCCCTTCGGGGTGGAATACGCTCTCTACCCGTTTGGTGCCCACCCCATTTTGGCGGTACTCAATACCACCCGCCAGATAATCCTGCACATAGGTAACAGTGCCATTCGTCCTCACCGTTTTGCGCAGCTTGGTGCCTGTGGCATCGTACAAAAACTCGATGCTGTTGTTGCCGCTGAACGTGATCAGCGTTGGTAAATTTAGGTGATTATACGTTATGGCGCTGACATTTTTTGGGTTAGAAGGTGTCAAATCTTTGAATTGTAAAACCGCGATTTAAGCAAACCAAAAAACTATCAGCAGCGACGGAATGCCAACTTCTTCGGAGAAGTGAGACGTTTGTAGCTCGATGCACCACGGGGTTTCTTGGCACTTCGGATGAAGTGCGACGTTAATAGCTCAACGCTTGCATCAAATTTCACGACAAAGATTTTGGGGAAATTCTCTAAAGTAAAAAATTCAATAAAGTATTGAAAATGAACGGATTTTAAAAGTTGAAGCCCTTGATAACCGTCCAAAACCCTGGGAACAAACTTGTGAATTTGTCCTTGCCTGCTCCACAATGAAAACCTACCTTGCCCGGAAATTCACCACCAAAACCCATCCATCATGGCCGATGTTTTTTCGCAAATGTATGCGCACCTGGTTTTTTCGCCCCGCCACCGCCGGGCCTTGATCCACCCTGATTGGGAAGAACACTTGTACAAATACATCAGCGGAGCGGTGCAAAAACGCGGCCATAAAATGCTCGCCATCGGCGGCATGCCCGATCACATTCACCTTTTGATTGGTCAAAAACCAGCCGAGTCGATTTCGGATTTGGTTTGGCAAATCAAAATCCAAAGTGATGAATTTATTCGGCACGAAAAGTTATCCCCTTACAAATTTGAATGGCAAAATGGGTATGGTGTTTTCACGCACAGCCGTTCGCAAATCGATTCCGTTTGCAAGTACGTTTTGAACCAAAAGATACACCATCAAAACAAAACCTTCCAAGCAGAATTTTTGAAGATGTGCGAGGATTTTGGCATTGACTTGGGCCAGAAAAAGGTGTTTGATTGGGTGGGGGAGGCTTGAGATTGGGGTCTTTTTTTAACGTCGCAATTCGTCCGAATTGCCAAAGAGCCCCGGGGCGTCTTTTGCTACAAACGTCTCACTTCTCCGAAGAAATTGAGCATCCGGTCTCGAAAATAGCTGTGGTGAAGAGGGCAGGATTTTGGCGTTGAGACAGCCTTTTCTAAATCGCTGTATTCTGCTCAGGTGTTTCGGGCACCATAGCTGTAAATGTGCGTCTCGCGGCCCCGCACGCGGTAGGCTAGCTGGGCGATGTTGCCTGCTTTTTGGAAAAAGGCACAACTTATGGTCTAGTATTTTTTCAGTTCATGTATGCTCTCAAATAAAGTAGCTGCATTCACAAAAAGGGCTTTGTCTAGCCTAGGTGTTTTTTCTAAATCAATAAGTGAAGAAAAAAGAGAGAAAATTAATTCGCCATCTTTGATGATAAAATAAAAGTATGAAGATACCTCTGAACTGTAGTTGGGGCATATGATGGAGTAATGGCCTTTTTCTATGCCATTAATTAATGTTGAAATATTGGTTTTGATAAAAAAATCACAAACATAAGAGGACTTACCGATAACTTGACCGTCAATAACTTCAACTACAATATTTTCTCCAATCTCTATTTTCTCCAATATTAAATTTGGATGTCCTCCCCTAATCTCGACACAAACTAAATTGACCTTGCTTGTGTCCGGATTCAAATTTTGATAAATTTCCTTGATTTCATTCCAAAACCGATCGGTAATTGAAATATCATCACGCTTTATTGCATTGCAGGTGCTCTTTTTTTGAATTTGAGCACCTGCAATGTGTGAAATGGATAGCAGAACAAGTGAAATCAACAATGTTTTCATTTAATATTTTTCTTTAAGGTTTTGATAATGATGTGGGCCTTGACGATAATAATCATAACCCTGTTTTATTGTTGAGGGATCATATTTTTCACTCCTATATGTTGGTTGCAGCTTTCCATTTTTATCATACTGTGGAACCAACCTTGTCAAATTCCTGTATTGTTCCCTCAGAGGGATTGACATTTCGGCACGAATAATATTTTCAATATGAGAGGCCTCAATTTCTTCTCGATTATGATTATCATTACTTACTTTGTTTAATCTTTCATTATATGCTGTGGCAGCACCTGGTTTAGTCAATTCCTCTGCGCTTGGAGGCTCTGGCAAGGCTCGATTCACTTTCCCTTGATCATTTCTCCACGCATGTCCAATTTCATGGCCAATAACAATTTCATTTGGGACTTCACCATCCATATTTGTTTGATTAAGGTTAATATTTATATCAGTGCCCCTATTTTCTCCAGACTCATAAGCCTTAGGATCTTTGAGCGCAACATTACTGCTTTTACTAGAATTCCTTTCTATGTTTATCGTATGCACATAAGTTGATTTTTTCAAATCACTCCAAAGTGCTCGAAAAGTTTCTGACTGCCTTACCAAGTTCCTGATCCGCTGCTTGAAGATACGTTTTTCTTCTTTTGTAATGTTGCCATATTCGATTTCTCTCCCATCTGGATCAATAATTGAAATGGGATTATTAGCTGCATAAACAAAAGGTGACAACGAGTAGTATTGTTCAGCACTGGGATCAACAGCTCCCCATCTTCCCACCGCCGCATCATACCACCTCGCCCCATAATCATTCCAATTCAGCCCAAAATCATCATTCAGCTCCTTGCCGTTGTACAAGTATTTGTTATCCCGACTCGCCGCATCATTCTGCACCCAAGGCCCTTCAAAACCCAGCCCAAACGCGTAATAATGCTGCTCCTGCAAGACCTCATTCGTAGCCGCGCTGCCCGTGATGTCAAGTACCCCATCGGCATCGCGATCGGTGATTACCACGCGGGTATTGCCCAGGTGATCTTTGATGTTGTACTCCCGCCGCCAGGAAATGGTAGTCGATACCTCCGCATTGACGTTGAAATAACGCCCTTCGGGGTGGAAGACGCTCTCCGCGCGCTTGCTGCCCGCCCCATTTTGGCGGTACTCAATGCCGCCCGCCAGGTAGTCCTGCACATAGGTGACAGTCCCATTCGTCCTCACCGTTTTGCGCAGCTTGGTGCCTGCGGCATCGTACAAAAACTCGATGCTGTTGTTGCCGCTGAACGTGATCAGCGTGGGTAAATTTAGGTGATTATACGATATGGTGCTGACATTTTTATAATTATTTTTGTTCAAATTGCCATTTATATCGTAGGTCATGGCATTATTGGTAGCCCCCTGGCCATTGGGGTTGAAGCCCCTGGCGGTAGCCCCGGTGGTGGTCACGGCATCCTGGATGCGGTGTACGCGGTTGGTATTGGCGGTATAGGTGTAGCTGAGGTTGTCGATTTGGCCGTAGGTGCAGGTGGCTCCATCCTGGTAGTAGCCCGTGCGTTGCAGGGTTTGGATGTTGCCGCGCAGGTCGTAGGTCAGGCTCTCGTTGTACTTGTTGCTGTTGGTGATGCTGCCGGCGTCGCTGTATTCGTTGAAGGTGGCGCTCGTGAGGCGGTTCAGGTAGTCGTAGGCATAGCTATATATATGTGTCTCGCGGCCCCGCACACGGTAGGCGAGTTGGGCAATGTTGCCGCCTTTTTGGATACTGCCGGATATGCCGCCAAAGGTGTTGTCATAGCGGATGTCCATGTAGAAGGCATCGCTGGTTTCGTTGTATTGGGTACGGGTAGGCGTAGCGGGGTTGGGCATGCTGGGGCTGCACAGGGCGGGCACGCCCACGGTGGCGCTGTTGGCATAGGTGTTGATGCCCGTGAGCCAGCCTTGGGCGTTGTAGCTGTAGTCCACGCTTTGCAGCCAGCCCCATACGCTGGCTACCTGGTTGGAGTGCAGGTTTTTTTCGATCAGTTCGTCGCGGTGGTTGTAGTTGTACTCTGCTACGTGCACACCCACCCCGCCGATGGTGGTGATGAAGTTGGTGCGGCACTAGCTAAAGTAGACGTTTCTCCTCAATTCCTCTAATTAGATCTCTCACATATAAAGTTTTTAATTTTTTACCCCCAAATAGATAAGTAAAAAAATCAATAGGGTTAAACCCTTCACTAGCAAAGTAATCATCAAATGGAAATTTAGAAATATCCACATCGAAGACTTCACTATATTCCTTTAATAAGTCAGAGACGTCATCACCATATAATTTTAGATCTTCACCTATTCGGAGACCTTCATGAAAGGTTTTGATCCTACCAACATGTTTCTCAAGCAAGAGACGTACATTGTTATATTTTTCACTTTTTTCCATCAGGCTACTCTTCTGAGTTGACAATCTTGTTATACTCACTTTGGGTGTTATACAGTATAGAACCAACATCGTAAGCAAGTATCCCCCATCCAATAATTGGGACCCATCGTGCAACAAATCTCCCTATTTTTGTGGTATATTTTAGTCCTTTTGTAGTAAGCGTAGGTAGTCGACTAGATGAAGTTCCTAACTTATCTCCCAAAGATTCAGACAAAATTGATGTACCTTTGGAAGTGCCCGGAGTTACGAATCTCTTCTTTTTGAGTGGTAATCCTGCTACAATCATTAAAACCGCAGCAGCATCTTTTATCCCTAGTTGCTCACTTGTCTGATCTAGGAGAATTGCAAAATAAAGTGAAGTTTCATCATCATATTGCTTTCCATTATAAAAGTATGGAGGTCCCGCTGTTGTCTTATTTTCAGCATTTTTAGGTAAGTTCACGAAGGCGAACTCTTCATAAGGAACCATTTCTTCTGTTTCAGATTGTGAATTGAGACTAGCATTCACGTTTCCTTCTGCAGAAGATGATTTATCTCCTTTATCATTATTGCGTTTTTGCGCATTTTGAATTTTCTTAAACAAATCAGAAGCATCTTGGCCTGTATAGATGACTCTATCATTTGTTTCTAATACAGCCATCCCATCAGGATCAATAAACCGAAGCGGATTATCAAACGCATAGTTGAACGGCGACCACCTCCGCATTTTATCCGCTAGCGGATCGACAGCATTCCAACGAGCAACTGCCGGATCATACCACCGCGCCCCATAATCATTCCATCCCAACCCAAAGTCATCATTCAACTCCTTGCCGTTGTACAAATACCGATTATCCCGACTCGCCGCATCATTCTGCACCCAAGGCCCCTCAAAAACCAGCCCAAAGGCGTAATAATGCTGCTCCTGCAAGACCTCATTCGTAGCAGCGCTGCCCGTGATGTCAAGTACCCCATCGGCATCGCGATCGGTGATCACCACGCGGGTATTGCCCAGGTGGTCTTTGATGTTGTACTCGCGCCGCCAGGAAATGGTAGTCGATACCTCCGCATTGACGTTGAAATAACGCCCTTCGGGGTGGAAAACGCTCTCCACGCGCTTGCTGCCCGTACCATTTTGGCGGTACTCAATGCCGCCCGCCAGGTAGTCCTGCACGTAGGTGATGGTGCCATTCGTCCTCACCGTTTTGCGCAGCTTGGTGCCTGCGGCATCATACAAAAACTCGATGCTGTTGTTGCCGTCTTTTTTGTTCCAAAACAAGACGCTTTATTCATTTATAAAGTTTAAATACAATAAAATACTCTTGATGTTGAGTGTTTTGAAATATACTCTCGACATATTTATATACTTGATAGAATGAGTCAGGATGTTCATCATCTGAGCTTAATCCATTACAATTGATTACCTTTTTTTGTCCATTAAAAAAGATTATTTTTATTTTTTGACTACCACCAATCAACCAATTTTTCTCAACAAAAATAATTTTGGCAACAGTTTCGAAGTCATATTTTTCTTTCTTATGTGAAAGAAAAACTACTCCGTCATTTTCTATGATAAAGTCTTTGTTAAAAATAAAAAAATACAAACTATTTATAACAATGTAAAAAATCACTAAAGCTACCGCATAGTGCATTTTGAAAATTAGAAAAAGCAAACCAAGTATCAAAAAAATTGACAACTTGTTTGTGATATAAAAAAGATATTTGCTTTTCGCTTTCATGCCATTAATCTTTAAAGATGTCATCTGCAAATTCCTCAGCAATTTTATTCCCCCCAAAACTTCCTATTGCTCCTCCAATACCTACAATTACAACTGCGGTTACTGGTGCAAAAGGACCTGTAAGTGGAGCAATAATAGCTGCGATAGGTGCAAAAAGTTCTGCTCCTGCAATCGCGCCAGCCCAACCACCTCCTTCTATAAATGTTTGTTTAGCCTTGTTTTCTGCCTCCATAATATTATTTACACTACTATAAACCCCATAAGCTCCTAAGAGCACTCCTCCTGCGCCTGCAATGTTTACGCCTCGATTAGTTTTCCAATACCTGACGGGAACAGGCTTGCTTTTTAAAGGATCTATTTTATTTAAAACACGTCGTGTAGCTCCTAATGTCCAACTACGAGACATAGTCTTATATCGCAATCTTTTATCTGCACCTGCTTGATTGTATGGATCCCAATTGTTTTGATAGCCCAATCCTAATGATGCACCTGCATAGGCCAATCTGTTTACAGAGTTTGGAAAGGACAATATACCATTGCCCCTAAACCATGTGAGAGGGTTATTTCTCCAGCCATAGACGGTTACACCAGTTCCGTTTAATACAATACCTGTTTCTTTATCATACACAAAAAGAGATTTGTTGTTTCTGTATTCATCATATTGAGGATCTTTTGGGCAAGTAGGGCAAATGGAAAGAGCACTACTTTCAACAGCACCGCTTGGGCTTAGTCCATATAAGTCAATGTAGTTTAAAGGATTTCCATATGTGTAGTGGTATGGATTCCATTCTGCTTGTTCGTCAGCCAATGGATCGACAGAATTCCATCTACCAACACTAGCGTCATACCACCGAGCCCCATAATCATTCCACCCCAGCCCAAAGTCATCATTGAGTTCTTTCCCATTATATTGGTATTTGTTATCCCGCGAAGCAGCATCATTCTGTAGCCAAGGACCCTCAAAACCAAGCCCAAAAGCATAATAATGATTCTCCTGCAAAACATCCGAAGTACTGGCCGTGCTGGTGATGTCCAATACACCATTCGCATTGCGGTCACTTATCACTACGCGGGTGTTACCCAAATGATCTTTGATGTTGTATTCTCGTCGCCATGACAGAGTATTGGAGGCATCTACATTGGTATTGTAATAGCGGCCTTCTATGTGAAAAACGGATTCAACACGTTTCACGCCTATGCCATTTTGACGGTATTCGATGCCGCCACTCAGGTAGTCTTGCACATACTGTACAGTGGCTCCTACTTTAACCGTTTTACGCAGTTTTGTTCCCACAGCATCGTATAAAAATTCAATGGAATTGCCCGTATTGAACGTGATCAGTGTCGGTAAATTTAGGTGATTATACGTTATCGCGCTGACATTTTTGTAATTATTTTTATTGAGGTTGCCGTTTCGATCATACGTCATGGCATCGTTAGTGGCACCCTGGCCATTGGGGTTGAAGCCCCGGGCGGTGGCCCCGGTGGTGGTCACGGCATCCTGGATGCGGTGTACGCGGTTGGTGTTGGTGGTATAGGTGTAGGTCAGGTTATCGATTTGGCCGTAGGTGCAGGTGGCGCCATTCTGGTAGTAGCCCGTGCGTTGCAGGGTTTGGATGTTGCCGCGCAGGTCGTAGGTGAGGCTTTCGTTGTACTTGTTGCTGTTGGTGATGCTGCCTGCGTCGCTGTATTCGTTGAAGGTGGCGCTGGTCAGGCGGTTCAGGTAGTCGTAGGCATAGCTGTAAATGTGGGTCTCGCGGCCCCGCATGCGGTAGGCGAGCTGGGCGATGTTGCCGCTTTTCTGGAGGCCTAAAATGACCCGGTTTCAAAAACAGTATGTCGATAACCCTTCTTTGAGCTCCAAATGTAAATTCTAGCAACCGCACCAGAATATGGTCTCCAAATGGAAATCAAATATTTTTTACGCCTGATTTTCTCAAAGCCATATAAAATCAAGATGTTATCGGCAATACCCCTTGCTTCACCTGGAATCGTTGATTTTTTACTTTTGACAATTTTAATCACTTTTCCGTCATTAGACAACATGGTTGGGCAGCTTAAGGCCGATGTTTGCTCATCCCATATTACAATGGTATCAGAGACGGACTCCATTAGTCTTTCCTTTTTTGCAATGTCAGTATTCAAAAAATGTAAAACCAATTCGCAATGCAAGCCTTGTCCAATTACTGAGTGGCTCAACAGAAAAAAAGCATATGCCCAAATGGATGTTTTCATGGTTCTAGCTGTTAATCTGTCTAGTACAGTTGGTAAAGGTTTTCTACCCTTTCTAATTTATGCATATTTTTTTTCAATGTTATTCACATTGATTTAGAGGTTCAGCATGTTACTTAATGAACAATTAACTTACCTTTACTTTGTTGTATTTCGAGATGTGGAGTTATTGGCTTCAGTATCTTTTCATCGATTGAATCCGCAATTACGTCAGTTTTATTGACTGCCAAAAATCGACCTTGAGAAAGAGTAATGTTTATGGTATCTAAAAATGTCCCTCTGTACATTGTCTTTATTTTAAAAACTAAGCTTAGGGGGTTTTGTGGAAAGGTATCAATGTTTTTAATGCAAAAGGTAGAGTTTGTTAAAGTTTCTAGTTTATTGTGACCAATGTTGTTCTGATAAAAATGCACAGTTGTTTTTGCGAATCCATGTTGGATATCGGTTGTCACAATTGCATTTGTAAACAGTAGCTTTGAATTGCACCACATATCAATTGTGTCATTTAGAAAATTCCCATAAAACCCCAATTCGAAGTATGTGAGATGTTCTTCTTGTTGATTGATTTTTCTCGTATTGCAAGCAGTAGAGAAAACCATTACTGTAAGAATCAATGCAAAATAACCCAAAAAGGGGATGTGTATCATCCAAAAGTTGCTAAAAAAAAGCATCTTTTTTGCAACCTGAATTAGGGTGGAATTGACTACCGCCATTTTACTCGATTTAATATCATTCTTTAATAACCTTACCATAAGCATTTACTACAGGTCGATCACTTGAGTAGGTTCCCCACTTATCACTAGATCCACTTATGTTCCGGCTATTTAATTTACCAGAATCTGAATCCTGGTAAATATGCAATATTTGCGATGGTGTGATGTTCATCCCAGCAGCAGTTTCCTGGTTTCCAGGTAGCATCAAATTTCCCGCAGCAGGATGCCCTTGTTGAATAATATTTGCTTCAAGGTATTTAAATACTTCCATGCTCTCACCAAAAGGTAATTTTTCAAAGCCTTTAGAAGTAAAATCATGAACATTGTGAGGAAGTCCAAAATTGTGACCTATTTCATGAGTTGCGGTTTTAGCAATTCCGCTAATATTTTTTCCTTCTACGTTAACAAGAGCATCGAATCCATTAGGCGCATATCCACTAAACCCTTCAGGTAGCCTTTTATCTTTAGAATTAACTAAAGTTACACTATTCTCGTTTTCCTTTAACTTAGATGAACTAGAAACCTGACGCAATTGTACATCAATTCCAAAAGTAATCCCATCACCAGCTCCAGTAAATATTTTTTTCAAATTAGATGTTATTTCTCTTCTTATTTGTCTCACTGCTTTTTTCGTCAATTGACCAGACTCGTCAATTAATGCTCCTCGATAGGAAATAGAGATATGATTACCATCACGATTGACAATTACATCTTTTCCATCAGGATCTGTATTTTGCATTGGGTTACATAATACATAATTATATGGAGACCATGAAGAAAATTTACTTGATAATAAATCCACACCTCCCCATCTCCCTATCGCCGCATCATACCACCGAGCCCCATAATCCGACCAATTCAACCCAAAATCATCATTGAGTTCTTTTCCGTTATATTGGTACTTGTTGTCTCGCGAAGCCGCATCATTTTGCACCCAAGGTCCTTCAAAACCAAGCCCAAAGGCGTAATAATGATTCTCTTGCAAAACATCCGAGGTGCTGGCGGTGCTGGTAATGTCCAATACCCCATTTGCATTGCGGTCACTTATCACCACGCGGGTATTGCCCAAATGATCCTTGATGTTGTACTCCCGCCGCCAAGCCAAGGTATTGGAGGCATCTACATTGGTATTGTAATAACGCCCTTCTACGTGAAAAACGGATTCAACGCGTTTCACGCCTGTGCCATTTTGACGGTATTCGATGCCGCCACTCAGGTAGTCTTGCACGTACTGTACAGTGGCTCCTACTTTGACCGTTTTACGCAGTTTTGTTCCCACAGCGTCGTATAAAAATTCAATGGAATTGCCCGTATTGAACGTGATCAGCGTGGGTAAATTTAGGTGATTATACGTTATCGCGCTGACATTTTTGTAATTATTTTTATTGAGATTGCCATTCCTGTCGTAAGTCATGGCGTCATTCGTCGCACCTTGCCCATTGGGGTTGAAGCCACGGGCGGTAGCACCAGTCGTGGTCACGGCATCCTGGATGCGGTGTACGCGGTTGGTGTTGATGGTATAGGTGTAGGTCAGGTTGTCGATCTGGCCGTAGGTGCAGGTGGCTCCATCCTGGTAGTAGCCCGTGCGTTGCAGGGTTTGGATGTTGCCGCGTAGGTCGTAGGTCAACGACTCATTGTACTTGTTGCTATTGGTGATGCTGCCTGCATCGCTGTATTCGTTGAAGGTGGCGCTCGTGAGGCGGTTCAGGTAGTCGTAGGCGTAGCTGTAAATGTGGGTCTCGCGGCCCCGCACGCGGTAGGCGAGCTGGGCGATGTTGCCTGCTTTTTGGATGCTGCCTGATACGCCACCAAAGGTGTTGTCGTAGCGGATGTCCATGTAGAAGGCGTCGCTGGTTTCGTTGTATTGGGTACGGGTAGGCGTAGCGGGGTTGGGCATGCTGGGGCTGCACAGGGCGGGCACGCCCACGGTGGCGCTGTTGGCGTAGGTGTTGATGCCCGTGAGCCAGCCTTGGGCATTGTAGCTGTAGTCCACGCTTTGCAGCCAGCCCCATACGCTGGCTACCTGGTTGGAGTGCAGGTTTTTTTCGATCAGTTCGTCGCGGTGGTTGTAGTTGTATTCGGCGATGTGCGCACCCACCCCGCCAATGGTGGTGATGAAATTGGTGCGGCGGCCTGCGTGGTCAAAGGTGATCGTGTTTTGCACACTGAAGCTGCCTGTGGCGCCTGCTGCACCGGGGTTGTGGTTGCGGTTTTCATAAACTACGTTGTCGGCCCAGTCGTAGCTCATGCTGATTTGCTCGGCGGTGAATACAGTGGGGTTCAGGTGGTTGTTGGTGTTCACGGCGGTAGTGCGGCCGTGGGTATCGTAGTCGAAGGTGGAGTTGAGCCAGTCGGTAGTGCCCATTACCTTGGTCAGGCTGCGGCGGACCTTGCCCCGGTATTGGGGGTTGGTCGTGAGGTTGAGGGTGCTGCTGCCATCAAAACCGTCGTAATGGGTTTGAGTCAGGCTTTCGAAAAAACTGAAGGCAGCTTCGGGATCGGTGGGGAAGCCTGCCACAAAACCCGATTCGATGGGGCGGCCATACACATCGTACTTGGTGCCCAGGCAGCGAATTAGGCCCGCTTGCATACTGTCTTGTACAAATACGAGCTGGTCGCGCAGGTTGTAACGCATGCTGATGCTGCCCATGTCGGGCACTTTTTTGCGGGTCATGCGGTCGCGGGCGTCGTACTGGTAGGCGAATACCAGGTCGGGGTTGGTAGTACTGGCCCCGGGGGGAATCACCCGCACCAGGCGGTCTTTGTTGTCGTAGGCATAGTAGGTATCGGCAGGGGTGGTGTTGCTGGTATTGGTTTGGCGCTTGAGGACCACCCGGCCTTTGCGGTCGATGAAGGTGATTGATACGCGGTTGTCGGGGTCGGTGGTAGTGGTTTTGTACAGCAGGCCCGCTGCATAGAAGGAGCTTGAGCCCGCGATCAATACCTCGTTGGCTGCGTTGGTGCCGTAGGCGCTGGTGGTGGCGTACCAGTCGGGAGGGGTCACGCTCAGGGGGCGGTTGAGGGGCGATGCCTCGTAGGCCGTCACGCTGTATTTGGTGCCGCTGGGTGGGGCAAAGTAAGTGCCGTTGGTGTTGTTGCTGGTGAAGGGCAGGCTGGTTTGGGCCAGGCGACCTTGGGTATCGTAGATGTAGTTGGTCACTACGTCCACGGCGCTGCTGGTAGCGCCGTCGGCGCCTTTTGTGGGGTTGTGCTGGATTTTGATGTCTTGCACGGGGCGGCCAAGGCCGTCGAGTAGTTGGGCGGTGGCTTTGGAGGTGAGGCTACTGCTACCCACGGCGCTGAAGGCGGTGGTGCTTTTGACCGTATTGTATAGGTAGGAGCTGGTGCGGTATTGATAGTCGTAGGTGGTCACTACGTTGCCGCTGCGGGCGTTGGCGGTTTTCAAGCGTTGGAGCTGGTCGTAGGTATAGTTCACGATCTGCCCATCGATGTTTTTGATCGAGCTTACCAGGCGGGTATTGGTAAAATAGTTGTACTCCCACACAAAGTTTTGGTAGGTCCGCTTTTTGACCAGGCCATTGGTTTCCCATTCGTAGGTTTCTACGGGCCAATTGGCCATTGTAAATTCCCAAGGTAAGCCAGAAGCTACATAAATGCGGTTTTGGGTCCCTTTGAGCACCCAGGCTGGGGTACCATTGATGGTGCCATTGGGGTTTACATTGGCTTCGTAGCGGTAATGCTGCCAGGGGTAGGGGAAGTGATTGCTGGCATCGGTGGTCGTAGGCTGGCCAGAGGCAGCGTCGTACAGGCTGTAGTCCATGCGGGTGCCGTCAATGGTGTCTGCGCCTACATATACCAGGGTTTTGATCGGGGCGGCGATCATGTTCAGGTTCAGAAGTTTGGTGCGTAGGGCTCCGGCGGCCATATCATACACGGTGGTCATGCGGGTATTGGTGGTCACGCCATTGCTGTTGGTCATGTTGGTGATGGTAGGAGCCAGGAAGCGGTTGGCAGCATCGTAGGTGTAGTTGGTGGTGGTGGTTACGCCGTCGCGGGTTTCGGTTATGGATTGGATGCGGGCAGCGAGCGAGGTACGGATGGTGTAGTTCGTGATGAAATACAGGCCGGAATAATAAGGTTGGCCGTTGCCAGCGGAAGACAAGCCTTCAAACACCTTGAGTTTTCTTATCCTAATGTTCATCCCCGCGTTGGTTTGGTAGTTTTCCAAATTGAGGGCGTTGGTTACGGACGAGACCGTGGTGCTGCCATTGTTTTGTAGGGTGGCACTTTCATTAAAACCGATGCTATTTTCGTACAACATAGGCGCTGAGTAATAATTTGAACCCAGCAGTGGTAGGCCAGATGCGTAATAAGGGCTGAATTTGTACCGATAGATCGTTTGACCATTGGCCAGAGGAGCTCCAACAGCATTGTATTGCTCCACGATTCGGCGATAACCAATGTGGTAACCATCGAAATCGCCCAAAGGAACAATGCTCATTGCCGCCGCAGTAAAAGTGGTGAATCCACCATACACAACTGCTTCACCATATTTGGGTTGAGTTCTTAATACACCACTGCTCTTATTAGGGTCCAATTCATCTACATATTTGTATGACTTGTACACATCGTTGGCAGTTGAAATGCCATCGTGCATGCGAATTTGCTTGATTCTCAAGCCCCCTACAACCTTTGCTGTGTAGGAGCCATTGCCCGGAGCCGTGGTAAAAAAGGCTAATTCTCCGCGACCGTTTGTCAATATCACATTGAAGCGGTAAGTTACACTGTTCTGTAAGCCCAAGTCGCTCAAATTGAAAATCAAAGAGTCTTTTGAAGGCATACCTGTCATATCTGTGCGAGACATACCAAAGCCTCTTGATGTAATATATGCGTTGGTGACATTGTTGTAAATATGGACGTAGAAAGAGGCATTGGTATAGGGCAACACACAGCCTGTACTACCTGGAGAGGGAGACAAGGGATAAAGCAATAACCTCATTTTGCCATCGGACAATTGAGTAGCTGTAAATGATGTATTGTGATTAAAGTTTTGATTACCACAGCATAGCGCGGTCGAAGTGCTGGTACAGTTTTGCACAGGGGTGCCGCCAAAATAATTCAAAGTATTGGGGCCTTGTACATATTGGGGCACGGTATTGCCTTCCAATTCAAACTCAGTGAACCCACCAGTCGGATAAGTAATCTTGGTCAGCATGCCAGTTTTCATGGCGGCTTCGTTGGATTCACGATTGGCTCCACCGTAAGAAGTAGGACTCCCTCCCCAAGAGTAACTGATGGGAGGGACGTTGGGACCAATTTGTGCTTCATTGGCTGTTGCACCGTTGTGAAATCCCCAATGGTCCACTGCCCTGCTCAGGCGATAAGGCAGGGTATTTCCGTTGTAAGTGAAAGTATAAGGTGGTACGGTGGTGGTGGCAGCATTGTCCACGCTTTTTTCTTGCAGTTGGGTCAAACGTAAGCGTTTTCTTTCTGCATTGGTAAATGAAGTGCCATCTGTAATGTAGTCAAAAGAGAACGAGAATTTCTTTTGAAAAATATTTGGAGATATTCCTGTTGAAATTTGTATCTCGTCCAATCTTTTGGCAAAGCCTACGTCTTCTCTAGTCGTGTTAGCGATGAAAGTTACTGTTTCGGAAGGAGTTGAAATCTGGGTTAACCTTTGACCCTGGGTAGTCATGGCCTGAAAAGGATGGTATGCATCTTCAAAACCACCAATACAGTCAATGGCCTGTCCACCGTTATTTGGCGTGTTAGCAATCGAATAGGTACAGTTACCAGGTTGCCGATAATCGGTTTGTTCGGTAGCGTAGTTGAAATTGATCTGGAATTTGCTGTCATACGAATCGATGCGAGCAAGGTACCAGGTACTGTAGTAAGCGGGTACATTTTCTAAACTTGGGTAAGTTTTTTCCGTAAAATTGAGGGAACCACCTGGTGTATTGCCAAAATGGTATTTGGTGCCATCGGGTGTAATAATAGAAATACGGGTAAAAACACCCCCATTTGAGGGCGATACTTCCACAATGAGGTCTTGTTTAGGGATCAAAACCACATTTTTATTCTTGTCGAATACAAATTTGCCGCTGTAACCCGCAAAATTGAAAGAAAAAATGTCGGGTTCTCCATCTACAACCCCAGTTTCTATATTTCCAGCCATCTGGGTGTACTGGTCTTCAGGAATTGTCTCTGCACATGGACTGATGCCATTGCAGGTCCTATAATTAATGTACCAGTTTGGTGAAATAAGAGGGGAAAACAGGTTTTCCATCGCGGTACTGTAGCCGGAATAGTAGCCCGTACTACCTAGATCATCGGCTTGGCCTGCTACTTGTCGGGTGACCATACCACCTGCTTGCAAACTCCAGCCTAAACCCACCCAAGAGGCAGTTTCAGCCAATTTGATACCCGATGAATGGTAACTCAAACTGATCGGCACAGCAAGTGGGCCATGTGCAATAGTATGGATGGGTACACCAATATTGGGAACACCCGTCAAATAAGACACCGAAATGTCGGTGTATTTGCCAAGTGCTGCGGCATTAGGCGAAGGCAGAGTACCATTTTTTACCAGAACATTGATGGGCTGTGCAAAGTTCGAAGCAACAGCAGAAGCAAGTAAGCACAATGATAGGATGATATTGCGGAACATATCAATCGGATTTTGGTAGTGGGAGGATATAATTATTGTTGGCTAATGAGCAGTTTGTCGTTGAAGCGTTTGCCATCGACGGTCACATGCAGGAAGTAGATGCCTGCCGGGTACTTGGCGCAGTCCACCTGCAAAAGGCGGAAACCTTCGTGGGGTCCCTGGTTTTGGAAAACGATGCGCCCCAGTTCGTCATATAATATGGTACGGTATTGCCCTTGCCCCAATTTGGAACTGATCTCGATGTTGAGCAGGTTGCGCACCGGATTGGGGAAAACTTTCACCGTTTGTTGTTCGGCTTCGCTGGTTTTCAGGGCCAGGATGTCCTCGGCTTCGGCCACGGGGTCGCTGAGTTTGGGCTTGCTGCACTTGGTGTCTCCGTCGGCAAGTTTGCTCCTGGGACCGTCTTTTGAAAGGATGGCTTGCATCCGAGCTTTTTGACCGTAGGTGAACATTACGAGCTGTTCGTCATCACAATTATCCATGAAGTTCATGGTCATTTCCGCCGTTTGGCGATCACAAAGTGTGATATCCTGGTAAAAAATAACGCCGTAGTTCGGCGCATTGTGGACTGGTGTATCGTCCACATAGTCGTCAGCGCAGGGTGTATATTCGTTCCACAGTTCATACAAACCCAGATAAGTACCTACCAGGTGGGTCAGGGTTTTGCCCTCGGCATAATTGCGGTCGCTGAGTTTAGCGTTTACGCCAAAATATTTGTAGTCGATCACGATGCCATCGCTGGCCAGGGGGCCACCGGGCATTTGGGCGTAGCCCGCTTTGTCGTCGCCAAGTTTCACCACCCAGATATTGAGGATGGATTCAGGGGTCCAGGGGGCAACCCCACCTGTGCGCTCGGCTTTGAGCGAATCGCCCAGGCCCCAGACCTTGCGGGTGACGGGCACAAAGTTGATCGAATTGTCTTTTTTGAAGTCTTTGGGTGGCTCCGCCAGGCAGAAGCTGATCTGGGCTTTGGCCAGTTTTTTGTCAAAGCCACCAGCCTGGAAGCCGTATCTTTCTGATTTGATGACAGGGTCGCCCTCGCCAAAATCGCGGTTGAGGCCATTGAGTTGGGCCAGCACCTCGTCGGCACTGGGGTATTCGGTGCCGGGATTGTATAAAATGTGGAAGGCTACGGGAATGACCTGCTGTTTTGCCAGGTATTTGAAGCGGTCTTTGGCCAGGAAGCGCTCCATTTCGGATTTGGCACCCAGGGTATTGGGATTCTCCTTCTCCAAACGCACCATTACTTCCTGCGTAGCGTACTGGCGGTAATTGCGGTTTTGGGCCTGCGCTTGTAGCAGGGAGCAGAGGGTCAGAACAATTAGGTAATAGCAGTGTTTCATAATCGGCTTGGGAAAACTGGTTGGGAATTTTTCTATCAGGGGCAAAGATAAGGGGGTAGTGATCGATGGTGCAAGCTTTTGCTCTTCCTCATTTGGCAATTTGATTTCATTGTTTGGCAATGTGGCATACGGTATGTTTTCTCATCCTGTCGGATTAAATGTTAAAATTGCTATTCAGGCTTGACTTTTATTAAAAAAAATCAGAACTTCGCGCTACACTTGAAACCTAGTAATTCTATTGATTGATTATCCTTGTGAAATTCAAGTAACAATTCCCAGTTTAAATTGCTACGCTCGGTTCGATAATTGTATTAGGTTAATTCACATTTTTTCTTATCTTTTTGTTTCCAACTCAAAAGCAATGAGTTGAAAGGCTTGTTTATTTGATATTTTCACTTGATTCTACACCAAGTGGCTATATATTTTCACCTTATTCCGTTCTACCCACAAACACTGTTTGCAATGGACCAGAAACTCAATAACCTCAAATTTTTGAAGCGGTTCAAAAATTATAGCAATCAACAAATGGCTTCTGTTTTAGATATTGGACTGCGGCAATACCGCAATATTGAAAATGGCAGCAGTCAATTTGACGAGCAAAAAATACTGTTGATTGCTGAACATTTTAAAGTGAGTGTACAAGATTTTTTATTCTTGGATTTGGAAAAAAAGGCCCACGGTTTATTTTGGACCAAGGGCAAAGATAGCGTTGTTGATTGAGCTTGGAAATTGGATCAGCGTAAGCCGAGTTCTTCGTTTAGTCTTTTTTCAAATTAAGGTCTCTCTCCGAAGAAAAGGCATATGGGCTTGAAGTGGGTTTTTGGGCTGATTGGGTTCCGGGACTTGTTGGTCTTTTTTCGCACAAATACCCACACAACCAAAAAGCGCGCACCCAAATCCCCTTGAGTACGCGCTTTTTGTTACACTATACTAGACCACTTTAGGTTTTCTGCATATCAAACTAATTTTCTAATGTCATGGCTCACGGCAGAAACTTATCTATTAAAAATTTAAAAAATCTCAAGCCGTACAAACGAGAACCTAAAAATAGGACAAATTTCCCCAGCGAGCCCTTAAATCATATGTCGTAAGTCGTATGTCGTCTATCGTATGTCAAAAAAACATGCCGAACAAACCAGGACTCACGTTGACAAATGATTTGCACAAAACCAGTCGTGGACGAGTACATTTCAGTTGCCCCCTCACACCAACTCCCCAACCCGCTCATACAGCGGGAAATGCTCCATATAAGCATTGATCGATTCGCGGGTATGGCGAATCAGGTCTTCGTTTTTGTGGTCGCTCAGGATGGCGTCGATCCAATCTACTACTTTCAAGCAGTCGGCCTCTTTGAAGCCACGCGTGGTCACTGCAGCGGTGCCTACCCGGATGCCGGAGGTCACCATTGGCGATTGGGTATCGAAGGGCACCATGTTTTTGTTGACCGTGATGTCGGCGCGAACCAGGGCATTTTCGGCGTCTTTGCCCGTTACGCCTTTGCTGCGCAGGTCGATCAGCATGAGGTGGTTGTCGGTGCCGCCAGAGATGATTTTGTAACCCTTGCCCACAAAAGCATCGGCCATCACCTTGGCGTTTTTCATCACTTGCTGGCCGTAAACCTTAAATTCAGGCGACAGTGCTTCCTGGAACGCGATGGCCTTGGCGGCAATCACGTGCTCCAAGGGGCCGCCTTGCATGCCAGGGAAAACGCCGCTGTTGAGGATGGCCGACATTTTGATCAGCTCACCGCCCTTGGTAGCGCGGCCCCAGGGGTTGTCAAAGTTTTTGCCCAGCATGATGATGCCACCACGCGGCCCCCGCAAGGTTTTGTGGGTGGTCGAAGTGACGATGTGACAAGCTTCCATCGGGCTTTTCAACAAACCAGCCGCAATCAAACCAGCCGGGTGGGCGATGTCGGCCAAGAGCATAGCTCCTACCTTGTCGGCGATGTTACGGAAGCGGGCGTAATCCCAGTCGCGGGCATAAGCCGAGGCCCCACAAATGATCAACTTTGGGCGAACTTCGAGGGCTTTGGCCTCCACTTTGTCCATGTCGATCAGGCCAGTTTCTTCTTCTACACCATAAAAATGCGGCTCGTAAACCTTGCCCGAATAGTTCACGGGTGAACCGTGCGACAAGTGTCCACCGTGGGCCAGGTTGAAGCCCAACACCCGGTCGCCAGGGGTGAGGCAAGCCAAAAATACCGCTGCATTGGCCTGGGCACCAGAGTGCGGCTGTACGTTGGCGTATTCCGCGCCAAACAACTCGCACAAGCGGTCGATGGCGATTTGTTCGATTTTGTCCACTACTTCACAGCCTCCATAGTAGCGCTTGCCAGGGTAGCCCTCGGCGTACTTGTTGGTGAGGCAAGTGCCCATCGCGTCGATGACCGCCTGGCTCGTGAAGTTTTCGGAGGCAATCAATTCGATGCCTTTGCGCTGGCGCTCCAGTTCTTCCTGGATGAGACTGAAAATGAGGGTATCTTTGGCCATTGTAGCTTTGTGTTGTTGGTGGATTGTCTTTGCAGCAGCGGATAATAATTTGCACTGTTTGGCCACTGCGTTGCATTTTAGCTCGCTGTGCGAGCCTGATTTTAGCACGCGGATGACGCGGATGACGCAGATTTTCGCAGATTTCCAACATGATGTTGACCCCTAGCGATCCAGCATCCTCAAATTTTACAAGTCATTATGCCTTTGGGTTAACACGATCTACTGTTCGTGCATAAAAAACGGCCAGTTCAAAGTGTCCCCAAATATGAAACTCTTTAGCGCTTGTATCGTATAATCTATCTGACGATACAAATTTTAACGCAATGAAAACGCAAAAGTACAATAACTTGGCTTTTCTTACGCTGAAATAATGATATAGTTTTGTAACTATTTTCCTTACCTGCACCCTCAAACCTACTCATGAGCATGTCAAAAGCTGCCCGATTGCTCGCACTGTTGCTTTGCTGTTTGTTTGTTCAACAGTCCTTGGCCAAAACCGCTCGGTTTCGGGCCATGTGGCGCGACGATCCTTCTACTACGATGGTCATCGGTTGGGACCAGTACAGCGGCAGCGCTCCTTTGTTTTTTTACGATGATGTAGATCGGGGCTTGGCCGTGCAACAGTACCGCAACAAGCGCAAGGCCGATTTTGTAATGGCAGCCAGGGGGCTGAACAATCATTTTGTGCGCCTCACCGGGCTCAAACCAGGTACCGTTTACTATTTCGTAATCGTGGATAGCGAAGGCATCAGTCGACGTTATTCCTTCCGAACCATCCCCAGTGAGCCCAGCGAAAGGCTTTGTTTCATCTCAGGCGGCGATTCGCGCAACAACCGCGATGCGCGCATCAAAGCCAATCAGTTGGTGTCGAAAATCCGCCCTCATTTTATTTGTTTTAATGGCGATATGACCGCTGGTGATACAGGCCCCGAATGGCGCGATTGGCTCGACGATTGGCAATCGACCATTAGCCAGGATGGCCGTATCCACCCAATTGTGGTGGCAAGGGGCAACCACGAGCTCGACAACCGCAGCTTGCAGGAGATTTTTGACATTCCTTTTGCTGAAGCTTATTATGCCCTGAGTTTTGGCGGTAATCTCATTCGGCTGCTTACCCTCAACACGATGGCATCGGCTGCTGGCGACCAAAAAACCTGGCTAGACAAAGAATTGAACAATGACAAAAACTACGTGTGGCGCATTGCTCAGTACCACCACGCCATGCGCCCCCATACCACTGACAAACCTGAACGCGACGATTTGGTACAAAACTGGGCCCCGATTTTTTATTTTTACAGTCTAGATCTGGCCCTCGAATCCGATTCGCATGTGGCCAAAGTGACTTGGCCGATTCGCCTGTCCAGAGAAGCAGGTAGCGATGAAGGCTTTATCCGCGACGACAACCGAGGTACGGTGTACCTGGGCGAAGGTTGCTGGGGCGCCCCTTTGCGCAACAACAATGATGATAAAAATTGGACCCGCAACTCCGGTTCTTTCAACCATTTTAATCTTTTATTCGTTGACCAAGATCGAATCGAAATTCGCACCGTATTGACCGATCAGCATACAGATTTGGCTGAAAGTAAAAGCCCCTTTGTTTTGCCGATTGGATTAAAACTGTGGCAACCCAGTAATGGATCAATTGTGAGCCTCAAAAGTCGAAAATTTACCCCTGTACCCACTTCCAATCAACCCATTGCGGCGGGAACCGGAAAAACCCCCAAGCCCAGCGCTGCCGATGTAGATGCTGCTGAAGCCAACGAAAAAGAATGGGCCAAGTTCCCGGCTTGTGGGGTAGATGCCAACAGTGGCGACCTTTTAGTGACTTTCCAGACCGCCACTTTGTCGAATGTGAGCATAATTCTATTCAACAGCTTCCGGCGTGAGTTAAGTCGGCAGGAATTTCCTAACTTGGCCGCCGGAAGATACACCAAGCGCTTGCCTTTGCGCCCCTTGCCACCAGGCCGTTACCTGGTAGCGGTAAGGACCAACGACAAAGCTTTGACTTTTTACCAATACTCGAAAGCAGGACCTTTGCCGGAGGGCCGCAATTGAAACCTTCATATGTCCATCGACAAAATCAAAAGTCCCATCGATCAGGAATTGGTCGCTTTTGAGCAGCACTTCAAGCAGTCCATGCGCAGTGCGGTGCCCTTGTTGGACAAAATCACCTATTATATTGTACGCCGCAAAGGCAAGCAAGTGCGGCCGATGTTTGTTTTCCTTTCGGCAAAAATCTGCGGCGAAGTTGGCGAATCAAGCTTTGTAGCTGCTTCACTGATCGAATTGTTGCACACCGCCTCGCTCGTACACGACGATGTAGTGGACGACTCCTTGGAACGACGGGGTTTTTTCTCGGTCAATGCCCTCTGGAAAAATAAAATTGCGGTCTTGGTGGGCGATTACCTGCTCTCACAGGGTTTGTCTTTGGCCTTGAAAAACAAAGCCTACCGGGTGCTCGAAATCGTATCGGATGCCGTAAAAGCCTTGAGCGAAGGGGAACTTTTGCAAATCGAAAAAGCCCGCCGGCTGGACATTGAAGAGCCGATTTACTACGACATCATCCGGAAAAAAACGGCTTCTCTGATCGCCGCAGCCTGCCAGGCCGGGGCCGCTTCCACCACCACCGACGAGGATCAGATCGAAACCATGCGCCTTTTTGGGGAGAAAATTGGCATTGCCTTCCAAATTAAAGACGACCTTTTTGATTTTGGCGTGGACGATGTAGGCAAGCCCCTGGGCATTGACATCAAGGAGAAAAAACTGACCTTGCCATTGATTTACGCCCTTAACCAGGCCTCAGCAGAACAGCGCCGCAGCGTGATCAACACCGTTCGCAGGCACAACGAGAATCCAGAGAAAGTCAAAGAGGTCATTGAATTTGTACGCCAAAGTGGTGGCATCCAGTACGCCCGCGAAGCCATGTACCGCTACCGCGAAGAAGCCCTGCAACTGTTGGAGGCTTTCCCCAATTCTGAGTCCAGGCAGGCTTTGAAGGAATTGGTGGTGTTTGTTACTGAAAGGGATAAGTAGCAACCAGGGTAGTTGAAATGTTGAAGGGTTGAAAAGAGCGGAGATCACGTCATAAAATGTAAAAAACTGGATATCAGCACCCTATCTTCACTGGCTCAAATCCACACTTTTCCACTCTTTTACTTTTTTCTTTTTCGTGTCAAAACTGATGCCCAAACCTACAATCGACTTGGGGATTAATTGGTACTTATCGGCGTATTGTTTTTTCACAATTTGATTCAAAGCCACCTGCGCAGAAGTATTCATTTTGAACTCAATGATATAGACATGACTGGGGGTTTGCACCACGGCATCCATGCGGCCATCAGCGGTGTGCACTTCACTTTCCAGGTATAGGCCCAAGTAACGAAAATGCAGGTGTACAAGTGCATGATAAAAATGCTCGGTTTTATCGTCAAGCAAATGACTCGGAAGGTCGCGTAGCAGGGCATTGATGACCAAAATCACTTTGGGCAGATCGTTTTGCAAAAAGCCTTCTTCCAACATTTCGACAGGCCGAATCGAATCAGCTGGGCGGCGATTGAGCAAGTTGGCAATCAAGTAATTATTCAGTGCTTCCTCGACTTCGCGATTGGGAATATCCAAAGTGTAGCGGCTGCGTTGAGGATCGTAATGTTTTACCGTCAAATACCCGGTTTGAAACATCAAAGAACGGGCGTCGATGTTTTCCAGGTCGTAGCTGTCGAACAAACTACTGGAAATCCGCATTTCATCCACCAAATAAATCTCCTGCTCTTTCAACAACTCGATCAAAAAAGTGGGTGTCCCTGTTTTGAACCAAAAATCTTGAAAACTCAAATGCTCAAATAAGAGCAGGATGGAAAAAGGATTGTAAACCCGCTCATTGCCATCCCAGCTGTAACCATTGTACCAGGTTTTGATGCGTTGTAGCAATGAAGCTTGGTCTTTTTCCATCATTTTCTCTTGCAGCAAGGGAAGGTAATCAGCAAAATTATCGACCAGTTCTTGTTGGGTATAGCCCAGAAGCGTGTTGTATTTGCTGCTCAAAGTAATGTCGCTCAGGTAGTTCAAATCAGAAAAAAGACTGACCTGGCTAAATTTTGAGACCCCGGTAATGAGGAAAAAACGCATGGCAACTTGCGTCTCATTGTCTTTCAAACTACTATAAAAACTTTTCAGAATACTGCGGTGAGCTTTGGCCTTAGCCAATTCTTCTTTTCCTAGGTAATCGATTAGTGGTTTGTCGTATTCATCAATCAACAGCACTACTTTATTGTATTTGGCCGCCAATTTCAGGATCAATTCTCGCAGCAAGAGTCCGGGTGTATTTTCTTCAGTTTCTACCTTGTATTCAGCCGCTATTTCTTTCAATGCTTTCACCAAGGCTGGAACCAAACCAATTTCGCCATACCCAATGCGGTTGAAGGGGAGGAAAACCACTGGATACTGAACCGACCAATCCCAGTGCTTTTCGATCCACAAGCCCTTAAAAAGCTCTTTTTTGCCTTGAAAAATGGCCTGGATGGTAGAAAGGGTAAGGGATTTGCCAAAGCGACGGGGGCGAGATAAAAAATTGTATCTGCTTGTGTTTAATAAATCATAAATGGATTCAGTCTTGTCCACATACCGCATATTCAAGTCGCGGATATTAGTAAAATCCTGTTCGCCAATAGGTAATCCTTGCATCGCAAATCCTTATAAGCGATAAAGATACAGTTAAACGAATACCATAGCAAAAAATACATTAGAAATCCTCTTTCGACCAACGCCATTCAACCCTTCCCAGCCGTTTTTACGGCAGGATAAGCTTGCTTTAGCCCACCAACTTGTACAAAAAAGCTTTTTTCCTTACCTTTCAATGTACAAATCGGCTCTAAAGCCGCATTTTTCACCATCAAGCTGGGTAAGATTATGAAAAAGACACTCACTATTCTATTGGGCATTGGCCTGTGCGTGGGGCTATGGGCGCAAGATGCAGCCAACCCTACCATCAACACTGCCATTCGCAAGCACGGCCTGGAAAAAAGCAAGGTCATGGAAATTGCTTCCTGGATGACCGATGTGTATGGCCCCCGCGTGACGGGCTCGCCAATGCTGGACAAGGCCACCGAATGGGCCCAAAAAACCCTCAAGGAATGGGGCATGGAGCAGGTCCACACCGAAGCCTGGGGACCTTTTGGGCGGGGCTGGGAATTTACCCAATTCCAAATGCACGCTACTGCACCCAATTACTTTCCGATCATCGGCTACCCAAAAGTTTGGTCGCCTTCGACCAAGGGCCTGGTCAGCGGCGAAGTGGTTTACTTGAAAGCCAACGATGAAGCCGATTTGGCAGCCTTCAAAGGCAAAATCAAAGGCAAGTTTGTTTTCCTTGACACCATCCGCAATACCAGCGAATGGTTCGAGGGCCCCGCCAAGCGCTACAATGCTGAAGACTTGCTGAACATGGCCAACTCGGCAGCTCCACCCCGCCGCCCTGACCGCGATTTCAACCGCCTGGGCGGCTTTACCTTCAATGCCAAACTGATGAAGTTTTTGCACGAGGAAGAGCCCCTGGCCATCATCGACCGCAGCTTCAAAGGCGATTTGGGCACTGTATTCGTGACTGGTGCCAGGGCAGAAGAAGGCCGCGCCCAAGATGCCAAGGCCAAGGTGTTGCCCCAGGCCACCATTTCTGTCGAGCATTACAACCGCATCTTGCGCTTGATGCAGAAAGGCATTCCGGTGACCTTGAGCATGGAACTCAAAGTCAACTATACCAATCCCGATGGCATGGAGCACAACATCATCGCCGAAATCCCAGGCACCGACCTGAAGGATGAAGTGGTGATTTTTGGCGCGCACTTCGACTCCTGGCAATCGGGCACTGGCGCTACCGACAACGCCGCAGGTTCAGCAGTAATGATGGAAGCAGCTCGGATTTTGCTGGAAACGATCAAAGAAACGGGCATCAAACCCCGCCGCACCCTGCGCCTGGCGCTCTGGACGGGAGAAGAGCAAGGCCTGCTCGGCTCACGCGGCTACGTGAAGGACCACTACAGCACAGTTGGCCCAGATGGCACCGTGCAAGGCCCCAAAGAACCCGACAATAGCCGGGTATCGGGCTATTACAACATGGACAATGGCACCGGAAAAATCAGGGGAGTTTACCTGCAAGGCAACCCTGGGGTGATGCCCATTTTCCGGGCTTGGCTTGACCCATTCAAGGACTTGGGGGCGGCTACTTTGACCCTGCAAAATACGGGCGGCACTGACCACCAGTCTTTTGACGCGGCAGGCATCCCTGGCTTCCAGTTCATCCAGGACCCAATGGCGTACTCCACTCGTACCCACCACTCCAATATGGACAATTTCGACCACTTGGTAGAAGACGACCTCAAGCAGGCAGCTACGATCATCGCTTCTTTTGTGTTCCATACCGCCCAAAGAGACGAAAAGTTGCCCCGCAAACCAGTAGAACCAGCCCGAAGAACAGCTGGCGGCAATTGATTTTTTACTACAACTAAAACGGCCCGTCCCATTTTGTAGATGGAACGGGCCGTTTTTCTGAGCAATTTTTTGATTGAGCATTGAAAGTTTGAACCTCGGCCCAAAGCCCTTCTTTCCAACCCTTCAACTTTTCAACTAAACTCGCTATTTCTTAAAAAGATAGCGCGTCACAAAAATCCCTTGCGAGCCGCCCTCTCCGAAAGCGCCAGTGCTGATATCTTGGAGTTCCCAGCCCTCATCGGTACACTTGCTCAACATCTGGGTGATGCTTTTGTTGTTTTCTTGCAAATTAGAAAAATTGATCCCCGTGAGGCTGAACATGTTTGTTGCTTCCTGTTCACTGGTGGCACCAGTATTGTCAACATACATGATTTTTGAGCGGCCCAATTTGCCAGGAACCACCGATTCGACCATCGTAACCAAGCGCCATTGGGAAGCGGCAGGAGCCTTTTCTTTGCTCCAAGAGATTAACAGTGGGGCGGCCATTAGCAGGGCAAAAGCCAGAAGATAAGCGTACTTTTTCATAGAATTTAGGTTTGATGTGAGAGAATGAAGACAAAAATGGGCAGCCAGAGGTTTTCCGACTGCCCATTTTTAGGAGAAATTTAACCTATTTCTTTAGCAAAAACGCCACAATGTCCGCAATGTTTTGCTCATTCAAGCCCATGCCAGCCGGATCGGGCATCACATTGGTTTGTTTTTCCCGCAACTGGATACTGTGTGCAGGGATGCGTTGCTGCTTTCCGCTGAGGTCTTTCAGCAACACATTTTTGCCATCATCGGCCACGATGAACCCCGTGTAAGATGCGCCGCCTTCGGTGGTGGTGATCAGCCAGGGCTCGTAGCCGAACACGATGGCTGCATTGGGGTTGACAACGGCGTCGATCAAGCCAGTTTTGTCGAATTTTTGCGCAATTCGACTCAAGTCAGGCCCCACATCTCGCCCCAATTCGTTGTAGCGGTGGCAAGTACCGCATAGGCTCGTGAACAAGGCTTTGCCTTTCTTCACATTGCCCTTGGCTGTTTGTATTTTTTCAATCGACAAGGTTTGAATGCCGCCAGGTTTGTTGAAATACTTGGTGGCTACAACTCGTGTGGACAAGCTTGGGTTGTTGAAAATGTGCTTTTCGATCTGTGGCAGCAGGTCTTGTGGCAAACTTTTATCGGCAGCCATGCCCAACAACAATTGTCCACCGAGGCTGTCTTTGGCCATTTTTTCGCTCACCCAGCCCCTCGTTTTTTTATCGATCAGGGTATTTTTGATCAGGGCGGCATTGGCCTTCATTTCGGCCAGTTTTTGCTCCCTTTTCACATCAATCCCCAGGCTTTTGGTGTCCACAAAATCACTCCATTCGTTGCCCTGGCGGAAAGAGAGCCAGTACTTGGCGTGCTCTGCCACTTGCGGATTACTGCTTTTTGACAAGCGCAACATCGCATCCGCTGCTTGTTTGTCTTTGATGAAACCAAGGGCAACCACCACACGCTTTTGCTCAGCGGGAGCAATGGCCGCAGTGCTGGCCCACTGCTCCAAGAGCCCCACCGTGGCTACCGGATGCAGGCGCCAAACCAGGCTCGCAAAAGGCAAAGACCAGCGATTGGCAGGTAAAGTAGATTCAAAGCGCTTCAATAAATCAGGGTAGAAAGCCTCCTGCTTGCCATCCAAAGCGGCACCAATGGCCTCCAGGTACCAGGGATCGCTGCCATCGTAAGTACTGATGAGTTGCATCAACACGTCTTTGCTCTGACTCAAGGGCAAATCGCGGATGCCAATGGCCACTTCGCGGCGTACCAATGCCGATGGGTCGCCGGTTATTTTCCGGGCGATGGGTAAAATTTGTTCGCCTGGATATTGCTGACGCAAGGCTTTGAAGGCCACCGCCCGCAGCTTGTCATCCACATTGCTGAGTTGGGCTTCGGCGGCTGTGCGGCCTTTTTCACCCAATTGCGCCAGCAACCAGACTGCCCTAGCGCGCAGGTAAGGGTTGGCAGCTTGCAAGAGGGCTTTGACGGGTTCGACGGCTTTTTCGCCTTGTGCCAATAGTCGGCTAAAACCCAAGTGCCGCACATTGATTGCAGGGTTGCTGAGGGCGTCAATTTGCCCAGTGGTGGTATTCAGCTCAATTTTTGGAGCGTTCAGCTTTTTGCCCTTGGGGGTGATGCGGTAAATGCGGCCATAACCTTTGGGGTCGAGCATTTGGTGCCCACCGACCACGGGATCGTACCAGTCCGCCACATACATGGCTCCATCGGTGCCAATCGCTACATCTGAAGGGCGAAACCACTTGGCTTCGTTTTTTTTGTGGTTTTCGTCGTTCCACACATAGCCAGCCTCGTCTTCGTTGACGGAGGAAAGCATACGTTGGCGTTTTCCCTGTAACTCAAAACCAGAGCCTTTGCGGCCCGGCAAGTAGCCAAAAATCACGTTGCGACCTGCACAAGCACTGAGCAACATGCCCCGGTATTTTTCACCCAAGCCATCGCCTTCGTTGACCACGATTCCGGTTGGCGATCCAGCTCCATAGTTGTCGCCTGCGGGCATCACACCGGGGTCTTCCTGGTGCCAATGGGCGGTGAACATATCCTGGCCGGGACGCTGGTCGGCCTGCCAATAGCGAGTGCCGTCGGCGCTGAAATAGCCCGCATTGCCTCCTTCCATCAGCCAGGTATTGCGGCAAGTGACCACCTGGTCGTCGTTGTCGTTTTGCCACATATCGCCATAAGAGTCGATGTAATATTCGTAGGAATTGCGGAAACCATGCCCCAAAACCTTGAGACCAGTGCCATCGGGATTGATGCGCAAAGCCAGGCCGCCCACCCAAATTTTGCCGTCGTCGCTGACCCGATTGCCGCTGTTCTTTTCATTGTAAGGGGAACCACCCGTGTAGAGGCTTCCTGAGCGCAGGGTCCATCCTGCTTGGTCTTTCACCTCGTGCGGCCCAGCATTGCCTACGTTAAAATACCATTTGCCGTCGGGGCCTACGATCACGCTGTGCAGCGAGTGGTCGTGGTCCAAGCCTCCAAATCCAGTCAATAGGATTTCTTTTTTGTCGGGCTTGTCGTCGCCGTTTTCATCGGTGTAAACGATCAGGTTCGGGGCGCAAGAAACGACTACTTTGTTGCCAATCACCGCTATGCCCAAAGGGGCGACCAGGTCTTTGTCTTCCACAAAAACAGTGGATTTATCAGCTTTTCCGTCTTGGTCGGTATCTTCCAAAATTACCACGCGGTCGCCTTTGCTGTGGTGATACATTTTGGTCGAATCGTTGTTGAAGTTGCGGTAATTCACCGCTTCGGTCACCCACATGCGGCCCCGTACATCGAAGTCGATATTGGTAGGGTTGTAAAGCATAGGGCTTTCGGCCCAGAGGGTGGCTTCCAAGTCATGGGGAAGGATAAGTGGAAGATTGGCATTGGGTTTGGTCCAGGGCCATTCCAGCGCAAAAAAGAGGCTGAACAGTATAAAGCTTGGGAAAAAGTAGGTTTTCATGATTGCGTTTTGGGACTGTTTTAAGCGAAAATTTCGCGCAGGTATTTCAAGTTGTGTTGATAGGCTTCCACGACATCGGCATCTTTGGGCATGGCCCATTCGATTTGCATCCAGCCATCGCCCAGGTAGCCGATTTCGTCAAGGGATCGACGTACTTTAGGCCAGTCGATGCTGCCTTTGCCCAGTAGGATGCCGTTTTCCTTCATGTGCAATTCGCAGATGTTGTCTTTGCCCAGCAGTTTCATTTCGTGGTAAATATCATTCCCGGCATCGGTGGCATTGCGGAAATCGTAGTAGACCTTGATGGCAGGAGAGCCCACTTTTTGCATGATGTCAAGGTGCTCTTCGGCGCTGAGGTAAGATTCGATGCCCAGGATCACCCCGGCTTTTTCGGCAGCAGGGGCTACTTTTTTGAGGCGACGCACCACTTCGGCTTTGCCTGCGTCGTCATTGCGCAGGTCGTTTTTGGCAAAAAAAGCGAGCAAAACCACACTTACGCCCATTGCTTTGGCTGTGGGGATGCTATCGGCCACCCAGGCTTCGGTTTGAGGGTCCGACTTGTAGGGGTAATTGTTGAGTTCGCCGATGGCCAGGCTGGAGATTTTTACACCATGCTGTTTCGAGGCTTTTTTAAAAGCCCTTTGCACTTCTTTTTGGCGCAAATGAAAATTGTCTTTGACCGTACCTAGGCTGATTTGCAGGCCATCCAATCCAATTTTTTTGGCCAGTTCAAAACAGGTGACATTGGCAGTTTTGCCAATCGACCAGTCACATGCTCCGATTTTGAAGCGTATTTTGGGCAGTTCTTGCGTCCATTCTGGCCACGGCAAGGCTGCACCCGCCGTCAGAAAGGCGGATTGTTTCAACATTTGTCTGCGATCCATTGCTTGCTTTTTGTTTGTAGAGGTCCTAAAGTTAAGGATAATATCAGTGAGCCAATCGCCTGATAGTGAACTAAATTTTGCCAGCTCTGCTTAAATTCATACCTTTGCTGAACCAATTCATGCCTTTTTCTGTTTAGGCAGCACATCAATTGGGAAAGTGGCCATGAGTTTCGTTAAAAATATCAATCTGATCATATACCGTTTTCGGGAAAAAGGCTTAGAGATTTTTCTTGAAAATGCTCCAGATGCGAAGTACTTGAGTGTTCCTCAGCGCCAAACTGAGGCCGAAACTTCCATGCCTGGCATGGAGGCCGACAAACGTTTCATTGCCCTTGATCCGGTAGCAGAAGCCAACGCCCCAACCGAAGAAGCCTTCGCGGTCGAAGGTGAATGGCACGACATACCTTCTCTGAAGTCGATGCTTTATGAGGATGCAGTGCACATGAAAGAAGCCGTGGAAGAACTGGAAAACGGCAGTTTCTTGGAATTCAAAGAAGCTTTCAAACGCGTGATGCCGCACCAATACCAGTTTTTAAAAGAGTTGAAAGACATCTTGATGGACCGCAATTCGGTCAAGGATATTTGACTTTCAAATCCCCCTTTATTCTCCTCTTTTCATTTCGCTGTTTTTCTGCGCTTGCATTCTCCACGAGATTCAGGCTATCTTTGTCCAGATGAAAGATACTACGCTGGAGCAAACCACATCTTTATTGGCCAATGACCTTGGATTGGAAACCAAGGAAGATAGTTTCATGAGTGAGGAAGACCTGCTTGAGGCCCTGTCTTTTCGGGTAGCTGAGATGATCGAAGCCAACCTAGACCTGCTGCTCAGTTACATGTATCGCTTGGATATCGACGAAGGCAAAATCCTTTTTGCCCTGCGGCCTCATGCTCCTGTTCCGCCCCATTGGAGCTTGGCTTGCCTGATTTTGGAAAGGCAAAAACAAAGGGTGGCCACCAAAATGAGTTACAAACCACCTGTCATTGACGACGAAGATTCGTGGTGAGTAAAATTCAAATCCTTCTTCTACATTCGATACTATTTTTACCTTGTTTCGTCTTAATCCTGGCGGCATTCATCGGCAATACTTGCCTGGTGTTGATTATTCTTGCAACTTGTAGCTACTTTTTAATTGCACAACAACCATGAAGAAAAAAGGCAATAAAGAAACTGATCCAGAGCGCTTGGAACAACCCCAGGCCTCAGAGCCCTTTGATCCCCAAGAAGAAGACCTGGAGCAATACGAAGAGAAATTTTCAGAGAACAAACTCTGGAATAAAATCAGCCGTTTTGCCAGAAAAATTGGGGTCAAAACGGTCTATGCGGCGCTCCTGATGTTTTATGCCTACAAGCGCAAAGACACTCCGGGTTGGGCCAAAAAAATTGTCATTGGCGTTTTAGGCTACCTCATTTCGCCGATCGACTTCCTGCCTGACCTTTCGCCCATCATTGGCTATACGGATGACCTGGGTATCCTCAGTTTTGGCCTGGTAGCCATCGCTGCCTTCATCAATGACGAGGTGCGTGATAACGCCCGCAAGCAACTGGGCAAGTGGTTTCCTAGCTATGAGAGCAAGGACCTGGAAGAGGTCGAGAAGCACATTTGATCAATTTCAGATCGCATCCAAGGCGCTATGCTGGAAAAGCAGCTCAACCGTATCGACGTCTTCCTGAAGAAACTATCCCCGGTAGTTGCCCTTGAACTCAGTAAGGCCGAACAAATAAGAACTTACAAGCGGGGCGACTTTCTATTGCGAGAAGGCATGGTTTGCCGCAACAGCTACCAATTGGAAAATGGCATGGCCAGGAAATACGTCTTGCTGGATGGCAAAGAAATTTGTACGGAGCTTTATTTCCCTGGCGATTTGGCGCTCTCCTTTGCCAGTTACACGCTGCAAATTCCCAGCGAGGAATGCATTGAAGCCCTGAGCGATGTAGTGGTAAAAACTTTTGATTACCAGGTTTTCCAGGCGCTCAAGAAAAAACATCCGGCATTAATGGAATTGGACTTGCTCTTGAGCGAGTATTACGCCATCTGGTTGGAGGAGCGCATGCATCGCTTCCGCTCAATGGACGCAACGAACCATTATCGCTGCTTACTGGAAAAAGAGCCACACCTGGTGCAGTATGTACCCCTGACCCACCTTGCCTCTTATCTTGGCATTTCCTTGGAGACCCTGAGTCGTGTTCGAGCTAAAATTTGACCTAGGTCAAATTTTTAATCCTCCGATGAGCTGATTTTTGCCCCAAAATCAGTACTCATGCAACGAATCATCGGCTTTGACTTGGCCCGTGCCTATGCCATTTTTGGTATGTTTATCGTCAATTTCAACATTGTTTTTGGTGAACACACAAAAAAAGATGGCTTGGGATTTTTTCTCAATCTTTTCAACGGCAACTCCAGCTCTTTGTTTGTCATCTTGTCAGGTATGGGCTTAAGCCTGATGAGCAGAAGTGCGGCTGATGACCCCTTGAAGCAAGTGGAAATACGACGCAGTACGGTCCGACGTGCATGGGTTTTGTTTGTGCTCGGTTTGGCTTTGAATGTCTGGTGGCCTGCTGATATTTTGCACTTTTACGCGGCTTATATGCACCTGGCGGTGTTTTTGCTTTTTCGGCCAAAGAACATCCTGCTTTGGGTGGCTGGGGCGGCTGTTTTGATTTTTCACCTCCTGCTGTTGATCATTCCCTACGAAAGCGCCTGGAATTTTGAGACTTTTCAATACCATGATTTTTGGACACCACTGGGCCTTTTACGAAATACACTCTACAATGGCTGGAATCCGGTTTTTCCCTGGATTGCCTTTTTTCTACTGGGCATGTACTTGGGGCAATTGGATTGGAACCGAGCTAATGTGCGTTTGCGTTTGGCGCTGATCGGCTTGGGCTTGTCTGGCAGCATTACTTTTTTGCAGTATTTGGCAGAAAAAGGGGTATTTGCAGCGGACTTGGCCTTTTACCTACAAGCTGATTACTTGCCGCCTTTTTTACCTTTTATGCTGAGTACTGCTGGTGTTTCCATTTTGATTTTGTGTGTAGCGGTAAAATTTGGAGAATGGTTTGAGGAAAAATCTTGGCTCCAATACTTGCTTCAAACTGGCCGGATGACACTCACCCATTACATCCAACACCTGACCTTGGGATTGGTGGTTCTGGCCGTGATCAGTGGGAAAAAAGAGTATGGATTGACCAGTGCCGAGGAGGCTTTGTCACCTGCTTGGATTTTGCTTTTTTCCGCTTTGTATTTTGTGATCAGTGTGGCATTCAGCGTGCTCTGGACCAGGCGCTTTGGGATGGGGCCTTTTGAGAAATTATTGCGAATCTTGAGTGGGGCAAAAAGCCATAGAGCGGAGCCCAAACGAACAATAAACTGATCATAAGTATTCGAGCTAAAATAAACTGGCCGGATTTGCTAACCCCAAATCCGTCCACCTTATTTTTTTACGCTTCCTAACACAAAAGCCGAGACAATTCCTTGCCTCGGCTTTTTCTAGTTCCTGGAGAAAGATAGCCTATCAATACTCATCATGGTGGTGATGGTGCTGGTCACCACCTGCTTTTTTCTTCTCAGGCTTATCGCTGATGGTAGCCTCGGTAGTAAGGACCATGCTGGCAATGGAAGCGGCATTTTCCAGGGCAACACGAGCAACCTTGGCGGGGTCGATTACGCCTGCGAGGTACAGGTCTTCGAATCGATCATAGCGGGCATTGTAGCCGTAAGCCCCTTTGCCATTCAGGACTCTTTGCAACACTACGGAACCTTCTACCCCTGCGTTTTCAGCGATGATGCGCAATGGAGACTCTAGGGCTTTGCGGATGATGTCGATACCCGTATTTTCGTCTTCGTTGACACCACGTAGGTTCACCAGGGCTTTGATCGTGCGCACCAGTGCTACGCCACCGCCTGGTACGATACCTTCCTCTACGGCAGCGCGGGTAGCGTGCAGGGCGTCGTCAACGCGGTCTTTTTTCTCTTTCATTTCCACTTCAGTCACTGCACCGATGTTCAACACAGCCACGCCGCCCGCCAATTTGGCCAGGCGCTCCTGGAGTTTTTCGCGGTCGTAGTCAGAGGTAGTGCTTTCGATTTGAGAGCGGATCTGGGCCACGCGAGCGGATACCTCCTGGGCATCGCCACGGCCACTTACGATGGT
Source organism: Chitinophagales bacterium (assembly GCA_013299105.1). Classification (GTDB taxonomy): domain Bacteria; phylum Bacteroidota; class Bacteroidia; order Chitinophagales; family Saprospiraceae; genus Haliscomenobacter. The sequence goes on along the minus strand of JAAFJY010000011.1, from coordinate 119,740 downwards.
AGTGTTGTCCTTGTCAACGCTGATGCGCTCGGCTTGGCCCAACATCGAGACATCGGTATTTTCCAAAGCATAACCTTGTTCTTCGCTCACTACGGTACCACCAGTCAGGACGGCGATGTCTTCGAGCATGGCTTTGCGGCGGTCGCCAAAACCAGGGGCTTTTACGGCCACTACGTTCAAAACCGAGCGCAGGCGGTTGACCACCAGGGTGCTCAGGGCGGAGCCATCTACGTCTTCGGCGATGATCAGCAGTGGGCGGCCCATCTGAGAACTTGCTTCCAATACAGGCAACAACTCCTTCACATTCGAAATTTTCTTGTCGTGGATCAGGATGAGTGGGTGATCGTATTCGGCCACCATGTTTTCCATATCGGTCACGAAGTAGGGTGAAAGGTAACCGCGGTCGAACTGCATCCCGCTCACTTCCTTCACAAAGGTTTCGGTCCCAGTCGCTTCTTCGATGGTGATCACGCCATCTTTGCTTACGCGCTTCATGGCGTCTGCGATCAGCTCGCCAATCTCTTCGTCGTTGTTCGCTGAAACAGTGGCTACTTGCTTGATTTTGTCAAAATCATCACCTACTTGCTCGGCCATTTCGCGCAAGCTGGCTACCGCGACCTTCACAGCCTTGTCAATGCCCCGCTTGAGGTCCATCGGGTTGGCCCCGGAGGTCACGCTTTTCATGCCTGCGTTGATGATGGCCTGGGCCAAAACCGTAGCAGTAGTGGTGCCGTCACCAGCGATGTTGGCAGTTTTAGAAGCCACTTCTTTGATCAACTGGGCACCCATGTTTTCGAGGGCATCGCTTAGTTCGATTTCTTTGGCTACGGTTACACCATCCTTGGTCACTTGCGGGCCGCCAAATTTGCGTTCCAACACGACGTTACGGCCTTTGGGGCCCAGGGTAACTTTTACCGCATTGGCCAGTTTGTCGATGCCTGCTTTTAATCTCTCCTGGGCATTGGTGCTCAGGGTTATTTCTTTTGCCGCCATGGCGATTATTGTTTAGGTTATGTGAGATGGGAAGCCTTTTCACAAATGAAGTGCCAAAGGTAGTTTTTTAAGTCAAGATGTCATCATGTCATGCTTTTTCATGCATTTTTTGCCAAAAATGAACAAGCCGTGCCAGAAAAACATCCGGCACGGCTTGATTCAAAGCATTTATTTGTGCTTTTTACTATTCCTTGAACCCGTTTTGGCTCCAGCAAGTGATCTGATCCAATTCGGTCTGGCTCAAACGAGGTGAACCTGCTTTGGGCATGGTACCATTTTTGATGGCACTCGTGATCTTGTTGAAGCTCGCTTGGTTGCCTGCGTAAGTATCCGCATAAGCCCAGTCGCGGCGACCAGAACCGCCTGCACCGTGGCAATTGCCAGATGCACATTTGCTTTCCAAAATGGATTTGATTTTCCCGGAATTGGAAGTATAAGTTGCCCCAGTAACGGTGTTACAATCCAAGTTGTTACTCCCTGGATTGTCGTCCTCCTTTTCGCAGGCGCTAAAAAAAACAACGCCGCAGAACAGCAATAAGCCCGTCAAGGCAAGTACTTTGATCTTCATGATGATCATTTTGTGTTTAACAAAGGTGTGATTGAGCCTTGGTTTGTCCGGGTTTTTGGTAAGAACACTACTATAAAACGTTCGTTGCCACAAATGATTGTGTCACTGGTGTGACAATTGGCATTTTATCCGTTTTCTGCGTTTTCCACAGGATGTTAATTTCTTGATGACAAATTTTTAGTGTTTTGTACTATTTTTGCAAGTATTAGTTGATTTGGGTTCAATTATCTAGCAAAAAACACGGTACTTGCCCCATATCTAAGCTTGGACTTGACTAGAGTACCAAGCCCAAACCAGCAGCGACAATGAAATTTAGCGTATCTTCTTCAGAACTTTTGAAGCAACTGCAAGTAGCCAATGGCTCCATCGGTTCCAATCCCGTGTTGCCTATTTTGGAAGACTTTCTGTTCACCATCAGTGACAACAAGCTCACCATCACCGCCAGTGACCTCGACACCACGATCACCACCACGATGGATGTGATGTCAGATTCCGATGGCACAGTGGCGATTCCGGCCAAAATTTTATTGGATACCCTGAAGGCTTTGCCTCAGCAGCCCATTACTTTCACCATCAATGAAAACAACTTTGGGGTGGAGATCACTTCTGCTTATGGCAAGTACCGCCTGGCGGGTGAAAATGGGCAGGATTTCCCTGCGATTCCACAAGCTGATGAAGTAGATTCGATTGTGCTGCCCGCCAGTTCGCTGATTCAGGGTGTCAACAAAACCTTGTTTGCCACCAGCAACGACGAATTGCGCTTAGCCATGATGGGGGTTTATTTCCAGGTAGATTTCAACAAACTGACCATGGTGGCCACTGATGCCCACAAGTTGGTGCGTTACACCTTTACCAACCTGGGTAGCGAAGTCTCCACCTCATTCATTGTGCCCAAAAAAGCCCTGAACCTCCTCAAAAACGCCCTGGACAGCAAGGACGAAGTAAAAATGTCCTTCAACAAAGCCAATGCGTTTTTTGAGTTTGGCAATACCCAAATGGCCTGCCGTTTGATCGATTCCCGCTACCCGGATTACAATGCAGTCATCCCGGTGGACAACCCGAATACGCTGACTTTGTCGCGGGCCGACTTTGCCAGCTCGATGCGCCGCATCGCCATTTATGCCAATAAAACGACCAACCAGGTGATCCTCAACATTACCCCTGGGAACTTGACGATCTCCGCTCAGGACTTGGATTTTTCCAATGAAGCAACCGAAAAATTGGCTTGTACTTACGATGGCGACGGACTGACGATCGGTTACAATGCCAAGTTTGTGTTGGAAATGCTCAACGTATTGGAATCGGATGAGGTGAAGTTGGAACTGTCCACCCCCACTCGTGCGTCGATCCTGCTACCCGTCGAAGATGTACCTGGAGAAGACATCCTGATGCTTGTGATGCCCGTGATGTTGAGCAATTGATGGGAAAGTTGAAATGTTGAAGGATTGAAAAGAGCCTGGGCATTTCGCCACGAATACAGCTTTTTTGCTGTTGAAAAGAATTTTATAGCTAACTTACTGATACTAAATTTTTAGGCCAAAGCCCACTGCGGCTTTGGCTTTTTTTATAGAACTCAGCAAAAGCTTTCCCTGCACCCAAAAAACATACCATGAAGAAACAACTACGCCTCTTGTTATTTGGACTCGGCATTTTTTCTTTCTTCTTTTCCTGCAAAAAACAAGAAGAACTGCCCAATACGCCCGCCGATGTGCTCAAGGCCTACCAGGCTTTTTATGATGAAAATGACTTTGAGCAAGCCTCCATTTTTGCCACGCCAGCTGAGCAAAAACGACTAAAAGACCTGGCCAAAATGCTGGCGATGGAGCCCGCCGATTCCACGGTTTTGCAAACTATTTTTCTGTCGATGAATTGCCGGGTAAAGGGGGATTCTGCTTTTTGCAAATGCCGCCTCAAGGATCAATTTGAAGCTTACGAAGAAGAATACGTCTTGCTGCGGATCAAAAAGCAATGGCTGGTGGATGCGCCCAAAGCCCGAAAAGAACCTGATTTCATCGACCTTCCGCCGGGGATTGACACTACTTTGGAGATGCTTGATGTGGAATAAGCTATTTGAGCAATGTTACTCGATTTTCACTGTCATCATCCACAAGCGCTTGGCCAAGGACTGAGCATTCGCTCTTTTCACCAGGGCGAAGGTGAGGAGTTTAAGCAGTGGAATGGGCCTTGTTCAGTGGGCTTGCACCCTTGGTTGGTGGGCGAACGCGATTTTGAGCGCGACCAACAATGGGATTGGCTCAATGCAGCAGCTCGCCAAGAACAAGTACTGATGCTGGGCGAATGCGGCCTTGACCGCTTGCGCGGGCCTGAATTGGTGTACCAGGAAGCCGTTTTTGAAACTTGCCTGGTGCTGGCGGGAGTGCTGAACAAACCGCTGGTAATTCATTGTGTAAAAGCTTATTCCGAATTGTTGGGCTTGGTCAAAAGGCACCAGCCTCAGGTTCCACTGGTTTTGCACGGCTTCAACCGCAAACCGGATTTGATGCACACCTTCCTTGAGGCGGGGTTCCATTTTTCATTTGGCGCTGCTACCCTTAGCCCCCAGAGCGCTGCTGCGCAAAGCCTCAAAGCTGTGCCTTTGGATCGTTTTTTTCTGGAAACTGACATCCAATTGATGGATGTGAAACAGGTTTACCAGGCTGCTGCTGTGCTGCGTGGCATGGAATTGGAAGCTTTAGAACAGCAAATTTGGAACAATTGGCAGCAAATATTGGCATGACTGCTGCCTTTTTCTACTTGTAGTAAAGGGAATGGCAAAGAAAAGAAGTCTTGATTTCAACAAGCTGGCTGATAAAAACTATCTTGTGGCTAATCAGACCTTCTAACTTACACTCCCGCACCTCGCATGGAAAACATCGAAAACCCGCTCGATCCGCGCAGCCTCGCCATTACCCGAACCCCACTTTACAAAAACCTTACTTTTCAGGTTTTGTGCGCCATTGGAATTGGTGTGTTATTGGGACACTTCTTGCCAAAAACAGGTGAGGCCATGCGGCCAATTGCTTATACCTTTATCAATATGATCAAAATGGTGATCGCGCCGATCATCTTTTTGACCATCGTAACCGGGATTGGCAAGGTCCGCGACATGCGCCAGTTTGGGCGCATTGGTGGCAAAGCTTTGTTGTATTTTATTTCGGTCACTACTTTAGCTTTGTTCATCGGCATGATGGTGGCCAATTTTGTAAAACCCGGCAAAGGCGTAGATGCAAACTTGGCTAAAGGGGCCGATATCAGCCAATATGTAGAGAAAAGCAAAGAAAAAATATGGACCGACCACATCACCGAGATCGTACCGCCCAACGCCATCGGAGCTTTTGCGGAGGGCAACTTGCTGCAAGTGCTGTTTTTCTCGATCCTGTTTGGCATCGCTGTGGCCAACATGGGTGAAAGCGGGCATAGTTTGATCAAAACCTTTGAAAAAATTCTGCAAGCCCTGTTCAAAGTCCTGGCGATGGTCATGGTGCTCGCGCCTTTGGGCGCTTTTGGCGGCATGGCCTACACCATTGGCAAATTTGGTTTGGCAACGCTCATCCCTTTGGGCAAACTCATGTTTTCGGTTTACCTCACCATGTTTTTTTTCATTTTTATTGTGCTCAACTCCATTTGCACCCTCAACGGCATCAGCTTGTGGAAACTCTTGGGCTACATCAAGGAGGAAATCTTGATTGTACTGGGCACTTCTTCTTCTGAGTCGGTTTTGCCTCGTTTGATCGAAAAAATGGAGCGCTATGGTTGCTCCAAGCAAGCCGCAGGTTTGATCATTCCTACGGGTTACTCTTTCAACCTGGATGGTACGAGTATTTACTTGTCGATGGCGGTGCTGTTCATTGCACAAGTGTTCAACGTAAACTTGAGCATCCAAGAGCAGTTGTCGATCATTGGTGTATTGATCTTGACTTCTAAAGGTGCTGCTGGGGTGACGGGCAGCGGTTTCATCGTATTGGCATCGACCTTGTCGTCTTTTCCCCAGATTCCTCTCGAAGGTTTGGGCTTGCTCATCGGGGTGGACCGCTTCATGTCAGAAGCGCGTTCGATCACCAATTTGATTGGCAACGCGGTAGCAACGGTGGTCATCTCTAAAAACGAGAATGAGTTTAATCCACCGATGAAAAGTTGAAATGTTTAGGGTTGAAAAGTTGAAAAGGGAGACTCGGTTTCAATCCTTCAACCTTTCAACTTTAGCTGTTTTATACCACCTAAATTCATTCAAACAATGAAAAACCTTTTGTGCTTGTTCCTCTTGGCGGGAGTAGTTTTGGCTTGTCAGCCTACAAAACCGGCCTTAACCGATGGTGATTACTGCTATCTCGGCACCTTGCAGCGCGACACGACCTCTTTGAGCATCACCGTCAGCGGCGATAAAGTGACTGGTGAATACCACTGGAACCCCTACGAAAAAGACGGGGCTTTGGGCAACTTTGAAGGCACGATTACGGGCAACGAGATTGTGGCCCTCTGGAAATACACCATCGAAGGCAGCGATCAACAACGCGAACTGACCATTGTGATCGAAGATGGAAAAGCGGGCATCAAAGAAGGCGAAATCGAACTGAAAGGTGAGGTAGAAGTCCTGAAAGACCCCGCCAATGCCAAGGTCAATGAGTACCTCAAAAAGGTCGACTGCAAGTAAGTACAAACAGTAACGGCGGACGAAAGAAACCTTTCACCGCCGTTAACTTACCAACCATTATGAATCAATATTCTTTGTGCAGAAGCAAGGACTGAGATAATTATCCCTGGCTTGCCTTAGCCTTTAGTTTCTTGTAGCGCTTTTTCAAAGCCATTAACTCTGCTTCAGCGGCTTTCAGTTGCTTCTTCACGCTTTTTAAAGTCAGTTCAGGAACAGCTTTTTCAACAGCAGGAGTTTCGACTTTTGCCGGCTTTTTTGCGCTGGTTTTTGCTGCTGCAACCTTGGTTTTTTTCGCTTGGGACGAGGAAGTTGTGGATTTTGCATCTACCGTTTTGGCTTTGCTGGCAGGTACGTTGCTTACAGTTTTTTTAGCGCCAGCGCTGGTCGATTTTGGGGTGCCTTTGGCGGTTTGTGCCTTTGGCGCTTGTTTCTTAGCCATCAAAATACGGTTTTATATGGTAATGAAAAAAATTTACACGGAATTAACACAAAATTAATGCTTCCAAGCTACAAAAACTAGTGGCCTTGAAAAACTTAACATTGGAGTTTCAAGGCCACTGGGTACGATTGAGTATTTTCTTAGTGTATTTCGCCGGGGATTACCGAGATATTTAAGCGCTGCCCATTGCGAATGACAGTCAGCAAAGTCAGGCGGCTAATGAAGTTTTCATCCAGCAACTTGTGTAGGTCGTCAATGGTGGCAACGTCTTTGCCATTGAAACCGACAATGAGGTCGCCTGCTTTGAGCTCTGAATTGTAAGCAGGCCCATCGGCCTCCACGTTTTGGACCAATACGCCGCTGCCTTTGTTCAGGCCCCATGAGCTGACCTGGCGCGGGTTGAGGGGCATCACCTGACCTGCGATGCCGATGTAAGCCCGGCGCACTTTGCCATGCATGATTAGTTTGCCCACCACGTATTGTACCAAATTGGATGCTACTGCGAAACACAAGCCTTGAGCTGGTAAAATCACTGCGGTATTGACACCAATGACGTAACCCCGAGAATCCACAAGTGGCCCACCGGAGTTGCCGGGATTTAGTGCGGCATCGGTTTGGATCACATCGTCAATCAGCCTGCCGCCTTCCGAGCGCAGGGTACGACCTAGCGCACTGACGACCCCAGCAGTAAGTGAGTACTGAAAACCGTAAGGATTGCCAATTGCCACAGCCAATTGGCCTACTTGCAGCTTGGATGAATCGGCAAATTGCACCGTTTGCAGGCTATTGGCGTCGATTTGCAGTACTGCGACGTCCGTAGCAGGGTCTTCGCCGATCAGCTTGGCGGGCAAATTGCGTCCATCGGGCAGGCTTACTTCCAATTGCTGGGCACCATGCACCACGTGGCTGTTGGTCACCAAAAAGCCATCAGAAGAAATGATGAAACCGGAGCCGGTGCCATAAGGCTGCTCTGGTCCACCACGCCTGCGGCGCTCTTCCTTGCGCAAACTTTTGATTTGAACAACAGCTTCGCTCACTGTTTGAGCTACATTGACCACTGTACGTGAATAGGCATCCAACAGTTGGTGATCGCGTTGCAGGATGTCTTGTGGTGATGGGTTTTGCCATTCTGGGCCATCAAAGGCCACTTGTTGAGTTACCATGAATTCAAGTTGTGCGGTGAATTCGGTCAGTTGGGTGGTGTGGGGGATGGAGAATGGCAATTGCCATTTTGTTGAATACACCCGTAGCTATATTTTGGTTGAGCCCAGGTAACGGAGTTTGGCGAAAACAGTGCCAAGTAGAATGACCTGACGAATTGGCACTTGAACAAGCACAATGGTGTCAAAATTACAGTGCCCGGCAAATAAGGAACTACTTTGATGCGTTTTATGGCACAAGGCACATTTTTTTTGAAAAAAATTGCCCACCGCACGCCAAAAACTGGTATCGCTTGCATCTTATTGGTAAATTGGGCTTGCAAAGCTGTTCAAAGCCTTGAATTTATCTGCAATAAGCCCTTACGAAACCCAAATCGAGTGACTGAACAAGACTTGATCAAAGCATGCCGCAATCGCGACCGTCGAGCACAACAGCTGCTCTTCGACCGTTTTGCGCCCGTGATGTTGGGCGTATGCAAGCGTTATGTCAAGGGCCAGGAAGATGCGGAGGATGTCTTGATTGAGGCTTTTTTCAAGGTTTTGACCAACATTGAGCAGTTCAAAAGCGAAGGAAGCCTGGAAGGTTGGGTACGCCGCATTGTGGTCAATGAATCACTGATGGCTTTGCGCAAGAGGGTCAATTTCAGCCAAAGGGTGGAGCTCACCGAGATTGATGCGCCCGTTTCGACTACGATATTGCAGGAATTGGTGGCCAAAGACATTCTCAACTTGCTGGAGTTTCTGCCACTTGGTTACCGCACGGTTTTCAATCTTTACGTTTTGGAAGGTTACAAGCACCGCGAGATCGCCCAGCACCTGGGCATCAGCATCAATACCTCTAAATCCCAGTTGATCTTGGCCAAAAAGAAGCTCAAGAATATGCTTGAGCAGTGCCGCTATCCGGGGATTGAGCTATTCAGAATCGAAGAAGAGGAAGAAGACACGGAGGAGGAAAGTGACCAAGCCCATGCATTGGGCGTGCCAGCACCAGTACCTCTTGTCCCTGGGTTTAGTTAAGGGAGCGTAAAAAAATAAGGTAAACGAGTTTGGGTTTAGTGAAAAAAGAAAAACAACTGGATGAAAGGAAGTTGTGTTCTTTTTTGGCTAAACCTCAAAAGCAAAGTTGTTTACCTTATTTTAGCTCAGACACTACTGGCTATGGAAAACAAAGATTTCAACTCACTATTTCAGGACTCCGCTGCACCGCAGCGCGAGCGACTTTCACCCAATTCCTGGCGAAAGCTAGAGCGGCGTTTGGAAAAACACGACCGCTGGCGCGAGCAATTGCAGCGCATTTCAGTGCAAATGGTAGTTATTGTGTTGTTGCTCATCGCAGCAGTTGGCCCCCTGACGATCAACTTGTTTATGGCAGAACAGCGCCGCCAGGCTGAGTTGCGCAACCCTGCGCCAGTTTTGGAAATCATCTCACCTTCGGATAGCATCAGTGTGCCAGGGGTGAGGTTGTTTTTGGGGTGGGAACAGTTGCAGGGGTCTTGAAACGACATAAATTTCCGTAAAATAGGTGTTGATAAATGCATGAAGTGAGTACATTTGTAAAAAAATTCATTGAGAATAATTTTATCCACTTGTCTTGTCTTGCTCATTTTACTGCAATCGTTCAGTAAGGCGTGGATCGTTTTCTCTTTTAAAATCAACCAGGATTATATCGCCAAAGTATTGTGCATCAACCGTGACCGCCCCGAAAGACATTGCGACGGACATTGCGTATTGATGCAAAGAATCAAGGCAGACGAAGAAAGGGATAAAAAGCAAGTCCAAAGAATTCTCAAATCTCAGCAAGAGATTGTTTATAGTTTTGAGCAGGTTGCAGGCGCAGCAACCGATATTGCTAAAGAAAAACCAAATGATCTCGCATCCGCATTTATTTACCTAGGGCCTTTTACTTCTCCACTCAACAAAGGAGTTTTCCATCCACCAGACCAGACAAAGGGTTGATTTTTTTGCAATATTATGTTTTTCAGCACTTTGCTGATAAAGACAATGGTTTGGCCTTAGCCAAGCCCTATTCCTGTTTTCAATCCTTGTAAAATGAAATTGAAATTTTCAATCAGCATATGCTTGTGCTTATTGGGCCAACTGGTTTATGCCCAAAACATCAAAGGCACTGTAAAATCGGCCACTGGTGAAGGTTTGGCCCTGGTCAATATCAGTGTATTAAATAGCAACATCGGCACCATGACAGGCCAAGATGGTCGGTTTAATCTCGAACTTAAACCAGGAGTATACCAAATTTTGGTCAGCGCAATTGGGTATGCATCAAAACTGGTGACCATTGAGGCCGCTCAAGATGAGCGTAAACCCGAGGTCAAGCTTGTTAGTAGCACAGAGACGCTTGAAGAAGTGGTGGTCAGTGCCAATAAATACGAAGAAGGGATTTTGAATGTGGCGGCTGCGGTGTCCTCACTCTCGGCCCAAAAAGTGGAGCAAACCCGCACCTTGGGCCTGGCTAATCTGAGTGCCCTGGTCCCCAACTACCTTTACCAGGAATTGGGGGTGGGTTTCCAACAGGTTCAAGCCATCCGGGGTATTCAAGTATTTAGCGAAAATCCAGCCGTAGCTACCTATATTGATGACGTCAACAACCTTGACATCTTGGCTAATGGCTTTGCCTTTACCGATATTGAGCGCATTGAAGTGCTGCGGGGGCCGCAGGGTACACTTTTTGGCCGCAATGCGATGGGTGGGGTGGTCAATATTGTCACCAAAAAACCAAGCAATCGCAGCGAAAGTTTTGCAGAACTGGGTTTTGGTAATTTGGCTTTGCAGCGCCATGCCGCAGGGTTCAAATTGCCGCTCATCAAAGACAAGCTGTTCCTAGGAATCAATGGGTTGTTTCAAAGCAGGGAAGGCTACTGGCGAAATGACACCACTGGTACAGGGGCAAAAGACGCCAATATTGTAGGCAAAACGGTGGGTGACGAAAAAAACTTGTACGGTAATCTCTCGCTCAAATATTTGCCTTCAAGCAAGTTCAGTGCGACCTTGAACGTGAAAAGCCAACGCGATTGGTCTGACGCCTCAGGTTTTTTTGTTTCTCAGCGCAGCAAAGCCAGTGCTTTTGCCAATCCGGACAAAATCAACCTGAGTCGCATTGGATCGCACGAGCGCAATATTGTCAATTCAGCTTTGACCCTAAAGTTCTTTGGCCAGGACTATACACTGACCTCGATTTCTGCCCTGCAAAGCATCGGTTTGTCCTTTCAAGACATTGATTTTCCAGGTTACTACCATTCCTTTTACAAAAATGCGATTGGCGAAAAATTACCCCCGCAGCAAGTATTTACGCAAGAGCTGCGCATCAATGGCAAAAGTGCAAACGACCAATGGAGTTATACCGCAGGCATCTTTGGGTTTTCACAAGTAGGCTACGAGCCCTCCACCAACCTGGCTTTTGAGTTGACTCCTAATGCTTTTGCCATTTTCCGCAACAAAAGCAACAACTTGGGCCTGGCTGGTTTTGGTGAATTGTCTTACCAATTGAGCGATGGTCTTTCTCTGACTGGCGGCTTGCGCTATGATTTCGAGGATCGGGAGAGTACTTTCAATGGTTTTGGCGATGCCAGTTTTATTGACGGCGCATTGATCCAAACCAAACCCGACACTACCGTAAGTGGCACCTATACCGCTTTTTCGCCCAAACTTGCCTTGTCTTATGCCTTGAATGAGCATTCCAGGCTGTATGCCAGCCTCACGCGTGGTTTCCGTGCGGGTGGGGTAAATGCACAAAAATTGCCCCGCAACATCCGGCAAACCTTCGACCCCGAATACTCGAACAACTACGAACTGGGCTTTAAAACGCGAGGATGGCAAAACCGTTTGAGCTTGAGTGCTGCGGCTTTTTTCATCCAATGGCAAGACTTACAATTTTTTAATCTGGTGGCCCCCTTCACTTACGCCCGTGAAAATGTAGGCGATGCCCAATCGCTGGGCTTGGAGTTGGAAGCCTCGCTGATCCCAGTTAAGGGCTTGCAGTTGGAAGCGAGCCTGGGCTTGAACGAAACCAAGTACCGAGATTTTTCGTTGCGACGGGTGAATTTTGTGACTGGAGAAGAAAGGTTTACGCCCATTGGCGGCAATCGCTTGTCCAATGCGCCGAGCCATACCTTATTTTTGGCTGTACAATACACCATCTTTTTGGACCAAAAACTACGCCTCGTTGTGCGCAGCGAGGTTCGGAACATGGGGGCGTTTTATACCGATATACAAAACACCCTCCAGCAACCTGCTTACACTTTGCTGAACGCAAACTTTAGCCTGGAGTACGATCAATACAGCCTTTCGCTTTGGGGGCAAAACCTCACAAACGAAACCTATCTGGCTTTTGGAAATCCTGATACCAGCTTTGGGGCCAGTGTTCGCACGGCGGCACCTCGCACATTGGGAATCACTTTGAAGGCTAAATTTTAACACAACAAAAAGATCCGTAATGAGAAAAATACTCATTCCTCTACTGGTACTTACTGCCTTGTTTGCTTGTCAAAAACAGGCACCACAAGCGCAATCAGCACCAGAAATGAGCCATGCTGAAATGATGGGCTCATTCCCTGCTCCGAAATATCCCATCAAAAATGTAGGTATTTTGCTGTATGATGGATTCACAACCCTTGATGCGATGGGCCCTTACCAGGTGCTCTCAGAAATGATGGGCGTTAAGGTCTTTTTTGTAGCCAAGCAAAAAGGCCTGATCAAAAACATGACTGGAGTAGGCATTCAAGTAGAAAGGGATTTCAGCGACACGGATAGCCTCGACATTCTGCTCATCCCCGGCGGCCTGAAAGAAACCTACACTTTGCAAGAGGACACCGCCACCCTGGACTGGATTCGGAAAATTGACCAAACCACCACTTTTACCACCAGCGTGTGCACTGGAGCTTGGATACTAGGGGCGAGTGGCTTGCTGAAGGGCAAAAATGCTACTACCCACTGGTATGGCAAAGACATCTTGCGAGCCTATGATGTAGCTGTAAAAGACGAACGATGGGTGCGCGATGGAAAATATTGGACTTCAGCAGGTGTAACCGCTGGCATGGACATGTGCTTTGCAATCTTGAATGAAGTGCGGGGCGAAGCTTATACCAAACTCGCCATGCTGGACCTGGAATATGATCCTGCTCCACCAATCAAAGCCGGATCAGAGCACAATACCGACAAAAATCTGGTAGAAATGATGCGCCAGATGTATGATTCAGGCATCAAACCTTTGATGAAAAAGTAGTTTTAAATCACGCTATTACAAAAAGAGGCGACCCTAGGGCCGCCTCTCATTTTTTTTATAAACAGGATCAAGGATTACCCCAAATCCTCGTCATCAAAGTCATAAAACTCCAGGTCGAAACGATCCAGGGTCATTACTTTTTCCCAGGCGTAGATGAAGTCGAGCACGAACTTTTCTTCGCCATCGGAGCTTCCATATACTTCTGCAACGGCCCGTAATTCGGTATTGGAACCGAAAACGAGGTCGACGCGAGTAGCAGTCCATTTCAGCTCGCCAGTGCTGCGGTCGCGGCCTTCAAATACCTCTTGTGCATCAGAAGTCGCAGTCCACTTGGTGCGAAGGTCGAGCAGGTTTACGAAGAAATCATTGCTCAGGGTGCCGGGTTTCTTGGTGAAAACTCCGTGATTCGAGCCATCGAAGTTGGCTCCCAATACGCGCAAGCCACCTACCAAAGCCGTCATTTCAGGCGCGGACAGGGTCAGCAAATTGGCTTTGTCCACCAAGAGTTCTTCGGCTGAAGCACCGTATTTTTTCTTCTGGTAGTTGCGGAAACCATCGGCTACAGGCTCCAGCACCGCGAATGAATCCACGTCGGTTTGTGCTTGCGTTGCATCGTTGCGACCAGGCAGGAACGGCACGGTGTATTCGTAACCTGCGTTCTTTGCCGCCTTTTCAACAGCTGCGCACCCACCCAAAACGATCAAATCTGCCAGGGAAACCCGTTTTTTGCCCGACTGAGAGTCATTGAATCCCTTTTGGATTCCTTCCAGCGTGTCCAAGACCTTGCTCAATTGGGTAGGGTTGTTGACCTGCCAATATTTCTGTGGAGCTAAGCGGATGCGGGCACCATTGGCACCACCACGTTTGTCCGAACCGCGGAAGGTGGAAGCCGAAGCCCAAGCCGTTGAAACCAATTCGCTGATGCTCAAGCCAGAAGCGAGGATTCCTTCCTTCAGGTTTTCTGCGTCATTGCTGTCGATCAATTCATAATCAACTTCTGGAATCGGATCCTGCCAGATCAATTCCTCCTGTGGTACTTCTGGTCCCAGGTAGCGGATGATTGGCCCCATGTCGCGGTGGGTCAATTTGAACCAGGCACGGGCGAAAGCATCTGCAAACTCATCAGGGTTTTCGTGAAAACGGCGAGAAATTTTCTCATAAGCCGGATCCATGCGCATGGCCAAGTCGGTAGTCAGCATGAATGGCGCATGGCGAAGGCTTGGGTCGTGGGCGTCAGGTACGGTACCCGCACCGCCACCGTTCTTTGGGCGCCATTGGTTGGCACCAGCTGGGCTTTTGAACAATTCCCACTCGAAGCCGAAGAGGTTTTCGAAGTAGTTATTGCTCCACTTGGTAGGGGTCGTGGTCCAGGCACCTTCCAAACCGCTGGTGATGGTGTGCACCCCATGGCCATCGCCAAAGGTGTTTTTCCAGCCCATGCTTTGCTCTTCAATACTGGCACCTGCGGGTTCTGCACCTACGTATATACTTGGATCAGCTGCGCCGTGGGTCTTGCCAAAGGTATGGCCACCAGCAATGAGGGCCACGGTTTCTTCGTCGTTCATCGCCATGCGGCCAAAGGTCTCACGGATATCGCGAGCGGCTGCGATGGGGTCCGGGTTGCCGTTGGGGCCTTCTGGGTTTACGTAGATCAGACCCATTTGTACAGCTCCGAGTGGATTTTCCAGTTCCCGGTCGCCAGTGTAGCGCTTGTCGCCCAACCACTCGGTTTCAGCACCCCAGTAGATGTCTTCTTCTGGTTCCCACACGTCTTCACGCCCCCCGCCGAAGCCAAAGGTTTTGAAGCCCATCGACTCCAAAGCACAGTTACCTGCCAGGATCATCAAGTCGGCCCAGGATATTTTTTTGCCGTATTTCTGTTTGATCGGCCAAAGCAACAAACGCGCCTTGTCGAGGTTGGCATTGTCAGGCCAGCTGTTCAGCGGGGCGAAACGCTGGGTGCCAGAGCCTGCGCCACCACGACCGTCGGCAATGCGGTAGGTGCCCGCGCTGTGCCAAGCCATGCGGATGAAAAACGGGCCATAGTGACCATAATCGGCGGGCCACCACTCCTGTGAATCGGTCATCAAGTCGTAGAGGTCTTGTTTCACCTCAGCCAAATCCAACGAGCTGAATTCTTCGGCATAGACGAAATCCGGGTCCATAGGATTGGACTCATAACCGTTTTGGCGAAGGATATTCAATTTCAGTTGATTGGGCCACCAATCGCGGTTGGAAGTACCCCCTCCTGCACTTTTGTTGAGTATGCCACTCATGAATGGGCATTTGCTTACGCCATTGCCATTGCTTGCGCCGTTAGAGGTGCTGTGGCCTTTGTGTTCATCCATAATACGGTTGTTTTTGCGATTTAGGCAGCATGAAATTTAAGTGAGAAGACCTTTAGGAAGGCCGAAACCACCACATTCAAAACTCAAACCCGCCATTTTTGTTTGCTCAAAGAACGAGGATTTTTCTTAGAATTTTTATTTATAGTTTTAATGTTAGTATAGAAATTAACTATTAGAATGTTCAAACAAAAAATGCCGACTGAAAAAATCCAATCGGCATTTGGTATGTACTCTAAACTCTAACAAAAATTTCTTCAGGGGAGAACAGTCCAGGGCCAAACGGCGGCAATGTCTTTGCCAATCAGGTTTTTGTTGGCTTTGGGGTCGTTTTTGGCTTGCTTGGCCAGCGCAATTTGGCGAGGCGACAATACCTCATCTGGTGATTGGCTTTTCGCGAGCAAGGAATTGGCCCGAGCCGCTTGCAAATCGGTCATGGGCACGGCGCGATAGGCGCTTTGATACAAGTAGTACTTGGTCTCCGGATCCCGGCGGTAGGTTGAAGTCGCCTTACTGTGTCCTTTTCCCAGTACTTTTTCGGCCTTGGTTTGCTCCGTTGCTTCGTCCGTGTAAGCAGCGTCAGCACATTTCACCTGGCTGCCTGCTTTGAGCAAATCATCATAAGAGAGCAGGCGAGGGTTGTATTCCAATGCCACTACTTCGTGCCCATTCATGAATCCAGCTTCGGTTTTTACCACACCAGGTAGTTTACCCAGCTCTTTTTCTCCGGTCCAAAAGCAGTACATGGAGAGGTAAGCGGTCTTGGTACCCAGCAGTTCAGCGGTCATTTCTTCGTTCAACAATTCAAGGTAGCGGGGCACTACTTTGCCACTTTTATTCAGGGCGGCCACCATGCTTTGTACCACCACCTGAGGCGTGTAATTGCCAGAAATGCGGTCGACTACATTTTTGCGCTGTTCGTCCACGATACGCACCACTGGATTGTTCCAAGTGGGTTCGTTGTAAAACTTGAGTACTTCAGCGTCTTTCCCACCCTTGTTGTTGTGGATGGCTACCGGGATGAAAAGTGATTCCACGGCTTCTACAATCAAGGGGTGACTCAAAACTTGTTGTCCATAACGCTGACAAGTACTGCAACCTGGCACTTCCTGGAAAAGCAGAAAAACAGGCTTTTGCTCTTTTTTGGACCTGGCGAGGCCCTGCTCAAAATCGCGGATCCAGTTGATTTTTCCCAACTCCACTTGCTGGGCACCGGCTTGCACCAAATAGCCAACCAATAGGATCAGTGAAAAGCAAATTCTGGACATTGAGCTTATTTTGGCTGCAAATTGGCTCTTTTTCGAGGTTTGAAATGTAGCAGCCAAGACATTTGCAGTGCATTTTGAGGCTTGTTGTACCCCTTTATTCCGCCTTTTCGTCATAATATTACCCTTGCTTGACAAACCTAAGCTTGTAAATCCAACGTTATAAGTGATGCCAGTAAATTGATATTTTGCTAACTTTGCAAAACAAGAAAGCAACTGAACATACCGAGAAACACGCAGATGCAAAGTGAACTCCAAAAACCGCAACACCTGTTGATCATTGCCAACTCGTGTTGGAACATTTACAATTTTCGGCTCAACCTCATCCAAAGTTTGCTGGATCATGGGTTCAAAGTCAGTGTGCTTGCCCCTGCTGATGAATATACGAGCAAGTTGCAAACCATGCCTGGTTTTTCGCTATACCTGTTGAAAAACCTTCACGCGCAGCAAAAAAATCCTTTCAAAGACCTGGTTTTTTACTGGGAATTGCAGCGTTTATTCCGGCAGTTGAAGCCAGATTTTGCGTTGGGCTTTACCATCAAACCCAATTTGTTTGGCAGCTTGGCGGCCAAAAGCTTGGGCATTCCTTTTTTACCCACAGTCACTGGTTTGGGGTATACTTTTTTGCGTGAAGGGTGGCTCAATAAACTGGTCATTCGCCTTTATCAAAAGGCTTTTCGAGGCTTGCATGCAGTGGCTTTGCACAATGAATCGGATTTGAGGTTGTTGCAAAAACTGAACATACTTACTCCCGGACAAGGCATCTCGGTACCCGGATCGGGCGTGGATACCCAAAAGTTCGCTTATACTCCTTTGCCCTCGCGCAAGCCTTTCATATTTTTGTTTTTAGGGCGTTTGCTGCGCGACAAAGGGCTTATTGAGTTGGCAGAAGCAGCTGCACAAGTCAAAGCCAGGCAAAAAAACATTGAATTTTGGATTGCTGGCTCCAACGAGGTAGAAAACCCAGCCGCCATCAGTAAACAAGAGTTGCAAGCTTGGATCGACCAGGGCGTGTTCAAATATTTTGGCCAAGTGGAAGATGTACGGCCTTTACTCGCCGACTCACATGCGGTAGTCTTGCCTTCTTATCGTGAAGGCATGCCTCGCGCCATTCTGGAAGCCATGTCGATGGGGCGGCCAGTCATCGTGACCAATGTACCTGGTTGCCGCGAAGCCGTGCCCCTACATCAATGTGGCCTTTGGGCACCGCCCCGAGACGCAGAAGCCTTGGCAGCTGCCTTGGAACAAATGGTTCAAATGGGTGATGGACAACTGCTCAACATGTCTTTGGATTGCCGAAATTTTGCCTTGCAGCACTTCTCCTGCGAGGCAGTGGAGGCCGTTTATCTCCAATTGATTGCGGCCCAGATTGGCTTGCCCAGGCCAAATCACCGCAGCAGATCGCGCCAAGCACAAGGGCAAACAACCCTGGAATGAATCGGTCGAACATTCCTGGCCCAACCAGACTACTCTTGCTTAGTTACTACTTTCCACCTGTCAAAGTAGTGGGAGCGCAACGCATTTTTCGTTTTTACCAAAGTAGTTCAAAATTTTGGGAAAAAACATTTTTGATCACGGCCACCGCCCGACCCATTTGCGCAGAGGACCAAGTTGAGGTGGTAAAAGATTGGAGCATCCGACATTTTTACTTAGGGCTCAAAGGACAAGGCATGCAAGGCTTGGCCATAACAGAAAAAACCAGCCCTTGGCGACGGTTTTTGGCCCGCTTGGCCGATAGTTTTCCTTTTGTGTTGCTACTGGGCGATGGCAGCCTTTGGTATTGTTGGCGGGCTTACCAAGAGGGGAAGAAGCTGATAAAAAAAGAAGGCATTACCCATTTTTTTACTTCTTTCCGGCCCATTTGCGACCATTATGTGGCTTTTTTACTGAAAAAACGCTTCCCGCAGCTGGTTTGGATCGCCGATTTTAGAGATTTACCCGTGGATCCGGTGCGGGACAATGTTTTGTGGCCCACCTTTCAGCACTTTTTTTTGCAAAAATTACTTCAACAAGCAGACTTTATCACGACCGTTTCTAGTGGCCTGGCCAAAACACTTGGACAATACAAGCAGCCTGTAAAAGTGCTGCGGAACGCTTTGAATGAGGATGAATCAGCAGTGGATTCCCTAGAGTTGACCAAACCAGCAGCGCAATTTACCCTATTTTATGCAGGCACCATTTATGCCCAACACCAAGATGGAGAGATTTTAGGCCAAGCCCTCGCGAATCTGAGTGAGCGCGGCTTAGTTGAGCAAAAAAAACTGCTGCTGGTCTATGCCGGAAAAGATGGCGCGGCCTGGCAAAACTGGTTTGCACAACATGGCCTTGGCAAACAATTCCTCGATTTGGGGGTTTTGACCCGCGAGGCAGTCATGGCCTGGCAAAAACAGGCACAGGTAAACGTGCTGCTGAGTTGGAGTAGCCCAAAGCAAGGAGGTATTCTCAGCGCCAAATTGTTCGAGTACTTGGCCGCCCGCAAGCCGATCTTATGCCTCACGATGGGTCAAATTGACGCTGAAATGGGCAGTTTATTGGAAAAACATGCCTCAAACTCCCTGCAATTTCCTGCACAAGAAGCCAACACTGGGGTTTTGGAAAACTGGCTCCTCGCCCGCTACGAGGCCTGGTACGAAGGCAAGTCTGAACAGTTTGAAGGCAAAATTCCGAGCTGGGAGGAGGAGTTTGAAGCGTTTTTAGCTGAAATAAATTTGCAATAAATTCAGAAAAACTTTACCTTTATCCACATCTAATTCTGAGCTGATATTTTACCTTAAACATTCCTACCTGCCTTTCGCGTATCTTCTTTTTTCATCGCGAAATGATCCATTATGTTAACCCATTTTTTGCCCTGGCAGGATTTGTACCGCTTATTTTTTCCTGCACTTTGCCCAGCCTGTCAAGCTGAGGTTTTGGCTCCCAAAAGTATCTTGTGCCCTACTTGTCATTTGGAACTGCCCTACACCCGGCAAGCCACTGAAGCAGACAATGCATTTTGTGAAAAATTCTGGGGCCGACTCCCGCTCGAACATGGAGCGGCGTTGCTTTTTTTCAGCAAAGGTGGGCGGGTGCAGCACCTGATCCATAAAATCAAATACGGAGGTCAGCAAGAATTGGCCCTGCAACTGGGGCGAATGCTGGGAGAGCGATTGCGGCAATCTCCCGATTATCAAGACATCGACTTGGTGAGCCCGGTTCCACTGCATCCCCGGCGCTTGCGTTGGCGGGGGTACAACCAGGCTGCTTGCCTGGCACAAGGCATTGCGGAAACCCTGCAAAAGCCCTTTGAAGAACAAGCCCTGGCCCGGGTGCAATTCAAAAAAAGTCAAACCCGCAAAGGCCGGATCGAGCGCCTGAAAAATGTGGAGGAGAGTTTTGTGGTCAAGAATCCCGACTTGCTGCTCAACAAACATGTGCTCCTGATCGACGATGTGCTGACCACTGGGGCCACTCTAGAGGCTTGCGCCTTGCCTATTTTGGAAGTAGAGGGCACTAAAATCAGCATGGCTACTTTGGCGATGGCGATTTAGGGAGCGTAAAAAAATAAGGTGGATAGGTTTGGGTTTAGCGAAAAAAGATAAGCAACTGACTGGAAGGAAGTTGTGTTCTTTTTTTGCTAAACCTCAAAAGCAAACCTGTCCAGTTTATTTTAGCTCAAATACTTAATGGTGGTAAATGCAAAGACTTTGTATTTTGTCGATCCAACAATTGACAAAAACAAATGAACATATACGTACACAGCATCCTGGAACCAGCACTGCGGGCGCAAATGAAGAAAGCGAGCGCAGTGCAAGGCCATGCACTCTTTTTCCGAGATGAAGAAGGGGCAAATGCGCAATCAGTGTTTCAAAAAGCCCATTTGTTGATGGGCAATCCACCCTTGGTTTGGTGGAAACAGCCGTCTCCTGACTTGCAGTTTTGGCAACTCGACTCGGCTGGTTTTGCGGAATACCGCGATTTAAACCTGTCCATTCCAGTGTGCAACATGGGTGACTTTTTTGCCTGGCCCTGCGCCGAAACCATGCTGGCGGGTATTTTGGCTTACTATCGAGGACTTGACGAGCTGGCTGTTTTGCAAAAAGAACAGACCTGGGTAGGCGCTTCGATCCGACCCAATTTGGGTTTGTTGCGCTACAAAAGTGTGGTTATCTTGGGTGCAGGCACCATTGGCAGCGCCATGCGACAAATGCTGCTTCCTTTTGGTGGAAAAATCAGAACTTTGGCCCGCCAAAACCCTGAGGCAGAACTGCGCAGCGTGGAGGATTTGATGCAGGTTTTGCCCGAAACTGACTTGGTGATTAACTGCTTGCCGGGCACTGCGGTAGGCTTTTTTACTGCCGAAATGATTGCAGCCATGAAGCCAGGCAGCTTGTACGCCAATGTAGGCCGGGGCAATACTGTGGATGAACCCGCGCTGATCAATGCACTCAATAAGGGCCACTTGGCTGGAGCCGTTTTGGACGTCACCGCCGAGGAACCTTTGCCAGTCGGCCATCCGCTTTGGAACATGCCCAAGGTGATCCTGACCCAGCACAGCGGAGGGGGCCAAGCCGCCGAAAATGAAGGCAAGGTGGAAGTGTTTTTACAAAACCTGGAATTTCACTTGACCGGAAAAGAGTTGATGAATCGGGTAAATTTGAGTCGAGGATATTGAAAAATGCGTTTTTTGCGCAAAAAAGACCAATATTACAAGGTGAACAAAAACAAAGGCTTTCCCAAATCAGCGCGTTTAAAAAGCGCATCGGTCATTGGACGCATGTTCAAGGAGGGGCAGTCTTTTGGTCAGTATCCATTGCGCTTGGTTTGGATTCCATTGTCCGAAAACAGGAGAGGAGACCAGGTGCAATTCGCTCTTAGTGTGCCTAAGAAAAAATTTCCCCATGCGGTTGACCGCAATCGCCTGCGTCGGCAAATGCGAGAAGCTTATCGGTTGCAAAGACATCGACTCTATGCCGCGTTGGAAGGGCAAAATGTGGCGTATGGCCTCATGGTGATTTACGTGGCGTCCGAACAGCTGAGTTACGCCGAAATCGAAAATAACATGAACCAGGGTTTGCGTCGCTTGGTAAAAAAATGGAGAGAACGAGGCACTGAGCCAACCGAAGGGGCTTAAAAAGGCTTCATTAAGAGCAGATTTGATGCGGATTTCAGAACTTCTTTATCTAAGAGTCCGTTATAGCATCACCACTTCACATCATTATCCTATGTCAGTTGCCTTTACCCGATTCGTTCTTTGGTGTCTGCTTTCACTATTGACCATACCCGTTTTTTCACAAAAATTCCTGGTGCTGGAAACCCGGGGCCGGGTGAAAAATCGAAAAATCGAAGCTGGTGCCATCCTCAACTACCGGATCAAAGACGGTCAAGGCTGGTACACTTCCGAATTGGTGGACATCAACCCGCGCGATTCTTTGTTGATCATGCCCAACAAGTCCTGGCATGTAAAGGAAATTGCAGCCTTGCGCTACCCCAAGCGCGGACCCAAGGGCATTGGCACCTCCTTGAAAATTTTTGGCTTGAGTTGGTCAGCCAATCAGCTAATCGGCACACTTACGGACAACAATCCTGATACCCGTTATCAAAAAGGCGATGCCATCCTGACTGCCAGTACGGTAGGTGTGGGTTATCTTTTGCCTGCGCTGATCAAGTTTAGGGAATTTGAAATGGGTAAAAAGCACCGCTTGAAAGTCATTGACACGCGACCAGGAGAGGTGAAATATTGAGGTTAGGGATTATTGGACGACTCCTGCAAGCTGATGCGCCTCACGCCTGTACCCAAGTGCAGGATGCGACTGCCCGTTGGATTGATGGGGTCCACACTTTTGCCAATGATGATTCCGTCTTCTGGTGCGTGGTATTGGCGGCAGGGTTTGCCAAAAATGGTGCGCACTTCAGCAATCAAATCTCCTTTTTTAACCTCTTGGCATACATTGGGATAGACATGCAGGATGCCGCCCTCGTCGGTGTGTATCCAGTAAGAGCTTTTACACAAAATCGTAGTTTCTGTGTACAAGGAAATTTTCCCTTCCAACATTTGCACGTCGTAAATGACATTATAAATGCCTTCCAAGGCATCGTCGATCACATCAGACTGAAAAATATGGGGGTCTTTCAATTCCAGGGTGATGGCTTTGATCCCCAAGGCACTGGCGGCTCCCCGGAAAGTACCGTCGTTGGGTTTGTTGTGCAGAATAATGTCGGGGCTTTGTAGGCGGGCCATCCTGGCGGTGGCCTCTTCACTCATGTCAGCGCGGATGTACCAGGAATTGACCCTTCCGAAGCTGGCGGTATGAAGGTCGATCAAGTAGTCAAACTTTGACAAAATTCGCTCTACTACCCGGTTGATGTACACTTCACTCACGTTGCCATCTGGCCTGCCCGGTGCAATGCGGTTCAGGTCCACGCCGTCGATAAATCTTCTTTGTTCGCGAATCAAACCCGGTACATTGACCACCAAGACTCCAACAATGGTGCCATGTAAGCTATGTACATTCAGGTTGCGAAACAAGCGCTGGATAACGGGAATGCCATTTAATTCATTGCCGTGAATAGCCGCCGTAATGCCCAACACGGGCCCATCGTACTTGCCTCTGGCAATCATGATTGGCACCAAGGTTGGCTCGCCAATGCCGTTGTTGATCAGGTGCAGCCAATACTCTCCCACAGTACCGGGGGCTGTGATGTTGAGATCCAGTTCATTGATGGCGATTCCAGAGATGTTGGTCAGTAGATGCATGGCTGCCGACAGATTTTAAGCAGAAGGCAAAGCTGTAAGTTATCTTATTTATCAAAACAAACCAAGGCAGGTGCAAAAAAAAATGGCCCTTCCAAACGGGAAAGGCCACGAATTACACTCACTAGTTTATGAAACTTAAGCCGACTAAAAATTTCTTTGTGGGGTCAGGCTTACCTTGTCTTTGGGGTCCACACTCACTATAACAACCCGTAAATGCGAATATTGTACCCATATTAGTTAAATTTTTTTTAAAAATCTAGTACTTGGGCTACTTTTTTACATTTACAAGACGCAAATCACCTAAATGACCCACAATTTGCCCTTGAGGTTGTATTAAGTGCTCAATTTTTGGGCTTTTTGCCAAAAAAATGAGGGGGTCTCGTTTTACGATTTCAAAAATGCATTTTGCTTCAACCCTTCGCGTCTTTTTCAATTCTTGGGTTTTTTAAATCCGGGCGCTGGATCCACATTTTGATCCAGAACCAGGGTTTGACCAATTGCCCCCTTAAACCAAAATCGGTGTACATGGCCGAGAAGTAGTCCAGTATTTTCCGATTGCTTTGGATGATGTTAGTTACGAGATTTAGCAAAAAAGGTTTACTGCCGATTCTTTGCATTTGGTAGCTCAATTTCATCTCAGAACCTAGAACTCGTTGAATACGAATATCATAGGCAGTTAAAAATTTTTCGGAAAAAATTTCTTTCTTTAAACAAACTTCAGCTTGCTCGGCAGCAATGATGCCACTGTAAAAGGCATTCCCGATGCCCTCGCCGGTGAGTGGGTCGATCAAGTGCCCTGCATCGCCCACCAGCATGTAGTGATCTCCCGATAATTGACGGGTTTTGGAGCCCAAGGGCAGGCCATATCCTTGTATTTCGCCAATAAGTTCTGCATCTGCAAATCGGGGAGCAATGCTGGGGTCCTCGGCAATGATGCGCAACATTTCTTTGCGTAGGTTGACTTTTCGGTCCTTGATGATGTCACTGCGCATGCCCAAGCCCACATTGGCTTCACCATTGGGCAAGGGAAAGACCCAGAAATAACCTGGGGTTGTATCTTTCAAAAAGTGTAATTCTATGAAATTGTCCACGGCAAAATCTTTGACGTTGCGGTAGTAAGCCCTTACCGCACCAGCGTGGTGGGCATGGTCCATTTCCAAGCCTGCATGTTTGCGGCTAAATGGTGAATGTGCGCCACTCGCATCAATCAACAAACGACAGGACACTTGAAAGGCACGATTAGCCGTACTGAGCAAATAGCCATCCTCATTTCTTTCAAATTCAGCAATGGCGGTTTGGTCAAAAAACTGGATGTTGTCGCGGCGCTTGACTTCTTCGATCAAAAAAGCATCAAAATCTACGCGTTTAGAAACATAGCCTGGGGCTGCTTTTTCATTGCGGATGTAGCCCGGTTTGAAAGGAATGTCAACGATTTTGCGATTGGGAGCTACAAAACGCACGCCCCATACATCAGTTTGACGGTCTCTTTGGTTGAAGCGAAACATTATTTCGGGGTCCAGTCGATTGAGTAGGGTACTGACTTTCCCGCTGATGGCGTCACCACAAATTTTATCGCGGGGGAAAACGGATTTATCGATCAAAATGCATGGAATGCCCAGGTAACTAAGCTTTAGAGCCGTGGCTACTCCACCCGGACCAGCTCCCACAATGCATACATCGGTTTTGAGCATAGGTAGTAGTTTTTGGGGAAAGATAAGGGAATTTTGATGACCAAGCAGCGAAAACTGCGTCAATACGTTATGCTGATCAACAAGGCA
The DNA here is from genome assembly GCA_013299105.1 of Chitinophagales bacterium. Taxonomy (GTDB): domain Bacteria; phylum Bacteroidota; class Bacteroidia; order Chitinophagales; family Saprospiraceae; genus Haliscomenobacter. The sequence goes on along the minus strand of JAAFJY010000011.1, from coordinate 94,572 downwards.
CCGTTGCATTTTTGCAGAAATGCCTCTATTTTTATGAAGCATTTGTAATACTTGGAAAGAAAACAGGGTTCGTTTAATCAAAACTGACCCGACTGGTCTTTCCACAGTCCTTTACCCAGTTTTTATCCCATGGTAAACAAAATTCTGATTTTGAGTCTGGCCTCCTCATTTGTGCTCGACTTACACGCCCCTTCAATTGGGCACTCGGCTGAAGAGTTTCCCTTGGTCGCTTACGTGTACAAAGGCGACGTATTCGACTACCAGGTCTCCAAAAGCCGGGCTACTTATCAACGCACTGCACTCCTTGACAGTTGTAGCATGGATGGGCTTTTGTCCCTCAGCGTATTGGACTCTACGGAACTAGGCTATGTCTTTGAGGCCAATTATGAAAACGACCTCAACCTGGTACCCCTTGCGCTACAAGACCAGGATCTCGCCAAATTGTCCAAAAAACAAGGTCCACTCAAAGTTCAATATCAAACCGATCCCAGTGGTGCTTTTCAATCCTGGAAAAACCTGGACAACTGGCAGACCCATTACAGGGGGTTTTTTCAAAAAATGGCCCCCAAACTTCGCAATGCAGCCCAAAGCGAGCGCCTCAATGGCTTGCGCGAGAGGCTTTGTTCCTCCGCTTACTTGGCCGAGCATGGTTGGGAAGAATTGCTGATGCTCCACTCTTTTTATGGGAAATCCTTGAAACTGGACACCATTTTGTCTTACGACCTGGAATGGCCCAACCCCGATAACCCACAACACCCTCTGCAGGCATTGGCTACGGTACAACTAAGTACGGATGTTGAAGATTCCAACATCGGCATCCTGCGCTACAAAGCCAAGATCAAATCAGTGCAAAACCTACCTGAATCTTTGCGCAAGCTAGATTATCCGCTCGAGGACTCAAACATCCTCAAAATTGATCTTAATTATGGCGTAGTGCTCAACTTACAACACGAGCGCATGTTGGCCATTCCCAATGGACATGCCGTGGAAACCACCCATTTACAATTGTTGGAGAAAAACTGATCGCTTTTACTGCTTTTGTATTACCCTCCGCTAACTGGTGGGATGAGCACTACCTCGTCTCTGGCGTCGATCATTTGGTCGTCCTGGGCATACTCGGCATTGAGTGCAATGGCCAAAGCGGCCAGATTTTGAAAAGCTGGGTACTTGGAAAATAAAATTTCCCGTAAACCACCAACACTGCATGTTTCGGGCAGCTCAGCATCTAAAGTACTTCCACCCACAATGTCGCGGGCGATGCCAAAGGCCAAAATTGTGATTTTCATGTGATATGCCTAATTTTTTAACCTAATGGGGGTAGAAATTTGCCCTTTTTCACCACAAAGCAAGGCAAATTTTTCTAAAATACAGTAAAAAGGGCTGTGGATAAGTCGGTATTGCGTCACGTAAGTGTCACAAAAACGTTAAATAATGATTATTTTATACGCTGGAAAGCGATTCGTCGACAGCGCCTAAACCGCATTATTATTTGGTTTCATTTAATGTTGGCTTAATTTTTGGCTTTTTTGCCCTTCAAACCACCAAATAATTCCTCATACTTTCGTGCGTTAAATAGGCAGTGCAAAATTTGGCTTGATTTCCAATGTATTGCACTGAATTCGGGGTAAGTGTAACTTTGTCCTCACGGTCGCTAAAATTTTGCGTCTAAAAGAACATGTTCTGAAGACCAAAATCAGTAGCGCGGGGTGCATTACCCCACTGAACTAACTAGGTCAACATTTGGAATTTTTATCGCGTAAGAAAACTGCAGTTTGCTAGATACTTATGCAAGGTTAGTTCAGATCACCAAATTTTTTGCGAATGAATTTCCCATGGACAGTTGTTGCCATGCTCGCGGCGGGTGCTACCAGCCACGTAAACATTGAAAAGGCAACAACAAAAAAAACCGAGGCAAGTAGCCCAAAAACCCATTCGATTGCTACCCCACTGACAGAAGCTCTGGTCAAGGAACGCCTCAACAATCTTGGTCTTTCAATAGAGACCAAAACCACTGAACCAGTGATGACACGTATTCGTCAGTACATCACTGTAGGTAAAAAAGAAACCGAAGTAGTATTGGGCCGCACAGGCATGTACTTCCCGGTTTTCGAAGACATCCTTGCCCAGCATGGTCTGCCACAAGAATTGAAGTATTTGGCGATCATCGAGTCTGGTTTGCAACCGAAAGTGCGCTCGCACGCTGGAGCTGCGGGAGTTTGGCAGTTGATGCCGATTTCTGCTCGCCACTATGGCCTTTCAATGGCTGGTGGTGTAGATGAGCGCCTGGACCTTTACCGTTCTACCGAAGCTGCTGCTGAAATGTTGCAGTACCTCCACAGTGAATTGGGCGATTGGATGCTGGTACTCGCCGCTTACAATTCAGGTATCGGTACCATCAAGAAAGCTGTACGCGCCGCCGGCAGCAAAAACTACTGGAAAGTGGCTCCCCACTTGCCAAGTGAGACCCGCCGTTATGTTCCTGCGTTTTTGGCCGCTGCTTACATTGCCAATTACCACGAACAGCACGGCCTGAAGCCTGTGTCTCCCTTGCATTTCGCTGGCGACGCCCGTGCCATCCGCATTTACCGCAGTTTGGCTTTTGGTGAAATTTCTCGCGTTACCGGGGTGAAAACTTCACAATTGGCAGCTTTGAATCCCAGTTTCACGGGTGGTGTTTTGCCAAAAAGCGGCAAAGGTAACCTGCTGATCCTGCCCAATGGTGATGCATCTAGCTTGCTCCGTAATTACCTGGAAAGTGGCCGGCCACTGCCCCAAGGTACCATGCGTACCGCTTATGTGGTCAACAAAGGGGACAACCTGGAGAAAATCGCCGCCCTTTTCAACTGCACCGTTGAAGAAATCGTGAAGTGGAATGACATCCGCGAAGGCAAAATCGTGTTCAACCAAGAACTGATGCTGATCCTACCGAAATCATTCTTTATCGATCGCGCTTGATTTGAAGAAAATTTCTACCTTGATAAAAGCGGGCTTTGTGACTGGAAGGTTACAAGGCCCGCTTTGGTTTTGTGGCCCAGCGATTTCCCATGTAGATCCCAGCTTCGATCAGTATCCCGATCACATTAAAGCCAAACTGACTGAACATGTACAATCAATGAACACAATTTCCTAAATGCTATATCGGAAGTCGGAGTCACATCCGAAATCGTGTAACCCTGGACTTCAGTCCGGGGACAAAAACCGCCCCCGAAACTCATCTGAAATTTACCCAGAAGTTGCATCAGATTTCAGGTGAAGGCCAGATGGGAAATTACTGTTGTAACTCAAGGTGGGGGCGGCTCCAATCAGCTGTAAAAAGTCAAGCTTTTTCACAGCTACTTGATCGGAGCTTAACGGGCCTTAAGCAAATCCCGATTTTGCGAAAGGGCGCTTTAAAGCGCGACGGATCAGAAGCAACCAGTGTCTGAGCGACGAAGGAGCGAGTTTGTGGTGGATTGCCGTCGCTCCTTGGAGCTTGATTTTCAAGCAAAATCGTAGGATTTGATCACAGCCCTTGACTTTTTTGTTTCTTTTTTTGTCAAGCTGACGTTTCGCGTAAATGAAAAATAAGAAAATGAAGTAAAAACCTGCTCTTATTTTGTTTGTACTCAATGTATAGTGACAAGCCACGAATAAACCTTACCAAATCGCAACTGCGTTGCCCCGCTGCGCGAGGCTATTTTAGGAACACGGATAAAATTGGGTTTGGGTGTGTTTGTTTGGGTGTGAGTGTGAAAAAACCCCGTTTTCAAGTGATCGGAGACAAAAGTAAAAGCACGAAGCTCCCACACCCAAACTCACACTTACACACTCCACACCCTATCTTGCGGATTTCCAGCATGACGTTGACCATGATGTTGACAACTGGCAATCAAAAAACTTGGTAAGGTTTATTTTTGAACCGTTACATAGAGTGAAACGAAATTTAATTTCTAATTAACATTTTAATAAATATTAAAAATCCCGATAAAAAAACTTTATCCTGATTTTGACCTATAAAAATCCGGATTATTGGGCAAAGAAGCGGTCATTTTCATTTTTGTTAAAATTTTGCGCGAAACCTGAGGCCAAGAAAAAAAGAAAAAGGGCTTTATTTTGAAACCCAATACATTACACTTCACTGTACTTTTGAACGAAAAAAGTACACTCAAATTTGATACGTTAGTTTTTACAATAAAGTCCTACCTTTTGTCTCAAAACCGCTAGACTAGGTCTTTGCGATTATATTCAAAACGGGGATTGCTACTGAGTACTGTATTTTGACGAAATTTTGAGCGTTTTGGGGCCAGGAGGAGGCGGAAAATGACTTTTTTTTACCTTTATTTCATGAATACCAACACCGAACGAATCTACAAAATGTCTTTTGCACGCGTATATCCCCTTTATGTCCAAAAAGTGGAGAAAAAAGGGCGCAGCAAAGCAGAGCTTGACAGCATCATTTACTGGCTGACTGGCTATGATGCACAGGCTTTGCAAGGACAAATCGACGAGAAAAACACTTTTGAAGCCTTTTTTGATCAGGCTCCACAAATGAACCCCAATGCCTCAAAAATCACGGGCGTCATTTGTGGTTATCGCATTGAAGACATTGAGGATGAGTTGGTAAAGAAGGTCCGCTATTTGGACAAATTGGTGGATGAGCTGGCCAAAGGTAGGCCGATGGAAAAGATTTTGAGAAGTTAAGAGCAAAATAGGAACCAGTTGGATGGTTACGGCTGCAGGCACCCCAAGTTCTTCCCCGCGAGCCCACAAATCATATGTCGTATATTGTCTATCGCATGTCGTATGTCAAAAAAACAAGCCCGACAAACCAGAACTCATGCTAATTCAAAAAGAATGACCAGCATCACGACCCACCGCCTCCACAACCAGCAAATCATCAACCCTGGCTTCAAAACCCCACAAGCCCTGGTTGCCCACATGGGGGCCATGCAAGCCCAGGACTACCCCATGTCGAAATGGGCCATTGGCATTCGCCTACCCGGCAGCAACGATGCCCAACTTGAAGCGGCCCTGGACGCAGGTGAATTGGTCCGCACCCATGTGTTGCGCCCCACTTGGCACCTGGTATCGGGGCAGGATGCGCGTTGGATGCTTGCTTTGACCGAAAAACACATCCGAGCAGCATATGCGGCCAGCGACCGTGAGTTGGGCCTCGACGCAAAATTGTACAATCGAACCATTGATTTAATGGCCAAAGCCCTGGAAGGTGGTCAACACTTGACCCGTGCCGAATTGATGCAGACCCTTGAACGTGGTGGAATCAAAACGAATTCTACGCTGGCAGTCCACTTCATGTTCAATGCCGAATTATCGGCGGTCGTTTGCAATGGCGCGATGCGCGGCAAAGAAATCACCTATGCTTTGATGGACGAAAAAGTACCTCCAGGCTTGGTTTTCAGCCGCGAAGAAGCCCTGGGTCAGCTGGCCCGGCGTTATTTTACCAGCCATGCGCCAGCTACGCTCCCGGATTTTTACTGGTGGTCGGGCTTGCCGATGGGAGATGTCAGATCAGCCTTGGAAAGCATCAAAGCCGAGCTGCGCTCATTTGAGCTGGAAGGTAAAACCTATTTTTTACCGCTCAACAGCCCGGATTTGGAGCCACAGGAGTCAGTGTTTTTCTTGCCTGCATTTGACGAATACTGCGTCAGCTACAAGTACCGCGAGGCGGTGTTCAAGCCCATCTGGCACAAAGAAGCCATCACGGCCAATGGCATTTTCAAACCCATCATCTTAGTAAATGGGCAAGTAGTGGGCATTTGGAAACGCACCGTAAAACCCAAACAAGTAGAAGTAGAAGTTTCGTTCTTCGATAAAAAAGACCAATTGCCCACTGAATTGGTAGAGCGTAAAATCAGCGCATTTGGCAATTTTTTAGGGCAAACCACGGTGATCAAGCAGGTGTCGGCGCTTTAAAAGCACTGTTTTCACGAATACTGCGAAACACTGCGCACCTTGTAAGGCCGTTTTTGCTGCGATTCAAAATAGGTCCGCATCTGAATTTCGACCACAATGCCAATGGTGATGAACTGAATGCCCCCCAACAACAGCAGCATGCCCAAAATGAGCAAGGGACGCCCCCAAATGTCTTGTCCTAGGATTTTCAGCACCAATAAATAGGCATTGATCAGCAAACCTGCCACAAACAACATCACCCCGGTATTTCCGAACAAGTGCATGGGTTTTTGCAGGTATTTTTTGAAAAACAGCATCAGCAGCAAGTCACTGACCACCTTGAAGGTACGGCTGAGGCCATATTTTGATTGCCCAAATTGGCGGGCGTGGTGTTGCACATCGACCTGGGTCAATTTTGCACCTTCTAAGTGAGCCAAAACCGGGATGAAGCGGTGCAATTCGCCATACAAGCCCAGGTCCTTGGCCAAGTCGGCTTTCAGTACTTTCAGTGCACAACCATAGTCTTTGAGATAGACCCCCGTGCTGCGGCGAATGATGTAATTGGCAATGCGGCTGGGAATTTTGCGCAAAACCATGCCATCCTTGCGGTTGGCACGGTTGCCTGCCACCATGTCGTAACCCCCTTCTTCGGCAATGCGCAGCATGTTGGCAATGTCGCTGGGGTCGTTTTGCAGGTCGCCATCCATGGTCGCCACGTACTCGCCTTGGGCGTGGTCGATACCTGCCATCAGCGCCAGGCTTTGGCCATAGTTTTTCTTGAGCGCAACTACCCGCAGGCGTGGGTTGGGCAGGCTTTTCAATATTTCCAAAGTGCGATCGGTTGAACCATCGTCAACGTACACAATTTCATAGTCCATGCCCTGCAAAGCGGCGTCGATGCGCTCGATTTGTGGTTTTACGTTGTCTTCTTCGTTCAAAACGCAAACGACTACGGACAGTTTGGGTGAGTTCATACCGTTGGATTTCAAAAAACGACGCAAAGGTACGGTTTCTTGGGCTCTGATCGGGGATTTTTGTTGATTTTCACTTCAAGGTCCCGATGTAAAACACCGTTTTGCCATGCCGGACATTGAACTGCCCCAAGGTATCGGCCAAGACCTTGGGATATTTTTCTGTATCGACAATGTATAGGGCGCGAGGGTCAAAATCTTGCTTGGCCACCGGGATGATCGCTCCCCTGGTTTTGCTCAGGTAAATTGAATTGGTCCACTGCATGGGGGTTTCGCGGTACACGTACAAGGGGCGGTTTTTCCACTTTTGACCTTGTTGAATCGAAGATTGACGGCACAAATCGCCATAATCATTGCTGTTGCGGTCGGGCAAAACAAACCAGTTGAAGCCTATTCTCAAAACCAAAAATAGCAACCCCAGGATCAATAGCCTTTGCGCTTTCCAATGCCAGTACAAGCCATACAAAATGGCCGAAGCCAGTACCAAAAAGCCAGTTTTCAGCCACAAATGGGGAATGCCTTGGCTAGCCTGCAAAAAAAGCGGCGCAAAACTCCCTCCGGCAATCAAAAGCCCGAAAAAACCCATCAAAACCTGCGAGACTTTGGACTGCCAGCTTTTTTTCTCCGCTAAGTCTTGACCCAAATACAAAAACACCCCAAAAATCAGTGGGCAAAACATCAACAAGTACCTTGGATAAACTTCCACTGAGCTCCAATAAATCAGGATATTGCCCAAAAAAACGACGGATAGGAAAAAGACCAGGCGGTTTTCCTTTAATTTTTGCCAAAGGTCTTTGCGCAGCAGGTAAACGGCCAAAAACGACCAAGGGAAAAAATGGTACAGCATTTCAAAAGGGAAGGTAAACAGGTGCAAAACCGTGCGCCACCAGCCAAACTGCACCGCCGTCCTTTTGGATGATTCCGACATCAACGTATTGAAAACCACCCCCAGCGAATTGTGCTGCGCATACTCCAAATAGTAGGACCCGATCAAAGCCATGCCCGCTAAACCACCCACAATATGCTGCCACGAAAACAAACGCCGAAAAGCCCCATTCACCGAAAACCAGGACAATAAAGTGATGCCTTGAAATACGATGGCGGGCAAGCCCTTGAGCATGAATCCGATGGACATCAGCAAGTAGGAAAACAAGAACAAACGCAAAAAGTACTTGCGCTCAAAGCAATAATAGATCACCAGGAACTGCACAAAAACCACCCAGGAAAAGAAAATGTCGATCAGGCCCAGCAAGGAATCCCAGAGCAAAATGCGGCCACAAGTGATCAAAAAAACCGCATTGAGTAGGCCAAAATAAGTGCCAAAATGCCTGCGAAAAAACAGAAAAACCGTCAGCGCATAGCCACAAAGTGCCAAAACCGTTGGCAAGCGCGCACTAAATTCCGTAACTTGGCCGCTGAGCCAGAAGGAAACCAACAGCAACCAATTGTACAAAGGGGGCTTGTTGTAATAAAACTCGCCGTGCAAGGTGGGCGTGATGTATTGTCCCGACAATTTCATCTCCAGTGCCACCAGCGACCGGATGCCCTCGTCGTCGATCATGGTCATCAAGCCCAGGTTGATCAAAAAGGCGGGGACCAGCAAGCCGATGCCAAGCAGGCAAAGTGCGATTAATCGGGTTTTTTCTTCGATACGCTTCATACAGTCTTGAAAACAGCTACAAAAATGAATAAAACATTGTCAAGTGTGTGCTTGGTTGTAAGTTTTTTGTTGCCTGCTATGGTTTTTTCTCAAACTACCAAGCCCAGCAAAGCCCCTAAAGTAGAAAACAGCAAAGCCGGTTGGACCAATGTGCAAGACCTGGCCACTGACATCGCTCTGGACTTGCGCTATGCCACCACCAATAATTTTGTGAAAGAAAAAATGTACGAATGTGGCGAGTGCTACCTGCGCGATGAAGTGGCCCAAGCTCTGCTGCGCGTACACAACAAGCTCAAAGAAAAGGGTTATCGCCTGTTGATGTTTGATTGCTACCGACCCCATTCCGTGCAGTGGCGGCTTTGGAAAAAAGTACCCAATCCCGATTACGTAGCCGACCCGCGCAAAGGCTCGATGCACAACCGTGGTGCAGCAGTGGACCTGAGTGTGGTGGACAAAAACGGCAAAGCGCTGGACATGGGCAGCGAATTCGATTTTTTTGGCAAAGAAGCACACATCGACTACACCGGCCACAAGCCCGAAGTGTACGAAAACCGCAAGCTGTTGCAAAACCTCATGATCGCAGAAGGCTTCAAAACGACGCGGACCGAATGGTGGCATTTTTCCTACACCAAACAGTCGTATGCGATCTCGGATTTTTTGTGGAAGTGTAGCAAGTAGTTGAGGAGTTGAGAGGTTGAGGAGTTGAGAAGAAAGGCGCTGTGGGGAGATTGCTGATGGGCTTTAGTCTTTAGGTACCTATTTGCTTGTTATCGGGTTCAATTTTGACATGGGGCAGCCACAGCCAGTACGGCAGGAGCTCAGAGCGAGGCAAGTCAGCAACAAAAAAGCAAATAAGAGACGGGTTTTGGGCTTCATAGCAGTGGGTTTTGATGAATAAGTAAGGGATAAAATAAAACTTCCAATTTTTACCGATTTTAAGCACAAAGAATGTCAAAATCGTGGTCAAAATCATGTTGGCAATCCGCAAGAATGGGTGTGTTGTGTGTAAGTGTGAGTTCGAGTGTGGGGGGCTTCAATCAGAATCTATCGACTCATTTAATTGGAAATGGGGTTTATGCACACTCACACCCAAACCAACACACCCAAACTCTTTTTTATCCGTGTTCCCTCCATAGCCTGCGAAGCAGGCCAAAAAGCAACAATCCGTGGCCTAAACCGGATCAATCACCTTCCGCCGCAGCTCGAAGTTTTTGCCCAAATACACCTTGCGCACCATCTCATCCGCCGCCAATTCCTCGGCGGTACCCGCTTTGAGGATATTGCCCTCAAACATCAGGTAAGCCCGGTCGGTGATCGACAAGGTCTCCTGTACGTTGTGGTCGGTGATCAGGATGCCGATGTTTTTGGTTTTCAACTTGGCCACGATCGACTGAATATCTTCAACCGCGATGGGGTCAATGCCCGCAAAAGGCTCGTCGAGCAGGATGAAGCTAGGCCCGGAGGCCAAGGCACGGGCAATTTCGGTACGCCGCCGTTCGCCGCCCGACAAAGTATCGCCATTGCTTTTGCGCACCTTGTGCAGGTTGAACTCGTCGATCAATTCTTCGAGTTTTGCGCGGCGTTCTTCCTTGTTCAGTTTGGTCATTTCCAACACCGCCTTGATGTTGTCTTCCACCGACAGCTTGCGAAAAACCGAAGGCTCCTGGGGCAAGTAGCCAATGCCGTTTTGGGCGCGTTTGTACATCGGCAGGGTAGTGATTTCGGTATCATCCAGGTACACATGGCCTTCATTGGGCTGAATAAAGCCCACCATCATGTAAAAAGTGGTGGTTTTGCCCGCCCCATTTGGTCCCAACAAACCCACGATCTCACCTTGGTGTACATTCACCGATACGCCTTTTACGACTTGTCGGCTGCCATATTGTTTGACGAGGTTTTCGCTCCGGAGGATCATTTGCTTTTCACTCATAAATCGTCTTTTCAACCCTTCAACTTTTCAACTCCCTTTCAATCCACATACACCACCTTGTGCAAAAACCGGAAGCCCAAGCTCAGTTCAAAAGCCAGGTTGCGGATCCTTTGCTGACCGAGGTTGATGGTATTGGGGCCGCCAAAGTTGCCACCAGGGTTAATGACATTGGTGAGGGGTGGTTGGTTGTACTGAAACGATAAATCGGGGCTCACCGAAAGTTCGATTTGCATGCCCGCCAGGTCGTTGAAAGGCATTTCAATGCCGCCGCTGACCGTAAAGCCGTACAGAATACGCTTCACAAATTCCTTTTGCGGGTAGTACAAGACCAATGGGCTGTTGACAGGCAGGTTTTCTGGCCCCAATTGGGTGCTCAAAGTGTATTCACCCCGGATACCGAAGGTGTAAAAGGCTTTTTTCTCACCCAGGTCGAGGTTGTCCAAGCGTTGTTTGGCCCCCACCACCAATGCTGCGTTGCGAAACTGAAAAGTCTGGGCATCGGTATTGAAATTGACCGGGCGGCCATCCACGTCGATGTAAGAGCCCCGTGCAAAGCGAATCGCGCTGCCTTTGACGTGGTATCCCGCTTGCGCAAACAGTGCGAAACGCGTATCCTCGCCCAAGGACTCGATGAAGGCCGCGCCGTGGTAGCGCATCAAAATGCTGTTTTGGAAGTTCTGTTCCCACTGTTGTCGCCCCAAAGTGAGACCGCCTTTGACCCCGAATGCGCTGCCTTGGGCTTGTGCTTGCCAAGCCCAAAATAGGGCCGACAAGCTTAGCAATAGGTTGAGTCTGGTTTTCATAGGATGTATTTGAGGGGTAAAGATAGGGAAAGAAATGGGGAATTCTAAGATGTATTGGGCAGTTGGATCAAATCCCCATCCCCAACAAAAACGCCAAGAGCACCATCGCCACCAAAATCAGCAAAATCACCCGGTTGATGGGGTGCTCGGAACTGGGATTGGACTTGTCCGAGGCTTCCTCGCCGGGGTCGGGCCGCAACACGTCCACCGCATCCTCCCAGTCGCTTTCGCGCACGTACAGGCCCAGGATGCTCGACTCAAAGGGTAAAGTAGCCGCAGTATTGGCATTCGACAAAAAGCAGTGCAGGCCCGCTTGCCGCAGTTTGGCGGCGGCCACCTGCGCTTCGGGCAGGGAAGCGTAGCGCCGAATGCGAACCATCGGCGCTCGCTTTTCTAGCAAGTCTTCGTCGAGGATGTTTTCTCCTTCCATTCCAGCTTAGGTATTTTCCCCTTCGGTAGTTTCCTTGGCAGCCGTAGCGCGGTTGATTTTTTCCAACTCCTTGTCGATGTAGTACAGGCTTTGTGCGCCATCGCCAATCAGGCGGATTTTGGTCAGGATATCGCGCATCAGGGCTTCCTCTTCGCGTTGTTCCTGCACGTACCACTGCAAAAAGTTGAGGGTGCTGTGGTCCTTTTCCTCGTAGCTGAGGGTGATCAGGTTGTTGATCGAGTTGGTTACTTTTTGCTCGTGGGCATAAACCTTATCGAACAAAGCCTGGATCGTGCCAAAGTCGTGCGGCGTTTGGGCAATGGCCGGGGTCAGGGCGTAACCGTCCATCTCGTTGATGTAGTTGAAAATGCGCAGCATGTGCTCGCGCTCTTCGTCCGATTGGCGGTACAAGAAATTGGCGCAGCCTTGCAGACCTTCTCTTTCACTCCAGGAGGCCATGGCCAGGTATAAAAACGAGGCATAACCTTCGAGGCCGATTTGTTCGTTCAGTGCGGATTCAATTTTGGTATTGAGCATTGTTTGGGTTTTTGAATGTACAAATTTATAGCCATAGAAATGATTGGCAAAAAAAAGCTGCGCTTTGCACACCGCTGCGCGGCACTGGTTGGAACACAGATTTAACGGATGAAACGGATCTTCACGGATTGCCAGCATGACGTTGACCGAGATGTTGACTCCACAAATTGTTGAGTCCTTTTACCCGATTTCTTACACTTTTTTCTGGGCTTTTCAGAAAAAATGTGAAAACTTAGGCTAGCGGTTTCGAGTCAAAAAAGAAGACGGTTTTTCGTCAGCCGAGCTTCCTTTTTGTGGGGGTAGCAGGTGCTACCTTCACAAAAAGAGGCGAAGGATCACGGAAAAACGGCCTTTTTTGGCCGAAATGTGAGCAGGCTAAGCGTTTACGAAAAAACAATGATTTATAACACCACTTTTCAGCCAAGTGTTTACAGCAAAAGCTTATTTAGATCGTTTCAAAAATCGCTTCAGCAAGTTCCGTTCGATGTAGGCCAAAGCTGCCAGCAAGGCGATCAACAAAAGTAGATTCACCGCCAAAATTGGCCATTTTTCCAGCAAATTCAATTGATCCAATTGCGCTGGGATTCCATTTTTGATCAAGAAGTTCCGCACAACTTGGCTAAGGGTATACGCGATCGCCGTCAAGCCCATGTACCAGGCCATGCGCTTGATCGGGTACGCGATGGGGTAGTGTTTTTGCCCGCTCAGGTAGCTGGCAACGGCCATGTAGGCATAGCAAGCCAAGGCCGCCCAGGCTGGGGCGTAATAGCCGATTTGGGGGATCAACCACACATTGAGCCCGATGCTGATGAGCGAGCCAATGATGGCCAAGGTCCCCCCTACATTGGTGCGGTCGGCCAGTTTGTACCAAATCGAAAAGCTGTAAAAAAGCCCCAAAAACAAGTTTGCCAGCAGCATAATTGGCACAATGCCAAAGCCTTTGGTGAATTCGGGGCCTACAAAACGTGCGGCTACCACCAGGTCCAAACCCAGCAAAATACCACCAATGGCCAAGCAAGAAACCAAAGTAAAGGCTTGGGCCACCTGCCCGTACATGGCCTTGGCATCGCCCCGATCGGCATTGCGGAAAAAGAAAGGCTCGGCGGCATAGTTGAAGGCAGTGGTGAAAAGGTTAAGCAAAACTGCGATTTTACTGGCCCCATTGAACAAGCCCACCTGGCTCATCGAAGATAGGTACTTGAGCAGCGGTGTGCCAATTTGCTGGTTGACCGTACCCGCTACCCCCGCAATGACCAGGGGCCAGGCATATAGGGTCATTTGGCGCAGCAAAGGCCAGTCGATTTGCCATTTTACCCGCAAAAATTGGGGCAACAATTGAAGGCAAGTCAGGCCGCTGGCAATCAAATTGGCCAGAAAAGCATCCGATTCGGGGCTGCCGTGAAAGTGTAAGTTTTGCAGCCAGGCCCAACCCGGTTTTTGCTCCAGCCAAGGGCAAATATCCAAGAAAAACAGGGTGAAGCCAATGATGAAAAGCACATTCAAGACCTTCAAAAATAAAAACCGCAGAGGCCGATTGGCGAAGCGCAGCCGGGCAAAAGGTACCGCACTGAGCGCTTCAAAAGACAAAATGCCCAGTACTATGGCGATCAAATAAGCCTGTCCCTCGTATTTCAAACCCGTAGCGATGGGCTGGATAAAAACCAAACTCAAAACCAAGAAAAGGGCCGTCAAAGCCGCTACCAAAAAACTCGAGGTGGTAAAAGCCCGATCGGCCTGGGCGGGGTCTTTGCCATAACGGAAAAAAGCCGTTTCCATGCGAAAAGTAACCACAATGCTGACCATCGCCAGGGTAGAATACAAGTCGTTGAACACCCCAAATTCCTCCGTGCTCATTTTGCCGTTGGTGAAATAGGGCGTCATGATGACAAAGTTGAGCACCCTTGGCAAAATGCTGCTGAGGCCGTACAGCACGGTTTCGCCCGCCAACTTTTTTAGTAATGACATGTTCTGTTAATCGTTTGGGCAGTAAATTTAGGCTTTGGAATGAGTTTTTGCGCCAAAATGGTTTGATTTGTGTGTTTTTAAGCTACTAGTGGTGCGAATTACAAATACCCCTAAGTTCCAGGTAGGCTATTTGGCTTTGTAGCAAGGCGAGAGGAGGGAAAATAGTGGACTATTTGACCGACGAACAACGCAGCTATGGAGACAAAGAGCCCGTGGAACTTGGGGCAGATTTACAATTTGGACCACTAGATACTATGGTGTGGCCAACGCACCACATTAACTACAACCAATGATTGACATTGCTTTGTTGAAACGCATTTGCGAAATGCCCGGTACTTCGGGTTTTGAAGAGCGCATCCGCCGCCTGGTGCTGCAAGAATTGAATGGCTTGGCCGACGAAGTATCCGTGGACAACATGGGGAACATCATCGCCATCAAACGCGGCAAGGAGCGCAAACGGGTGCTTGTAGCGGCCCACCTCGACGAAATTGGCTTCATCGTGACCCATGTCGACGACGATGGCTTTGTGCATTTCCACACCCTGGGCGGTTTTGACCCCAAAACCCTCACCTCGCAGCGCGTAATCGTGCATGGCCGCAAAGACCTGATCGGCGTGATGGGCTCCAAGCCGATCCACCTGATGAAACCCGAAGAACGCAGCCGTGCAGTGCCGATCAACGAGTACTTCATCGACCTGGGCATGGCCAAGACAGAAGTAGAAAAATACGTAGCCATAGGCGATCCCGTGACCCGAGAGCGCAGTCTGATCGAAATGGGCGATTGTGTCAACAGCAAGTCTTTGGACAACCGGGTTTCGGTGTACATCTTGCTCGAAACCCTACGTGAACTGAAGGACAAAAGCCTGCCTTATGACTTGTACGCTGTGTTCACAGTGCAAGAAGAAGTGGGCCTGCGTGGGGCCGCAGCTGCCGCGCACGGGGTGAATCCCGATTTCAGCTTTGGCCTCGACGTGACCATCGCCTTCGATACCCCCGGCGCGCAACCCCAGGAAATGGTGACCCGCTTGGGCAAAGGAGCGGCCATCAAAATCATGGACGGCAGCGTGATTTCTGACACCCGCATGGTCAATTACCTCAAAGAACAAGCCAGTAAACACAACATCGCCTGGCAACCCGAAATCCTGCCCGCTGGCGGAACCGACACTGGGCCGCTGCAACGCAACGGCAAAAAAGGCAGCATTGCAGGAGCCATTTCGATCCCGCTGCGGCACATTCACCAAACGATTGAAATGGCCCACAAAGGTGACGTGCGCAATTGCATCGACTTGCTTACAGTGGCCGTGCAGCATTTGGATGGGTATCGCTGGGAGTTTAGGTGAGTTGTCTTGAGTTGAGTAAAGGTGCTTGCTGTCTGAATTCCCCCTCGTCCTCAAAATCCCGCCATTCGTGCCACTTTTGCCCAAAACTGCCGATCAAGGTCCCAAAAACTAACAGCGAAGCCCGTCCTTTTGTATTTTTCGGCAATAAGCAAAAACCAACCCACTTACTCATCAAACCTATGCGACTGAGAGCCATACCACTCTTGTCTGCCTTGTTCCTGGCTTTGAGCCTGGGCGCCCAAACGGTGGACATCAAACCTTTTAAAGCCATCAAACCCCGCAGCCTGGGCCCTGCGGGCATGTCGGGCCGCATCACGGCCATCGACGTGGTCAACAGCCAACCACAGATCATCTACGCAGGCTCCGCTTCGGGCGGGGTATGGAAATCTGAAAGTGGCGGCATTTCCTGGACGCCGATCTTCGACGACCAGCCCATCCAATCCATCGGGGCCATCGCCATCAACCAGTCCAACCCCTCCGAAATTTGGGTAGGTACGGGCGAAGGCAACCCGCGCAACTCCCAAAACTTCGGTCTGGGGATCTTCAAGTCGCTCGACGGCGGCAAGACCTGGAAAAACATGGGTTTGAAGGAAACCAAAACCATCCACCGCATCATTATCCACCGCGATAACCCGAATGTGGTCTATGTGGGAGTCCAAGGCTCAACCTATGGCCCCAACGAGGAACGCGGCGTGTACCGCACCAAGGACGGCGGCAAAACCTGGGAGCGCGTACTTTTCGTCAACAACCAAACAGGGGTAGGAGAAATGGTCGTGGACCCCAGCAACCCCAATAAGCTGATCGTGAACATGTGGGAATATGGCCGCAAGCCCTGGACCTTCAACTCTGGCGGCGCAGGCTCCGGCCTGTACGTGACCCACGACGGCGGCGACACCTGGGAACGCCGCACCGCCGAAGACGGCCTGCCCAAGGGCCAATTGGGCCGCATGGGCCTCGCCATTTCGCGCTCCAAGCCCAATATTGTCTACGCCCTGATCGAAGCCAAAGAAAATGGCCTCTACAAATCTACCGACGGGGGCAAAAAATGGAGCCTGGTGGCCAGCAAAAACATCGGCGACCGCCCATTTTACTACGCTGAAATCTACGCCGATCCACAAAACGAAAACCGCTTGTGGAACATCTTCTCGCTGGTGACCAAGTCGGAAGACGGCGGTAAAACTTTTGAAACCATCCTCCCGTACTCCGGCGTTCACCCTGACCACCACGCTTTTTGGATCCATCCGGAAAACCCTAATTACGTGATTGATGGCAACGACGGCGGCTTGAACATCTCGCACGATGGTGGCAAAAACTGGCGTTTCGTCGACAACATCCCCGTCGGGCAGTTTTACCACATCGCCCACGACATGTCGGTGCCTTATAAAGTAGGTGGTGGGATGCAGGACAACGGCTCTTGGGTAGGCCCCAATGCCATCTGGCAAGCGGGTGGCCTGCGCAACGCGGTGTGGCAAGAAGTTTTCTTTGGCGACGGTTTCGACCTGGGCTTCCGCCCTGACAATTCGCGCTATGTTTATGCCATGTCGCAAGGTGGTAACCTGGGCTACATCGACACCGAAACGGGTAAATCCAGCTTTGTAAAACCCACTGCTCCCAACGGCGAAGACCTGCGCTTCAACTGGAATGCGGCCTTTGCCCAGGACCCACACAACAACTGCGGCGTTTACTACGGCAGCCAGTTCGTACACTATTCCAAAGATTGCGGTCAAAGTTGGGAAATCATCTCGCCCGACTTGACCACCAACGATACCTCCAAGCAAAAGGCCCACCTCAGCGGCGGCTTGACCATCGACGCTACCAATGCCGAAAACCACACCACTATCCTGGCCATTGCGCCTAGCCCTGTGGATGCCAAGGTGATTTGGGTAGGCACCGACGATGGGAACCTTCAACTGACCCGCGACGGCGGCAAAACCTGGAGCAACCTGATCTCGCGCATGCCCGGCTACAACCCTGGCTCTTGGATTCCCTACATCGAAGTATCGGCGCGCAATGCAGGCGAGGTCTTTGTGGTGGTCAACGACTACCGCCGCAACGACTGGCGACCGATGGTGTACCACAGTGCCGATTACGGCCAGACTTTCACCAAAATTGTGGACGAAAACAAGGTCCAGGGCTTCTGTCTCTCGATTGTACAGGACCCCCAGGAGCCCAAGCACCTTTGGCTGGGTACCGATCACGGCTTGTTTTTCAGCATCGACTACGCCAAAACCTGGACCAAGTGGACCAATGGCTTCCCTTCTGTGCCAGTGGCCGACATGAAAATCCATCCGCGTGAAAACGACCTGGTGATCGCCACTTTTGGCCGATCTTTGTGGGTATTCGACGACATTCGCCCCTTCCGCGAAATGGCCCGCACGGGTGGGCAGGTTTTGCAGCAGGAACTGAAAATTTTCCCTACCCAGGATGCTTACCTGGCGGCCAGCAAGAGCTACCAGGGCTTGCATTTCCCTGGCGACGGCTTGTTTGAAGGCACCAACAAGGCTCCTGGTGCTTGGTTGACCCTTTGGAACAAGGCTCCAGCCAAAGCTGTCGCACCTGCCACGCCCGCACCGCCTCCTGCCCCTGCGCCTGCGGGCAAAAACGCTAAAAAAGGCAGTACACCAGCCACTACTCCGGCCCCGGCACCAGCGCCAAGTGTACCAGCGCCCGCTGCGGCCAAAAAACCAGAAAGGGTAAAAATCATCATCCTGTCGGGCAATGACACCATCCGCACCTTCAGCACCCGCCTCGACACGGGCCTGACCCGCGTGTACTGGCCCTTGAACCGAAATGGCACCCGTTTCCCCAACCGCCAGGAGGCTCGCCCGGATGAGGATACGCCCAGTGGACCAGCGGTTTTGCCGGGTACCTACAAGGTTGTGGCCGTGTTGGGCAAGTTCAAAGACTCGACCACAGTGACGGTGAAAGCCGACCCACGCATGCCTTTTGACCCCAACAAGGCCAAGACCAAGGATGCCACTTACCGCGAAATGGAAAAAGTAACCAAGGCCGCCACCGCTGGTTTTGAGCAACTGCGCGACGCCCGCAACAGCATCAAGCGCGTGGACGCCGCCCTGGCCAATGCGCCCGACAGCACCAAGCAAAGCCTGGCCAAAATGGCCAAAGCCCTGCAAGACAGCATCAACAACATTGAGCGCTTGTACATGGAGCCCGAAGACATCAAAGGCATCCAGCGCGACGACGACAACCTGATGTCGGCCCTGTTCGGTGCCCAGCAGTACATCAATGCCTCGGACGACGGCGGCAGCCAGGGCGCCCAGCGCATGATCGCCGCCGCCCGCAAGAAAACCACCGCCATCCTGAACCGCATCAACAACCTGATGAATGGCAAGTACGCGGACTACCGCAAGAAGGTGGAAGCCGTGCAGTTTTCACTGTTCAAGGCGGCTGCGCCTTTGAAGATTGAGTAAGGGGGAAGGCAGAACTTTTTCATCCTACACGTTTACCAAACTTTTGAAGTTTAGCAAACGTGTAGGATGAAAAAGCAAGCGCGATGGATCGTAAGGATGCATTGCGCTTTTTTTTGGAAAGAGCTAATTTATGTTCAATTCAAAATGTGTTTAAGCTTGGATAAATTATATTGGTCAAGATGCTCTATCACCTTGTGGTGGTACTTCCCCTTCCGGTCAAAAAACAAGTAAGCAGGGATATTATCTTGTCCATATTGCTGAATGATGCTGGCTGCAATGGGTATTTCCAACCAAATGTGGTCGCCTGCTACTTGACTTTCTTCGATACGGCGTTTCCAAAGTTCTTGGGTAGAGTTCTCATTGACACCCAGACATACCAAGTTGATACCGATTTCTTTCAGGTATGCTTGTGCATTGCTAAGGTCTTTCAGGTCTCGTGTACAATCTTCGCCCCAAGTGGTCCAAACCATGAAAATAACCGCTTCGCCAGGATACATGGCCCTTACTTTTTGAATCAAACTGTCGGCATTTTGGGTTTCGTTGAGGTACAATTTTGTATTTTTATTCATTTCAGCGATCAAACGGCCGGGTTCAGCAGCTTGTTCGCTGATATTGATTTTCGATAACCTTTCAGCAGCTTCATCTTCGAGTTTTTTCTTGGCGGCCAACTCTTGTTCCATAAGTTGTTTACACCAGCCCTCGTTTAAGTATGGCAGGGATTTTTCAAGTTGGGGGTATCTGTGGACCAAGTCAAGCTTTCCTCCCATTAACGCAACTAGCGTATTTCCGTTGGGAAAGTTGCAGGCCAGGGATTTTTCCATCGGGGTGTTGTATTAATTGTGAGCGGAGCAAAGCCGCCAAGTAATTGTAATAAAGGATACCATTGTTCGAAACCAAAGCAGGCTGAAAGGCCAATACCTGCCTGAAAGCTTCATCGGGAGCCAACTCTTCGCCCCATAAGGAGGTAATCAGAGATCCATAAATATCAGCTTTGCGCTCGTGGGCCAAAATCCAGGCGTCTTTGCAGGGATGTTTTTGCAAAAAACGCGCTTCGTGGGCTTCCAATTTGGCATTGAGATCCTCAACAGCCTCAAGTCTTTCCGCAAAACTTTTACGACGATTACGACTAGCGATCAATTGGGCATTGTACAACCCACTGCGCTCTTCGGGTTCAAAATCTGAGTAACGATTGACCATGTAGTTGAGGTCAGCGTCGGGGCCACTGAACACAATTTCATACTCATCAAAATCGGTAGGTACATCGGCCTTATTTTTCAAAGTCCAGATATCCCGCATTTTGGCCAAATCCCCTTCGATCACCAAGCCTTCGTGCAAGATGATGTGGATAAAACTAAATGGCATGCTCAACCAAATTTCCTGGTAAGGCAGACGTTGGGGCAATTTGATTTCAAAGCTGCCGTCGGGATTTATCGGGACCGACAAATTAATATGGGATTCCGAGCTGGGCTGCACTAGGGCATAGTCCACCCTTAAAGCCTCGGCTTCAATTGGGCCTACGTTGCGCAAACGGCCTTTTAGCACGGGAGCTTTGTCTTTTTGGCTAAAATACGCCTCCATTGCTGGGTCTTCCAGGCTTTTGGGTACCTGCGCAAGGAGGATTTGGGTAAAAAACAAGGTGAGTAAAAGAAAGAGAAACTTTTTCATTGCATATGGATTTGGTTATAAATTTAAATGCTAGTCAGTCATGGGATAATTCAGAGAATAGGGAAATATTTTAACGCTGAAAATGACTTGTTATTATCAAAGGAGGAAAGCCATGATTTGGTTGTATGCAGTTGCTATTTTATGATTTTGCGCCAGCACCAATGCGCCCATGCAATGAACACCAACTGCACTGGCAAGCGCAGCCAAGCCAAAGCAAGTGGAATCGCAGGATGGGGGTGCAGAATCCGGGCATGGTGCGTGATCACATAAACATGTACGGGCAAGTAAGCCAGCATCAGCAAAGTGATGCCCAAATAAGCCAGCTTTTGCCTTCGTTTTACCCAAAGCAGTATTGCCAGGATGGTTTCCAGGATGCCAGTGCCCCAAATGGCAGCTTTTGGCCAGGGCAAATACGCGGGGTAATATGCCAGGAAAAAATCGAGGCGTGCAAAATGGGCCATGCCCGCCGCGATGAGCAGCAAGGTCCAAAACCAGCGGGACCAAGCCAGGAATTGGGGCAAAGAGCGTTTCATCGCAGAGGAAAATTAGCTTTTTTGGCGTCCCAAAGCATCAGCGCGAAAGGAATCCACCAGACCAGGTCGTTGCTCAGTAAGGTATAGCCAAAAGCAGCGGGAGCCTGCCCTTGCAGGTAATTGAACACAAAACCCAAGGGGCCAAAAATTTTGCCCAAAAAACCAACCGCCACGATGGGCCAATGCCGGATGTAATCGTAAGAAGCCCAAAAATAGGCCAATCCATACACCCCAATGACCATGCCCATGCCTTGCCAGATCATAGGGTAATTGACGGGCTCCATGCCCAATAAGCTGAAAAAAGACTGCGGGGCCAGCACTTGCCAAGCTCCCCAAAGGATGTTGTAAAGGGCAGCGATGAGCAGGGTTCGGCTGAGCCAAATGCGAGGAGTAGTGGGCATGAGAGGCTTTTGAAGAATAACAGCACAAAGTCAAATACGTTCAGCACTCGTTTTTGCGTCCATTCCTGCTTGTGCTTGTATTGCGCCGCAGACAAGCCACTTATGGCACGAAAAACAGCATCGAACGAGCGAAATGTTTAACTTTGTTCAACGAAGTTTAAACTCCTACCTATTCAAGCTGTTTCAAACATTCCAAACGACGCAAACCCATCCATGTTGGTAAAAACCCACCTTAGCTCTCAATTTGGTTGCTTTGAAATTCAGGGCAGCGAACTGGGCATTACTTCGGTCAAAAAAGTAGCGGTGGAGCCCTGTCCAAGCAGCCCGGTGCCACCGGAATTAGAGGAATGTGTCAGGCAATTGGGCGAATATTTTCGCCGCGAACGCCAGGAGTTTGACCTGAAACTCGACTTTGGCGGTGCCCCTGAATTCAATCATGCGGTCTGGCAAGAACTCCTGAAAATTCCTTATGGCCGCACCACCAGCTACCTGGCCATCGCCGAAGCGCTGGACAATCCGGAGTCGGTTCGAGCCGTTGGCCAGGCCAATGCCCACAACCCCATTGCCATCATCGTGCCTTGCCACCGCTGCATTGCCAAAAGTGGCGACTTGCACGGCTACTATTACGGGCTCGACATGAAAAGGGCTTTGCTCGAATTGGAAAACCCACTTAGTTTTGCTCGCCAAGGAAATCTCTTCGAATGATCCACTTTGAAAACACGCTCGATTTTGCCCGCAAAATGGACGCCCAGGACCCCCTGGCGGCCTTTCGCAAAGAATTTTTATTTCCCCTGCACCTGGGGCATGAGTGCCTTTATTTTTGCGGCAATTCGCTGGGCTTGCAACCCCGGGCCGCCAAAGCCGCCCTTGAACATGAACTGAAACGCTGGGAAACCCTGGGCGTAGAAGGCCATTTCCTCGGCGATTTGCCCTGGACCCATTTCCACAAAGCACTGGCTCCCGCATCGGCGCATGTGGTGGGGGCAAACGAGGCGGAAGTGATCGTGATGAATACCCTGACCGTGAACCTGCATTTACTCATGGTCAGTTTTTACCGCCCCACTGCGCAGCGCTTCAAAATCATCATGGAGGCCGGGGCTTTCCCCTCCGACCAGTACGCCATCGCCAGCCAAGTGCAGTGGCATGGTTTCGACCCCGCTGAGGCGATTGTAGAAGTCAGTCCCCGCCCTAGCGAGGACCTTTTGCGAGCGGAGGATATTTTGGCGATAATCGAAAAAGAAGGCCCCCAAACGGCTCTGGTTTTGTTTGGCGGACTCAATTATTTCACGGGCCAGGTGTATGACTTGGAGGCCATTGCTGCGGCCGCTCATGCCCAGGGCTCGGCGGTCGGCTTCGACTTAGCCCATGCCGCAGGCAATATCCCGCTCAAACTGCATGATTGGGGCGTGGACTTTGCGGTGTGGTGTACCTATAAGTATATGAATTCGGGTCCCGGAGCGCTGGGTGGGGCGTTTGTACACGAAAAACACATCCACAACAGCGACTTGCCCCGTCTTACTGGCTGGTGGGGGCACGATGAAGGGCGGCGTTTTTTGATGGAAAAAAATTTTCAACCGATCCCCAGCGCGGCGGGCTGGCAAATGAGCAATCCGCCGATCCTGGCGATGGCCCCAATGAAGGCCAGCCATGCCTTGTTTTTGGAGGCGGGTATGGACCGCTTGCGGGCCAAAAGCCTGCAACTGACGGGTTACCTCGAATTTTTAATCGACGACATCAACCAGGCCCAAGCCCGGTTTGAAATCCTGACCCCACGCGATCCGCAGCAAAGGGGTGCGCAATTGTCGATCATCACCGGGCCGGAAGGCAAGGCTTTGTTCGATTACCTGGCCCAAAATGGGGTGATCTGCGATTGGCGCGAAAACAACCTGCCGAGTGCAAGTGTTGAAAAAGTGGGGGTGATTCGCCTGGCACCTGCACCTTTGTATAATTCTTTTGAGGATGTTTGGCAAGTAGCGGAGTTGATGCGGAAATTTGAAGGGTAGGGGCCACTGAAAAAACAGTTGGCAACTTCGTTGCTTCATTCACGCTCCGCCTGCCCCGCTGCGCGAGGCTGTTTTTTGCACACGGATGACACGGATTACGCGGATTTTCACGGATTGCTAATGTGACGTTGACCTCCGCTTAATACAACATCCAGCGGCGCTGATGTTCCTGATTTCTTCTGCTTTCCCTAAGTTTTTATGATGAAACACAAAAAACACAGCTCACTTTCCCGCCCGGCCTTGGGGCAATTTCACCGCCACGAATGGGCTTTCATTGGTGCGCCTTGCGGCAGCATCAAAAAGCTGGCTTTTGCCTTGAGTGAACACTTGCAGGATCGCTATAAAATTGGCTATGTGGATGCCGACCATTCGGGCGAGCAAAATCCTGAACCCGGCATTCCCGCTGGCATCCAGCAGGTTTACACCGACAAAATCGGCCCGCATCGCCTCGATTTTTTGGGCGAATGGAACCCGCACCACCATCGGCAGTGGTTCAACTTGCAAGACTTGGTTTTGGTCAATGGCAATCATTTTACCGCCCAGCGCCAAATCGTGTTCATCGACCCCCGCAAAGAGGCTTCATTGCAAAAAAAACTGGATCGCCTGACGGATGTGGCGGCCATCATTTTGACCGCCGGGCAAAGCGAAATTTATCCTTTTTTGCAAGCCCATTTGGGCGAAAAGCAAGTTCCGGTTTTTCAGGAAAACGACGTTACAGGCATTGCTTCCTGGCTGGATGCAGCAATGCTGGCCGAGCGTGCGCCGCTCTACGGCCTGGTGTTGGCGGGCGGCAAAAGCCTGCGCATGGGGCAAGACAAAGGAGCCATCAGCTACCACGGCAAGCCCCAGAGGGAGTACCTGGCCGAATTGTTGAGTGGACTTTGTGAAAAAACCTTCCTTTCCTGTCGCAGCGAGCAAGCGGAGGAATGGCACAGCGGATTTCCGACCATTGCCGATGCTTTTTTGGGTTTGGGGCCTTTTGGGGCCATTTTATCGGCTTTTCAGCAGCATCCTGACGCGGCTTGGGTCGTTTTGGCCTGCGATTTGCCGCATTTTGGCGCGCAGCACTTGCAGCAACTCGTGCAGGGGCGCAATGCCAGCAAGCTTGCCACCAGTTTTCGCAGCCCTTTCGATCAGTTTCCAGAGCCTTTGGCGGCCATTTGGGAGCCGCGTGCTTATCCGGTCTTGTTGCAGTTTTTGGCCCAGGGCTATTCTTGCCCGCGCAAGCCTTTGATCAATTCCGACATTGCGCTGTTGGAACCCGAAGACCCGCAAAGCCTAGACAATGTGAATTTGCCGGAGGAGCTGGAAGTGGCTTTGGGGAGGATTGGAAACCGTTAGGGACAAGCCACGAATAAACCTTTCCAATTCGTAACTGCGTTGCCTCGCTGCGCGAGGCCATTTTTAGCACGCGGATGACGCAGATGACGCAGATTTTCGCGGATTTCCAGCATGACGTTGACCATGATGTTGACAACTAGCAATTAAAAAATTGGGCAGCTTTATTTTTGAACCCATTACTAAGTATCTCCAATGTTGACTTTTCAACATGTCAACCCTTCAACTTTTCAACTCTACTTTCCCTTCTCCGACAATTTCTGAATCGGGCTGATCATCACTTTCCGAAATTCTACCTCGGCACCTTCGGCTTGCAGGGCGATCTGGCCTTTATTTACGGTACAGTTGAAGCCGTGATTGACCATTTGGCCATTCACCCATACTTTCACGTCTCCGTTTAGGCATTCTACTACGGTTTGGTTCCATTCGCCCAGGGGTTTTTCGGCCATGCTGGTGGCTACGATTTGGCGGTTTTTGTCTTCTTCAAAACCCCAATTGGCTTTGGGCCCCCGGTATTTTTCCATGTCTTTCACTTCGATGTCTTCGCCGATCACCCAAAAATCGCCCGCGTGTTGGTGCATCATTTGCACCTCAATCGACTGTGGAAACATGCCGTACAAGCGGCGGGGCTTGGAGGCGTGTACCAGGATGCCACAGTTGCCAGCTTCGCCCGCAAAACGGTACTCGACTACCAGGCGATAGTTCTGGTAAACCTGGTCGGTGATCAAGTGGCCTTCGGGTTTACCCATGCTCACCATCATGCCGTTGCGGATGATGAAGGAAGGGCGGATCTTGGGGTTTTTATCCGCTTCAGGTACATCGACATGCCAGCCGCTGAGGTCTTTGAAGTTGAGCAGGGAAGTATTTTTGCGGATTTTGGTTTGGGCTAAAAGGGCGTTGCTGCCCAGTATTCCAAGCAATAAAATACAAGAAAGGACAAGTGATCTCATGGATTGAGGTTTGCAGGGATTTGTAATAGTAACAAGCCACGAATAAACATTATCAAATCGCAACTGAGTTGCCTCGCTGCGCGAGGCCATTTTTGGAACACGGATAAAATTGGGTTTGGGTGTGTTTGTTTGGGTGTGAGTGTGAAAAAACCCGCTTTCAAATGGAGGACTAAACTTATGTTCGAAGCCCTCCCACACCCGAACTCACACTTACACACTTCAAACCCTATCTTGCGGATTTCCAGCATGACGTTGACCGCAACGTTGACATGCGTGTGTCTCAAAAACTGGAAAAGTTTATTTTTGAACCGTTACATAGACTTCATTTGAGCCCCTTGGCGGAAAGGCGAAGTTAATACTGATTCCAAAAATCGCAAGGTCACTTTTCTTGATTTTCGTGAAAGTTTAGGTCGTTCCCATTTCGGCCAAAAACTCAGCCCTTGCCCATCTTCTATCGTCGATGCTAAACCTCGGCTACAAAAAGCAAGCTTGATCAACCAAAAAGTGCCGACCCTGACACTAAGCAGGATCGGCACTTTGACTTTATACCAAGAGCGGTGTAGGCAAAACTTTTACTCCGTTTTGATGAAACTCATCGACTTGCCCATGCCATTGCTGAGGTAGTATACGCCAGTTGGCAGGTCGCGGATGTCAATTACGACTTTGTTGAAGCCTTTTACTACGTCTACTTGGTGTACCTTCTCGGTTTGGCGGCCCAAGCGGTCGATCAGCAACAAGCGGGTAGAACCTGCATTTTCGGCATAAAATTCTACGCTCAACTCAGATTGAACAGGGTTGGGATACACCTTGTAGTTCATTTTGGCCAAATCGTCATTTTTCAACACCGCCGAAAGCTCAGGTGCCTGGAAGGGAGTGGTGCCATACAGGTCAGATTCCCATACGCCACGGCCGTAGGTTGCTGCACGCAATTTGCCCAGGCTGTACTGGATTTCCAGGTCGGCAATTTCCACATTGGGCAGACTGGCGTTGAACAATACCCAATCGCTCATGCTGTTGTCGCGGTAGTACACTCCTACGTCCATGCCCAGGTAAATACCACCGTTGCTGCCGTTCCAGAAGGTCACACAGTTGGCGGGAATATTGGGCAAAGTACCAGAGATATTGGTCCAAGTACTGCCGCCGTCGGTTGACTTATAAACCTTGGAACCCGTGTTATAGCCACTCACCGCCACCCAAACATTGTTGGCATTGGTATTGTCGATGGCGATCGAGTTGATGCGGCCAGCCGAAGCGGGATTGGTCATTGTAGTGAACGAAGAAGCACCGTTGGTGGAGCGGAAAAAGCGGTTCCCCCCCGAAAGGTCGGCATCGGTGCTCAGGTAAACGGTATTTGCATTGTTGGGAGCCACCGACAAGGCGCGAATGTTCAAACCTCCCGTGAAACCATTGGTCATGCGGGTCCACTTGGTACCATTGTTAGTGGATTTGAACACGTTTTTGTAACCCAAATAAATGGTCGCTGTTGCGCTTGGAGCGATAGCGAATGGCGTTACCCAAGCCCCTTCTTCGGTAGTGTTGGGTTTGATTGAAGAAAAAGTACTTCCCCCGTTGATCGAGCGGTAAATGTCGCCGTAGTACAACTCACCGTACATGTAGTTGGCATTGGTTGGGTTGATGGCACAATCCATTCCGTCGCCACCCAGGCGGTCAGCCCAA
Source organism: Chitinophagales bacterium (assembly GCA_013299105.1). Taxonomy (GTDB): domain Bacteria; phylum Bacteroidota; class Bacteroidia; order Chitinophagales; family Saprospiraceae; genus Haliscomenobacter. The sequence goes on along the minus strand of JAAFJY010000011.1, from coordinate 67,047 downwards.
GTACCAGTGGTGCTGCGCAGCTTGGTACCATTGTCTTGCAAACCACCGATCACCGCCGAGTTGGTTTGAGCTACCCCGATGCGGTACAATTGGCTGATGGCCATGGTATTGGTCAAATCGGTCCAAGAAGTACCACCATTGGTGGTTTTGTAGATGCCGCCATCGTTGGCTTGGAATAAAGTGGTGTTGTTTTGGAATACCAAATCGTGCTTGTCAGCGTGTACCACTGGCACCGAACCCGAAGAAGTCCACATGGTATTGATGGTCCAGCTGGTGCCACCGTTGGTCGATTTCCAGGTATTCACGCCACCCAGGTAAATGGTGTTGGCATTGGTGGGATCGGCTACCAGGCAAAGGTCATACCAACCTTGGCCGCCCGCGTCGTTGCCAGTGGCATTCCAGCCCAGAAGGTTGGGGGTGCTGGCCTTCAAAGACCAGGCTCCACCACCATCTACCGAGCTGTAAAATCCATTGAAGCCGCTGTCCGCAGACTTGGAATAAACTACCCCTACGAAATTGGCATTGGCTGCCGAAACGGTAATTGCTGCACGGTTGGAATTGGCTAGAGAGTGTACCTGGGTCCAAGACACAGCATTGTCCGTAGAGCGGAAAACCTGGCCGAGGTTGGCCGTAGTGGCGGCAGTAGCATAAAAAGTACCCGTAGAACCCGGCTGGAACTCGGCGTCAAAGAAGTTGCCGGCCACTGCTTGGGTCCAAGTAGCACCCGCATCAAGGCTATAATACATACCAATTGAAGTAGCTGCTACCAGCATGTTGGCATTGGATGGGTGGCGTAATAAACGGCGGATGTACCGCACATCCGAGCGAAGCCAGTTCAAACCAGTCGTGGACCAAGTGGCCCCGCCATCCGTTGATTTCAAAATACCTGTAGATGGGGAGTCGCGGCCATCGCCGTCGCCAGTAGCCACATACACGGTGTTGGGGTTGCTTGGGTCCACCAGAATCGCCGATACACCCAGGCTGTTTTGGGTATCGGTCAGTGGGCTCCAACTGGTACCTCCATTGGTGGTTTTCCATACCCCGCCCCCGGCAGCACCTGCGTAAATGATGGAGCTGTTGCTGGGGTCAAAAGCGATGGAATTGAGGCGACCAATGCCCGCATAGCCTCCAGTGGAGCTGGTCGGCCCCATTGAGGCCCAAGTACCGCTTGGCGTAAGCGCAGGAGCAGCGGCAGCTTGATAGGCTTGAAAATTACTTTCGGAAGTTCCTGCTTTGGGGAGTGATCCGTCGGGCATCAAACGCTGTTCCCAGTAGTACTCCCAGCGCAAAAAAGCTTTGAAACCCTTGCCTTTCTCTGGATTTTTGTCCTTCCAGAATTCTTTGAATTGGGTTTTGGCTTGTTGAAAACTCTCTTTGTCACCCTTGGTCATAAGGTCAGCCCAGGGCTGGGCAAAAAGGCCATTTGTGCCCAAAAACAGGGCCAACATTAACACAGTGTTTCGGAACGAAAACTTCATACTAATCGCTGTTTTGTTGATAAAATGTAAACCGTAAATTCTTGTTGGGGCTTAGTTCAAAGTTAAAAAAACAGCAGTTCATCTGACCAGTCAATGGTCAAATGAAAATGGGCAAGGCAGTATCGAAAAAGTTAGAGACCGCTTTTTATAAGCGCTGAATGGAATGTGGAAGCTGAAAGGATTTTCAACGGGCAATGCAAATATTTTGCAAAAAAGTAAAATTTCAATGCTTTGACTTTGTTTTTTTCGAAAAATATTAAAAAATATACAAAAACAACGTATTTACAAGAATTTTTAACATTCCCATTTTGACAACTTTTGCGCTGAAAGAGGTTGAGATGTTGAGCGCTGCGTTTTACACTTCAACCTCTCAATCTCTAAACGCTTCTCCTACCGACTGATGATCGTTCCAAACCGGATGTCTAAAACCAGGTCTTTGCCAAAGGTATTGGTACAGATATTGTCGAGTCGTTTATCTGGTTTGAAACGTATTTCGGTATATAAATCTCCCGTACCAGTTGTGGCCCCGGTAGCAAAAGAGAATTTCAAGCCCAGGGGCTTTTTGTCGATGTCTTGGTCAGTAACTTGTACCGGTGGCATTTTCCCCTCTGATCGATAACAAATCACATAGTAGGACCCTTGTTGTTGAAAATCCCTGGTAATGTCGTCTTTGGGGTTTTGGGTACCATCATACAAGGTGAGCTCTACAGTATAATTGGTATTGGGTTTGAGCACAATGGCCTCCACCACCGGTTTTTGTGGCCCAATTCCATCGCGGTCTTCGGCTTTGACGATGTCCGTTCGCGTAGGGCTGCTGACCGTCAGCTCTATGATGGTGACCGGCAAGGCTTGTTCCGGTTCAGGGTCCACTGGGCCACAAGTGTTGAGGCCCAGGCCCAATAATAGCATGGCCAAAAGTTGTAAAAAACTGATTTTCATGGCTTCAGGTGTTTTAGGTTGGAGACTAAGTTACGCATTTTCTCCCAAAAAAGCAACAAAAAAAGGCCGGAGAAACATTCCCCGACCTCAAATTACCTGAGTAAGTATTGGCTCTTAGAGAGCGTAAAAAAATAAGGTAAACGGATTTGGGTTTAGTGAAAAAAGATAAGCAAATGCCTGAAAGGATTTGTGTTCTTTTTTTGCTAAACCTCAAAAGCAAATTTGTTTACCTTATTTTAGCTCAAACATTTAATTACTCACACTGACATTGAACGTAACCTGTACGTCGGTTTCACCAGTGGAGCAAGGATTGGCATTGGTTTTGGTGGGCTTATGCTTGAGGCTCAACAACAAGGTGCCTGCGCCAGTAGCGCCAGTTTTAAATTTGGTTTGCAGGCCGAGGTTGGCACCTTTGCTGTCTTTGTCTTGAATGTCAAGCGCGGTCATCGCTCCACTTGGGGTATAACACACCAAGTGTTCGTCTGCTTCGGTCTTCACTTCGAGGGTGATGTCCTCAACAGGGGCCTTGCTGGCATCCAGAAAACGGACGTTCATGGTATAGTCCGTATTGGCTTTCAAATTGAGAGGGGTGCCCGTAGGAGCTTTGCCACCTTCTCCATCCAGGTCTTCTACTTTAGCAGTCAGCGTGGCGCCGCCTCCAATTGCAGTCAATTCTACAGTGGTGATCAGTTCTTCTTCATTGTCGCCACCATCGTCATCGTCGCCTTCACAACTCCAAAGGGTCAGGGAAAGGAGGAGTACGGGGAGCAATCTCAAGTGTTTGATTTGCATGGTTGGTAAGTTTTAAATTGGTTGAGTAGTTGAGTAGTTTAGAAGTTGAGTGCCAGAGCTCTTTCTTCTCAACTCCTCAACCTCTCCACTTCTCAACTTAAAAAGGTATTTTCAGTCTTAAAGCCACATTTCTGCCGGGGGCCTGGGCGAAATAGCGCAGGCGGTCCAGGTAGTCACGGTAGCGAGTATTCAGCAAGTTGAAGGCCGACAAGCCCATTTCCCAGTTTTGTTTACCCACTTTCAAAGGATAAAAAAGCTCCGCATCCAGCCTGAAATAGCCTGCTGGGGGTGGGGCAAAATCGGTGTCTGGTGCCATGTTTTGCCGGGCGGTCCATTGGGCGTTGATGCGCACAAAGGCTTTTTGTTCTTGTTCTTTTTGGGCCTTGAAATACCAGCGCAGCCCTTGTTCCAGGCGCAGGGGCGGCATGTACACGAGGTAATCGTTCAGGTTGCGGTTCCAGCCATTGATCAGGGCCAGGCGTTGCTCCAGAAACCAGCCCTTGCCCAGGTCCACTTGCGCGGTCCAATCCAGGCCCATGATGCGGGCGTCGTTTTGGGCGTAAGCAAAAGCCGGGAAAGCTCCCCGAATGGTCAATTGGGGTCGGGCTTGGGGTTCGAGGTAAATGAAGTCATTGATCACGTTGTAGTACAAGCTCAAGTTGGCGCTGTGCTGGCGATTTTGGGCTTTCCATTCCAGGCTCAAGCCTTGTTTGAGGGCCCTCTCGGCCTGCAAACTGGCATTGCCCGTTTCAAAACTGGCCGTACCGTGGTGCACCCCATTGCTGAACAGCTCGCTCACATGCGGCGAGCGCCAGGCCGTGCCAAGCTGGTAGCGCAACAAAAAACTGGGCGAAAAATGGTAAACAGCACCCATGTTGCCCGAAAAACCGGAAAAATTGCGGTCTTCCTCCAAGACCCGATTGCCCTGGGTGCTGGTTTCTAAACGCCGTTGGTCGTAGCGAAAGCCGAATTCTACCTGCCAGGGATTTTCGTTTTTGCGCCAGCTTTCGGTCCAGAAAATGCCCCAGTCCAGGTTTTGGTAATTGGGCAACAAAGCTCCCCGATCAGTGGTATTGCGCTGGTGCTGGCTGCTCAGTCCCGTGGAGCCTCGCCAGTGTTTGCGGCGGTACTCCCAGGCCAATTCAGCCGCCCAAGTAGTCAGTTCAAACTCGATACTGGGCTCATCCAGGGTTTCGGGCAGGGGGTTGAAGCGGCGGTGCGAGTCGTATTCCTGCCTGCGGTTGAACTGGCGGCTCACTTGAAAACTCACTTGGCCTTGTTTCAGTTCATGCGCTCCTTTCAGCTTGACCAACTCGTGCAAAATGCGCTGTTGTGGTCGGTTCAAGTCGTAAGAAAATTGTCCATCGCTCAAGGGTCGGCCACGATCAATGGCGTTTTGCAAGTCTGTCAAATTGCCAATGTGTGCGTCACTCAAGATGCCCAATTGGTTGTAAAAACGCGAGTAATAGGTTTCGACAAAGCCGCGCTTGGGTTGGTACCTGGTGGTCCAGGAGAAATTGCTTTCGCTCAGGCCCGTGTTGTTGAGGAAGTAATCGGGGGTTTGCAAGTTGCCTTGGCGCTTGAGGGTACCTTGGACCCTGCCCGACAAAGGTAATTTCTCGCTCAAACGGCCTTCGAGCATGCCCGAAGCAACGCCACCGCGCCCATTGCTGAAACCTTGCATTTGCAACTCTCCACCCAAGCCTTTGGCGCTGCGGATCGCTTGTGGTTCGAACAGCAACACGCCGCCCAACGCATCGGCCCCGTAACGCACACTGGCGGCTCCCCTCACTACGGTGATTTTGGCACTGGCGAAAGGGTCGATTTCCGGCGCGTGTTCGGCACCCCATTGCTGGCCTTCTTGCCTTACGCCATTGTTGAACAGCACAATGCGATTGCTGTGCAAGCCCTGGATCACGGGTTTCGCGATGCTGGCCCCGGTGTTCAAAGTAGAAACGCCAGGCAAGCGCCGCAGGCTTTCCCCCAAGCCAATGCCTTGTGTGGCTTCCAGGTCGGCACCGCTGAGGCTGTTTTTGGCGGCAAGATTGTCGTTGCGTTGGGCTTGGACAAGTACTTGCTCCAGGTTGTAGGAGTGCGGATTCAGGCTGATGTTGATGCTTTCGTTGTGCTTGAGGACTATTCTTTGCTGGAGGTGCTCACAGTTCAAGTGGGTACAACTGAGGGTGTATTCCCCTTCACACAAGCCATTGAAGGCAAAGCGGCCTTCAGCGTCACTCTGCAAACCTTGCTGTGTTTCGACAATCAGCACATGGGCATTGGGCATGGGTTGACCCAAAGCCTGAACCTGTCCGCTGATGACAAAATCACATTTTTGCGCTTGCAGAACAAAGACCCAGAAACACGTCAAAAGGAGGCAAAGGCTCTTTTTGATTCCTGAAAAAAATGGCATGAAAAGTTGACTTGAAGCGAGCGAAAAAACGGAATCATTTTTCACCCGCTTGAGATAACCAGCTTTGAATAAGATGGCAACAAAAACAACAGCAATAGTGGAAATCAAACAAGTGCTGGCGGTGCCCGGGCGGGAGCCTGCTGGGTAAAGTTGCACGAATTGGCCCCGTCAACGTGGAACTCAAGTGCAGTGAGCGTATTTCGCTGAAACTCTACCAAAGGCATTGGCCAGTTGGGAGTGGTAAAAATGACAAATTGGAACTCACACAAGCCACAATGGTGCTGGTGCTCAGCTTCGCTGAGGTGTAAGCCCTGCTCATCATGCCCATGATTCCCCTGAACTTCATGGTGCTCATGGGCAACAGCCTCAATGTACAAATGCAAATACGACCCCACCATAGCCCCGGTGAACACCAGGAACAACAACAAGGCGAATCTTTTTTGTACGTGTATTGGCACCATTTCTATTGGTATTTGAGCTAAAATAAGTTAAACAAATTTTCTTTTTAGGTTTAGCAAAAAAAAGAACCCAACTTCTTTCCAATTGGTTGCTTTTCTTTTTTTACTAGGCCCGAATCCGTACACCTTATTTTTTTACGCTCCCTTATTGCATCGACTGAATCTGAACAGGAACTACAAAGTTAAGGTTTTAATTGCAACAATGTTTCAAAAAATAGATTTTTTCTCAAAAAAATTGTACTTTTGTAGGGCTCAACAGCACACATCTATGAATATGTCAGCTTCTACCCAATTACTCAAGGCGCAGCAACTCCGCATCACCGATATGCGGATCAAGGTACTCGACTTGTTCTTGAGTCACCAGGAGGCTTTGTCACAAAACGACTTGGAGAACAGCTTGGGCGAAGCGGATCGGATCACCTTGTACCGCACCTTGCGTACTTTCGAGGAGAGTGGGCTGATTCACAAGGCCATTGACGGGACCGATAAGCAGAAATATGCCCTGTGCAAGCATACCCAATGCAAGCCCAATCAACATTTTGACCACCATGCCCATTTTCACTGCGACGATTGTGGTAAAACTACCTGTGTGGAAGAAATCGCCGCGCCAATATTGAGCCCGCCACCGGGTTTTTCCATTTCTAAAACCCACCTCGTCATTCATGGCACTTGTAGCAATTGTCAGGTGGCAAGTTAGGTGCGTTTTACAACTACTCCATTAACTCAATCGCTAAATTACGAAAGCTTCCCCCCTTTTTACCAGCCCGTTTTTTCCTCGGATCAGATGAAAAATAACGCGGCTCGAATATACTTTCACACCATATCCAATTTCGCGGCTTTTCAAACTACTTTGTACCTGAGCTAAAATAAGGTAGACGACTTTGCTTTTGAGGTTTAGCAAAAAAAACACAAATCCTTTCATCCGGTTGATTAAACTGGTAATGCTCTTTTTTCACTAAACCCAAACCCGGCTACCTTATTTTTTTACGCTCCCTTACTGATTTCAGATGCAACTGCCCATACCGCAACCCCCCAAAAAAACGTTCTTTCTAAACCATACCCCACGCCAAATGCACAACCTGTTTACCAAGTCCTTCTTCTACCTCATTTTTTGCAGCCCAATGCTAGGAACAGCCCAGGGTCTTACCCCTCAAAACCTGATTGAGGAGGTCAAGCGAAGCTATGCCAGCCTCAGTAATTATACCGACAAAACCAAAACCAGTATTGTTTATCGCTCGTCCCAAGGTTCTCATTCCAATTTGGAAGAAACCCAATTGGCCTTCGACCACCTTGGTAATTTTTACTTTCAGGGCTTCAAACTCGCCGAAAAAGGCGATAAACCCGTGATTTATCGTTTTCGCAAAGACCTCGTCAGCCCTTTGGGTACTTTTCGTCGTTCTTACCGCGAGCAGGAAAAAGTTTTTGAAGACTCCATTCCTGGCGCGATTGAGGGCTTGGGTTTTTTGGGCGGCAATGTAATTTCCATTCCCACCAGCCTGATGATTCGATCTTTGGCCAAAAAAGGCAGCAGCCTTGACTCTATGGACCAGCAAACGGTGTTGAATGACCAGGTTTTCTCGGGCCAGGACTGCTACACCCTCCAGTTGAAAAAGTCCTATATTTTGCCCCCCGAAGTAGTGGAGCGGCAAAAAGCCATGCAAGCGGAAGTCAGCAGCCTTCATCCAGATACCAAGGGGTCCATCGCCAAGTCATACCAGCTCACCCTCGTGTTTTATGTGCGAAAAGATGACCTCTTGATTGTAGGCCGCCGCGAAACCATGAAATTCGACATGGGCCTGGAAATCGAAAGCCTCACCAACATCGAACCCAAAGTAAATGTCAAGCAATTGGTGAATTACGTGAGGGAGTGAGCATTTGCCCGTGGTCTTTTTTAGCTTTGCCTTTTTGCGAGCATATTTCAAACCTGATCAAATCATGACCAGATTCATTTCTTTTATTTCTTTCCTGCTGCTCGGCAGCTCAATTTTTGCCCAAAAGGCCATTACCCTGGAGGACATTTGGAAAAAATATACCTTCAACGCCAAATCGGTGCCTGGCTTTAATTTCATGGCCGATGGCAAAAGTTACAGCCGTTTGGGCACGGGCAACAAGGTGGTACAGTACGACCTGAGTACGGGCAGCAGCGTGCAAGTGATTTTTGACCCCGCTACCGCTGGTAACCTGGCTGTAGAAGGCTACACTTTTAGCGACAATGAGCAAAAATTGCTCTTGGCTACCGCAACTGATCAAATTTACCGCCACTCCAGCAAGAGCACCTATTATGTGTATGACCTCAGCAGCAAGCAGGCCACTGCTTTGTTCAGCGAGGGCAAGGTAATGTACGCCACTTTCAATCCCCAGGCCGACAAAGTGGCTTTCATTTTTGACAACAACCTTTATGTCAAGGACCTGCCCAGCGCAAAAGTTACCCAAATCACCAAGGACGGCCAAATGAATGCCGTCATCAATGGTGCTGTGGATTGGGTCTATGAAGAGGAATTTTCGATGGACCGGGGGTTTGAATGGTCGCCCGATGGAGCACGCATCGCTTTTTTCCGTTTTGACGAGCAAAAAGTGCCCCAGTTTACCATGACCAATTTTGAAGGTGGAATGCACCCCAGCTACGTGAATTTCAAATACCCAAAAGTAGGCGAAACCAACTCACAAGTGAAAGTCCACATTTACGACTTGACCAGCGGCCAGACTACCAAAGTGGCTACTCCTGACAACAACGAGTACATTCCCCGCATCAAGTGGACCCAGGACCCACGCCAGCTCTGTGTGTTTTTGCTCAATCGTCACCAGAATAAAATGGAGTTAGTGCTGGCGGATGCAGGCACTGGCCAAATCCGTAGCTTGCTCAAAGAAGACAACAAATACTATGTGGACTTGCACGACAACCTGCGCTTCCTCAAAGATGGCCAGCGTTTCGTCTGGACCAGCGAAATGGACGGCTGGAACCACATCTACCTTTACGACCTACAAGGCAACAAACTCAAGCAAATCACCAGCGGCCAGTGGGAAGTGAGCAATGTATATGGCGTGGATGAAAAAAACAACCTGATCTACTACCAGGCTGGTGAAGGCTCGCACCTGGAGCGCCAGGTTTACCAAATCGGATTGGATGGCAGCAATAAAAAAGCCATCGCCGCCAACAAGGGTTGGAACAATGCCCAGTTCAGCAGTACTTACGATTATTATGTGATCGACCATGCTACGGCCAATACTCCGCCTACCTACACTGTGTATGCCCGCAGCGGAGCCCAAGTACGCGTGATCGAAGACAATGCTACCTTGCGCCAATTGCAAAAAGACTATGGCGTGCAGCCCGTAGAGTTTTTCAACTTCAGTACCCGTGGCAATACCGAGCTGTACGGCTGGAACATCAAACCCGCCAACTTTGACCCTACCAAGCGTTATCCAGTGCTGATGTTCTTGTACGGTGGACCTGGTAGCCAGGAAGTAAAAGAAACCTGGCGCGGACAAAACTACTGGTGGTTCCAATACCTGGCCCAGCAAGGTTACTTGATCGCTTGCGTTGACAACCGTGGCACGGGAGGTCGTGGCGAGGAGTTCAAAAAAATGACCTACCTGCAACTTGGCAAATACGAAACCGAAGACCAGCTCGAAGCCGCCCGCTATCTGGGCAAGCTCCGTTACGTGGACCCCGCCCGCATTGGCATCTTTGGCTGGAGCTACGGCGGTTTCATGTCGTCTAATTGCTTGTTCAAAGGAGAAGGTGTGCTCAAAGCCGCCATTGCCGTAGCGCCCGTGACCAACTGGAAATGGTACGACAACATCTACACCGAGCGCTACATGCGCACCGTGGACGAAAATCCCAACGGCTACCAACTCAATTCGCCGATCAATTTTACCGAAAAACTGAATGGCAATTACCTGCTGGTGCACGGCATGGGTGACGACAACGTACACTTCCAGCACACCGCTGAGCTGGTGAATGCCCTGGTAGAAAGCGACAAGCAATTTGACACTTATTTTTACCCCAACCGCAACCACGGCATCTACGGCGGCAATACCCGTTTTCACTTGTACAAAAAGATGACTGACTTTTTGAACGAAAAGCTCAAAGGGGTAGAAACCGCGCCGCCTACCAAGGCTGTAGATGTACTCAACCGCGATGCCCTGAACATGAAAGAGCAAGTGCGTCGCAAGAAGAAACTCAACGAAGCGCCACCAATCAAGCAGTGAGTTGAGTGGAAAGGTTTAGGGTTGAAGAGAGACCAATTGCATAAAACAAAATATTTTAAAAAGCTCCTGATTTGGAACTTTTGGCCATCCGCCGGGGTTTATTATCTTTGTCTGATGGCACGACCCGCTTGTGAAATAGTTGTTCGAAAAACGGTTTGCAAGCGGGTCATTTTTTGATTTTTTTTGCATTAGGCCCCCTTTTTGAAATTTTTGGAAAGCAACACGATGAGCGACAAGAAAAAAAAGAAAGCCCCACCGGAAATTCTCAACCGGAGGGCCACTTTTGAATACCATTTTTTGCAAAGGATCGAAGCAGGTATTGCCCTCTTTGGTACCGAAATCAAAACCTATCGGGCAGGCAACATCAACCTGACTGATGCCTACTGCCTTTTCAACAAAGGGGAACTGTTCATCCACAACCTCTACATCGCCGAATACGAAAATGGTACTTACTCGAACCATCAACCTCGCCGGGTGCGCAAACTGCTGCTCAAACGCAACGAGTTGAAAAAACTGGAACGCAAAACCTCCGAAAAGGGTTTCACGATCGTGCCCTACCGCATGTACCTGAGTGAAAGGGGCTTTGTAAAAGTAGAAATTGCCCTGGCCCAAGGTAAAAAAGCCTATGACAAGCGCGATTCGATCAAGGAAAAGGACAACCGCCGCGAAATGGATCGGTATGAGAAGATGAAGGGCTGAAAATCCCCTCTCAAATGCGAAGCGCCAGGAATGTCAACATCCTGGCGCTTCTCGATTTCCTATCCACTGGAAACTTCGGAAATGCTGTCTGAACATGCAGCGTTTATAGCCGCGAAGCGGCCCAATTCTCTAATTCTTTAAAATTCTTGTTTTGGTCAACGTCATGCAAGTAATTCTGCAATTCTGAAAATTTTGGTTTAGACAAAAAATCTCGCCTGATTGTCGAGATCGCCTTCCTCCGAAGTTTTCAGTATCCAGGAAAATCAAAAGCCGCCTGCGGCTACGCCCAAACCTGTAATAATCGCAATGACAAAGAAAATGCCATAGAAAATCACCCCAATGAGCATGACAATTCCTGACAGCTTGTAATAGCTTTTCAAATTGGAGAAAGAAGTCACCAAAGCGTCCTGGTCTGAGCCAAGCAGGGCCATTTTCATTTGTGTGGCAAATTTGAACAGGTACCAAGCGTAAAAGAACAACAAGGCTGCAACCAAACCATACATGATAAAGATGCCGACGCCACCAATCAGGCCCATGCCTGCACCACCTTGTCCGAAGGCAGAAGCCATAGAGCCCATGATCGCGCCCCCAAAGATGGCGAACAAGACCGCAAAACCAGTCATCACGAACATTATAATCGAGATGAACTTGGCCCAACGGGCAGTTTCGCTCAGGTAACCTTTGATTTCGTTGGTAAGGCTCAGGCCCTTGCCTGAACCGTCGTCGTTAAAGGAATCGAGAATGGTGTTGTCTTCCATTTTTTTGAGTTTTAGGGTTGGATGAAATGTTCGGATTGTTTCAGATCTTAAAACAATCCTAGATCAAACTTACTTGAATTTTTTGATTTGTGTGAAGGGCATAGGGTGTTATTTATCAATTATGTGCAATAAATTAACATTTGTTTTATAAAACTCCTCAATACTCAAACTCCTTCTGTTCCAAAGGATACCCAAACAAGTATTTTTCTTTGACCAAAGTAGCCACCTTGGGCGGCACCAATTTTTCAAAGCTGGCATTGCCCGTGCGGATCAATGAGAGCACTTCTTTGGAGAAAATGTGCAGGATATTCGGGTCAAAACCCTCGATATCGACGATGTGTTGGCTTTCGAGCAGGTGGAAATACAAGAACTTGACCCCCTCTGGCACGGGCATGTTTTGGGCGGTCATCAACTCCTCGCTGCCTTCCTGCATGATGGGATAGACGTACATCTTCAAGTTTTTCGTAAACAACTCGCCAAAGGCCGAGAGTAAGCGACCGTCGATGTTTTCGTAGTACTTGCTGTTCACCAGTTCGAGCAGGAATTGTACGCCGAGCACCAGGCCAATCTTGTTGATGCGGTAATCAGCCAGGTAATTTACCAATTGTGGGTGCTCCTCGCAGTTGGAGATGATCACCGTTTGGTTGAGGGCATTGAGCAGTTCGGCGCGGTCGAGGAAGTCTTTTTCGTCGAGCTCGCCATCGGCCATCAGGTTGGAAAGGGTGATTTCGGTGAGCAGGTAGGTTTTTTTGACATCCACATCGGGCTCGTTGCGAAATTGCTGGTAGGCCGACTTGATCATGTCCATGTTGACCAAAGTAGCCGGGCGAAAACTGCCCCGGACCACCAATACATCGCGGCGGTACAAAAACTCGGAGGCGTGTACGTTGCGCCCATCCGGCCCAAACATGGCCACGTCGGACAACCCATTCTTGATCAGGTAAAGACTGAGCAAACGGTTGTCAACCCCCTCAAAACCCGGTCCGGTGAGGCGTACCATGTCGATTTTCACCCGGCCCCGCAGGCTGTCGATCAAGGATTCGAGCAGGATTTCGGGATTTTCGTTGTAGCGAAAACAGGCATAAATCAAATTGACCCCCAAGATACCAATGGCCTGCTGCTGGAGTTTGTTGTCGTTGTCGAGCATGCGCACGTGCAGGACCAAGTCGTTGGTATCGCCGCCAGGTTTGAGTTGAAAACGGATGCCCAACCAGCCATCGCCTTTTATGGTGCGCTGAAAATTGACCGCCGAAATGGTATCGGCAAACACGAAAAAACTGCACTCCGGCCGCTCCTGGCGCAGGCGGGTGTCCATGAGCTCGTACTCGTGGTCGAGCATTTTGTACAAGCGCGACTCACACACGTAGCGCCCACTGGGCTCTGGGCCGTAGATGTGGTCGGAATAAACCTTGTCGTAGGCCGACATGGTTTTGGCGATGGTACCTGCGGCGGCCCCCACCTGAAAGAAATAACGCGCTACTTCTTGCCCTGCTCCAATCTCGGCAAAGGTGCCATAAATGATGGGATCGAGGTTGATTTCCAGGGCTTTCTGTTCTGTTTCGAGTAGCTTACGCATGGGCCATTAGGTTTTGCTGCTCAATTTCGGTATTATCGTTGAGAAGGACAATAGATTGGTGGAAAATTGTGGAGGTGGTGCCATTCTATATGAGATGAGGAAAATAAGCCAGTCCCTCAAATCCGTAGAACCGTGCCGTATTTTGGTCAATTAGTCGATATTTTTTGCGTCAAAATATGCTAATTTGTATTTTTAAATCATTGAAAACCAATTTTTTAAGCACTTTCAATAAATCACCCCAAAGGGGGGATAAAATTGGACCGCTTGATCTAAAAACCACTTTAAAACACGCAATAAGCACAAACCATGCAAAACGAATCACTCCCAACAAGTGCCAAAACAGCAGCTTTCATAAAACTCACCATCGGCATGCTCCTTGGGCTTTCTGCGATTTTATTGATGATATCCGCCATTGAGCTGTGGGCCAATCGTGAAGGGCTGCCTACGGATACTTTAAAGTCGGCCATCTCAACCATCATATTGTTTTCAGCACTTGTTTATAATCCAATTTTTTGGAACCAAACCGCTGCAAAAGCTAAATTCAGGTGGCTAGACAATGCGCTCACCCTCATCCTTATCACGATCTTTGCGCTGACCTGGATCAATTTTTCCTTCATCCATACGGTGGCTTGGTCCTGGCTGGTCTTGGTCATCAGTGCCGTTTATTTATTCAGAACCATCCAACGTGTTAGACAGAAGGCTTGAGTTTCAACTTAGTAGTTGAGCTAAAATAAGATAGGCATATTTACTTTTATATGCTGAACGAACATGGTATGCTGAACTAGCATTGATTATCAACCCATTTGTGATTTTTGAGTCCCATTCCGGAAGCAATCCCCCTTTGGTTTGAGCCTAAATCTGGGGACTATTAGCCTCATTGATCGTGATGTAGGCAACCTTCGAAGCAGGTCTCATTCTCTCATTCTTTCAAATTCTTGTTTAGAAAGAATTGGTCAACGTCACGCAAGTAATTTTCTAATTCTGCAATTCTGAAAATTCTGGTTTAGACAAAAAATTTAAATATACTTTAAATCACATCAAACCCAAGAAGAGTTGATACAGCATCAAAAGGATTCTTTTGTGTTTCAAAAATTGGTTCTAAAATACGCATTCCTTTTAGCATACTTTAGTTGTTCAGGACCGAAAATTCTGGTTTAGATAAAAAAATCTCGCCTGAATGTCGAGATCGTGTTCTCCGAAGTTTTCAGAAAATTTAGACCAGAAAAAAGCCCCTCAATCATCCCTTCCCAAAAACCGCATTCACATAAGCAAAGGGAATTTTCTCCTGCTCCAAACGCCAATTGTTGGTTTTCAACAGATCGTAGAGTGCTTGTTCTTCAATGGTCAGCTTAAGTTGCGCTTTGATGTTGCTGGGTGTGCCGGGGTCATTTTCAAAAAAATGGTCAAAAGTTACCTGGTCCATCAGCACACTTTTGGTCTGTGGAAAATAAGTCCTGAACTGGGCAAGGATTTCAAATCCCTGCACATCCAGGTCACCCCAATACAAGAGCTCCAGGTCGGCAAACCAGGCTACGTTTTTGAGGTGGGCTACGCCGTAACCACTGCCGAATATGGCGATGGTGTGGTCCATGTTTGGCAAAGTTAGGGTGGTGTAGAGGCTGGTTTTGTTTTCAACCAGCAGTACTTTTTTGATCGGGAAATTCAATTTTTCAAACTGACCGATGGGCACCGCCAAGTCGTTAATGCCCGAAAAAAATTTTTCACTGATGGCTTGGTCAAGGATTTTGAAGCGAACCTGGGGCTCGCTGTATTTCAAATGGAAGCGTTTTTCAAATTGCTTTTCTGCTGCGTTGAGGTGTTCGGCCAGCAGTATTTCGAGTAATTCTTTGATCGTGCCTTGGTTTTGCTCCACAAATTTGGTGTGTAGCTTGATCGGCAGTTCACGGATGTACAAATTGGGTTGAGGATTTTCTACAAAATAGTGGCAAACTTTCAAAATATCGTCCCATCTGCCCTGGTTTTGAATCACCTTGACGGGGTTTTTGATGGTCCATTCTTTCAATGCGGGAAATGCGCTGCTTATCGCCGCCGCATCGCGTTTGAACAGTTCTACTTCCTGCTCCTTGCCCAGGAATTTCAAAAAATCCTGTTCCGTATCGAAGTAAATGGAAATGGGCAGGCCCTGGGTGCCGAGGTGTTTTGTTTTGACTTGCTGGAATTCAAGGGTATAACCAAACCCTTTTTTCTCTTTAGACTGACTGCTGATCAGTTGGATTTCTTTTTCAAATTCGGGCAATGAAGATTTGGTGTAAGACTTGTCGCCACGGATCACCAGCCTTGAAAAAGGCTCGTTTTCAAGCGTGGATTGCAGGAAAGCGGTGTATTTTCTTTCAGCTTTTTCCTTTATTTCTTTTGGCGTGATCATGTTATAGAAAATAGGTTATCACATCAGACATCATTACTAAAAGCATTACCTTGGTTTTAAGGGCCACTGAAATAATAACGTATAAAAATTGGCAAATGCTTTGCCCCGCTGTGCGGTGCTGAGTTAGAACACGGATAAAACGGATACCACTGGTTTTCACGGATTTCCAGCATGACGTTGACCCCACTTAATTCAAAATCAGCTTTGCCAAAATTATAACTTATTTTTTAGGCATTCCTAACCTTACAGATGTTCAAGCTAAAACCGGGGTTCAAATCTGTGTTGATCCGTTTTATCTGTTTCATCCGTGTTCCAACCCTCCACCGCGAAGCGGGGGAGTAAATTATCTTTACGGTGAAAAATCAGCGGCCCTAGGATTGGTTCAAGTAGCTCGCTTTCTCTTCTTTGAATTGTTCGATGGGCATGTCATACAACCAGGAATGCCTTTCTTCTTTGCGCTCCACGAAATGCACGAATGAAATGTCGTTTTCAACAATGTGGATGTTGTCGCTCGGCGTGACCACCAGCAACTGCAAATGGAGTTGCTTGCAAAGGGTAATCAGGTAGCGCGCCTTGTCTTCATCTTGCGCCTTGAAGGCTTCGTCGATGGCGATGAAGCGGAAAGAGTTGTTTTGCAAACCTTCCCTGGTCAAACCGAATTGGTAAGCAATGGCCGAGCCTAAAATGGTGTAGGTCAACTGGGCTTTTTCACCGCCAGAAAGCTGCCCCATGTTTTCGTAGGTCTTGAATTTCTGGTTGTTTTCCTTGTAAAACTCTTCGGCTTTGTAGCTTAACCAAGTCCGCACATCCATCACTTTTTTGCGGTAATCTTCCCGGTCCAATTTGTCGATAAAGGGTTGGATGTTTTTGTTGAAATGGTGTTTCCTGCCGTCAATCGATGCGTTCACCAACTGGATATTGGGTACTGCGTTTTCCAGTAATTTCCTGAATTCGGCCACTTCGTCGTTGCGCTTGTTGGAGGCAACCAGTTGGATGTAGGTTTTGGGGTTGTTTTTGAAATCAATTTCTTTCAAGGAGTCGTTGAGGTGCCGGATGTTTTCTTTGATCGAGTCCGACCAGTTTTCAAAAAACATCCTGAAATCACCGACCTTGTTGGTGATCGTTTCCTGGAGGTAATCGTTGAACTTTTTTTCAAACTTCGGCAGGTTGTCTTTCTCCAATTTTTCCAACAGCTTTTGGTACTCGCTGATGAAATCCAAATTGGTAGCGTTGGGCAAAGCACTTACATCCGAGCGCCAGTCTTTGAATTTACTGGTGATTTCATCCGGTGGGTTTTTGAAGGCAGAGATTTTATCGCCCACCGCCATTTCATTTTGTTGCTTTTGCCTGCTCAAGGCAGCCATTTCTTTCGCGATCTTCTCCTGAAAATTATTGAGGCTGGCGACCAAGTCTGCGAATTCGATGTTTAGCAAGTGCGGATTTTGCTTTTCAAAATCCGAAATGTCGATCTTTTTAAATGTTGCACTACGGCTAGTGTTTTCTCGAACGGATTCCGCAATTCTTTTTTCCTTTTCTTCGGTTTGAAAAATTTCGCGGTCCTTGTTTTTGATCTCCACTTCGGTCACTTGCTTCAAGTCTAACTCAACCTTGCGCAGTTGTTCTTGCAGCTTTTTGACCCGGTCATTGGTTTTCTCCAGGTCATTTTTTTGGCTTTCTTTTTCGTTGATCTCACGGGCATAGCTTTGCCAGTCGATTTCATCGTATTTCTCAAATTTGGAAAACAAGCTATGGCAATCATCTTTGAAAGCAGCCAGCCTTTTCATCTCGATGTTTGCACTGTAAATTGCTCTTTTGGTCTCCGTCTGTTGGTTTTGCAGGCCGTTCAACTCTCGTTTCAAAGCCGCAATTTTCTCCTTGTTGTCCCAGCCCAAGACGTAGTTTTCTTTTTTTGACACGTTGGGACGGTCGTCTTTTTCGTGCCTTCCTTTTTTGAATTTGATCAAGCCATTTTTGGTGATGGCCATTTCCGAGTACCGTTCAAATTCGGCCAGGCTGTCCACGCAAGTGAAGTTGAACTGAGACTCCAGGTAGTTCAGCAACCAATCGTAATACTGCGTCCGGGGCTTGATGTCAATTTTGTTCGCAAGGGATTTTTCATTCCGGTCCCTTTGGTTAAGGCTCTTGAGGTACTCCGGTGTGTCGTATTTGTCGTAGCGGATGCGGCCCCGCAAGTTGTGGTTGTTGACGTAAGCGTTTACTTGTGAATAGTATTTGGTGGGCACAATCAAATGCAGGGCAAAATTGTGCAGCACTTTTTCGATAGAAGACTCCCAGTCCGCTTCGTCTTCTTTTACTTTGATCAACTCGCCAATGAAGGGGATTTCTTCTGGCCCTACGCCGATGTGCTCGATGATTTCATCCCGGATTTCAGCCACCCGGCCCGTGATGTTGTTTTTGTTTTTTTGCAAGGTTTGGATGTCGCTGACCAGTTCGTCGATGGTCCGGTTTAGCTCATCTTCTTTATTTTTCAGGGCGCGGATGTTTTCGCTCTCATCGTCCATTTTTTGCTGGGTGCTTTGCTTCAAAAGCTTGGCTTTTTCCCGGCTTTCCGCAAAAGTACTTTCGCTGGGGTTGGTGCTTAGGTCGATACTTTGGGCGATTTTGTTGTAGTCGTCCAGTTTTTTGCTGCGGTTGTCTTTTTGGCTTTGCAGGCTTCGGATTTCCTTTTCCAGGTCCTTGATTTTGCTGCCCACCTCGTCTTTTTCAATGGCCAAGGAAATCGCTCTTTCTTCTTCGCGGAGTGTTTTTTCCTTGCTTCTCAATTGTGCCAAATCTTCATTCAGCACAATCAATGCTTCCGCGCATTTTTCCAATTCTATTTCACCCAGTTCTACCCCTTTTTTGGCAAACCAATAGGCCGCCATTTCTTTGGATTGCTCCAATTGGGTCAAATCAGCTTGAATTTTTTTCAGCTTGTTGGCAATTTCGTTGATCGGGGTCAGCTGCTTGATCTGCTCTTTGGCCTTTTCGATGTTCGTTTTGGCGTCCATCAAGGTCAAAAAGCTTTCTTTCAGTTGGATAAACTCCGCTTCGGCGTCTTGTTCCTCCAGCATGTTGGTCCGGATGAACTCGTCCAGGTCATCCAACACTTTTACCCCCACTACCTGATTGAACAGGCTCAATGCCTTGACCGAACGCATGCCGAATAGGTTCGAGAGGCGTTCGGCATAGGCGGTGGGGCCGTCCAAAAACTCGATTTTGCGCTTGGGTGGGGCTGAATTGTAGGTTTTATCCAAGCGCCGTTTCCATTCTCCCCGCAGATCAAACTGGCTGAAATCTTTTTGGATATCAAGCGGAACGTGGGCAATGCCAAACTGCCTCTTCAATTCACCATTGTTAAACCAGCGCACCTGAAACAAGGTGACGTGCTTTTGGTCGGTGTTGGAAAAAGAGGCCAGGATGACGGAATAAGTTTTTTTATCGCGCAGTGCCTGGGTCGAGGTAGCGCTTTTTCCCTCTTCCTGGATGCTGCCATAATGGCCCAGTACATAGGTTTCTTCGGTGCGGTCGCCTTTTTTCTCTACCCCGGAGGATTGGTTGTAAAAACGGTCTTTTTTGGCAGGAACGACCAGGGTCAGCAAGGCGTCGATGTATGTACTTTTGCCCGATGCATTGGCACCCGTCAGCAGCGAATTGTTGCCTTGGGGGTTGATTCGGAATATTTTTTCATTGAAGGTTCCCCAATTGAACACCTCCATGTACTGAAGCCTAAAACCCGCTTTGTCGGAACTGGTACTAAACAGACTCAACATACGCTTCTAGTTTAGTTTTGAATTCCTGCAAAATATCCAACGTTATCTTCTCCTTGATGATGCGGTGGATTTGGTATTTCGTTTCGTTGCCTTTTTTGCTGATTTCCTTCAAATAGCCCAAGTCCACGGCGTTTTTAATGTATTTGTCGAGGTCTTTTTGGAATTTCAGCTTGTTGTAGCCTTCTTGCAAAAAGAGCTCTAACTCATCTTTGATTTCCGAATCGGTGATGAATTTTTCGGTGGCCAGTTGGGTGGGGTTGCTGTCAAATTCTTCCAAACTTTGCCGCAAGACCACCAGTACAATCGAGGTTTCAAAGCCAATTTGCCGCCTCACGACCAAGCCCTGCGTATTGCCTTCAAGGTCTTCGAACTGTTTTACAAAAGCAAAACCTTCGTCTTTTTTGACGATCAACTCCAGGCCGATCTGTTGCAAATATTCGGCAATCTCCGTCCGGTAGTTGTTGGCAATGTCGTCCCAGACGGTGGAATTTCGCTCCACCACTCCTTTCAAGAGCCGCACAATGGCCTTGCTGTAGGGCCTTAGCCTTGGGTCCAATTCGCTCATAAGCTCAGGATGATTTCGGGGATTTTGATTTGTTTGCGGTTTTCAACATCAAACACGATGTGCTGGGTTTTTTCGGCACTGACCATGTGCTTGAATTCTTTTACCACCCCAATGTACCCAAACAATTCGGGCAAACCTTTTTCCAGCCCGCCGTAATTTTCAATGATGTCGAGGAGGCTCGCCTGCGATTTTTCTTTGAGCACATCTTTGATCCTTTTGCGCAGCAAGGCTTTGTCGATGTTGGATTGTGCAAACAACTTACTCAAGTGATTGGCAGCGCTGATGTCGTCATTGGCCACGCTTGGTTTGCTATCGTAAACCAACTCTTCGCTTTGTTCAAAAGTCAGTTTTCGCTCAAAAGGCATGTTGATGCCGATTTGGTTTTCCAGCTCGAATGAGATGTCGGGGGCTTTTTTGTGCATGCTGATTTCCAGCAATTGCTTCTTGATTTCCTGGATCACGGTTTTCGTCGCTTCCGATTTTGAGCTTTCACTTTCGCGGATGATCCGGCTCAGTTTCTCGGCCATTTTATCATTGGCCTTGTACACTTTTTGCCCTGAGCCATGCAGGTGTTTTTTCATGCCCTTGAGGAAAGGATCGTTCACTGGAACGGCTTTTTGCTCCAGGGTTTCGTACAGCTCTTTGGTCAGGTTTTCCCATTGGGTTTGCAGGTCGCGGCTCAACAAGAAAGTGTAAAAGGCGTAAAAACTTTTGCCCTGCTGGCTGTTTTTCAACTCGTCGATTGCGTCAAAAGTGAATTCCAGGATGTCGCTTTTGCTCAGGCTTTCGTCGGCGTGTTTTTGGTAAATGCCTTTGGTGATTTCTTTGAAGTTGTCTTCTACTTCTTTGAAATCGGAGATGAGTTCCCGGGCGGATTGGTTGAGTTGTTTGAAGCGCGGCACGATTTCGTATTCCTCAAACACCTTTACGTCCTGCCCGGTTTTTATTCGTTTGATCTGTTTCTCGATCTCCAGTTTCCGCTCCTCCAGGATTTGAATGCGTTTTTCGGTGTTTTCGTTGGTGAATTCCACCAGCTCTTTCAACTGGTTCAAGATGTTGTTGAACTTCGATTCGGTCCCGACAAATTCTTCTTTTTTCAAACTGGCCAACCAATCCAAAGTCTTGCTGGAGTGGGATGATAGTTCGTAAAAGACCTCGCCCTGCTCGTCGGGGTAATTGGTCAGGAAACCTTTATTGGTCCAGCTTTGGATGTATTTTTTGGCTTTTACTTCAAAAGTGTCGAGCTTGGTGAGGTCCCCGTCTTCGTCCACCTCGTCTTCACTTCCTTCTAAAAAATCGGCCAAATGATTGTGGATGTTTTCGGAAGAAATGACCACTTGCTTGTGTGAAAAAGTCTTGGCAAGAAAAGCAATGACCATTTCCCGGTTTCGCAAACGCAGGAGTTCCACACTCGGCGAAGTGTTCAGTATTTCTACTATTTTTGAACTTTCGGTCATTCAGTTCTGATGTGTCATTACTGTTTCCTCAACAAAGGCTGTTTGATGGCGTCAAAAAAGCTTTCCAAAAAATTCACCATGTCGCTGCGGCCAGCTGCGCTGAGGGTTTTGCAGCCTTTGATGGTATCGATCATGGCTTGTTTTTTGCTTTTGAACAATGCGAAAGTCTCTGCCAGTTCAGCGTCGGTTTGGGCTAAGCCCAGAAAAATGCGATCCCTTACGCTGGTCAACTTGTAGTTCACATCGGGCACTGCATAAGAGGCGTTGACCATGCCGGAAAAGTCAAAATCATAAGGAATCATCATGGCTTTTTGGCCATTCGCCATTTTTAGCATTTTCATGTTGCGCACCATCGGAATCGACCAATCGGTGTTGGCGATCATGTACTCGAACAGGGTTGCGGCGTGTACTTGCGCCAAATTGAGGCTATCTGGCGGGTAAGAGTAGCAATTGTCGCAGAATTTTCCACCGCTGCGCTTGGCCAGGGTGCTCTCGTCCTCCATGATGATGCCCCAACCGTTGACTTTTTGCTTGCTTTTGCTGTCTTGGTATTTTACCTGGGCCAAGTGCACGCGGTAGGCAACTGGGCTGATGAGCTGAAACATTTGGTAAACCAGGTATTCCCGCACCAAAAACTCCTTGCCATCGGGGCCGTCCATGCAATGGGTGATGAGTTTGATCTCATCGTCTTTTTTCAGGTTGGCTTTTTGTAGTTCGGTTTTGTTAAAATTGAGCTTCAAGGGTGGGAAAACACAAATCCGGCGACGGAATTTCCCCCTGGAGCGGATTTTGATGCTCCATTTTTTGGCCTGGCCAGCGGCATCAGTGTAGCTAAGGGTGGCGGTTTGGTATTCGTTGGTTTTTTTTTGGGCTTTGAGTTGGGTCAGATCGGTGTTGATCTCCATTTCCAGCACTTCGTTGTTTGAAAGCTCATCAAAAATGGAGGTGGCAGGAGAAGCGCTTTGTGCATGCAATCCTGCTGAAACAAAAAGGCCGATGATGGCCAGAAAAAAACGAGTAGCAGAGCAAAGATTCATTGAATACGGCTTTTAATAGTTGGGTTTAGCACCAAAAATGCACATTTTTTGAACGCTGTGTCGCTATTTTCACGAACTTATCGAACAGGTACGCAGATTTCAGGTAAAAACACCTGGATTGAATGGTGTTTTTACAAAAACTGGACTCGCTTCACTTCTCGAAATACGCGTCCAATTCCGGGCACCTCAGCAACTGTTGCTGAAAAGCTTCGGTCTCACCATACAAACGCTGGGCTTCGCGGAAATGGGGCGACATGAACTTCTTTTTCTCTGGATCATCACTCCACCAATACTTTCGGCTGCGCATGTCCACCAACTCGTGTTGTTTTTGCTCGCATTGGCCCAACATGAGCATACAAAAGGCATTCAATTCGGGGTCTTTGCTGCTGCTCAATGCCTTTAGATAGTGCCTGGTGGCTTCTGATAGGTTGTAGTACTGATCGAAGTACTTGCGCGCATTGGGATGAAAACTGTAATACTCGCCTCCGGTATTCAAAGAAAACTCAGCATAGGTTTTGCCATAGCTGAACATCATCCAACTGTTGCCCCAGTAGCTGATGTTGTAGGCCAAATTGCCCAACAGGTAGTGGGCTTCGGCACTGCTTTGGCCGCTTTGCTTTGCTTTGGCTTCCTGCTTGATCCATTCTTCCACAATGACCGCTTTGCTGAAATTGGCCAATTCCGGGCTTTCCCAGGCCATGCTTTTGGTATCGACAAAAGGGTCGCGGTGCAGGTAGTAACGGAAAGCATAGGTAGAATCCCAATAGGTTGGAGGCAACTGTTGAAACGCCGCCAAGGCCACTGGCAAGTTGTGCTGACGCAAGGCAATGGTGCCTTTTAAGTCCAACAATTGCTCGTGCGAGGGGGTAATGGGTTCTTCAATCCCATAAGTAGGCGGATCCTCTCCATACCACCACTGCTCTTCTTCTGCTATTTCTGCTGGGACCTCAGGAATGTAGTAAGGGCGTTCAACCCTATCAAGCGGAGCTAAAAGAAATTTTTCGAAGGGGTCATGGTCCTTTTTGGCTAGCAACGCCAGCAATTTGTCTATTTCCTCCAGACTGGCATAGCGATCAAAATAGGCCATGTACTTATAATACTCCGAACCTCGGTAAGCGTTAACGGGAATATGTACACAGCGGTTATAAAGCAAACCTGCGGTGATCAGGTCCTTTTTTTTATGGTACATGCGGGAGTAAATAAGCTCCAGCTTGGCGTACATATTGAATTTGTGCTGGGGTTGGTACTTCGATTCTTTGAGTTGCCTGAACAAGTCCAAAATCTGGGTTTTGGCAGCAGCGGTAGTGATGTCGAGCAGTTGGGGCAAAAGCAGCAAATCTTGCACGGTACGTTGCCAGGCGACAGCGGTATGTGCGGGGGCTTTGACCGCATTCAAGTACTGCTCGGCGCGGGCGGGTTGTTTGGCCAAAACCGCCAAATGAGCAGCAGCCAAGTGCATGAAATCGCGCTGCTCGGCTGGAGCTTGGGGCAAGAGCTTTTCGACCAGGGCTTGTAATTCGCCAAGGTATCGCAGATCCTGCGCTGTCCTGCTGCGGTGATAGGGATTGTCAGGTTCGCTCAAAGCCAGTTCTTCACTCACACCCTGCAGGGTATCATAACGCATGTTGACATCGCTGCTTTGAAAGGTCAGTTCGTGGGTAAGCAGCCAGTTCTCCATTTTATTGATCTCACGGCTCAGGAGTTGGGGCCAGTAAGGGCTTTGAGGCGTCCATTCGGCAATTTGTTGCAAACGAGCATGCATGGGGCCGTTTTGTCGCATACAAGAGAGCACATTGACCAAGGCTTTCTCTTTGGGTGTTTTAGCCAACTCCAAGGTGCGCTCGCGGTAATCTTGGTAAAAGCCCACCACTGCACGTACTTTTTTGCTGTGGCATTGGTCAAAAACCTGGCTCAGGAGCAAGTTGGACTGGACGGTATCGCCTAACATTTCGACCGCATAAGCCTTGTGCAAAAGTCCCCAAGGAGCGACGATGCTCTTCTTGCTATTTGTTTCGCCCAAAAACTGGTCATAAGTATCAATACAAAGGCTATAATCCTGCAAGTAGCGGGCATGAACCACCTGTTGGTAGGCATATCGCTGGCGCAAGAAGGGGTCTTGCAGGGTTTTGAGCTTTTCTTTCACTACATCAAGCACTTCTACTGAGCCGAAGGGAATTGCGTTGTTGTCGCCAAATCCCCAGGGGTCTTGGTTGGCAAACTGGCTAAACTCTGCTTTGAAAGCCATTGCCAGGTAATCAAGTGCGTCTTTGTGGGCAGGCATTTGTAGCTTTTTTACAAAGCGATTGCCAGGAAACTGGCGGTCCAATTGCCCGGTTTCGAGGCTACTCAAAAAGCGATCAACAGGGCTTTCGTAAATGACTTGAAAAACCTCTTCCTCACTTACATCACCCAAATAAGCTGCCCATTCGCGGCAATTTTGCTGGTAATCCAGTTTTTCGGGGTCGCCAGTTTCGGGTTGCAAGTAGTCGAAGCTGAACACAAAGGGTGACATTTCACTTTCGCCCTGCAGTTGTGGATCGAAAAATACCATGCGAAAAGCCTCAAATTCCACATAATGCCCACAGCCATTGATGTAGCGCAGCGGCAGTAAAACCAGGACCGTAGCCAAGGTATATGCCAAGCTTTTGAGTAAAATCCTCTTGAGAGTATGTTTAAAAATTTTTGTTTGGTCCAAAATGGCTCCGCCTAAGTCTTGATTTACGCCGTTCCAAAAAATGCTCATTATGCGCTGCATAACTCCGCTTTTTGTGCCTCGACTAGACAAAAACGTGCTCATTTTTGCCTGCAATCCTAAATTTAAACATCCTCTAACGCAAAGCTCGAAGTAAGGCTTCATTGGTTTTAATTTTTTCGCTGTCCCAATCAAAATACAACACTTGGCCCATGCGGCTACCCAAGCGGTTGCGCAACACCAGCAGTACTTGCTTTAAATTTTCTTCATCGGGTGTTTCCGTGTGGATCACATCACCCTTTTGCAAAAAGATGCTTCCATTGTTCCAATTTGCCTGTACTACGAGGTGGGTATCGTCCTGTTGTTGAAAAACTTTTTCAAATTGGCCTAATTCTCGCAGCACGCCTATCAAATTTTCGTTGCGGTACCAAACGCCCCAATTGAAAATGGGCAGAACGGGGTTGATGGGCAAGGGGTATTTTTTGCCTTTGAGGTAAGCATCCAAGCTAGCAGCAGCAGGCAGGCCAAAGTCAGGCCCTCTTTGAGCGTTGAAGCACAACAAAGCCACTGATTTGACGGGAGGAATGCCCATTTTTTTGCGTTCCCGGTATTGTTGCAAACTGACCGTACAGGTGATTTGCCACTCGGGATGGCGGGCGGCGAGCAAGCGCAAAAAGCGGAAATAAGCATCCTTGGTTTCGGGGGTCCATGCGCAGTCGATTTGCACTTCGCGCAAATGTTGGAGCGTCCAATTTTGCTTGATAGAATCAACGAGGTCATTTTTCTCTTCCCAAGTCAGGTTGTTGGGAATGCGGTAGTAATAACTGACGAAATGCCCCTGTTGGAGCTCATCAGTGATTTGTACGATTTTACGGCCCACCCTTGCCGCCAAAGAGTCGAGAGCCAAGCCAGTTGACTTGCTCAAAGCGGTATTGCTGATGCCTACGCAAGGCACTACTTCGTCGAGGTCGTATTGCAAATTCCAGCCAATGGTCAGCACATCCATCGGGATAGCTTGCTGGTAACCCGCACTCCAGTCGAGGTTGAAATAACGCAGGCAGAGCTTTTTTACCCCTTGCTCCACGGCCAGTTGCATGTCGTTTTCTTTGAAAACAAGCTTGGGTTTGGAATAATAAAAAGCAGGAGCCTGCTTGGCTTGCGCAGATAGTAGTCCGGGTAAAAAACAAAAAAGGAGTATTAATGGTAGTTTTAGGTACCTCATTTGGGTGCTTTGTAGGGCTAAAAATAGGTTTTTTTGTTGGATGAACGGTTATTGGGGTGTTTTTTTGGGGAAAATAGCGGTGTAACGGTTTTGAGGTAAGAAATAAGCAATAAACAGCGTTTTGGAAACTTCAGCGTAAGGTGGTGTCAACAATCAAGCAAGATTTTTTTGTCTAAACCAGAATTTTCAGGATTACAGAATTGCAGAATTTACTTGCATGACGTTGACCGAGACAGAATTTGAAAAAATTTCAGAATTGGCCCGCTTCGCGGTCATAAAAGCTGCATGTTCATCATAAAAATCGCAAAATCCATACCTTGTGAGACTTCTCCTAAGTTTTCACAGCGTTCGATAAGTCTTCTTTTTAGGCATGTTCCGCAAAAATGAATTCCAGTTCTTTGATGTTGGGCGTGCCCCCGAACTTGCCAGCCAAATACCATTTGAGCAAAGGGGTGTCTTCGCGTACCCCATCAAAATCGCTGATGCGGCTCATTTTAGAAGCCCCATACTTGTCTTTTTGACTGACCCAAATTTGATCCTTCCTGAAAATTTCTTTGTCTAAAAGCAAAGCTTCATGGCTGGCGCAGATGATTTGGGCATTGTGTCGGTTGACGATCGGATTGTTAAAAAGCTTGATCAAAAATTGCAGCAACTGTGGATGTAAACTATTGTCCAGCTCATCAAAAACAATCAAGCCTCCTTGTTCCAACTTTTGTAGCATCAATCCCCCTAAGGCAAAAAGCACATTAGTGCCTATGGACTCCTCATCGAAATCAAGTTCTATCACATTTTTCACCTTGCCTTCTTCAAACAAGGAATGGCGAGCAAAAACCCTTGTCCGATTGTCCTCAATGATTTTTCGCCTCAATGTCAGGGGTACAGTTTCAGGAAACTTGAACTCCTCGTCAGAAGACTCGCGTACATTAATGCCCTCTATTCTGGTGTCTGCAATCTTGACCAATTGACTCAACCGGGCTTTCAAATGCTCGTTCTCTGGTTGTATCAAATCTTTGACCAATTGTCTTTTTAATGCGTCAATTTGTGAGTTTTCGTTGATGTTCCAAATGTCCCAGGCACTAAAGTATTTAAAAATTCGAGTCAATTGAACATGAGGCTCCGTACCAAAAACCGAAAGGAATAAGTGGTTTTTGAGTACCGTTTTCCTGATGTTGCGTTTGTCTTCTAAAGCACCACCAAACTCAATTTTATGAAAGTCAGAGTGTTCATTACCCGGCTGATTATTGCGTTGAAAGAGGTTGGTCATTTGGCCTTTGGGCCTATAATCTAGCGATTCATGCACCACTTCCTTGTGCGTAAAAGCAACTTGATAGCGATAACGCAATCGGTCAGCAATGAATTCAATTTTGAATATGGTAGGCTTTTCTACTGTATTCACGTCGAACTTAAATGGATCGTACCCTTCAATCGGTTCGTCAATCCTCCAATTACCTGAACGTACAATCAGGTTTTTCAAGGTAAAGAGTGCCCGAATGAAATTGGACTTACCAGCAGCATTGGAGCCATACAAAATTGCAGACTTGAGCAACCTCAATTTTTTACTGTCGGCTGTTTCTACTTCAAAGGTTGGATCAGCGTTGTATTTTCCAGATTCCAGCATCAAAGAAAACGTTTGCTGGTCTTTGAATGAACGGTAATTTTCGAAGAAAAATTCAATTAGCATAAGAAATTGAATTGAAAAACGTGAAGTATTGACAAATATAGAGCTAATTTTGAAAAAAAAGGTTTAAATTCGTCAATATTTTTTGAAACACCTCTGTGTATATGACACTTTAGCGCCATTCGCTGGAAAACTCCCTCCAACATTTCCCACACCCAAATTCTCGATTCCCTTATATTTGCCCTCCGAAACCTGCTTTTCGGACCCTTTTGCAACACAACCATGCTCCAAATTGCCATTGATGGCCATTCTTCCTGTGGAAAAAGCACCTTGGCCAAAGCCCTGGCCAAGTCTTTGTCGTTTATTTATGTCGATTCTGGTGCCATGTACCGGGCCGTGACCCTGGCTTTTATCCGTCAGGACATCGACCTTTTTGACCACCAGGCCATTGCCGCCGCCCTGAAAAACACCCAGGTTTCGTTCAAAATGACCCCGGATGGCAACCGCACCCTGCTCAATGGGGAGGATGTGGAAGACCAGATTCGAGAAATGGCCGTAGCCTCGAAAGTGAGCCAGGTGGCGACCCTGCCCGAAGTGCGCCGCCAATTGGTGATGCAACAACGCCAATTGGGTGCCCAAAACCATGTGGTGATGGATGGCCGCGACATCGGCACGGTCGTTTTTCCTGCCGCCAAGCTCAAAATTTTCCTTACCGCTACGGTCGAAAAACGGGTTGAGCGCCGCTTCTTGCAATTGCGCGAACAGGGCCATTTCATCGACCCCGAAGACATCTTGCACAACCTGTATGAGCGCGACTACATCGACTCTACCCGCTCAGACAGCCCGCTCAAGCGTGCGCCAGATGCCATCAACCTCGACAACACCAACTTGAGCCCAGAAGAACAATTGGCCATTTGTGTAGTCTTGGCCCAAAGCCGACTTAAAGCTTAACCATGCGCCCGTTAGCCTTGATTTCCCTGGTTTTTTTGCTCCTGTGCTTTGTCCTGAGTAGCTGCAACTCGGAAGAAGCCCGTTTTCGCCGCCTGCAAAACCAGTGGCGAAAAATGGAACGCCAGCATCTGCAGCACTTGGAGACCATGCCCCTGGAACAATGGCAGGAAGAAAGCCTTTTTGTGGATGAAACCTTGGAAACTTTAGAAAAGTTAGAACCTGCTTTGATAAAAAGCAAGAACTGGAAAATGGTGGTAGCTTATCAAAATCAACTCCGTATTGCTCAACATACGCTCAAAAAACAAGCTAAGGACCCAGCGATTTACGACTTGAAGCCACAATTACAGCACATTTTAGCACAAAAAGAATGGACTGTCGCTGAACGCAGTGATAAAATAGCCACTTTGTTGACCAATGCCAGTGCTTATTTTAGTTTAGCCAAAAGCAAATTGCAAGAGCCAGATTCTTCGGCGTGTATCCAAGCGATTGAAAAGCAGGTGAAATGTGTTGCTTTTTTGCAAAAACAAATGCCCAATGCCTTGCGAAGCCTAACAGAGCCTGAAAAACAAACCTGGCAGCAATTGATCAGTGGCAGTATTTTGGCAATCCAGGACTATATTGCTTGGTGTCGGTGGCGGGCATTTGAGCCTAAATGAACAATTCAAAGCGCATTGGTAATCAAAGCCGACTTCAACACTTCTTCATAATAAGCTTCGTAGTGGGGTAAAATTTCGGTGATGTCGAAACGCTGGGCCTGCGCCAATGCGTTGGCCCGGAATTGCGCCAGCACTTCCTCATCTCTCAATATCAGCAGGGTATTGGCGGCCATGTCTTCTACATCGCCTACATTACTCATGTACCCCGTTTTACCATGAATATTGACCTCTGGCAAGCCTCCAGCATTGGAAGAAATGACGGGGACTTCGCAGGCCATTGCTTCTAAGGCGGCCAGGCCAAAACTCTCGCTTTCGGAAGGCATCAGAAAGATGTCAGAAATAGCGAGTAGTTCCTCCACTGCGTCCTGTTTTCCCAAAAAACGCACATCTTCGTAAATACCCAGTTCGCGGGTTTGGTCTTCAGCGTTGCGGCGCTCGGGACCATCTCCGATCAGCAACAACTTGGCGGGCATCACGGCCCGGACTCTGGCAAAAACCTGCACCACATCCTGGATGCGCTTCACCTTCCGGAAATTGGAGACGTGGATCAAAATCCGCTCGCCAGCGGGGGCAATGGCTTTTTTGAAGTGGTCTTTGTTGATTTTTTTGAACCGACTGAAGTCGATGAAGTTGTAAATGACTTCGATGTTGCGCTTGATGTCGAAGGTCTCGTGGGTTTGCTTGCGCAAGCTATTGGATACCGCCGTGACCCCATCTGATTTATTGATCGAAAACTCAACTACTGGCGCAAAAGAGCGGTCTTTGCCTACCAAGGTGATGTCGGTGCCATGCAAAGTTGTCACCACTGGTAAATATCGGCCCTGGGTAAGCAGTATTTTTTTGGCCATGTAAGCCACCGCCGCGTGGGGAATCGCGTAATGCACATGCAGCAGATCGAGGTTGGCACTTTGCACCACATCCACCATTTTGCTGGCCAGGGCAGTGTCGTAAGGGGTATATTCAAACAGCGGATATTGCTCAGTATCCACTTCATGAAAAAACACGTTTTCGTGAAAATGGGAGGACAGGCGAGCAGGCCGCTTGTAGGTAATGAAGTGGATTTCGTGTCCGTTGCGGGCCAAGGCAAGGCCCAATTCTGTGGCTAAAACACCGCTTCCGCCGTAGGTTGGATAGCAAACGATGCCAATTTTCATGTGCAAGTGGTTAATCCCAGTGAGGTTCGGAGAAACAAGCTGACATAAAAATCAGCCCAATACTTGCATAAGGATACAAACTATGAGCAGAAAAGTTGAATAGATATTTTCGTTTTGTAAGAACAATCGCAAGTCCCCCTCAACTGCTCAACTTCTCAACCCTCAACTTTTAAGGCCGCTCACTCTTCTTTTGCAATCGCAAAGTGCGGATCACTCCTTTTTTCTTGTTGAGCAAAGCGGCAAGGTAAATGCCATCAGGCAGGCCATTGAGGCGGTAATTCGCGTCGGCTTCGGCGGTGTAGCTGCGTACTTTGCGACCGATTACATTGTAGAGCTCAATGTATTCCACTTCGCTGCCATTTTTTACTTGGAAATAATCACTGCTTGGATTGGGGAAAATCTGCAAACTTTCCGCTTTGAGGTCGCGGGTGCTGGTACTGAGGTTGCGGATCGTGGCCTCGTAATTGAGGGTGGCAATGACCGAATCGGGCTTGAAAGTAAGCATCAACTGGATCGAAAATTTGCCAGAACCTGCCGCACCAAAAGGCAGGAAATATAGAATCAGGTTCGACTTGGCATTGGGTGCAATTTTCAAAGGTGCATTCAAGCCCAGGCGGCTGTCGATATTGGAAGAAACGATTTGGTCGTAGCAATCATTGACGTCGCATACGCGGGTTTCCCACTTGCTAGGGCGGGTCACTTCTACTCTCCGCCAGCGCAAACGCAAGGTATCTTTGGACACATTGGTGATGGTGATGGGCACCTGCACGTCCAGAAATTGATCCGAAAGATCCACCGCCGCATCTTTTTTGGCGTTTGTTGTAGAAAAAGTCAGTAGATTGGTCTGTGCATTTGCACCCAGGCCAAGTAGGAGGATTAAAACGAGGAGTAAGGTATGCTTCATGGTGGATGTCAGTTAGTGGTTTTGGGATTGGGTTTAGCACATATCGGATGCCTCACAAAAATCTTACGACAAAAATAGGCGTATATTGTCGAAAGGGCAAGGGCAGTACCCTGGATTAAGACCATATTAACAAGGTAAATGTTCAAACGCGGACAAAAATATCCATCGGGACTCGCTTTTTTTGCTTTTCCTTTGGACGCTTCTTCAATCAGAACCTCCATTTTATGCACATCGTCATCATCGGCAACGGCATCAGTGGCATCACCGCAGCCAGGCATGTTCGCAAGTTGAGCGAACACCAGATCACGGTGATTTCAGCAGAGTCAGGTTATTTTTTTTCACGCACTGCACTGATGTACGTGTACATGGGGCACTTGCGATTACAAGACACCCAGCCGTATGAAAATTGGTTTTGGGAAAAAAATAAAATCGCACTCAAGCGGGCTTTGATCCAAAAAATCGACCATCATGCACAGGTACTTACCAGCCATGAGGGCGAAGAAATTCACTACGACAAACTGGTAATCGCCACGGGTTCCAAGCCCAATAAGTTTGGTTGGCCAGGGCAAAACCTCGGTAATGTTCATGGTTTGTACAGCTTGCAAGACCTGGAAGCAATGGAGCAGGGTAGCCAGGGGCTAAAGCGAGCGGTGATTGTAGGCGGGGGCTTGATCGGCATCGAAATGGCTGAAATGTTCCATTCTCGGCATATTCCGGTCACTTTCTTGGTGCGCGAGCCTAGTTTTTGGAACCATATTTTGCCCCATGAAGAATCTGAAATGGTCAATCGGCACATTTTGGAGCACGGCATTGACCTTAGATTGGGCACCGAATTGCAAGAAATCCTGGACGATGGCCAGGGCAAAGCAGGGGCTGTGTTGACCAAAAACGGTGAACGCGTCGACTGCGCTTACGTGGGCTTGACCGTTGGCGTGACCCCCAACATCGACTGGTTAAAAGGCAGTGCCCTCGAAATCAATCGTGGCATCTTGGTCAATAAACACCTCGAAACCAACCTGCCCAATGTGTACGCCATCGGCGATTGTGCAGCGCTGCGCGAACCCCAGCCCGGCCGCAAAGCCATCGAAGCGGTATGGTATACAGGCCGCATGATGGGTGAAACTTTAGCCCACACGCTTTGCGGGCAGCCGAAGGTTTACGACCCAGGCATTTGGTTCAATTCGGCCAAATTTTTTGACATTGAATACCAGGTGTACGGCCAGATTTTGCCTAAAACGCCTGACGATCAAGCCAATTTGTACTGGGAGCACCCCACAGGCAAAAAAAGCATTCGCTTGGTGTATGAAAAAAGCAGCGGCGCAATCAAAGGCTTCAACTTGATGGGTGTGCGTTACCGACAGGAGGTTTGTGAAAAATGGTTGCGCGAAAAAACGCACGTCGAAACGGTTTTGCAAAACCTGGGTCTGGCCAATTTCGACCCTGAATTCTACCCCCAGCACGAGCAACATTTGCTCGAAAAATACGAACAGCAAAGTGGCAAAAAACTTCCCTTGCGGCAAAAACGCGGCTTGAACGCAGTCTTAAAATTTTTACAAAAAGCAAAATCCTGATCCCATGAGTCAAGTAGAACCAAGCATGTCATTGAGCAGCCCAAGAATGCACTTGCAGCTCAATTTGGGGCAAAAAACAGGCCTGGTCCTGGGTTTTTCGGGGCTTTTGTTGCAAATATTGGCTTTTGCCGGAGTCGCCTTGCCAGCTCCGGTTTTGGTACTGACGCTCTCGCTACTGGGCATGGGGGGCGGTATTTTGCTGTACGGCTGGGCCAGCTACCAAGGCAAACCAGCAGGCATCAAAAACAATGGCGTATGGGCCAATTCTTTGAGTAATCGTGGCCTTTGGGGTTGGATCAGCACTTTGGCCATTACGGCCTTGTATGTGTTGCTGTACTTTTTCCCGCAAGCCTTGGGGCAAGGCAGCAATGGGGCTGCCAACACGGGTTTGGTTGGCCTTTTTGACCCACTGAGTCAGTTTTTGAAAAAGCAAAACGCCAGCCAATGGTTTGTGTACGGCGTGTTGTACACCCTGGGCATTTTGGTCATGGGCTTCAAGTTCATCTGGAAATACCGCCACAACCGTTACCAGGTAATTCGCACTTGTTCGGTGATGTTTTTCCAGACGGGTATCGCCTTTTTGTTGCCCGAATTCATGCAAAGGCTCAACCAACCTTACTACGATTTCAAAAACATGTGGCCGCTAGACTATGATTTTTTTGAAGAAAACCAAATGCAGTACTTGCTGCAATCTGGTGGGGTGGGCCTGTTCATGATCGTTTTTGGCGTGCTGATGATTTTCATTGTCTCCCCAGTACTCACCTATTTTTATGGCAAAAGATGGTATTGTTCCTGGGTATGTGGTTGTGGTGGATTGGCCGAAACGGTGGGTGATCCTTTCCGCCAATTGTCCAACAAAACACTCAAAGCCTGGCAATTGGAGCGCTGGCTGATCCATGCCGTGTTGGTTTTTGCTGTACTGATGACCTTGGCGACTTTGTTTGCCATTTTTCACAAAAATCCGACCGGATATTACGTCAACAGCCTTGGTATGGCGATAATTTCTGCCTGTATTTTTGGCGGACTGGCTTTGTTGTTGTGGTTTCGGCCCCAAGCATTCAAGGGCTTGAACCCCCAAGTAAAAGTAGCAGCGACTGCGATTTTGGCCGTTCTGGTATTGGCCAGTGCTTCAGGTTACTTCCTCGGCAATCCAGATATTTTCTTTGTACCCAGCGATTGGCTCAAGGCTTGGTATGGGTTTTTCATCGGTGCTATTTTTTCTGGGGTGATCGGGGTGGGTTTCTATCCCTTGTTTGGCAGCCGGGTATGGTGCCGTTTTGGCTGTCCGATGGCGGCCATTTTGGGTTTGCAGCAAAAGTTTTTCAGCCGTTTTCGCATCACCACCAATGGCGGGCAATGCATTTCCTGTGGCAATTGCTCCACTTATTGCGAAATGGGCATCGACGTGCGGGCTTATGCCCAAAAAGGCCAGGACATCGTGCGGGCCTCCTGTGTAGGTTGTGGCATTTGTGCGGCAGTATGCCCTCGCGGAGTTTTGCGCCTGGAAAACAGCGCACTGGACGTACATACCCGAGCAGGGGAGGAGCGGGTGATTCGTTTTGGCGAAAATGGGGCTTTTATCGAGGCATGATTGGCAGGTGGCTTAGGCTAAAGCAATTATCCAGTAGGGGCCACGGAAAAAACAACTTGTAATAATTGGTAAATACTTTGCCCCGCTTCGCGGCGCTGGTTAGGAACACGGATTTTACGGATGAAACGGATATTCACTGATTTCCAGCATCATGTTGACCTCAATCAACTCAAAATCGGAGGTGCCAATTTTTATACTTATTCTTTTGCCATCCCTAGGGTCCCATTTTGGTCAAAACTTCTTCATCGCACCTTCAAAATTCGATCAGTTCTGAAAAACGAGTTGTCTTTGTTCCAGTACCAGCTTTTGGTTTTTGGCATCAAGATGTCTTTGATCAACGCGTAGTCTGTGGCATAGATGTATTCTCCGTTGGTGCTTTTGTCTTTGAGGTAAAATTGGTAGCCGTGTAGCACAAAAGTCTGTTGGTCAATGAAAAAATGCCAGGTTTCATTTTCATTGATGGGTTCGTAGTTAAAGGTGATTTTGTAGCAGGACTTTTGATTAAACGCCTCCATTGAGACATCTTTTGATAGAAATTTCATGTCGTTTTGTAAGCGCATGGGCAAAAGCAACAAATATTCGTAGACCTCGCGCAGGTATTGGGTCCGTTTTTTCCCCAAGTCATAACGGGAAACCAGTTGTTCACTCAGCATTGTTTCCCCATTCAAAAAAACATGGTGGCTGGTATCACGGAACCCTTGCCTGTAATGCAGCGAGTCATTTTTCACCTCATAAAAGAAAGACTTTTGCGGCAGATCGAAGTGAATGGTAAAAAAACGATCGGCCACTTTTTCGCGCACTATACTCATCTCAAACGCAGCCTCAAGTCGCTTCCAACGGTTTTTAGGATCGTGGACCTTAATCGATTTTTCCAGAATTTCTACTGCTGAAAGCTGTGCTTGCGCCTGAAATTGGAATGAGACAAATACAAGGATCAGGTATTTCATCCGCTGAATTGCTTGGTGTAAAGAAGGTGAAATGTACAAACATAAAGGCTAGTGGCCCAATTAATGGTATATGCAATAACTCAGATTTACGCGAAAAATCGTAAAAATTTATATATCTTGCCAAATCCAAAGCCCTGAAAGGGCGCGATACGTCAACGATGGTCAACGGCCATCGAAAATATACAACAGCCAATCCATCATCCAGCACAACACCTAAAAGCCATGGGACAATCTCTCGTAAAAAACTACCTCCACATCATCTACAGTACCAAAAACCGTCAACCCTTTATCGCGCCTCCCATAGAAACAGAACTAAACAGTTACCTTGGTGGCATCTGCAACAAAAACGAATGCCAAGCCTTAAAAGTAGGTGGATATGTCGACCATGTCCACATCCTATGCATGTTATCCAAAAAAATCACCTTGGTAAATTTCATCGAACACCTCAAAGTCCACTCCTCCAAATGGATGAAAACAAAAGGTGAGGAGTTCCGCAATTTTTATTGGCAAGACGGCTACGGTGCTTTTTCAGTAAATCCCACTCAAATTGGAACCGTAATCAAGTATATTGCCAACCAGCACGAGCACCACCGCAAAAAAACCTACCAAGATGAATACCGAGGATTCTTGAAGAAATACAAAGTAGAATACGACGAACGCTACGTCTGGGACTAATCCCCCCAACCTTGAAAGGGCGCGATACGTAAGCGATGGGCAACGTCCATCGAAAGGCAACGCCCATCGAAATGATAGATAAACAAGCCCCCCACAGCCCTGAAAGGGCGCGATACGTCAACGATGGTCAACGGCCATCGAAAAATGAACACCCCCATCAAAAAAAACACCCCCTTCCTGCAACCCTTCAAAATCCCCCTTGTCCTTGTCTTTAACCGTGAAATTTAGAGCAGTACCGTGAAAAGCAAGGTTATACAAATGCACCCAACTACCTCGTCCAAGGACAAGGATATTTCGGCCTGCCCGCCGAATGACTCCGCTTGGGCTGCGGCTCCACAAACTGCTGTGGAACCGGAGACAGAGGCCTTTCGCACTAACCTGAAGATCGTAAAATTGGATTACGCAAACACCCACCGAGACCTTGTCGACCGTTGTAAAAAAGGCGAACGACAATCACAGTTTGAGCTGTACCGATTGTACTCGAAAGCGATGTACAACGTGTGCTTGCGTATGGTCAAAGACGAATTTGAAGCCGAGGACATCCTGCAAAACGCCTTCATCGACGTCTTTACCAAACTGGAAAGCTTCAAGTTTGAATCCGCCATCGGTGCCTGGATCAAACGCATCGTAGTCAACAATTGCATCAACGCCCTAAAAAAGCGCCGCCTGCAATGGACTGAACTTGACGAAAAACATGGTAATATCCACGATGATAACCACCATGATGCAGGTCAAGAAGGTTTGAGCGTGGAAACCGTGAAAAGAGCCCTTTTTGAATTGCCCGATGGCTACCGCGTGGTTTTTTCGCTCTACATGCTGGAGGGATACGACCACCAGGAAATTGGCGAAATCCTGGGTGTCACCGAGGCTACTTCGAAGTCACAATACAGCCGAGCGAAAGCCAAGCTGCGAGAAATACTGAGTGAGCGTCGCTTTGATTCACAAGCGATGTAATCTTTTTCACCCCCCTAGAACGTTTTTATTTTGGTAAACAGCGATAATCAGGAAAAACAGTCGAACAGTCCCAGAACAACATTTTTTGCCTGATGCCGCACAACATTTTCTACAATGCAAAACGACAATCTTGAACAATTCATTCAAACCAATCGCGAGGCTTTTGATGATGCCACGCCTAGTTTGAAGGCTTGGGCTGAGATTGACCGGGCAATGCAGGCACGCAATGCCCGTCCAAAATTCACCATCATCCGCGCTTTGAGGATGGCTGTTGCGGTAGCAGTCTTGCTTTGCATTGGCGGCTTAGGAGGGTCTTACCTCTCCAAGTGGAGCCAGGGTGATGCGGTGGCAATCATCGAAGAAGTCAATCCCCAGTACCTGGAATTGGAGCAACAGTACCGCGAGCAAATCGACGAACAAATTCAGCAATTGGTCAAATACGAGCCCAACAGCGCGGTGATCAAGGACATGAAGCAAATGGACGCGGTGATGGAAGAGTTGAAAAAAGAACTCAGCGTGGCACCCAAAGGCCAGGAAGCCGAGATCATTTCAACCATGATCCAAACGTACCAGACCAAAGTGCAGATCCTTGAACAGGTTTTGCAGCAGGTACGCCAATCCAATCCAGAAACGATTAAACCCAAAAACAATGAAGTCAGCCTGTAAATACTGCCTGATTGCACTTCTTGCAATCTTTTTGCTGCCCTCACTCCACGCCGAGGAGTTTAGCAAAACTGTCAAAAAAGAGTACGATATAACTCCCGTGGGTAATGTCTACCTTTATAACAAGTACGGGAAAATGGACGTCAAAACCTGGGACAAAAACCGGGTCAAGGTCACCGTTACCATCCTGGTGCGCGAAGGCAGCGAAGAAGAAGCCCAAAGGGTGTTCGATGCCATTAAAATCAATTTTACCAACGGCAACGACTATGTCAAGGCCGAAACCTTGATCGAACCCTTGCGCCGCAACTGGTCTTGGAGTGGCGACAAGTCGGATTACAAGATCAACTACGAGGTGTACATGCCCAGCACCTTGAACCTGACTGCCGACCAAAAATACGGCAATTTGTACGCCGAGGCGATCAGCGGCAAGGCCAAAGTGGTGGTCAAGTATGGTAACTTCGAAGTTGAATCGGTGGGAGATGGCTCCAGTTTTGAGTTGGGCTATGGCAATGGTACCGTGGGAAAAGCTAAAAATGCTTATTTCGGGGTCAGCTATTCTAAGTTGAACGTGAATGAGGCAGAAGAAGCGACGGTTAATTCCGCTTACTCCGGTCTGGTGTTTGGCAACGTGGATATTTTGAGTACCACCGCCAAATACGACAACTACGCCATCACCAATGTCAAAAGCCTGAAAGTAGCTTGCAACTACACCAAAGTCCAAGCCACCAATGTGGGTGCGATCCAGGTCAGCGGCAGCTACAATACCGTCTCCGCGGCCGACGTCAGCCGCAACCTTGACCTGGATATGCGTTACGGCAGTGCCAGTTTGGGCTTGGGCAAGGGCTTGAGCGCTGTGAATGTCAACACCAGCTACACCGACGTGACCCTCAAAATTAATTCCGACCTCTGCTGTTACGAGCTTGATGCCTCAGCGACCTACGCCGGCATCCGCTACCCGCAAGCCATGAACGTAACGTATCAGGTCGAAAAGCCCTCCTCGCACGTCATCAAAGGTTATGTGGGGGCCAAAGCCAGCAGCGTGCCCGTGATCAAGGCCAGCTTGAGCTACGGGGGCATCAAGGTGGTGAATAACTAAGGAGTTTTTAAATAAAAATACACCCAAGGCTTGGGCTCATGTTTTCACCAAAGTCCTATAGTAGTTGAAATGTTGAAGGGTTGAAATGTTGAAAAGAGCCACTTAAAACGCTGTTAAAGCGCATTGGATTTGGGTAGCTTATTTTTTGCATAGCCCCTTAAGCCCATCATCGCTCCCGGACATCAACAAGTTTTTTCCAATTTTACTGATCTATATTTCCGACTCGCCATTTCAGCAAGCGAAAGCTGCTGGAATGGCTTTTTTTATTGGGGAAAAATGAGTTGTTTAGCGCTATATACTCAACCATTTTAGGTTTTGTGCATTTCAAACTAATTTTCTGATATTAAAGTTCACCTACCGCATCACGTTCTCACACTGTACGTGACACGGTGCGTGAGCGGCGGCACTGTAAAATGACTAAGGTGAATACTGAGGAAAAAGAGCTTGTTCCTCAAGGATTTACTCCTAAGAACAGGTGCAAATTTATCAATTTTAAATTTCAAAAATCTCAAACCGTGCAAACGAGAACCTAAAACAGTACAAATTTCCCCAGCGAGCCCTAAATCATATGTCGTAAGTCGTCTATTGTATGTCAAAAAAACATGCCCAACAAACCAAAACTCACGTTGACCAATGATTTGCACAAAACTAGTAGTGGACGAGTATAATTCCACTTTCAATCGATCCCCCTCTAATTCCAGGAGAGTCCCACTCTTTTCAACCTTTCAACCCTAAACTTTTCAACTACATGAGCCAATTCTTCACCACCGAAACCGCCCCCGCTGGCAACCTCCAACTGATCACCGTCAAAAGCAATGCCCTGGGCCACCGCGCCGACCTCAGCGCTTACTGTCCGGCACCCGCCTGGCTCAGCCCAGGTATGCCCTTGGTCATTTTGCTGCACGGGGTGTATGGCAGCCATTGGGCCTGGAGTGCCAAAGGTGGAGCCCCCGATACCCTCGAAACGCTGATGGCCGACGACATCATCCGCCCCATGATCCTGGCCATGCCCTCGGATGGGTTGTACGGCGACGGCAGCGGCTATGTGCCCCACAAAAAGGCCAACTATGAAAAATGGATTGTGGAAGACGTGGTGCAGGTGATGAAAGAGCAGTTTCCAGTCCTGACCGCTGATTCGCCCATTTTCATCGCAGGCTTGTCGATGGGCGGTTACGGGGCTTTGCGCCTGGGGGCCAAGTACCCGCAGGTGTTTCGGGCGTTTTCGGGCATGTCTTCGATCACTGAGTTTGGACAAATGGCCCAGTTCGTATCCAACTACCCCCAACTCCAGGCCGATGCACTGGAGCAAGACCCTGCGTTTGACTGGATTTTGAAAAACCAGAACAACTTACCCCCCTTTCGTTTCGATTGCGGGGTGGATGACCCGCTAATCGCCCACAACCGGGAGTTGCACACGGCTCTGCAGGCGGCAGGCATCCCACATGTCTACGAGGAATATCCGGGCGGGCACAGTTGGGAGTATTGGTCTAGGTATCTGGGGCGGAGTTTGGTTTGGTTTGAGGGGTGTTGTTGAGGGGGATATTAAAAAGTGGCCCGCCGAAAAAAAACCGGACACAAAACTCTCTTTGTATTTGAGCTAAAATAAGATAGACATCTTTGTTTTTGAGGTTTCGCAAAAAAAGAACACAACTTCCTTTCATCCAGTTGCTTGAACTGGTAGTGCTCTTTTTTCACTAAACCCAAACTTGTCCACCTTATTTTTTTACGCCCTCTTCGACTCAAGGTATTCCCTTTTTAACTCCTTACTTCCCAGCCTTGTTCTGCTTCGTCACCCCTTTCTTATCCGCAGCCACATCGAGCCCCGTGATCTTCAAAAACCGGGGATCACTGGCCAAGGGTTTGTACACCTCATTCTCAAAAATCTGTGGGACATATTTGAATCCTTTCTTCACCGCTTTGCTGATGTTGCGATAAAAGTCTTCGCGGCGGTTCATCAGGAGGTAGGTTTCGGCTAGTGTGGTGTAAGGAGTTCCGTTGGTGGTATCCATTGCAATGCCTTTTTTGATCAGCACCAATGCCGAATCGTAGCGCGATTGTTTGTAGGCGGCCATGGCCATGTAATTGTAGGCGTGCTGTCCATAGTAAATGCTTTCTCGGCTTTTTGGCGTCTTATTCCCAACGGCCAATGATCTACGTCCCGTGTTGATAACTTGGTCGTATTTCTTCAATAAAAATTCAATACTAATCGCGTATTGCAAGGCAACGAAGTTGTCTGGATCCATTTCCAGGGCTTTGTTGACGAGGGACAAAACTTTTTCTTTGTCATTTCGGAGGTACATCATAGTGGCCAGCATCATGTAGGTTTCGGCAGATTCGGGCACGGATTTTTGGGCCTGGTCCAAAAGCTTCATGGCTCCTGCCGTATCTTTTTGGGTGCTCAGTTTAAACCCGGCATAGTTGCTGTAGCGGTACACGTTCTTTGGCTCGGCTTTGATGCTCATTTGATACGCTTCAGCCGTTTTTTTATAGTCCTTGAGGTAGTACTGGCAAGCGGCAATTCCTTCCCATGTATCGGCGAGTTCGTCCGCCTCTACTTCCATCGACACTAGTTTTTTGAAGTAGGGCAAAGCTTTTTTGTAGTTGTTGTCGGCATAATACAACCATGCAGTGTTCCTCAAAGGAGATTCAAAATTGGGGTCGATTTCCAGGGCTTTTTTAAATTTTTCCAGGCCCCCTTTGTTGTCTTTTTGTTTGACCAGGATTTTGCCCCAGGCGAGGTAGGCCCATTTACGGTCATTGGGTCGTTTCTTGAGCATCATGCGCACTACTTTGAGGGCCTCTTCGTCGCGATCTTT
The DNA here is from genome assembly GCA_013299105.1 of Chitinophagales bacterium. Lineage (GTDB taxonomy): Bacteria > Bacteroidota > Bacteroidia > Chitinophagales > Saprospiraceae > Haliscomenobacter. Next base: position 25,000 of record JAAFJY010000011.1, on the reverse strand, counting down.
GCGGATGTAAAAAGCCGCTAAACGATAAGGATCACTCCAACGCAGGACTTTTTCAGCAGCAGCACCCATTAATTTTTTGACCCGTTTCTCAATGGGTAAATTACTTTCATAATTGCTCACCCTAATCTTTGGGGCATCGCTGAAACGCAGGGTCAGCTCCATTTCATTGCCAATGTGGGTCAGGTCTCCGCTTACGCTGCGTTCTTTTTTGCCCATGATGCGACGGGCGTAATAAAAAACAGTTTCTAAGGAGAAGCCGATGCCCATCACGCTCATGTCAATATCGGGTTTGAGCGAGGCGTCAAATTTGACCGAATCACTTTTGATGGTGGTAGCGTTCTTAATGATCGATACCTCGTCCATGATTTTTTGGGCCAAAACGGTACCTGTCAAGCCAGACTCCTCCAAATGTTTGGGTACTTGAAAGGATTGAATGGCGTAGTTGTCTTTGCGCAACTCCATGACAATGTAGCGTACCAATGCGATGAGAATGACCAATCCTGCAAGTTTAAGCCCCATCATGGTCCAATCCAAGAAGTTTTGCAGCAGGGATTTACCTCTAAAGTTCCAGATTTTTTTTAAAAATTGAGCAACAGGATTTGGCTTGTCTTTCATTGAGTGAGGATGTTTTTCGGCAAATTAGGGGTTTTAGGATTTTTTGCAAAAAAAACTGGCATTTTGCTTGCTTTGGGCAAAGGCCCAAATGCAAACAGCCCCCGATGATAAACCGGAGGCTGTTGGTATGCTATTGCTGCGTCGAAAATCAACGGCGGTCGCGGCGGTCACCCCGGTCGCCACCACCTCGGCGGTCATCGCGACGGTCGTCCCGGCGTGGGCCACGGTCGCCATCTCTGCGAGGAGGGCGCGGTCCGCGGTCGCCGCCTTGGTCATCATCGTCAGGCTCGCCATCTTTGCGTGGTGGTCGAGGGATCAACGACTTGCGAGACAAGCGGATTTTACCAGTCTTTTTGTCGATTTCTACAATCTGCACTTTGATTTCGTCGCCTTCTTTGAGTACGTCTTCTACGTTCTCAATGCGAGTATGCGAGATTTCTGATACGTGCAGCAAGCCACTCTTGCCCATGAAATCCACGAAAACGCCATAAGGCTGAACGGTTTTCACTACCCCGGTGAACACGTCGCCTTCGCTTGGGGTGAAGGTGATGCGCTTGACCCATTCCAGGGCTTTGTCGATCGAATCTTTGTTGGAAGAAGCGATGTTCACGTAGCCTTTTTCGTTCTTTTCTTCGATGTTGATGATCGTACCCGTTTGGGCCTGGATCTCCTGGATCACTTTGCCACCTGGGCCGATCACGGCACCGATGTAGCTCTTGTCGATGATCAATTCTACGATGCGAGGCGCGTGAGGCTTGTAGTCTTCGCGTGGGCCTTCGATGGTTTCGGCCATCTTCGACAGGATGTGCAAACGACCTTCGCGGGCCTGCTTGAGCGCGCGTTCGAGCAGATCGTAAGGCATGCCGTCAATTTTGATGTCCATCTGACAGCCGGTGATGCCGTTAGCAGTACCCGTCAGTTTGAAGTCCATGTCACCCAAAGCATCTTCATCGCCCAGGATATCGCTCAGGATGGCGATGCGATCACCTTCCTTGATCAGACCCATTGCGATGCCCGAAACCGGAGATTTGATTTGCACACCACCGTCCATCAGGGCCAGTGTACCTGCACAAACCGTAGCCATTGAGGAAGAACCATTGGATTCCAAAATGTCCGACACCAAACGGATGGTGTAAGGCAGGCCACTGGGCAAGACCTGGCGCAGAGAGCGGGCCGCCAAGTTGGCGTGGCCTACTTCACGGCGGCCAGGGGCGCGCTGGGGTTTTACTTCACCTACCGAAAAACCGGGAAAGTTGTAGTGCAGGATGAACTTTTCGAAGCCCAAGTTTTGGGCTGTATCGATCATCGCTTCGTCCAGCTTGGTACCCAGGGTCAGGGTGGTCAAGGACTGGGTTTCGCCACGCGTGAAGATTGCCGAGCCGTGTGGTGAAGGCAGGTAGCCTACTTCGCACCAGATTGGGCGAATGTCAGCTGGTCCACGGCCATCCAAACGCTTGCCATCCAGGATCACATCGCGTACGGTTTTCTTCTTCAGCTCGTCGAAATAGCGCTTGAAGAAAGGTTTCTTGGCAGGCCATTCAGCTTCGCCATAAGCTTCAGCCAAGGCTGCTTCAGCTGCGGTTTTGATTTCGTCAAAACCTTTTTTGCGAGAGTTTTTATCAGAAGCACTGCTGGCCAGGGTGCGAATTTTGGCTTCGGCCTGGGCTTTGGTGCGTGATTTTACGTCTTCGTCTTCGGGTAGTGGGGCTACTTCGCGCTTGTTCAGGGCAGAGCCGCCTACTTTTTGAGCCAGGGCCAACTGGGCATTGCACTGCACCTTGATGGCTTCGTGGGCCACTTTCAGGGCGTCGATCATGGCCTGTTCGTCCACTTCTTTGGCTTCGCCTTCTACCATTGTGATGTCCGCCAAGGTTGCACCTACGATGAAGTCGAGATCAGCGCGCTCCAGTGCGCTCTTGTTGGGGTTCACCACATATTCACCGTCGATGCGGGCTACGCGTACTTCCGAGATCGGACCAGCAAACGGAATGTCAGATACGGTCAAAGCAGCAGAAGCAGCCAAGGCTACAAATGCATCGGGCAACACGTCTTTCTCGGAAGAAAGCAGGTTGATGATGATTTGTGTATCGTTCATGTAATGGTCCGGGAACAGCGGGCGAATGGCGCGGTCCACCAGGCGAGAAGTCAAAACTTCATAATCCGACAATTTAGTTTCGCGGCGGAAAAAGTTGCCAGGGATACGGCCTGCTGCGGCGAATTTCTCCTGGTAGTCAACCGACAAGGGAAAAAATTCTTGCCCTTCGCGGGCTTTGCGATCTGAAGTCGCAACGGCGAAAATCATCGTGTCGCCTACACGTACCACTACCGAACCGTCGGCTTGGGTGGCCAACTTACCTGTTTCAATGGTCACTTCGCGACCATCGGGCAAGTTAAAGGACGTAGTGATTCCAATCTGTTGTCCCATGTTGAATGTTACTTTTTGACTTGCGGCAAGTAGCCCCTTTTGGCTGCTCACTCCACACAAGTCTTGATTTATATACCTTCGTTGTATCCAAAATTGAGGGCCTCAAATCCTGTCAATCGATGAGAAACAGGTACAAAAGGAGGCGGAAGAAAGGACGACGGACAAACGCTAAGGACGTTCAAAAACAACTTGACAGAATATGGAGGCAAATCTATGCCCTTGATTGTACTTGAAGTTATTCTCTGGAATTTGCCTTTTGCTGGTAAAATAGCTTAGGATAACTCTTGGTCTTGTTTGATCTGTCTAATCCACAGCGCGGAACTGCTTGAGAGTATGTTTAAAATTTTTTGTTTGCCGTAAAACGGCCTAGTTTCGACTACTCTTCGTTGGGAAAATGCTCATTATGCGCTGCATAACTCCGCTTTTCCCGCCTCGACTAGTCAAAATTTGCCACGTTTTCCGGCTAATCCTCCAATATTTAAACACACTCTAAAACGCAAGGAAGCGTTCCGAGTCAACGAAACGCTTCCTTTGGGTACTTTATTTACTTACGGATACCCAGTTTCTCGATCAGTTCGCGGTACTTGACAATATCCTTGTGCATCAGGTATTGCAACAAGCGCTTGCGCTTACCAACCAACATCAGCAGGGTACGCCGGCAAGAATGGTCTTTGCGGTTGACATTCAAGTGCTTGGACAGCTCCTGAATCCGGTACGTAAACAATGCGATTTGTCCTTCTGTAGAGCCAGTGTTGTTGGCGCTACCACCATGTTGAGCAAAAATCTCAACTTTCTTCTCGTTCGATAAATAGTTTGCCATCGTGTTGAGTTAATACCGTTAGTGATTACGAAAATCAGTTACAGCGGCGCAAAGGTAATACTTTTCGCAAACTCTTGCACAAATCAGGAATATTTTTTACAAATCTTCCCTTGGCTCAATTTATCATTAAGCGTTGGCTTTGAATTTCTTAAAGGCTTCGTTCAAGCGTGGCACTACCTCAAACAAATCACCTACGACCCCGTAATCCGCCGCCTTGAAGAAGGGTGCTTCGGGATCCTTGTTGATCACCACAATGGTTTTGGAGTTGTTGACCCCCGCCAGGTGCTGAATGGCCCCAGAAATACCGATGGCGATGTACAAATTGGGGCGAATGGCGATCCCGGTTTGGCCTACGTGTTCGTGGTGGGGGCGCCAGTGGGTGTCGGCCACTGGGCGCGAGCAGGCCGTGGTTGCCCCCAAAATATTGGCCATTTCTTCAACAATCCCCCAATTCTCCGGGCCTTTCATGCCACGGCCAGCAGATACCACCAACTCGGCTTCGGGCAGGGGTACGGTGCCTTCGATGCGGCTTACCGATACGATTTTCACCTTGGAGGCAGGAACTGGAATGTTCAATGCTTCGACAGCTGCATCTGCGCCTACGGCTTCGGGTTGTAGGGAATTGCCCATTACCGAAATGACTTTCAGCTCGGAGCTGATGGCATAAGACGCAATGGCTTTGCCAGAAAACACCCCTTTTTTGACTACGAAACCATTGCTTACGTCCGGCAAGCTATTTGCACCGGCCACTGAGCCTGCACGCAAACGTGCGGCCAGGCGACCCAATATGGCCTTGCCAGTGGATGAGTTGCTTAAAATGACCACTTTGGCCCCAACTTGCTGGGCCGCTGCGGCAATCACCGCCGTATGCACTTGGCTGTCGAGCTGGTCTAGGCTCGTATCGGCTACGTGAAAAACCTTGCTGGCACCGTATTTGCCCAGTTGGGCGGCATCGTTGGCAGTACCCAATACTAAGGCAGCACATGAGGTGCCAAGGGCTTGAGCGGTTTTGTAGCCGTAAGTCACCGCTTCGAAAGCGGATTTTTTGAACGTTCCTTTTTGGCTTTCTGCAAAAACAAGAACCATATTTATTGGATTGAAGCAAACATCTGGGTAAACGTCTGCTGGAGTTTTAAAATAAAAGGTTTAAATCACCTTTGCTTCCTCGTGCAACAGACGCACCAATTCCTCCATGTTTTCGGGGGCAATCATGCGAACCGAGGCTTTGGCCGGAGGCAAATCGTAGTGTACAGGTACTGATAATTCATCAAAAGGAGCCGGAGCAAGCACATTCAGTGGCTTGCTTTTGGCCATCATGATGCCTTTCATGTTGGGGATGCGTTGCTCGGCCAAGCCTTTCGCAGCGCTGAGTACAAATGGGGTAGCCACTTCTACTACCTCAATGCCCCCTTCGATGTCGCGCTGGATGGTCGCGGTCTTGCCATCGGCAGTATCGAGTTTGCTGGCGTATGAAATGAAGGGCAGGTCCAAAAACTCGGCTACCATTGCACCAATTTCGGAGCCATTGTAGTCGATGGTTTCTTTGCCTAGCAGGATCATGTCAAAATTGCCTTGCTTAGCGTATTCAGCGATCTGGAAAGCCACATTCAAGGCGCTTTTCGGGTCAGCATTGATGCGCACCGCTTCGTCTGCACCGATGGCCAAGCCTTTGCGGATGATGGCGTCGTTGGCATCAGGGCCTACATTGATGATCGTCACGCTGCCTCCCAGGGGCGATTCTTTCAGTTCCAAGGCACGGACCAGGGCGTACCACTCGTCGTAGGGGTTCATGATGTACTGTACCCCGTTGGTATCAAGTTCATTGCCAGCGGCGTTGAACACGATTTTGGTGGTAGTATCTGGCGTTTTACTTACGCAAACCAGTAATTTCATTGGACTTGGTTGATTTTTTTTAAAAAGGGCTATTCAAAACCCGGACAAATATAGATATTCGCAACAGTAAGACGCAAGTGCATTTAGCGAAATTTCGCTAAAAAGTCTTCTCTTGCGAAAAATAACTACTCAAAACCGATTTTGTTTGCTGAACATGTCGCCAAAACATGCCAAGAGTCAGCATTTTCCCTTGAACCAATCGCGACACTGAGGCATTTGCCTCCTTTCTAATTTTAACCAAAACCATATTGCGATGGGTAGCGATCGTTTGTTCCAATTGATGGAGTTACAGCAGGAAACCCCTAATGATCCATTCTTGTTGTTCGCCATAGCCAAAGAGTACGAAGGGCTCAAGGATGACCAAGAGGCACTGCACTATTACCAACAGGTATTAGACCAGGACCCCAGCTATGTTGGTGTTTTTTACCACCTGGCCAAGTTGTATGAGCGCCAAAATGCATTTCTCGAAGCCATGGACGTATATACGCAGGGCATCAGTGTGGCCCAAAAACTCAATGATCAACATGCATTAGCTGAGTTGAAAAACGCAAAAGTTAATTTGGAACTGGAGTTGTAGCGCAACAAATTTCAATCTGAACAGGGTGGCATATTTAAAGTTAGCTTAACATTGGGTCAGAATTAAATGCTAATTTTGTACCCGATTTGTGGCACTTGAATCACGAACCCGTCAACATGAATGCATTCGACCTCTCTACATTGCAAGTAAGTGGGATGATCCTACTGCTGTTCTTCTTGTTTTTAGTCCTTTTCTTTGAGTTTGTCAATGGTTTTCACGATACCGCTAATGCGGTAGCAACGGTGATTTATACCAAATCTTTACAGCCCAACCTTGCAGTAGCCTACTCCGGTATGCTCAATTTGTTGGGGGTCATCATGGGCGGCACTGGTGTTGCAATGGGCATGGTCAAACTTTTGCCCATGAACGACCTGATGGCCATGCCTTTTGTGGAAATCGGAAGTTTTGTAGGGGGCGTGCTCATCACTGCCATTGCTTGGAACCTGGGTACCTGGTATTTTGGCATTCCCTGTTCAAGCTCACACACCATGATTGGTTCAATGCTGGGGGCTGGCATTGCGTTTTTTTGGGTCCATGGCGGCGAAGGTGTCAACTGGGAAAAAGCCAGTGAAGTGGGTTTAGCCTTGTTGTTTTCTCCACTCTTCGGATGTCTAGCAGCCATGTTGCTGATGTTTTTGGCGGCTAAATTAATCCGCAACAAAGAATTTTTTGAAGCCCCCACTGAACGGGCACCAAAGTGGTGGATTCGTTCGATCCTAATTGCTACCTGTGGTTTTGTCAGTTTTTTTCATGGCAGCAACGACGGCCAAAAAGGCATCAGCCTGTTCATGATTGTACTGATGATGTTTTTGCCCGCCCAATTTGCCTTACATAAGTCCTTTGACGCGGCGGCACTGGGCAAACAACTCGACGAGATTCAAAGCCTCTCGGTGATCATTTCAGAAGAAAAAGGCACAAGCGAGCTGTACACAAAAATCAACGAGGGGGTAGAAAAATTGCGCCCACTGTTGACCGTGCCTACCGTTGATCGCGTTGCTGTACGCAAGGAACTGGGCGGCTTGGTCAAAAGCCTGGGTAAAGTAGCGGCTGATGAAAAGGGGTATTACAGCGATGAAGATAAAGCCCAATTCAAGGGTTTTGAGAAAAAACTAAAGTCTTACACCGATTACGCGCCTTGGTTTGTGGTGATTTTGATTTCCTTGGCCTTGGGTATTGGCACGATGATTGGTTGGAAGCGCATCGTAGTAACCATCGGTGAAAAAATCGGCAAAACTCACCTCACCTACGCCCAAGGAGCCAGTGCTGAGATCATTGCAGCAATCACCATTGCCTTGAGCACTTTTTTCAAGGCTCCGGTAAGTACTACCCATGTACTGTCTTCGGCAGTGGCAGGTACAATGATTGCCAAAAACGGCACTCAAAACCTCCAGCGCTCCACTCTAACGAATATCCTGCTGGCCTGGGTTTTGACCTTGCCAGTAACGATGCTTGGGGCGGGTGGCTTGTTTTATTTGTTCCGGGCGGTGTTTGGGTGATCACACTTGACCTTGGGGAAAAAACAAAACGCGCCAAACTGGGAGGGGATTCCGGTTTGGCGCGTTTTTTGGTTTTGAGAGATTTGGAGCCTAAATATCCAGCAGGCTTGGGTTTTGACCTTACCAGTGACGATGCTGGATCCAAACCGCGCTGCGGCCAATTCTGAAAATTCTTGTAAATTCAAGTCTGGTCAACGTCACACAAGCAATTCTGTAATTCTGGTATTCTGCAAATTCTGGTTTAGACAAAATTCTGGTTTAGACAAAAAACACCTCGCTTGATTGTTGAGATTACCTTATCTCCGTAGCTTTCCGCATAAATTTTGTACAAAACCTTCAATTTTCTGCGACCCACTGCCAGCAAGGCTTGTCATATGGTTTGTAATTGCGCAAGCAAATAAAACTAAAACAAGCGGTATAAACCGTAAAAAGCATACGAGGTAGCAGGTTTTTGGAGTTAGGGATGCCTTACAAAACATAAGGCATACCCCAGTGGAGGCGGGTTTCGTACTTTGCCTCCCAACTTTTACCTCTAAGAAACATCCAATTCCCTAGAATCCATCCTTTTTTCCCTGCAAAAGCTTCCTGTCTCCCCAGGAGGCTTTTTGTTTGGGGAAAATCTTTCTTACAAATTATCCCGAATCCATTCCAACACCTTCTGCATTTCGCGGCGAATGGGCGTGGCCCCGCCGAGGTAATGGTTGTGCATGAAGCTGAAAATTAGGATGCGTCCCTTGTTGGTGCGGAGGTAGCCGCTCAGGTTGTGGTTGTTGGATAGGGTGCCCGTTTTGGCAAAAACATAAGGCTTGCCATCTTTGCCCGCATACCAATCTTTGATCGTGCCATTGACTCCACCCGCTGGAAAAATGGAAAACAAGCGGCTCGTTGCTTGTTCATTGTACATGCGCTCTAGTACTCCCACCAGGGTTTTGGGCGCAAAAAGGTTGTAACGCGACAAGCCTGAACCATCCACCCACACCATGCCTTCCGGGGCACCATTGAGCAGCACATTCTTGCTGTATTCGATGATTTTTTCGGTATTCAATTCTCCAAATTGTTTGGCAGCGCTCATCAATAGCAACTGTTCCGCCAGAAAATTGTCGCTGTCTTGCATAAATACCCGTAGCATACTGTCTTGCATGGGCATGGAGAGGGTTTTCCAATCAATAGCAGTTGGCGCTTGTTCCCAGTGTTGCACTTTGCGTTTGAGGGTATCGGTCAGTAGTTCACAAATCAGGTGATCGGAATAGTTGAAAGGCGCGGTGGTGCTGTACCTTGCCCGGCGCAAAGCAGCAGCATTGTAGCGAAAATGCTGCCCGTCTTCATCGCGGATTACTTGGGCACTGGTACTGGTGTTGTTGGGGTCGTACTCCAGGCTGGGCAGAAAAAAGGCAGGTTTCACACGCCATTCCTTGCGGCTGGAGTCAATGCTGAAATCGACCAGATTGCCATACAGGGGCATCGAGCCTTTTTCGGGTTGATAGCTTTCGGTGAAATCATTCCAGGCCCAACCATCGCCAAAACGCCCGTCTTTGAAATTGTGGGCCGAAAAAGCCAAGGCTCCTTTGGTTCGCCGCAAAAATGTGATGGCTGTAGTGTCTTGCGGAAACATGGGATTCAGAAAAACGGGATTGCCCAGCCCTTGCACGATGGTGAATGCACCTTGTCGGGTATGCCGCAACACGGGCATGCTGTCACGCAATACCCTCAGTGCAGTGTACAGGGTCATGATTTTGGTGTTCGACGCTGGGGTGAAAAACTTGTCTGCGTCTTTTTGCATCAAGGTCAGTTTGCCGTTGGGGTCGTACAGCATGAAGCCATAAAAATGCCGGGCAAAAACCGGGGATTGCAAAACCAATTTATCAAGTGCTGCTTTTTGTACATTGTTCAGGGCTTGAGCACTGAGGAATTGGGGCAAGAAAAAAAGAGTAGTTAATAGGATTTGGGCTATCTTTCGCATCAATGAAGGCGTTTTTGTAAGTTTCACGAACGCCTCCAAGATAAGCGTAACTATCCATTCAGGAACTCATTTTTTTGAACATGACGCATTCAAAATTGCTTAGTTGGCTGTTTTTGCTCCTCCCCGTTTTTTCTTTTGCCCAAAACAACCAAGCTGTCCTCAACGCTTACCAGGAAGCCCTTGCTGATTTGGTGCTGCTGCGCAACGAAGGCAATTTAATGCCTTTGAAGGGCCTGGATACCCTAAAAGTGGCCTACATTGGTGCGGCCCAACGCAAGCAAGTGACTTTTCAGGATTTTTTGGAGCGCTATACCCAGGTTACTACTATCCAGTTTCCAAGCGTGGCCTCGGCCAGTGAAACCCAAACTTGGATCCGTACCCAAACCCAGCGCTTCAATTTTTTTATCATCGGCCTCGAAGACCAATCTTCAACGGTGGAAGAGCCCGATTACCTGGCCGACAAGGAGTGGATCAAGGGCCTGATGGCTGCCGATAAAGTAGCCGTGGTGCTTTTTTCGCCCAATCAGGCTTTGCAAAAATTCCCCTTGCTGGAAACTGTACCCTGTTTAATTACATCCGACAACACCCAGGAAGGACAATCGCTGGCGGCACAGCTCATTTTTGGCGGCACGGAAACCGTGGCTCGCCTGCGCAAACCCCTGAGTCCCAATTACAGTTTTGGTGCAGGCATGGACCTCGGTCCGGCCATTCGCCTGGGTTATGCGCCTGCTGAGTTGGTGGGCTTGGATGGTCAATTGCTGCGCGACAGCATCAAAGCCCTGTGCGAAGAAGGGCTGCGCTACAAAGCTTATCCTGGCGCACAAGTGCTGGTAGCAAAGGATGGCAAAGTGGTTTATCACCAAGCTTTTGGCCAGCATACTTACGACAATGAGCGCCCAGTGCGCCTAACTGATGTGTATGATTTTGCCTCCATTACCAAAATCACAACCGGCCTTCCCGTGTTGATGAAATGGCATGGCGAGGGCAGTTTTAAACTCGACGACAGCCTGGGCGTTTACTTGTCCGAAGTCAAAGGAAGCAACAAAGCGGGCTTGTCGATGCGCCGGATTTTGACCCATACCGCCCAACTCATGGCCTGGATCCCATTCTGGCGCGGCACCCTCAAATGGAATACCACCAACCCTTGGGAGCAGGGTTGGAATGCGGACCGGATCAGCGATGGGGACTTTAAAAAACGTACCTTCAAACCAGATTCTACCCGCCGCTACAGCGTGCAAGTGACGAATAAATTGTGGCTGTACCGCAAGTACCATGAAACCATTTACCAGTCGATTTACCAGAGCCCGCTCAATGCCAAACCCGGTTTTGTGTATTCTGATTTTTTCTTTTACCTGATGCCAAAAATTGTAAAAGAACGCACGGGTGTCGATTTTGAGACTTACATAAAAAGCAATTTTTACCGCAAAATTGGTGCTTATTCCCTCACTTTCAATCCCTTGCGCTTTTACCCCAAAGAAAAAATCATCCCTACCGAACGGGATACTTTTTTCCGCATGACTACCTTGCACGGGCGGGTACACGACGAGGGTGCTTCGATGTTGGGCGGGGTTTCGGGCCACGCAGGTTTGTTTGGCTCGGTCAATGACCTGGCTAAATTGATGCAGACTTACCTCAACTTCGGTACTTACGGCGGCGAAAGCTTGATTGCCGAACCCGCCATTCGCGAGTTCATCCGTTGTCAATACTGCGAGGAAGGGATTCACCGGGGCCTGGGTTTTGACAAACCTTTGATCACTTATTCACCAGAGCGGGCGGCCTACTCCGCTGAGGCCAGCAGTGATAGTTTTGGGCACACGGGCTACACGGGAACTTACACCTGGGCCGATCCCAAAACCGGGATTTTGCTGATCTTTTTTACCAACCGCGTACATCCCACGCGCTTGAATCAAAACTTGTTCAGCCGCAGCTTGCGCCGACGGATGCACGAGTCGGTTTACAAGGCGAGGATCGTACCAGAATCGAAATAATTGTCAACCTAAGGGCCACAAAAAATAACTTGTAAGAATTGGTGCTTTGCCCCGCTTCGCGGGATGGGAACGCGGATGAAACGGATTCAACAGATTTACACGGATTTCCAGCATGGCGTTGACCCCACTTGACTCAAAATCGGAGGTGCCAATTTTTATACCTTATTCTTTTGGTTCTTTGACAAATAGTGTGGAAGGGCATATTTTTTCAAATCTCATCCATGTGATCGTGTTCTTGGCTCCATGTGCAGGCCACGAGTTTTCGAGGGATGCATCTACTGACTGCATGAAACTAGTGGAGCGAGCACGAAATTAAGTGTCTATATACTTTGGCGAATGAATGCTTGGTTTTGATTGAAGTCTAAAACCATTCCAGCTGCCCAAACGTGTAACCAAATATCCATTTTACCCTTGAAATCCCATTAGCGAGCGTGCTTCGCAAGAAGCCAAAAGCTTTGTAGAAGTTGGATTCCAAGGGCAGGTCCTGGCTTCGCAAGAAGCCTAAGGTATCATAAATCTTAGGCTTCTTGCGAAGCCAGCAATTGGGAAATAGGAACGGAATGACCATACTACAAATCTTGTGCTTCTTACGAAGCTGGGCATTCGAGATGCTTTTTACCATAAATTATTAATGGCTTATTATTTAGTTCTCAAAGCACTAGCGCATTAATCATCATGCGTGTTAAGCAGAATACTTGTCCACATGATTTGTCAAAGAACCACAAACTTCTCCCTGGGAGTTATTCATTGCAATTCCAACCTTGGGCCTGAAAAAATTAGAAGAATCTCCTATTTTCAAGAAGGCAATCCAGAAATTTTCGTTGAAATTTATTATTTTTGAACCAATCACCCAAACTGTTGTCGCATGGAAAAGATAAAAAAGTATCAAAAAATCCTACTCAAGCTACTGGAAGACTACGCCCAGATCAAGTCTCCATTTATGCCAGAAGTAGAAAATTTGGTAATTTCTGACTTGAAGAATCACCATTATCAGTTGGTCAGGATGGGTTGGTACAAAGACAACCACGTTCATTACAGCGTTTTTCACTTCAGCATCATCGACCAGCAAATTTGGATACAGGAAAATCGAACAGATGCAAAAATTGAAGAGGAATTAATCGATCTCGGGGTTGTACCAAAAGACATTGTATCCGGCATGCGCCATCCTAAAATGAAAATGTTTTTGCAAAAAGCCAGCGCGTGATTGAGGAACAGCTGAAGAACTTTGCAGAATAAGAGCTGTCGCATGTGATTTAGAGCGTTCTTGTCCTTTTTAACTGAATTTAGGGAGCGTAAAAAAAACTCACCCCCCTTATTTATCAACACACCTAAAAACACCAAACCATGTTCATCGTATTTGTCATCATCGATGCTTTGTTTGCCTTGGGAATGGGCTACGAAGCTTTTTTTACCAGTTCCAACAAAAATGGCGTTTATCAAATGCGTTTTTTCATCATCATGGCCCTGCTCGTTGCGGGCTTGATTTTGCGAAAAAGTAAACCTACGCTGGCCCTGTACCTCGTAGGTGCACCCACTGTGCTGCTGATATTGGTTATTTTGCTGTTTTTTCTCTCAATGATGCTAAACAAAGGGAGGTGGAATTGAAGAAGCTCGTGAACCATGAAAATTCACGAGCTTCTTCTTCATTGTTTTACAATCCGTTTCAAGCTTTGTTGCCCATTGATCTGGATGCTCAAAAAATAAATGCCGCTGGGTAGTTTAGACAAATCCAGGCGATTGTCTTGTCCAGTTTTTAGCACTTGGCCACTGGCATTGAGCAGGCTTAATCGCTCAATATCCGTATTGGCTTCCACCATTACTTCTCCAAAAGTGGGATTGGGATAAACCTTGATGGAACTGGCGTTGGTATTGGCCATCGTAAAGGCTTGAGTTTGAAGGCCCGCCAAGTCGCGAAAAGTCAATTCAAAATTCACATTCAGTCCCACTCCAGCACGGGCTATATCCCAACCTTCGCTTGGAATTTGCAGGCTTGCATCCGTCACTGCAAAGTACTCCTTGTTGTTCGAATCGGAGATCATCCAACCAAAAAGACTTCCTGTACGCCCGTCGCTGACTTGGAAACGTGCTATTTTAAAGGTAAGCCCCTCAATGGTTTTGCTAAAACTTGTAGCCCCGTTGAGGACAAGTGAAGGTTTGTAAACGCCATCCAATTGTGGATTACCAGTATTGGAGAGAATCAGGTCTTTGGCCTGAAGAACGAAAGCCAGGCAAAAAAAGAAGGCAATGGTAATGAAGGACTTTTTCATGGTCGCTGGATTTGGGTTAAAGAATCTGCGACAAAGGTGCCCTCTTTGCTCCTGTTTGGCGCTCCAAATAATTATTCGGCACCTTTTACTGGTCTTTTCTTCAAAAAATCACTTGGTGCAAGACCTAATTGTTTTTTAAATACCCGGTTGAACGTAGTTTTTGAATTGAAGCCACAGTCAAAAGCGATGCTCAAGAGGGTAAACTGGGTCAAAGCTCCGGTTTCTATTTTTTGTACAAAAGCCTCAATGCGATAAGTGTTGATGAGGTCATTGAAATTTTGCTCGAAGCACAAATTGATCAAAGTGGACAGCAAGCTGATGTTGATGTTGAAATGCTGCGCCAATTCGCTCAGGCGCAATTCAGGGTTGAGGTAAGGCTGTTCGGAGTTTAGATACCTAGAAATTTTATCTCGCCAATCGCTGATTTCAGCCGGCGAAAAAGGTGGCTTATCGGTGGCCTTTTCGCTTTCGTTCTCAGCTCGCGGCATCTCAAAAAAAACTTCTGCTGGAGGTTTTTCGTAAAATCCATAAAGGCTGATGTGGTAGGTAAGCGCCAGATTGCCAAGGTAAGCCCACCACATTTTGTCATATTGGGCGCCGATGCTCAACTCCATGACGGTAAGTCCCACATCAATGGCGATGAAAATAAAATAAGCGATCAAGAAACTTCGAATCCAGCTGATGCTCAACAAAGGTAAATTGGAGTATCGGTTGGCGCTCCAATGTTGGTAAGCGTTATAAGTTTTGAAAAAACGCCGAATGTGGAAGGCAAACAATACCACATTGCAAAAACTGAAAACAGCGTCAATATTATAGCGATTATTGACCTCAAACCACCACCATTTGGCGAATTCCTTGCCCTGAACGGCGACGGCCAAGTGACAAAAGACGTAAACAATATATAGGCAATAAAGCCTCAAATCCTTTAAACTTACTCGCCATTGAGTATTTAATCGGCTTTGTAAAAATAAAAATGCAGTGGGCAAAACGGCCAATTCCAGCCCATTCCAGGGGTAAAACGTCCAATCGTTCCATAAAACAGCGATGCCTAGCCAGCCAAACAGGTGCGGAATAGTGGACAGCCCCAAGATGAGTACAAGGAGCGCCAGCAATAGATCCGAGTGTTTGCTTTGTCGATATGACCTAACAAGCAAGAGGATGGCAAAAAGGATGGCTTGAAAAAGTGCCATCCACAGCATTAAGGCATAGCCATTCAAGATCATTTTACCCATGAGTTGAACTAATCCTTAATTATTCGCAATTAAATCCGCAGGCCTTTGCCTTTTCCAGCGACGGTGGCTCCACAGCCAGTATTCGGGTGCTTCCAGGATGGCGCGTTCCAGGGCGCGGGTATGCTTTTCGGTGATGGCCCCCCGTGGCTCGTCTTTGGCGTTGTCGGTGATCAGTTCAAAACTCATGACATAGTGACCCCGACTCAGGCGGCTGATTTTGCCATACACTACTGCCAGGTTATTGCGTTTGGCAAAAATTTCGGTGCCCCAAAAAACGGGGGTGTCCTGGTTTAGGAAGGTGGTCCAGTAGGCGTTGTAAGGATTGGAGGGGGCTTGGTCGGTAGCAAAAAGAACCGCGATCAATTCTCTGTTTTGAGAAAAATACTCCTTCACTGCTTTGGTCGAAACGAGTGTCAGGCCAAAGCGAGAACGTGAATCGTAGAGTTTCTGATTGAGAAAAGCATCTTTCAAAGGGTGAAAAATGGCTGAAGATTGGTGTGGAATGCTGAAACCCACCGACATGGCGGCCATTTCCCAGTTGTTGTGGTGCCCAGCGGTGATGATTACGCTGCGACCCTCATCAGCCAAGCGCTGAAACAAGTCTTGGTTGACGATCAAGCAGCGGCGTTTCAATTCTTCAGCGGGCATCGAAAACAAGCGCAGGGTCTCGATCATTTGATCGCAAAAAAAACGGTAAAAAGTGCGGGCCATGCCCTTCAGTTCAGCTTCTGGCCGCTCAGGAAAGGAGTTGCGGAGGTTGGTCATCACTACTTTTCGGCGGTAGCCGATCAGGCGGAAAACCGTGAAAGCGATGAAGTCGGAAAAAACGTATAAAACCGATAAAGGCAGCAGAGAAAGGGGTTTTAAAAAGAGGTAGTACAATATCCGACTCATGATTGGTGGCTGATTTTAGGGCAAAGGTAAGAAACTGTTTAAAAACACCCTGCGGACCATAAAACACCAGACTGTATTGCGTCACTGAAATTGGCTTGTAGATCGGACGGCAGACCTTGAGCAAATTACAGGCTTTTACTCAAAAAGGACAAACACCCAATTAAGGCTCCCTTTGGGTGATCAAACGATTGACATAAGTGGAGATAAAATGGTCCATCGTATTCAAATCCTTGCGGACCTCTTTGCCGATATTCCTTTCCCAGGCATCAATATTTTTGCAGCCAACATCAAACACTACATTAACTTCAACCCCATCTTGTAGGGTAAAATCAAATACGCTCCATCCTTCATACTGGATATCAGTCTGGTCTTGAAAAAAGCAAATTACTTTTTTTCTTGTCTCTTTTGGCAAAGTGAAATCAGCTTCGAAGTAAGCTTTTTCATCGGGGTCCAATGCGTATTCGATGTTTTGCAATTCATGAGGGGCCAACATCCTTTGTGCGATGTTTTGAAAGCGTCCTTGGGTTTCCCCAAATTTGATCAAACCTTGATTGATGACAAAATCTTTATAGCTCACTGGAAATTGGACACCAAGCCTGGCTTCTGCATGCTCTAAATCTTGCTTTGTAACACTTTTATCAAAACTTACCGTGAAATAATCGTTTTCGATTTCGTAATCATCTTTTGTAAACAAGGCTTTTAGTTCAAGCCAATAATCGTTCAACCTTTCCAGTGCTTTTTGCCAGGTTTCGTTCACATTGCCTTGCGTGTATTTTTCGATCAAGGAAGAATAGCGGTCCTCATTGTACGTGTAAAGGAGTTCACCAGGTTCATCATAAAAAGACACTCCTTCGGGTGAGCCATTGTGAATTTCAGGATTGTTTATCGACAATTTGCCCTTGTAAATCTTTTCTGCATACCTTTTGTCTCCTGTATTCAGTGGAGTAATCAATTTGGAGAAGGATTTGTGATAACTTCTATATTGTACCTTAGTTGTTTTTGATTCTTTGTCGTAGGTGATGTCACGACCTATGCTCCCATCAGGATAATAGGTTTTTAGCCAATTGATATTTGATGATTGGTCAAAATCACCATCCAGGAACAGCTTACCATCTTCATCCCAGATGGTATACGGTCCTAATGGATTCCCTTTCTTCGTCAATGTCCCTAGGTGCCAGCCATCAAATTTCAATATGGCTTCAGGATGTACTGTTTCAGGTCTTTTCATTGGGCTAGAAGGTGTTTTATCTTGGGTTGTGAAAATCGGTGTTCAGTACGCCTGGATAGCGCAGGAGAGGGCAAATTTATTTTGGGAGAGGCGAAATTAGGCCGTTTTATGGAAAAAAATTATAAATGCGCTTAGCCGGGAAAACCGTACCCATTCATACGAAGACAAACAAGGAGTAAAGCGATTCGTTACTGAAGTTGTTGTTGAAGAAATCATCCTGTTGGATAAAAAGCAAGGATAAAAGGTGAGCATTTGGTATTGTAAAGTGTCTTTCAATTCTAGAGGCTGATTGCTTAAAATATTGGATGCCAATATTTGTGATTTTCTAATCAAAGAAAGTTACGTTTCTCTTCAATTTTTGCATGTTTGCTTTTGGGAATGTGAGGTTCGTATATGATCCCGTTGACAGTAATCCCTAATCCCTTCCTCCAGCACCCTATTTGTAAAAACAGACCTGATCGGAAGCCTTTGAACCGTCAAGATTTTATGGTATTTTTGTGCCTAGGTGCGAATGGAGGGTTTCATATGGGCTACCTGCGCAAACATGTGGACTGTTGGAGACAACCCTAAACGAAATCACGTTCAAAATCAAAATTCTTAAATTGATAACAACCAATTCTAAGACCGAATGAAAATTTTAAAAGCTGTTTTCTGTTTGACACTTTTGTTCTTTGTGGACATTTCTGTTTTTGGGCAATCAAAAAAAATTGTCAATTATACGAGCAAAATTGAAGAAAAAAATAAGCAAATAGCTCAAGCATTCATAGACAAAGAAGTGGAGATAATAATCAACCTTTTTGACAAAGATGCTATTTGTATGCCTGAATTTCAACCATCAATGAAAGGAACAAAGGCAATAAATGAATATTATTTAGAAATACTCAAAAGGCGGCAAACCGCTTTTTTCAATAAAACCATTTTAGAAACGATGCAGCTTAAAAATAATATTGTTGAAATTGGCACATTTTCTACAGCCTATCAAAATATTGAAGGACAAAAAACAACATTGAACGGTAAATACTTGAATATTTGGATATTGCAACCAAATGGAGATTTGAAACTGAAAGCGGAATCCTTCGGCTACTTACACAACATTAACAATCCAAGTTCACATTTAGTAAAAGTATCGAAAGAACATTCGACTTATCAGTTTCCACAACAACTTAATACGGCTAAAGATCTTGCTTTTGATTTAATGGCATTGAATACTCTTATGGAGAAATCTGTGCAAACACGAGATGGAAATTTAAGGGCAGATTTTTTTACCGATGATGCTATTTTTATGCCTTTTGCCGATTCATCAAAAGTTGGAATCAAATCCATCAGGACACATCTAATTGACTACAATAGCTATCCAGTAAAGATCGACACAATAAACATTTACAACGAATATTTTGAAGAATGTGATGACTATGTAATTGAGTATCCAAGATTTTATGTAAAGTGGCATACTTCAGACAATTCAGGTGTAGGCTCAGGTAAGGGAATAAGAATTTGGAAACGAGAGAAAAATTGTTCAATGAAACTTTATAGAGAAATTGGTATTCACGACCATATTGAGTAATAGACGAAAATGACTGCTACCAGCAAGCAGTTTTGTAAAAACATCCCTACTTGGTAAACTTTGAACAGTCGGAATTTTATGGTATTTTTGTGCCCGGTCGTGAATTGAGGGTGCGCAAATGCGCTGCCCTCACGTATGTGCGGCCTGTTGATGGTAAGTGTAAGCAGCCGACAGTAACAACAGCAAAGCTATGAAAAACATCCTATTTGACTTTATCTCAAAATACGTTTCGCTGACCGAAGAGGAGAAGAATGCAATCGTTTCTCTGGACATATTCCGCTCGGTAAAGAAAGGGACGACTTTACTCAAAGAAGGGCAAAGATCGAAAGATAGTTATTTTGTTCTAAAAGGTTGTATTCGAGCATATTATGTTTTAGATGGGGAAGAAAAAACTACTGCTTTCTACACCGAAATGGAAGCTTTGACACCCCCTAGTGTAATCAGCAAAACACCATCTGAATATTACATAAGTTGTATAGAAGACACGATCCTTACCGTTTCAAATGCTGACATGGAAATAGAAACAAACCATAAATTTCCAAAGTTTGAAATGATGTGTAGAATGCTTTCCGAAGAACTTTTGGCAAAACAACGGATGGATTTTGACGAGTTTAAAACTTCTTCACCTGAACAACGCTACCTGAACTTAATTCAAAAAAGACCAGACCTTATTCAGCGTGTTCCGCAGCACCAATTGGCGAGCTATTTGGGGATTAAACCTCAATCATTAAGCAGGCTGCGTGCAAGAATTTTTGAAAAGAGCAAGAGTTAGGGAGTTTTGTGTCTGGCCTTTTTGACCATCCCAAATTCCTTTTCTTAACTTAAGTGAACGAGTTATCGTAGCTCACCAATCTACTTTTGCAGCATCGTTTAACAACTAAGGGAGCGTAAAAAAATAAGGTGGACAGGTTTGGGTTTAGTGAAAAAAGAAAAGCAACTGGATGAAAGTAAGTTGTGTTCTTTTTTTGCTAAACCTCAAAAACAAAGATGTCCATCTTATTTTAGCTCAAATACTAATTGTATTGATATGCAAAAGAAGTTTTTGTTATTCACTTTGACCTTAATGATGGCAAGCACGCTACAAGTCAAAGCACAAAATGCCAAACAAGACACTACTTACAAAAGGTGGTACGTTGGAAGTTCACTCTATATGCTAGGAAATTTCATTCCTAATGACCCAAATCCCCCTGAGTATATACAATTAAATATTGGATATCGGCTGACACCTAAAGATGTCGTTTCCTTTGAATTTAAAAGATCCATTTATGCTTGGCCAATAGGTATTCCTTTTGGGCCATCATTTGATGCACCTGGACTCAATTATCCTGGACACGCACGCATACTTGCACCTACGTTAGGATACCAGCGTTTTTGGTGGAAAGGAGCTTATGCATCAGTTTATGCATTGAATGCTTTTGAAAAATATATTGATGAGAATCAAGTAAAGATTGGAAATGGATACACCTTGTATCTGAATTTCCATTTGGGTTACCAATTTAAGTTTTTTAAAAACCGGTTCTTTTTTGAACCAGCTATTGGCTGTAGTTATTGGCCTGTAAGAACCAATGTTCCGGAGTCTTTTGAATTAGTAGAAAAAGAATGGCCAAATTACTTTATTCAACCTGGGCTTCATTTTGGATTTAATTTTTAGGGTTCTTTGACAATTTATGAGGTAAGCCCAAATTGCTCTACACATAGTCAGGAAAAGATGTTATTGGCTTCCTTTTAAGTAGCCTCCTAATGATCAAAGATGCAACTACCGGATAGATGCATGAGGCATGGGCGGGAGTCCTTTGTTCTCGTACTCAAGTCCAGGGTTATACGATGCTAGATGTGATTTTTGCATTTATTTGAAATTCAGTAAGTTGAGTTAGTGCTTTAGCGCCTTCTGGTACTTTGTATTACCACTTGCCTTTCCACCTTATTTTCAAAATAAAACCAGCAGCACATCCGGCATCGTGCCTCCGAGGTCCTCAGTCGGGAGCAAGCGAACACCCCGTATTCACATCCAGCAGCTATCTGGTAGGTGCGCATCAAGGACCGCACGATTTGTAAAAGCACCAGTCTCTTTTCTTAACTTAAGTGAACGAGCTATTGTAGCTCGCTAATATACTTTTGCAGTATTGTTTAACAATTAATTGTATTGCTATGCAAAAGAAAGTTCTATTGTTCACTTTGACGTTAATGATGGCAAGCACGCTACAAGTCAAAGCCCAATATGCCAAACAAGACAGCACTTACAAGCGCTGGTTCCTTGGTAGTACTGTGTTTTTATTGGGTAATTTAGCGCCCGTAAATCCCCCTGGCTTTGCTCAACTGAATTTAGGCTATCGCATTACAGGAAAAGATGTAATTTCTCTTGAACTAATAACTTGGAAACATGCCTGGCCACTTGGCATTAACCCATTTTTAAACAAATCATACGGAAAGCAAGAAGAAAAATTTCCGGGGTATATTCGTGAGTATGGCATTGGTCTTGCTTATCAAAGGTTCTTTGGGAAAGGTCTCTTTGTAGCAGTACATGCAACGCCTATGGTGCAAATATTTAAGAATGACAACGGTGATAAGGTGGATAATGGGTTCATTGTATTCAACACCAACCGAATTGGTTATCACATTAAACTCTTTAGAGATAAGGGTTTTTTCCAACCATCACTTGGCATTGCTGGCCGTGCTTATTACACCGAAATGCCTGATGGTTTTAAACAAAAAGATGACAAGTGGCCAAAATATACGCCTGAACCTGGGCTACATTTCGGCGTTAATTTTTAGTCAACCATTATGAACACACAAAACTCACTGGAAGACATCAAAGTCAGTGTGAAACTGAAGCTTGCTATGCTATGGACAAGCTTTATGTTTCTCTACATCTATGTGGACTATTTTCATTTGTATATGCCGGGTAAGATAGCTGACATTATGAAAGGAAGGGTCTTTGTATTTGATATTACGCAAGGATTTCTGATGGCTGCGCTTGTCTCAATGACAATTCCGACACTGATGATTTTTCTTGCTGTTGCCCTGCCAGCTAAAGTAAATCGCTGGGCAAATATCATCGTTGCCACGGTATATATTCCTTACATGTTGTTCAATTTGGCAGGAGAAGCCTGGATGCACATGGTGTTTGGCGCTGTGGTAGAAGTCGTTCTTCTTGGTCTCATCATCCGTTATGCATGGAAATGGCCTCGTATTGGGTCATGAAAAACCTTTGAACGAAAAATTTGATGAGGAGTTAGCGTAGATATGTGAATAAAATTTTGAGATAAAGTGCCGATATAAAAACGAGCTACTAACCAAGTATCGGCAAAAGCAGGGCTGACGTGCAAACGGGTGCGGCTCCCGTTTGATGTACTTTTAAACGAAAAAGTACACTCAAATTTGATACATTAGTTTTCACAAAAAAGGCAAGGGCTGTGATCAAATCCCACGATTTTGCTTGAAAGGGCAGTTCCAAGGAACAATGGGAATCCACCAAACTCGCTCCTTCGTCGCTCAAACAGTGGTGGCTTCTGATCCGTCGCGCTTTAAAGTGCTCTTTCGCAAAATCGGGATTTGCTCAAGGCCCGTTTAAGCTCCGATCAAGTAGCTGTGAAAAAGCTTGACTTTTACAGCTGATTGGAGCCGCACCCTGTGCAAACTATGGCTTTTGAACTTCTACTAACCCTTTGTACAGTTGTAGAACTGAAGCACTTTGATTTCCCTGTCTTGGTCAAGCACTAAACCGTTGCGCCGCAACTCCTTTGGGGGTCGCGGTGCAACTACTGCTCCGCAGAGCAGTAGTTTGTCGCAATACCCAGCTGCGTACTCCAACGCCACTATATCTATAAAGCAGGTCTGCTTAGAAGCCTTTGAACAGTCGGGATTTTATGTTATTTTTGTGAATGGACGCGAATGGAGGGTTTCCAAAGTGCTGTCTTCACAAATATGCGGCCTGTTGGTGGCGATTGCAACAGACGCTAGTTACTTGATAACATACAAAAACAATGCAAGACAAACTATTTGACTTTATGTCAAAATACATTTCTCTAACTGAAGATGAGAAAGACACAATACTTTCGTTAGACATATTTCGATCTGTGAAGAAGGGGACTATTTTACTCAAAAGAGGACAGAAGTCGCGGGATGAATACTTTGTTCTAAAAGGATGCATACGTAAATATTACATCACAGATGGTGAAGAAAAAACTACCGCCTTTTTTACAGAAATGGAGGGTTTAACGCCACATTGTGCAATAAATAATACTCCATCTGAATATTTTGTAAGTTGTGTTGAGGATACCATACTAACGGTTGCTCACATAGATATTGGAGTTGAATTATTCATTAAGTTCCCCAAACTTCAACTAATGTGTAAAGTACTGTCTAATGAACTTTTAGCTAAGCAACAACTTAATTTTGACGAGTTTAAGATTGCATCACCCGAAGAGCGATACCTGAATTTACTGCAAAATAGACCGGACCTTATTCAGCGTGTCCCACAACACCAATTAGCAAGTTTTTTAGGTATGATACCACAATCATTGAGCAGGTTGAGAGCAAGAATTATGGAAAAGAGCAAAGAGTAACTTCATTTTCTTATCTTAAGATAACGATTTTAAGCCTATTGCCAATCTACTTTTGCAGTATCATTTAACAACTAATTGTATTGATATGCAAAAGAAAATTGTATTGTTCACTTTGACCTTAATGATGGCAAGCACGCTACAAGTCAACGCACAATATACCAAACAAGACAGCACTTACAAACGGTGGTTTGTTGGGAGCACTATGTTTTTATTAGGTAATTTATCCTCCGTAAACCCACCCAACTTGGCTCAACTCAATTTAGGCTATCGGATTACAGGAAAAGATGTCATTTCATTAGAACCAAAAACCTGGAAATATGCCTGGCCGAATGGGATTCACCCACTTTTTAACAAATCATATGGAAAGCCGGAGGAAGAATTTCCAGGGTATGTTCGTGAATATGGCTTATCAGTGGCTTACCAACGATTTTTGTGGAAAGGTTTATATGCCGAGCTTAATGTAATGCCTTCCTTACAAGATTTTGTAAACGACAAAGGCAAAAAAATTGACAATGGTTTTCAGGTTTTCAACACATACCGTGTTGGTTATCACGTCAAACTTTTCAAAGACAGGTTTTTCATCCAGCCATCAATTGCAACTACTCACCGTGCTTATCACACAAAATTGCCCGATCGATTTAAACAGTTGGATGACAAATGGTCTAAATTCATCTTTGGAGAACCGGGATTTCATTTTGGCTTTAATTTTTAGAGCGTATTTCAATATTTGAGGTTTAGTCGTGAAAGTGAGTCAGATTTTGACTAACCCTTTAAAGAAAGGCTCTTATTGGGTTTCAAGTGGTGATTCAAAACGAGTTTGTTCTGTTCATGAAGCCACAAAGACTTTTTTTGAGTGACGACTTACGAGTGACGACTTACGACTTACGAAGTAGGGCTTCGATTGAAAATTTGTGGTTCATCAAATCATCGTTTTTACGATTCAAGTTTTCCCAATAAAATAGCTCAGTCAATTTTATTGCATCTTTAGTGGGCGCGAAAAATGTTTGCAAGTAATTGTTTTTCAATATTTTAAAAACATTCCAAAGCTGAGGTTAACTCAAAAATACCAAACCGTAAAAATGGAAGTCTAAGAACCCTAAGATCTTGCCAGCGAGCCCCTACTTCGTAAGTCGTAAGTTGTCACTCGTAAGTCGTAAGGGTTTTCGCAAGAATAACATCCTATTGAATTAAGTATTGGGTTTAATTTTATAATTCCATTCTCCATGAAATTCATGAGGTGTAATGTTTACTCTTCCTAATTCTTCATCACTTATCTTTATAGCTTTTTCATAGGTGTTTTGGTCTAAGACAGCTTTTATGGTCAAGCCTTTTTGAGTCGTTGTGTTACTAATTAGACTTGTTCACCCTTGATAATCAAATTTTTAGTATCTTTGCGTAAAAAACATGATTGACTACAAGTCGATACGAACCGACCGACAGTTTAAGGGCGCAACAGGGAAAAGTAAATCTCAATTC
>JAAFJY010000010.1 GCA_013299105.1 Chitinophagales bacterium | reverse complement strand
TTCTCTATCATTGCACCAAGGGAATCTCGTGTTCCTGTCATAGCGTGTTTTGTTTTGGTGGTCGAATACCCAAACTTACACGCTTTTTTTGTTTATGGGAATTTTTTCAATTCTTCACGAGGTATTGACAATTCAAGGATGACAAAAGCAACTTCATTACATTCGTAGTTGAAAAAATAGACTCAATTCTGCTTAACAAAAGAGGGTATTTCATTAATGCTAGAGAGTACAAGCGCATTTCAGTTCAATTTAGCGCACTTGCTGCCTCTCAACAAGGGTACGACCAAATCAACCTGATCTCGCTGCTAAAATACCCTGACGAAGATGCGGTGATATTTACCCTCGACTTTATGCACTCCTCTGCATCAAACCGCTACGTACCAATGGTTTTGATGCAGGATACGATCTCCGCAAATGGGGCAAACTTCAGCAACTACTACTTGTTCAGGCCGGATGGCCATGAAGACCAGCTCGGACCGAACTCCATAGTTGAGACTTACCTGACAAAACAAGACGGCATCATTGCCTTCAAGCACCTGAGTGGAAAATGGTGGACAAAAGTGAAGAAACGAAAACCAAGCTGAGCAGATCAATGTTGAAGGACTATGAGGACTAGCCCACAATCTCGGCAGTAATTTGACCATTGTGTTATCTGCTGAAAGCTTCGGGTTCTTTGACAAATCCTGTAATCACTGATGCAACTGCCGGATAGATGCAAGATGTGAATACGGGGTGTTCTCTTACCCCCGACTGAAGATCGGGGGTTTCACGATGCAGGATATGCTGCTGGCTTCATTTTGAAAATTTGGAGGAAAGGCAAGTAGTGATAAAAAATATCTGAAGGTGCTAAATTCTTGCTCAAAAGTCTGTATTTCGAATAAATGCAAAAATTACATCTAGCATCGTGTAACCCTGGACTTCAGTCCGGGGACAAAGGGTACCCACCCATTCCATCACGCATCTATCCGGCAGTTGCATCAATGAACATTAGTGGGCTATTTGAAAGGGCGCTAATTCCATTTTTTTCCTAGTTGAGTGTAGAACAATTGGGGCTTTCCACATAAATTGCCAAAGAACCAAAAAACTGTACTTTTTTATCTCAAAACCGATCTACTGGATGGTTACCAGCATTTAAGAACTATTGCCAATCAAGCAAAATGACAACTAAGGAAATTATAGAATTCATCACTTCTCAAGATAGCCATAAAGTCTGGGAAGCCGCTTGCAGAATCATCAATATGGGTCAAGATTACGACAAGATTGCACCCCTTATCGCGCATTTGCCTCTAATCAAAGCGAAAACTGAAGGTCTACATAAGGGAGGCGGACTCGTTTCAAAACAACATTTTATTGACTTTGCAATTAAAACTATAGAATTTCATGAGTCGAGTCATGAATGCCCTTGCGCTTTATACGTTAAAGAATACCAACTGAACAATGATGTTGTGACAAGAATGCACCAATATGATGGATTTGACCCCAACAGAGAGATTGAAAAGGGAAATGTAAAAATTTTAAACACTACGTTGATTCAAAACAATCAGGGGTATTCTTATCTCGTAGAATGTACAAAATGTGAAGAAAAGTACCAAGTAGAAGAACTCGAATACCATTTTCAGTGGTGGCATTGGAAAAGGGTAATTAAAAATGCGTAGCCCATCAAATGTAATGTTATTTTGTAGCCCCCTTGGTTCCAGCCTTACATTTGGAGGATTACCCAAATTTCAAACCGTGCAAACAAGTGCCCATGCTACTTCAAAACTTGCCAGCGAGCCCCTACTTCGTAAGTCGTAAGTAGTCACTCGTAAGTCGTAAGTCAAAAACCTCAACCTTGTAATCCCAAAACTCATGTTAATCGAGTGATGCTAATCACCAAAAACCACCACCATGCCACCAACCAAAACCCTCCTTCTCAGCTTCCTCCTCCTTCTTACCTCCTGCAAGGGGCAAGTAAAAACAAACCCAATTATCGCCCCCAATTCACCCAGGCCATTCCCAAGGGTCATCAAAAACTTCAAGGCTGCTGCGCTGGCTCCTGATTTTGATACCACCTTGGTCAGCCAATACATTCGCAGCATTTTTCAGGACTCCAAGGGGAACTTGTGGTTTGGTACCCTCGGTGAAGGTGCGGTGCGGTACGATGTAAAAACGCTGACCTACTTTTCCAAGCCCGATGGTTTTGTTAACAACACCGTTTATGCCATCAATGAAGACAAAAACGGCAACATGTGGTTTGGGACCGACCAGGGCGTTTACAAATACGATGGGAAAACCTTTCGCAATTACAGTCAAAAAGACGGACTGGAGCACCTTGACATCACCCGCAAAGGCATCTTGGTTGACAAATCGGGTAGCATTTGGGTAGGCACCCACCAGGGAGTTTACCGATATGATCCTGCTGCTGATCAAAAAGGTGTTCCGAGTTTTTCATTGTTTCAAAAGCTCCCTCCGCTGAACATCACGGGCATCCTGGAAGACAAAAGTGGAAACATCTGGTTTGCCACCTCCTCCAAAGGGGTTTTCCGTTACGATGGAAAAACCATTACTAATATTGGCGAAAAAGAAGCTTTGGGCGACAATTACGCAGGCGGTCTGGCCCAGGATGCTGCTGGCAACCTGTGGTTTACGATGAAAAACGGCATTTGCAAGTATGATGGCAAGGCCCTGACCGAATACAGCGCCAAAGACGGATTGGGCGGCACCGAAATTTGGGGCATTTGCATTGAACAGTCGGGCATCATTTGGGTCACCGCAAGGGGCAGTACGACGAGGTTTGATCCTTCACTTGCCCTGCCAGACCCCAAGGCCTTCAAGGTCTTCACCCCCACCGACGGCCTGAATTGCTGTGTGCAAAGCATGTACCAAGACCAGTCCGGAAACATGTGGTGGGGTGCCGGGCAAGGGCTATATCGGTTTGATGGGGTGAAGTTTTACCAGGTTAAACAGGCGGGGCCTTGGTAGGCGAAAAAAACTGCGCGACTTATGAAAAAACTATTCATCGTTTTATTGCCACTATTCCTATTTAGCTGCGGGCAAGCCGAAAAAAAGCCCCCAAGGCAGTGGATCACCATTGAAATTGGAGACTATCTTTTTGACTTTCCTGCTGATTTTAAATTGGTCAAAGAAAAGGGAATTGACTCTTATGTGGGTCGAATCAAAGGCGATAGCATGTTCTTTCAGTTTGACTTTGGCTATTATTCAAACCGCCTGGAACAAACACCTCAAGAGTTTTTGGACAAAGGGTATTGGCGACTTGTTCTGCCTTTGGAATTTATGAAGGAAGGAGTTGCTTACGACCAATCAAACACGCCTAAAGTCGATGTGATAAATATTCGGCCCGCAAGCGTTCAAGATAGCTCAATTGCACCTGGTTGTGACTATGTTGCAAAATGCAAGTATGGTAAAATCACGGTTGACTTTGGGGTTTACATCCCTGACGAGACCAAACAAATGAATTTCGCAGTTGATACGCTTGATAAGGTCTATAGAAAAATAGTATGGGCTAAAGATCCTCAAAAAGGTACAACAGGAATTTATTTAGAAGACCTGAATAGCTTTAATGGATCGATCAACAATACTTTGGCATTGTCCATGTCGGCAGATAAGTTGACAACGAATCAACAAGAAACTGCGCTGAAAATCTTTAGAACGGGGAGGCGTAAAAGGGAAGGACATTGACGAATTGCGAAGTGATAACAGTTTACTGAAAACTTCGGAGAAGTTTCTGTAGCTGTGAATTTTGAGATTTTGATGCTGAACATGCAGCGTTTATGACTGCAAAACGGGCCGATGCTGAAATTTTTTCAAATTCTGTCTCGGTCAACGTCATGCAAGTAATTCTGCAATTTTGAAAATTCTGGTTTAGGAACAGGAAAGAAATAAAGTGGACATCTATGAATTTTGATTAAGCCCATTGCGTGGCAACGTTATCGCCAAAATCACGGTCAAAATCATGCTGGAAATCAGTAAGATAGGATGTGGAGTGTGTAAGTGTGAGTTCGGGTGGGGGACTTCGAGCATAAGTTTCGTCTCCAATTGAAAACGAGGTTTATTCACACTCAAACCCAAACAAGCACACCCAAACCCAATTTCATCCGTGTTCCCAACTAGACTCGCGCAGCGAGGCAACCAAGATGTCCAATTTATTTAATCTGCGGCCCTTAGACAAAAATTCTCGTTAAAAATCACCCCACCTTCCGATAATTCCAAACCGCAAAGCTGTTGAACAAGACCGCAAAGCCCAAAATCATTAAAAAATGGTATCGGATGTCCGCAAAACCACTGCCCTTGAGTACTACCATGCGCATGACCTCGATGAAATAAGTGACCGGGCTGCACCGGGCGATGGCGATGGCCCAAGTTGGCATGCTGTCCACGGGGGTGAACAAGCCACTCATCAGCATAAAAATCATGATGCAGAAAAAAGCCAAAGACATGGCCTGCTGCTGGGTCTCGGAATAAGTGGAAATCAGCAAGCCCAGACCTAGTACCGCCACCAAGTAAAGCGCCAAAAAGCTGTACAGGAGCAAGATGCTGCCCGCAGGCACGATGCCATACACCAAGCGGCCAATCCCAAACAAACCCACACTAAAAATAAAAACCCCAATCACCCAAAACGGAATCAACTTGCCCAGGATGAAGTGGTACTTTTTTACGGGGGTGACGTTGATTTGCTCGATGGTGCCGATTTCTTTTTCCTTGACAATATTCAAACTGCACAAGTAAACGGCAACCATCGTGACCAAGGAAACCAAAATGCCAGGTACCATGAAAAAAGGGTAATTGAGGCTGGGATTGAAGCGGTTGATGGGCGAAACCTCGATCACGGGCACTGGATTCAGGCCCTGGGCAGGGTTGAATTTCAGGCGGAGGTCGGCGTTGAAATCATTGATGATGCGCCCCAGGTAAGAGCTGCCTACCGTGGCTTTGACCCCATTGATGGCATTGACCGCAATGAAGAGGCTGTTCTCGTTTTCGCGCACCAATTTCCGCTCAAAGTCGCTGGGAATCTCCAGGATCAGGTCCGAGCGATCCCGCTCAAACTGTTGAAAAGCCTGGGAATAGGAGTTGCCGTAATCGCTCAATACAAAATAACCCGAAGCGGCAATTTTATCGACCAATTGCCGCGACAAGCTGGAATGATCGTGGTCCACGATGGAGATGTTGATGTTGTCGATCTCAAAATCCGCAGCCAGGGGCAATACAATCAACTGGATCATCGGCATCACAAAAATCACGGGCAGAATGGCCTTGTTGCGAAAAATCTGCCGGAATTCTTTTTGCAGTAAAAACAGGAGCGTTCTCATGCCAAGCGGATTTTGAATTTGCGAATACTGATCGTCAACAATACGAGGGTCATGCCAATCAGGATCAGGGTCTCTTTCCAGATAGCTGTGATGCCCAAGCCTTTGATCATGATGGCTTTGGCGATGATGTAGTACCATTTGGAGGGCACCAAGTTGGAGATCACCTGCAAGGGCAAAGGCATGTTTTCGAGTGGAAACAAAAAACCAGTGAACAGCATCACTGGAATCAACATGCCCATGAGCGACAAGAGCATGGCCTGCTGCTGTGAATCAGTGGAATTTGAGATGAGCAAGCCCAGCGACAAGGCCGTGATGATCAAGAGCGTACTTTCAAAAAACAGGAGAAAAATACTGCCATTGATGGGCATTTTGAGCAAAAAAATACTCAGCAGAATCACCACTGTGAGGTTGATCAATGAAAGCATCAAGTAGGGCACCGCCTTGGCAATGATCACCATGATGGGATTCAAAGGTGAGACCAGCAGCACTTCCATCGTGCCTTTTTCTTTTTCGCGCACAATGGATACCGAGGTCATCAGCACACAAATGAGCAGCAAGACCAGGGCAATTACACCCGGTACAAAGTTGGTGGTGCCTTTGAGTTCGGGGTTGTAAATCATGCGCACCGAGGTTTCAATGCGCAGCGGAGCCTGATTATTGAGCACCAAATCCTGCTGGTAATTGCGGATGATATTGGTCGCATAATTGGTCAAGGTATTGGCCGTGTTGGGGTCAGATGCATCGGCCTGGATTTGCACTTGCGCTTGTTTGAGGTGCAGCAAGTCCTCATTGAAGTTTTCGGGGAAAATGATGACCAATTTGATGTCACCCTTGCGAAAAGCAGCCTCAGCCTGGTTCGGATTAGCCAGCAAGCCCGCCACCTGGAAATTTTTATTGGCTTCCAATTTGTCGATGAGCGCTTTGGATGCCTCGTCTTTGGCCAAGTCGCAGACCATGATTTTGGAGTTTTTGATCTCGTTGGTCAGGGCAAAACCAAAGAGGATGATCAGCACGATTGGCAACCCAAACAGCATCAGCAGCGTTTTGGAATCGCGAAATACGTGGTAAAACTCCTTGCGGATGAATGCTAGGAACTGTTTCATTGATGCATAGTTATTATGAGTCTGGGTGTAAAGCTTTTTTTGACTTACGACTTACGAGTGACGACTTACGACTTACGAAGTAGGGGCTCGCTGGCAAGATTTGGGCTTGTTTAAGTATTCGTATTCACGATTTAAGTGGCGTCAACATCACGGTCAAAGTAATGCTGGAAAATCCGCGAAAATCTGCGTCATCCGCGTCATCCGCGTGCTAAAAATAGCCTCGCGGAGCGAGGCAAAAAAACTCA
Source organism: Chitinophagales bacterium (assembly GCA_013299105.1). Classification (GTDB taxonomy): domain Bacteria; phylum Bacteroidota; class Bacteroidia; order Chitinophagales; family Saprospiraceae; genus Haliscomenobacter. The sequence continues at coordinate 205,160 of JAAFJY010000010.1, read as the reverse complement.
GCGGATCTCAATCTCCTTTGCGTTGTGCCCCACGGGCCAATTCAAAAAATACTTCGTCCATCGTCTCTGCGCTGTACTGCTGCTTGAGTCGGGTAGGGGAGTCCAGGGCTTTGATGTAGCCGTCCACCATCATCGAGATGCGGTTGCAATACTCGGCTTCGTCCATGTAGTGGGTAGTCACAAAAATGGTGATGCCCCGGTCGGCGGCTTCGTAAATGAGGTCCCAAAACTGGCGGCGCGTGATGGGATCCACCCCACCCGTAGGCTCGTCAAGGAACACGATCTTGGGTTCATGAAAAACCGCTACTGAAAAAGCCAGTTTTTGTTTCCAGCCCAAAGGCAGGGAGCCTACCAGTTTTTTTACCTCCTTTTCCATGCCCAATTGCTGGATCAGCGCTTCGCTTTTAGACTTAATATAGGCATTGCTCATGCCGTAAATGCCGCCAAAAAGCCGGATGTTTTCCATCACGGTCAAGTCCTCGTAAAGCGAAAACTTTTGGCTCATGTAGCCGATGTGGGCCTTTACTTTTTCGGTCTCCTTGTAAATGTCATAGCCAGCAATGCTCGCTTCGCCAGAAGAGGGGGTTGACAAGCCGCACAACATGCGCATGGCGGTGGTTTTACCCGCTCCATTGGCCCCCAGGAAACCAAAAATCTCGCCTTTGTACACATCAAAAGTGATTTCATTGGTCGCTACAAAATCGCCAAAGCGCTTGGTGAGTTTGTGGGTGGTGATGACTTTTTCGTTCAAATCCATTGTTATGCCTTGGCCAAAAGGTTGATGAAACAATCCTCAATCGTTGGGGTGATGGCCTTGATCTCCAAACCCTGGTGCTGTAAGTTTTGCAAGTGGCCCAGTAATTTAGCCAGTGCATCTTCATTTTGTCGGAAAGTAATGTGGTGAAACTCGCCAAAAGCATGGCAGGAATCCACTTCCGGGTACTGTCGAATATCTCGCAACAATTGGCTCATGCGCGCCGCCTTGATGGCGTACAAGAGCTTGGGGAACTGCCTGATGATGCCCTCAGGGGTGTCGATCGACAGAATATTGCCCGTTTCGATCAGCGCAATGCGTTCGCAAAGCGTGGCTTCATCCATGTAGGGGGTGGACACCAAAATCGTGATGCCTTCCTGCTTCAGGCGCTTGAGCATTTCCCAAAACTCCTTGCGCGAAACCGTGTCCACGCCCGTGGTGGGTTCATCCAACAACAAGACCTCCGGGCGGTGGATCAAGGCGCAACACAAGGCCAGTTTTTGCTTCATGCCACCCGATAATTTGCCCGCCCGACGGTGCCGAAAAGGCTCGATCTGTATGTAGATGTCGCGGATCAGGTCGTAGTTCGCTTCGATGGTGGTGCCAAAAACGGTGGCGAAAAATTCCAGGTTTTCTTGCACCGACAAGTCTTGGTACAGCGAAAACTTGCCGGGCATGTAGCCTACCTTTTTGCGGATTTCCTTGTAGTCTTTGACCACATCGTAACCCACCACCGAGGCTTGGCCCTGCTCAGGCAACAACAAGGTGGTCAGGATGCGGAAAATGCTGGTTTTCCCCGCTCCGTCCGGGCCAATCAAGCCGAAGAGTTCTCCTTTTTTTACCGAAAAAGAGACTTCGTTCACGGCTTTTAGCTCACCATTGTTGTAGGTTTTGCTGATGGATTGGAGCTCAACTGCTGGCATTTTACTGGAATTTGATTTCGCCATACATGCCAATTTTATACGTACCTGCTGCATTGGGCACTTTTACCTTAATGGCATAGACCAAATTGGCTCTTTCGTCTTTGGTCTGGATGGTTTTGGGCGTAAACTCGGCTTTGCTGTTGATCCAGGTGATGGTTCCAGTGCTTTCTTGCATACCGCCTTTGCCATCGTCGGTGAATACTTTTACCTGCTGATTGAGCTTGATCAGTGGCAGTTGGTTGCCCGTGATGTAAACCCGCAGGGTGATGGTCGAGAGGTCGGCAATTTTGTACAAGGCTTTGCCCATGCTCGTAAATTCACCCGCCGAGGCGTATTTGCCCAACACCGTGCCTGGAAACATGTTTTTGATCACCCCCCGGCTGATTTGTTCGTCGAGAATGCTGACCCTTTTTTGCATGGGCGTGACCTCGCTCAGGATGCTGCGGTTTTGGAGCGAAACATTGGCCCGGGCGGCGGCGATTTGCTCATTCAAAACCTCAATTTGGTCCTGTGCCACCGCAATTTGTTTGTCCAAAACCGATTTTTGCCCTTTCAAGTCGTCCAATTGCTTGGGGGTAGCCGCTTCGGCTTTGAGCAGGTTGCTGACCCGGTTGATTTCCACATCCAGCACCTCCATTTGTTGGGTCAGAACCCGGATTTGGGCTTTTTGGGTTTTGATCTGGCTTTGCAGGATGCTGATTTGTGGTGCTGCGTCGTTGGTTTTTTGGGTGATGGCGTTCACCGAGGCGATGGTTTGCTCTTTTTGGACGTTCAGGGCGTTCACGTCGATTTGGCCTACCACTTGCTCGGCCTTGAGGGTTTGGCCTTCTTCAACCTCCAGGTTCAGGATTTTACCCGTTTGTTCAGCCGAAACGATGATCTCATCGGCTTCGAAGGCCCCGGAGGCATCGTAAGTGCTTTTGTTTTTGTTGCAGGCAGTAAGCAGTAGCAGCAGGGCTACGCTGAAAAGTGCCTGAAGGATGGTTTTGCTGGTATTTTGCATGGCAAAAGTGTTGTTCGTTTTTGAATTATGGCCACTGAATACTTTGTCCTGCTTCGCAGGGAGGTCCGCTTTGCGGCCCTTGTTGGGAACACGGATGAAACGGATGAAACGGATATTCACAGATTTCCAGCGTTGCTTTGACCCTGATGTTGACTTAATTCGATTCAAAATCATCATTGTCAATTTTTGTAAATTGCAGCGTTGACCAGGGCCTACTTTTCAACCTTTCAACCCTTCAACTTTTCAACTAAATTCAGTTTCCCGCTGTCGTTTTGGCGTTGTACTGGGCCATCAAGAGTTGGATTTGGTGCAAGAGTAAGCCTTGTTTGGCTTGGTCTTCGGCATTCAAGTAAGTGATGTAGTCGTTGCTGCTCACCGTACCGAAATCCAATTGGTTTTTAGCGGTGTTGCGGATGCTTTCGCGCAGTTGAATGATCTCCTGATCGGTGCTGATGAGTTGGTTCAACTTACTGATTTCGGCACTTTGTTGCTTCAGGCTCAGGTTGGTGTTGAAAAGGAAGGCTTCTTGTTGGATGCTTACGATGTCTTGGTTGAGGGCCAGGGTTTTGCGCTCATTTTTTTGGGTGTAAAAACTAGACAAGTTCCAATTCAAACGCAGGCCGCCGATGTAGTACATTTCAAAATCATTGCTCAAAAAATTGAGCGCTGGTCGGCCCAAACCACCTTGGAAAAACAAGCTGACCCTAGGCAAGTTGCGGGCGCTGATCAAGTCGTTTTGCACGTCATAAATTTGCCGCTGGGCCGCAAAAAGCCTGAGTTCGGGGCGATTGATGCGGGTATCCAATGATACGACTTGGGGTTTTTCGAAGGTAGTATTTTCGTCCACCGGGCGATTGATGAAGAGGGCCAACATGTCTACATAGCCTTTTTTGCTGGCTTGCAGCTCAATCACACGCTGGTCCACTTTGAGCATTTCGGCTTTTAGCAAGTTGAGGCTGCTTTTGAGGGCGGTGCCGTTGGCGATGGCGGCATTGGCCTTGTCGATGCCCGCTTGCAGGTCCTTTTTTAGGGTTTGGCTTTGCAAAACCTGGGCGTCAATGAGCAAGATGCCAAAAAAGAGCTGGTTGATCCGCTCTTTGAGCTTGAACAGTTCTACCTCAATTTTTTCTTTCTCCACCGCTGCATTGCGCTGAATCAATTCTTTTTGGTGTTTTACCGTGATTAAGTCGGTGATCGGCTGGGCCACTTCGCCATACAGTTTGTACTGGTCCTTACTCAAAGGGGTAATATTTACACCCGGCAAAGTGAGCGGAAGTCCAGTCACTTCCGACTGGTAAGTGCCCTGCCCGGCCAGGTTGAGCTGGGGCAAAGTGCCTTTAGAGGCGTTTTCAATCGAATATTCCTTCGATTTTTCGATCAAAGCCTGCTGTTTGACCAAGGGATAGTTCCTTTGGGCCAAAGCGTAGCACGTATCAATGTTCAGTTGCGGCGCATTTATCGAATTACCAATTTGGGTAAATGCTGGCCAAAAAATAAGGGCCATCCAGCCCAGCATCAAATACCTGCACATAAATCAGGGTTTTATCGCGTGCCGGATGAAGTCGATGACTTCTTGCTTGCGGCTACGCATCAGTTGCATAAAAACTTCGTCATTGATTCCCACCAAGCCTTGAAACATTGGCCGGGCGATGAAAGGGAAAATGCACATGGATACCACATTGAGCACCAGGTGCAAGGGGTTGAGCTCCCGAATTTTCCCCATGCTCATTTCGCTGTGAATTTGAACGATCAAGTGCACCGGGTTGGGGCGATTGATGTTGTTGAGCAGCTCTTCTACGAACTCATGTGAGCGGGTATTCAGTTCGTTCAACACAAAAGTAGGGAGGTAGGGATTGCTCAACAGGAATTCAAAATAAGAATCCACCACCATTTCCAGTTTTTGCATCAATTCGTCTTCACGTTCAAAAATGGCATTGATGCGCGAAAAAAACTTGCTAAATGCTTCTTCAAAAATGGTTTTGAACAAGACCTCTTTGCTGTTGCCCCGGAAATAGTATTGCAAAAGCCCTTTGTTGACACCGGCCTGGTCGGCAATTTCTTGCGTACGGGCAGCAGCGTATCCTTTGGCAGTAAAGACCTCTTTCGCAGCTTGCAAAATCAAGTCGCGGGTCGAGACATTCGTGTCCGTAGGAATTGAGGCTGATGGCTTCATTGATGTTACCTATTTGGGTAATTTTATGCAAATGTAAAAGCAAAAGAAATACTTGTCAAGTGCTTTGGCCATTTTTTGCTAAAAAACATAAGGTTTTTTAGCAAATCCTGTGCTTACTGGTGCGCCGTGGATAAATACAGGATGTACTGGTGGTCTCCGAAGAAAAGCGCTATCGGTAAATACCGATTGAGAACTTACTTTTTTTGCTAAACCTCAAAAACAGATTGGTGTAGGTTGTTTTAGCTCCATCACTAATGTATCAAATTTGAGTGTACTTTTTCATTCAAAAGTACATTAGAATATGTTTGAAATTTTTTTTGCAGTAAAACGGCCCAATTTCACCTACTCTTCGTTAGGAAAATGCTCATTATGCGCTGCATAACTCCGCTTTTCTTGCCTCGATTAGGCAAAATTTGCCTCATTTTCCTGTTGAACCTCCAATATTTAAACATACTCTTAAACGGGAGCCGCACCCGTTACAAGTTTTTAATTTGTAATCACCTTTCCTTTTTCGCAATCAGCACCCAATTGCTGGCAACCTCCAAAAAACTTGCATCGGGAAAGACTTTCTTGAAAACTTTGTGATAATATTTTTCAGCTTGTTTGCGGTCGTGGCGGCGCAGCGAGAGGACATTGTACAACAGCAAACCGCCAGGAGTGAGTCCAGCTTTGAGGTTTTCCAAAAATTCCTCGCCCTGCATTTCTCCAGGAATGACATCATCTTGAAAAACGTCCATGCAGATCAGGTCGTACTGTTCATCAATGCTAGCCGCGTAAATTTCAGCGTCGCCACAAATGATGTCGTAGGAGGAATCCAGGCCGCACAAGGTATATTTTTCGGCCAGGCCAATCACCGCCTCGTCGATTTCCACCATCGTGTAGTGGAATTTCATCCCCATTTTATTCTCCAATAAATAAGGTATGCTGCCCAGTCCCAGACCGAGCACCAACACTTCGTCGCCAGGCAGTTCTTTCAGCGGTATTTTTTTGAAAGCTTCGGCAAAATTAGCGTACAGGTCGTCAAAGGAGTAGATGGCGTTGACGCTGCTGAGTTCATGTCGACCGCGTCGCAGCGATATCTCCAGCACGGGGCTGTACTTCGAGGATACGCTCTCCAAGTGCTGAGGAAAGAGGTAACTCAGCCAGGTTTTCCAGTTTGGATGCTTGGGCGGCGTTTTTTTGTTCATATTCAATTGCTAAGTACAGCGTTTTTTAAGTTCTCGTAATTAACTCCTCTACTGATTGGTGGAGGTGAATCGGCAAAAGGGCTGATATGCTTACCTTTTTAATGCCAAAATTCATTTACGATGGTTTAGCGAACTTAAAAAACAAACTACTAAGGGAGCGTAAAAAAATAAGGTGGACAGGTTTGGGTTCATACTACTGGACATGAAAAAACTTGGACGAAAAGCATTAGGTTTTTGTTGGCCAAAACTCAAAAAAATACTTCTTTCAAGCTTTTTTTGAGCATTTGGCGACCTTTTCTACCTAAAAATCATGCCGTCTTTAGGTCCATGTCCAGTAGCATGGTTTGGGTTTAGTAAAAAAAAGAAAACTACCTGTTTAAACAACTGACCGTAAGGAAGTTGTGTTCTTTTTTTGCGAAACCTCAAAAACAAAGATGTCCATCTTATCTTAGCTCAAATACTAAAAGAACGTAAAAACTTAGCCTAGCGGTTTCGAGACAAAAAAGTAGGCAGTTTTTGTCCCATCAAGCCTATTTTTTAGAGTCGAGGCCCAGCATCGGCGCAAAAAAATGGTGCAGGAGGGGCAACTTAGTTGATCAAGGTTGACCTTTTTTGGCCGAAATGGGAACAGGGTAAGCTTTTACAAAAGAACAGAGTGACATTTCTTGATAGACGATAGACGACTACGAAATACGACATATGATTTGAGGGCCTGCATCAGGCATTTGGGAAGAGGAGTAATGTCCATCAATCCGATTAAGCCTCACAAAGTTAATCCGATTGCCGAATATCCAAGATTACGACAAGACTTGCGGCGAGCGCTAAATCATATATCGTAGGTTGTCTATCGTATAGCGTATGTTTAGAAAATCACTTCTTCTCCCAAGTGCGGTACTGCGCGGTCATCTCAAAAGCACGTAGCAAGATCAAGCGCTCCTGGATGTCGAATTCTTTGTTGCGACGTTGCATCATCGCTTCCGCAGTTTCAAAGGTTTTGTCGAGGGGCTGTGTACTCAGGCCTGCGGCACCCCCGATACTGAATCCAGGTAGGAAAGGCCTGGGGAAACCCGCACCGTGAATATTGGCTGCCGTACCAACGACAGTACCGGAATTGAGCATAGTGTTGACCCCTAATTTGACGTGGTCACCCAGGAAAACCCCACAAAACTGCAAACCACTGTCCACGAATTTTCCTGCTGGATAATTCCAGACTTTGACATTGCCGTAGCTGTTTTTGAGGTTGGAAACCGTGGTATCTGCACCGATGTTGCACCACTCCCCCACCACCGAGTGGCCTAAGAAGCCTTCATGGGCTTTATTGGAGTAGCCAAACATGAGCACATTGTTCAATTCGCCACCTACCCGGCACCAAGGGCCGATGGAGTTTGGGCCGTAAAGCCGAGTGCCCATTTTTACTTGGGCGTGTTCTCCCAAGGCCAGGGGGCCTCGTACCAGGCTGCCTTCCATGATTTCGGCGTGAGCGGCCAGGTAAATGGGGCCTGTAGTAGTGTTGAGGGTAGCGCCCTCCACTTTTGCACCTTCCTCCAGAAAAATCAGCTTCGGATCGCCGATGATGCGGTTACTTGAGCTGATGGGGCTTGATTCGCGGCCACGGGTCAGCAAGGCAAAATCCTCTTCCAAGGCCTGCCCGTTGAGTTGAAACAAGTCCCAAAGGTGATTGAGCTTGAGGAAGCGGGTATTTTCGATGTCGTACACATTGAGTTGGTCAATGTCTTCATCGTGGATGAGTTTTTCGAGTTGCTCGCGGTCCAGCTTGGCCATGATCAATTCCTCGCCGCGCAAGTAGGCTTCATTGAACTCCATTTGGCGGATCAGGCGCACCAGTTGATCAGAGGGCATTACTGAGCCATTGACCACGATATTTTCATCACCGTATTCGATAGGAAATTTGCCTGCGAGGTAGTCTTGGGTGATGTACGAGACCTTGTCGCCTGGTAGCCATTGTTCCCATTTTTCACGAATAGTTAGGATGCCCAGCCGCAGGTTGCCAACCGGGCGGGTGGAGCTGAGGGGTAGAAGTTGTTCGCGAACTTCACTGTCGAAAAGAATGACGTGCCGCATAGTTCTTTGGGAGGTCTGGTGCTTCTTGGGAGCGTAAAGAAATAAGGTAAACGGATTGGGGTAATGGAAAAGAAAAGCAGCTGACTGAAAGGAAGTTGAGTTCTTTTTCGCTAAACCTCAAAAGCAAATTTATTCACCTTATTTAGCTCAAATACTTTGTAGCTGCAAAGTAAAAAAAAAGTCCCAACCTCATAACTGATTGGGACTTTTTACCGCAGGACTATTTCAACAGAAATTACGAATTCTTAGAGAACTTTGCAAATTTCTTATTGAACTTGTCGATACGGCCCGCAGTGTCCACGAACTTCATCTTTCCAGTGAAGAAAGGGTGTGACTGGTTGGAGATTTCCACTTTGATCAGTGGATATTCGTTGCCATCTTCCCACTTGGAAGTTTCTTTTGATGGAGCACAAGAGCGGCCGATCCAAGACTCATCGCAGGAGATGTCTTTGAACACAACCGTGCGGTATGTTTCGGGATGAATATCTTTCTTCATGACAAAACAACTGTTTATTTTTCAAGGCTGCAAAGATACGCTTATTCGCAAGATTATCAAAGTAGAAGTGGATTTTTTTTCAAAACTCTTTGCAGATCAAAAAGTAAGCGGATGGGACAAGTGCCCATCCGCCTCCAAACCTCAACAAAATTCCTAAAATTTTAAAGGGGCAATTTTACCTAGAACGTTTACGGGATTATGATTGGGTCAATTTGTTACCGCAAAGATCAAGACTCCAAATTCGCCAAACATCCTCCTTAGGGGGGATTTTTTTTATGCTGATTTGTTCATTTGGCAAAAAACTGCCTACTTGTGATCAAAATCTAGCCATCATGCAATTTCCATTGGGCTACAAGCGGGCAGCAGCGATCATTGTGCTCCGGCACGAGCAGCATTTTTTATTGCTCAAGCGCAACAAGCCACCTTTTGTAGGCAGCTACCTGCCCGTAGGTGGCAAATTGGAGCCTTTTGAGGATCCTTATACTTGTGCACTGCGTGAGTTAAAAGAAGAAACTGGCCTGGAACTAGATTCCTTGCGCTACGCCGGAGCCCTGATCGAAACTTCACCCATCGAATACAACTGGCAGTGCAATATATATGTAGCCGACATTGATTACATCACTCCCCCACCCTGCCCGGAGGGCGAGCTGAAATGGATCCCTTTTGCCGAAGTGCCCAATGTGCCTACGCCACCTACCGATTTTATCCTGTACCAATACCTGATGGCGGGGCGTCCTTTTGCTTTCAACGCGATTTACGACGCGAATTTGAAGCTGCTGAAAATGATTGAGGAGATCAGTGGAGAGGTGGTGGTGAGAAATAGTGCTCGCTCTTGAAAAGTAAGTTTACCCTAATTCTGTGACACGTTTCAACCAATAGCTTTTCTTCCGGTAAACAAACCTATACCATTTTTATTAGCGTTTATGACCGCGAAGCGGACCAATTCTGAACATTCTTTCAAATTCTGGTTTAGAAAACATTGGTCAACGTTATGCAGGAAATTCTGTAATGCTGTAATCCTGCCAATTCTGGTTTAGGGAGCGTAAAAAATAAGGTGGACAGGTTTGGGTTTAGTGAAAAAAGATAAGCAACTGACTGGAAGGAAGTGGTGTTCTTTTTTACGAAACCTCAAAAACAAAGATGTCCATCTTATTTTAGCTCAAATACTTAGACAAAAAAGTCAAGCTTGATTGTTTAGACCACTTTTCTCCGAAGTTTTCAGTATAATCAAGCCTCCAGAGCCGCTTGAATTCACTAAATCAGTTCGTCTCCTCAACCTCTGCCCTATTTTCTGGCTGGCCAAATTGAGGGGTACTTGGATTGGATGATCCAAAACAAGCTCGGGAGCAATTCTTGAAAAAACCTTATCTTTAGCGCAAGTTAAATGAGGATGAAACAATTACCCGTTGGTGAACAGAATTTTGCTTTGATTAAAAGCTTGAATATGCTTTATGTGGACAAGACAAAGCAAATTCATGGTTTATTGTCTGGGAATCGCTACAATTTCCTTTCAAGGCCCCGTCGTTTTGGCAAATCCATCACACTGTCCACTATTCAATGCATTTTTGAAGGAAAACAAGAGCTGTTCAAAGGTCTTTGGATCGAAAACAACTGGGATTGGACCCAAAAACACCCTGTTATTCATTTGTCGTTCAATGTATTGGATTATCGCAATGAAGGCCTGGAAGAAGTTTTAAGTCGATTTTTGGACAAGCAAGCGGATCGTTTTGGAGTACGGTTAAAAGAAAGCAGCGCAAAATCCAAATTGAGTGAGTTGATCCTCGCCATTGCCCAAAAAGACGCTCCAGTGGTTCTTTTAGTGGATGAATACGATAAACCACTGATCGATTACCTAGACAAGGCGAATCTCGAACAGGCCAAAACCAATCGCAGCATCCTCAAGAATTTTTATGGCAGCCTGAAATCCAGTGAAGTGCAAGCTGCCATGCGTTTTTTTCTGATCACAGGGGTGTCCAAATTCAGCCAGGTCAGTTTGTTTTCTGATTTAAATTACTTGAAAGACATCAGCTTTGCCGATAAGTTCAACACCTTGGTTGGCTACACACAAAGCGATTTGATTGCTTATTTTGACGAATACATCAGCGCTTTACTAGAAAAAATCCCTCAGTTTGATCGGGAGGCACTGCTTCAGCACATCAAGCTGCGGTACAACGGCTATAGTTGGAATGGAGTTGAACGGGTTTACAATCCATTTTCCATTTTGCTTTTATTCGAAGACCTTAAATTTGGAGATTTCTGGTTTCAAACGGGTACTCCCGGTTTTTTGCTCGAGGTTTTGAAGGAGCAAGAGATCTTCAAAGTTGAAGAATTGCAAGTACCTGAAATTCTCTTCAATAGCTACGATTTGGAGAATATGGATGCCCGCATTTTGATGTTCCAAACCGGGTATTTGACCGTCAAGCACATTGATCCAATCCGGCGACAATATACCTTAGACTATCCCAATCTTGAAGTAGAAGAAGCATTAAACAATTATCTGATTGGCAGTTTGCTCAATCGCTTGCCAGCAGATTCCTTGAAACCAGTGTTGTTGCTGGAGCAGGGATTTTTGAAAAATGACTTGCCCAAAGTCATCATGGTGATCAATTCTTTGTTGAAAGATTTACCCAGTCACCTGTTGGATGATAAAACCGAGCACTTTTATCATGCATTGGTACATCTGCATTTTCGTTACTTGGGGCTCTATTTGGAAAGTGAGGTGCACACCTCCGATGGAAGAATGGACGCAGTGGTACAAACCAGCAGCCATGTTTACATCATTGAATTCAAAATGAATGTGGCAGCCCAAGTAGCTCTTGATCAAATTAAAGAAAAAAAGTACGCCGAAAAATACCGCCTACTCAATAAGTCCATCCTTGGTTTAGGCATCAGTTTCGACACCGAAAAAAAACAGGTCAAGGATTGGCTGGTGGTCATAAGGCCTTAGATTAAACAATAAAGTAGGCGATGGAACCAAGTTTTCACCATTTTTTACTAAACCTCAAAAGCGAACCTGCATCGCTTCTTTTGGCTCGAAAACGTAAAAGCCCCTGCGCAGCACAAGTTGATAAGATTGGGAATAGTTTTTTAGAGTGCTTGCGCGCGCAAGGGGTAGAAGTTTAAAATGACAGTTTGTAATCATTCAAAGCCTTTTCAATACTGGGCTTTAAGTAGGCTTCATAATACTTAGGATAGGCTTTCTCCCACTTCGTCTCTTGCTCCAGGATACTTTCGAACCATTCTTCGCGCACTTTAAGCTCATCCTGGGTTTCTTGCTTAGAAAGTATTCTTTGGCGATGAAGCACCCCAAATTTGAGTTGAATACTGGCAATAGCAGCTTCAAATGCTATCCTTTCTTTTTCCAATTCTTGTTTGGCTTGCATTCCCAAAATCGCAGTTTCGAGCTTGCCTTTTTCTTCTTTTTCGACGATTTCGTTGTAATCCTTACTTGGAAAAGAGCGAGCAATGATCAGCGGCAGCATATCGAGTGCGAAAAATGGGAGTATCCAAAACAGGATTTGCATTTTTTCCAAAAACGTTCCTTCACTAAGGAGCAAAGAAAAAGCACGATTGCGGTGACTAATGCCTGTTTTGACTGAAGACAACCTGGTTTTTGCATCCTTTTCCTCTCTTTCGATTAGGCCCAGTTCAATTTCCAAATCACGAATGGAAGCTTCATTCCTCCGGATTGTCACGGTGTCTCTGGATACAATACGTTCAGCACTGGCTTTTTTGCCCTTGTATTTTTCACCTTCGCCAAATTCTTGTCCCTGGTTTTTGGCGACGGCTTCGGCTTCAGCGTAGTCCCATGCTTCTTTGATACCGTCTTCAAGTTCCTTGTTCGCCAACTTCAGCTGCGCTATTCCCTCCAAAAGAAGGGTTTTTCTCGGCGCAAAATCCTCTTCAATCCGCGCTAAACCTTGTTCCAATTTTTCTGCAATTTTGGCATCGATCTCAGGTTTGTAAATGACCAAATGCAGGAAATTAGAAAGCAAAAACCCCATTGCAAGGGCGAGCGCAACTCTGAAATAGCTGATCTTCGAACTTCCATAATGGCTAACGATGGACTTATCCAAGGTCGAAATCAGCCAGAAACAAATGGGCCATAACACCGCAACCAAGGCAATATTATGGAGTGCCATATCGGCGATGGTCGCTGCGAAAATGCCCCCAGAAATAAAGGCCGTAAAAAAAATAACCTGACCTTGAAAAAGGATATTGGTGATGGACTCGGATGAGCACTGCTCGACCAGGGTTGGTGATTTCCCCGACATGCTCAGCCAGAAATTTTCAAGCAAATTTTTCATGGTTTTCTCATTTGTAGGTAAGTACTTGGCTTTCCTGGCAAGTACTTACCCATTAAAAATCAAACTTTGTCCTTCAGCAGGGCGCTAAATTCCTGTAAAATCTGTTCGTACTGTTTATTCCACTCGGTGATGCTGATTTGAACTTGTTGCTCGATCACTTCGCGAAATCGGTCAGGGCGTTGTTGAGCGTCGGCGATTTTTTGCTCCATTAAATCCCAGAATCCGATGTCAATGTGCTGCAGCTTTTGCATCAGTTGCAAGCCATTTTGACGGTAAATGGCCTGAATTGCGGTTTGCATTCCTGAGCGACCAGTCAGTAATATGGAGTTGGCCACTTCTTGTACAAATCGCACGTGGGTTTCAGCTACGGCTTGCATGCTTTTGTTCTGCTCACCAAGAATGATTTCGATTGCTTCCTGTTGTCGCTGCTGGTAAATGGCAATGGTCCCTTTTTCGCTAGCGCTGAGCGTGAGGCGGCCCAGCCAGTGGTTTTGTTTCTCTCGAATTTCCTCTACTTGCTCGAGGATCAGGTCAGCCTTGTCGCGGGTCCTGGCAGCAGATTGCTGAAAACTGCTGCCTAGGACTTGTAATTCACTCTGAGTATCCGGCTCAGAAGCTGAAAGAATAATAGTGTTGTTGAGATCCATGGTTGGTAAGTTGACGGTTGTGATCAAAAGCTGGGCTAAATCCGCAGATACCCTATGTGGTGCCCTTGCCAAAATGGGGTTACCCCAGGTGGCGTTTGGTACAAGGGGATTAATAATTTCCCTATTCCGAGTACCACCTGCGAACCTTCATCTTGAGCAATACCTGACTGGTAGTTCACATCGTAAATGCTAAACAGTAGCAGGTTTCTGCGGTGCATGGGGTATTTGCCCATGAACTTTTCAATCAAGCGACTGAAAAATCCCTGGTTTTCTAAGGGGTCATGCAACCGATTGCGCAAATAGAGTTCAAAATCACCTGGGCTAGGATTACTTAGGACCAAAAAGACGGAAACGACAAGTGTCCAAAGTCGCCATTTCCCTAAGAATGCTTTAGTCAACATGGTAACCTGTTTTTAAGGTGGTTTGTACATTTTCATCATTCGATACCTGCAAAGGGCGAGCTTGGATGTAGACATACCAACTGGCCCCATTCAGGTCGCAGATGCGTTGCTTTTTGCATTTGATGGCTTGGGTGTATCGGGTAAGACCTGCACCAAACAACCAGACTACGTTTTTATCATCATCATGTGCTTTGGCAATGCCGATGCTGAGCAGTGAAAAATCAAAGTCGATGGTAACAGGATGGAAGTTGAACTTTCCTCCTGCACTGGTTTCACGAGCGTTGAAGGAGTTCATGACACTTGCTGAAGGTGCTTGCACTGGCTTGAATATGTAAATGCCAATGATGATCAGCGCGAGGACAAGGATTTTCTTCATAGTTGCTTGCATTTACCTATAAGGCGGAATAGCAGGCTTAAAATCCACGGGTTTTTCAAATCTTTTTTCAAAATTAAAAAGGCACCTGCAAAGAAGATTGCTTGGTGCCTTTTGTTGGGAAAATGCTAAGATTCATGTGGTTCATGTCAATCAAGAAGTCTAGGGACTAAGTTTGTCACCTTTTACTAATGTCATTTGTAGTTTTGTTAATCTTTGACTACTGGTATTCTTAGTTACAAAACTTAGTATTCGAATGTGAGAAACATGTTGCTGTCTCATGGTGATTTTTTTGTGGTTAATGCCTCGTGCCAAACGACACCAATTACTCAGTCTAAATTAGCAAAGTCCATTTTTAGCTCAAATACCAACTAAAACCTGGTTTGCTATTTTCCTCTCCAATCTTGCAATATCCTTTTCCAATTCCTGTTCAAACATAACTTTCTGGTATACCTTCTCCATGCTCTCCAGCAAATCCTGGCTGCTCCATAGGGTCATGTTGTAAATCACTTCAGTATCGTCATCAAGCGTAAGTCCATTCATATCTAACATTGCATCGAGATAGCTAATGGCATCTTCGTGCATGTTGTCATCGTGTAGTTGGTTCGCGATCAGCTTTTGCTGATCAGAAGGTAGCTCTCCTCGCAGGTACTTCACAAGTACTTCAAGGTCTTGGTTAAATAACTCCATCGTAGCTGTTATGTGTTTGTTAGTCTTCGACCTTTCTTCCCTTAGGTAGTTTTTTCTTCGCGATATAAACCGTATTGCGGACAGTTTCCAGGTTTAGTTTCAGCATTTCAGCGACATTTTCGTACGATGGAAACAATATAAGTAAGTCTAAAATTTCACGCTCCCGTTTTGTGAGTGGAGGGCGTGCATTATCAAGAATTTTTTCAGGGTATTTGTATAAAATATCTAGCCAATCATCATCATCTTCTTCTTCTTCAATAGGATAATCCCCTTTTTCTGGGTTTAACTCACTGATTTTTAGATTTCCTTCTTCATGCAGTATACTGATGAATGAATTCTTGAATATAGTTCGAAAGTATGGTTCATGATTTATTGTTTTCATTTTCTCAGTAGAGATTTTCATAATCTTTTCGATTCCTGCCATTAGGACATCTTTTGATTGAATATTGTATTTGTTCCCTTGGCATAAACGCATCACAAAAGGAGTGAATTTTTGTAGAATTGCCTTGAAGAATTGGTTTCTGATTGCTTCATCGTGAGAGTCCAAAAGGAAATCATCCACAACCTTTTTCCATGTTTTTACATCTTGTGTTGCCATGATCAAGCGATTTTAAACTGATGACTGAATCACCTGGTCGAAATCCACGGGTTTCGCCAGACTTTTTTCAAAAAAAAATTTCAGCAAAGGCATTACCCCCCCTAGCAACCTGACTACCAGTCATTTGCATGCTGAAAAAAATTCAAACTTTGGTAAAAAATTCTTCCCAAGCCTTCCTCATACCGCTGAGAAAGGGCTTAATGCCGCTTGCTATAAGTGGGGCACTCACAGTTGTTCAGGGATAGTACTCTTTTCGCGCAAGACAGCGCGCATGGTTAAGGTTACGCAAAGGAGACTCAGTGCGTATTTTATACAGTGGAGGTCACTATACGGTAGGGCCAGGAAGTGTTGGCAGGTTTTTTACAGGTTTTCTTAATTTAAGTCGTCTAAATGTGTAATGAGATTGATTTGTGGAACTCGGTTACCTTAGTTTTCATATCAATATAACAGCTGAAGCCAGTGAAATAGTTTCTTCATTTTGGCACCAGACAAAATATTGTTGGTAACAATTATCAAGCGACAAGCGTATTGTTTTGTAAATGAATTAGTTACAAAAATTGCATCCCGTTAAATTTTTGCAAATTTTTGCAAATTTCCTGCAAATTTTCGCAGCTATCGCAACTATTGAATAATAAACAATTTCAACACGCAATGTTTGGGACCTATTCCCGCACCTTCGCCTTGAACCAAAAAACCCCCACCCCCACATTCAAAGCCAAATTGTGTAGGCGAAAACTATTGTCCGCAAAGTAAAACTTGGGTAATTCGAGGCGTTGCTCGGAGTTGGCAACTTGGTCGAATAAGGAGAGCTGATAGCGCACATCCGCCAAAAGAAAAATACGGCGCAGGTGAAACTTGGCACCGACACCCAGCATGGCGCTGAGGTTAAAAGCACGGCGCTGATCCTTCAAAGCAATATCAATCTGATCAACTGTAGGCAATTGATTGTTTTCATAAATCAGGCGCATGGTCCGGAACTTGGCCGAGCGCCGGGCCAAAAAATCGGCGCTGAAGCCAAAGCTGGCGTATGGCAAGAAAACCTTGTTGACTACATCCTCTTGGTACACTGAGCCTAGCGTAGCATAGATGGGCACCCTCAGCCAACGTTGCTGCTCTTGGACCAACAAAGCGGCCCTGCCAATGCCGCTTACCACGGGTACCTGGCTCATTTCCTGTCGATAACTAAAGGCATAACGCGAGTATTGCAAACCCGCATGTAACTCTAAGCTACTGCGCGGAAAAGGCACATAACCCCAATCCGCAGCCAAATTCAAGCCAAAATCAGCATTTAAAGTCTGGTCCAGATCGCGCACCCGGCCCAGGCGTTCGTCGATCATGGCTTCGCTCAGGGCTTCGTTGCTGCTGAAATGAGGTATACTGAAGGCATACCAGCCCGACTGAAATGAAAAACTACGTCGGGGATAAGTGATCACCCGGTTGCGGAGGTACACTAGTTCGGGCACTTGTTGGTTGATTTCATAAAAGGGGTCCAGGTCCAAAATCTCACGTAAGGCTTCTTCTGCTTGCCTCGAACTATCAAGAAAAACATAGGCCTGCATAGCCAGGTCAAGCAATGAAATGCGGGTTTCACGGCCTTGATTATTGAGCACCAGACAGGGTTGGAGAGAGTCGATGGTTTGACTAAGCCTACCCTTTTCAAACAATTGAGTAGCCATCACCAGTCGTTGGGTGCAGTCCATGTTTTGGGCTTGCAAGTCTATGGCGAAGCTGCAAAAAATCACTATCCCCCAAAAAAGCAGCAGTCTTTTCATCACTTCCGACAGATGTTTTGTTGAGGAATGTTTTTGCCAAAAAAGCGCTGCCAGTCGTTGGGGTCCATGCGGTCCTTGTTGGGCACTGCATTGCGGTCGAACCAATTGCAAATGTGTGCAGCATATACCTGGGGGTCCATGTTCCAAAAAGCCACGTTGCCCTGCTTATCGCCGACCAACAAGTAGCGGTCATCGGGGCTGAAGGCCACCGAGAGAGCCCAAGAGCGGTGATCGTCGAGAACCAAAGGCTGGTAGCTAGCAGCCTCGGAATTAAAGATTTTCAGGTCCCAAATGGTTACTTTGCCATCTAAACTCGCCGCAGCCAAGAAGCGCCCGCTGGGGCTGAAGCTCAAGTCCACAATCGGCGATTGGTTTTGCTTGAACAGGCGGCGCAATTGGCGGTCTTCATTGATGCTCGCCTTTTCGGGGTCCAACTCAGCCAATACGATCTGACCGTTTTGAAAGCCTAAAGCCAAATAGCCACTGCCAATATTTTGTTCGGCAGACAAGGCAGTGATTTGGCCATAGTTGTCTTGCCGCATGATGTCGCGGGTGCCGAGCTCTTCACGCTTGACTTTGCCTTTTTGTAGGCTTTCCAACACAATCTCGGTGATGCGTTCATCGTAATTAAAGGCTACGCTGAAAGGCAAGGGCTCACCTTGATGCATTAAGAAAATACTGGCCGCCGAGCGCACCTTGCGCAGGCCTTCCATGCGATCCCCCGCCTGGTACAACCAATTGTTGCGGCTGATGGCCAGGGCTTGCTCGCCGTCGGGGGCAAAACCCACTGCATACACTTCTTCGGTGCGGTTTTTGACCTTGGGCAGCGGGTAACGTTCAAGCGTGCGGGTTTTCAAGTCAAAGCGCTGCAAATAAGGCAACTCCCCTCCTACCAGCAAGTACTTGCCCTTGCTGTCAAGCGCCACGCAATTGTGTACCCCGCCGGACTCGACCGACAGCACGCTGCGCATGGTGGTCGGCTCACCGAGGGCATTCCACTGGCGAATACTCCATTCTACCACTTTGCCGTCGCTGCCACTGGTGTAAAACTTACGCCCATCGGGGGCAAAAACGATGTCGCGCACCCCACCTTGGTGGGCTTTGCGGTAAAATTTCAGTTCAGGGTCAAGCGCTTTACAAGCGTAATACAAAGCATTGTAAATGTAGGGGTGGCGGGGCAGAATGGTATCGCCCGACTCGTCGATGATGTTGTAGGCCTGGCGGGCCACCAGCGACTTGAGGCGGGGTTCGTCCAATTCCTGGCTTTTCAAGGCAGCATTGAGGGCTACCACGATATTGCTGAAGTTGATGGCACGCTGGCGGGCAGTCTGGGCTTCTTTTTCGGCAGATTCTGCTATTTTTTGCGATTGAGCTGCTTTTTCAGCAGCTTCGCGGGCTTCTTTTTCGGCTTTTACAGCCTTTTTCTCATTGTTCTCGGCTTTTTCTTTCTCCTTTTCAGCACGTTGGCGTTCGCTTTCGGCACGGGCTGCATTTTGGCGGGAGCGTTGAGCTTCCAGGCGGGCCAATTTGGCGTTGTCGTTGGCAACCTTGAACAAACTGTCGGCGCGGTTTTTTTCAACCAGCACTAGTTCGAGGTTGTCATACGCTACACTAGCCAAACTATCTGCTTCGTGTTTGCTGGCGATGGCTTCTTTTCTAGAGACTTCTAGTTCTTTGTTTCTCACTTCCAGCTCTTTGTTGGCTTTCATGCTGTGCCAGGAGGCCCATCCGGTCATGGCAGAAAGCCCCAACAAGAACAAAAAAGCCAGCGTAAAGAGCAAAGAACGGCGATTTTTAGCACGTCGGATCTGGTCCTTTGACTCCTGCACAAAACTCATCTCCTCTTCATTCAACTCTAAGCGGTCGATTGAGGGCGTGATGTAATTCAGGTACGGCTCGTCGAGCATTTCGTTGCGGCTCATCCGATCGCGCAAGGTAGACCTCATGCTACGCAAAACGCGGTTTTCGGCTTCTACTTTCTGAAAAGCACGCTGGGCCAGGGTATTGTTACTCAGTTCGTAACGACCGCTACTGGTTTTGCCCAAAAGTTGTGCCTCTTCCATGCTGCGCAGCATTTGCTCCACGGTAGCCCGGCGAATTTGGCGCTTGTTGAAGAGTTCGGTGGCAATTTGGTCTTCCGTCAGTTGCAAACGGGCACCATTGTGCACAAATAAGGCCAAAACCTGGTTGCCCATCCCCTGCGCAGCGTCACTGCCGAGGATGCCCTCCAGTTCCTGAACCTTGAGGTCCAGTAGTTCGTCCACAATGTTGCCGCTGCCCGTGGGTTGGAGCATATCGGCGCTAATGCGTTTGGCCATTTTTTTTCAACATTTCAACATTTCAACTCCTAGGAGGCTTGTACTTGTGGATGCATGTTCCGGTACAAACGATCCATGTACAATTGCAAATACGTCAAAATTATTTTGCCATCCCCTTCGGTCACGCTGCGCAAGATTTGAGTCATGGCATCTGGCTCTATTTCAAGACCAGCATACTCTGCGCTGCGTTCGATCACCTCTTGGGCCTGGTGGCGGTCCAGGTGTTTGAGGCGCATTTGTTCCTCCAAGATTCCTTGGGTATACGTTTCCAGGTCCTGAAGGGTTGCAAAAAACTCGTCGCGCACCACCAAAACCAGGTCGCAATTGAATTCTGGGCTCACCAAACGGGCCAAATGGCGGTAGCAATTCTCCAGTTGGGCCGTTTCAGGTACCCAAATGAAGAGCTCTTCCAACTGGTCGATGATGATCACTTTGCGCTCTTCCTGGCTCAATTCAGCCCAATCTTCGCCAAAGCACAATTCCAGAAATTTGGGTACTTCCTTATCAGCAGGCGGCAAGGTTGTAATCTCAAAAAACAGTTTTTGCTCAAAAACCTCTCGACTAAAAGCCAGGTAAGCCGTTTTGAACAAAGGCTGTACCCTGGGGATCAGACCTGCTTTGACCAAAGACGTTTTTCCTACTCCAATCGGTCCAAATAATAAGGTGGTCCGAATCTCGGTGTCGTTGACTACTTTTTCAAAAAGTTCTTTGACCTCAGTTTCGCGGCCAAAAAACAGTTCGTACATGTTCTGTGTATAGGGTGCAAAACCGGGGAAAGGATTAGCAGGCAGGTTTTCGTTGCGGGTCAAGGCCGGGATTGGAATACCCGCAGTGCGGGTTTGAGACAACTTGAGGGCCAAGCTGTCGTGCACCAATTCGTACTGGTCACTATCCAAGGGGCGCAAAATGCGGCGGTTCACAAAAAAATCCAGGTAATTGAGCTGCTGGATTTTACTCAACTCTGGCATGGCTTTTTCCAAATCACCACGCTTCACAGGCATTTTGGTACCTTTTTCCGAGACGAAGTTTTTGAGCCATTTCAAGCCCTGCTCACGGGTATCGATTTGCTGGGCAAATACATCAAGTTGTTCGTCCAGAAACTGCCTGAGCACGTCTTCAATGCGCCCAACTTCATTGACCAATTTTTCATCAAAAATCACCTGGTCGGGGTTTCTGGGATAAGCTACCTGGTACAGTTTATCGAGAAAAACCTGCAAGTAAGTCAACTGCACCCGACCCATGCCCTCGGTCACTTTGTCGATGATCAAGTCGGCAACGCTGTCATTGCTCAAGGATATGTTGAATTGTTCCGACTGCAGGGTGCGGACGATGACCCTTTGGGCATTGCCCCGGCTCATCGGTTCCACCCGCAGGCGCTTGTCGAAGAGCTGCGGAACGATTTTTTCAAAATTAGACAATTGCCCCAGGTACTCTTCTCGAATGATAATAATGACTTTCAAGGGCAAGTCGGCCTTCACCAAGTCAGCGATGGTTTTGACAAATTCCCGTTCTTCAATTTCATTGCCGAGGATAAAAAGCTCTTCAAACTGGTCAAATATCAAGTAAATGGGCCGCAAATAATCCAGGTAAAGCGAGTGGATCATTTGCTGGATCGTAAAGCCATCTTCAAAAGAGCCCTCGCGGTCCTGCATTTTCAAGGCTTCAACAAAAGAAGTATTGAGGTTGCCTTTGCGGCGAATGACGAGGTCAAACCAATCGGTGGTTTCAAATTTTGCCGCCAAACCACACTGCACCAAGCTCGTTTTGCCCGTACCTGACATGCCATACACCAACATCAAATTGGTCTGGTAACTCATTTGATAAAGCAGTTCGATTTCCTCTTCGCGACCGAAGAAGATCTCTTTGTCTGCTTTGCCATAGGCTTCCAGAAACTTGAATGGTGAACGCATTTGCCCTATTTTATGAGGTTTACAAATCCGTCAAAAGCGGTCAAAACATCTCCGTAGTTGCTCTCTTCTACCACCAGGGAGTCCTTGAGGTTGTCGATGAGCGTAAACTGTAGTTTGCGGTCTTTCATGCCAGCGAAGTAGAACAGTTTAGAGTTCTGTTGGCCGGACAAGGCGTTTTCGTCGAGTAAAAAGGGAGAGAGGTTCAGCGAAGGATTTACTGTTTCTTCATCCCGCATCAGGATCACCGAGTTGTGGTCGGAAAAATCGTTACTTACAATGGTATCGTCGAGCACCCCAATGGCCGCAGTCAGTTGGTTAAGGATCACCAAATTGTGGCGGTACTTGGGGTTGGCGTGACGTGCTTTCAGCAGTTCAATGAGTTTAATGGTAGCCAGGGTGTAGTTGGCACTGAAACCAATGTGCTTGAAGAGTATACAAAGCTTGTCTTCACCTTGTACACAGAAACTTTCGATTTCGTCTGCGGCCACTTTTCCTGCCAGCTCTACTTTCATTTCTTCTAAAAAAAGAATCGCCTGCTTGAATTCTTCCTCCGCTTCAAAAGCTGCTTTCAGTGCTGCAAATTCGCTTACAAAAGGTGTAATCCCCGCCGCAGCCAATGAATCACCAATACTTTGGATGAGCCTAACGAAGGAATAGTTACCAACTTCACTGGCAGGAAGTTGCAGAAATGTACGGATTTTTTCTTTACTGTCAACTGAAATCTGCAAACCGGGATTGCTGTATTTCTCGTCCCACAATTGGGCCAACAACACATAAGCCAAAAACTGCGCCGACACCTGATAAAGGTTGACAATTTTTTGCAAACGATCAGTACTGATTTCTTCAGCGACCAGCAACTTGCGCAAGTGCATACCAATGGGAATGGGAAAGGAGTCGATCACCGCTACCCTCAAGTCGCGCATCCGGGGCTCGCGGTTTTTGGCTTTGGCCTCGTTGAGCATGCCTTGGATCAGGGCGCTGTATGGTGCAATGGCATTGGCAACAGTCAATACCAATTTTTGGTTGACGATGGTATTCGCCCCATA
This sequence comes from Chitinophagales bacterium, assembly GCA_013299105.1. Taxonomy (GTDB): domain Bacteria; phylum Bacteroidota; class Bacteroidia; order Chitinophagales; family Saprospiraceae; genus Haliscomenobacter. The sequence goes on along the minus strand of JAAFJY010000010.1, from coordinate 182,480 downwards.
CCGAAAGCCTGCTCCACGCACGATGACCTGCGAGGCACTTTGGCGAGGGATTTTCCAATTCAAAATGGCTTCATGGCCTTCGGTCACATAAAAGCCCCAGGGCAAAACGGCTGGGTCGTCGCGGCGAATCTTCAGGCCCCTGGTGATGTTGATGTTTTCGCCACTGACCATGTTGTGGTTAGCGGCGGCGGTTTGGAAAGCTTTTTCCAGGGTTTGCTCGCTGGTCAGGGCCTTGTAAAAAACATCAGCAAAAATTCGGGCCTTGCGGTCAGATATGGGTACACTGGTAGCAATCACAGCTGGCACACCCAGTTCTTGCAAAAGCCCCACTTGCTCGCGATTGGAGCAGCCATTGAGGAAAACCAGTTTCAGATTGGGTTGCAGGGCCAACAACTGTGCTACCCCTTGGGCGTTGGCGGCCTGATCAGTCAGAAAAATCGAAGTACTGTCGGAGTGGCCGCCATAGTGGAAAATGCACAAACCTTCTTTGGTATCGGTGATGATGCGGCTCAGATCGGTGGTGGTAGCAGTGGGTTCGGCGATGAGTTGGATGTAATTATCAATGGCCAATGGCCGCAAGTGTTCAGAAATGACTTTGCGCTCCTCATCCAGCAAGGGTAGGTGATCATCGGTTTGGTTAGAGAATGCGAGAAATACGACAGCTTGTTTCATGCGAATTTAGGAACAGGCACAAGATAAGCACTGCTTACAATAAACAAAGGGCCTTTTGATCTTGCGAAACTGAATTTGTTTGTTTTGTACGACAAAAGGTAAAAAAAAGTTGCGTGAGCATTTCAAAAACAAAGTAATTTCAAAAAAATGCCAGTTTATGACAACTGCATTGAAGGTAAATTTAAAAAAATGGTTTAGTTTTACGCCACAAATACTTTGGTTTACTATTACTTGTTCGGATTTTAGTTTTTGCACACGCACATTGATGACATTGGAATCAAGCTCCTCAACTTGTGCAGCTGAGCCCGTTGCGGGGTTCTTCCAAATTGTTCCAGTATTTTCCAACGCTTAATGGGGCTTTTTCCTCATTTCGTCCACGATTGTTGAGTGTTCGTCAAAAGATCGTGGCGTCAATACTTTAAAGTGAGTTACCTTTGCCGCCGTCGTGGAGATGGGCACATTGGTCATCACCATACATCAAAAATTGTTTAACCTAAAACTTTACGTACCGATGAAAAAATTTCTGTTCCTGATTATCTTGGTAAGCACTGCTGTATGCTTGAGTCATTCTCTGAAAGCCCAGGATTATAAGTCTGCTATCGGCCTGCGCTTTGGTTACCCTATTGCAATTTCTTACAAAACGTTCCTTTCCGAAACCAATGCTTTGGAGGCTTATGCAGGGTACCGTGGTTTTGTAGGCTACAGCTGGATCAACGTTGGCGCTTTGTATCAGATCCACAAGCCACTTTCTGGAGTAGATGGATTGCAGTGGTATTTCGGTGGTGGTGCCGGGGTGCAACTTTACAGCTACCGCAATGACTTCAATTTTGGCGACTCTGGCAGTTTCGGTATTGGCCTTTCCGGCAACCTTGGACTGGACTACAAATTCTCCAATTCTCCCATCAATGTCAGTTTAGACTGGGTTCCTACCATCTTCATTGGCAATGGCTTCTTGGGTGGTTTCGGCGGCGCTTATGGTGGCTTGGCTGTACGCTACACCTTGGGCGGCTAATTTTTAGTTTGGGTTCACATCCTTTGTGATAAAAATTAGCGAGGGTGGGCAGGCTGCGGTTTGTCCACCCTTGTTGTTTTTAGGCCCTTGCAAAGGCGGCTTTGTGTAAGTTCTACACAATCATATAATTTAGATTTGGAAAAAAGCGTGTCAGCATATAATTTGCGCCTGATTCATAAAGCCCTATCATTTTCCTTCGCCCTAACGATTGCCAGATTTTTATTTTGTAAAAACACTAAAAGCTTTGCGCTTTTCAATAGGCTAAAGCTTTTGATACAATCTATGCCAATATGCAAAGACGAGAAGCCGTCAAGATCATCACCACTGTATTCGGAGCCTCCTTGGCCTTACCCGAATCGGTGTTCGCCCGCATGTCGGAAGCGGAAGCAGCAGGGATCAAACCCAAATTTTTTACGGGCAAAGAGCGCAAAATGGTCGCTGCTTTTGCCGAATGCTTGATTCCAGAAACCGATACACCTGGAGCCATTTCAGTAGGCGCTCCACGCTGGATGGAAGTCCTAATTCAGGATTGCTACACTGCTGAAGACCAGGGTAAAATTCGCACAGGCCTGGCCAAATTGGAAGCCGATTCCAAAGCCCAACACGGTGGCAGTTTTGCCAAACTCAGCCCAGCTAAACAAGCAGAAATTTTGTCTGCCCTGGAAAAAGCAGAACGCAACGGCCCTGGCGGCTACGGCTGGGTGCGCATGATGAAAGACTTGTGCAAAACCTGCTACGCCAACACCGAAAAAGGAGCTACTACGACCTTCAACTGGTTGCTGGCTCCAGGCCGTTGGAGCGGTGAGGAAGCCTACAAGATGGGTGATCGGGTATTCATCTGATGAGACCTGTTCTTCAAAAGTTCTTTTTTAAATCAAGCAGTCTTTTTTTCCATTTTTCAAGTGAATTCAAATGAATTTCAACCATAACGGCGAAGCCGAAGTAACATACGATGCCATCGTGGTCGGCTCTGGCATCTCAGGCGGGTGGGCCGCTAAAGAACTCTGCGAAAAAGGCCTCAAGGTCTTGTTGTTGGAGCGTGGCCGCGAAGTAGTACACGTTTCTGACTACCCTACCACTTTTTCCGCTCCCTGGGAATTGCCGCACCAAGGTCGCCCAAGCCAAGCGCAACTCAAAGACCAGCCTAAACAAAACCGCACAGGCTACACCACCCAAGAAGGGCACGCACATTTTTTTGTAAAAGATACCGAGCACCCTTACATCGAGAAGAAGCGCTTCGACTGGATGCGGGGTTACCACAAAGGTGGCCGATCGCTAACCTGGGGCCGCCAAAGCTACCGTTTTAGCCAAATGGATTTCGAAGCCAACGAAAAAGACGGCATCGCCACCCCTTGGCCTGTGAACTATGCTGATATCGCTCCTTGGTACAGCTACGCAGAGCGTTTTGCAGGCATCAGCGGCAGTAAAGAAGGCTTACCTCAATTGCCCGATGGAGAGTTTTTACCAGCTATGGATTTGACTGCGGGCGAAAAAGCTTTCAAAAAAGCGGTGGAAGCGAAATGGTCGGGCCGCAAGGTGATCCCTGGTCGCGTAGCTCACCTCACTAAGCCCACGGAGGAACAGTTGGCCCTGGGCCGTGGCCAATGCCAATACCGCAACCTGTGTATGCGCGGCTGTCCTTACGGCGCTTATTTCAGCAGCCAATCGGCTACGCTACCCGCAGCTGCTAAAACGGGTAACCTGACCCTGCGCACCAACTCAATCGTGGGTTCACTGATTTATGACGATGACAAAGGCCGCGCCAAAGGGGTCAATGTAGTGGATCAAATCACTGGCCAGAGCATGGAGTTTTTTGCCAAAATCATCTTCCTCAATGCTTCTTGTTTGCCTTCAACGGCGATCGTGATGAACACCCAGAGCAAGCGCTTTGGAAACAAGGGCCTGGATGAAAGTGGTGCCCTGGGCGGTTACCTGATGGACCACCACCTCAACGTAGGCGCAGGTGGCACTTTTGAAGGCGACCTGGACAAAACCACTTTTGGCCGTCGCCCCAATGGCTTTTACATCCCTCGCTACCGCAACCTGCATGAGACGGGCAAAGATTACTTGCGTGGTTTCGGCTACCAAGGTGGGGCTTTCCGCCAAACCTGGGACCGCGACATCGAAGGTTTTGGCACCGACTTCAAAAAGAAAATGGCCTCGCACGGCCCCTGGAGTTTCTGGGTAGGTGGCTTCGGGGAGTGGTTGCCTTACGAGCAAAACCGCATGTCGCTTAGCCCCGATCAAAAGGACAAGTGGGGCCTGCCACAAATCGTAGTGGATGCGGGCTTTGGCAAAAACGAAGTGAACATGCGCAAAGACATGGAAAATGACGCCAAAGAAATGCTGCAAGCCATGGGCGCTGCAACGGTTTATGGCTTCAACAGCGACCCAGCCCTGGGCTTGGGTATCCACGAAATGGGCACCATGCGCATGGGCACGAGCAGCAAAAACTCGGTTCTCAACAAGTGGAATCAGCTCTGGGCTGCACCCAACGTGTTCAATACCGATGGTGGCTTCATGACTTCCGCCGCTTGTGTCAACCCATCTTTGACTTACATGGCCTTTACCGCTCGCGCTGCCAACCATGCGGTGGAAGAGCTGAAGAAGGGAAACCTTTGAAGTTGAAAGGTTGAAAAGTTGAAGGGTTGAAAAGAGGGGGCTATCGTCGTTGATATTCGATGATAGCCCCTCTTTCTTTTTTGACTTACGACTTACAAGTGACGACTTACGACTTACGAAGTGGGGGCTCGCTGGCAAAATCATAAGATGCCCGAACACCCGTTTGCACGGTTTGGTGTTTTCGAAGACCTCAAAGCCTAATCGAAGCCCAGTCTTCTCAACTTCTCAACTCCTCAACTAAAAATCACTTTTCCCCAGTCGAAATCACGGGCAAAGCGGCGTATTGCTTGTTCAGCGGCTCTACTTGCTCGCTGATGGCTTTGGCCAGGGCTCGCTTCGCTTGCGCAACTTCTTCGCGCAATTCTTCGATGCGGGCCAACTGAGGTACCGTCGGTTTTGCCTGCACCTCATTGATCGCACTCATCAGGCTGCGGATTTCTTCGCGCAACTGCGGTTTTTGGCGATAACTCATAGCGGGCGGAGGTCTGCGCCAGGTATCGCGCAGGGCTTCAATGGCTTTTTGGGCTTTGCCGATGGCATCCAACGCAGCTTTGGTTTCGGCGCTTGGTTCGCTGCCGCCATTGAATTTTACCTTGTCCGCTAAGCCCTTGAGTTGGGCCACCATTTGCTCGGTATTGTTCAGCAGTTTATTGGTTTCTGATTGCAAGCCTTGCAAATCTACCACTGCATTGTACTGGGTTTGGTAATCGGCAGCACTCATGCCCGTGCGGCTGTCGCCATTTACTGTCACCTTGCTTTTCAGCTCTTGGTCGCCAATTTTCACGCTTACATTATAGGTACCAGGCATCACCCAAGGGCGGATCGAGCCGGAGCCCCAACCACGGGTAGCTGTGTTGAGTTTCACGCCTTCCTCCCCGCGCAAGTCCCATATGATACGGTTAATACCCGCCTTGATGGTGGTATCGCTGATTTCGCGGACGAGCTTACCTGCGGCATCGCTGATCGTCACTTTTACAGCACCTTTTGCATCGTTGGGCACATAAAAATTGAAGTAAGCGCCTGGAGCAGGGTTTTTCGCAGCGTATTCGCGGTTGCCCTGGTCCTCAATCAAGTTGTAATATTGCCAACGGGTAGCAGGGCGTGGGTCGAATAGGTAAGTCGTTTTGCCCGCTACATTTTTCCAGTTTTGCAAGGCGCTGATGTCGTCCATGATCCAGGCTCCCCGTCCATGGGTGCCTACGATCAGGTCGCCATCGCGGGCTTGCACCCGCAAGTCGCGCACCGAAACGGGGGGTAAATCGCCATTGATTTTGGCCCATGTTTTGCCCTTGTCCCAAGAGGCATAAATGCCATGCTCCATGCCTGCGTACAAGAGGTCAGGATTTTTAGGGTCTTGTCGAATCACATACAACCAATCGTTTTGGGGCAAACCCGTACTGATTTTGGTCCAGGTTTTGCCGTAGTCGGTGGTCATGAAGCCGTGTGCGCGGTAGTCGTCCATGCGGTGCTGATCGACAGCTACAAAAGCAGTGCCAGCGGCGTGCTCGGAGGCGTGAATTTTGCCCACCCACGCGAATGTGGGTAGGCCCGTGATGTTGTTTTTCACGTTGGCCCAGGTTTTGCCGCCATCGCGGGTGATTTGCACGTTTCCATCATCGGTGCCGCACCAAATCACACCTTTCTCCAGGGGCGACTCGGCGATGCTGAGGATGGTACAGTGGAATTCTGCAGCGGTATTGTCCTGGTAAATTTCGCCGCCGGAGCTTTGTTGCTTGCTCTTGTCATTGGTGCTCAAATCGGGGCTGATGACCTCCCAGCTATTCCCACGGTCGCTGGATTTGAACAGCACATTCCCCCCAGTAAAGACCACGTTGCCATCGTGGGGCGAGACCAAAATGGGTGAATCCCAGTTGAAGCGGTACTTGTGGTCAGCAATGGCGTCGCCCGCCGAGCCAGTTTTGTTGGGGTAAGGGTGAATGTTGCGCACCGCGCCAGTTTTGGTGTTCACATGAAAAATCACTCCACCTTGCAGGTTGGCGTAAATTTCGTGCTCGCTGCCGGGCACAGGCACGGCATAATAGCCATCGCCACCCGCCAGTTGCTTCCAGTGGCGCTTGAGAATACCCGCCGAATGCAGGGAGTTGCTGGGGCCTACCCAGGTGCCATTGTCCTGGAAACCACCGTAAACCAGGTAAGGCGATTGGTTGTCCACAAAAATCTGGTAGTACTGCGAAAGCTCTACGTTGTTGATGATGTCGAAAGTAGCTCCTTCGTCCCAGGAAACTTGAAAGCCCCCATCGCTGCCGCTCAGGATGCGCTTGGGGTTTTTGGGGTCAATCCACAAAGACTGGTGGTCGCCATGCACATCATCGGCGATGGTTTTGAAGGTTTTGCCGCCATCGCTCGACTTGTACAAGCCGCCAGCCAGGGAGTACACAATTTCAGGATTGGTAGGATCCACGCGGATGTCGGAATAGTAAAAAGGCCGGAAATTGATCTCCGGGTCTTTGTTCACCAAGCGCCAGTTTTCGCCCCGATCGTCCGAGCGAAACAGGGTGCCGCTGGTGTTGGGGTATTCGGTGATCATGTAGATGGTAGCGGGCTGGCTTTCAGCGATGGCCAGACCGATGCGGGCCATGGGTTTTTCGGGCAGGCCCTTAATGATTTTGGCCCAGGTTTTGCCGCCATCCATTGAGCGGTACACCGCAGTGTTTTTGCCGCCTTCGTCGAATCGCCAGGGTTTGCGCAGGAAAGTCCACATGCCTGCATACAGGATGCGGGGGTTGGTCGGATCCATCACAATGTCGGAGCAGCCCGTACTTTCGTCCAGGTAGAGGGTTTTTTCCCAGGTTTTGCCCCCGTCGGTGGTACGAAAAACGCCGCGTTCGGCATTCGAGCCCCATTCGCGGCCCAAGGCACAGGCGCAGGCTACATCTGGATTGGTGGGGTGTACCACGATGCGCTTGATGCGATCGGTACCCGCCAGGCCCAAGTGGGTCCAGGTTTTGCCGCCATCGGTACTGCGGTAAACCCCATTGCCATAGCCAACCGAGTTTCGCGGATCTCCTTCGCCGCTGCCCAACCACAGCACTTCAGGGTCGGATGGGCTGATTGTTAAGGCCCCTACGCCATAAACGCTTTGCTTGGTAAAAAGGGCTTCAAAACTGACCCCACCATTCGTCGTTTTGAACACTCCACCGTCGGCGGCAGATACGTAAAAAGTGCTGGGATCGCCAGGTAGACCGTCAATGTCGGTGACTCGCCCTCCCATGTTGGCCGGACCGATGGCCCGCCATTTGAGTTTTTGTAGAATGGATTCTCCAGGTGCGCTTTGGGCTTGTATAAAAGACAAGCTGCCCATACAAAGCAGGAGCAAAAGCAGGTTAAATTTGGCTTTCATGTGTTTAAAGTTGAAAAGTTGAAGCGTTGAAAAGTTGAAAAGAAGGGCCAACTGAAACCCTCTTTTATTCAACTAAAAAAGAGTTCTCCACTTCAATAGTACTCGAAAAACATAATACTCGAAAACATAGTTTCACCAGCAAACTAGCACAAAAAACTACTGCTACAAAAGCCTTGAAGACAGGAAGTTGACTTTTGTCGATTAAGGGCAAAAACTGGCAAACCTCACAAGTCCCGCGCTACCCGGAAACCCAGGCTGCCACCTCGCCGACCAGGTTCGCCCGAATCGCGCTTGTGTACTTCGGTATCCGCAGGGGCGGTGCCCCAAGAGCCACCTCTAATTACTTTTTCACTGCCCTTGGTCGGGCCTTTGGGGTTAGAGGCCGGGCTGCTTGGGTAGTAACTTTCACTGTACCAATCCTGGCACCATTCGCTGAGGTTGCCGCTCAGGTCGCAGATCCCCAACTCATTGGGGCTGAAACTTCCGACCGGGGCACTGGCCTCGTAACCATCTTTGTAACCCAGGAAAATCATGTAATCGGCTTGGGTCCAACCAAACTGGGCCGCACCTTGCTCATCGGCAATGCTCCCACCTTTTTTGCCAATCGGTGCGCCATTGCCCCAATCGTACTTGGTATGTTTGGCTCCATTGCCCGCTACATATTCCCACTCGGCCTCGGTGGGGAGGCGGTAGGTTTTACCCGTTTTTTGCGACAACCACTTGCAGTAGGCCATTGCGTCGTTCCAACTCACATGCATCACGGGGTGCTGTTGATCGCTATTGGGGCGCTCAAAACCATTGTGGTCCATTTTCCAGGTTTCAGTCCCACCTGTTTTTTCGGCATCCGTTTGGTAGCCGCTGGCCTCTACAAAGGTTTTGAATTCCGCAACCGTCACTTCGTATTTGCAGAGGTAAAAAGAGGAGATGCTTAGTTCGTGAGCGGGTTGCTCGTCAAGCTCCGCGTTGTTTGAACCCATCGTGAATTTCCCAGCCGGGATTTGTACCATGTTGTCGAGTGGTAGAAAATTGCCTGTTTGGTTGGCATTGGGTTTTGTATCGTTGTTTAGGCATAGCAGCCACCAGAGAAAGTAAAGCATAGGGAATCAGGTTTTAGGTGTATTCAAATATACTGAAAACTTCGGAGAAAGGCTGTCGCAACAATCAAGGGTGACATTTTTTGTCTAAACCAGAATTTTTGTTTAAACCAGAATTTTCAGAATTACAGAATTTCTTGCGTGGCGTTGACCAATTTTTTCTAAACCAGAATTTGAAAGAATTTTCAGAATTGGCCCGCTTCGCGGTCATGAACGCTTCATGTTCACCATAAGAATCACAAAATTCTCAGCGATAGAAACATCTCCGAAGTTTTCAGAATATAAGCTATTGCAGCTTTTCGTGCTAGAAAATCTTCAAAAGGGCATTCAAGCTTGCTTTTTAAAAACATTTTTTGTATTTTTATTCTCGAATCATACAAAAAAATGTCAAACACACCCTATTTCAAAGGCCGGGGAGCCCAAATCAATACGCCCAATCCTTTTCACAAGGTCCGGGGTGATGAGATGCCCATACCTCTCGAAGACTGGGAGGAAAGCCTACAAGTCCCTACCGAGTACATCCCTACTTTTCCCAAAACCATCCTGAACAAAGTGGAAAGCGAGGACATAGGCATGGGTTTTTCATTGAATCCCTACCAAGGGTGTGAGCACGGCTGCATTTACTGTTACGCCCGCAACACCCACACTTATTGGGGTTATAGTGCAGGCATGGATTTTGAACAGAAAATTTTGGTCAAAAAAAATGTACCACAAATTCTCCAGGACACGATCCGTAAGCCTTCTTGGAAAGCCATTCCCATCATGTTGGCGGGCAACACGGATTGTTATCAACCCGCCGAGCGCGAGTTTCGCATCACCCGCTCCATTTTGGAAATTTTGTGGAAATACCGCCATCCGGTGGGCATCATCACCAAAAACAGTTTGATTTTAAGGGACCTGGACTTGTTGAAAAAACTGGCCAGCGAAAACCTGGTACATGTAGCCATCTCGATCACCACCCAAGACGAAGACTTGCGCCGGGTTCTGAACCCCGCACAGCTTCGGTCAACAGCCGCTTCAAAACCCTTAAAACACTTAGTGAGAACGGCATTCCGGCTATGGCCATGTTGGCACCGATGATTCCCGGCTTGAATGACCCCGAATTGCTAGGCTTGGCTGAACGAGCAGCCAAAAATGGTGCCCAAGCCATCTGCTACCAGATCGTCAGACTAAACGGAGATGTAGGACCCATTTTTGAAGACTGGATCCGCAAGGCCCTGCCCGACCGCGCCGAGCGCACGCTGAATCGCATCAAAGATTGCCACGGCGGCCAACTCAATGACAGCCGCAGTGGCATCCGCATGAAGGGTGAAGGGAAAATTGCCGACATCATTGCCCAGCAATACCAATTGGCCAAAAAACTGTATTTCAAGGACCAGAAAATGCCAGCTTACAACCTTGAGCTGCACGAACAGTTCAAGACCGGGCAGTTGAGCTTGTTTTAAAACCCTTCCTCCTTCAATACCTTCAAAATCTTATCTGAATAAAACTCCGAATTGTTCGACAACCAGATCAAAGCCAAATCCTTTTGCGGATACCACACCAGGTGAGCCCGAAAGCCACCTTGGCTGCCCGTGTGTCCGATGCTCTCCGGGGTGATGAACCAGGAATAGCCCATGAAAGGCGCTTTGAGATCGGTCCAAGCTTGCGGTTGCCATACCGTTTGTGATTTTTTGATCAGCTCACAATCTGCGAAGGCGCAGGTTTTAAGGGCATTTAGGTAAGCCTGCAAATCGCGGATTGAGCACCAGATGCCACCATTACCACTGGCGCAAAAGGTGGGCTCTTCGCCGTAATCCAATTCATGGTATTCCTGCCCCTTCAATTCATAGCCATGCGCCACCCCACGGTCTGGGAACGCCCCATCGGTGATCACGCTGCTTTTCATGCCAGCGGGTTTGAAGATTTTTTCCTGGATAAAACGCTGCCATTTCATGCCACTGAGTCTTTCGATGACCAGGGCCAGGCCGTTAAAAGCAGGATTGGAATATTCCCAGCGGGTGCCCGGCTCGAATTTCAAAGCTTGGGTTTTCTTCAGCGGCGCAAAGTTTTGGGCATCGTCGGCAGTAAGGTAAAAAACTGGATTGTTGCTGACCATGCGGTTGTCGGGCAGTCCCGAAGTATGGGTTAGCAAGTGCCGGATCGTGATTTTTTCCACCACATTGGGCCGATCAAAATCGGGGAAATACTTCAGAATAGGGTCGTCAATCGAGAGTTTGCCTTGTTTTTCGAGCAAGAGGATGCCATAGGCTACCATCGTTTTGGTAATCGAGCCAGTGTTGGCGACCGTACGATCGCTGAATTTTTTGCGGGCTCGCAGGTCGGCGTAACCCAAAGAGCGCTTGTACAAAGTCTTTTTTCCTTGTAAAATCAAGAAACTGCCGCCCGGAGCGCCGGGCTGGATGGCGCTGTACAAAAAGGAATCGAGGCGTTCTTGCAGGCGGGCGAGCTTGCCTTGGGCCAATAGCAAGTGTGGCAGGCAGCAGATGAGTAAGGCGAGTAGGCGCATTGTTTTTGGTTAAAAAGTTGACGTATTGAAGGGTTGGAAGGGGGGCTCCGACTGGGGATAAAGATGCAAAAAAGAATTTAGAGATCAAGCCGATGACCAGGCCCATCTCTTCAACATTTCAACCCTAAACATTCAACTACAAATGCTACTCCTCGTAAGTTGATACCAAAGCCTTGAGGTGTGAAAGATGCTGGCCCTTTTTGGGGTTGCGGCGGGCCACATTGGTTTTGGTAAAAAAGCGGTGGTTTTCAAGGAAGCCGACTTGGATGCGGTTCCAGACTTTTTCGTCTTGTAAGACGTGGTAAGATTTTAGCTCGTGGAACAGGGTTTCGCCGATGCGGTAAAAATCGTCGCGGCCCAGGTAGTCCAGGTCGGCGTCGCAAAGTATTTGTTCGAGGTGGTTTTTGGGGCTTTGGGGGATTTTGGTGGCCATGATCATGCCGCAAATTTTTTCAATTTGCTCATGACTGTAGCCAAAATCCGGGAGTTTTTCGCGCACGATTTGACATCCGAGCAACTCATGCTCTTTGTTATTGATCAAAAACCCCGAATCGTGAAAGAGCGCCGCTGTGCGCAAAAGGGTTGCATTTTCTTCATCAATGCCTTCCATTTCGCATAGTTCGTCCGTCACCTCTAGTACATCCAGGGTGTGGTGCAAACCATGATAGCTGAGCATTGGCGAAAGATCACTATTCAGCCAATTGATGATGAATATTTTAGCGGCCTGAAAATTCATTTAACAGCAGGCTGTGGTTGTAAAAAGGGGCACGAACAAAATAGTTAATGCTAATATAATGCATAAATTTCGTTTGTGCCCCTCTTTTCTAAAAAATCTTTCTTAGAGTATGTTTTAAATTTTTTGTTTGCCATAAAACGGACCAATTTCGACCACTCTTCGTTAGGAAAATGCTCATTATGCGCTGCATAACTCCGCTTTTCCCGCCTTGATTAGTCAAAATTTGCCTCGTTTTCTGACTAAACCTCCAATATTTAAACACACTCTTAGTCAAGCACCAAAACACCAGTTGCCAAGAACTTCAGTTCTTCTTTTGGCTTAGTGATGGCAGCAATTTCAGCCGCTGACTTGCCAGCGTCTTCAGCATAATGACGCAGTTCATCCACTGAAGTAACAGAGCGGGTGGCAACGCCTTCGATGACAACTTTGTGGCCAGACAAGTCCTTTGGCACAAAGAAACCATAGTCTTTGAACTTCACCATCATTTTTGGTTGACCAGGCTCATCTGAAACGATGTTCATCCAGCAGCCTTTTACCTGGCATACGCCTTCTACTTTGCCTTCGATTTTGGCAGGCATTTCTTTTTTATCCGACATGCTGGCCAGCATTTGGTCATAAGAAATGGCCCCTTTAGCCTTTACTTTGGCACCAAAAACTTTGGCATCCATCGTAGGAGTGGTAGTACTGGAAGTGGCATTTTTGGAGCTATTGCAAGCAACAATGGCCAAACCCAGGCTCAGGAACAAGAGAAATGACAAAAAACGCATAGTAGTAATTTGGTTGGTAAAAGCGCAAGATTTAAACATGCCGGTTTAGGTCCCGTGCTTTTACTTTGGTTTGAGAATCTTAGCAAATAGATACTCTAAATAGGGCAAACGGGTTTCCCCTTAATGCACAAATTTGGGTACATATTGCACTTATTCACTGCAAATTTAAGGAATCCTTGACACAAACCCTTAAAAAATGCTAAAACGTAATTTAGAGACAATACAAAATGCGATTTATGGGTTTAATCCTCGAAATTGAGCGCGAGAGTAGTTGACATGTTGAAGGGTTGAAATGTTGAAAAGAACCCACCTGAAATGCCCCTTTTCCCTCAGCTTTTTCCTACCATCATTCAAAGCCAAAAGCCAATCGAACAAAACTTTACCTTGAATTCAGCGATCCCCGCTTTGGAAAAAGGCCAAAAGCATTCATTGAAAGTTTGAAAGAAGAAGATATTCTGAACCTTGAAAATGCGAAGCTTAATGCCTAATTCGCTCTTTTCAACTCTTCAACATTTCAACCCTTCAACTGCCACCTGTTTTCGGTAGCACGGGACTAACTGACCTTGAAAGCCTAATATTTTTCGGTATGAACCTCAAGATTTTGCTTTTGGCTATTGTTACCTGCTGTTCAAGCTTCCTGCCCGCACAAACTCCAGCCTTCAAATGCCTACGTGGCGACTGTGGCAACGGACAAGGCTCGGCTTTGTTTCCGAATGGAACAAAATACGATGGCCAGTTCAGTGGGGGACGCCTGCACGGTTTGGGCGTGATGACTTACCCTACGCGTGATGTCTTTTCCGGCGATTGGCAATTTGGTCAACGCGAAGGAAAAGGTCGCCTAAAATACCTCAACGGGGATGAATATTTCGGTGCTTTTCGCCAAAACAACATGAATGGACAAGGCAAAATGACCTATGCCAACGGTGCGGTGTACGAAGGAAATTGGGTTGGTGGCCAAATCCAGGGACAAGGAACCCTGACTTTTCCCAACAAAGACATTTACACTGGTAATTTCATCGCTGGGCGTAGTCAGGGCCTTGGGACCATGCGCTATGCCAACGGCGAACGCTTCGAGGGCGAGTGGAAAGAAGGCAAGCGACACGGCGAGGGCACGCTTTTTTTGGTTGGTGGCAAAACCCAAAAAGGTTTCTGGGACAAGGACGTTTACTTAGGTGCAACCCGTGTGGACGTGGTACGAGACCAGTTCGACCTACCCGTCGATTCTTTGCAGTACCGCAATTGTAACACCGAATTTTGCGCCAACGGTGTAGGGCGTTTTACGTACAAAAACGGCACGGTTTTCACTGGAAGCTTCGTGAATGGTCAGCCCAACGGCAATGGCAAAACCCGCTACAACAATGGCGACCGCTATGAAGGGGGATGGATACAAAGCTACCCCCAGGGCCGAGGCATTATGTACTACACTGACGGTCGCGTACTTGGTGCAGTGTGGGACAAAGGCCAGCCCAAGCAAAAATTGTTTGAAGAAAACCAAAAACCACCCGTCATCAATACACCCAAACCCCTGAATGCCGCCGCTGAGGTGAAAATTTGGGCAGTGGTAGTCGGTGCTGCACACTACAACCACCTCGTGACCCTACGCTACACTGACGACGACGCTTACCATGTATATGCTTTTTTAAAAAGCCCAGAAGGGGGGGCAATTCCTGAAAATCAGATCCGCCTGATCATTGACGAAGACGCGACAAAAAGTGCTGTTATGGCAGCTGTTAATGCTGTTTTTCAAAAAGCTGACGACAATGATGTAATTTTTTTCTATTTTTCGGGCCATGGGATACAAGGGGCCTTTCTTCCTGTTGATTACGATGGTCACAACAATCGCATCAACCATGAAGAGTTGCGTCAAGTCATTGATCGCAGCAGGGCCAAGCACAAGATTATTGTTGCAGATGCATGTCATGCAGGCAGTTTCAGTACGTTAAGAACTCCTATTCACCTCGAACTAGAGAAGTATTATCAGGCCTTTGCAAGTGGGAAAGGCGGGACAGCACTTTTTTTGTCCTCCAAAAGTGAAGAATATTCACTGGAAGACAATGGACTGCGTTCCGGGGTATTCAGTCATTTTTTGATCAAAGGTGCAAGGGGTCCTGCTGATAATGATCAAAATCGGATTGTAACCGTTAAGGAACTTTTTGATTATGTATCTCAGAACGTCCGTTCATACACCGCGAACGTTCAGACTCCCTTGCTGATGGGAAATTTCGACCGGACTATGCCTTTCGCCTTGGTGAGGTAAGGATATGGAATGGTAATACTTTTGGATCAAGGCGTATTCCCCATTTTCCATACGCTCTTTTTCCAAATCTTTTTAACCAGTAATTTCTCAAGATTCGTTGGTTCGATGCTGCTACTCCAACATTGAAGATGAACCTTGGGCAGGAGCGTGTTTAAACATACTCTAACAGCCTATTTCAATCATTGTCATCATGAAAAGGTATTTTTGGATCTTGTTCGGCTTTTTGGCACCGTTTCTGGGGGAAGCACAGTGCATTTCTGGCAAATGCGACACGGGCATTGGCATCATGCGCTACCCCAGTTCAGGCGCACACTACGTTGGGCAATTCGCAGGCAACAAGCGCGAGGGTTTTGGCAATTGCTACTTTCCCAACGATGGCAACTACAGCGGTTATTGGAAAAGCGACAAACCCAATGGCGAAGGCATCCGCATGTACGGCGACGGTCGCATCGAAAAAGGCATCTGGAAAGATGGCAAGTTACAAAAATCATTCCCCAACCTGGTCATCAACCTTGATGGCGAGACCAAAAGGTTACAACCTGGCTGCTTTCACGGTAATTGCGGTCTAGGCGCGGGCGTGTACGTATATCCCGACGGCTCAATCTACAATGGTGACTTCAAAAACAACCGCCGCAATGGTTACGGGACCATGTACTACACCAATAAGTCTATTTATGTGGGTACCTGGGCCAATGACAACAAACACGGCATGGGTAACCTAGTCAACCCCGATGGCAGCAAAATCAGCGGAGTTTGGCAGGACAATGAGCGCGTAGAAGCGGGCAACCAAGCCACCGTACCCGGGGCCAAAGCCGCCAATAAAACTACAGGATGTATTTCCGGCGATTGCACCAATGGTTATGGTACCTTTAAATACGAAAATGGTGCGCAGTATCGCGGACCCTTCCAGCACGGCCTGCCCAAAGGCCAAGGTGAACTCACTGGTGTGACGGGCACCAACAAGCCCTTTCGTTACGTGGGTGCTTTCGACAAAGGCCAGCCCAACGGGCAGGGCACTTGCTACATGCTGAACGAGGGTACTAAACAGGAAGGCTTCTGGAAAGACGGCGAGCTGGTTCAGCCCTTGGACCTGGCCGCCCAATCGCCCACCAGCCGCCAGGAAACGAACAACAACCCAAAAATATGGTCGGTGATCATCGGCGTAGCAGCTTACCGTGACATGCCCGTGTTGCGCTTCACTGACGATGATGCTTACCGCATTTACGCCTTCTTGAAAAGCCCAGAAGGAGGCGCGGTACAAGACGAGCAAATTCGCATCCTGATCGACGAAGGCGCTACCCGCAGCAACATCATGTCAGCCATGCGCGAGGTGTTTGACAAGGCCGGGCCCAATGACTTTGTGCTCTTGTACTTTTCAGGTCACGGCCTGCCTGGTGCCTTTTTGCCTATCGACTTCAACGGCAACGACAACAAGGTTTTTCACTACGAAATCAACGAAATGCTGAAGCGCAGCAAAGCCCGTTACAAGCTTTGCATCGCTGACGCTTGCCACTCTGGCGGCATGCTGGCTGCCCGCTCAGTGGAGTCAAACATCAGCACTTTTTACCAACAATTGGCCCAGGCCCAGCCCGGTACTGCCCTGATCATGTCGTCCAAAAGTGAAGAAACCTCGCTGGAGGCCAGCGGCTTGCGCCAGGGAGTGTTCAGCCACTTCCTGATTCGGGGCCTCAAGGGCGAAGCAGACCGCAACCGCGATACGAAAGTAACGATCGAAGAGTTGTTCAATTTTGTGTACGACAATGTGCGCAAGTTTACGGGCAATATGCAGTCGCCGATCATCCGGGGGGATCATGATCCCAATATGATTGTGTCTTACATTGGGAAGTAGAAGAATGGGTTGGGGTATGTTTATTTGGGTGTGAGTATGGAGGCATTCCGTTTTCAATTGACGACCTTGAAGAGAGAGCAAGTGTGATTAAGTATTTGAGCTAAAATAAGGTGGACAACTTTGCTTTTGAGGTTTAGCAAAAAAAGAACACAACTTCCTTTCATCCAGTTGCTTTTCTTTTTTCACTAAACCCAAACTTGTCCACCTTATTTTTTTACGCTCCCTTACCACCCAAATCTCTTCTTCCAAAACTCCTGTTTTTCGGCCTCTTTTCTACGGGTAAGGATGGAGAGCATTTCTTTGTTTTTTGCCTGCTGTTCCACCATCTCAGCGTCAATCCGCTTTTTGTTTTCCTCCGGCGTGATGACTTCCAACTGCATCATGTCGTAGGCTTTCATCCAATTTTCGTCGACCCCGATCTCCAATTCAGGGTTGATGACGTAGTTGCCCCGCTCCAGGCGCAAGAAAAGCTTGCGGTTGTAAGGATCCACGCGATCCACCTCGTTTTTGGACAAAATGCTGCTCACATAAGTCCGTTTTTGGCGGTATTCGGGCAAGATTTCAGGGCCAAATTGTTCTACTATTTCCAACACCTGGTCGATGGTAAAGCCGAAGGGTTTAAAGCGTTTGCGGCCCATCACGATGATTGGTTGTTTCAGCAGTAGGTTTTGCAAGAGAAAATACTCCATGTGGCGGGCCGAGAGCTTGACCAATTGGTTATCGACCTTCAAGCGCAAGTTTTCGGGTTGCAGGCGCGGGTAGAGTTCCGGCAATTTGTTTTTCATAAAGGCCGGGTCCATGTGGGCCTTTTGCAGGGCAATCAGGAAGGGATATAGGCCGTAGTTGTCGTACACATTGAGGTTGGCCTGTTGGTCGAGCAGGAAGGAAACGACTTTCATGGCCCCGGTTTTCAAAGCAGCCAAAAGGGGCGTGAGGTTGAATTCATCCCGATAGTCGAGTCCGTATTTTTTGCAGTTTTCAGTCACTTTGCGCACGTCATCGCTGGCGTATTGGGCATAGCTGCGGCGAAAAATGGAGTTGCGCTCCAGGTCTGGTTTTTCAGCGCGGCGGTACTTCAGTTCGACCAGTTTTTTGATTGTGTCCTGGTCGTAATACATGAGCGCAAAATCGAAGAGTCGGTCTTTGGCTTTTTTGTTGAAAACATCAGGGTTGAGTGCTTCTTCCTTGAGGCGCAGGAGTTCTTCGGGGGTAATCGGTGTCCAGGGCGTTTTTTGGTTACCCAGGATGTTTTGTTTAATTAGGTCGGCCTGCTCGGTTTTGCCTTGCATCTCCAGGCGCCGGGCTTCCTTTTGCCAATCTTCAAGCGAGGATTTTTGCTCCGCTAAATTCAATTTTTGCCCGGTCTCCACGAGCTTCAACAAGGACAATAGCGGGTGCTTTTGCGAGCTCTCGATCACATAGAGGTTCCGCACCGCACGGGTCATGGCCACGTACAAGGAATTGACATAAAACTTATAGGCATCCAGCGATTTGTCACTTTTGTCTTTGCCCCGTGAGTAGCGCATGTCTTCCGACTCCACATCGGCAGCGCTGACCCCCTGGGTGATTTCGATGAATTCCTTGGTTCTTTGACTGACAAAGTTGTACAAGATGATGTTTTCGTACTCCAAACCCTTGGCTTCTTGTACCGAGAACAAAAGGGGTGTTTGAAACACCTTGGTGGCCTCGGCTTTGTCTTCGTTGCTCATCACGATCACCGCAAAATTGGCCGATTGCCGGGTTTTCTGGTTGAGTTCTTGCTTGATTTTGGGGTTGTCGTTGAAGCAGATCACCTCACCTACTTTTTCGCTCACCGGGTTGACCAAGTAGGTACTTTCGCGGTCGATGGAGCCAAAGCGGGAGTTTTTGATCTTCAGCAAGCGGTTGGCAATGTCGGTTACTTGCGGCGAGTTGCGGTAGTTAGTACGTAGAATGTGCAGCTCGTTGTTCAGGGCCGACTGGGTATAAAACATGGTCTTGACATTCGACCACGAAAAGAAATTGGGGTGTACAATCTGGTTAGAATCGCCACACAACAAGAATTGTCCTTTGTTTTTTAGCGATTTCAAGATCACGTACAGCTGTACATTGGTCAGGTCCTGCACCTCATCCACGATCACAAAGTCGTACTTGGGCTGCACATGTTGCTGCCATTCGTAAGCGATGAGGTTGAGGTCATAAAAGTTCGCTTCCTTGAGGAAAAGTAGGTATTTTTCAAACAAGTCGTACACCGCTTCGCGCTCGTCGCTGAGAAATACCGATTGTTTGATGCCCAAGGCCAAGTAGTCGGCGCGGCTGAGGTGGGCTTTGTCGGTGGGCATACCCGTTAGTACCCCTTTGAACTCTTCAAAAACCTTGTAGCTGTCCTTGAGTTTGGAAGAACTGCGGTGGCGGGTAAACCAGCCATCGAAATGCCGAAAATTCAGCTCGCGTCCCGTTGGTATCCGCAGGGTTTCGAGGTATTCTTTGAAGGACAAGAAGTCGATTTCCTGGTTTTCGTTGTTGTAGTGGAAAGAGGAATAAAGGTTGGCTGAGTTTTCGACGAGGTAAGGTGAAAGCGTAACGTAAAGGATGTTCCCACGCAGGGTTTTGATTTTTTCGAGCGTCAGGGCCGTTTTACCGCTGCCTGCCGACCCAATGACGATCAGCGGCGTGGGCAAAGCAAAAACTTCACTCTGGTCGCGGTCAAAGGAAATGACCTTGTCGAGCAAGTGAAAATGCTTGGACTGGGCATTGACGTAAGGCATTTGCACAAAGTCCTCCGCGGGTGCATCGGCCTCGTTTTTGATGGACATTAGTTTGCCTTCTTCGATCTGGGCCCCACGCAAAAAGCGCGAATCGCGGTAATTGTGGTTCAGGATCACTTCCAGGGCCAGCAAGTAAGTGCGCCCTTCGTATTTGGCCACTTTGAGCAACAGGCGGTTGGTATCGTCTAATTTGGCACGATAATAGCCCGTATTGGGCATTTTTTTCATTTCGGCACCCGCCCAGTCGCCGCTGCGCAATTGGGTCAAGAGCTTGTCAAATTGTTTCTTAACTTTGGAATAGTCAATCTCGTTGTACAAGAGAATTTCCATAGGAAGTACTTGTTTTGGCCTTCAAAGGTAAAGTGTTTTTTGTAAAAATGAAAAGTCAAAGGCACCAACCCCATCGATTCATATAGCGGTCTTACTGAACTAAACCTTGCTGCCAATGAAAATTCGCCTCATCCTGCTGTTTTGTAGCTTCAATGCCCTTGTTTTTGGCCAAAAATTCAAAATTGACACCTTGCAATACCAGGGCGATGTCAACAAGTACATCAACATTGTGCTCATGGGTGATGGTTTTACCGCAAAACAGCAGGATACTTTTCTTCACTACTGCCAGGGGTTGACGAAGTACATGTTCGAACAAGCGCCTTTTGCCCATTATCACAACTACTTCAATGTATTTGCAATTGAGGTCATTTCGCAGGAATCGGGCGCAAAACACCCCAACAGTGCACCGGATTGTAACAGAACCCCGATTCCAATCAGCAACCCCAAAAACTATTTCGGCAGTACGTTTGACTTTGCGGGGATCCATCGTTTACTTCTCGCTGATTATACCGATTCCATTGCGCAGGTGTTGGCTACCCATACACCTTATTATGATCAAAGCTTGATTTTGGTCAATACCCCATATTATGGTGGCTCCGGGGGGACTTTCCCTACGGTTTATGCACGAGCCAGTGCCTTGAGTTTTGAGGTTTGTTTACACGAATTGGGGCATTCTTTTGGATCATTGGCCGATGAATACTGGGCGGGCGGCGGCTACGAAGCTCCCAATATGACTGGTACCCAAAACCCCAACCGGATCCGTTGGAAAAACTGGCTGGGGTTTCGAGAAACGGGGATTTATGCTTTTCAGGAACACCCTTTTTGGGTAAGGCCACACGAGGAGTGTAAGATGCGGAGCAATGGCAATGCTTTTTGTCCGGTTTGCACCGAGGCATTGGTGAAAAAAATCCAGGGAATGACTGATCCCATCGTAAAAGTCAGTCCGCCACTCGATCAAGCGGTCATTTCTAGTGAGCGAAAAGTGTTGTTTAAGCTGGAAAAACTGATGCTACCCGAACCCAATACCCTGCTGATCGAATGGCGCTTGGATGGGGTGTTCATCGCTAATCGACAGGATTCTTTTGTATTGGACCAGCAGATCCTCACTCCAGGCAGGCATACCCTGAGCGCCAAAGTCATCGACCAAAGCGAACTGATCCGCGACTTTGATTTCATGGCCAAAGAAGCCAGCGTAGTCACCTGGACCATTGACCGTACCCTTACCAGCGTAAATATTGCAGCCCAACAGCAAGAAATCAGCACCCAAGTATTTCCCAACCCCACCAGCGATGAAGTGCAAATCAGGCTCAATCAAAAGCAAAAAAACAGGGTACAGATCTCCCTCCTGAATGCCAATGGCCAAGTTTTGAAAAACATCCATACTGGTACATTGGCCCCAGGAAAGCATGATTTCCAAATCAACATCAGCAATTTGCCCGCTGCCCAGTACCAAGTGGTCTTTGATTTTGGGGAGTTTCGGGAGTTGCATGGTTTGGTGAAGAGGTAGAATTTACCAGTGGTCTATTCAAACAACTTAAATTGAATAGGATGCTCAATATCTTGCTTTATTTGCAAAGGAATATTGTTTAAGTTTTTACCAGGCAACACCAATGCTTCTTGCATTTCATTCCTCAAGTCTTCTCTTGAACCCACATGATAAAAATGCGAAAAGCTCCGCAATTCAAGACCGTCCCAATGATTTTCGATGTGCTCGTTTTTTCGATATTTATTCTCAAGCCACATAGACAATGCAAATCCGCAATGCAAACGCTTGGCTACTTCTGCAAGTTCAATTGCATCCTCCTCGGTCCAGTTGTTGTAATAATCAGCGTGCCTACCAATGTAAGGGGGATCTAGATAAACAAAATCCGCTTCTTTAGCTTGCCTCAGTGTTTGCCTCCAATCAGCTACTTCAAAAACCCAATCTTTGCCTTTCATCATCTTCTTTATCCATGAAATCTGGTTGATAATTTTGGTGATATAGGCTTGTGCAAATCGTTCAGGTTTGTGTCCAAATGGAACATTATAGCCTCCTTTGCTATTGAATCGCATCAAGCCATTAAAACAACTCCGATTTAGAAACAAGAAATCAAGCGAGCTACCTTGCTCATTGAATCGTTTTCTTACCTCTAGATAATAGTCTTGCCCTCCTTTTTTTAGTTGTTCGTCTGCACTTTTAAGGTATGCTTTGACCAGTACTTCATCGATTTTACCACTCTGAATTTGTTGGTAAAGGTGGATGATATGCTTATTGGTATCCGAAACAAGCGCTCGACAAGGTTGGATATTGAACAAAACCACACCTGATCCCAAAAAGGGTTCTATCCATCTTCCATCCCCTTCCCACTTAATATTTTCGGCGATAAAGTTAATCAATTTCGTCTTTATGCCTTGACACTTGATCGGAGGAGTGCCAATTTTGCCGATATGTTTAGGAAGTTTACTCATTGGCAATACCTTTATACATGAAATATGACTTAATATTGTTGTAATGTGGCTTCTCTAAATCTATAGCCCTCGCCATATCAGTTGTCAAATAATTCATCCAGAAATCATCGAATATTTGCTTACCCTGTGAATATTTGGTAAAAAGTGCAGTACCATTTTTTAGAGCTGTAATGTTTGTACTGGAACCTATATTCTTTGTATTACCACTTCCTGGACGATCAATCGCAATTTTCCATTTTTCCTGAATGAAAAAATCAAAATCTTTAACAACCGAAGTTAAATTGTGTAAATCATCAATAGTATATTTAGTTCTCTCATCTACAAGAGAATCTGAGGTTGAGTAAATTACTCCAAGGATGTAGTGCTCGGAATATTCGTTATAAGGGAAGGTAATGTTTTTATTTGAGCCCCGATTACGAAAATATCCAGTAAATGCTCCAAGTGTCATCCCATTTACCTTGTCTTTACTGATTCGGTAGGTACTTTTTAGGTCAACAGCGAATTTCACTTTCGTTTGTTTATGAACAAAAGTCAAATCAGGGTAATGGTTCTGATGGGCGGACAAGACTAGTTCATAGTCATTTTTTTCAGCAAATTTTACCAGAATCGGGAAAATCATCAGCTCAATGATTTTGGAAACTACTTTCGTATCGACCGAAATGGTGTAAATGTTTTTATAAATATCAATAAAACCTTTCACCGTCCACTCACCACTATCAGTTGCGACTGTTGAAAAAAACTCATTAAATGTTGACGCTAATGAATCTTTAAATTGATCTTTCTCCATTGAGGTTTATTGCTGCACTTTTTTGGAGTCAACTAACGAAGAAACTCATATCATGTACCAGCACAACAAAAGTAGCTCAAGGATGTGAACTTTACAAGTTTTACATCCTTGGAGCAACAATTCTGTCTCTCTACTTCAACCCCAAAACCACCACCGAAAACGGCGGCACCACCACTTGCAATTGCCCGTTTTGCACCTTGAACTCGCGGAAGGCTGCTGGCTGCACTGCGCCAGGCTGCTCAAAAGTATTGTGAGCTTGCAATTTGGGCGCAGTCAGGATGCGGCCCGTGATGGTTTTGCCATTCAGCCCAGGCAGGTCAATGTTCACCGTGCGCTTTTGATTGGCATCGACATTGACGATGGAGAGGTTGATCTGGCCAGTTTTGTCCTTGGACGCCGAGGCAGAAATAGCGGGCAATTTTTCGTTGCCCATTTGGTACTGTTCGGTTTTCAGGTCCAGGGGCAGTAGCTGGGCGTCTTGGTGCACCTTGTACATTTCCATCACGTGGTAAGTGGGCGTCAGCACCATTTTGGCCCCGTGGGTCAGGATCACTGCTTGCAAAACGTTCACGCATTGGGCCAGGTTGGCCATTTTTACGCGGTCGCAGTGGTTGTTGAAAATATTGAGCGTGGAGCCTGTCAACACCGCATCGCGCATGGTGTTTTGCTGGTACAAAAACGCACCGTTGCTGCCGGGTTCCACGTCATACCAGCCGCCCCATTCGTCCACCAGCAAGGCTACTTTTTTCTTGGGGTCGTACTTGTCCATGATCGCCACATGTTTCTGGATCAATTCCTCCATCAGCAGGCCTTTTTGCATGGTTTTGAAGTAAGTCGACTCGTCAAAAGCCGTAGCCGAGCCTTTTTTGTTCCAGTCGATCACCGAATAATGGTGCAGGGCA
This sequence comes from Chitinophagales bacterium, assembly GCA_013299105.1. Taxonomy (GTDB): domain Bacteria; phylum Bacteroidota; class Bacteroidia; order Chitinophagales; family Saprospiraceae; genus Haliscomenobacter. Next base: position 158,387 of record JAAFJY010000010.1, on the reverse strand, counting down.
ATGGCCTCCAGCATGTTGTGCGGGATGTTTTTCATCAGGGTTTCGGTCCAATGGTAATCATCGTCGCTGGCCCCAGAGGCGATGCGGAAAAGGCGGTCCGAATTGGTCCAATTGGTGGTAAAAGTGGCGTACTGGCGGTAAATATTGGCGTAATACTCGGCAGTCATGTTGCCGCCGCAACCCCAGGCTTCGTTGCCCAGGCCCCAGTATTTGACTTTCCAAGGGGTGCTGCGGCCATTTTTTTGACGCAAATCCGTCAAGGGGCTGCTGCCATTGGGGTGAGTAGTGTACTTGACCCAATCCGAAAACTCCTGCACGGTGCCACTGCCCACATTGCCCGACAAGTAAGGCTCGGTGCCCAGGAGCTCGCACATGTTCAGGAATTCGTGGGTTCCAAAGCTGTTGTCTTCGCGCACATTGCCCCACCAGATGTTGAGCATGGCAGGGCGCTCCTTTTTGGGTCCGATGCCGTCGCGCCAGTGGTAAGTGTCTGCAAAACAACCGCCCGGCCAGCGCAGGTTAGGGATTTTGAGGTTTTTGAGGGCTTCCACGATGTCTTTGCGTACGCCGTCCACGTTGGGGATTTGGGTATTGCCCTCGCCCACGTAAAATCCATCGTAAATGCAGCGCCCAAGGTGCTCGGCAAAGTGCCCATAGATGTGACGACTGATGCTGTCTTTGCCCTCAACGTTGCGAAAGATGAGGGTACTTTGGGCCAGTAGACCGATGCTGCTGAGGCAGAAAATGATTGGAAGAATGCGTTTCATCTTGCTCATGATGCAGTTTAGTAGTTGAAATGTCGAAGGGTGAAATGTCGAAAAGACAGGGCTTAGGCCAGCGATTTGAGGTTTTTTGTGCTTCTACGGGCTCCCTCTCCTCAACTCCTCAACCACTAAACTTCTCAACTCAAAGCTTGCTATTGCTCACAAAAGCCACTTTCTTGCCATCCGGCGACCATGATGGCGTATTGATCGTACCTTGACCGCCATAAATATAGGCAATCGTTTTGGGTGCACCACCACTCACGGGCATCAGGCGCAGGTAAACTTGCTTGTACCAAGGATGGTCTGAAGGGTTGATGTCGGGCATGTAGGATAGGAACAATATCCATTTCCCGTCTGGCGAGATGTGCGGAAACCAGTCGTTGTACTCGTCAAAAGTCAGTTGTTCCGGCTTGCTGCCGTCGGGCTTCATGCGCCAGAGTTTCATGGTGCCCGTGCGGACCGAGTTGAAATAAATCCATTGTCCATCAGGGCTGTACTCGGGGCTGTCGTCAAGGAATTTAGAGTTGGTGAGTTGGGTTTCCACGCCTGTGGCCAAGTCAATGGTACAAATGTCGTATTGTTTGTTGCGAAACGCGGTATAAGTCAATTTTTTCCCATCCGGCGACCAGCCATGCAGGTAAGAATGTCCCCACTCTATTTTGGTAACCTGCTTAGGTTCGTCCGAACCGCTGATGGGCAAAGTGAAAAGGGTCGAAACGTTGCCAGGGTTTTCAAAACTGCTTAGAGCGAGCATTTTGCCATTGAAGGAAATAACATGGTCGTTGTTGTTTTTGACCACTGGCCCGGTGTTCAGTTTTTCGATTTTTTTGCTGGCCAATTCAAATTTGTACATCAAACCCTCTGAATTGTAGAGCAAGGTTTTGCCGTCTTTGGTCCAGTTGGGTGCTTGCAAGGAGTTAGGTGCGGAGTGCAAAATCTCCCGTTTGCCCGTTTGCACCTCCATCACTTCGATGTGGCTGCCGATGAACTCCCGGTGAGGCACAAAGTTCTTGTGGATGGGGATGATCAGGCGTACATTGCTGAAAATCGCTTTTTCGAGCACCGAATCGCGGTGCGAACAAATGAAAAGCCCTGCATATAGTTCTTCGTTGAGGGCCAGTTCTTTGCTAACCGATTTGTAATTTTGCCCTGGAGTGGCTGCCGAGAAAATGAAGGTATTGCCATTGCGCTCCAATTGAATGTGGGTAGGGTAAAAAACCGACAAAGGCACTTCGGCAGTGTTGGCACCTGGAGCATCGCGGTATTGCAAGGACGTGAGCTCGTCGCCATGTACGCAGGCATCGGCATAGCGGGAATCGCCGCTCAGGTTCTCGCGGGCGATGATGCCAATTTTGCGGTGAGGATCCACTCCTTTGCCCACAAACTGGATGGTAGCCGAAATGATAAAATCACCCTTGATTTTTTTGTGTAAAAATTGAAATTGATCGGTTCCAAACCACATGTTTTCACCCGCTCCGCTGAGTTGATAAGTCTGTGAAACGGCGTCGTAAGTGGCCGATCCAGGTAGTTTGGGATTACCTACATCAGTGTTTTGTTCAAAAACACCTAAGTTTTGAGCGGAAAGAGCAGGGTATGCCAAGAATACACCTAGCAGCAGAAAAAGGGCAGGTTTTTGCATAAGGACCAATGTTTTTGTTGTTTATGCCTAGCAAATTAAAGAATTAGACGAAAATTTGATCTTTTACCCTGCTTCCTTTGGCTATTGGCCTGTTTTTGTCGGTAAATGAAGAAAAAGATTGCTGCTAAACGCCACCGGGCCGCCCTCCTTGCGAAGAGCGACCCGGTGAGTCTTAGCTATATAATGGTCGATTTGACTTTTTACTTCGTCAGTACCACCATCTTCTTCGTTGCAGTAAAGTCAGCGGTCTCCAAAGTGTAGTACAACACCCCGGCGGCCTTCAGTTCTTGCTTGCCCAGCTTCACCTGGTTCATGCCCTTGGCGTAGTCGCCTTGGGTACGGTAAACCAAAGCACCTTTAACATCGCGAACCGTGATTGTGGCTTGTGCTGCTTTGGGCAGATAGAAGCCAATCAAAGTTTCCTCTGCGAATGGGTTGGGCTGGTTCTGATCCAAGCGAGCCTGGCCTCCCAATTGCTCGGCACGGCCAAAGCTCAACTTCAGGTCCATGATCTCGTCGCCCTGGCCATAAGCTTCCTGGGCAGTCATGCGGCTGCTGATGTTCAGGACTTCGCTCAATGCCTGGTCCTTGGTAGCGCGCAGTTTGAGTGTGAACAAGCCCTCTGCACTGGTCGCAGTGCCATTAGCACTGTTCCAACTGCCTGTGATCATGCCTTGCTTCGCAAAAATTCCGAAGTTTTCAGCCTTCATCACACCGTAGTCGATGCCGACTATCTCAGCGTTTTGTAGGCCCAAGGTAAACTGGAAGCCTTGCACTTTTGACAAGTCGCTGGCTTTAATCAGCACATCGTAGAGCTGACCAGCCTTCATCTGTTGTTCATCAGCATTCAGGATGAAGTCCTTGCCAGAGCGTACTTCGCTGCTCGTTGCACCTGGGATCGTCGCGGCAGAGCCATTCACGTCACCCATTTTTATGGCTACGAAATCGGCTTGTACTTTGCCATCCAAGTCGTTTACGTTCACCACTTCTGGCACTTCGTTCTTCCAAGGATTGGTTGGTTCGGCAAACTGGTACTTGGCGTCTACAAACTTCCAGCTTGGGCTGCCCTTGAAGCTGTCGTCGATGTTCAGGATCAATTTGCGGATCTGGATCAGGTCGAGCGTGGTGATGGTCTTCGAACCATTCACGTCGGCTGCGATCTGGCGGTAAGGGTTGCTCAACAATTGAATACCCAGAATGTGCTTCTGGATCAGGATCAAGTCGAAGGTCGATACCCCGTTCTTGGCGTCCTTGTCCAATTGTGGCGTGATCGTGTAGTCACCACCTTTCAGCAAACTGTTGAAGCCGTACAGACCAGAGCCTGGAGTGGTTTGCTTGTCTTGCTTGTCACCACTCACGCTCACGTCAACCCCTTGTACTGGCTTGGCGTCGTCGGTAGCGATGATACCGTTGATCTGATCATCATTGGTTCCACCCGTTGGGCATACCTTGCGGTTGTCCTGGATTTCTACAAAGGTCACGCAGAAGTCGTGGTTGCCTTTTGAATCCCATGCATGGATCTCTACATTGATCACCTTGCCCTTGTCGGCGCAAGTGAAGGTCAAGCCCGTTTGGTCGTCTTTCACTGGCTGGCCTACGCGGTTGATCGAGTACTTGGTCACCAGTTTCAAGCCTGCCTGGGTTTCTGGTCCCTGGCCATTGCAATCATAGATCTTCGAGGCAATGAAATCATTGGCCCATACTGCCATCATGCCACCGCCATTGCCGTCAGGCATCAACTCGGTTGACAAGCCATTGATACAGATCGGAGCCGGAGCCTTGCAGTCGCGCACCAGGAATGGAATCCGGGTTGGGCGGGTCAGGTTGCCACACTCGTCTCTCACCACCACGATCAGGTCATGCAGACCCTCTGGTAGATTGGTGACAGATACTGCCATCTTGCCTTTGCCATCATCCTCGAAGCTGAAGATGTAGTCGCGGCTGTTGGCCATGATGTAGGGCCCCGTCACCGTCTGGAAGGGTGCTACCATCACCTGCGTTCTTTCCAGTTCCAGTCTATCCGTGCAGTTGTCTGTAGCAGTGAATGGAATCTTTACATTCGCCAAACAAGTCACTGGGCTGGTACAGAAGGTATCGCGCTTGAAGCTGATTACCGGAGCCACATCGTCATACACCTTGATGATTTGGGTGTACATGAACGAGTGATGGAATTCACCAGAAATATCGCAGAACGGTGGGCGAATTCTTTCATCGCTCAAGGGATTGCGTTCGCTCAAAATATCATCGTTCAAGTCACCTTCGTAAGGTGTACGGTTGTAAGACAGGATGAAATCCTCTTTGCCAGTGCGGTTTGGATCGCGTACCAAGAGCCAGATTTTGTCCAGGCCATTTTTGGTCCACTTGCGGTCGATGACGAACACATTTCTTGGATCCATCGGGTCACCACAACGATCATCGTAAGTACACCAGTTGATCACGGTGTAGGTACGGAAGATTTTGTAGCACTCGTCGTTCGATGCATCGTAGCGTTTGTCGGTGATGTTCACGGCTAAGATGTCGCAGAAGCGTTCGTCGACCAACAAAGTATCGGCTACTGGTTTGGTGCAATCGCGTACTTCGAGGTCTCGTGGCAATAGGATGTCGTACTCATGTACAGGTACAATGCGGATGATCTGCTTGCACTCAGTTGTGAGGTCGCCTTTTACTGTCTTCTTGGTCAAAGTCCAGATGCGCTCGATGGTACCATAACCACACTTCAGGTTTTTAACCACCCGATAAGCGGTATCCAACTTGCCACAATCATTGCCAGAAGTGATGGTCACATCACCAAAGGCTAAGGCTGATTGGATTTTGCTATCGATCGTTCCCAGGTTCTTGTCGTCGCAGTAGATGGTCACATTCTCAGGGGCCTGGCAAGTGGGTGCGACTTTGTCTTCCAAGTTCAGGGTCATCCAGCAGAAGTTGCGGTTGCCACTCCAGTCTTCGCCCCACAGCTCAACGGTCACTGGTTCGGTGATGTCGCAGCAGAAGAACTCTACTGCATCGGCCAACGGAGTCATCCACTTGCCATTCACCAACGTGAAGCCGTCTTTATCATCCAGTTCACCGTCACCGTTCAGGTCGTAACCTTTGGCGATCAGGTCGGCTTTGCAATCTGCATTGTAAGTGCGGCGTACCTTGATCCACTTCAGTTCGCAGTTGTCAAAGCTGCCTTCGTCGATGTCTTTGGCAGTCACGCGAGCGTAGCCGTTCAGGTAGCCATTGGCATTCGACAAGGTTACGTTGAGGTCATCGTCGCACTTCATTACAGGTGCGATTTTGTCCACCACGTCAAATTCTACGGAGTCGCGTACGGCGTTGTAGCAACCATCAAATGCGTCGATGATCATGCGGTGGCGGCCCAAAGGCAAACCACTCATTACGCCATTCATCACAGGGTATTGTACTTCATCCCACACGTTGGTGGCGATGATGATGCCCTTCACGATGCGGTCGCGGGTTTTGATGCGGATCGAAACATTGCCCAAGGAGCAGTTGTCGCTGATGTCGATGGACATGTCGCTCTTCAGGCGAGCGGCAGTGGTAGGAATCGAAGCAGTACAGTTCATCGGACCCGTTGAGATGGTCACAGGTGTCTTAGCCGTAATCGTTGGTGCTTTGAAGTCACCAATCTTAATCAGTACATGCAGGGTGTCAATGATGCCACCTGCGCACCAATCGAAGACGTAAATCTCACGGTCGATCTTCACGCCTTTACCGTCGCAGACTGGGAATTCGGTATCCTTGATTTGGACAGAGTAGTTACACTCGACCTCATCCAGGTATAACCAGCGCTCCAGTTTGGGATCGCTATTCGAGTAGAAGGTACTAGCAATGCGAGGCATCCAGTCTTCTTTTTTGATCAAAGACTTATCAGCTGTGCAAGCCTGGTATTCCACTACTTGGTCGTAGGGTTTGTTCGGCTTAGGATTCTTCCAGGCAAACTGGCTCACCTTAGGACGGCGTACTTCGATAACCTGGGTCGTGTCTTTGGTCATACCCCGGCAATCGGTGGCTACCCATTCGCGGTAGATACGAGCCCAGAGGCCATTTTTAGCCAAAGAATCGCAGCCATAAGTAACTAGGCGATCGTACCACTTCACGCTTACATTACAGCCGCAGTCTTTGCAGTTGTCGCTGAAGTAAGCAGCACCGAGGTTCAACACTTCATCAGGCACAGTGCGGCTGTAACTCAGGATGGAGTGACCAGGCGTATTGTCGCTCAAGCTTTGTGGGAAGCTTGGTTTCACTCCCGTAGCGCCTACGGTCTTCGGATTGTTCAACGCGAAGTTGATGTCGAAGCAGTAGATTGGGTTCTTGGTGAAGTCCACGCGATCAATGTTCGGGCCCAATTTGTCCTCAGCCACAATCGTGCCCCAGCAGGGTGTGAACTTGTAGCAAAGGTCATAGCCTTCTTTCAGCTTGATCACATACTTATAGGTACCTGGGCAATCCACATAGCTGTCGGAGTTGCCGTCGCCGATGATTACTTCGAGTGCCTCGAGCAGGAAGTCGCCGTTGGGGCAATCCTTGAAGCCGTCCATCACAAGGTCGGGAGTCACGAAGAACTTGCACTTTTTGTCCATCGACACATTCACCGTTGTCATGCAAGCCAAACACTGAATGTTGGGTGCAGGTACAAGTTTCACGGTCACGTAGAAGGCTTCGCCAGCACAACCTTTGGTGCTGGTGGGCTCTACACGGTAAATGATGGTCTGCGGTGCATTGGTCAGGTTGGTCAGCACATCGTTGATCACTGTCGTCATCCCCGAAGGTGTGATCGTTTCACCAGTGATGCTTGGATTGTCGTAAGGCGTAGATGAACCTGCTGTTTGTACACTGTACCATTTGAAGGTACTAGGCACATTACAACGCACACGGTTTTGCAGGTTCACATTCACTGGCAGACAAGTGTAGAGTGTCTTGGTGGTATCCTTGCCTACAGGCTTTGGATGCACGGTGATGGTCACCTTCTTCTTGTCGCTCACTGGTGGGAAACCGTAAGAACAGCCGAATGGGTCGATGGCCCGTTCGAAAGTGTACATGTATGTCCCTGGCTTCAGGTCGCTCAGTTTAATCAAGTGGTTGCCACTTTCTACTTTTTCTACCAAAACTGTATCTGTTTCGGTTTTGTAAGAACAGTCAGGCTGCAAGATCGAGATCATGTAGCTGTATTCGATGTCGTAGAAGTCTTGCGTACCTTCGATTTCAAACAATACGCTAGCCGTATCGCCTTCGCAGCGCTCAATCTTGATCGAATCACGGGCACCGATGAAGATGTCAGGGATCGGATTGGCTTCGCGGATGATCTTGACGGTGCAAGTCTTGGTTTTGTCGCAAGTGCTTACCACAGTGTAAGTCAGAGTCGTATCACCGCCCGTACATACATCAGGAATGCTTGGGTTGTCGAAGCTGGCCTTGGCGTCACAGCCACCCGTAAAGCTGAATTGCTTCTTGTATTCATCCAGCATTTCCTGGGCTTCCTCATCGGTTAGGCTGGCAGGGATCAGCAGGTCTTCCTCGGCACAAGTAATTTTCACTGTATCAGGAGCAGTGCGAATGATGCTTCTTTCGTACTCCTCTTTTTCAGCACAAGCGCTGGTAACGGTAAACTTGAATTTCACCGAACCACCGCAGTAAGGAGGCTTGGTAAACTCGCTGATGCTGGACTGGAGGCCACAGCCACCGGATGCCGTGAAATTATCAAGGTAAGCCTTGATCAGATCTGCTGCTTTGTCATCAGGCGTACAAGCAGGGATGGTCAGGTTGCCTTCGGGCACGCTGGTAATAACTGGCGGTGCTTTAGTGACAGTGAAGGTACGAGTGCAGAACTCGGTATTGCATTGGAATGGATCAACTACCCGGTATGTCACCGTTACGGTGCCGCCACAGAAGTTGGGGGCCGTAGGATTACCATCAAATGCACCTTCGGTGCCTGCACAGCCACCTTCCACTTTGAAACCACGCAGCCACTTGGCGAACAAGTTATTGATCTCCGCTTGTGAAGTACAAGCCGCAATGGTCGTGTCTTCGTTGCAAGTGAGCTTGATTTCAGGGTTGGGCTGGCGAGTGATGGTTTTGTTAACAAACTTCGTTTCACAATCGCTGACCACCGTATAGGTGATCGTCACCACACCACCTTTGCACACGTTCGGAATCGAAACCTCGCTGAAAGAAGGCTTGGAGTTGCAGCCTCCCGTGAAGCTGAACTTGGTTTTGTACTTGTCCAAGCTGTCTTTTACCTGCTGCTCAGTGAGGCAAGAGGGCAAAGTGAGGTTATCAGGGGATTTCAATTCCAGTTTTGGCGCAGCATTGACCGTGAAGGTCTTGGTACAAGTGCGTTTGTCGCAATCAAATGGATCGTCCACCCGATAAGTTACCGTTACGGTTCCACCACAAAGGTTGGGAGCCACCGGACTGCCTACAAAAGACCCTCTGGTGCCTTCGCAACCACCGCTCACGCTGAAGCCGCGCAGCCACTTGTCAAACAAGTCGTTGATCGCAGCTTGTGAGGTACAGGCGGCAAGGGTAGTGTCTTCGTTGCAAACAAAAGTAATGTCTGGATTCTTTGTAACGGTGAAGGTTTGGCTACAGGACCTTCTTTCCTCACAATCACTGCTTACCGAATATGTCAAAGTCACTGTACCGCCTTTGCAAATGCTGGGCAGGTCCACTTCATTGAACGAAGCCTTAGCCCCGCAACCACCAGTGAAGCTAAACTTAGCCTTGTAAGCATCCAGGCTGTCCTTGATTTGCTTGGCAGTCAAACAAGAGGGCAGCACCTTATTAGTGGGACATTTCAAGACAACATCTGGTGCAGATTCCACCTTAAAGGCACGCGTACAAGATTCTTTGTTGCAGCCGAATGGATCAACCACTTGATATGTGACAGAAACGGTTCCTCCACAAAAATAAGGAGGCGATACTTCTTCGGTAAATTCACCCTTGGTGCCAGCACAACCACCAGTTACGCTGAAGCCACGCAACCACTTGGCGTACAAGGCGTCGATGGTAGCCTGTGGAGTACAAGCAGCAATCGTGGTGTCTTGGTTGCAAGTCAGCGTAATCGCTGGATTCTTTGTGACTTTGAAGGTTTTTTCACAAATCTTTGGCCCCTCGCAGGCACTGTTCACCGTATAAGTCAAAGTCACCGTGCCGCCATCGCAGATGCTGGGCAAGTTCACATTGTTGAACGAAGCTGTAGCTCCACAGCCACCAGAGAAGCTGAATTTGGTCTTGTAGGCATCCAAGCTGTCTTGGATTTGTTTGGCCGTCAAGCAGGAAGGCAATACCTTATTGGCTGGACAAGTCAGCACCACTGGGGGTGCTTTTGTAACCGTGAAGGTCTTGGTACATGACTCGGTTTTGCAATTGAATGGGTCAACTACTCGGTAAGTTACCGTTACCGTACCACCGCAGAAATTGGGGGCAGCAGGTAGCTTAGCCGTAAATTCCCCTTGGGTACCAGCACAACCACCAGTCACGCTAAAGCCACGCAGCCACTTGGCATACAAATCATCAATGGTAGCCTGTGACGTACAGGCAGCAATTGTGGTGTCTTGGTTGCAAGTCAGCGTGATCGTTGGATTCTTCGTAACTTCGAAGGTCTTTTCACATCTCTTTGGTCCCTCACAATCGCTGTTCACCGTATAAGTCAAAGTCACCGTGCCACCGTTGCAGATGCTGGGCAGGTTCACATTATTGAACGAGGCTGTAGCTCCACAACCACCTGAGAAACTGAACTTGGTCTTGTAGGCATCCAAGCTGTCTTGGATTTGTTTGGCGGTCAAGCAGGAAGGCAGCACCTTATTCGCTGGACAATTCAACACCACTGAGGGTGCTTTTGCAACCGTGAAGGTCTTGGTACATGATTCGGTACTACAATTGAATGGATCTACCACCCGATAAGTTACCGTTACGGTGCCACCACAGAAGTTAGGTGCGGTCGGAGTGCCATCGAATTGGCCCGAAGTGTCATTGCAACCACCCGATACACTGAAGCCACGCAACCACTTCGCAAAGCGGTCGTTAATCGTGGCCTGCGAGGTGCATGCCACGACCGTAGAGTCCTCATTGCAGGTAAGTGTGATTGCTGGGTTTGCTTTGAACGTGATTGTTTGATCGCAGGATTTGATATCCCCACACTTGCCCTTCACCGTGTAAGTGATGGTAACCACTGATTGTTGACACTGGGTCGGGATGGAGATGTTGCTGAAGGACGCGGTGGCGTTGCACCCGCCAGTAAAACTAAACTTGGCTTTGTAATCATCAATGGCCTTCTGAATCTGTGCTGGCGTTTGGCAAGCAAAAATCTCCAAGCTGCCTGGACAATCCAACTTAATCTCAGGACGGGTCATGGTGTAAGTTTCCTCACAAGTCTCGTCTTCATAAATCACATCGTTGCCATCCAACTTGTCGTTGTCGTTGATGTCATCGTACAAGGTGTAAGAGTAGGTCAGTTGGAACCCCTTGGGGTCACAAAGGCTACCTTTGCGGGTCGTATCCACAGCAATTCGGGCCTCTTTGCAGAAAGTAACATTGCTGAACACATCCGATACCTTGGTTTTGGGGCCAGGAATAGCAGTGGTGTCACAGCCTACCAGCGGAGCAGGAGTGGTCAATTTACATACCCCACTCAATTCACAGCACACCAACAGGATGTCCTTTTTCACCGCAGGGCAGTTTCTGGAATCCTTTACATAAATCGACAAAGTAGCATTTGCCGTAAATGCAACAGTGATGATGCCAGTAACTGGCACTGGACTAAACGTAAAATTGTCCAAAGAGTACATGAACGGACCTGTACCACCTGTAATATTCAACACCACAGGCACTGTGATCGGGTTAGCTTGGCCTGCGCAGTCGAAGATCGGGTTGAAATTTACAGGCGTTATCAGGGTGATGGTAGCCGTGGGATCGCTGGTACAACCATTGGCATCGATAATTTCTACATCGTAATCGCCAAGGCCTAAGCCTGTGAAGTCATGGGTAACATTGTTAGTAGGTCCGAAAGTAGCAAAAAGTGCTCTTGGTGAAGACTTGTACAAACGATAGGTGAAAGGCGCAGTGCCGCTGGTAGCCGTCGCGGTAAGTACACCATCGGCGGGTACCAAGGTACAAACCGGGTCTTTCACCGTTAGTGTTACTGTAGGCAGCGGGTTGATCGTTACCGTTTTGGTACAGGTCGTTTGGCAGCCACCCGCTCCGATTGAAGTGAGGGTTACGGTAAACTGAGTGAGTACACTATTGGAAGGAACACTCACCGTGATGGAGCTCGTACCTTGCCCAGTGAATAACAAACCATTGCTAACCGACCAGCTGAATGGAGCACTGGCCCCTGAGCTGGTGATGGTCACGCTGCCACCTACACACACCGCGTTTGGTCCACCCAGGTTGCATGGTGTTTCGGTGCGTACTTCTACTTTTTTGAAGCACTTCTTCACGCAACCATTCAAGGAGATGGTCACTTCTACCTCCACGCTGCCCGTAGCATTGTTGGGGGTGGTGATTGAAACGGTATTGGTAGCAGAAGGCGTGGTGATCGTAGCGCCCATGCTATTGTTCACCAAAGCCCATGAATAGGTTGCACCTGGTACGACATTGGCCGTATATACCGAAGTACTGCCTTCTTTGCACACCAGTGCTGGTCCATCCACGCTGCAAGTGAAGGTTTCACCTTGGTCAACCTTAAAGGTACATTGGTCTTCGCAGCCTGTAGCGTCTTTTACTTTTACGGTGTAAGTGCCATTGGCAAGGCCCGTCACCACTGCTGGATTAGCAGAGGTATTGATCACAGTAAAGGACGTTGGCCCACTTACATACGTCACGTCAAAAGGTGCAGTGCCATTGGTGATTTGGATGCTCACACTGCCGTCGTTGGCCTCATCGCAAGTTTCCTTGGTAGGAGTACAGGCGATGGATACGGAGCGATTTTGGCCGATGGCACCCGATTTAACGATGAAACACCCCTTGCTATCGGTAATGGTCACCGCAATGGGGCCAGGCGACAGGTTACTCACCTTATCGGGTGGGCTGGCACTACCACGCGACCAGTTGTAGCTGAATGTTCCCGTATTTCCGCCTACCAGATTAGTCACTTGTGCCATGCCATTGTTCACACCATTGCACTCGGCGTTCATGGTGCTGAGTTCAGCTGTAATTGGACCAGGTTGATTAATTGGCACTTGAATGCTCTTTGAGCAACCATTCTTGTCGATCACCTGTACGGTATAGGTGGCGGCAGCCAAACCAGTAAAGGTTTTAGGCTCACCACTGGTGCTGGTTTGGTCGGATTGACCTGTAACTTTAATGGTGAAAGGCGCAGTACCGGTGGTAGGGTCAACCACTATCTCACCATTGGATTGGCCATTGCACACCACTGGTGTTAACGTAGCTGTGAAATTTACTGGTGGGCCTACCATTACAGTTCTGATGCATTTTCTCACGCAACCACTCTTGGTGATGGTCACTTCCACGTCCACAGTGCCTGTGGCATTGTTGGGCACGGTAATGGATACGGTATTGGTAGCGGAAGGTGCGGTAATGCTAGCGCCCATGGTATTGTTTACCAAAGCCCAAGAGTACGTGGCACTCGACACCGTGTTAGCAGTGTAGGTATAGACTCCACCCTCTGGGCACACTTGAGCAGGGCCAGTTACCTCGCAAGTAAAGGTTTCGCCCTTGGCGATGGTGAAAGTACACTGGTCCTCGCAGCCTGAGTCATCGGTTACTTTTACGGTGTAAGATCCATCTGCAAGGTTACTGACTACCGCCGGATTGCTGGAGGTAGTGACCGTAGTAAAACTCGGCCCGCTCACAGAAGTGATGGTATAAGGTGCCGTACCGTTGGTGATCGTGATGCTCACGCTGCCATCATTGGCACCATCGCAACCCTCTTTGGTGGGCGTACACATGATGCTCACGGATTTGGTTCGTGAGATGTTTCCCGTTTTGACCAGCGTACAACCTTTACTATCGGTGATGGTCACAGAGATAGAGCCCTGCGACAGGTTGCTGACCTTGTTGGCTGGGCTAGGGGTACCACGCGACCAGGTATAGGTGTATCCACCATTACCACCAGCTACGTTGGTCACCTCGGCCATGCCATTGTTGACCCCATTGCAGAGGGCATTCATAATATCCAAATCAGCCGTAATGACAGCGGGCTCGGTGATGTCGACTTGCACGCTCTTCTCACAGCCGTTTTTATCGATTACGGTGACAGTATAAGCCCCCGGCCCGAACCCCGTAAAAGTCTTGGATTCGCCATTGGTGCTGGTCTGGTCGGTTTTGCCCGTTACCTTGATCGTAAAGGGACCAGTACCACTGGTGGGATCCACTTCGATCTTGCCATTGTTTTGCCCTTTACACACTACAGGCGTGGGGGTGGCAGTGAAATCTACCCCAGGGGCGTTATTGACCGTACAGGTATGGATTTTTTGACATTTTCCACCAGGTCCATAAGTCACCGTTACGGTGTAAGTGCCCGCAGCAACTGGCGAAACAGTTGAGGTAGTGGCACTTCCTGCATTGGCGCTCCACGCATAAGTGACGGTGCCCAGATTGGTACCCGTAACAGTTACACCTACCGAGCCATCGGCTGGGCTGCCAGGGCAGTCGTCCTTGGTGTTGCAGGTGATGTTGGCTTTGGCTTCGCCTACAGTTACGCTTTCTTTGCAGAAACCGCAGCCTGCGGCGGAGGTGGAAGGAGGTAGCGTAGTGAAATCCTGGTCGGCATTGTAGTAAATCGCAATGGGATAAGTACCCGCAGGTAAGTTGCTGATGGTGTTGGCACCTGTTACGGGTTGCTGTACAACATCCCAGCTACCATTGTTATCAGTATCTACTAAGATGCGATAATCGCCCAAACTGGTGCCAGTAGCACGGGTAAAAGTCAGGAAAATTTTGCCATTGTTAGCACCTTCGCAAGCGACTTCAGTGCCCGTGATGGAATAGGTATATTTGTTGTAATTTAGGCACACTTCCAAGGCTGCTTCCAGTGTAGTCTGTGCTTCCAAGTTACCATTGCTGATGACCACAGTAGTGTAGCCGTCGGCCAAAGCATCGAAACACAGTTGTCCAGCGCAAGCTTTACCAAAAATAGTAGCCAGGAAATCTGGATCTGTATTGGTAATCGAGTCATTGACCGGATTCAAGTTCCCAGAGGCTGTTTGATTGGGGGCCAAATTGGGGAGGGTAGTCTGTTGGTTAACAGTCAAAAAAGGCGTCACCAACTGATTGTCAGCCCAGACCTTCATACAACCGTTGATGGCCAAAGAAGGGGTTTGGTTGAGGTTCCCCACGTTTTTTACGAAGTAGGTTCCCTTCATTTTGTAACGAACCTTCAAGTTCCTTAAACCAACGGCGTTGCAGGGCGGCGCACTTGCACAACGGAGACTGGGATTAAGCAACAACCAATTTGAGGTCTGCCCATTGCTGCTACAGTTTGGGCCATTGGTAATGTCGCACTGGTTGGCAGCTACCAACGAGCAGTTGGTGGTCCAGTCAGTGCGCGTGAAGGGGATATTTAAAGGCTTTTCATCACAAACCTGGGCTTGTGCTGTAAAAGGTAAAAGGCAACACAGCAAGAGGGCTGGCCACCAGGTTTTGCTTAGTAGGTATATTTGCTTCATGGTCGTCTTTTCAATGAGATTAGCAGAACTGAGTTATTATTCAAAGTGGTAGGTCACACACACTTTGAGCACAAACTTGGAGGAGATTTCCGAATCTGCGTCTTTGTAGCTGGCCAAATCCTGGGCGATCAGGCCCAGATTGAAATTACCCGTACCTAGAAAAATCGCTAAATTTTCCTGGAGCATTTCTTCAATCTGGTCTTGTTTTGACCATTCTTTGCTGAAAGTGCCCGCTACCGATGGGTCTTCGTTGGGCATCAGGTCTTTGCTAAGCTCAGCCTTGGCTTTGTACTCTTTCACCAATTGGTTGGGAAAAATCATGCTCAAGCGGCTCATCAAAATGATGTTGATGCGATCACCGCTCATTTTCTTGTAGGCTGCCGAACCCTGAAAAGTACAATCTGTTTTGATCTGTACTTTGCTGAGCTTACCCTTACTACCGTCAAATTGTGGGATGCTGACTGAAGTCAGGGTGCCATTTTTGTCCAAAGTCAATTCCACACAATGCGATTGGCTATTCGGTGGCTGGTTGGCCTCCGAAAGCTGTGCGATCACTGGATTGGCTGAATTAGGTAAAATGAGGAGAGGTGAGTTGCCAGCGCTTAGTTCCAAAGCAGAACCAAAAAACAAGAGCACTAACAAAGTCAAATGACAGTGCCGGGCAAGGCTGTTGATAATTGACCGTTGCATGGGATCCGACCGGTCTGTTCGGTTGAGTTGTGGCAATAGAATGTGTGCTTTTCCTGATGCGCCAGGAAAAGCTCCGCCAAACCATGTTTTCATGATTAATATGATTTGTTAGTACAAAACAAAATTTGATTCGAATCAAAGCACAATACTTCGATTTGAAAGAAAAAACAAAATGAAATCTAGTTGCTAACCAATTTTGACCTCAACAATAGGTACCTAGGGCTGATTTGACTCAACCAATCTAAGCATTGTAAGTGTCTTTTTTGCCAGTTGTAAAGACCAGCTTGTTGTTGATAACATGTGAAGTACCTTTTCCAAGAAAACTGGAATAAGAGCCAAAAAACAAATTGGCTTGGAGGAGTCTACAAATTTAGTACTCATATTTCGAAATATGAAGTACAAGTATTTAATGTTCAATGTATTACAGTGAAAATTTGGTGTAATCCTAGTTTTTCAGTATGTCCTAATCGTGTAAAGTCTCGATATTCATGCGTAAAAGTAAAGATTGCTAATTAATTCTGCAAGTTTTTGCCCAAGAATCTGCTTTTTTTACTCCTTGGTAAAAATTGGCTGGATGCGATTGTACAAATGCCCTATCTTGTAAATCAAAAAAGCCTATGCATCCACCGAGACCAGGCTTGCTGATCGGGCTATTGTTGCTGTGCAGTGTTGAACTTACCGCACAGCGCAACCTAAAGGTTTGCCTGGACAGCATTGTGCTTTTAGTAGCCAGTGAATTCGCTTGTCCTCTTGGAGAAAAAGTAGAATTTATCACTCCTGTGGCACCCCAGCAAAGAATCGGGTTGGACAGCCTGCGCATCCAGTTTAGTCAGGCGGGTCGTTACCAGGTCACCTGTAGTTGTAAAAACGCTGGGGGTACTTGGACGATTGAGGTGAGTGATTGTCAATCCTACCCCTGCATAGGCCCCAATCTGGTGCCGAACCCCAGTTTTGAAACCTACCAGGCTTGTGATTCCGTCTCTACCTTAACCAATAAAATTGTGGCATGGCAAGACCTGACCCTGACCCACGGTGCCATCACTGGCAGCACCGATTATTTCAACAGCGGCTGCACCCGCAATTCAGCTTTGGGTCTTTACCGCCAGGTTCCGCAGGACAATCCACCTCGCAGCGGCAAAGGAATGATCGGAGGATTTCAATTTCGATACCAGGCCTATACCGTAATTTGGGACACCACTGGGCGTTTGCGCAAAGAATACGCTTACGTAAAGCTCAATAAACCAATGGAAGTAGGTAAACAGTACAGGGTGCGCTTTTATACCAAGTTTACCTACTCACGCCAATTCCGAAATGGTAGCATTGACCGCTTGGGCGCGGTACTTTCGGTTGATAATCCCCAAACACTTTTCAACAGCCAAGTCAAGCCTACCATATATGTAGGTAATCCTCCGCAAGTAGAAAGCCCCACAGGGCGACTCTTACGCGATACCGCTTTTTGGATTCCAGTCAGCAAGGTAATCAAGGCTGATCGGGCTTACCAGTATTTGTTGCTCGGCCATTTTCACGACTTGAACGAAACCAGCATCCGCAATTTTTTTCAGGGCACCAACGCCTACAATGCCTATTACTTATTCGACGACGTATCAGTAGAGGAAATCAGGGCTCCCCTACCCTACCGAGTTGTGCAAATCGAGAAAGTTTGTCGATTGCAGGATACAGTTACGCTGGTGCAAAAACTAGGCTGCGACAGTACCTTCATCACCAAACGGGTTTTCAGTACAAGTGCCGATACGGTGCGCATCATAGGTTTGACTTGCGCAGCTCGTGATACTGGTGTTTTTTTACAAAAACTACAAAAGCGCAATGGCTGCGACAGCATCGTATTGCTGCGGATCCGCCTGCAAAAATGCCCCGATTTTGATGATAGGGAAAAAACTGCCCTTTTTGTTCCCGAAGCCATCTCGCCCAATGGAGATGGGGTCAACGACGCTTTTCAATTATTTCTAAAGCCCGGCCAAAACCGCAAAGTTTTGCGTCTGGCCATTTTCGACCGTTGGGGAAGCCTGGTTTTTGAGCAAAAAGATTTTACACTACGCACTGAGGAAGTGACCTGGCGGCCCGATGCTCAATCCATTGGTTCATTTACTTGGTTGATCTTGCTGCAAATGCCCAATGGAAAAACAGAGCTGTTACGTGGGGCGGTGCAGATTTTGCGGTAGGTCACAAATCTCGTATTTTACCGATCTTCTTTAATCCAACAACCACATGGCTTACATCCTGACTGCAGACCTGGGAACTACCAGCATCAAAGTTTTGGCTTTTGACCTTCAGGCAATGGTCCTGGCCGAACACGCGACGCCAGTTGTCACCCAGCGCCCACTGCCCGATTGGGCCGAGCAAGATCCTGTTTTCATCCTACAAGCTGTGATTGATGGCTTAAATGTGGTTTATGGCAATATAAAACACTTGGGTGAGCCCTTGGCTTTGAGTTTTTCTACGGCTATGCACAGTTTGATTGGGTTGGACGAAAAAGATGCGCCGATCACCCCCAGCATCATTTGGTCCGACAACCGTGCCGCCTCGATCTGGGAATCTCTTTCCACCGAACAGCATCAATATTTTTATGCCACCAGCGGCATTCCTGGACATCCGATGACGCCCTTGCTCAAATTGATGTGGTTGCAGCAAAACCAAGCCGATCTTTTTCGAAGAGCAAAACGCTGGGTAGGTATCAAAGACTTTGTGCTTGCCAATTTGAGTGGAGAATGGCTTTGCGATTATTCAGTAGCAGGGGCTAGTGGATTGCTCAACTTGAAAACCCTAAACTGGGATCAACAACTGCTTGCAAGCCTAAAAATTCAACCCAAGCAATTGCCCCATGCCTGCCCAAGTCTCGAGCAATGCATCCTGACCCGAAACAAATTCGACCTGATCCCCTCAATGCTCAACCTGCCCATCGGCCTGCCCATCATCGTTGGTGGCAGCGACGGCTGCCTGGCCAATTTGGGCGCGGCTGCCAGCGAGTCCGATTTGGTAGCTACCATTGGCACCAGTTCGGCCATCCGGCGTTTTGTTCCTGACTTACAATTGGACGTCCAGCGCCGGGTGTTTTGTTATGTTTTGCAAGAAAACCAATACGTTATCGGCGGCGGAACCAACGCCGGGGCGGTGGTTTTAGAATGGCTCAAAAACCAGATCACCCATTACCAAGGTTCTTTTTACGAGTTTTTCGACCTAGCCTCCACTGTTTCTGCGGGCAGCGAGGGTTTAATTTTCCTGCCCTACTTGCAAGGCGAACGCGCCCCTTGGTGGAATCCTAAACTACGGGGCAGCATCCTTAAGCTCGACATGCGGCACACCCAAGCCCACTTGGTACGCGCTGCAATGGAAAGCATCATTTACAACCTCAAAGTGATCGGCGAAGCCCTGCAGGAACAGAGCAAAGCCAAAAAAATCATCGCTGGTGGAGGGTTTGCGCGCAGCAAAGTGTGGGTACAAATGATGGCGGATGTATTTCAATTGCCCGTTCATTTGCAGGACACCCCTGAGACTTCCTCCTTGGGGGCGGCAAAATTGGCTTTGCTGGCTTTGGGCTTGCCTGATTTTCCTGGAGAAGAAGGTGGGACGGTGTATTCGCCAAACCCAGGCCTTCAGGACGCATACGAAGAAGGGTATGCCGCTTTTTTAAGCGGGGTGAATGGGGATGAAAAATGCTGATTGTATTTACTGAAAACTTCGGAGAACGCGCTCTAAGGGAGCGTAAAAAAATAAGATGGACAGGTTTGGGGTTAGTGAAAAAAGATAAACAACTGGATGAAAGGATTTGTGTTCTTTTTTTTGCTAAACCTCAAAAACAAAGATGTCCATCTTATTTTAGCTCAAATACTTAATTACACTTTTACTTGATAGAGCCAAGAACATTTTGGGCTTTCCACATAAATTGTCAAAGAACTATAAACAATACGATTCGTATTGTTTACAAGTATATTCACAATCCTCACCGCGCCATAATGATCACTGCCAAACCAATTACATAACACAACAACATTGCATTGAGCAGCGCACTCGTCCCCTTGGGCGCACCTTTGAACTCGCGCCAGATGTAAATGCCCCACAAAGCAGCCACCACCGTAGCACCCTGGCCCAGGCCATAACTGATCGCCGGGCCCGCCTTTTCGGAGGCTAAAATGCTGAGCGACATGCCACACATCCAGATCAAGCCCCCCAGGATGCCCGTGAAGTGGTCGCGGCCCGTGCCTCGGAAGTAAGCCCCAATGCTAGTAGGTTCGCCTACGAATGGACGGTAGATCAAAGCCGTATTGAACACAAAATTGCTCAATAGAATGCCCACTGCAAAAAACACCAGCGCGGTATAAGGTGTCAATTTGCCCGCCTCTGGGGCAGCAAAATCGGCGCTCATCGAAGCGGCCACATACTTGTAAAAAAAGCCCATCAACAAACCTGCCACAATCGACAATACCAGTCCCTTGGTCGATACCCCAGCGGTGGCACTGGCCAGTTTGCGATACGCCAATGCATTGAGCACCACTGCCAGCATCACCAAACCCACCCCGGCAAACAAAAAGAGCGGATCACCCACTGGCGCGTTGAGGTAATTGACCACCACTCCAACCACCAACGCCAAGCCAATGCCCACTGGAAAAGCCACCGACATGCCCGCAATGGCAATAGCGGCACCCAACAAAATATTGGCTGCATTGAATAAAATCCCCCCTAGCATGGCCGACCAGATATTTTGCCGATCTGCTTGGGCAAAATCGGCCAAAAATGAGCGCCCTTCAGCCCCAACACTGCCTAATGTGAAAGCGAGCAGTAAGGAACCCAGTAAAATTCCCAATACGTAATCCCAATAGAAGAGCTCAAAGCGCCAGTTCTTGGCTGCCATTTTTTGGGTATTGGCCCAAGAACCCCAACAAAGCATGGTGATGACGCAGCAAACAACGGCCAAACCATAAGTAGAAATGATGAACATAGCAGAGTTTTAGATGAAGTCTCATAAAACTATGAATCATCTCCGGTATTTGCTGTGTTGAACCCTAAAAATTTGACGAATAAGGCAGCTTGGCTAAGTTTTCACTATTTTAGCTCGAATACTTATGGCAAAAATGAGCCCAAGGAATGGCAATTCGACCATTCCCTGGGCTTTATTTGCAATGGTTTTGAGTCAAGAGAACTCAAAATCTTTGATTAATTCCCCGAAAGGATCATCGGCGAGCTTTTGCCGTCCATGATAATGACTTTCGCGTTAGGAGATGCAGCCAATTCCTTTTGGGCTTTGATTTTTTCGTATTGCAGGAGTTTATCGGTCAAAGAGGAAGTCAGGATGCGTTGGTAGTCAGCAATACCTTGGGCTTCCACCCTTTTGCGGTCAGCCTCCTGGCGTTCCTTGTCGAGCACGAAGCGCATTTTTTGAGATTCCTGCTCGGCGTTGATTTTCGATTCGATCGCCGCTTTCACCGAACTGGGCAAGTTGAGATTGCGGATCAGGACCTGCTCAAGCACAAAGCCACGCTTGGTGAATTCCTTTTCAATAGCAGTGAACAAACGCGCCTGAAACTCCTCCCTTTTGCTCGAATACAACGATACCGCATCGTAGTTGGCCGCCAGGTCGCGGATTTTGGTACGCACAATCGGTCGCACTACAATTTCGGTGTAATCCTGGCCAATGGTCCGTACAATGGTAGGCGCTTTTTCGGCCAAAACCCGGTACAAGACCGTCATGTCAATCACTACCTCCAAACCATCTGAAGACAACACGCGGATGGCGTCATCGCCAGCTTTGTCGCCTTCGTCGTGAATAGCCGACATGGTATAGTTTTGAGTTCGCGTATCAAAGCGCTGAATGCTCATCAGCGGATTGACGATGTTCAAGCCCTCGGTCAAGACCTTGGGTTGCACCTTACCGAACAGGGTTTGTACCCCCACTGAGCCTGCGCTCATCTGCACAAAGATGGAACTGAAAACGCCCAGGGCGATCAACAAAACGCCGACAATTCGACCAATTCCCCCTACGCGCTTGAGGTTGGGTGCGGAGGCTCCAACTACCCCCGTGAGAACCATCGTCAAAATACCGAGAATACTAAGAAACATGTGTAGTTATTTTTGGTGTGCGAAACTGATCTCTGGTTTAATCCAGTCCTACAAGGTAGGATTTTTTCAGAAACGAATCAAATGTATATGAGGAATGGGGCTCCTTCCAAAGAACTTGGTCGAATAAGTGCGGATTAACGATGAGTACAAGGGAATGATCGGCGAAAATGAGTGTGGGTGTGATTGTTTGGGTGTGGGGGTGAGGTGCCCCGTTCATGACTGGTCTGAAAATTAGCAAACTTTGTTTTCGGCTTCAAACTACTGACCTAAATATTGGTACTCTTGATGGAATACTACAAAGGTTCTACCTGGTTTGGTAATGCCACAGATGTAAGGCTAGTTCATGGGACTTGTAAGGTTATTTCAAGGGATTTCAGCGCAAATCAGCATTACATTTGAATGACTACCCTGGTTTTTCAGCATCATTAGTGTAAAAACCTCATATTTGCTAAAAATTGTGATTCAATGGCTGCACTTGTCAACCAATTTGAGGGAACATTAGTGCTCAACTTTCCAGATCAAAGCATGAGTGAGGATCAATTTTTTGAATTTTGCCAACTGAATACTCTGCTGCGAATTGAGCGAAATTCACAAGGAGTAGTGTACATTGAAGCGTTAAGAGAAATTGAACTCAGCAATTGGAACTTTGAATTTTGTGGAGAATTGGGCTTTTGGAATCGCAAATACAAACTAGGCATAGCCTTTGACTCCTCGGGCGGTTTTCGCTTGCCCAATGGTGCGGTGTATGCTGCTGATGCAGCTTGGGTGACCATTGACAAATGGAAAGCTTTAGATCCGGCCCAAAGAAGGAAGTTTGCCCCCTTGGTACCCGATTTCATCATGGAGCTGCGCTCACCTTCCGATTCACGGGCTCCCCTGCAAGAAAAAATTGCTGAATTTTTGGAACAAGGTACGCGTTTGGCTTGGCTAATCGACCCATCCGTGCAAAAAACAACGGTGTATCGGGCAGATGGCAGCCAGGAAGATTTTGGCTTTGACCAAACCTTGAGTGGCGAGGATGTATTGCCTGGTTTTGAGGTCTGTTTGACTCAGCTATGGGCATGAATTTCAGCTTTTGGGAGTCAATAGAAAATCTACCCTAAAAAGGGCAGTTTTGAGGAAACGGTCGTTTTTTGTACATTTTTTTCACACCCATATCATTTATTGGCCTATCTTTGAACCACTACTAATCAAAAAACGAGGTGCATTCCCTCCTTCCGCACTTCAACAATAGCTCGCCTGTGCAGTCATCTGGACTGCCTTTCACATCTGTCTTTGCCTTTCAATGTAAAATTTTGTCAGTGGAAATTTGCTTCCACTGGGTACGGTTTACTTTCTAAGTATTTGAGCTAAAATAAAATGGACGTATTTGCTTTTGAGGTTTAGCAAAAAAAGAACACAACTTCCTTCCAGTCAGTTGCTTTTCTTTTTTCACTAAACCCAAATCCGTCCACCTTATTTTTTTACGCTCCCTAATTTTCTACTCGGTAACAGTTTTTTAACAATGCTCGCATAAGCCTGTGATGGCTTTTGCTGTGCATGCTTTTACTAGAAACCAAGAACCCATTCGAGGGAAAGCCGCTTGAAAAAATGTTGTTTCATTTTGCTTGCACTTGCACCTTACTCGGACAGGAAAGATAAACCAGAACAAATCAATGCTCCCATGAAGATGACCTTTACCCAGCGTAGTTATGCTCAAAATGTTGGTAACTGGGCTACTGTTTTTTCAATTTTTACACTGCTGATATTTGGCAAAGGGGCTGCGCAAGCCCAATGCGATCCCCGCACCTCGTGCATCGCACAAGTCAATGTCACCCTAGATGACAACTGCAAACTAGCCATCACGCCCAAAATGGTGGGCCTCGGCGATTGCATCGGCACTTACCGGGTGATTGTTGCCGACGGCAACCAGCTCAATGGCAACGTGGTAGATTGCCCGGGCTTGTTTGATTACGCGGTGTTCAATGGAGCGAACCAGCAGGTGTGCTGGGGCAAGCTCCTCGCCGAAGACAAAACCGGACCAAAGTTAGTTTCGACCGACTTTTTCAAGGGCACTTTGCTCTGCTCCGACGTCAACTTTGTGCTCAACAACGCCAAAACCATCGGCAAAACCAGCACCAACGATTCCTACAGCCAGCTCATTTCGGGCTCGCTGCTCGACTCGGACGTGAAGAACCTGGGCATCCCCAATTTTGTAGACAACTGCAAAGATTGCGGCTGCAACATCACCCTCAAGTACTCCGACCGGGTGGTCTATCCTTCTTGTGCTGAAGCTGCCAGCACTGGCATTTTTGCAAAGATCTTCCGCACCTTCGTGGCCACCGATTGCCGGGGCATGAGCACCAGTGTAGAGCAGGTGATCAATTTCCGCCGACCAGCCATCAGCGACTTCACCTTCCGCTTTGGAGGCGATGCCATCCACAAATCGATCATCATCTACAATGCTTGTGGTACTGATAAAAGCGTGATCAAACGCGAAGACGTGGTACCGTTTGTGACCAATTTCTGGGGCAAAAAGGTTTACCTCGACGAAATCGAATGCCAGTACAGCTACAAGGCAACGGATACCGAATTCCCGATTTGCGGCAACAGCAGCATCAAAATCGACCGCCGCATCCAGATTTTCGACTGGTGCACCAACAAAGAGGTCGCTTCTATCCCCATTTTGATCAAAATTGGTGACTTCACCGGACCGACCATCCGCAAGCCTGCCAATATTCCGGTACTCAGCACCGGGGCTAGCAATTGTGCCGCTACCCTGCCCACTTCCGCTGCTGGCATCAAAGCTGCGCTTGGCGTTGACATCAGCGACAATTGTGGTGGTACGCTGATCAGTGTAACCGTGCGCACCAAAGGCCTCTTTCGCAACGGCATCTTAGTCGAGCCCAATGGCTGGTACTCGGTGAACTACCCCGTGATGAACGGCGTGATTCAAAACTTGCCGCCCACTACCCACCGCCTGATCATCTCAGCCAACGACAACTGCAAAAACAGCTTAAAGGACTCCTTTGAGTTCAAAGTCGTAGACAAAATTGCTCCGGTCATGAAGTGTGACGACGACCTACGGGTGTCTTTGTCCAATACGCCAGGTTTTCAAACGGGTTATGGCAAAGTTGAAGCCAAAGACGTGGACGAAGGCAGCTGGGACAACTGCCAACTCAAGTGGATCCGCGTGCGCAGAGAAGTGCCCAAGGAGTGTGAAAGCAATTTCCTGACCGCAGGCTATGACCTCAATGGCGACAAAGTACTCAATGAAGACGATGGTTTTGAAACCGTGAATGGCAAAAAAATGACCCCCCTGGCTGATTTCATCGAAGTGTTCTGCTGCGACCTCGCCAAGCCCGTGAGCGTGGAACTCTGGGGAGAAGATTACTCTGGCAACCGCAACTATTGCTGGACGGGCATCCAGGTAGAGGACAAAACCGAGCCTACTTGCGACGCTCCAGACGACATCACCATTTCTTGTTTTGACAAAAGCCTTGGCACCCTGCCCGACCGCGTGGCTTCAGGCAAAGCGTATGGCGACGTCACCATCACGGGCGGCAACGACTGCGCCAATCCGAACATTCAATATTCCTTTGTGGACAATAGCAAGTGTGGAAAAGGCACGATCAAACGCATCTGGACCATCAGCCGCCAAACCACCAAGGGCACGGTGAATACCACTTGTGAGCAACTGATCACCGTGACGCCTGTGCGCCAGTTCGACATTTGTTTCCCCCGCGATACCAATGCCAATTGCAAAACCCTGGCCGCCGATTCGATCAAGACTTTCAACCTCGGTTGTGATGTATTGGCGGTAAACGTGACCGACAAGCGCTACGAATCAAGCGACAACGAGTGCTACAAAATCTACCGCACTTACACTGTGATCAACTGGTGCGAATTTACTGACAAGTGTGGTGACCCCATGCTGCAACCAATCGTGATCGACCGCAAGTTTGGCGATTTTGGCAAAAAACCGATCTACGTTTTGGTACGCGACAACTCGCGCTATGCCATCTCCAAGGACCGTATTTTCAACAATGCCGACGATGTAATCAACAGCATTCCCAAGTGTACGCAGTTTGATGCGTATCGACATGTGTTCCAATACACCCAGATTTTGAAGGTGTACGACAGCGAAAGGCCCAAGATCACTTTTACGGCTCCCTCGCCTTTTGCAGCAAGGGCCAACGATTGCTTGGCCGACATTGGCATCGCTTTCCAGGCTACGGACAACTGCTCTGCCAAAATCGAACTCGAAACCACTCAATTGGTCATTGATCCCTTCCGCGCCAACCGCGAATCAGCCTACATCCGCTTCTCCAGCCCCCGCTGGAGTGTGCAAAGCAATTCCTCGGGCGCTTTCACTATCTCAGTCAAAGACTTGCCACAAGGCAAACACGACTTGATCGTGGTAGTGCGAGATGGTTGTGGAGAGTTGAGCGTACCGACGCGCATTCCATTTGAAGTTAAAGACCAAAAAGCCCCCGCTCCCATTTGCATCAACGGCCTTTCTTCGGCGCTGATGCCTGTGCAGGGCGGCGACCCTGCCGTGACGGTATGGGCTAACGATTTTGTAGCCAGCCCAATTTTTGATTGCAACGGCCAGGGCGAAGCCAATGCCCAGGGCCTCAAGCGCATCACCAAGTACTCGGTGAACCGGGTGGGTGCGACCCCCAACGTGAGCCAAACCAGCATCGTGCTCGACTGCAAGGACAAAGACAAACAAGTGCAAGTAGAACTCCACGCCTGGGACGAACTCGGAAACCACGACTTTTGCCGCACCTTCATCTCGGTGACGGACAACCAAAAAATCTGCCCTGCCAACGTGGGCGGCGGCGACATCAACATCACGGGTTATGTGGCAACGGCCAAAAACCAAATGATGAAAGGGGTGTCGGTGAAACTCACGGGCGGAGCCACGATGGATAATAGCAGCGGGCAGGATGGTACCTTTAGTTTCAATAAACTGACTACGGGCAAAGACTACACCGTAACGCCCGACATGAACAAAGACTTCCTGGAAGGGGTGAATACCCTGGACATGATCGTGCTGAACCGTCACTTGCTCAACACCGTTCCAATCACCAATCCTTACCAATTGATCGCCAGCGACGTAGATGGGAGCAAGTCAATCACCATTGCTGATTTGGTAAAAATCCGTTCCCTTATCTTAGGGGTAAACCCTGATTTTGGGGTCGGAACCAAGAGCTGGCGCTTCGTGGACCAAGCTTACAAGTTTCCACAACCGCTCACGCCCTGGTCGCCTGACTTCCCGGAAACGGTAGGCATGGCCAAGCTTGACCACAGTGAAAAAGCCAATTTTACGGGTGTCAAAGTCGGCGACATCAACCAGAGTATCAGCATTGGCCTGGATGCACCTGAAATTCGCTCGGAAGGGGAAGCTTTGAAACTCAGTTTCCGCAACATCGAGCTGGAGCCAGGCCTGCGCTACGAAATCCCGGTGATGGCTACGAATCTGGCCAAGTTTGGCGGCTTCCAGTTTGCCCTGGATTACAACCAGGCTGCTTTGGAAATGCTTGAAATCAAACCAGCCCTGGCTGGTGTGGACAATTACAGCCACTTCAAAAAAGAAGGCAGCATCACCGCCTTGTGGTTGGAGGACTTGAAGCCATACACTTCCAATACTCCTGGCAAGTTGTTTACCTTGGTGTTCCGTGCCAAGCAAAATGGTAAATTGAGTCAGCTCCTGAACTTGAACCCACGTCTGCTCAAGCCTGAAGCATACGACCGTAGAGACCGCAGCGGGCCAGTGAACATGGAGTTCTCTAGCAACCCGATTCAGACGCCCCACTTGTTCAAACTCGAACAAAACGTGCCCAATCCTTTTAACAATGAAACGATTGTAGGCTTCTGGCTACCTACTGGCAACGAAACGGTGATCGAGCTACACGACATCACTGGCCGTTTGGTGCGCCGCATTGACGATAAGTTTGCAGCGGGTTACAACCAATTGACCATCAACCGCAGTGACTTGCCCGCGAGTGGAATCTATTTCCTCACCCTAAGGCAGGGCGATAAAGTGGCCACCCAAAAACTGGTGTTGACGAACTAGAATTACGTAGTTATTAGCGTATAATTGGCGCAGAAGCTGGGTGGCTGGCTTCTGCGCTTTTTTTATTTTAGGAGGTACACGTGATTGGGGCAAATTCAAGACCAAACTGTATGCAAAAAATGATGTTTTATATCACTATTGCCAGGTTAAACCTGACTGTAGTGGTATGAAACATCATTTTTTTGAGCTCCCATACCTTAATTTTGCTTGCCAAAACCACTTCTATTGACCATGAGAATTTTACTGATTCTTTTCACCTGCTGTTGCTGCCTGCCCAATTTGATGCTCGCCCAAAAAAAACGCTTCAAGCTAGGCGAAGAACTGGTAGAAGTATCGGGTATGTCCATTGCCAGCCCCGACAGCATCTGGTGGCTCAACGATGGCGGCTCACGCCCACGGCTGTACTGCACCGACCGCAAAGGGCGCATCGTGCGACGCGAAAACCTGCCTATACAAAACCGCGACTGGGAAGACCTCAGCGCCGACCCAAGTGGAAATCTCTACATCGGCGACTTTGGCAACAACCTCAATCGCCGCACTGATTTGCGCATCTACCGCTACCATCCCGTGAGTAAAAGCCTGGATTCGATCCTGTTTCGCTATCCCGATCAAATGGCCTTCCCCCCTGCCCTGCCTTCCTGGAATTTTGACGCTGAAGCCATGATCTGGCACCGCGATTCTTTGCACATTTTTTCCAAAAACCGCCTGCAAAAAGGCAATTATTACTGCAAACACTACATCGTACCCGCCAAAGCAGGTGAACATGTGGCCATCTTGCGCGACAGCATTTTATTGCCAAAACGCGTAGCAACTGGGGCCGCGATTAGCGCCGACGGGCAGACGTTGGTCCTGCTTTCCTATTTTTTTCGCATGACTTTTTTCGGCAAATTGCCCAAAATCCGTACCAGCATTTGGACTTTTCGCGATTTTCAAGGTAGTGATTTTTTCAAGGGTACTTTGCAAAGGCAAAAAGTAGGCAAATTTCCAGTGATTCCCACCCAATACGAATCCATTGGTTTTGTGAATGAAAAAAGGGTGCTGATTGCCACCGAACGCACCGTGATTTTGAGACAAAAAGCCAGGCAAGTAAAACTAAAAACGCCTAACACAACCCAGAAAATCAATCTGGATTAACGTGAGTTCTGGACAGGGTGAACGAAAGAATATTTTCATAATGCGTAATGCACTGCAAAATGTTAGTGATCTGATAAATTTTCGATGAAAATTCCAGCTGCTGAACATTCAAAAAGTGTGCTTGACGATTTTATCAATGATTTATACATTGCACTTATTTTCATTCGTTCACCCTGAGTTCTGGATTAAATTCATTGGTATTCAGTCAATTGTGAGGGGAAAGTGCTAAGGACCGTAAATTTTAAATTTCAAAACGCTTAAACCGTGCAAACGAATGCCAAAAGTACCTCATAACTTGCCAGCGAGCCCCCAAACCATATGTCGTATGTCGTATATTGTCTATCGTATGTTAAAAAAAATAAACCTCAAAAACCCAGAACTCACGTTGGATTAGCCCCTTCTCTTCAACATTTCAACCCTTCAACATTTCAACTAAGCAGCCGCTTAAACCGATACAAATAAGGCGCTTTGTTGGCCGCGCCCGTGAATTTTTTTTCCAGGCGTTCCAATACGTTCAGGTCCAGGATCTTTTTTTGGAAATTGTTGCGGGGAAAGTCTTTTTCAAAAATCGCTTCATACAACTCCTGTAACTCGCGCATGGTGAAGGTTTCGGGTAAAAGTTCGTAGGCGATGAGTTTTTGGTCCAGGTTTTGTCTCAAAGCCTCAAGGGCAGCGGGTACCATTTCAGCGTGGTCCAGGATCATCTTTGGAAGCTGATTAATATCCAACCAGTTAATCGCCGCATCCATGTAAGAAGTGCGTGGCTTTACTTTGTTGATATCAACCAGGGCGTAGTAGCAGATGGAGACAAACCTTGAGCTGATCCAGGCTAGATCAGCTTCATTGAGCCCCATTTTTCTGATCGCCGCCGATTCAAGCATACTGTTTGAACCCAAGTAATTGGCTTGGCTGCGCCCAGCTTCGCCAAAGACCTTAAATTGCTGCAAGTAGATGTTGGTCAGTCCTGTCCTTTCTTCCAAAATGCGTTTAGCGGCAGTATCTATTCCCTCATCTTGGTGGATAAAACCCCCTGGCATTGCCCAAAGCCCATCACTAAAAATCAACTTTGTACCCAATACTTTTAGTTTACACTCTTGGTAGCCGAAAATAACGCAGTCGATGGACAGTTGAGGGATTAAGTTTTGATTAGCAAATTCCATTGGGTTAGTTGTTTCTAGGTTTTTAGGGTGGTGAATCAGGCGCTCGCTTTATTTAATCAGTAGCCCTCTGGTGCAAATTCCCACAAAATACTGCTTTTTATCGCAAAAAAACGACTTAATGTCTATTATTTAGACAATAAATCGAATTTACCTTTACCTTCGTGGTCAGAGTACAAAACTCGGCTATCATGAAACTCAACAAAGTCCATTTTTTTAGTTTTACTTTGGTTTTCTTTTTGCTGTTGGCAAATGCTACGGCACAAAGCAAAATCAACCTACTCATCTTCAGCAAAACCGCTGGATTCCGTCACGAATCAATCAATGCGGGCAAAACCGCTTTTGCCAGTATGGCCAAAGACAAAGGTTTTACGGTCAGTTTTACCGAAGATGCAACGCAGTTCAACGAAGAGAATTTGAAAAAATTCAACGCGGTCATGTTCCTCAATACTACTGGTGATGTACTGAACGATGCCCAGCAGCAGGCCTTCGAGCGTTACATCCAGGCGGGTGGAGGCTACGTGGGTATCCATGCCGCTACCGATACCGAATACGACTGGCCTTGGTATGGCCGCCTGGCAGGGGCCTACTTCCTCGACCACCCCATGACGCCCAGCAATGTGCAAAAAGGCAAGTTCATCCTGGCTTTGAAAAAACACTGGGCTACGCAGGGAATGCCTGACGAATTCGAAAGGACCGACGAGTTTTACAGTTTCAAAAACATTTCCCCCAACATCAACGTGGCCATCACCATCGATGAAAAAAGCTATGTGGGCGGCAAAAACCCCGATTTCCATCCCATGAGTTGGTACCAGGATTTTGAGGGCGGGCGCTCGTTCTACACCGCGATGGGACATACCAATGAATCTTTCTCCGAGCCACTTTTCCTCAACCACGTTTGGGCGGGCATCCAGTACGCAGCTGGCGGCGAGCAACCCAAGGCACTGGACTATTCCAAGGCCAAGCCCGAAGAAAATCGCTTCACCAAAGTAGTTTTGGCCGAAAAACTTGACGAGCCAATGGAGCTATGCCTGTTGGATGCTGATCGTATCTTGTTTATCCAGCGCAAAGGTGAGGTGAGGCTGTACAATACCCAAACCAAAAAACTGAAAACCATTGCCAACATCCCGGTCAGCACAAAATACGTGAACCGCGAAGGCAAAGAATCAGTAGCCGAAGATGGGCTATTGGGCTTGAGCAAAGACCCTAATTTTGCCCAAAACAACTGGATTTACTTGTTTTACTCCACCCCAGAAGCGTCGAAGAACGTATTGGCACGTTTTGAATTGAAAGGGGAAGAATTGTTGCTCAACACCAAAAAAGTAATCCTGGAAGTGCCCACCCAGCGCGAAGAATGCTGCCACACGGGCGGCTCCATTGCTTGGGACAAGAATGGCAACCTCTACCTTTCTACTGGCGACAACACCAATCCACACGGCTCCAATGGTTACAGCCCCAGCGACGAACGCGAGGGCCGTGCGCCTTGGGATGCCCAAAAATCTTCGGCCAACACCAACGACTTGCGCGGAAAAATCATCCGCATCAAGCCCCAGCCCGACGGTAGTTACACGATCCCTGAAGGCAACTTGTTTCCCCAAGGCACGCCCTTGACCCGTCCTGAAATTTACACGATGGGCCACCGCAACCCATTCCGCATTGCTGTGGATCAAAAAACGGGCTTTGTGTATTGGGGTGAGGTAGGCCCCGATGCCGCCAAACCCGAAGAAAAACGCGGCCCCGCTGGTCACGACGAAGTAGGCCAGGCGCGCAAGGCAGGAAACTTTGGCTGGCCACATTTTGTAGGCGACAACAAGGCTTACATCAAGTACGATTTTGTCAACAGCAAGTCCCTAGAATTGTGGGATACCCAAGCCCCAAGCAACACTTCACCAAATAACACCGGGCAAAAAGTGCTGCCACCTGCCCAGAAAGCCTTCATTTGGTATCCTTACGGTGCTTCACCGGAGTTTCCGTTGGTAGGCAGTGGTGGCCGCAACGCGATGGCTGGCCCGGTTTTTTATACCGATGATTTTAAAGGCGCAGAACATGCTTTCCCTAGTTATTACGACAAAAAGCTGTTCATCTACGAATGGATGCGTGGCTGGATCATGGCCGTAACGATGGACCAAGCGGGCAATTATGTGTCAATGGAACGCTTTATGCCCAGCTACCAATTCAGTAATCCAATGGACATGGAGTTTGCCAAAAACGGCGATTTGTACATGTTGGAATATGGCTCTGGGTGGTTTACTGGCAACGACGACGCCCGCCTGATTCGCATCGAATACAATGGCGGCAATCGCAAGCCTCAAATTCAGATGCTGGCCGAAAAAGAAGGTGGGGCAGCCCCTTTCAACCTCAAAGTGAGCTCAAAAGGCAGCACAGATGCCGATGGCGATGCCCTGAAATACACCTGGACGGTAAGCAACGATGTAGGCTTCAAAAAAGTAGTGAATACCCCTGAGCTTGCCTTGAACCTGCGCAAAAAAGGGCTTTATCAAGTGCAACTGTCGGTTGATGATGGCAGAGGAGGCACCAACACCCAGCAAATGGAAGTGGCAGTTGGCAATGAACCACCTGCGCTCAGCATGGACTTGCCCAATCAAAATAAGAGCTTTTTCACACCTAATAAGGCGCTCAACTACACGGTAGCCGTACAAGACAAAGAAGACGGCAGCCTGGGTCAGGGCATCACCAACGACGAGGTGGCTGTCAACATCGACTACCTGGCTGAAGGTTTCGACAAGGTGGCCATCGCCCAAGGCCACCGTTCGGCAGATGCCAGCGCGATGTTTGCAACGGGTAAAAAACTGATCGACGGCAGCGATTGTCGGGCTTGTCATGGGGTGGATAAAAAATCAATTGGCCCCAGCTACCGCAACGTTGCCCAGCGTTACAAAGACCAAAAAAATGCGATAGAATACCTCAGCAACAAGATCATCGCAGGCGGCGGTGGCGTGTGGGGTGAAACTGCAATGGCTGGTCACCCACAACTCACGACTGCCGATGCTGGCGAAATGGTGAAATACATCCTCAGCCTGGGCAGCAACCAGCCTGCCAGCAAACCCCTGCCTGCAAGTGGTGCTTATGAAGCAAAGCTGCCTCAGGGTGACAAGGGCAAAGGAGTCTATATCTTGCGTGCAGCTTACGAGGATCGGGGTATACCCGGCTTACCTCCTTTGCGGACTGAAAAAACCATTATTCTGCGCAACGCTGCGATGGACATGCACGGTTTTGACCAATACGAAAGCGTGAACAAGATGGCTTTCGGGGGCAACAACCTGGCGATTCCAGCCAAGTCAGGAGCATACATTGCTTTGAAGCAAATTGATTTGACCGGGGTAAAAAACGTACAAGTAATGGCGGCAGCTCCCAAACCGCAATTGAATGCCGTAGGCGGCAAGGTTGAACTCCGACTGGGCAGCCCAACAGGCACCTTGCTTGGCGAGTCCACGATGCTGGAACCATCCGAAACCATGAATTTCGCGCCCAATATGCTAAACATCCCAATAAAGATGCCCGCTGGTGGTACGGGCAAGCCCTTGCAGGATGTTTACCTGGTTTTTGTTAATCCCAAGTCTACCGAGCAATCGCTGATGGTGGTCATGGGAACCACGTTTGTGCTGGAGTAAGAAACCAGATGTTTACAGCATTTAAAAAAGCTGGAGCAGGGATGTCTTGCTTCAGCTTTTTTTCTGGCAGTAATTCCCGCTTTAGATCATATTTTGCTGACAAATAAAGCTTTGTGAAGATAGGGCAAAAATTTGAACAGTAAAAAACACAGCTTTTTAAAACTAAAAGCAAGTGCTGATATCTCAAAGAGGCTGTGCCAAATTGAAAATAGAGCAGTGCGGTGGTAAAAGCATCCAGACTTGCACCATTATTTACACGTCTCTGACGTTTAAAAAAAAATTTAATAAAAAATTGACTATCAAAACATTGCATAGAAGTCGCCAAGTCTCCTTCATGCGTCAGAGACGCAAACATAGCCGTACAAGTTCGGAAACTTGTACGAGCGGCGCTCTTTCTATTTTGAGACGAAAATCAAAAACATCAGGTTTAATAAACACAAAATCAATGGATTACACCCAAAGCGAAAATTGCTGATCTTCCATCGCGACCCAACTAACCATTAACAACTAACCATTAACAACTAACCATTAACAACTAACCATTAACAACTAACAACTAACCATTAAAAAATCCATCCCTCTGCTTACCTTGCCCAAAATTCACAACCATGCCAGGCTCCTCAGCCCTCAGTTCTTTGGCCATTTTAGGAACCGACCGTGCTGCCTTGCCCCCAGCGCTGCTTGCGCAATGGGGCATCCCTGCCGACCAAGCGCCTGACGTACAATTGGCGCAGGTCTTGGTACTGGAGCGACAAAGCAAACGAGCGGGATTTGTGCTACCAATTTGGGAGGCTCAGGCCAAAGTGAATCCACCCCAAAGCCAAAAGAATTGCAGCCCCCGAGCGGCCCGTTTGCTGCTACAAGTACTGGAAGGCGATTATGCGGACGCTTTGCCCGAAGCCCTGGACTTATTGGAAGAAAGTGATCAACAATTCCCCCCACAAAGCCTCCCGGCCTTGATCCAGCGTTGTGTTGAGCAAGAGAAATTTCGAGAACAGCTCCTGCCCCGCATCGGTAACTTGGGTCACTGGCTGATCGCTCAAAATCCAGCTTGGAAAAAATTGGATACCAGCCACCTGGAAGAGTTGGATTGGGACTTGGCCACCGGAACGCAACGCTTTTTACTGCTCCAGCACCTCCGAAAAGCAAATCCTGAACACGCTTTGAGCCTTTTGGCCCAATCCTGGGAAAGCGAAGCCCTGGAATGGCGGGCTCCTTTGCTGTTGTGCCTGGAGATTGGTTTGAGCAAAACGGATGAGCCATTCCTGGAAAGCTGTTTGCAGGAAAAACGCCGAGAAACCCGACAGGCCGCCGCTGAACTATTGAGCGTTTTGCCTCAAAGTCAATTGAGCACGAATTATCAGTCGTTTTTATTGACTTGTCTTTCCCTTGAAAAAGGCCGTTTGCAGGTAAAATTGCCCCTAGAATTGCCTGAAAAATGGAAACAATATGGCATCGAATCAGGCGGCAAGGGTCCGTTTACTCAACAACAACGCAGTACTTGGGTGGAGCAACTGATTCGCAGGGTGTCACCTGCATTTTTACGCGAAAAATTTGAGCTGGAGGCATTGACCTTGTGCAAGGTCTTTTTTACCCAAGCCCCTGGCGATGGTTGGTTCAGCGCCTTGTGCGAGGCCGCTTTGCAACACCAGGATGAAACCCAGTTGGAAGCCATTGTAGCCCACTGGTTGCAAAACGAAAATGCCAGCGGTTGGGCGGGGAAATTGGGCAAAAACCTGATCCAGGCCTTACCACAAGCAAGTTTCAACCGTTTGCTCAAGAATTACTTGGAAAAACGCTCAGGTCCCTTGGAAGATGGCCAGTTTGTGACTTTTCTGCTGCGCGAAAGCACGCAAAGCTGGAACCAAGAGCTTTGTATGCTGATCATCCGAGGCTTTCGGGAATATTTGAGCGGCAAAAGTAATTGGTCTTACGGGGCCGACCACTATACTGGAATTTTGCACAAACTGAGTTACCTGTGCGATGTAGGGGTGTATACCAACTTGCAGCACGGTTGGAACGCCGATTTTGTGCTCTACGATCGCTGGCGAGAAAAAATTGATAGGATGATGCGGGTAGTCAGGTTTAGAACTGCGTTGAGGAACGCTATTTTAGGGGAGTAAATATGTTGGGGAGTAAGCTCTCCATCCGATAAATACCAGTACCCGCATTATAAACGCGTAGAAGATGGTTCCAGTCGGAGACCGTGGACCAGCCTCCGATCAGCGTTCTGCTGGTGGTACGAATTAAAAATACCCCCTAAGTTCCAGGCAGGCTATTTGGCTTCGTAGCAAGGCGAGAGGAGGGAAAATAGTGGACTATTTGACCGACGAACAACGCAGCTACGGAGACAAATAGCCCGTGGAACTTGGGGCAGATTTACAATTTGGACCACTAGTGTCAGGTCTCCAGATCGACTCCGGGCTTACGCACGTTTGCAAAGTGCTTACGGGTACTTGCCATTGTCGCCAGACCAGTGGTGAGAATCGGATTGAGAACTTACTCTTAAACAAACCTCAAAAGCAAATTTATTCAACTTGTTTTAACTCAATTATCAATCTGCTTTGAAGGCAGTTCAGATGTTACTTGACAATAGGACAATTGACTGTTGCGCCTGCTGCGGAAGCTGCAATGCTTGTTGCAGTGGCTAAATTTGTAACTGCATTAAAATTCTTGTTATCCAATACAAGTACATTCCACAATGGGCTATAAGATGCATCACTTGGTATCGTTGCTAAAACATTATGTGTTTGACTTGGATTTGCTGTTTCTGTTCTAAAGCCAGATGCGGGTCCCACTGCATTGTCATTAAACATAACATATATTGGAGAGGTTGGTACTTGATTTGCGGATGTAGTGGTTAACTCTTTTTCGGCAAAGTTGAAATAGGCTACTGCTTGCCCTTTGTACCATCCAATAGTTAAAGCACTTGCAATACTTGCTTTAGCGCTTCTTGCAGCAGTTGAACCAAATGGAACAACAGGACAGTTTACGATTGAGTTGGTTTTAGTTATCTTATAACCAGAAGATAAAACCTCATTTTCGCTGGTAAGGCTATTTGGAACGTAATTTTTGGGAACCGTTACTTTGTTTACTAACCAAAAATCATTGTATCCTACTTCTCCAGGTATGGTAGGTATAATGTTGTTTTGCTCTGAAAGCTGTGTTCCATCTTCTTTGAAAAACACATAAATATCTTCCGGCGCGGTCGATTGTACATCAAAATTATAGTATTTTACTACTGCTCCTGTTCTGTCCAATCCTGTTGTAATAAAAGGCTGGTTATCAAAATTGATGGGTGCATTGGCTACTGGCAAACCATTAGTAGCCGTTCTTACCATCAATTTTCCTGCGGTAACACTAAATCTATCAACACTCACTTTTGTTGCGGTGTTAATATCTTTTCCTTTAGCACTTGTTGCGTCATTATCTTTGTCACAAGACACTGACAATAAACCAATAAACATCATGCTTAATCCAAAAATTGCAATTTTGTTGAACATTTTGTTAAATTTTTGCCTACTCTTTGATACAGTTTTCGGCTTGCCTGTTTTTATTTTTTCTAACCGTAGTGATTTGTTTTAAACCCCGACTAATTCAAGTTTCTCCTCTTGTTAGCCTGCGTAGTTATCTCATCGTCGCTTGGTATTGGGTAACTACTTAGAGGGTTCTCATTCCGGCCCTAAAAGGTCAATTTTTGCCTACAGTTGACCAATACAAGTCCGCTTTATTGATGTAGTTTGCTTGGTCTTTATTCCAGGTTTTGCGCACATCCAGATTGTAGTTCAGGCATAATTTACCGTCTACAATCGACCATGCATTGGGTTTGATGGGGGTAGTGTAACCTTTTGCCAGACCAAAAGCACAGTAACCGACCTATGCAGGCAGGTATTTCTCAGGGCTCTTGATAAAAAGGCTCAAGTGTTCTTTGCTGGCGAAATGATAAATTGCTCCCTCATAGGTCTGCTTAAATGCTTCCTGACCTTTTACCGCTTTTGGTCGGTAAAAAAGCCACCGGATCGTAGCCTTGAATGGCTATTTTGTCTTTGTCCACATTCAATTTGAGGTTTTGGGCGCTTAAACCCTAGGCCTAACGCTGCATCAGGAGCAGTAGAAACAAAATCTTTGCATTGCTGCCAGTTTTCACTTCCTAACGCACAATTATAAGTCATTGGTTTTGTGTTGCTTGGAGTAAACAGGTAAAATGTTGAAGTGCGGACAGTGACGCGTTTTTTTTCAACTCAAAGTGAAAAAGTGTTGCTTTAGCGACATACTTTTTTGGATCAGATGCTAATACACATTTAAACCCTCGTGGTGCGCGAACGAAATAGACAGTCATTACCAACACGACTTCTTTGTATAAACCAGAATTCGCAGGATTACAGAATTACCTCGCTTGACGTTGACCACGCAAGAATTTACAAGAATTATAGAAATAGAATTGGACCGTTTTCACGGTCTGGGCGTGCTACTAAAAATAGATACGGTTATTTCGTTCCAGGACCACCAGAGCCTTGGGAACGAAATTAAAAAGCTTAATAATTTCTGGGGGCCGTATCAAAAGGTCAAAATGTAAACAAAGGGTAATTTTCTAAAAACTGCGTATGTTCTGACTCAAAAATCTAATGTACATAAAGTCTAATAAGCCACAAATGAAATATGCCAATTCGCAGCTATAGACCGCAACGCAGGCCAATTCTCCAATTCTTCAAAATTCTGGTTTGGTCAACCTCACGCAAGTAATTATGTAATTCTGCGAATTCTGGTTTAGACAAAAAATGTGGTTTAGACAAAAAAATACCACTCGTTACACTGGCACAGTTCATCAAAAAAGGTGGATTATTCTGAACAAAAGGTGGATTATGAAATTATTTATGGCTTTCCGCTTTATCGGCTACTATTTATTTTTACATTTGTACAGTACTTAGTATTTCTATGATTCTTTTCCCAAACCCACTTTTGAAAATACGTTCAATCCAAATCGATCCCTATACCTAACTATTTAATCCCGCATTTTGATGTAAACTGATCCGTTTCGCAATCAAAATATTAAGGATTAAATTGTTACATTTTAAATCACAATCACGCAAGCTTATGAAACAACATGTACAGTTGCTAAAGGTCGGAATCCTGATGGCAACATTTCTGCTGAGCTTCGCTGCATTTGCGCAACGAACCGTCAGCGGAACAGTCCGTTCAGCTAAGGACGAGTCAGGCCTGGTAGGGGTTTCGATTCAAGTAAAAGGTACTACTAATGGTACCCAAACCGATGCCGATGGCGCTTATTCGCTGCAAGTACCCGGGGCGGAT
Source organism: Chitinophagales bacterium (assembly GCA_013299105.1). Classification (GTDB taxonomy): domain Bacteria; phylum Bacteroidota; class Bacteroidia; order Chitinophagales; family Saprospiraceae; genus Haliscomenobacter. Next base: position 119,296 of record JAAFJY010000010.1, on the reverse strand, counting down.
GCGGTATTGGTCTTCAGTTACATCGGTTTTGAAACCCAAGAAGTAGCAGTAGGCAACCAAACGCTGCTCAATGTCAGCCTGGCAGAAAATGCAGAAGCCTTGGACGAACTGGTTGTAACAGCACTCGGTATCCGCAAAGATGCCAAGAAATTGGGTTACGCCACCGCCACTGCCAATGCAGATCAAATCAGTGTAAACCGCACAGTGAACTTCATGAACGCCCTGCAAGGTAAAATGGCTGGTGTTAACATCAGCACCTTGGGCTCTGGGCCAGCAGGTACTTCCAAAATCCGAATTCGGGGGCAGTCTTCATTCAATGGAACCAATGCCCCACTGATTGTAGTAAACGGGGTTCCTATTGACAACACCAACTTTGCTTTGGCGCAAGGCAACTTATCGGGCGATGGTTCGGTACAAAACCGGGGCAACAACAACTCGGACGGGGGCGACGGATTGAGCAGTATCAACCCGGATGACATCGAAAGCATGACCGTACTGAAAGGTGCAGCCGCAGCAGCACTTTACGGCTCACGCGCAAAGGACGGGGTAGTGATGATCACCACCAAGACCAAAGGGAATTCCAAGGGTCTTGGGGTTGATTACAACAGCAACTACACCGTAGACCAGATGCTGGACTTTACCGATTGGCAGTACGAATATGGCCAGGGCGAAGGCGGCAGAAGACCAACCACCATCAATCCTGAATCAGGTGTGTGGTCATTCGGCGAGCGCTTCCAGCCTGGAATGACCCACGCTTTGTACGGCAATCTCAATGTGCCTTACGTGCCCCAGCGCGGACAATTGGGCCAGTTCTACCGCGACGGTGTAACAGCTACCAATACTATTTCCCTTTCCTCCAACAGCGACAAAGGGGGCTTTAACCTCTCTTTGTCGAACATGGATAACAAGGGCATCACACCCAACAATAGCTACAATCGCAAAACCATCAACCTAGGTTTCACCCAAAATGTGACCAAAAAACTGGTGGTAAGTGGCAACGTCAACTACTCGAAGGAAGTCAACAACAACCCACCACAGTTTGCCCAACAGGATTACAGCATCCCAACTACTATGTACACGCTAGCCAACTCCATGCCAATGGACATACTAGAGGCCAATGCAGTGAATGCTGCGGGGGATGAATACGTTTACTCCCGTTTTCGCAACCGTACGAACCCATACTTCAACCTCCTTCGCAAGTTCGAGCACATCGACCGTGACCGAATTTTTGGCAACATCACGCTGCGTTACAACCTTACTGACTGGTTGTATGCCCAGGCGCGAGTGGGACAGGATTATTGGTCACGCCAACAGGAGTACAACTTCCCCACGGGTTCGGCTTCACTGGCAGCCGCCCAGCCTGGCTTTGTCAACGGTTTCTTCATCCAGGAAGCCCGCCGCCAGCGCGAAGTGAATGCCGACTTTTTACTGGGAGCCAACCGTAAATTCGGCAAATTTGGCTTGGACGTTACATTCGGGGGCAACCAATTGTATGTACGGGGTGAAAACAACAGTGTACGCGGCGACGAATTTGCCGTTCGCGACCTTTACACTGTGATGAATGCCCGTTTGAAAGACCCGACCTACGGCTTTGGCGAGCGCAAAGTGAACTCTTTGTACGGGGCAGCTGAAATTTCGTACAACGATTTCTTGTACGTCAACGTAACTGCTCGCAATGACTGGTTCTCGACTTTGTCACCAGCCAACCGCAGCATTCTGTATCCATCGGTGACCACCAGTTTGATCTTTACTGAGCTGTTCAAGGAGACACCAAAGTGGTTGAACTTTGGTAAAATCCGTGCCGCATACGCTGAAGTGGGTAGCGACTTGGACGTAGGTGCTTATGCCAACAACCTGTTTTACGGCATCAACGCCAACTTGTTCCCAATTGCCAATGGTTCGGCAAGCGCACCGCTGGGCTTCATCAGCGGCAGCACTGTGCCCAATGCCAACTTGCGCCCCATGCGCGTTTCTGAGGCAGAAGTCGGCTTGGACCTGCGCATGTTCAACAACCGCGTGAACATCGACTTGGCTTACTACAACAAGATCACCACCGACCAGATCGTTGCTGCTCAGATTTCTGATGCTTCTGGTTATACCAACACCCGCCTGAACAGTGGTCGTAGCCGCAACCAGGGGATCGAAATGTTGATCAGCCTGGTGCCCATCAAGACCAAAAACTTCCAGTGGGACTTTAGCTTCAACGGTTCTTACAACACCACTTTGGTTGAAAAAATCCTTACTGACGACAATGGGGTAGGTGACCGTGACTATGACAAGAATGGTCGCCCAGAGCAGATTTCCGTAGGTGAATCAATTTGGCGGGCTGGTATGGGCCAAATTCGCCAGGTAGTTGGTCAACCCATGGGCTTACTGTACCTCAATGCTTACGCCCGTGACGCACAGGGCCGCCAGATTTTTGATGCAGCTGGCTTGCCAGTGATCAATCCATTGCAGCCTTTTGGCACCACGATTCCCAAGTGGGTGGGCGGTTTTAACAACGCTTTCACTTACAAGGGTTTCAGCATTTCGGCTTTGATCGACTTCAAACTGGGCCACGTTTTGTCTTCAGGTACCAACTTCAATGCTTACCGCCATGGTTTGCACAAAGCTACCTTGCCTGGTCGCGAAACCAATACCGTTGTAGGCCAAGGGGTAAACCAAAAAGGAGAAACAAACACCGTCGCGGCACCGCTTCAACAGTTCTATGAGCAAGCCCGTAGCCGCGACTTGGGCGAGCAGTTTCTCTACAATGCTGGTTTCTGGAAATTGCGTCAGATCACTGCCGGATACGATTTCACCAAGCACTTACCCAGTAACTTGTTCGTAAAAAGCTTGCGCTTGAGTTTTGTGGCCAATAATGTGTTTATCCTGAAAAAATGGACTGAAAACATCGATCCTGAACAATCGGGCTATGCTTCGGACAACCTCAATGGTTTAGAAGCAACAGGGGTGCCTACTACCCGCAGCATCGGTTTCAACCTCAACGCTAAGTTCTAAACACTGCACAATCTAAAAAAACATGAAAAAAATCATTTCATATAGTCTGGCGGTGTTCGCTGCGCTGTGCATCAGCAGTTGCGACAAAGGTTTTGACGAGTTGAATACCAACCCGATTGCCGCTACTACCGTCAACCCGGTGTTTTTGTTCAACAACGCTGTGGTAAGTTCTTCGCTCAATACATCTACCATGATTTATGACATGGGGATTGTGCAACAATTCCTGTCTCCTAACTCTGGGGTATTGACTGGTGCCAATTTCAACCAGCTCAACAACGGCAATGCCGAAGCAGTGTGGGTACAATATTACCGCAACGTAATCCGCAATACCGCAGCGGTAAAAGAGGCCGTGAAAAACGACCCTACCCGCTCCAATTTGCTACACATGGCCCGCATCTGGCAGTCGATGTCTTTTATGGTGGTGACCGATGCCTACGGTGATGTGCCTTATTCAGAGGCGGGAAAAGGCTTTTTTGATGGCCTAACCTCGCCCAAATACGATACACAGGAAAGCATTTATACTGATATCGTCAAGGAACTCACCGAAGCGGCCGCAGCCTTGGATGCCAGTAAGCCTCGTGAAAGCAGCGAAGTACTTTTCGGTGGTGACGTTGTCAAGTGGAAACGTTTTGCTTACTCCCTCCTGTTGCGCGCGGGTATGCGCTACAGCGAAGTAAATGCCAGCCGTGCACAGCAAATCGTGCAAGCTGCCGTAGCTGGTGGGGTCATGCAATCCAATGCCGACAACGTAGCAGTGCGCCACACCGCGAATTACCAGTCGTCCATTGGAAACTTGTTGAATGCTACTGAGGCTGCCAACTTTTACATCAGCGACGTATTGGTAAACCACCTCAAGCGCAATCGCGACCCACGCTTGGCCTCCATAGCTGTACGTTACGTGGGTGCAACCGCAGGTTCTTTCCACACTGCCGCCAATGCCAAACGTGATACCGCCGTGCAAGTAGGTATGCCGTTTGGATACGACAACGCTTCTATTGCGCCCATTGCCCGTGCAGCCGGCTTAGCCAGTTTCTTCGACTATTCACAAGTAGACCGTACCCGTATGGTGAAACAAACTGCGCCTTCCTTCCTGATTACCCATGCCCAGACCCAATTGTTGTTGGCTGAAGCTGCGCAAAGGGGATGGACCACCGGCTCTGCGGCTACTTTCTACGCTGCAGGCATTCGTGCTCACTTGGAGCAAATGGCCGATTACGATGCGGGTTCTGCAATTGCCCCAGCGGCGATCGACGAATTCCTGGGGCGCAACGCCCTTGATCCCGCCCGTGCTCTGGAGCAAATCAATACCCAATATTGGTTGGCCTCTTTCTTAAACGGGCCTGAGGCTTGGGCCAATTTCCGCCGTTCCGGTTTCCCAGTTTTGCGCAAAAACCCATTCCCATCGCAGCAGATCACAGGTAATTTTATCAATCGCATGCCTTATCCGATTGCTGAAATCGCAGTGAACCTGACAAATTTGCAAGCTGCTGTAGGCCGCCAAGGGGCTGATAATTTGGATACCAAGGTCTGGTGGGACAAATAAGTTTAAATGTTGAAGGGTTGAAATGTTGAAAAGTAGACCTTCGACAAGCTTCAGAAGCCCGGTAGTCTGGTGATTCAGGCTGCCGGGCTTTTTTTATGATCGATATTCCTGAGCCAAAAAGTGATGAAATATCAGCCCTTTCCACAATTTTCTAGCCCCTTGAAGCAGTTGTTTGGCCCCTGATCGGGTGTTTTTACCGAAAATAGGATTATTCGGCCTCTGTTGGTTCTTCGACCAAGTCCTAAATCTGCGGCTTGTTCGATAATTTTACAGTTTATTTCAAAACACCATTAGCTATGAAAACACCTCACAGATCCCTGAATTTGCTGCTCTTGGGCATCCTTGCTCTTTTTTGCCTGGCCTGCAAAATCCCAACGGAAGACCTCGAAAAGGAACAAGTACTTCTCTTTGTGGGCAATAGCCTCACGGCATCCAATAACTTGCCCAGATTGTTAAGCGATTTTGCCCGCTCGAAGGGCCGAAAAATCAAGACTGAAATGCTGGCTTTGCCCAATTATGCGTTGGTGGACCACTGGGCGGATGGGAAACTGCAAGACCTGATCAGCAGTCAAAGATTTGACTATGTCATTGTGCAGCAAGGTCCTTCATCACAAGCTGAGGGGCGGGCCCTTTTGTTGGAGGCAGCAGTAAAAATCAAGGAGCTTTGCAGGGAGCATGACACGCAACTGGCTTTTTTCATGGTTTGGCCTGCTTATGCGAATTACTACAATTTTGATGGCGTGATTCAAAACTATACCGAAGCCGCAACTAGCACCAATTCAATCTTGTGTCCAGTAGGAACCCGTTGGAAAACTTACATTGACGAAACCCGTGACCTTTCTTATTACGATGTTGATTTGTTTCACCCCTCACCCAAAGGAAGTCAGGTGGCGGCAGAAGTGATTTACCAAAGTTTGTTTGAGCAGTAAGTACCCTCACAAACAAAATGATAAGCCATTATCAGCGCGGCTTTTTTGTCTAAATTAGAATTTTGTCTAAACCAGGATTTTCAAAATTAGCCCGCTTCGCGGCCTAATGCATGGACGACGAAGTCACGAGTTGATAGAATTTTCGCCAAGAATATAGACGATTATTTTGTGCCTAGCTCAATACTGGCTTTTGCACAAACTTGAATCGGCTTTGCACAAACTTGACCAGGATTTGAACGGCTTAACACTGGGTTTCAAGCGATTTTGCGCCCATTGTTAACATTCAAACCTGACTCAAATGAAAGGACTTCTTTTTTTATTTTTACTGTTGCTATTGAGCATTCCAAACTGGGCGCAAGACAAGGCCAATCGCCCCAGCCCAGCGGTACAAACTTCGGCCAACATCAACGGCAAAACCATCAGCATCAACTACGGCCAACCTTCGGTGAAAGGAAGAAAAATCTGGGGAGAGCTCGTGCCCTATGGCCAGGTGTGGCGCGCTGGAGCCAATGAAACCACGGCTTTTACTATTGCTGCCGAGGCCCAAATTGAAGGCAAAACCCTGCCAGCGGGCAAATACGCCCTGTTTATGATCCCCAATGAAAAAGAGTGGACGGTGATTTTTAACCAAACCATCAAATGGGGTGCATTCAGCTACAAACAAGAAGAAGATGTGCTGCGGATCGCAGTGAGTCCAAAAAAATCAAAGGCTTTTGCTGAAAAATTGATGTATGAGATTTCCAACAATGGGCAAGTAAGCTTGACCTGGGAAAATACCACTATTGCATTTAAAGTGCAGTTCATTTCTGCAAAAGCGAGCCCTTCTTCCTCTACGCTGGGTACTTTTACAAGCGAAATCAAGGTCCCTATGAATCCCGAAAACTGGACTTTTAAAGCTGAGAAAGTGGAGTTCGTGGACTACAAAGGGGTAAAAGCAATGAAAATGCTGCCCCAATCCGGCCCGGTCTCCGCCAGAAGTATTGACTTCAAAGACGGGACCATTGAATTTGACCTGGAGCCCCTGGCAGGATTTTTCCATTCCATTTACTTTCATCGCCAAAGTGAAAAAGAACAAGAGATTTTTTACCTGCGCGCTAGACTCAATGACCCCAATGCCAATGATGCAGTGCAATACGCCCCTTATTTTGATGGTGTTAACATGTGGGACATGTACCCCAACTACCAAGGCCCTGCTTTGATCAAAGACAAAGCATGGAACCACATCAAATTGGTCATTTCAGGTCTGCGCTTGCGGGTCTTTGTCAATGACATGAGTTACCCTGTCCTGGATATTCCAAAATTAGAAGGCCGTACCCAAAACGGAACCATCGCCTTTGAGGGTGAAGCCATGATTGCCAATCTGGTACTGAAACACAACCAAACCGAGGGGCTGTCAGCCGCCGAAGCACCCGATCTGACTGCCCACGATGCCCATTACCTGAGAAAATGGCTCGTATCGCCCCCTGTTTCATTGCCCATTGGCAGCGAATTGCATCTTCGTAATTTGCCGAAAGATTCCATTTTCACGGCTAAAATCGACGCCGAAAGACAAGGCTTGGTCAACTTGACGCGCAAATTTGGAGCAAGTAAAGAAAGGCGCGTAATTTGGTTAAAAGCAAAAATAAACGCCAAAACTGCCCAAAGAAACGCTCTGCAATTGGGTTTCAGCGACGAAGTCTGGGTTTTTCTCAACCGTCAAATGGCTTATGTGGACAAGAACCTATATCGAGATACCAACGTCCGCAAGACCCCAGATGGTAGGATTTCAATCCTGAATGCTACTCTTCCGCTGCAATTCAAAGAAGGTGAAAACGAGTTGCTGATCGGGATCGCCAATGACTTTTATGGCTGGGGCATCATCGCCAGATTGGAGAGTTTGGAGGGCTTAGAGCTTGTGAAGTAAGGATTTGGAACACACCAAAAAAAGCCCTCAAGCTAACAACTTGAGGGCTCAATGATGATTTCCTACAATGCAATAATATCTTTTAGGTTGAAAAGTTGTGGTAGGACATTAAGTTTTGACCCTCTAAACGACATTAAGTTGTACCCCTTGTGAAAGCAGTTAATTGACAATTTAGATACATCAGTTGATCCTTGGAGAATCTTCCATCTTCGAAGGATACATCTACTGAAAACTTCGTAGAAGTTTCACGTTTGTAGCACTTGGTGGCATCTCATTACTTGAAAACTTCGTAGAAGTTTCACGTTATTGCATCATATTGGGTTTTAGTTTTTTATGGTGCAATTTGAAAAGGCTTGGTCTAAACAATTGAGTGCGCATTTTTTATCAACACTATTTTAACGTGAGACTTCTCCGAAGTCAAACCCACTTAGCTTGCTGTTGGCTACAAACGTGTAACTTCTCCGAAGTTTCCTATGTCAATGATCAGCGAAGATAGGGTAGAACTTTATGTCGCATGCAAGGGTCAAAACTTTATGTCGCACGACAAAAGTTGAAATGTTGAAGGGTTGAAAAGAGGGGCCTTCTCTTCAACATTTCAACACTTCAACTTTTCAACTTCTCTTTACCGCTCATTCGCAATGCCGTGGATTTTCATTTTCAAATAATCGTCTAGGCTGAGGTTTTTGAAGCCTTTTTCCTGCATGCGCTTGATGTAGTCGGGCGTTACTCCGTGAATTTTGAGGTTGACGGCTTCATCCAAGTCCAGGGATTTGAAACCCAACTGCTGATACTCTTTGATTAATTCAGGGCTTACCCCATGAATTTTGAGTTGCACCAATTCATTCACAGTGATCGTGCTGTAGCCCAATTGCTTGAAAGCGGTGATCTGTTCGGGCTGTACGCCGTGGATCTTCATTTCCACCAGGCGTTGGGTCGAGACGTCTTTCAAGCCCGCTTCGTTGATCCGACGCAGGTAATCCGAATTGATGCCGTGAATTTTGAACTCAATGGCATTGCGCAAACTCAGGTCTTTAAACTGGGCTTTGAAAGCTTTCAATTGCTCAACTGATAGCCCATGATTTTTTGCCTCCAGGGCCTCTCGCAACTCCAAATTTGGAAACCCTGATTCTTTCAAGCCTTTGAGGTATGCACCACTGAGGCCATGAATCTTAGCGTCCACAACGGCTCGTTGGGACAAATTCCCAAAACCTGCGTCTTTCAGTTCTTTTAAAAAGTCATCATCAACTCCGTGAATTTGGTATTCCTGCATTTCGCGTACAGAAAGGGGCTCGTTGGTATTGCGTTGCATTTCACTCATCCGCTCAGGCTGCAAGCCGTGAATTTTGGATTGCACCAACTCATCGGCACTCAGCAGTTTGCCGCCGTTGACCTGGGTCATGCGCTTGGCGTAATCACCCGTCACGCCGTGGATTTTGAATTGAACGGCCTGCTCAATGTCCAGGTTTTTATAGCCTGCTTCGCCCAAACCCTTGAGGTATTCCCCGCTGATGCCGTGTATTTTGGCTTGTACCACTTCATCCAAACCGATTTTGGAGAAACCCTGGCTGTTGAGCATGTCGAGGTATTGAGGCGAAGCCCCATGAATTTTCAGCTCAATCAGGCGCTGAATACTGGGTTTGGTGTAACCATACTTATCGAACGCTGCAAAATATCCTTCCAGGTTTTCCTTGTCCAATCCGTGGATCGCCATTTCGACCAGTTTTCCCCGGCTCAGGTTGTCAAAGCCCTTGCTTTTTAGGTAGCTGATATAGGATTTGTTGACATTCACCATAAAGAGGTGCAAAAAGTCCTCTTCGCGACTGCCGCTGATGCCTTGTGATTCGAGGTAAGTGCGGAAGTCGGCGCTTGGCTCGAAAGTGAAGCGACCATAGCCTTCTTTGTCTTCAAATTTGCCCTTGAGTTTGAGGAGCCCGGCTTCGCGGGTCACACTGAATTCGGATTCGGAGGCAGGCAAGGCTGAAAACTCATTTTTGTCGAATTTTTCGCCCATGTTCCAATTCCCGTCTTCGTAGCGGATGCGCAATTCCAGGTCAACTTTATCGCCACCAATGCGGGCGTTCCAGAAGCCATTGTTAGGAAAATCGGCTATTTCGACCATATCTACACTGGCAAGTGCCGACGCTGGCTCGTTCACACTGAAATTGACGCTCCCTTCAAGACCAGGGATGGGTGCAGAGTTGTAGGTATGGGTCCAACCCATGCCTACGAGGGTACTGATCAGCAGCACCGCGCTAAATATTTTTTCCATGATACCAGTTGTGGGTGATTTAACTTTTAAAATACGGTGCATTCTCTGCACAAATTGGCTGGGGCGATCCCCGGCAAAGGCCAGGGCCGCGGATTGAGGCAAAAAGCCCATTTCTTGTACGGTGACCAAAGCCTTGGCGTAGTTCATGGCATCGCCTGTGATGGAGATGGCCAGTTCATCGCAGGCACTTTCGCGCTCGTTGTGGATTTGTTGAGAAATCCACCACACCCCAGGGTGGTAGTAAAACAAGGCTTCGACCAGGTTTTGCAAAACCAAAAACAAGGGGTCGTGGCGCAGGATATGCGAGAGTTCGTGGGCCAAAACCGCCTCCACTTCTTCTGGTGGCAGGCGATTGATCATGCCCAGCGGAAACAAGATCATGGGCTTAAAGTAGCCAAAAACCTGTGGCGTGCGCACCAGGGCCGATTCCATGAGTTCCACGGTTTTGCCCAGGTTGATTTTGGCCGAAATTTTTTCCAACATCTCTACCCAATATTCGTCGGCATAGAAATTCATGCGCCGCTTGAGGTAATGGATGTAACTGACCCCACTGAGCAACCGGAGCAGGAAAAACACCACCCCAAACAGCCACAAAGTGACGATCAGCGGGAGGTGGGTTTGGAAATAAGCCCCCATTTGGGTCATTGGCGCGGGGATAGAAAACGCGGGCGCAACACTAGTAGGGTACCACTCTTCTGGCAAAGGCTTGTGATAGTCTCTCCCGCCGTACAGGGTTTGCCATTCGGCTTGCAACGCTTCGTACTCGGTTTGCAGGTCAGCTTGTTCTGCTTGAATTTCGGCTTGTTCGATGGCCAAGTTAGCCAGTTCATTGGCAATTCTTGATTCTTCAAGGCCTATTTGAGCCTGTTCCAAAGCCAATAATGCTGACTCATGGCTGATCAACTCCTCACGCTGGGCTTCAGCCTCCATTATGGCTTCAAGCTGTTCGTCAGAAATCCTAAACGCCATTTCCTGTTCAAACCAAGTCCTACCATTATAGTAGTACAAAAAGGTCCCTACTGCACAAATCAGCACCAAGGCCATCGCCAGGTTGGCCACCCGGTAGCGGTATTCGGCGCTGCGGTTGCGCATGGCAATGAACAAGAGCCCCAGCAAAAGGGCGATTAGCGAGCCTTGCCAAAGAGAATGCAGGACCATCCAGCCCAAGGCCTCTTCCAGGCGATGAGCAACAAGTGAAAATGCCAGCATGGCGGAATGTTTTGTCGGGTGAAAAACAGGTACTTAAGCTTTCTTCTCCTGTTCGAGTTCTTCGATCAGTTTCTTGATCTTTTCCAGGTCTTCCAAACTCGTATTGCCATCGCCGAGGGCGCTCAGTACGAGTGTGCTTGTCGAGCCATCAAAGGCCAGGTCGCGAAGTCCTCGGATCACCTGGCCACGGGTCACTTCGGCTGCTTCGCTGGGGCGATAAATGTGGATGCGGTCAACGATGTCGCGTTGCAAAAGCTTGTTGTCAAGCATGATCTGCATCAACTTGAGCGTAGAGGTGTAATTTACTTCGCGGATCTTGTTCAGTTCGTCGTTCACTACCCTTACGGTTGAGGGACCTTGCTGCCACAGCACCTGCAAGATCTCCAGCTCCGACTTGGTAGGCTCAATTCGTTTGCCTTTCTTAGATGTATTGGTAGGTTCCATGCTACAAATATACTAGGAATTTTTTCGTACGAAAATTTTCCTAGCACTTTTTTTGAAAAAATTTTTCAAGGCCAGAAAACCAGCGAACACACGAAAAAGCGAATCAAAAGGTAGTCCAATATTTTAAATAGCTAATTATCAGATTTTTACACAAAAATCAGTCGAAAAATAGTGTTCAAAAACGGACATATTGTGCGGAAATGGGCGAAAAGTTTAACAGCTTATCCTCAAAAGCCTCACACCAGTTGGTCATCATCCCACTTCCGCTCAGGCTTTTTCTCCAATTCCGGCAAATCCAGGCGCTCTGGTTCTGGTGTCGGATTGCTCTGTGGTGGTCTATGCCCCATGCGGCGCATTTCCTTTTCGATTTCTTTGTTTTCCCAATCTTCGCCCATTTCTTCGACCAGGCCGGGAACCCCAAAAATGGCGACATAGTGCATTGCCAAGCCCAGCCCCCAGCCCAACATGGGCCAGTAAAACCAGTAATGGCCTGGATTGGTGAGGATGTTAAGTACATAAAAAAAGCAGCCCATCACGGTGTAAACCGAGAGGTGCCGATAGAAATGTTTCTTGCGTTTTACACGCTTGCGCGCAATAGCGTATTGCTTATCAGTCATGAAAGGAGCGGGTTGCCAATAAATTGACCCAAAAATAAGCCAGACTGGGTTCCTGTGCAAGTTTTAGGCATTATTGGGATCAGTTTTGATGAATTCAGGTAAGTTCTCAATCTGCATTTCAGTAAGTATCTTTCTCTGTCTAGGCAAAATACTAAGTTCTCGTAAGCACGTTGCAAACGTGCGGAAGCCCGGTGTCGGTCAGGAGACCCGACACCAGCTCAACGCTAAATTGACGCTGGTTCCAGATCTCTCTGACCGGACGCTGGTTCCAGGTCTCTGACCGGAACCTTCTTACACGCGTTTGTAACGCGTAAACGGATCTTCAGTAAATTGAGAACTAACACCAGGACATGCATATACCAGGGCATACACATCAAAAAGTTTTGCTCATCCCCACACCTACATATATAGTAGCATCTTGGCTCTTGAATACTTCACCTTGTACTGGGATGGGTAACGCCAGGTTCGGCGAGACATTCACGCTCCAGTTGCCGCTGCTGAAATAGAGTGGCAAAGAGAGGTTGAGGTTCATGAGCCCGAATGGATTGGCAGTGGATGATTGGGGATCTTTGCGGCCAGGGCGGCGATCGCGGGGTGGTCGATCCACCCAATTGATGCCGGTGGCTCGCCGAAACTGTTGCAAGGGAAGCTGATAAAAAACGATGTTTTCGGTGCCAAATAGCGCTGAAAAAGATGGGGAGAGGGCAAAATTGCCCTTGCCCAAGCCTATCCAGGCCGAGCCAAAGGCATTCATGCGCAAGGCAGTTTCCTCGCCCATCATACCTGTGGCACTCAAGCCAAAGTTAAAAATGCTGGCGCTGTAATCGAGGCAAAGACCAAAAGCATTGGCCAGGAGCCCTTCATCAATGGGATGGAATAAAGTTCTGCTCAGGGACAAATCATAGCGCCAGCGCTGCCCCAAGGTTCGACTAAAACCCAGCCCCAGGTAAGTCGATTGGTAGTTCATTGTCTTGTCGTCCCCAAAGATACTGCCATTGATCTGGGCGTACAATCCCCGGAAATGGCGGTAGCCAAAAGAAGGGTAAATGCCAAACTGCTCTACCCCAAAATCGCGCCCAGCGGCCATCACCTGGCTGCCATAGGACAGGCCAATGGTGAAATTTGATTTTTCATGTGGGGGCAAGGTATCCAGTATTCTTTGTAGGTCGGGGTTTTGTGCAAAAAGGTCGCAGGCAAGCAGGAGCAGGCCAAAAAAGAGATAGGGTTTCATGGTACTGTGGATTGCAAATAGAAAAGCAAGGGGCTGATTGCTACCAGCCCCCTTTTCAAAAACCTCAATTAATTTCCACCTGAGCGGCGATTGGCAGCGTTTTCAGCAGCGGTACTGCGACGGCCTGCTTGGTTTTGTTGAGCGGTATTGCGGCGGGCTGGAGCATTTTCACCAGCCGTGCTTTGGCGGCGGGCCGAGTTGGTTTCGGCATTCTTCAAGCGCTCATTGGCATTTTGCTGGTTCAAGGCCTTGGCTTCGTCTTTGGTCACCTGCCCGTCTGCTGCAGCGGCCTGGCGTTCGGCGCTGTTTTCGCCATAGGTTTTGCTGCGCACCTGGCTGTTTTCAGCCTGGGTAGCCTGGCGTTTGTCTTGGTTTTCGGCACCCGTGGTTTTGCGAGCGGTGCTGCTTGCTTTGTACTGTTCCTGGCGATTGGCCTGGTTTTCCTTGGGGATTTCTCCGGTAGGGGTGGTTTGGGCACTCAGGTTGGCGCAGATCAGCAAAAAAGCAGCTACCCCAGCAATAAATTTGAACTTAGAAAACATGGTTGTAAAGGTTTGGTGATTGAATCATGGTTCACGAAAACATGTTTCGCTTTTGATGATTCAAAGGTATCCGCAGGGGCAAGCGGCACCAATTTTATTCAACCAACGGTGAGGAGGTTTCAATGAAGAGGGCTGTGAGGGTAGTTACTCCCCATAAATGCCCACCTTCCACATCTCCCACATGCTTGACCTCCCCCGGCACATCATTAGTAACGGTTCAAAAATAAACCTTACCAATTTTCTAATTGCCAGTTGTCAACATCATGGTCAACGTCATGCTGGAAATCCGTGAAAATCAGTTTCATCAGTTTCATCCGTGTTCCGAACCAGCACCGCGCGCACCGTGTCACGCTCCGCGTGCTGTGTCAAGCTCTGCATGAAGCGGGGCAACGAAGTTGTGATTTGGTAAGGTTTATTCGTGGCTTGTCACTAAGTCTTGAGTTCGGGTGTGGGGCTTCGAGCTCAAACTTTTACCTGCCGCGGCCTAAGCTTCAATGGCTCCAAGACAAGGAATTCACCCACTTTTCCAGCCAATATCCTACAAATCTGGCTTTTCATCTAAAAAAACGCCCCCAAATGTAGCGGCTTCATTACATTTGGAGCAAAGCAACATTTCTTACAATGGCACAATTTTTCAAAATGCTGTTCGCCTCCTGCCTGGGGGTATTTTTAGCACTCGGACTTTTTTTCCTGATTGGCATTGGCATGGTTGGGGCTTTGGCAAGCGCTGGGGAAGAGGCCACGCCAGTGGGTCCAAACTCGGTTCTACGCCTGACTTTTGACGAAAACATCCCAGAACAAACGAACAATGTGGAATCGGCTTCTTTCACCGATTTCAAAAACGAGAAAACCCTGGGTTTGCACGACATGGCTGCCGCTATTCGCCGGGCCGCCGATGACAAAAACATCAAAGGCATCCTGATCGAGGCCGAAAATGCTTCTTTGGGTGGCTTTGCTTCGGCTTCGACCTTGCGCCAAGCAGTGTTGGACTTCAAAAAAAGTGGCAAGTTTGTAGTGGCCCACAGCAAAATCTACATGCAGGGCAATTACTACCTCTCTTCTGCCGCCGACCAAGTGTACGTCAACCCTACTGGCTATGTGCAGGTTTCGGGTTTTGCAGTTTCGCAGCCTTTCTTCAAACGCATGTTGGATCAATGGGGGGTCAAAATGCAGATTTACTACGCTGGTAAATTCAAAGGTGCCACCGAGCCCTACCGACTGGAAGGCTTCAGCCCTGAAAACCGCTTGCAGTACCGCGAGTTCCTGAACGATTACTACGACATCTACCTCAACGATGTAGCCGCCTCGCGCAAGCGCAACAAAGCTGAAATCAAACGTGTAATCGACCAAAGCCTGGCCGATAGCCCCGAACGCGCGGTGCAATACGGTCTGGCCGACCAAGTACTGCACCGCCAGGAAGTAGTGGAACTGGTGCGCAAAAAAGTGGGCCTTGACAAAGATGAGGACCTCAAACTGGTGACCATTAGAGATTATGCCGCCGCCAACCCAGGCAAAAAAGACTACAAAACACCCAACAAAATCGCGGTCCTCTACGCCGAAGGGGCCGTAATCGACGGCATGGGTGCCAATGGCAGCATCGGCGACAAACGCTACGTGAAAGCCGTGCGCCAAATTTTGAAAGACGATAAAATCAAGGCCATCGTGTTGCGAGTCAACTCCGGCGGTGGCTCGGCGATTGCTTCCGAAAACATCTGGTACGCCCTCAAAGAAGCCAAGGCCGCTGGCAAGCCCCTGGTGGTATCGATGGGTGATTATGCCGCATCGGGTGGCTACTACATCGCTTGCATGGCCGACTCGATTTTTGCCGAACCCAATACCCTCACGGGCTCAATTGGGGTGTTTCGCATGATTCCAAGCATCGAAAAAATGCTGGCCAATAAAATCGGCATCACTTCGGATTCGGTCAAAACCGGACCATTTGCCACGGGCTTGACGGTCATGTTCGACAACTCACCTGAAGAGGCCCGCCGCAGCCAATTGCAGACCGAGGAGATGTACGAAATCTTCTTGAAACGCGTAGCCGATGGCCGCAAAATGAAGCGCGACGCCGTACACGAAATCGCCCAAGGCCGCGTATGGACAGGCCGCGATGCCCTGCAAATTGGGCTGGTGGATCGCCTGGGAGGCTTGGATGCAGCCATACGTTCAGCCGCCAAACTGGCAAAAATCAAGGAATACCGCACTGTGGAATATCCATACGTAAAAGATGCCTACCAGCAGTTGATCGACCAATTGACTGGTGAAACGGGCGACGACTCGGCCCGCAGCCTGCGCTTACTGCAAAAAGAAATGCCCGAAATGGCCCCTTTCCTGGATTTTTACCAGCAAACCAAAGCTTCCAAGGGTTTTCAGGCGAGGTTGCCGATTACGCTTGAGTTTTGAGGGATCATTGCTTCTCATAAATCGCAAAAGCCCCTGGAGTTGATGATGCTCTAGGGGCTTTTTATCCTTGGAAAATTTCAAGATGATTAAGACACCTCCCATTTCATTCGTGTAATATTTTTGAAATTGCGCACTTGCTGTTTAGGGAGCATGTAAATAAAAACATACCCAGAGAGTTGGTTCATATTTTCACTAAAATCCTATGGCAGTTGACATGTTGAAGGGTTGAAATGTTGAAAAGATGGAGCTCGAAGCTGCTAAAGCTCATTGAATTTGGGTATCTTATTTTTTGTATAGCCCCTTACCTTTACATTCCTTTTTTGGGCTTGACTTTATTTCATCAGAATATTCCGGCAAAGTTAGATTTTCATTTAAAAATATGAATATCAATTTGTTATTTATTTCATTAGAAAATCCCGAACCAAGCTAGTGGGCTGGGAACGAAATAAGTGTCTATATACCTTGGCGAATGAATGCTTGGTTTTGATTGAAGCCTAAAAGCATCCCAGGTGTCCACACGTGTAACGAAAAATCTATTTCGCCCTTGGAATCCCATAGCGAGCCTGCTTCGCAAGAAGCCAAAAACTTTGTAGAACTGGGGATTCCAGGGAGGGGTTCTGGCTTCGCAAGAAGTATAAGGCATCAAAAATCTTAGGCTTCTTGGGAAGCCAGCAGTTGGGAAATGTGGACGGAATGACCAATACTACAAATCTTGTGCTTCTTGCGAAGCTGGACATGCTGGGTGCTTTATAAACCATAAATTATTAATGGCTTATTATTTCGTTCCCAAAGTACTAGCCATGAAGATAATTTACTGAACCTTCTTGAAACGGTTAGCTGAGGGCCGCAAAATGAAGCGCGACGCTATAAACAAAATGGCGGAAGGCCGCATATTGATGGGCAGCGACGCCTTCCAATTTGGGCTTTTTGGTTTTTGGGAACAAAAACCCTGATCACCAGTTTTCCAAGCATTTCCAGCTAAAACTGCACAGCTTGGCTCATTTCTAAACACTTTTCTCAAAATCTTCCTTATACTTGTTCGTTGAAAAAAAGCGGACAGAAAACCCATGCTGTCGGCTAAAAAACTGGCCAGATGCAATTTGTGTACCCGACTTTTCTGTGGGCTTTGGCGGCCTTAGCGATCCCCGTCATTTTACACCTCTTTTATTTTCGGCGCTTCAAAAAAGTGTACTTTACCAATGTTCGCTTTCTCAAAGAAGTGAAGGAAGAAACCAGTGTGCGCTCCAAGTTACGCAACTTGCTAGTCCTGGCGGCCCGCTTACTGGCCCTTTTGTTCCTGGTTTTGGCTTTTGCGCAGCCATTTATCCCTCAAAAAGGTGGAGTAAAAAAAGGCATCAAAGCGCTGAGTGTTTATGTCGATAACTCGTTCAGCATGAGCGCAGCCACCCAGGATGTGCCCCTGCTGGAACGCGCCAAGCAACGCGCCCGCGAGATCGTAAGTGGCCACGGAGCCGAGGATCGTTTCCAGGTCTTGAGCAACGATTTCAGTGGCCGCCAACAACGGCTCCTGACCCGCGAAGATGCCCTCGCAGCCATCGAAGACATCAAGCTCTCGCCCGCAGTACAGCCATTGAGCAAGGTTTTGGCCCGCCAAAAACAAGCGCTCTCCAACGCTGGTACCGATAACCAGGAGCTCTTCCTGGTCTCCGATTTTCAGCGCAGCACCATGGACTTGCGTACTTACCAGGATACCCTACTGCCCCTGAGCCTGATCCCATTGCAATCGGTACAGGAAAAAAACCTGAGCGTGGATTCGGTTTGGTTCGAAGCCCCCGTGCGCATGGCCAAACAAACCACCCCACTGCTGGTTCGCATCCGCAACCACAGCGAAGAACCCGTGGAAAATGCCCGCGTCACCTTTAAATATGGCCGCGAAAACAAACCCCTGGGCACCTTCAGCATCGGCCCGGGTGCCAGCCGTGTGGATACCGTGAACGTGACCATCACTGGCACGGGTTGGCAACGCGCAGAGTTGAGTATCACGGATTACCCGATCCAGTTCGACGACCAGTATTTCATTTCCTTTTATGTGGCCGAAGAAATCAAGGTCTTGTCCATCAACGATGCCACGCCCAATCGCTACCTGCAAGCCGCAGTGGATGGCATTCCTTATTTCAAATTGAGCGATTCGGGCAGCCAAAACCTCGATTATTCGCAGTTTGGCCAGTACCAATTGATCATCCTCAACGACCTCACCAGCCCTTCATCGGGCATGGGGGCCGAGTTGCAGGAATACGTGCGCAATGGCGGCAATTTGCTGGTTTTCCCAGGGCGCAACGCCACTTTGGGCGCTTACAAAGACTTTCTACTGGGTTTTGCAGCCAACGCACCCCAGAGTTTTGAACAAACTAGCCGCGTAGTGGGCGAGGTCAATACCTCGGAATTTGTGTTCCGCGATGTGTTTTTGAACCGCAGCGCCAACTTGCGCCTGCCCTCCACCCAGGGCAATTTCAACTTTGGCAAATTCAGCTCCCGCGCCGAAGAGCGCCTACTGACTTACCGCGATGGCACGCCGTTTTTGTCAAAATACCAATTGGAAAAAGGCAACCTCTACGTTTGTGCTGCACCCCTGGACCAACAATTCAATAATTTGGTCAACAGTGGGGAAGTTTTTGTGCCGATGTTGTTCAAAATGGCCATTTCGGCGGGTACCGATTCGCGCATTGCCTACACCATCGGACGTGATGATTTACTGGAAGCCCAGCACCAAAGCAGTGGGGCTGAAGTAGCCTATAAAATGAAAGGCAGCACGGGTGAATTCATCCCCGAACAGCGTACCGTGGGCTCCAAGGTCTTTTTGGGCGTAAACGACCAGGTGAAAGAGGCTGGTTGGTACGACTTGTTCCTCCAAGAAGATAAAATCACCCACGAATATGCCTTCAACTACAACCGCAAAGAATCCGAACTCCAATATTTCCGCCCCGAAGAGCTGAAAAGTACCCTCGGCGAAAAAGTCAACGTGATCGAAGCCCTCGATTCAGCGGTTTTGACGGCCAGTATTGAGGAAAACAACAAGGGCGTTTCACTTTGGCGTTGGTGCATCCTTTTGGCTTTGCTATTTTTGCTGGCTGAAGTGTTGTTGTTGAGGTTTTGGAAAGTGTAGTTTAGTTGAGAGGTTGAGAGGCTGAAGAGTTGCAGCAATTCACGCTTATCCATTAAGTGCAAGAAAAAAGAGCAGATTATGCGAATGTGGCAAAATCTACACTTTGACAAAGCGGTATGATTGAGTGGTGAAAATGCCGATTCTTGACCAAAATATGCGGTTATGATCGGCTTCATCTGCACAAAAGGAAGAGGTGCGCTGGTACAAGTCTCCAGACTTGTACCATTATTCACACGTCTCTGACGTCAATCATTTTTTATTAAAAATTGATTATCAATGCATTGCAAAGAAGTCGCCAAGTCTCCTTCATGCGTCAGAGACGCAGACATAGCCGTACAAGTCTGGAGACTTGTACGAGCGGCGTGTAGTTTAGTTGAAATGTTGAAGGGTTGAAAAGATATGAAGTTACTCATCAAAAAAGCTACGGTTGTCGACCCCAACTCGCCTTATCACGGCAAGGTTGTAGACCTGTTTATTGAGGGCGACAAAATCACCTCAATAGCCAGCGAGTTGAGACTAAAGGCCGAGGAGGTAATTGAGGCCTCTGGGCTGCACGTTTCGCCGGGCTGGATTGACTTGGGCGTACAAGTTTGCGATCCGGGCTTCGAGCACCGGGAAGATTTGCGTTCGGCTTCAGCGGCGGCGGCGGCAGGAGGTTTCACGGCCATCGGCGTTTATCCCAATACCAGTCCGGCGGTGGACGGCAAAACCGAAGTGAGCTACCTGCGCCAATACGGCAAAGGCAAATTGGTGGACATTTTGCCCATCGGTGCTGCGACCAGCAAATGCCTGGGCAAGGACATCACCGAAATGATCGACATGCACCAGGCCGGGGCCATCGCTTTTTCGGATGGGGCCAAACCCATTGCCGACAATGGCATGATGCTGCGAGCACTGGAATACGTCAAAGCTTTTGGCGGCATCGTCATCAACCAGCCCCACGACCACAGCCTCTCGCCTGAGGGCCAGTTGCACGAAGGCGTGGTGAGCACCTCGCTCGGCATGAAGGGCATTCCCAACCTGGCCGAAGACATCATGACCCTGCGCGACATTTACCTGGTTGAATATGCTGATTCGCGTTTGCACTTGGCTACTTTGTCCACCAAGCGCTCGGTCGATTTGGTGAGGCAGGCCAAAACCAAAGGCTTGAAAGTAAGTGCATCGGTAGCGGTGCTCAACCTGGCTTTCGACGACCGTGCTTTGGTAGAATTCGACAGCAATTTTAAAGTACTGCCCCCTTTGCGCAGCAACGAAGACCGCGAAGCCCTGATCCAGGGCCTCAAAGACGGCAGCATCGACTTGTTTTGCTCCAACCACGTACCGCTGGAGGAAGAAGCCAAAAAATTGGAGTTCCCTTACGCCGATTTTGGGGTCATTGGACTGGAAACGGCTTATGCCTTGGTCAATACAAAGCTAGAGGGAATCTTGTCCACAGTGGAGTTGGTCGAAAAATTTGCGCTAAATCCACGAAAACTGTTCAATTTACCTGTGATTTCGGTGCGGGAGGGCAGCAAAGCCAATTTGACGCTTTTCCAACCCGATGAAAGATGGACTTTTACCCAAAGCCATATTTTCTCCAAATCACTGAACACACCTCTGCTGGGCATGGCGTTGAAAGGTAGGGTGAAAGGGGTGATCAACAACAACCAAAGGTACATTCGGGAGGATTAGAGGTGCTGCACTTTCTCCCCCGACTGCCTAAAACCGCACACTTCAATCACCAAAAATAACGAGTATGAGTACCTTAGACAACCCAATGTACAACAACAACAGCAATGTTCCCAACACCCCAATTGCTTTGCGCTATGGCCTAATCATCGCAGGAGTTGCTATCGTGTATGGCCTGATCATGTATGTAACTGGTCTTTCTGTCAGTGGCAATGAAGCAGTTGGCTATCTCAACAGCATCATCTCTTTTGGAATGCTGATTGTAGGCATCGTTTTGGCCGTCCGACAAGTTCGTACCTTACAAGGTGGCTTCATTACTTTCGGTAAGGCATTTGGAACGGGTTTCAAAACTTTGGCGATCACCAGTGTCATTCAAACGATCTGGTCGATTTTATTCATGAAATTCATTGCACCTGATATGATGGACCAGATCATGGAGATGCAACGTGGAAAAATGGAAGAGCAAGGGCTAGCTCCCGAAGCCATTGACCAAACCATGCAAATGATGACCTGGATGCAAGATCCTGTCATGTTCTCTCTAATCGCCATTGGTTCACTTTTGTTTATCGGAGTGATCATTGCGCTGATCGTAGCCGCTGTCATGAAGAAAGAAGCTCCATATGGAACAAAAATGGAATAAATCACCGATTCTTTTTTTCGGCCTGGCGGCAGGAGCCATCCACCTCGGATGGCTCTTGCTGTTCTATTTTATCGATAAAAATTTCCTGTTTAACCTCGGCGTAGTTTGGTCAGGCTTGATTTTCTACATCATTGCGATGGTCCTCGCTTGCCGGGCTGAGGCCAAAACGCTGCCCCCACCCTACCCTTGGCAGGCAGCTTTGCGTACCAGTTTTGGTACTTACCTACTCGTTTCGGCTTGCTACTACGTTTTTATCTACCTCTTTTACAATTATTTCGATCCGGGAATTGTAGCTTTGCAGCGCGAAGCGGCCCTGCAAAGCTTGGAACAATACCAAGATTGGTTTGGCAGCGCCAATACCAGCCAACTACGCGATAGCCTGCGCAAAGAAAACTTCATGCCCAGCATCAGCAGTTCTTTGTTTGCCTGGGTGCGGAGTTTGCTTTTTGGTTTTCCGCTTTGCTTGTTTATTGCTTACGTCATGCGGGGAAAGTGAGCTTGGAGCCACTGAGAAAAATAAGCTTGAATGAATTGGTAAAGGGAGCGTAAAAAAATAAGGTGGACGGATTTGGGTTTGGTGAAAAAAGAAAAACAACTGGATGAAAGGAAGTTGTGTTCTTTTTTTGCTAAACCTTAAAAGCAAATATGTCCAACTTATTTTAGCTCAAATACAACGATTTTGCCCCGCTCACGCAGAGCGTGACACGGTGCGCGTGGCGAGTTTGGGAACACGGATTCAACGGATGAAACGGATTTTCGCGGATTTCCAACATGACGTTGACCTCACTTCATTCAAAAGTACTATTCCAATAATACTAACTTATTTTTCCGCTAACCCTTGACTCAAAAAGGTCAACATCATGTTGGCCACTTCGTAAGTCGTAAGTCGTCACTCATAAGTCGTACTTCAAAAAAGTACCTCGAAGATTGTTATTTGACCAGCACCCAATTGCCATCCATGAACGTATCCCTGATCATCCCCGTACTCGACGAAGAAGAATCCCTGCCCGAACTGGATGCCTGGATCCAAAGGGTCATGGCTGAAAACAAACTCAGTTACGAAATCATTTTCATCGACGACGGCAGCACCGACAAGTCTTGGCAAGTGATTGGCCAACTCAGGGCCAAGAACCCCAATATCCGCGCCATCAAATTTCGACGCAATTACGGCAAATCCGCAGCCTTACACTCCGGCTTCCAAGCGGCGAAAGGGCAAGTGGTGATCACGATGGACGCCGACTTACAAGACAGCCCCGACGAAATTCCCGAACTGCATCGCATGATCGTGGAAGATGGCCTGGACCTCGTTTCAGGCTGGAAAAAGAAACGCCACGACCCCCTTTCCAAGACCATTCCTTCCAAGTTTTACAATTTTGTGGTAGCCAGGGTCAGCAAGATCAACTTGCACGACTTCAACTGCGGCCTCAAATCATACCGCAACGAGGTGGTCAAAAGCGTAGAAGTGTATGGCGATATGCACCGCTACATTCCGCTGCTGGCCAAATGGTCAGGGTTTAAAAAAATCGGCGAGAAAGTGGTGGAGCACCGCGCCCGCAAGTATGGCTATTCCAAATTTGGTTGGAGCCGCTTGTTGACTGGCTTTTTAGACCTGCTTTCAGTGGTTTTTGTGGGCCGCTACGGCAAAAAACCCATGCAGTTTTTTGGCGTTTGGGGGGTAATCGTTTTCCTTTTGGGCTTTTTGTTTGCCCTTTTCATTTCCATCAGCAAAATTTACCACCTCGCCGTAGGCACCAAAGTGCCGCTGATTGCCGATAATCCTTGGTTTTATGGCGCACTCACCTGCATGATCATCGGCTCGCAGTTGTTTTTGGCGGGTTTCATCGCCGAGTTGATCAGCCGCAATGCCCCCCACCGCAACCATTATGTGGTGCAGGAGTGGTTGGGGGAATTTGAGGAAGGAAATTAAGCGCTGTTCGTTTAGAAATTCTTGAGAAACAAAGCACAAAATCCAAGTTGGACAAACCGCGAAAAGTTCTGAACTTTGCGGCCTGGTTAAAGCATCGTTTGTTGCGATGACTCAATCCTGTATTTACAAAACAATGCAACGCTAGTTAAAAGATACAATCAAATGAGTGCTTGATTAGCTGAGTTAAAGTGAGCTTTCACTCCCAGAAACCCTCTATTCAACTTTTCAACACTTCAACCTTTCAACTAGCCAAATACGCCATGCAAAAAATACACTTAGTCAGCGGCGGCTGCGGATTTGTGGGACGCAACATGGTCAAAAGGCTTTTTACCAAAACCAATGACCGCATCATTTTCATCGACGACCTCTCGGTGGGCACGCACCCCAGCACTTGGTTGGATGCACCACAAGGGGCCAGTATAGGCAAGGGTACTTTCTTTGGTGCCGACCAACGCCTGCTGTTTATCCAAGACGATTTTCGCAATACCCTGCGCGAATTGCATGATTTTGCTGCTTTTTTAAAGCCCTATGGCTGGCAGGCCGAGCGACTGGGCGATGTGTTTCACTTTGCCGCGATCGTGGGTGGCCGCGCCAAAATTGACGGCGACCCCATGATGGTGGCCCTGGACCTTTCGATTGACGCTGAGTTTTTTTACTGGATCACCCGGCACCAGCCGGAGCGGGTGCTTTATCCCAGCTCCAGCGCGGCCTACCCGGTGGACTTGCAAACCGAAAGCGATGCCATCGCCCTAAGCGAATCGGACATCAATTTCGACCAGATGGGCAAACCCGACATGACCTACGGCTGGAGCAAACTGACCGGGGAGTACTTGGCCTACATTGCTGCCAAATATTATGGCGTGAAGGTAACTTGCATCCGCCCCTTCTCCGGCTATGGTGAAGACCAGGACTTGAGTTACCCAATTCCCGCCATCGCCGCCCGTGCTGCCCGCCGTGAAGACCCCTTCGAGGTGTGGGGCTCTGGCAACCAAGGCCGTGACTTCGTCCACATTGACGACGTACTCGACTGCGTGGAAGTGGCCATGAACAAAATCCACGACGGCTCGGCGATCAACATCGGCATGGGTCGCCTCAGCTCTTTCCGCGAAATCATCGAGATTTTCTGCGAGTTTGCAGGCTACCAACCCACCATCAAGCCCCTGCTCGATAAGCCCGTGGGCGTACACTCCCGCTACTGCAACATGGATTTTGTAAAAGAGACCCTGGGCTGGGAAGCGAAGATTTCGTTGAGGGAGGGGCTGCGTCGGGTGTATGAGAAGGCGCTTTCACGGGAAATTTGATGTTACATATGATAGATGACGTAAGATAGACGATAGATGATTTGGCTCACATGACGTTGACCACGCGATCTTGACGATTTTTGTATTTTCAAATTAAAAAATGAGCATACAAATTCGTGAATCGAAATGCCAAGGTGTACAGCCATCACCCCAGCGAGCCCCCAAATCATATGTCGTATATCATCTATTGTATATCGTATGTCAATAAGTCCCTGATTTAAATTCAACCACCAAATTATCAGCAGTGTCAAAAGTCGTCTGCTTTGGTCCTGGCCCCAAGTTCAAAGGGGGCATATCCAACTACAATACCTCCCTGGCCAAGGCCCTGGATGCTATTCCCGGCACGGAGGTACACATCGTGTCCTGGACCCAGCAGTACCCGGCGATCATCCCACGGGAGTTTGTGGACAAGTCGAGCAAAATGGACTTGCTGGAGGGCACCAAGATCCAGGTCAAGTACCTCACCAACTACAACAATCCCAAAAGTTGGTACGACACCTACCGCTACATCCGTGATCTGAAGCCCGACAAGGTGATCTTCCAATGGGCCATTGCCATCCAGGGTTTGCCTATGGGCCGCATCATCCACTGGCTGCGCAAGCACCCGGGGATCGAAGTGGTAGTGGATTTGCACTTTGTGATCCAAAAAGAAAACAGTTCAATCGACCAATTTTTCACCAAATTTGGCATTGGCGAGGCCAATACCTACGTGGTACACGCCCTGAAAACCTACCGCGAGCTGCAAACCCTGTACCCCAACAAAGGCTTTGAACTGAGCGACCACGGCCAGCGCAGCCAAGACCCGAAGGTGCAAACGGTCCTGAAACTCTACCACCCGATCTACGACTTGTTCCAACCCAAGGCCGATTTTGACCTCGCTGCCTTCAAAAAAGAACATGGGCTGCGCGACAAGGTGTTTCTTTTCTTCGGTTTCATCCGCAAGTACAAGGGTTTGCACTACGTCATTCCGGCTTTTCAAAAAGTAGCGGCGCAGCGGGACGATGTCTCACTGTTGGTTTGTGGCGAATCTTTTTGGCAAACCTTGGACCAAAGCAAGTGGTCGACCAAATTGAAAAACACCCTTTTTGGCCTGGCCAAAAAACTGGTTTTGCGCCAAAAAGACGACGAGCGCGATTACAATCCCCTCGCTTTGATTGAGCAAATGGGCCTGCAAGACCGGGTGGCGGTGTTCAATACTTTCATCCCCAACGAGGACGTACACAAGTATTTTCAGGTGGCCGATTGTGTGGTTTTGTTTTATGAGTATGCCACGCCTTCGGGCATCGAGTCTTTGAGTTACAATTTTGCCTTGCCCTTACTGGCCACCAAGGTCGGCCACTTCCCAGAAACCATCGACGACGGTTACAGCGGCTACCTGGCCGAGGCCGAAAACATCGACTCCATGGCCGAGCAGATGCTGAAGTTCGTGGATCAGCCGATTCCTAGGGACAATATTCGCAGTAAAACCAGTGAAATGAGTTGGGATAATTATGCGAAGGCGATTTTGGGTTGAGGTTTTTGGGCTAAGTAGTTTGTTTTTTAAGTTCTCGTGATTATCTCCCCTAGTGATCGGCGAAGGTGAATCAGCAAAAGGGTCGACGTGCTTACCTCTTATTGCAAAAATTTATTTACGATGGTTTAGCGAATTTAAAAAACAAACTACTAAGGGCCACAGAAAAAACAAGGGTCTTGACAAAAGGGTGGAATTACTGAATTTGTGTAATGAGCGAGCACGAATTCTAAGAACACCTTAGTGACAAGCCACGAATAAACCTTACCAAATCGCAATTGCGTTGCCTCGCTGCGCGAGGCTGTTTTTAGTACGCGGATGACGCGGATGACGCGGATGACGCGGATTTTCGCGGATTTTCGCGGATTTTCGCGGATTTCCAGCATGACGTTGACCGTTACGTTTACACGCGTCTCTCTTAAAAACTGGAAAGGTTTATTTTTGACCCGTTACTTAGCTTAAGAATACTCGTCTAATCCTCTTGATCCACACGATTTGTCAACAAATCTCAATTTCTAAGTTAAAAACGAAGGGATCAGCACCATGCCGACCCCTTCGTTTTAGTGAGCTTTCCGATAGCCATGCCCCAAAAGTGCTTGCTCTAGGTTTCATCCAGGCCTACTTTAGATGAAAGGTTGAAGGGTGGAAAGGTTGAAGAGAAGCTGCCTTTTCGTACATTTACCCAAACAAAAATACCTACCCACCGTGATCAACTTAGCCAATTTAGAAGTGTGGTTCGTCACTGGCAGCCAACACTTGTACGGGGAAGCTACCCTCAAAACTGTAGCCGAACACGCTAGTACCATCGCCAAAAACCTGTCCGACTCGCCTGAAATGCCTTGCAAGGTCGTTTTCAAGCCAATTGTCACCACACCCGACGAGATTTATCGGCTTGTGCAGGAAGCCAATCAACACCCACAATGCATCGGCATCATCGCCTGGATGCACACTTTTTCACCCGCAAAAATGTGGATCCGGGGCTTGCAAATTTTGCAAAAACCCCTCTGCCATTTCCACACCCAATTCAATCGAGACATTCCTTTCTCCGAAATCGACATGGATTTCATGAACCTCAACCAATCGGCGCATGGCGACCGGGAGTTTGGGTTCATCTTGTCTCGCCTGCGTTTGGAGCGCAAAGTGATTGTAGGGCATTGGCAAGACTCCAGTGTACAAGCCGCTTTGAATGCTTGGACCAGGGTTGCAGCAGCCCGTTACGACTGGCAGGGAGCCCGTTTTGCCCGTTTTGGTGACAACATGCGCCAAGTAGCCGTGACCGAGGGCGACAAAGTAGAGGCCGAAGCCAAATTTGGATACGCTGTCAACGGCTTTGGGGTGGGTGACCTGGTGGCCCGCATCAATGCAGTAAGCCCTGCTCAAGTAGATGCTTTGGTAGATGAATACCATGAGGCTTACGATGTCCAAGCGACTTTGCAAAAAGGAGGGCAACATCATAATGCCTTGCGTGAGGCAGCTAAAATTGAATTGGGGCTCAAAGCCTTCCTGGAAGAAGGTGACTTCAAAGGCTATACCAACACCTTCGAGGACCTGCATGGCATGGTCCAACTGCCTGGCATTGCTTCCCAACGCTTGATGGCCGAAGGTTTTGGTTTTGGGGCCGAAGGCGATTGGAAAACCGCTGCCCTGGTGCGCGCAGCCAAGGTGATGGGGGCTGGCCTGTCCGGTGGCAACTCTTTCATGGAGGACTACACATACCATTTTGAGCCTGACAATGCAATGGTTTTAGGGGCACACATGCTCGAAATCTGCCCCTCCATTGCCCGCAGCAAACCCCGTTGCGAAATTCACCCCCTAGGCATTGGTGGAAAAGCCGATCCGGTACGCCTGGTGTTCGATTCGGCTGGAGGTAAGGCCCTCAACGTATCCATGATTGACCTGGGCAACCGTTTTCGTTTGATCGTCAACGAAGTCGAAGCTTTTGATCCTCCCGCCGATTTGCCCAAATTGCCCGTAGCCCGTGCTTTTTGGAGGCCCCTGCCCGATATGGCCCAGGGTTGCGCGGCCTGGCTTTACGCCGGAGGCGCACACCACACGGTGTACAGCCAAAACCTGCAAACTGAGCATTGGGAAGCCTTTGCGGCCATGTTTGGCATCGAATTGGTGGTGATTGACGCAAAAACCGACATCAGAAGCTTGAAAAACGAGCTACGCTGGAACGAAATGTACTACCGCAACTGAACCATTAACAACTAACCATTGCCATGCAATACGTCATCGGATTAGATTATGGTACGGATTCGGTAAGGGCGCTGGTGGTCAATGCCCAAAATGGGGATGAAGTGGCCAGCCAGGTTTTTTACTACCCACGTTGGAAAAAGGGCCTTTATTGCGACCCTTCCCAATCACAATACCGCCAGCACCCACTGGATTACCTGGAGGGCTTGGAACAATCCATTCTGGGTGCCTTGGCGCAAGTTGGCTCAGCAATTGCGGCCAGGGTAGTGGGTATTTCCGTGGATACTACTGGCTCTACCCCCGTTGCGGTCAACGCGCAAGGTACTCCTTTGAGCCTTACGCCTGAATTTGCGGAGAATCCACACGGCATGTTCATCCTTTGGAAAGACCATACCGCCAACGCTGAAGCAGAGGAGATCAACCAATTGGCCCGCCGTTGGGCCATTGATTACACCCAATATGTAGGGGGCATCTATTCGTCGGAGTGGTTTTGGGCAAAAATCCTGCACACCTTGCGGGTGGACGAAAAAGTAAGGGCGGCGGCTTTTTCCTGGGTCGAACATTGCGATTGGCTTTCTGCGGAATTGTGCGGCCAAACCGATCCTTTAACCCTGCGCCGCTCGCGTTGTGCTGCTGGCCATAAGGCCATGTGGCACGAAGCCTACGAGGGTTTGCCTGGGGAAGATTTTCTTGTGGCCCTTGACCCCTTGCTCACTGGTTTGCGCGAGCGCTTGTTTCGCCATACCTTCACCGCTGACCAGGCGATGGGCAAAATCAGCCCGGTTTGGGCCAAAAAACTGGGCCTGAGCGAGAATGTAGTCATTGGTGTAGGGGCTTTTGACGCCCACATGGGGGCGGTAGGGGCCCATATCGAGCCCTACACCTTTGTGCGGGTGATGGGCACCTCCACTTGCGACATGCTGGTCGCCCCCAATGAGGAAGTAGGCCATTTGTTGATCAAAGGAATTTGTGGCCAGGTGGATGGATCGATTTTACCGGGCATGCTGGGCATGGAGGCCGGGCAATCGGCTTATGGCGATGTGTATGCCTGGTTTCAAAACCTGCTTTCCTATCCCTTGAAGCAGTTTTTACCCGAAAATGAAGCCGAAGCCTTGGTGGTGAAGATCATCCCGGCTTTGTCGGAGCAAGCCGCTGCTTTGCCCTTGAGCGCCGATGACCCAATCGCACTCGACTGGTTCAATGGCCGCCGGACCCCCGATGCCAACCATACCCTAAAAGGTTTGATCGCGGGGCTTAACCTCGGCAGCGATGCACCACAGGTGTTCAAAGCCCTGGTGGAGGCTACTGCTTTTGGCTCCAAAGCCATCGTCGAGCGCTTCCTGGCCGAAGGTGTACCGATCAAAAAGGTGGTCGCCATCGGTGGAGTAGCCAAGAAATCGGCTTTTGTGGTGCAAACCCTGGCCGATGTGTTGCAATTGCCCATCAAAGTAGTGCGGTCCGAGCAGGCTTGTGCCTTAGGTGCCGCCATGTGTGCGGCTACAGCCGCAGGTGTTCACCCCAGCCTGGAGGCCGCACAAATGGCCATGTCTTCGGGTTTTGAAGAAGAATACCAACCCAATTCCGACAAAGCAGCCATTTACCAGGTGTTGTACCAAAAATACTTAAGCCTAGGCCAATTCATGGACCAAAACGCCTGATGAGATGAATTTCAAGACCTTGAAAGAACAGGCTTACGAGGCCAATATGGAGATTCCTACGCAGCATTTGGCCATTTACACCTTTGGCAACGTTTCTGCCATTGACCGCCAAGCGGGGGTCATGGCCATCAAGCCCAGTGGCGTGCCTTATGCCCAGCTCAAAGTGGAAGACATGGTACTGGTGGACCTAGATAACGAGGTGGTCGAAGGACGCTTCAGGCCCTCGTCCGATACTAAAACCCATACCTTGTTGTACCGCCATTTTGCTAGCATTGGAGGCATTTGCCATACGCATTCTACCTATGCAGTGGCCTGGGCACAAGCCCTCTTGCCCATCCCCAACCTGGGAACTACCCATGCCGATCACCTAATTCCTGCCGTACCCATCACCGAAGTCATGAGCGACGAAATGATCCAAGGTGATTATGAGCACGAGACGGGGTTGCAGATTTTGCAAGCTTTTGAAAAACAAAACCTATCTCCCCAAGAAGTGGAAATGGTGCTGGTGGCCTGTCATGGCCCTTTCACCTGGGGAAAGGACGCCGCCAAGGCGGTGTACAATGCCGGAGTCTTGGAAGAATTGGCCAAAATGGCCTATTTGACCAGACAATTGAACCCCAGCATCGGCGAGATCAAGCAATCCCTCAAAGACAAACATTTTTTACGCAAACACGGGACCGGAGCCTATTATGGGCAGGAAGGATATGGGGGCTGAAGGCTGGCTCGTGCAGGGCAGAATGTAACCAAGGCTGATTAGGATTGATTAGATTGGATGCAGGATTACGGTGAACCTGAGTGGTTTCTTAGCATGTTCAATCAATCAAGGTCTGGCCCAATTTAAAATCTCCGCATCCAAACTAGCATCCGAAATTCCAAAAGCAGCGACCAATTCTTCCACTTCTGGCCGCAGTTCCTGGGTCATTTTCCCTTGTGCCCTGCGGATGGCTTTGCTTTTGTCGCCACTCATGTAGCCACTTTCCAGGTACCAACCTTTGTCATCGCTGATCGTGTTGAGGGCATAATAAGCAGCCATTTTTTCCAGCATGGCTCTTTCCTGGCTGGCCGGTAGCGATTTGATGGCTGTGGTCATCTCGGTATAGGCCAGGTTTTCTACATAAGCTTTGGCCAGGTTGACCATGTGTACCTGGCATTTCAGGAATGCTTCATATGGCCCCAGGCGCTTGCCCAGGTACTTGCGCATGCGATCTGAAAGTGCAATCAGCGTCCTTTCTTGGCGATAACGCAAAGCATCGGCATGGAATTCGGCACTCATCAGGTGTTCCATATCGGTATTTCCCGTAAAATAGGAGTTGTAAGTAGTCAGGGTTTGTCCGATTCGGCCACCCAAGTAGCGCATTACCGCCAGAAAGCCATCGTCGTGGAAAGATTGCTTGAATTCGGTGAGCAGCCCCTTAGCGACCAATTGCAACAAAACGGTATTGTCGCCTTCAAAAGTGGTAAAGATATCGGAATCAGCTTTGAGGTCAGCAAAATTATTCTCAGCCAAATACCCTTTGCCGCCACAGGCTTCGCGGCATTCCTGAATTGCATGGGTGGTATGCCAGGTCGCCATTGCTTTGAGGCCTGCCGCTTGGGTTTCGATCTCCCGCATGTCGTCGGCCTTGGCCTTGGCATAGGTTTCGCCCAAGCGATTCAGGGCAAAATGGTAAACGTAGGTTTTGACCAGTAATGGGATCAAGCGTTGCTGGTGAGTAGGGTAATCCATCAACAAGGTCTCCATTTCACCATCTTTAGGCGCAAACTGTCGCCGCTTGAGTGCATAGCGAATTGCAATGGTCAGTGCAGTTTTAGTAGCGCCCAATCCGCCCAGTCCCACACATATCCGCCCGCCCACTAGCGCACCCAACATGGTGAAAAAGCGCTTGTTGGGATTTTCGATTGGGCTGATGTACTTTCCTTGTACATCAATGTCACCATAACGATTAAGCAAATTGTCAACGGGCACCCGCACCTGGTTGAACCACAAGCGGCCATTGTCCACGCCATTGAGGCCCAGTTTGTACCCACAATCTTTGACTTCAATACCAGGGAGCAAATCGCCAGTCGAATCGCGGTAAGGCACCAGCACACAGTGAATGCCATGACTCACCCCATCCACGATCAATTGGGCAAAAACGGCAGCCATTGAGCCATGTAGGGCATTGCCAATGTATTCTTTGCCCGCACCAAAATGGGGCGAATTGACCACAATGCTGCGGGTAGCGTGGTCATAAGTAGCGGTGGTTTCTAGGTCTTTGACATTCGAGCCGTGTCCCGTTTCGGTCATGGCAAAACAGCCCAACAAGTCCGTAGTCCCGGTGGGTTCCAAGTACTTTCGATGGTGTTTTTCGGTACCTAAGTGGTAAACTGCACCGCCGAATAAGCCAAATTGCACCCCAAACTTAACCGTAAGGCTGAGGTTATGGGTGGCCAGGGTTTGAAAAATGGCAATGTATTCGCCCATGTCGCCTTTGCCACCATATTCATTTGGATAAGCCAAGGAACCATAGCCTTGCTTGGCTAACTCTGTGGTCATTTCAAGGATCCGTGAGCGGTGTTCCTCCTTGTCACGCAAGATACCAGCTTGGAAAAATGGATCTTTGAGCAATTGACGTACAGCATTGACTGTTGCTGCACGAGGTCCGTCCAAAATGGCTTGCATGGCTTTGGCTTCAAAACTTGCCAATTTGGGTTGACTGCTCAGGTGTGGAGCATCCAATTGTTTGAGCATGGCCAATAAGTCTTCTTCGGTATCGATGCCCAATTCCTGTTCCAGTTCTGTGAGTGCTTTACCCAAGGCTGGTTCATCAGCTGGGTTTAGTTGGCCGCTTTGACTGGCTCGGGCAATATCCAACGCTAGTTGAGCAAGGCTTTGCTTTTGGTCGGTAGGCATGTTCATGGCCGCTGTACGCAAGCTATCCAACCAAAACCTGAACACCTCTGGGCTGGGCGGATTTTGAGGATTGGTGTAGCGAATCAGGTAGGCTTTTTCCTCCGGATTCAAAAAAGACATGCTTTCAATTTTCCGGTGGATGAGTTTCATTTCGCTGGGGCTGAGTACGCTGTCGCTCCAACCGATGTAAAACAAAGGAATGAGCGAAAGGGCTTGTGGCGAGAGTTGATGTTCGGTGACAGTGGTCATGTGATGACAAGTTTTTTGGGCGATGTTAAAGTAACGTTTTTGTTGATAAATTTGATCATAAAAAGATTGAACTTCGCACAAGCAGCGTATCAAAGCATGGAATTGCTGCTTTTTTGGTAAAACTCTCAAATTTCTTTTTACCTTTTCGCAAGTCATTCACCAAGGAGTAGGTTTGCAAAAAAAGAACAGACTTGCTCGAAACCCTTCCATTGTATGTCCACCACTAGTACTGCGGCCAACAAAGGCAGTTACACTACCTCGATCTTGATCATTGGCATGTTGTTTTTCATTTTTGGCTTTGTCACTTGGCTCAACGGGGCTTTGATTCCTTTTCTAAAACTGGCTTGTGACCTCAAAACCGATACACAGGCCTTTTTGGTGACCTTTGCTTTTTACATGGCTTATTTTTTTCTGGCCTTGCCATCTTCCATTATTTTGGAAAAAACGGGCTTCAAAAACGGCATGGCCCTGGGGCTTTTGGTCATGGCTTTGGGCTCGGTGATTTTTATTCCCGCCGCGCAGAGCCGTAGTTTTGCTTTGTTTCTGACGGGTTTGTTTGTGCAAGGAGCGGGTTTGTCCTTGCTCCAAACCGCTTCCAATCCTTACATCAGTGTGATTGGCCCGATTGAGAGTGCAGCCCAGCGCATCAGCATCATGGGGATCTGCAATAAAATAGCGGGAGCCTTGAGCCCCATTATCCTGGGTGCCATTGTACTCAAAGGGGCCAATGAAATCACCGCCCAAGTGGCCAATGCCCAAAGTGCCATGCAAAAGGCCGAATTGCTAGACAACCTGGCCGCCCGCGTGATTACGCCTTACACGGTGATGGCAGTCATTCTGGCCCTTTTGGCACTGATGATTCAACGCTCATCTTTGCCGGAAATCAACCTGGATGAAAACGAAGGCAATAGTGCTGATACCGCATTGTCTGCCAGCAGAACCAGCGTTTTTCAGTTTCCCAACCTGCTGATGGGGGTTTTAGGCATCTTCTGTTTTGTAGGTGCCGAGGTGATGGCAGGCGACGTGATCAGCATATATGGTCAAAACCTGGGTTTTTCGCTTGATACCGCCAAGTATTTTACCACTTTTACCCTGCTGGCCATGCTTTTGGGCTATGTCATCGGCATTGTGACCATTCCCAAATACATTTCTCAGGAAACCAGTTTAAAGTATGGTGCAATTTTAGGAATCGTGCTGGTTGCTGGGGCCTATTTCCTGAATGGACGTGCCGCAGTAACTTGTATTGCCCTTTTGGGTTTGGCGAATGCCCCAATGTGGCCCGCTATTTTTCCTTTGGGCATCCGTGGATTGGGGCGTTTTACTAAAATAGGTTCAGCCATGTTGATCATGGGTATTGCAGGCGGGGCGATCATTCCACTGATTTATGGTAGTCTTTCCGATGATGAAAACATCGGATTCCGATTGGCATTCATGCTCACCTTGCTGCCTTGCTATGCCTACATCCTGTTTTTTGCATTAAAAGAGGGAAGAAGAGCACGGTTTTTTGCTTGATTCATCTTGCTTTCAAGGTCAAATCACATTTTTACCCCTATCAAGTGATTGCTATTTCAAAGTTCCTTGTATCTTTGCGGTAGTATTGAATAAATACTTCTTTTTGTTGTGATCTTAAGCTTGCAGGCATCAGTTACGTTTCGTGCTGATGTCTTTTTTGTTTGACGCAAAATTACTCGCAAGAAACAAGCTGTTCAGCCTGCTTTCCATGAAAACAATCCACTATACACAATGTCCACTTTGCCAAAGTGGCCGCATCCAGAAAGCCTTATCAACAAAAGACTTTGTGATTACCCAAGAGGCTTTTGATTTGTACGATTGCCAAGACTGTGGCCTGCGTTTTACCCAGGATGTGCCCATTCCTGCTGAGATTGGGCGCTACTATAAAAGCGCCAATTACATCTCACACAGCGATACCCGCAAGGGTTTGGTGAATCGGGCTTATCATTTGGCCCGGCGTTTCATGCTCAAACGCAAGCAAAGCATCATTGAAAAACTCAGTCCTCATCGGCGTTTGTTGGACGTGGGCAGCGGTACGGGTTACTTCCTCAACCACATGCGCAGCCAGGGTTACGAGGTGATGGGGATTGAGGTGGACGACGACACCCGCGCATACTCCATCCAGCAGTTCAAGTTGGATGTTCGCGAACCCCAGGCCTTGGAAGCAGGGCAGGTTCCAGGTAAATTTGGGATCATCACCATGTGGCATGTGCTGGAGCACTTGTACAACCCAAAACTGTACTTGCAGCGCTATACTGAATTACTGGAAAAAGACGGTTTTTTGCTCATCGCGGTGCCGAATTTTACCAGCACCGATGCTCAGTATTATCAACAGCACTGGGCACCATATGAGACGCCAAGGCATTTGTGGCATTTTTCTCCCCGTACCATCACTAATTTGCTGGATGAAGCGGGTTTCCAAATGCATTTTCAGACGCCATTGCCGCTTGATTCTTTTTACGAATCCTTGTTGAGTGAACAGTTCAAAGGCAAAAAATTGATGGCCTACCCGCTGGGATTTTGGCATGGTTTGCGCTCTTTTTTAGCCAGTCAGGCCAACAGTGGCAAAGGGAGTTCTGTTTTGTACGTATTCAAATTGAAGTAAGTGGCATCCGAAAGCTGGACACGGAAATTTTGGAAACGCATCGTTGGCTTGGTAGGAGGAAAAACGGAAGACCATCTTGTGCCACTTCCCTTGCGCAAAGACACTTATGTTTATACCCAAAAAGCTGGCCAAGACCTGGAATTGGATGTTTACCGCATTGACACCGCTGAAGAAACTGCTCCTTGGGCCACTTTTTTGTACTTTCATGGCGGTGGCTTTTCTGAAGGCTCTCGCAGTGAAACGAGGTATGTTCAGTTCATGGAAAAACTGGCCCGCTTGGGCTACGTAGCTGTAGCAGCTTCTTATCACCTGAGCATGAAAGGAAAATCCATGAGCTGCGACCAGTTGCAATCGCGCAAAATTGCCGCTTTCCGCAGTGCAGCGGAGGACGTTTGGGCTGCTACCAGTTACTTGATTAAGCACGCGGAGGAGCTCAATATTCTACCCTATAGCATTATCTTAGCGGGCAGCAGCGCAGGAGCAGAGGCTGTAGTCAATGCTGTTTATTGGCCAGAAGGTGAAATGGGCTTGGAAAAACGAGACTTGCCTCCTGATTTTGCCTATGCAGGTTTGCTTTCAATGGCCGGAGCAATTTTAGAATTAGATTGGATCAAGCCCGAGAATGCCATTCCAAGCCTCTTGTTCCATGGAGAAGATGATCCACTAGTACCTTATGGCAGCCAATCTCATCACTACTGCCGACCCGACCAACCAGGTTATTTGCCTTTGTATGGTGCAGGAAGTATAGCTGCCCAACTCAAACGACTCGGTTGTTCTTATCACCTCATCACTGGCCTTGAGGGTGGGCACGGCTGGGCCGATAAGCCGATGTTCGATCACGTTGACCTGATTGAAGACTTTTTTGGGGCACAAGACGGCCGCCGGGTAGAAGAGCGCTGGAAATGGCGTTGATGTTTATGGGCAGCGTCTAATTACCAAAATCAGCAGTGGCCATTTTGCTGTAAAATTGCCTGGATTGGATTTTCACTCCCTTCTACCTTGCGAAAAAATTGTTTCGCAATGCCTAGACGGAAAGTCATCGATTACGACGCCTTATTCAAGGAACTCATCACTCATTTCTTCCCCGATTTTGTGAAATTGGCCAATCCTGAATTGCATGAGGCCATCTACTGGGAGCGGAGCTACGAGTTCCTGGAGCAGGAACTGATCAATTCCCTCAAGGGGAGGTTCCGACAAAAGAACAAACGCCGTTTCACCGATAAATTGGTCAAAGTTCACCTCATATCTGGGGACATACTCTTCATCTTCGTACACATCGAAATCCAACACAAGCCAGAGGAAAATTTCCAACAACGGATGCTGGAATACCGCCATTTGATCCAAATGAAGTACGGACATGATGATGTCTCGGCCTACGCTGTTTTCACGGGCGACCCACCGGATGAAAGTACATTGGATTACGAAAAAGATACCTTCGGCACCACCTTGAAGTATCATTACACCAGCCTGGTCGCAGCAACAATGGATGAGGCTACCCTGATCGGAATGAAGGAAGATGCGATTGCCCTGGCCCTACTGGCTGCGAAGTATGCTTATGAGAGCAAAGAAAACCCAGCTCTTCGTTTGCAGTACAAAAACAAACTAGCCGATTTGATCAAAGCAGCTGGGATCGACGTTGACAAGTTCTGGAAACTCATTATCTTTGTAAGGGATTTTGTGAATTTACCCAAGACTTATGAGCTGGATTTTTTGAAGTATCAGGAATCTTTATTCTTTTCAACAGAAGAAAAAATGACAGTATCAGAAGGAACCAAAGAAATGCTAACCCGCTTCTATGAGCGTGCCTATGGGTACAATCCTTTGGACGAAAAGAAAAAAGCGCAAGCACTGGAACGCGAGCTTAAAATAGAGCATGCTAGGGCCGAAGAGGAGCGGCTAAGAGCCGAGGAAGAGTGTTTGCGAGCCGAAGAAGAAAAGCAACAAAGGCACCAACTCATCCTCAATTTGTATCATAGTGCAAAAATGGATGCAGTCCAAATTGCCTTACTTGCTGGTGTAAGCGAAGCAGAAGTATAGGATATTTTATCGGCAGCAGTAAAAGAAGGTACAAACGATAGCATTGGTTAAAAAAACGGTAAATTATACCTTAGTATTTGAGCTAAAATAAGATGGATATCTTATTTTTTCACTCCTCAAGGCAAAGTGCTCGAAATCGACTCGCGCAGCAGCAGCAGGAAAAATACGCCTTGATTTAGATCAGGTACTGGACTAAAAATTTGGAAAAATTTCTTTCGGTACCCCTTTCAACTCGATCCATTCCAACCAACATACGTCGGTGCAGCCCAAGGCGTACTTGGTGATCACCCACTTGCCTTGCTTGAGCTGCAACACCGCCTGGAAATTGTCGTCAAAGACCTCATCATTGGCCATGAGAATGGCACTTTTTTCTACAAATTTCTTGCGGTCAACAGGCTTTCCACCTGGTTGCTGGATCATGCCATGTGCAAAAGCCCAGGTGCCCTTGGTGCGAATAGTACTCACCACAAACTCTACGTTTTGGCCCAGGTCAGCTATTGTTGGCTTACGGATTACATCCAACAAGGTTTTGCGCAGCGGATTTCCCACTTTTACGTCAAATGGGGAGCTTGGCTGGTTCTGGGTTTTTCCCAAAAAGGGCAATAACAAAAAGGCAAGACTCAACAAAACTTGAAATACAGTCTTTTGCATATCAAAGGAGATTCATGAAATAACAATCAATCTTCTTTTCGGTGTACAAAAAAGAAGTAGACCCCTGCCAAAACTACCATCAAGACCACCCCAATGACCGCTG
Organism: Chitinophagales bacterium; assembly: GCA_013299105.1. Lineage (GTDB taxonomy): Bacteria > Bacteroidota > Bacteroidia > Chitinophagales > Saprospiraceae > Haliscomenobacter. Next base: position 80,632 of record JAAFJY010000010.1, on the reverse strand, counting down.
CAATAGGCGACTGAATGGTCACTGCCACTGCCACCATCGAATAGGATAATACAAAAAATGCTGCCAACCATGGTGTAATCCAAGGCCCATTGGTGTCCGCAGCACGTTTTCGCAGGATAAAAAGCGTTGCTGCAGAAGTGCACATCCCTACGCTGTCCAAAAACATGGAAAAACCCAGGATTTTGTCAATGTCCTTGCCGATGAGTACAATGATGATGGTGAGTGCAGCGTAGGCGGTAAGGCTATGGGTGAGTACGCCAGTCTTCGGGTTGCGTTTAGAGAAGGCAGCTGGCAGGGCTTTGTCCTGGCTCATGGCATACATGACCCTGGGATTGCTGAGCAAAATGATATTGACGTATGCCATTACTGACAAAAACATGGCCGCGTCGAATACCTTGGCCCCCACCGGACCAAACCAGGCTTCGAACAACAAAGCCCCAATCGCTGTGGCATTGCGCATTTGCTCGAAACCAATGACTTGCACGTAAGCATAATTGATGCCCAGGTACAACAAGATGGCCATCAAGGTGCCTACAATGATGCCCCTTTGCAGCGTGGCACCAGGCTTTACTTCGGCGCCAAAATTGAGGGCCTGCTGGTAACCGCCATAGGTAAAAGAAACCGAAATCAGGCTCAACAACAGCAAAAGCAAGCCATTTTTGCCGTCAAAACTGCGGATGATGCCGTCTTCGTATCCATGTGGCACTACCCTTGTACCGGCAAGCAGGCTCGATATCAACAGCACAATCAAGGCCCCTTTGATGACGGTCATGGCATTTTGGGCCTGGCTGCTCGTTTTTAAGCCTAACAGATTGACCGCATAAAACACACCCACTGCGAAAACCGCCACCAAAACATTGAAAAAACGTCCCGATGGCCCCCCATAGAGCATGTCGCTCAGGTAGTCGGCACCGATCAAGGCCACGATGCCCAGGTTAGCTGCATTGACGAGCAGGATCAAAATATTGACCGTAAAACCTACCACCGGGTGATAACAATGGTTGAACACCTGGTAATAACCACCCATGCTGGGGAGCCGCTTACCTATCTCGGCATAGGTCAAAGCCCCACAAAGGGCCGTCAAACCACCAATGACCCAAGCGGTGAAGAAGATTTTTTCGGTGCCCGCATTCGCTGCCATGCCAGCTGGCATTTTGAAAATCCCCAGGCCAATGATCAGGCTGAGGGTAATCATGCTGACACTGAAAAAACCAAGTTGGTGTGATTTACTCATTGAGTTTTGGTGTTACTTATTTTTTACGCTCCTTTACTGCTTAATGTCCAGGACGACCCGTTCTTTTTCCAACAAATGCATGTTTTCTCTTAGGCGCATCCGCGATTTTACATTGTCGAATTCGTCTTTGAAATCTTCGCGCACTTGACGGCGCTTGATTGTTTCCAGGCAGCGACGCACATCTTCTTCATTTTCCAAAATCAGCTCTGGAACCGGGGTAGGATCCCCCTTGTCATCCTTGGCCACCATGGTAAAGTAGCTGGTATTGGTATGCTTGCACTCACCAGTTCTCACATTTTCAGATTCTACCCGAATCCCCACTACCAATGAAGTGCGCCCCACATAATTGACCGAAGCATGCATGGATACCAACTCTCCCACCGAAATCGGCTCCCGAAAATTGACCCCATCAACGCTCACCGTTACCACATAACTGCCTGCGTGTTTGGCAGCACAAGCATAAGCAACTTTGTCCATCATCGATAAAATGATGCCTCCATGAATTTTTCCACCAAAATTGGCGTATGCAGGAATCATCAATTCGGTGATCGTGGTACGAGAAGAAGATACGGATTTGGGTGCCATGTATGATGTGTTCAGTTGATTGTTCCGCAAGATAATCAAGGGTGGGCATATTACACCAAGTCAGAAACAAAAAAGGCCCGCTGTAAACGGGCCTGCAATAGATTACCTTAAAACTATTTCTACACTACCTTTTCTGATGGTTGACAACTCGTTCCTTTGAAGGGGAGCAGATTCGTTTACCCGCTCCCCTTGTCGCTACACCCTTTTTCAACTTGAGATTTCAACGATCTCTCTACGAGTTGTGTAGCAAATGTAAGTGCCGCCTTCGGCCCCCGAAAGGACATTTTTACACTTTTGTCCCCTCTGGTTTTCCTAAAAAACGACCCTATTGCTGTTTGTAAAAATCTAAAATACAATTACTTAGTTAATTTTGAAAAACACCTTAGGTCCAAAACCGGCTGGGCTGGGGGCATAAAAAAAGCCGCTGCAAATCGTCTGTTTGCAACGGCTTTTTGCCCAAAGAAGTGGCAATTACTCCGAAATCGGCATATAGTTGTCGGCCAAAGTGGAATTGGCAGTACAAAACAGCGCGAGCGCCATCCAATAATTCTCATGTTTACCGCGAGAACGCACTGCAATTTTTCCCTTTTCAGCAAACTGGATCAACATGAAGGTCTTTTCTGAGTCGGCTAAACCTTCTTTTTTCTCAATCGGAATTTCAATTCGGCCATTGACCAGGGTGCCAATGTCAGAAAATTTACAGCCAGGCATGCCATTTTCTTCTTTGCCTACAATGTCCACTTTAACCGTGTTGCCAGCAACATGGGTAATGGTCATTTTTTTCCAGAAACCTTTGTCCGGATAGTTGCGGTCAACGAAAACACCGCTGAAATCCTGTGCTGCACTGGCCTTGATGTAAGGCTCTTCTTTCACGGTCTTTTTGGCTTGCTCTTCAGCCTCTACAGCTTCCTGAGCTTTTTCTCTTACGTCACTTTTGTTTCCACAGCCCCAAAGGCCCAAAAGGAGCAAGCAACAAATTGGCATGATGCGTTTGATCATGATCATAGGATTGAGAGTTTGAAATAAGTGATTAGATCATTTGTTCTGCACAAAACCAAGTCCGAAGGATTTGAGCAAAATATAAACGGCCAGCCACTTACTTTGATATGACTAGTTTAAAATTTTAAACATGACCTAAGAAACTGTTTTAAAACACCCTACGGGCCATAAAACGCCACCTTTTGGCGTCATACTGCACCAATTTTTAAGGCAATAGCCCCGGCTATTCCCTTAAAAATTGCCTTCGTCTGACACTCAAAATTCGGCATTTTCTGTCATCCCCAGAGGTTTTAAAACGGTTTCTAAGGGAGCCTAAAAAAATAAGGTGGACAGATTTAGGTTTAGTGAAAAAAGATAACTACCTGTTAAAACAACTGGATGAAAGGATTTGTGTTCTTTTTTTGCTAAACCTCAAAAGCAACGTCCATTTCATTTTAGCTCAAATACTAAAGCGGCAAAAATAAATTAGTCTTGGGTATTGGAAGTGTTATTTTGAAAAAAGTTTTGGCCATTAATGTATATAAAAAAGCGGGACGATTTAGAAACGTCCCGCGCAATCCTCGTTAAGAAACCCTTCACAAAAAATATTCTTTGCAGTGCAGGGCACTGGCTTTTCTTGATGCCATTTTACAAGCCCTGAACAAAGGTGCTTGTGACATGAAATGCTGTTCCTGTTTCAGCAGGGCTTACTGCTTTGCGAACTGGGCTAGATTTGCCAGGTGTTTTAGCAGGAGCTTTAGTTTTCACCGTTGAAGCCTGGGGCAAAATGAGCTCCTGTACTTCACTCATGGTGTTGTCAGCGCAATCATCGCGCACGGTCCAAGTGCGTAAAATGCGGGTTTTGTCTTCGCTAATGCGGTCCTGGTAGCTCACATTGACGTTGTTGAAGCTGCCAAAAAGAATCAATTGGTCATTGGTGCTTTGTAAGTCGCCATCGGCATCGATGATTGGGAAGCCAGTTGTTTCTGGGCTCTTGTCGTGGCCTATTTTCACCATTTTAGGAAAACGAATGTCATTGAGACTTGGGCGCTCCAGGCCGATCACTTGTTGGAAAGAAACTTGGTTTTGGGCATCTCGCCATTCGCGGGTGATGATGCCGCTTAGTTCAGACATGTATTGGAACTTACCAACTTTCACGCTGCTCTTTGCATCTGCGCTAAGTTCGATACGCAACACTTGGCCAGCCTGCAAAAAGGTGCTTACCTGATTGTTTAGAATATAAACCTTGCGGTTACCTTGAAAAACTTGCAAGGCTTCTGGCTGGCTCACTTCAAAACTGATATTGCCAAGGGCTGGTGCTACGAAACTGATGCTGGATTTTCCGGCGGTTTGAACCGCAACAAACTGATTGTTTTCAGTTTCAAGAAGTAGCTCTAATTTTGCTTCAGCCATAGGCTTACTGGTTTGGGCCCAACGCTCAGGTGCAAAATAGGCACTGAAGGCCGTACCTGCATTGCAGTCCATGTTGAAGCGAGATTCCAACAAGGTGGCATGGTCAAGCGCAACTTGTGGTTGGGGCAGATTGTCCCAACTTAATTCACCAGTGGAAATGACAGCGAAATATTCGGCATTGGCAAGTGCATTGCGCAAGCTTACCAATTGATGTGTTTTGCTGGAAGGCTTGTTGCAGGTTTGATTAGCCAAGTCTGCATTGATACCTGCTAGGGGCTGAGCTGTCAGGTTGTAGCTGATCAAGCAAAAAAGAAAAATGCGAAAGTATGGGTTGATACGCATGGAAACCATTGGTTGAATGGACGAATTTTAGACGCTCGAAGTATTTCAAGGTCACAGATTCAGACAATACAAAAATGATTTCCAAATAGTGGATCAACGGGTAAATAGTAGCCCAGTTGGGCAGGGCGATAGTACAGGCCCTTTGGTGTGTTGTAATCGGTTTTCATGGGAAAAAACTTTATTTTGGGATTACATCGGCCTTTCTTGCGAAATCTTACGCCCTCAAAGCCGATTTTTTCATCTGGCATCAAAAAAGTCAGTCCTTTTTTGATCGCCTAACAAGTACTGTATACAAAGATAAAGCAAAAAGATTAATTGTGCAGCTTTTTTTAAATTTTGTCACTGTTTTTTCATTTTTTGACAAATGCTAATTGTGAACCCACAAACCATTTAGCGCCTATGCTCCCCGAAATGCGGCAAAACCAAATCTTTTTCGGACAAAATAGCCTGGTCTAAGCCAATCTCCCAGTCGATTTGCAGTTGCGGATCGTCGTAACGCAGCCCACCTTCATGGGCTTTGGAGTAAAAATTGTCACACTTGTAAAAAAATTCCGCCGTAGGACTGAGCACTACGTAGCCATGCGCGAAACCACGGGGCACAAAGAGCTGTTTTTTGTTTTCAGCACTCAGCCGGATGCTGTACCACTGGCCATAAGTGGCTGAATCTTCGCGCAAATCCACTGCCACATCCAAGACCTCGCCTTCCACTACCCGCACGAGCTTGGCTTGGGCGGCATCCCCAGTTTGGTAATGCAGGCCACGCAACACCCCAAAAGTGGAGCGCGCCTGGTTGTCTTGCACAAACTGGGTATCAATGCCCGCATCCCGAAAGGTGTTGGCATTGAAAGCTTCAAAAAAGTAGCCTCGGTCATCTTTCCAAACACTAGGCTCGAAAACCCAAAGATCAGCGATGGGGGTGGGCGAAAAAGGCATGTTTTTAGTTGTTAGTTGTTAATGGTTAATGGTTAGTTGGGCTCGCTGGCAAGTGTTTTGGGTTGCTGGTGTACCAGTTTGCACGGTTTAGGTTTAGGGATTTGTAAGTTCCAGCCGATTCCCATTTTGCAAGCATCGTATTTGAGCTCGCTACCTCTTTTCAACATTTCAACCCTTCAACATTTCAACTCCGAATACTGGAACAACGCACTGGCCAATTCAGTCCCCCCTTACTTTTGGCGGAAGAAAACGGAAATCGGTACCCCAGAGAAATTGTACAACTTGCGCAATTGGTTCTCGATGAAATTGCGGTAATTTTCCTTCACATGGGTGGGGTGATTGCAGAAGAAAGCAAAGGCTGGGTAGGCCAATGGCAACTGCGTAGCATACTTGATCTTGATGAATTTGCCGCGGTGAGCCGGTGGTGGCTGGTTTTCCATGATGGGCAAAATCTTATCGTTCAGATCCGAGGTCTTGATTTTGCGCTGGCGGTTTTCGTGTACTTGCAGGGCCGTCTCGATGGCTTTGAAAATCCGCGTTTTGTCCATCACCGAAGTGAATACCACTGGCACATCCGTAAATGGCGCAATGCGTTCCTTGATCACCTTCTCGTAGTCGCGGGCGGTATTGGTTTCTTTTTCCACCAAGTCCCATTTGTTGACCACGATCACGATGCCTTTGTTGCGGCGCTGGGCCAGGCGGAAAATGCTCTGGTCTTGGGCTTCAAGGCCCGTTTGGGCATCAATCATCAGGATACAAATGTCACAATCCTCCAAAGCGCGAATGGCCCGCATGACAGAATAAAACTCCAGGTTTTCGTGCACCTTGGCCTTTTTACGGATACCAGCAGTGTCGATCAAGACGAATTCCTTGCCAAACTTGTCGTAATGCGAGTGGATCGAGTCGCGAGTAGTGCCTGCGATGTCAGTTACGATGTTGCGTTCTTCACCCAGCAAGGCATTGGTCAGGGAAGATTTGCCCACATTGGGCTGGCCTACGATGGCAAACTTGGGCAGGGCTTTGTCACCAGTCTGATCGTCTTCGCTCAAATGCTCGCTGATGGCGTCCAGGATTTCACCGCTACCGCTGCCCGTTAATGAGCTGAGAAAAAAGGTATTTTCAAAACCCAAGCCCCAAAACTCATTGGCCTCGAACATGCGCTGGCCATTGTCTACCTTATTTACGACGAGGTAAACGGGCTTTTTGCTCCGGCGCAACAAATCTGCTACCTGTCCATCCAAATCAGTAATGCCAGTAGTCACGTCTACCATAAAAACGATGACCCCAGCCTCGTCAATGGCAATTTTCACTTGCTCACGAACGGCTGATTCGAACACATCATCCGAGTTCTGTACAAAGCCCCCGGTGTCGATCACCGTGAAGTTTTTGCCATTCCAGTAGCTTGCACCGTATTGCCGATCGCGCGTTACCCCCGATATGTCATCCACAATCGACTGTCGACCCCCGATTAGGCGGTTGAAAAAAGTCGATTTCCCTACGTTTGGCCGGCCAACTATGGCCACAATATTGCTCATTTGGTTGTGTTGTTAAAACAAGAGCGCGAAGATAAGGGATTGAAGGGAAAATAGTTAGCGAAATTAGTTGAAAAGTTGAAAAGTTGAAGCGTTGAAAAGATCATCCCAACTATAAGGGATTTCTATTGAAGGGCAAGTCACCGCTTGTTTTCCAGATCAACTACCGTTTTACAGTTACTCGTCTACTTTAGGTTTTGTGCAAAACCAAATAAAGCCAGGTCAACAAAGAGCACTTCACAATGTCTTGGGGTAGCGTAGTCTCGCCGAAGGCGGAACACTTTTGGGATTTTTGCACTCTTTTGATTCCTTTTGTGTTTCAAAAAAAAGCGCTTTAGCTTTTTCACAAAACTTGTATTGGTTTGAACGATGTCATATAGTAAGGCGATTTGTATATAAAAACCTACCCAAATAGAACAGAAAATAGGCTACTTCTTGGATGGATATTGTTTTGAATTTTCATGCTTTTTGGCGCTTGACAAGGCTGGATTTAAATCTAAAGCCTTGATTTTCAATTAAATATTCTTTTTCTTTTTTTCTTGACAAAAAAGAAACAAAAAAATCAAGGGCTGTAATCAAATCCTGCGATTTTGCTTGAAACGTCAGCTCCAAGGAGCAACGGGAAGCCACCAAACTCGCTCCTTCGTCGCTCAGACAGTGGTGGCTTCTGATCCGTCGCGCTTTAAAGCGCCCTTTCGCAAAATCGGGATTTGCTCAAGGCCCGTTTGGCCTCCGGGCAAAATCCCACAGAAGCATAGGCTTACATCGTTTTGAGCAGCACTTTTTTCGGGTATCTTAATTTTTTGTAACCACCCCTAATTCTAAACACGGCATCAACGGTACAGGTCAATGTTCCTTTCCAAGATTTTAGCAATTTAGAGATGATGATGAAATCTCCGCTTGCAGCAAAGGTAAACGGGACAGAGAAACAAAATAAAGCCAAATTACCTGTGAATAGGCTCCCTAAGAATGGCAACAAGCCCATGATAAAGTAGGGTCCTATCGCCGCAGCCACAAACCGCTTGACGGATACCTCACCTTCAAAAGAGACAAAGGGCACCATGAATTTCTTGGAAAATCCAAAAAAACGCGCCTTTTTTCGCCCAATAACAATAGATAATGGATGAATTCGTGCAAAACAATTCCGAAGATAAGCGCTAAAAAAATCCAGTCTACGATTATCGTTGGCTCATAAGTCTGAAAAAAATGCCGGTAAGGAGCGGATGCCAGGGTTTCAAAGATGGAATACTGTTGAAAATAAACCATACCCTTGGCCAGGGCCAATGGTACAGTCATCAATGTCCCAAACACGTAAATGTCACTTGGTTTTATTTGAAGTTGTCGTGTTTCCATATGAAGTATTGGTAGTCCTCTAAATGTAATGCTGGTCAAAGAAGTTGAAATGTTGAAGGGTTGAAAAGACAAGATCGCATTGCTCAACCAAGTCTTTTTGAAATGGTTAGTAACGGTTCAAAAATAAACCTTACCAATTTTTTAATTGCCAGTTGTCAACATCATGGTCAACATCATGCTGGAAATCAGTGAAAATCAGTTTCATCAGTTTCATCCGTGTTCCGAACCAGCACCGCACAGCGGGGCAACGAAGTTGCGATTTGGTAAGGTTTATTCGTGGCTTATCACTTAGTCCCTGAAAACTTCGGAGAAGTTATACGTTTGTAGCACTTGGAGGCACCCCAATCTTGGGAACTTCGTAGAAGTTTCACGTTCTTACATCAAGTTGGTTTGTAGTGGTTTGAGGCGTATTTTGAAGAGGCATTGTCTAAACAAATAAATGCACACTTTTTACCAACACTATTTTTAACGTAAGACTTCTCCGAAGTCAGGCCCACTTAACTTGCCCTCAGCTACAAACGTGCCACTTCTCCGAAGTTCTTAGTAGTCCTCTTAAATGGAAGACTGAAACCAAAGGATGATCACACAAAATAGCATTACATTTGATGGGCCACCGAAGTATTTTCTCTAATTCAACAAGCAATCATGCACAGAGTTTGCTTTCAAGCTCCGAGACGGGGTCCCGCTCTTTTCAACTCTTCAACTCTTCAACTTTTCAACTAAAAATCACTCCACCAAATCAATCAAAGTCCGGTAATCGTCAAATGAGGCATCGTCGGTCTTCATCTCCAGTAGGTCGAGCATCAATTCTGGCTCGTAATGCAACTCCAATACCGGAAAAGTTTGCTTGCAGCGGACTTCCAATTGCCCGGCACCCAATTGCGCCAAGCGCCAACGCAGGGTTTTTTCGATTTTCAACAAAATGCGCTGCCGTACTTCTTCGGCGTCCAGGCCGGGCGATACCGCATTGACTTTGGCAAAGGCCCGGTTGTCGCGCACGATCAGCTTGCCATTTTCCAGGATGAAGTAGGCCGAATGCACCTCGGCTTTTTCCTCCGACAACAAATGGCTGTACAAGGCCAATTGCAAATCCTCCTCGTTGCGGATCATTTGCTCGCGGTAAACTGCCCCGCGCCACTTGAGGTCCAATACGGCCAGGGCTTTTTCTCGGGCCAAGACCAGGTCCGCCCTCGCTTGTAGTTGCAAGTCGGCAAAAATGCCTTCCAAGGCCCGTTCGGTGGAGTCGACCTGCCATTGGTTTTGTTGCAAGAGGGTGATCAAGCTCCAGGCGGCGTACTTGATGCGGTTGAGAAAGCGCATGCGTTCGGGCTCTTTGCCGTACATCAGCAAAACTGCTCCTTCTCTGGCCAGCAGGGTTTCCGCCTCTTGGTCGATCCATTTTTCGACCTCGCTTTTTTGCCATTGAGCTGCGTTCGGCTGCACCAACAGGTTTTGGAAAAAGCGGTGCGCGAGGTTACCATATAATGTACTGTCTTTGACGATGCTCAAAATCGAAGACTTGCGCAGGCGCGCCTGGTGCCGAAACAGCCATTGGTGCGGATAATACAGCAGGCTTTCCAAGCTGGTAAAGGTTTCTTCGGCCCGTTGGCTGAGTTTTTGGCTGTTGATGAGTTGGATGAATGGCTTAGGCGAGCCCAACTTGCGGTAAGGCAAGGCTTCATATCTGGGGGCTTCGGCGAAAAATGCCTGCCAGGCTTTTGCATCCAAACCAAGGCTGATGGGCTTCAAATCTTCAAAAATGGCCTCCAAATCACCCAACAAGGGGTGAGGCAGGGCGTTTTTACCCACCACCAGTTCTGGAATGATCAGCAATAAGCAGTCTTTGGTTTGGAGAATGGGCTGCCTTCTTTGCCAGGCCAGTCTTTCGTTTTGGTCTTTGGGCGTGGGCAAATACACTTGGCGTGCCTCCAAATAAGCCAGCTCATTTTGGTACCAACGCGAAAAGAAATAATCGGGCTCGTTTTGCACAAAACCCCACCAGGCGAGGTCATTTACAGGCTCGGTCAAGGCCGCAGGGGCATGTACATAGGGACAAGCCCCTACCTCACGCAGGCTCAGTTGCATGGGCGCGGGTTCGTACACCGTGCGCACAATACGTTCCAATTCGAGGCGGCTGAGTTCTTTTTCAGGCAGGGTTTCGAGCAGGTCGGCGATTTGTCGGGCTTGTTCGGCCAACAAAATCAACGAAGGATTGGTGCTTTTTTCCTCCATCTTTCTCGCCCAATTGGCCAGGTAGCGAAAAATGTCCACTGCTTCGTCCACCGGAGCCCGTCCGCTGAGGTCATAACGGCGGCGCTCGAACCAAAACCGGTACTGCCTGCGGATTTCACGAGGGTCAATATTGGCATCCAGGGCAGCTTTGTCTTCCAGCTCACTGAAGTACTGGGCCAGCATGGCCTGCCAGTAGTCGCCCAAAATACCAGGAGTTTGGGCCATTTGTTGGGCGATCCGGTTGGCCAGTTCATTTTCGAGGGGTTTGAGTGGCAGCGACACAAACTCCATGATTTTGAATGGATCAATAGGCGTCCAAAGAAAATGGGTCACCAGTTTAAGGACTTGCAGGGTAGGCCGTGCCAAAGAAGAAGGCTGGATACCCAGGCTCGGTAAACCTTCCTGGATAAAGGCATCATCGAGTGCCCGCGACTTGTCAGGAATGTAGAAACAGGGGCGATAATCCGGGTTTTTGCGCAGCAGGGCTGCCATCCAGGCTGCCAGTTCACTGTCGCGTTTGGCCCTGACCAATAAAAGGCTGCCGTCGGCTTTGGGCTGCGCCTGAGGAATGGCTTGGCCAGCAAGGTGGCGTTGAAATTGGCCCAGATCGGTATCTGGAAAAGACTTTCGGGCCTGAAAATCGTGCAGTGCAGCGCCTTTTTGCACCATTGCTTGGAAAAGTCGCTGCCAACACTTGGGCAATTGCAACAGCGGTTCATGCAAATAAAGGCGTTGAAAAACCGGGAAGCGCTGTGCTTGCAACGTTTCGAGCACCAAAAATCGCTCGGCAAAACCAGCGGCCAGGGGCAGCTTTTCTTCTTGCCGCAGGGCTTCCAAGTGGGCCAAGGTCTTGAGTCGGGACGGTGTATCGGAACCGATGGCAAAATCCCAGCCTTCCAGCAAGAGCTCATCGCGGCGAGCCAGTAAATCAGTGGCTACCGCAAACTGGTCGGCTTCAAAAGAACGTTTGAAAAAAACCTCGCTTTCATCTATAAGGTACCGAAGAATGAGCTGGCGGTATTGCTCAATGCGCAGGTATTCGTTGTTGTTGTCGTGTCCGGCCTGTCCCCAGTAAGATTCGAGCCAGTTGAGCAAGCCATTGGGGCCCAAGCGCAACTCACCACCCCCCGATTGAGTTGGAAGTGGCCAAGAAGGAGCATCCAAGGCTTGGCTGAAATGGAGAATCATGTGTTTGGTGGTTGAAAAGTTGAAAAGTTGAAGGGTTGAAGGGAGGAGCAGAAATTGTCCGTCGAGCCTAAATGTAAATAATTTGAGGAACTATCAAACCTATATTTTTTCTGAAAACTTCGGATAATTTTTGAATATGTCTGTCGATTTGAAAAACACGACGGCTCCCCAATCTTTTCAACTTTTCAACCCTAAACCTTTCAACTAAAAAATCATCCGCCGCAGGCCAACTTCAGCTGTTCCATTTGGGTGTCCCAATACCGTTGTTGGTCCCGGGCTTCATTGGCATCGCAGAAATCGGTGATCGTCATGATGGTCTCGTTGGTGATGGGCGCTTCGGTGATGCGAAATTCCAGGTATTCGCCTTCTTCGTGCAAACTTTCCCAAAAAAAGCGGAGTGCTTCATCGTCGACCTCAGCCAGCATGATCGCTTCATCGCTGTCTTCCTCCCAGTGATAAGTAAAAACATCACCATTGATGTCGACTTTATCACAAAACCAACGAACCAGGCAATCAGGGGTAGTCAAAAATTGAACCAGGATTGCAGGTGACGCACGAAAAATATATTCCAGCCTTATTTGGTGTCGTTTCATATCCAACCACTAAAAATTTGGCATCTGACCGAAGTTTAGAAAACCTCTTGCTGATTATTCCTAAAAAAGGCCAAAAAAGGCAATAAAATTTGGAAGTTTATGCAGTTAACTGCGCTTCCTCTTCCCTGCCTGCACAATAAAAAATAAAAAAATGGAAAAACCAAATCTGCGTTCCTTTTAAAATTAACACAAAGTGCAGAATCTTCTGCCATTTTACTTGACAGGATGCGCGATTTAAAATATTTTTGTACCCGATTCCAAGAAAAGGCTCCTTTGCTGCACAATTCAGGACGATGTCCTGGCGTTTAGCGGCAACTTTCCAGCCCTGATTGGTACCGACAAAAGCCATAACCGGCATTTCCCAGAACCCAATCATTCATATTCCCCAAACCTTGTGTCAAAGTCGCAGATTTGTGACCTTGCCAAGGCAGCAACGTCTTTATGCTGGCTCATTTCCAAGTCAGAGGCATAGGCAGTTTTTTTCACCACCGAGGGAAAACCAAGAACGAGAGCGCATTGTTCCTTCATACAAAACCAGAGTGTGCATGAGACAACTTAAGATTACCAAGTCGATTACCAACCGTGAGAGTCAATCGCTGGAGAAGTATTTGCAAGAGATCGGTAAAGTCGATTTGTTAACCCCCGAAGAGGAAGTGGAGTTGGCCAAGCGGATTAAGCAGGGGGACCAGGCAGCCTTGGAAAAATTGACCAAGGCGAACCTGCGTTTTGTCGTTTCAGTAGCCAAACAATACCAGAACCAAGGTTTGTCGCTAAGTGACTTGATCAACGAAGGCAACTTGGGTTTGATCAAAGCTGCCCAACGCTTCGACGAAACCCGTGGTTTTAAATTCATTTCTTACGCCGTGTGGTGGATTCGCCAGTCAATCCTCCAGGCTTTGGCCGAGCAAAGCCGCATCGTGCGCTTGCCTTTGAACAAGGTAGGCTCATTGAACAAGATCAACAAGGCTTTCTCCGAGCTGGAGCAGGAATTCGAGCGCGAACCCTCGCCCGAAGAACTGGCTGAGTTGCTGGACATCCCGACCGAGGAGGTCGAAACCACCCTGGGGGTTGCCGCCCGCCACGTGTCGATGGACGCACCTTTTGTGGAAGGTGAAGACAACTCACTACTGGATGTACTCGAAAACAGCAGTACTCCCGGCACCGACCAAGGCTTGGATTACAACGAGTCGCTGCGCCGTGAAATCGAGCGCTCCTTGAGCACCCTGACCGACCGCCAGTGTGACGTGATCAAGCTGTACTTCGGCATCGGCGTGGAGCACCCCATGTCATTGGAAGACATCGGCGAAAAATTTGGCCTGACCCGCGAACGCGTGCGCCAGATCAAAGACAAGGCCATCAACAAACTCCGTTCAGCCAACCGCAGCAAACTGCTGAAGAACTACCTGGGGGGCTGATTTAGTAGAAAAATGCGCACTAAAAAAGGCAAAGTCGAGTGGATCGGCTTTGCCTTTCTTGGGTTGGTGACAAGCCACGAATAAACCTTACCAAATGGCAACTGCATACTTTATAGATTATGCCCTCGCTGCGCGAGGCCAAATTTGGAACACGGATAAAATTGGGTTTGGGTGTGTTTGTTTGGGTGTGAGTGTGAGAAAACCCCGTTTCCAATTGGCCGAGACGAAAGATTCAGCGCGAAGCCCACACACCCGAACTCACACTTTCACACCCACACCCATTCTTGCGCATTTCCCCTGGAGCCGATTATTGCGGCCCAGTCGCTGCGCCATAATTGATCTTCATGCGCAGGTTTTCAGGCGTTTGGGCTGATACTGGAAAACTTGCCTGGTCGTATTTGTACGTGGTTTGGCAGGGGTTGCATTTTCCAAGCCTGATGTTGCACCCCGCAATGTCATCCAAAAAATCAGAAACGAGGTTGTTATTGCCCTGCATCAATGGGTCGTGCAAGTAAAAAGGATCGTTTTTGCGGAAATTGCGCTGCTGGTCGTACTCATAATGGAATTCCCGCAGCAACTCACCATAGCTGTTGTAAATGGCGACTTTTTTGACATTGTTGTTTTCCCAGGTGTATTTTTCGAGCCCATAAGTATCTTTCATGCCAGTGGTGTAATACAGGCGGGTCAGCAGTTGGCCCTGCTCGTCGTAATTGTAGTTGTAGCTTGTCCTCAAATCCTGGATATTGGTGTACTGCCCACTCATTAGGCTGCGGGCAAACTGGTACCACGCTTTCAGTTTGCCATCGGCCCCATAGGCAAAAGAATCTTTCGACATCATCCTAAAATCGCCCTGGCTGAAGATTTGGATTTCTTTGACCTGGTCGCCCTCATAGACCAGGCGCGTCCACTGCCCCACACCATAGGCATCAAACTTATCCACCAACTTTCCGCTGACATCGTAACGGTATTGTACCTGCCATTTTTGCTTGCCCTTTTGGTATTCAATGCTCGCTACCTGTCGCCCGGCACTCAGTTGGAGTTCATCGTCCTTGGCGCAAGCAAAAACCAGAACGGCTAGTAAACATGTCAAGATTCTTTTCATGGCGCTGAATATTTTTGGTTGGTAATTAATGACTTGTAAGGTAGATAGGATTTTAATGGGAGGCAAGAGGGGGGATGTTAAAGTTTTGTTGGGAGGGGGAGGCGGGGTGAATTTTGTCCATGTGGCAGTAAGTTGGCAATTGGCCGAATGTTGCCCACGAAATGTTCAAACCTTCTTTTGTTGGAAGTGCCGTAGTGGCCTCCGGTGTGTACCCCGCTTGCGCAGGTACGGGCACGTTTCAATCCTTCTTTTACTGGAAATGCCGCAATGGCGCACCGGCATGATCAGTGGTGGTATCATTACTGCTGCGTTTCAATCCTTCTTTTACTGGAAATGCCGCAATGGCATGATCGTACCGAATGCGAACAATGTGAGTTTGGAGGTTTCAATCCTTCTTTTACTGGAAATGCCGCAATGGCACGATCCGCTAGCAATCGCAAGCCACGCCGTTAACCAGTTTCAATCCTTCTTTTACTGGAAATGCCGCAATGGCTTTGGTCCGGTCTTGTTTTTGCTTTGCGTCTATTGCGGTTTCAATCCTTCTTTTACTGGAAATGCCGCAATGGCTGGGCGAATTTTTATCGAATTGCCCATGCGAAATACTGTTTCAATCCTTCTTTTACTGGAAATGCCGCAATGGCATGTTGTCAGACCGGAGCAAACAAAATGAGGAAAATAGTTTCAATCCTTCTTTTACTGGAAATGCCGCAATGGCACCGCGCATTGCCGATCACGGCCCGACGGCGAAAAGAGTTTCAATCCTTCTTTTACTGGAAATGCCGCAATGGCATTACTACAAAGCGCCGGGCCTATCTCAATCTGCCGGTTTCAATCCTTCTTTTACTGGAAATGCCGCAATGGCCTATTTTGGCCCTGGGCATGATTCTTTATCATGTCGGGTTTCAATCCTTCTTTTACTGGAAATGCCGCAATGGCGTGAGTTTTCCGGCAAGCCGTTTGGCTACATCCCGATGTTTCAATCCTTCTTTTACTGGAAATGCCGCAATGGCGCTAAGAGGGCTGGAGACTCCCCGTTGATGATTATGGTTTCAATCCTTCTTTTACTGGAAATGCCGCAATGGCCAACATTGCCCGCTTTTCGTGCGCCTCTTCTACGCTGTTTCAATCCTTCTTTTACTGGAAATGCCGCAATGGCTAAAGACCCACAATGTTGCTACGAAATTGTATATGGGTTTCAATCCTTCTTTTACTGGAAATGCCGCAATGGCCGGTTTTGAAGCGGTCCGGGAAGAATACCCGCACGCCTGTTTCAATCCTTCTTTTACTGGAAATGCCGCAATGGCAAATTTCAGGGTGTTTGTGCGTAAGAACGCTAAAGCGTTTCAATCCTTCTTTTACTGGAAATGCCGCAATGGCTCGTATTTGAAATTTTGAAGGCAATTGAACACGCCGAGTTTCAATCCTTCTTTTACTGGAAATGCCGCAATGGCACCTACTAACAGACAAGTACTTTAAGCCGCTATCCTTGTTTCAATCCTTCTTTTACTGGAAATGCCGCAATGGCGATACTGCCGATGGGCCGATAAAAAAGAAGCTGCCTGAGTTTCAATCCTTCTTTTACTGGAAATGCCGCAATGGCAACCGCATACAAGAAACCGTCTATACATCGAATAACGTTTCAATCCTTCTTTTACTGGAAATGCCGCAATGGCATTGGGGTTCCTGGAAGCTTTCGGTTTAATTTGACCCGTTTCAATCCTTCTTTTACTGGAAATGCCGCAATGGCACGGGGCTTTGGCTGCTTAGGCAAGTTGGACAACCTGGTTTCAATCCTTCTTTTACTGGAAATGCCGCAATGGCAACCGATTCGACCTTGTCACGGCTCTTTGTTACGCAGTTTCAATCCTTCTTTTACTGGAAATGCCGCAATGGCAATAATCCCACCAATGACCACATTTACGAACTCCAAGTTTCAATCCTTCTTTTACTGGAAATGCCGCAATGGCTATTGGGTGGTCGGTTTCGTAGGGCTCGTAGTTTTCACGTTTCAATCCTTCTTTTACTGGAAATGCCGCAATGGCATTAACTGCCATTTCACAAGGCTTTTAAATTCTCTTGTTTCAATCCTTCTTTTACTGGAAATGCCGCAATGGCCGGCTTACCTGGATGTGAAGGCAAAAAATATTAAGGTGTTTCAATCCTTCTTTTACTGGAAATGCCGCAATGGCAGGAACCGGAAGCGCTGCAACCGCGTCTTGGAAAAATAGTTTCAATCCTTCTTTTACTGGAAATGCCGCAATGGCAGCGATCCAGAGCATGGTCTTTTGTGCCTTTCTTGCGTTTCAATCCTTCTTTTACTGGAAATGCCGCAATGGCCCCCCAAAATCGAAGTTTGGCGGGGTCGTTTCGTTCGGTTTCAATCCTTCTTTTACTGGAAATGCCGCAATGGCAGAGAGGCAGACCTCAGAGAGGCAAACCTAAGCGAGGGTTTCAATCCTTCTTTTACTGGAAATGCCGCAATGGCCTTGCTTAGAAAACTAAGGCGTCCCCACTGGCACAAGTTTCAATCCTTCTTTTACTGGAAATGCCGCAATGGCTTCTCGAAAAGGGAAAGGTTATAGAGCATGGCCTTTGTTTCAATCCTTCTTTTACTGGAAATGCCGCAATGGCCCAGAAGAACCCATGACGACTCCGCCTCCTCAAGAGTTTCAATCCTTCTTTTACTGGAAATGCCGCAATGGCTTTATGAGGTGGTGTGGAGAAGAAGACATAACATTCAGTTTCAATCCTTCTTTTACTGGAAATGCCGCAATGGCTGGACGATCAGCTAAGGCTCGAAGAGCAGGGATTTGGTTTCAATCCTTCTTTTACTGGAAATGCCGCAATGGCCCACAACGACCAAAGAAAACCCGCTGGCAAGTTTTGAGTTTCAATCCTTCTTTTACTGGAAATGCCGCAATGGCTATGCAAGTATCTGAGCAATTACTTTTGATTTATTTTGTTTCAATCCTTCTTTTACTGGAAATGCCGCAATGGCAAGGCGTTGGCCACCGCAGCAGCTACGCCCTGTTGTAGTTTCAATCCTTCTTTTACTGGAAATGCCGCAATGGCCCAGAAGGCGTCCAATCAGACTGCATTAGTAGGCTCTTGTTTCAATCCTTCTTTTACTGGAAATGCCGCAATGGCGCATCAACCACTGTATAGCCAAATCGATGACCTTCAGTTTCAATCCTTCTTTTACTGGAAATGCCGCAATGGCGCTGCGTGTGTAGCGAAACTGTCTATTCCGATAAGCGGTTTCAATCCTTCTTTTACTGGAAATGCCGCAATGGCGATACTGCCGATGGGCCGATAAAAAAGAAGCTGCCTGGTTTCAATCCTTCTTTTACTGGAAATGCCGCAATGGCGCGTATCAGGTCCCGGACGTACCAAGAATTAGGTATGTTTCAATCCTTCTTTTACTGGAAATGCCGCAATGGCAGCCTGTCAGGCTTGCGCTGGAGTAATTCATAACCAGTTTCAATCCTTCTTTTACTGGAAATGCCGCAATGGCAGAACCCGAGAGAATATTGACGGAATTTTTGATATTGTTTCAATCCTTCTTTTACTGGAAATGCCGCAATGGCAATCGCAAAAAAACCGATAAGGTGAAGCAAAAAAAATGTTTCAATCCTTCTTTTACTGGAAATGCCGCAATGGCGCATAACTTTTTGAAGTAGAGAGCAAAAGGTTATTCGTTTCAATCCTTCTTTTACTGGAAATGCCGCAATGGCTACAGTAAGGGTGATCTACATATTTTCGAGATTTAAGTTTCAATCCTTCTTTTACTGGAAATGCCGCAATGGCCCAGTTAGCTGGGAATTTTCGGACCGGGATTGAATGTTTCAATCCTTCTTTTACTGGAAATGCCGCAATGGCATCTTTTTAGCATCTGCATCTGCTTGTAGCTTTTCGGTTTCAATCCTTCTTTTACTGGAAATGCCGCAATGGCACGACCTAGAGTTTGCCATGTTCGGCCCTCCCAATAGTTTCAATCCTTCTTTTACTGGAAATGCCGCAATGGCCGACGCGGATAACCCCGAAAAGGTTCCGGTTGGAGCGGTTTCAATCCTTCTTTTACTGGAAATGCCGCAATGGCCATTAGCGCAAACATTTGGTTGATATTTCCGGTTCGGGTTTCAATCCTTCTTTTACTGGAAATGCCGCAATGGCTTACGATTCTTTCTTGGTTCTGCATTTCGGAAGAATGGTTTCAATCCTTCTTTTACTGGAAATGCCGCAATGGCTACAGCATTGGCGATCTACTTAATTTCCTAACTGGCGTTTCAATCCTTCTTTTACTGGAAATGCCGCAATGGCCTGCTACAATTCGGTCCGAAAAAATCATCCCAGCAATGTTTCAATCCTTCTTTTACTGGAAATGCCGCAATGGCTGTGCAAGATTGGAATAGGCGGAAGCTTGAGCCGAAGTTTCAATCCTTCTTTTACTGGAAATGCCGCAATGGCAGGTAACAACTACCGACAATACAACCCCAATGCGTGAGTTTCAATCCTTCTTTTACTGGAAATGCCGCAATGGCACGTGATTTCCCTTTTCGTCACGGCCAACCGATTCAGTTTCAATCCTTCTTTTACTGGAAATGCCGCAATGGCATAGGAACTAATACCCCTATTCGTCAATTAAGCATTGGTTTCAATCCTTCTTTTACTGGAAATGCCGCAATGGCACGCCAACACTGGAGGCGGTTCCCAATCCATTTGGGGTTTCAATCCTTCTTTTACTGGAAATGCCGCAATGGCCTAGGAGTGGGATCATAGATTTGGCTTTGGTCGATTGTTTCAATCCTTCTTTTACTGGAAATGCCGCAATGGCTACCCGGTTGCACACGAATTCGTGAAACTGCTTGGTGTTTCAATCCTTCTTTTACTGGAAATGCCGCAATGGCCCCCAGTTCAGGAGGGATCCTCGAACGAATTGAAATTGTTTCAATCCTTCTTTTACTGGAAATGCCGCAATGGCCGCCCGTTCTTTTCATACCCCGATCAACTGCGAGCGTTTCAATCCTTCTTTTACTGGAAATGCCGCAATGGCGGCGCTGTGTGGCTGTTTTGGGTGATTCTTTCACAGTGTTTCAATCCTTCTTTTACTGGAAATGCCGCAATGGCACCCATTACAGATTCGAGCGTTTTTTGCAGCTTTTCGTTTCAATCCTTCTTTTACTGGAAATGCCGCAATGGCTCGTTCGGGAGCTTGGCGATACGACGGATGGGCCCGGTTTCAATCCTTCTTTTACTGGAAATGCCGCAATGGCTATGCAAGCTTTTTTGGAAATATTTTTGAAATTTATTGTTTCAATCCTTCTTTTACTGGAAATGCCGCAATGGCTCAACGTAGTCAGGTAGAGTGAATTTCCCTATTTTAGGTTTCAATCCTTCTTTTACTGGAAATGCCGCAATGGCACTCAGGGCAGCTAATTCAAATCTCATGAAGTGAACGTTTCAATCCTTCTTTTACTGGAAATGCCGCAATGGCATTCTTTATTTTGCACCCATTTAGCATGGGTTCTAGTGTTTCAATCCTTCTTTTACTGGAAATGCCGCAATGGCAGACCAAGCAATCGACCACGGGCATGATTCAAAAAGAGTTTCAATCCTTCTTTTACTGGAAATGCCGCAATGGCCTTAACCTTATCGGTTTTTCTGCGATTCGTATTGGAGTTTCAATCCTTCTTTTACTGGAAATGCCGCAATGGCAGTAGGTCGATCATGGGTTTCCTTATTTTGGTTGTTGTTTCAATCCTTCTTTTACTGGAAATGCCGCAATGGCGAAAACCGTAACAAAACAGTAACCATGAGTGCAAAAAGTTTCAATCCTTCTTTTACTGGAAATGCCGCAATGGCGGTTTTCCGCCCTCGAATTTCATTTCGATGAAAAGGCGTTTCAATCCTTCTTTTACTGGAAATGCCGCAATGGCATGAGGAGGTGATGCTTTACAATCACCAAATGGGCATTGTTTCAATCCTTCTTTTACTGGAAATGCCGCAATGGCGCAAATACAACCTGCCAGATGACTCAATCTTGCGCTGTTTCAATCCTTCTTTTACTGGAAATGCCGCAATGGCATGTGGCTTTCTTTTACCTTGATCATCATGCCTAGGTGTTTCAATCCTTCTTTTACTGGAAATGCCGCAATGGCGTGATGCTGTAATTACATCAAACTCGTGACCGTGCTCGTTTCAATCCTTCTTTTACTGGAAATGCCGCAATGGCATTTCAACATTTTAATCACCGATCCTTGCAGAATCGGTTTCAATCCTTCTTTTACTGGAAATGCCGCAATGGCGAAAACCTTTATGTATATGACGGTCATTACGAGCTTGGTTTCAATCCTTCTTTTACTGGAAATGCCGCAATGGCGGGAAAATTCGGCACTTAATAACATAGACTATATAAGTTTCAATCCTTCTTTTACTGGAAATGCCGCAATGGCATAAGCATCTGCGCTGATCGTCTTTTTTACCAGTTTCGTTTCAATCCTTCTTTTACTGGAAATGCCGCAATGGCGCGGATCGCGTTTTTCCCTGGTCTTGTATGTCCGATTGTTTCAATCCTTCTTTTACTGGAAATGCCGCAATGGCTACAATGCGGCTATGCTAATAGACCCCTTGGGAGGTGGTTTCAATCCTTCTTTTACTGGAAATGCCGCAATGGCCGCTGTTCATGGTAGGAGTAGCTTGGACGCGGTTTTCGTTTCAATCCTTCTTTTACTGGAAATGCCGCAATGGCCCGAGAAAAAGAGCGGGCAAAAAGTTGGTATCTTTCGTTTCAATCCTTCTTTTACTGGAAATGCCGCAATGGCACAACGCCATTAAGGTGCTGCGGATGAAAGCCAGTTAAGTTTCAATCCTTCTTTTACTGGAAATGCCGCAATGGCACCGAACTTTTGGCATTGCGTATGATTTGGTTCAAAGGTTTCAATCCTTCTTTTACTGGAAATGCCGCAATGGCCAGGACTTTCGACAATTGGGTGAAAACGGGTATAGTCGTTTCAATCCTTCTTTTACTGGAAATGCCGCAATGGCGAAATGAGTACTGGCGAGAAGGCTGGAAAACAAACGAGTTTCAATCCTTCTTTTACTGGAAATGCCGCAATGGCCCCGAAGCGACGGAACAGGCAGTTTCGCGCTCTATAGTTTCAATCCTTCTTTTACTGGAAATGCCGCAATGGCCGCCGTTATGTTTTGTACTGCCATTACGCAAAAATTTGTTTCAATCCTTCTTTTACTGGAAATGCCGCAATGGCCCTAAAAATGTCATGTTTGGTGCCAGCGCTGTTGACGTTTCAATCCTTCTTTTACTGGAAATGCCGCAATGGCAAAAATCGAGATGGGGTTACTATTGAAAAGCATAAGGTTTCAATCCTTCTTTTACTGGAAATGCCGCAATGGCGAACCTCGCAAAACCGTTTCGCGTGCGGCCATTGCCGGTTTCAATCCTTCTTTTACTGGAAATGCCGCAATGGCTATTACTACATTGCCCTTGTTTACCCCGGCTTGGTCGTTTCAATCCTTCTTTTACTGGAAATGCCGCAATGGCCAGCCCGTTGTTTGTACGGGCCCGATTCCCAGAATGGGTTTCAATCCTTCTTTTACTGGAAATGCCGCAATGGCCTATTGCCCATAGCTTTCATAGAAAGCCAACAAAACGTTTCAATCCTTCTTTTACTGGAAATGCCGCAATGGCCGCCGATGCAGAGGCATTAGCGATTTGGGTTGCGCAGTTTCAATCCTTCTTTTACTGGAAATGCCGCAATGGCCGGCTGCCTATGTGGCGTGGCCACTGGTGCATTATCTGTTTCAATCCTTCTTTTACTGGAAATGCCGCAATGGCTTCTGCTTCAAATTCCATGTTGCGCGTTTCAATGGTAGTTTCAATCCTTCTTTTACTGGAAATGCCGCAATGGCATGCGGTACGGTTTCCCCAGATGCGAATACCCGTTCGTTTCAATCCTTCTTTTACTGGAAATGCCGCAATGGCATTTGCGCCGCCTACCGATCTGGATTTTTCCGGAAGTTTCAATCCTTCTTTTACTGGAAATGCCGCAATGGCTAACATTGTGCAGATGTAAGCGCTTCAATTTTTCTGGTTTCAATCCTTCTTTTACTGGAAATGCCGCAATGGCACATTTTTCATAGATTTGTAGAGTTTTGATGATTATGTTTCAATCCTTCTTTTACTGGAAATGCCGCAATGGCGCCTCATCGCCCTGGGCCTGGACGAACGCCGGGCCGCGTTTCAATCCTTCTTTTACTGGAAATGCCGCAATGGCCATAAAAAAAATACTGCGGTCTGCAATTGACCTCATGTTTCAATCCTTCTTTTACTGGAAATGCCGCAATGGCACGTAACTATCAATTGATTGACTACTTTTTTGATCGGCGTTTCAATCCTTCTTTTACTGGAAATGCCGCAATGGCACCATCAAGTGCGAGGCGGTCAGCCAATTGTTTACCTGTTTCAATCCTTCTTTTACTGGAAATGCCGCAATGGCCGCAAGGTCGCCTTTTTGGGTCCCGTGAAAGTCGGGTGTTTCAATCCTTCTTTTACTGGAAATGCCGCAATGGCACGACTAATTTAATTATGTCTAATTTAAAGGATTTGTTTCAATCCTTCTTTTACTGGAAATGCCGCAATGGCAATACCACTGGATCAGTATTTGCAAGATTCTTTAATGTTTCAATCCTTCTTTTACTGGAAATGCCGCAATGGCATTTGTTCAATCAGATCGTATCGCATAACCAGAAAAGTTTCAATCCTTCTTTTACTGGAAATGCCGCAATGGCAAAAGCGACCGATAACGAAACGGTAGAAGCGCTTAAGTTTCAATCCTTCTTTTACTGGAAATGCCGCAATGGCATGAGGTAGGGACAAATGATGATAAAAAACTTGTAAGTTTCAATCCTTCTTTTACTGGAAATGCCGCAATGGCCTTAGGGCTTTTTTGTATTGGGAGGTCCGAACATGGGTTTCAATCCTTCTTTTACTGGAAATGCCGCAATGGCTCCAGAAAACCCAGCCTCGGAGCGGTTCGGGCAAGAAGTTTCAATCCTTCTTTTACTGGAAATGCCGCAATGGCACGAAATGGGCTTGGACTACCTGCAACTGCTGCTGGGTTTCAATCCTTCTTTTACTGGAAATGCCGCAATGGCAATAAGCAAAACAAGTCACGTCGCCCGCAAGCAGCAGTTTCAATCCTTCTTTTACTGGAAATGCCGCAATGGCTCGTCTATCAATTATTATTAGTCGCCGATAATTATTGGTTTCAATCCTTCTTTTACTGGAAATGCCGCAATGGCCAGCCTGCTAGGCTTGCGCTGGAGTAATTCATAACCAGTTTCAATCCTTCTTTTACTGGAAATGCCGCAATGGCATTGCCGAACATCGCAGATATGCTCCACATTGTCGAAGGTTTCAATCCTTCTTTTACTGGAAATGCCGCAATGGCGCAAAGTATGACCACCCCGCGTTTCCTGGGGTTATGGTTTCAATCCTTCTTTTACTGGAAATGCCGCAATGGCCCGCAAACATCCCCGGTATGGAGATGTGTAGGGAATGTTTCAATCCTTCTTTTACTGGAAATGCCGCAATGGCTTAATCTTAGCTCCCATTGATGTCTGGGGGGACCGGGGTTTCAATCCTTCTTTTACTGGAAATGCCGCAATGGCACGTGCATTGGCTTGTACTACTCGCAGGTCTTCGGAGTTTCAATCCTTCTTTTACTGGAAATGCCGCAATGGCTCTAAATATGGGCATTGCGGCGGCTATCTACGATCTGTTTCAATCCTTCTTTTACTGGAAATGCCGCAATGGCTACTGGACACGCCGGACAACCTGATCTACCAAGAAGGTTTCAATCCTTCTTTTACTGGAAATGCCGCAATGGCGGGAGGTGTACGGGCGGGCTATGAAGATTAATTCCGGGTTTCAATCCTTCTTTTACTGGAAATGCCGCAATGGCACGGAAGTTATATTTAGGTTCATTCCACCAGAAGAATGTTTCAATCCTTCTTTTACTGGAAATGCCGCAATGGCAACTGCGTAGGCGCGTCAAAGTCAGGTGTGCCTTTCGTTTCAATCCTTCTTTTACTGGAAATGCCGCAATGGCTTTCCGCGACGGAAAGAACTTGATTCGCATTGGCCAAGGTTTCAATCCTTCTTTTACTGGAAATGCCGCAATGGCCCGCCTTATTCCACCTTGGCAGGGTGGGGCGGGCTGTGTTTCAATCCTTCTTTTACTGGAAATGCCGCAATGGCCCGAACGCTGGTAGATGATTCGGGAATTGTTCAGCCTGGTTTCAATCCTTCTTTTACTGGAAATGCCGCAATGGCACGTTTTCGTCAATCCCCCCTAGGTCTGATTTTGGGGTTTCAATCCTTCTTTTACTGGAAATGCCGCAATGGCACTATATAGGTTGTATCCCGCGCTCGTTGCGAAAGAGCGTTTCAATCCTTCTTTTACTGGAAATGCCGCAATGGCTAATTTTTTCGGCTTTTCCTGTTCTTGCGTTTTCATGGTTTCAATCCTTCTTTTACTGGAAATGCCGCAATGGCCAAATAAGATACGACAAAACCGCAGCCGGGAACAAGCGTTTCAATCCTTCTTTTACTGGAAATGCCGCAATGGCACTGCCCATTCTTTCCATTGCGGCAAAATCATCATCGTTTCAATCCTTCTTTTACTGGAAATGCCGCAATGGCCCATGTTTCATGGTTAACCAAATGTTCAAAATTTAAGTTTCAATCCTTCTTTTACTGGAAATGCCGCAATGGCATTTTGTGGCCAAGGGTGCTGAGGCTTTTGGCATGGTGTTTCAATCCTTCTTTTACTGGAAATGCCGCAATGGCCGTACCAGAAAATTCCATCATCGAATTTGCATTACTGTTTCAATCCTTCTTTTACTGGAAATGCCGCAATGGCCTGGGTGCGCGCCGATGAAACCAAGGAGGTTATTTTGGTTTCAATCCTTCTTTTACTGGAAATGCCGCAATGGCCCTGGATTGGGTCGCCAATCGGTAGTACGTCGTCATCGTTTCAATCCTTCTTTTACTGGAAATGCCGCAATGGCGTACGCGCATTGGCTTGTACTACTCGCAGGTCTTCGGAGTTTCAATCCTTCTTTTACTGGAAATGCCGCAATGGCGAATCAAACCATTTTTCCACGAATACCCCTTCCGAGTTTCAATCCTTCTTTTACTGGAAATGCCGCAATGGCGTCCGAAAATTGCAGCAGGGTAAGTAATTTTTTAATGTTTCAATCCTTCTTTTACTGGAAATGCCGCAATGGCTGCTGAACGACGTGGAAAGCCTACGCTTTTTGACGGGTTTCAATCCTTCTTTTACTGGAAATGCCGCAATGGCGCGAAAAAGGGATGACGATGATTTTTGGGGGTAAACGTTTCAATCCTTCTTTTACTGGAAATGCCGCAATGGCATGCTAAAACCTTGCTGTTTTGCCTCTAAAATAGCCTGTTTCAATCCTTCTTTTACTGGAAATGCCGCAATGGCTGTCGACCACGGGTGCGGTTGGCGCTTATTCCATTTTGTTTCAATCCTTCTTTTACTGGAAATGCCGCAATGGCACGGCCCGCCATGTTGGCCGTGCCATTATTGCCGTTGGTTTCAATCCTTCTTTTACTGGAAATGCCGCAATGGCGATCAAGTCGGTTTTAGAAAGGCTTTCAGCCATTTTGTTTCAATCCTTCTTTTACTGGAAATGCCGCAATGGCTTGGGCTGAACATATTTTTGCGTCACGTCAAAAAAAGTTTCAATCCTTCTTTTACTGGAAATGCCGCAATGGCATTTTGATGGAAAATGATGAATGGTGTTTTGAATTTGGTTTCAATCCTTCTTTTACTGGAAATGCCGCAATGGCACGACACACACGCTCGGAATTGAAACCCCTTCAAATTGTTTCAATCCTTCTTTTACTGGAAATGCCGCAATGGCTTGTAGTACTGGAAATTGCATTTGCTTTGTTGGAAATGTTTCAATCCTTCTTTTACTGGAAATGCCGCAATGGCTTGGAAAAGTCAGAACGGTTGCGCCGTCCATGATCCCGTTTCAATCCTTCTTTTACTGGAAATGCCGCAATGGCCTCGAAATGATCTTTTGCAAGCTGTCAATTTTTGCAGTTTCAATCCTTCTTTTACTGGAAATGCCGCAATGGCGCAAAAAACGCATATCATGACAATCGAAAACTTTCAGTTTCAATCCTTCTTTTACTGGAAATGCCGCAATGGCCAACAATGGGATTGTAAACCAGGGATTCCGAATCTTGTTTCAATCCTTCTTTTACTGGAAATGCCGCAATGGCAGCCCGATGTGGCGGATGCTATGCCGCCTATGGACAAGTTTCAATCCTTCTTTTACTGGAAATGCCGCAATGGCATCGCCTAAACTGTATTCCTGAAAGCTCTTCCAATATGTTTCAATCCTTCTTTTACTGGAAATGCCGCAATGGCGGTTTTTCGAGCGATGTGATTGAGAAGAAAGTACCCGTTTCAATCCTTCTTTTACTGGAAATGCCGCAATGGCATCTCAATCTTGTACTCGTTCGCCCCCTTGATACTGGGTTTCAATCCTTCTTTTACTGGAAATGCCGCAATGGCGATTTGATTTGCACCGCATAATCATGGATAGACTCAGGTTTCAATCCTTCTTTTACTGGAAATGCCGCAATGGCAATCGCAGCTTCCGGGCAAAAAGTGTAAACCCGGTGAGTTTCAATCCTTCTTTTACTGGAAATGCCGCAATGGCTAGAATTTCCAGTCATCCGGCTTGCTAGCCATATAGGTTTCAATCCTTCTTTTACTGGAAATGCCGCAATGGCCCTGGAAAGCAACAACAAGGGACAAGTTAATGCGTACCGTTTCAATCCTTCTTTTACTGGAAATGCCGCAATGGCCTTGCGCCATTTCTCATACATCCTGGTTGCTTCTGTGCGTTTCAATCCTTCTTTTACTGGAAATGCCGCAATGGCATGAAAACTGATATTTATTTGCTCAAAAAATATTCCGGTTTCAATCCTTCTTTTACTGGAAATGCCGCAATGGCCCGGTTTGTATATTCTCTTTGCCGCTAGCCCTTATTCGTTTCAATCCTTCTTTTACTGGAAATGCCGCAATGGCCTTCCTGACATCCGTAGCGTGGACAGCATCCGCGTAAGTTTCAATCCTTCTTTTACTGGAAATGCCGCAATGGCCCCACTCCAACAATCAGGCAGACTAAGCCATAATGAGTTTCAATCCTTCTTTTACTGGAAATGCCGCAATGGCTTGGCGAGCTTGCACGCAGCCATGTTAATGTCGGCTTGTTTCAATCCTTCTTTTACTGGAAATGCCGCAATGGCAAGGCTGTGTGCCGTGCAATCCTGCACGCTTGCACCACGTTTCAATCCTTCTTTTACTGGAAATGCCGCAATGGCCAGGATGAAACCGGGTTAAAGTACCGTGCTAAGTTGCGTTTCAATCCTTCTTTTACTGGAAATGCCGCAATGGCCGGCGAAGTGGTGGTGAGGATCGTAAAGCCAAACATTGTTTCAATCCTTCTTTTACTGGAAATGCCGCAATGGCCAAAAGCAAACTATTCCGTATGCTATCAGCGTTCATGTTTCAATCCTTCTTTTACTGGAAATGCCGCAATGGCGCTTCGCCCAAAACGCCTTGGAGCTTTCTCTAAGATTGTTTCAATCCTTCTTTTACTGGAAATGCCGCAATGGCATCTTCTACTGGAATGCCAGGCGGAAAAAGAACGGGCGTTTCAATCCTTCTTTTACTGGAAATGCCGCAATGGCCTGTAAATGCCTACAACACTCAAACATCATTATTCAATGTTTCAATCCTTCTTTTACTGGAAATGCCGCAATGGCCATCGAGGCTTTCGCTGATCATTGCATAATCATCGTGTTTCAATCCTTCTTTTACTGGAAATGCCGCAATGGCGCGTTGTCACGCCCGCAAAAGCGCCTGGGAGAACCGGTTTCAATCCTTCTTTTACTGGAAATGCCGCAATGGCTTGAGGTGATAGCAAAGTGCCGTTTTGGTTATCGGCGTTTCAATCCTTCTTTTACTGGAAATGCCGCAATGGCCGAAAAGCATGGCGGCTTGCTGGATATTCTAAGCAATGTTTCAATCCTTCTTTTACTGGAAATGCCGCAATGGCACAAAAACTTTATTTTGAACCAAATCATACGCAATGCGTTTCAATCCTTCTTTTACTGGAAATGCCGCAATGGCATACGAATCATATGACCCTGACGAAGAGATTTTAAAGTTTCAATCCTTCTTTTACTGGAAATGCCGCAATGGCCAGGATGAAACCGGGTTAAAGTACCGTGCTAAGTTGCGTTTCAATCCTTCTTTTACTGGAAATGCCGCAATGGCCTTTTTTGGATCCCCTTGGCATCATTGCCGAGTTCATGTTTCAATCCTTCTTTTACTGGAAATGCCGCAATGGCATGCGGCAGCCAATCCCTAGGTATTTCCGTCGCAGAGTTTCAATCCTTCTTTTACTGGAAATGCCGCAATGGCTCGTCTCCTCCGCTAAAATGTTCAACATCAAAGCTTTGCAAACTTATCTGGGCATGCAAATGTAATAATTTTTCCATGATTTCAAAGAACTTTTTGCTGTTTTTTAAAACTTTTCCGAAAAGACAATCCCCTGGCTTTTAAGCTTTTACACTCCTTTTTCGCCCTTACTGAAATAAATTATCACCCGGAAAAGGCCATTTCAACGGATACAAATGTTCCGATAAGTGCAATGTACGCATCTTTCTTTGTATTTGGTAGCCCTAGGGAATTGATTGCTTTCTATGATTTGTAAAATTTCCTGGGCGGCTTTTTTGACCAGGTTCTTGTCGTCTTCGCTCACTGGCACTTCCACCACTTTGTTCTGGCTGCGGGTATATACGAGGTAGCCCCTTGTCACCGGGCGCTGAAAATTTTCTTCAATCAGCCAGGCGTAACAGTACAATTGGGTTTTATAGGTGTTGTACACTTGCTCTTCGTATTCCGCAAATTTATAGTCCAGCGGAGCCATTGTGCCGTCTCCCAATTCCAGCACTTCGTCAACCCTGCCACGCAGCAAAGCATTGGTCAAGTATTGGTCATCGTAGCGAGCAACTACCCCTAGTCGGCGGCGCAGGTAGCCTTTGTTTTGCTCCAGGCGCTCGTCGTGAAGGCCCCGTCCACGCATCACTTTGTAGTTTTTTTCTTCGTATTGCGGCACCCTCAGCACATGCTCAAAGTAGGTAAATCTTGGGCAGTACAAATGCTGGATGATGTGGGAAGGTGTAATGCTGCTCATAAAAACAGGGCTTTGATCTCGTCCGTGACCAGTTTTTTGTCAAAAGCCTGGCCCAACAAGATGGTTTGCTGCAATTCGTTTTTCGACATCGGGAAAATGTACACCTTGTCGCGATCGGGGTTGATCAGGGCTTCTAGCTTTAAGCTCAACACGTCTTTTTGTTCGGCATCCAGGGTACCCAAAAACACCGAATACTGTACCCGGTACAAGCCCGCTTGTTTGCAGTGTTTGGCCACTTGGGTGCGGGCTTTGTCGTTTTCGATGTCATAAAGTACCCACGCGATCATCGGTATAGGTTTTCCCAATCAGGGTGTTGGCAAAAATATGGGCGTCGCCCTGCATGGCATTGGCGCGGGTTTGGTTGCGTCCCCGGTAACGGATGGTTTCTACCTCGGTGTAGTCGTTAAGCCTTTCGATCAGCAATTGCTTGCCTTCTTTGTTGAGCGTAAGGCCGTTGGCAATGGATTCATAGTGGCTTTGGTTGATTTTTTTGGCAGTGAACAAACGAAAAACCACGGTTTCTACCTGCACCCGGTAAGGTTCGATGAAATCAAAAACCATGCTTTTTTGGTTGTAATCGTCGCGGTGCAAAAAACCCACATACGGATCGATTCCCGCAATGATCAAGGCCTTTTCCACCCGACTGTACAGTACGCCATAACCATAATTCAAAAAAGCATTGAAAGCATCTTTGGCTGGCCGCATGCTCCGGCCCTGAAAACGATAAGCGTCTGGCATCACATGACTCAGGGTTTCAAAGTACAAGCGCCCGGCCGTGCCTTCCAAACCCCGAATGGTATCAGCTACCGCATCAACCGTTGCGGAATCGTTCAATACACTGAGGCTGGCCCGCAGATTCTCGATTTTTTTGTGCTTGTCATCGAGGTAATCGCCCAGTTGGCTGCGGTGTTTTTTGAGGTCTTTGACAAATTCGCTTTGGTTGGCGAGCTTGGCATCCAGCCATTGCAGGGTCCATTGCAGCCCTTCTTGCCCCAAGCTGGCTTCCAATTGCCGTTTGCGGATTTTGGTGGTGCTGCCCAGTTTGCTGTGCCAAACCCTGCCCAAAGGGTGCCCGCTCGAATCGGCAAAAATCAAGTCCACATTGTGCATCAGGGCCAGGCGAATGGCATCGGTGCTGAGTGCGCCCGCAGTGGTCATGATGATGCTGACCACTTTGTGCGCTGCAAAATGGTGTTTTTGGGTTTCGCCCTGTGCATTGGGCACCCGCACTTCAAACATCGCGTCTTTGACGTGCAGGTAAGTTCCGTGGGTATTGAGGTAAAGTTGCATGGGATCTTGATTTTGCTACCTATGTTATATGCTATTGACTGCTCCAAAACCCCTTGACACGGCTTTGCCCAGTCCAATCCATTGGGGCAGTTCCACATTGGCGGCAAAACGGGCCTGAAAAGCCAGCATCGGCTGGTTTTTGAAATTGACGGTACGAGGGCTGAAGTGTTCAATGCTGCACATCACTCGCTGCTGGGGTTCCAACCAAATACCCAGGCCCTTGAGCATACTGAGGATATTGCCACGCAGTAGGCGCTCCAATTCGGGTCTTTGTTCGCTTTCAGCCAGTTGCTGAAAATTTGCATAATTGGCCTGGTTGAGTGGCATCCATAGGGTCTGGAAAGCGTAACGTTGCAGGTGGTCCAGGTAACCAATCCCGGCCTCACGGCAAGCTACTTGTTTTTCTTGCAGCGGGTAGTTGATGCCATGCAGGTTCAGTTCTTTGACCTTCATGAACAATTCCACCAGCAGCGGAGCCCCTTCACCCAAACCCAACAGCACAGGCACCCCTTCAATGATTTTGTATTGCACCAGGGGGTAGCCATAGCGAAATTCACCGCTTTCGAGGTGGTTGTGCAACAGCGGGCTGTGCTCTTTGAAGAGCTCGCCAAAATAGCCCCGCAGGTGTTGCGCCTCGCGTGTGGGCAGGCGGAGTTCAGGGAAGGAGAGGTGGGAGAGTTTCATATTTTTTGATTTTAAAGTTGAACGGCCAAATTGTCTTCCTTTGCCAATTGAGCAGCTTTTTTTCGCTGAAAACCGATTGGCGGTACATACCACACAGGTAGGTTTTCAGTATCAATGAGTCGAATATCAACCCCTTGGTGCCTGGGAGAAATCAGTGGTAAGCCCTCAGCATATTGTTCAGGAACCGCGATGATGTGTTGATGAAAAGTTTTTTTAAACCGTTGGTCAAAATCCGATTTGGCCTGGTAGCGCACTTTTTTGTCATTGATGGACAAAAGTTTCAGAAAAGCTGCTTTGGCTTGTGATGCGGCATCATCCCATTCTACAAAAACACTGACTACATTGCTGTTATTGGCAATAACCCTGAACGTATTAATGGGAAGTTCATCTTTGTTTTTTTCTCCATCATACCTCAAGTACTTGATGCTATCGAAGTATTTCTTTGACTCGTCGTAAGCACTTTTTTCTGAAACCTCCCAAAAATATTTTTCAACCAAACCATAATATGCTGGTTCAGGAATCACTTCATTTCCCAACGCTTTTAGCGCTTGAGCTTCTGTAATGGTACCATAAATCCTCTTGCAATCACCATAATTGATGATGTAAAGAGGCGAAAGTGCTCGTTCAGGTGTGTTTTCCCGATTGATGCGACCAGCTACCTGTACGATAGAATCAACAGGCCCTAAATCTCGAAAACCTAAATCGAAGTCAAGGTCAACACCTGCTTCAACCACCTGTGTAGCAACCAATATGGGTGCTCGCCCTGCTTTGATTTCAGCTTTGATTTGCTTGATGATAGCTAATCGATGGGCAGGGATAACATTTGTTGATAGATAAAAACAGGGATTAGAATACCCTTTTTCAATCATCCATTCTTGTAGTTGTTCAAATAACTCAATCGAACGATTTACAGTATTGACTACCACCAAGGCAGATTGGGTGGATTGCCATTTCGATGCAAAAATGGGCAATAAGGCAGCCGTATCTTCCAATTTCTCAGTCGTTAGGGGTACAATTTGGGTGCGCTGAAATTGCCTAAAAATGGGTTCAGGGTCAGCAAGCAACCATCTAACTTCCTTGGTAATTTGATTTTGTAAAGTCTTTTGTAAAATTTCCTGCTCCGCAAGCTCAAAAACCAGCGGCTTGGTTGCTGTCATTAGTATGAAGCGTGTATTCAGAAACTTACTCATGCAGTAAAGCACAGAGCCAATCAGCGGAACGTGTTCAAGTTTTAAACTTTGCACCTCATCCATGATTACAATTGCACCCGCTAGGTGATTGAATTTGAGCAAGACCTTATTTTTATTGCTCAACATGGTTTGCAAAAGTTGTACGAAAGAGGTTACAATGACATCGCCTTGCCAGGTATCCAATTGCATTCGGCGTTGGTCGTAACCGTTCATTATTTCCTCATCTGGTTCAATTTTCT
Source organism: Chitinophagales bacterium (assembly GCA_013299105.1). Taxonomy (GTDB): domain Bacteria; phylum Bacteroidota; class Bacteroidia; order Chitinophagales; family Saprospiraceae; genus Haliscomenobacter. The sequence continues at coordinate 47,002 of JAAFJY010000010.1, read as the reverse complement.
TGTCTGCTTCCAATACATCAGCATACTGGTAATGCGCCATTACCGTAGCGTTTGTACTTGCTAATGCTTGCTGATAAACATCCAGCGTTTGTTCGATGATGTTGATAAACGGCAATCCAGTAATGATTTGAGGGCGATGTGGTAACTTATCCCTCAAGCGGATAGCAAAATCAAAAGCGGTGAGTGTTTTGCCAATCCCGGTGGGCGCGGTAAGTAAAAAAAGCCTGGTATCTTCAATGCTTGGATCATCTAAATTGGAAAGTACCGCTGTTCTAACCTCATTGCGCAACCTATTTTGCAAGTTATCTGCTGCTACAAAGCCCTCAATATATCGGGTAATCGTCTCAGCAGGTATTTTCACCCTTGGTAATGGAGGCGTATCAGAGGCATCCAATTTATCAGCTTCAATGAGTAATGAAAACAAGTAGTTGATTAGGAAATAACGGTAGGGTTTGCCTTCTGAGGTCCAATCTTGTATCCAGCATAAGAATGTTTTTCGTTCAGGGTAAGTAAGCCAATCCTCCAAAGCTGGCAAGTTGAGTTCCTGCTTAATTTGAGCGAGATGGGGGAGCATTGTCGATTTCTGCGATTCAAAGATTCGTGTTTGCTCCTCTGATTGACTTTTTAATAAGAATTTATCAAGTGTTATATCTGTAGGATCATGCAAACTTTTGTGGTGATTTTTGACAATGTAATACCCTAGGTAGCCTAACTCCTGATTTGTAAGGTACTTTTGATTAATCACAAAAGCCCCAAACCTGGCGTGCTGCTTCAATTCGTGGTCATGATCCCTGCCCAATAGATATTGCTGAAAATGGCTACTGTATTTGCCTAAATCATGTAGCAGTCCTATATCGTACAGCAAAGCTTCTACTTCATCTGCGGAAACTGGAAAAGCCAGCCCTGGAAAAAACTGTTCCAGGGCTTTGTGGCTTACACCAAAGGTATGGTCTTGCAGCCTTTTACTACCCACTTTGGTTTTTTGATCCTCCAAAGTACGGGCATGAGAATAAAATTCCATTCTGGAGCGACTTATTCGATAAAGCAAATATTTTCCACGTTCCCTGCTTTGCTCAACTGAATGTAAGTCCCACTGATGACCAAGGGCAGGGGGAGTTCGCTCAGGCTAAAGAGCAAACGTTGCATTTTTTTCAACTCCCGATCGTAATTTCCCACAAAATCGAGCGGAAAGAGTTCTTCTTCCAACCAGATTTTATCAGGTCGGCCATTAAGCTTGTTTACCATAGGTGAAGGGATTGCCGAATGCACTTCAACTGGCCCATTTTCAACTTGCTGCACACTTACTTCATCACCTCCATACAATTGTACGTTGGAGATAGATGCATTCAAGTTGGCCAAGCCCAAAGTCGTGGCAAATACGCGTTCATTTTGCATCAAGGCTTTTTTGAGTTGTTGAAAAACCTCTTCTCCATCGGGATATGCACTCAGGTAAACCCGGTATTTCACCATGTCTTCTCGTATATTTTGCGCACTTACTACCTCAAAAGGGGTTTGAACCCGCCCTTTTTTTCCTCTAAAATCAGCATCTCCCTCCACTTTTAGTAAATTCAAGCGATGGAAACTCTTCTTCAAGTTGCATAAAGCACGCACGCCAATCCGAAGCCGGTCAGAGGCGAGAAGCTCGTAGTAACTGTCGCGGGATAATCCCAAAATGCCTGCTAAGACTCCCATCATGGTAGTTCGTGGTGGGATGAAATAGCTCAATGCCGTATTGTTGGCATAGTATTTTCGGAAATGCGCCAGCTTACCTTCTAAATCGAAGCTGAGGACTTCCATTAGTCAAAGAGGTTTGCCAGTTCTGAAGAATGCTTGATGATTACCTCTTTGATTGGTTTGCCTGCTCCTTGCTGAGTTTTGGTCAACTCGATCAGTGCCGACAAATCCAAAGTCAAATCGTTCAGGCTTCTTACCTCTTCAGATTTTTTCCCATCGGCTTCCTTGGCTTTGATCAAGCCTCGCAAATCACCAAAATGCCCATTGTAATGCCCATCATTGTACACAATTTCCAGGTACAACTTGGGATACTGATTGAGTTTACTCCGAGTTGGATTGGCACTCAAGCTCTGCCAGATAGCATCTCGAAAATCTTGGACATCTGTTTCCGTAAGGCCAGTTTTAGCTGCTGCTGCTTGATTGATCGTACCGTGAAACGCAATCAAACTGTATTTCACCCGATAATCTTTGCCAAAAGTGCTGTTGTCATCGTTCATGATAGAGGAGATGGTATCAGACTCCATCAAGTGGACTTTGTTCAGCGAGTAGCCCCAGTTGAGTTGAATAGGTCCTGTGTAGGCTTTATTGAATCCATCTACCGCAAAAGCACTGCCAAACATTCTAATATCAGAAAAATTGTTCCTTACGAGACCTGCCAGAACTGCTTTGTTTACCTCTTTGTTTAAAGGGGTTTTACTCACCATTCCTTTTACTGTTGCTTCCGCAGTCTCTTTTTTGATATTGAGGTATTCTGCAAATAACTGATCGTCGTCAATTAAGGCTTCAATTTTAGTGTCGTCTTCCCATAAGCGGATTAAAACAGCCTTTAATTTATCATCCATTTTTACTTTAGCGTCACTTTCCATATCCACGAAAATCTCATGCCCACTTTGCTTGAGAAAATCCCGGATGTAGCGTTTGATCCGTACATCTGTCACCAAATTGGTGCTGGTGTCATAGTCCATCCTGGGCTTGTTCTCTTGGTCAGGATCACCATTGGGGTTACATTGGATGGCTTCAAAAAGAAATAAAAAATCGGAGTTTTGATTGATTGCCATGATTCTTTAGTTTAGAGGTTAAGCATTGGTTTGTTTGGACTTGATGCCATAGGTGTAGCCTGACAGAAGATAAAAGGTGGCTTCTTGCGGATTCATGTGCCAGTTAGAAGGATTAAACCGTCGATTAAATTCAGCCAGATTCCATTGGACTTTATCCAGTAAATCTTTGTGCTGTACCGCTTTTTCAAACAAGTCAGTTCCTAATCGCCCTAAATGGCGGCTGTCCATGCCATTGAAATTGACTTTTTGTAATACGCGTTTATTCAAGCCTTTTTCACTTTGCGCATAAGCTACTTGGCTGAGTGCCCTACCCAAATAAAATAGAGCCTGCTGTTCAGCGCTGTAACTCATTGAGCTGAAGAAAGCTTGAATGTCCTCCGCAATGTCCGCAGAGCTGATTTTTTCATTTTCTTCCATTGTGGTTTGGTTTTGGATTAAGTCAAGGTGCTGAAGTACTTTTAGGAATCCCAGGTATCGAAATACACCGTCTTTGATCGAATAATCAAAATTTGGGTCCTTTGGCGATTCAATATTTTTGAATTTTTTATAGCTCTCATGCCAATGGCAAAGTGCCAGGTTCTTGAAGTGAGCGAAAACGACTTTTCTATCAATTTTCCGCTTTTCAAGAATTTGAGAGAATAGTTGTAAGGCTTGATTGACCAACCCATCACGGACTGGAATCACCTTGAAAATGCTGTAAAGATTCAATGCGAAACGACCTAACCAGGGTTGCAAAGTCTTACTAACTTTTCTAAATTCATCAATTAAGTCAAGCAGAAAAAAATTAGGAACATCCAAAATTTGCTTACTTATCTTGAAATAATTCCCATCTGAATCAATGGCTGCAAATGACAACCAATAAATATCTGTCTCTGAAACTAAATCGAAGTAGGTGTCAAGTTTTTCAATTTCACTGGGACTGAATATAAGCTCGTTCGTAACATTGAGTTTTGAGAGTCTCTTGCCAAGTTCGAACTTTTCTTGTTTAAAAAGACGAGGAATCACTGCATGAGACAATCCTGCGATACTCACAATCAGGCTATTTTGAGGGGCTAAAATATAATCAGATCCACGTGATAGATATAACTTTGATTGCTCCGATAACTGGTAGTTTTTTCCATAAAAATTAGGATTAAAATTATTTGCAAAATTCTGAGTGGTCTTAACAAAAAACTTATTGATGTTGTACCGAGTCGAAAACTCAGCATCGACAACATCTGTTTCCATTTTCCCACTTGCGTAGCACAATTTAAGGGCTCCACCCCCTTGACTGGCTGAAGAGGAAAAGAATTTAGCCTCTATGAAAGCTTCGTATCCTTCCAAAGCGGCAAAATTCACCATATCTAAGCCATGTGCAATTGATTTCACAACAACATAAGCCAGTACAACTTGATCATTTGCTGCGAGCTTTAGGTTTTCCTTGAATTTCCCAAAATCCAACTTTCCGTTCTTCTGATTCCAGAACAATTCAAAAAATTGCTCCCCCAACCCTTTGCTTTGATCCAATACTTTATACAATTGGCTATCAATTAGCTGAGGAGTTTCTTTTTCTATTGATTCCATAAATTCACCTTTCTGCACATCTTTGCCTTTCTTCTCAGGTTTGCCAAAAAAAGTCTTGAAAATTTGCTCAATTTTTTGGCTCAAACAAGCAACATAAATCGATTTATTATTGCCCCCTTGAATTTTGATCGCCCCTTTGGATCGTAATGATTCAGTCTCTCCAGAATAACTTTCGAGATGATCGGTAGAAGCAATTAGGGTTCCTTGATCCAAATCAAAAATCAATTTCAAGTTCAATAACTTGACTTTACCTTCCCGGTCATCAGCCTTTGTATTCAGTAAGATATCCTCCCAAGGGTCCCGGTCGGTACTGAGTTCTTTGCCAATCGCATAAAGTGTATCTAGCATGGTTTTTAGTTTTTTATTCTTTCCACAAATCTCCCCCATCCCATTGACAACTACCGTCAATGATCATATACGGAAGAATTTTTCGCAGGTTTACTGTTATTTGACATATTCTTTTTGTTAAATTGAGCTAATAGAGTTTCCTCCCCACCCGCTCCCGCAAATACCCCCGAAACTCCTCCGGCTCCAAAACCTCCACTTCACCAGGCAGGCCCAGCACAAAGCGACCGATGCCCCGCCAATCGCGTACCTGGCCTACATATACATAATGCTGCTCCACTTTTTGCACTTCGCCCTTGCAGGCTGGGAATTCTTCCAGCAGCAACTGGCCTGCGTAGTTGCTCAGTTTTAGGTGTACGGGCAGCCATTGCGGACCATTGAAGCCAAAAATGTCCAGGGCCTCGGCCAAGCGCTGTTCACTGATGCGCTCGGCCAGCACCTCTACCCTACCAATGCGCTCCAATTTGAACTGCCTTTGCTCGGCATGTTTGGGGTCAAAGGCCCAGAGGTAGGTGTAGTCCACGGCAAATTGTACGGGTTCCACCACCCGGTCGCTCACCGTATTGCTGGAAGCAGAATGGTAATCGCACAACCTAACTTGTAGCCCTTCCTGGATGGCGGTGGTCAAGGCTTGGATGTTTTGATAGGTGTAGAGCCGATTGAGCGAATCAGCTGCCGGAATGAGGGTGCCTTGGGCATGCAACTTGGCCAAAATGCCTTGGGCCAATGGATCATGCGCCCCCAATTGGGCAATCAAGTCTTGTAAATGGATCCATTCGTGAACCTCTAAAGGATTGTTTTGCTTGCTGCGGTAATCCAAAATGAGGAAGTAGCGGTTGCGCTCGTCACAGTCAATGAGGTAGCCAATTGCTTTCAGGGTTTCCAGGTACCGGTAAATGCTGCGATCTGAAGTGTTGATGTACCTGGCCAGTTGAGGTACATTGTAATAAGGTGGGCGGCTCAACAATTGAATGAGCTTGAAAACACGGAGAATTTTTTGTTGATCGGTCATGGGCAAGGGCATTTTTCCAAATATAGTGTTTTTCAAACACGATAACAACAGTATTAACAAAAAAGCTACCCTTGGTACGCACATTGATTCCAATCAAATACACCCTTCCCATTTTTCCCTTATCTTCCCCTCCACCACCAAAACCCGCGTACCATGCCCAATACTTACCTCGGCTATCGCCCGCCAGACCACGACACCCCCTATGCTCGTTTTTTCAACGAAGACATGGCTCCCATCCCAACCCACATTGTGCAGGGTTTGGCCCAATCGCCGCTGCCTGCGGATACTTTGCCGCCAGTGGGCGAGGTCGCGGCCATGTGCAAGCCCGGCTACGCTGCCGTCGAAAACGGCTATTCCCTGGAAAAGAATGGCGCAATCAGCATCGTTGCTTTGACCTCCATGCCGGGGGTATCGCCCAAGATGTGGCACTGGTGGTTTGGTTGGCATGGCTGCCGGGCCAATCGCTACAAGCTCTGGCATCCCAAGGCCCATGTGGACGCCCGCTGGCAAGACGGGAGCGACGAAGTAGCATACGTTGGCCGCAGTTCGATGATCGAAGAGTACATCGGTAAATCCCTCGAAAAAGCTTGCATCCGCTTTGTCGATCCCAGCGAATTGGGCATCGATCCACGGCATACCAGCGACCGAAACCAGGTGGTGTTCATTTGCGCCCGGGTGGGTTACCGCGATTACCCCATCGACTTTGGTTGGTTGGTACACCAGGTGCGCGCTACTGCCGACGGGGCCGAGATGCGCTCGCGTTTTTGGTTCGGAGGGGCTGGTATTCAGTTGCGCAGGTCGGGTGTATTGCCAGCACTGGTATCCAGTTTTTTGCAAAAAATCATCCGCCTGCCAAAGCAACGCGGCATCGACCTGATGACCCATTGTGCCGAGGAGATGAACCACCTGGCGGGGATATTGCCGGATTTGTATGCGGAGTTTGGGGAAAGGGGTTGAAAAGTTGAAATATTGAAGGTTGAAGAGAGGAAATCCGGGTTCAATTGCTGGTTATGTACTCGGTAATGTCTGAACTGTGAGGTTGTGAGAGTGCGGCTCTCGTTTGATGTACTTTTAAACGAAAAAGTACACTCAAGTCTGATATATTGGTATTCAAATAAAGCCCTTTTTCTTTTTTTCTTGACAAAAAAAGAAACAAAAAAGTCAAGGGCTCCGATCAAGTATTCGTGAAAAGCTTGACTTTTTATCAGATTGGAGCCGCACCCTTTTGTGATGAACATATTGTGCGCTTGACCACAAAGCAGGCCAATCCTGGACATCCTGCTCCAGAGAAAAACTCCGCTTGGTAATTCCTGAAAACTTCGGAGAAGTTTCTGTGGCTGTGAATTTTTGTGATTTTTATGGTGAACATGCAGCGTTCTATGACCGCGCTGTGTTACGCTCTCACGCGAAGCGTGACACGGCGCGTGAAAGCAGGCAATCTTGACAATCCTGCTCCTGACAAAAAGTAGCGGTCTACGCCATGTCGGCATCATGTACCTCACAGCTATCACAGTCATCACAGTTCAGACAAAAAACTAATGGTCAAGGTCAAGCAAGCAATCCTGTAAATCTCGCTGTTAATCCTATCATTTTGTAAATCCTGATTGAAACCAAATCATGCTAAAAATCAAAGGCAAACTCAGCAAAAAATCCGATTCGGGCTTTGAAAAAGCCATATTCTCCACCCTCTTCAACCAGCACGACCCTGGCCGCCGCCCAGAAATGATGGTCGAACCCCAAGACGTGGACGACATCATCGCCACCGTGCGCTACGCCCAGGCCAATGGCCTAAAAATCAGCGTGTGTTCCGGCGGGCATTCCTGGTCGGCAAATCACTTGCGCGAGGGCAGCATCCTGATCAACATGAAGGGCTTCAACCGCTACGCCATCGACCACGCGGCCATGACTGCCACCGCAGGGCCTGGTGTAGGTGGCAGTGTGTTGCTCGGCGAACTGTTCAACCGGGGGCTGTTTTTTCCGGCAGGACACTGCAAGGGAGTCTGCATTGGCGGCTACCTCTTGCAAGGGGGCTTTGCCTGGAATGGCCGCAAACTGGGCTTGGCCTGCGAAAGCGTGATCGGGCTCGACATCGTGACCGCCAATGGCGACTACGTTTTTGCCAGCCCCCATGAAAATGCCGACCTATACTGGGCAGCACGGGGCGCAGGGGCGGGCTTTTTTGGGGTGGTCACTTGTTTTCACCTCCAGCTTTATCCCAAGCCCAAATATTATGGCATGATGGCCCATGTTTTCTCCAACAAGCACCTGGAGCACGTTTTCCGTTGGGCGCACGAGGTAGGCCCCAATGTGCCCACTGCGGTGGAATTCCAGTTGCTGATGAGCCAAAATGCACTCAACTTGCTGGGCCCGGGCATCGAAGCCGTGGCCCCCATCTTTGCCGATAGCAAGGACGAACTGAACGAGGCCAAGGCTTTTTTGCAAAACAGCCCGATCAAAAGCAAGGCTACCTTGCGCGTCCCGTTTGTTCCCCTGCACATCAAGCACATGTACCGCCTGACCATGACCCACTACCCCTACCAACACCATTGGGGCGTGGACAATATGTGGACCTCGGCCCCGATCGACGAACTGATGCCCCACCTGAAAACCATTGCAGCGACCATGCCACCGCCGCCTGCACACCTGCTCTGGCTCAATTGGCAGCCGCCCCAACGCAGGAGCGAAATGGCATTTTCGATGGAAGACAAGGTTTACATCGCCTTGTATGGAGCCTGGAAAAACCCGGCAAATACCCCGCAATACGAAAGCTGGGCCCCCGAACTGATGCGAAAAATGGAGCCGCTGGCCCGGGGTATTCAACTAGCCGACGAGGGCCTGCACAAGCGCACAGCCCGCTTTGTCTCGGATGCACATTTGCAAAAACTGGACCAAATTCGTTGGCAACACGACCCAGAAGGCTTGTTCAATCCCTGGCACAGCAGGCCTCGGCTTGAACTTTGAGCCGGTTTGAATGTTTGAGGTTTCAAATACAAATAATCCATGCCCATCACCCTCATTGCTGGCGGAACTGGCCTGATCGGAAAAAGACTTTGTGAAATATTGGCCAAGGCAGGCCATGAGGTGCGCTTGCTCAGTCGCTCTGGCAATACAGCAGGCCCCTACCCTACCTTTGCCTGGGATCCCGAAAAAAATGTACTCGACCGGCAGGCTCTGGAGCAGGTCGATTACGTGATCAACCTCTCCGGAGCAGGCATTGCCGACAAGCCCTGGACCCCTGCCCGCAAGAAGTTGATCATCGACAGCCGGGTGAAAGGCAACTTGCTGCTGCGCCAAGAATTGGCCACCTTGCCCCAGCCGCCCAAAGCTTTCGTATCGAGTGCAGCGGTGGGGTATTATGGCATGGTCGAAGGCAATGCCTGGGTGGACGAATCCCATGCCCCTGGTCAGGGTTTTTTGCCCGAAAGTTGTGTAGCTTGGGAGGGTTCTATCCGTGCCATGACCAATACGGGGATCCGCACCGTGGGGCTGCGGGTAGGGGTGGTTTTGGCCAAAACGGGCGGCGCTTTGCCAAAATTGGTCCAACCCTTTAAGTTTGGCGTAGCCCCCTATTTCGGCAATGGCCAGGTGTGGATGCCTTGGATAGCCCTTGATGACGTATGCCGCATGTTCCAATTTGCCTTGGAAAATGAGTCGATGAGGGGCATGTACAATGCAGTTGCTCCCCATCCCGCTCGCAACATCGAACTGGTAGAAACGGCCTTGAGTGTCCTGGGCTCCAAGGCCATCAAAGTGCCTACGCCCCCCTTTGCCCTGCGCCTGGCTCTGGGTGAAATGGCCGATGTGGTGCTGACTGGGGCCAGGGTGAGTGGGCAGAAGATGGCTGATGAGGGCTTTGAATGGGAGTATCGGGAGTTGCGGGGAGCGTTGGAGGCGGTGTTGAGGGGTTCTTAAAAATATTTGTATTCGATTTTTTATTTCCATACTTATTGGGTATTTTGTAAAAATATAAGCACCTGCCATTGCATAATCTTGGTATGGTGTAAAGTCCATAACGACAAAATATCAAATCAAAATGGTGAAGAAAGAAGCCATCAATGCACTGATTGATGAAAAAGTAGTCCCTATTCTAACTCAAGAGCTTGACAAACAGGGGTTCAAATACAAAAAATCAAATAAGCACTTTATACGTGGGGCCAAAGATGGGATTGCGCACATTCTAAATCTTTATCCTAACAATTCTCCTTTGGTTTACGATGAGGATACCGAACAGATTTTTTTGAATTTTACCATCTCGGCTTTTGTAGATTTTCCTGCTTATAAAAAATGGCACATTGATACATTTGGCCAAAGAGATTTCACCTCAATCGATTACAAAAGAATCGTATGTCAAATCGAACTCTCTTTGGATGACTTTACTAAAGACCATTTTTACAGCCCAACACCTACCCAAAGATTTAAAATGGTAGTGCAGAGCTCCCTAATAAGCGCTCGAAATGTCAATGAGCAAGTTGTACCAATGGCCCAGGCTTTGCAAGTAGAAATTCCTGAATTCATCGCCTATTTTCATGATAAAACAGATATATTAACGCTCTATAACAACCCGAATTTCCCTTATGTGAATTCGTTAATGCTTCTTTTTGCTGGCTATACAGATTTAGCAAAGCAGCAAATCAAAACTGGAGTTCAAAACGACATTGAAACGCTTGAAAAAATGTTAAAAAATGATTCCAAAGAAGCAGCGGATAAATTGAAATTTTTTGAGGATTACCTTTTAAAAGTTAACAAAGTCACTGATTTAGCACTGGAAAACCCTTTTATCCAGTCCTTCAAAGTTTTGCCTTCGAAACAAGACGAGTTTGTTTTCTCTTCCAAAACCAAATTTTCAGAGCTGCTTAGACTTGATCTTTCACAGCATGTAAGTAAACGCTCAAGTATTGACATCAAGATGAATGGGCTTGGTGAAGTACTTATTTTGGCGAATAAAAAAATCTTCAAGCTAAATCTTCAAGGCGAAGTAATTTTTGAAAAGCAATACGAATTCGACGCAGGATTTGACAATACTTGGTCTTTGCCAAGTGGTGTTATAGAGGGATCCAATGATTTTTTCGTAAACAACTGGGTCATCAAAGGCAATAATGAGGTCTTGAACTTAGTCCTCCCCAAGAAAAAATTGAAGAAAGGAAAGTTACAGCCCTTAAATATCAGAGCTATTGCTTTTTGGGAAAAGGAGAGCAAATACTTAATCCTATATGAACAACAGTTATTGATCTATAATGACCAAGGTGTGCTTGAACAGAGCAAAGAGATCGACACCTATTATGGAGCTCAATTCATCATGTCCAAAGAGTGGATTGTTTTCAGCAACAGGCAAAACAATACCCATCATATTAAAACCTTTGATGGGGAAACGCTAGGAAAATATGATTTCAGCAATGGCAATCATAAATATGCATACTCCAAAAACCATGAATACCTAATCTGCTTTAATTATGCTATAACTTCCCAGCTATATAAACTTCCTAGTGGCAAAAAAGAGACTTTAAAGGCTCATCCAACACATATAAATGGCTACAAAGAAGTAGGCTATCCAGATACTGAACACAATTTCGGCTTAGACATCGCAAAATTCTCCCCCGACTCTACTTACATCGTTGGTTGCGCTTACCACGGCAGGTATGTGGCTTGGAAACTCCCAAAATTAGAGAGGGTTGATTTGGTGCCTCAAGCAGAAATGATCAACTTACTAACTCCTCGTGAGTCATTAAAATCGGTTGGCGATGGATTTGAAAAAGTGATTATAAAACCAAGCTTTTTCAGTGCGGGGGGGCAGTCCTTTTTAAAAAACTTCAACTTCAATGAGATATCCAACATCTTCTTCTTTGAAAATGGAGACATCTTCATAACCGAAATCGGTAGGGGTAAATTTGTTTTGACTTGGGATCGGGATTTCAACAACCTAAACTTCAGGAAACTGGAAGGCATTCTGAACCTCTTTGCTGAAAAGTACTTGACACAGACTACTGAAACAGAGCTAATCATTTATGAGCTTCAATCTTGAGTGGCCCAACTTCACCAATGATGCCTCATCAATTGGAAAGAACTGAGGAGTTGAGAATAGGTACTGGATCTCCCTTCTCAACTCCTCAACCTCTCAACTCCTCAACGAGATTTCTCCCAAGTCCAGACATTTCCTCCTAATCCGTTGGCCAGGCCGTACACTGCCTGCCCGCGGCGCAAGCGCCTTTCGATCAGGCCTGCGCTTTGCATGAGGTCGAGTAGGGTTTGAAGGGTAGAATCATCCATTTGACAATAAGATTGCAACTCGGTGTAAGGTGTGGTGGCTCCATTTTGCAAATAATGCAGGATGCGACGAGCCGCAGAGTTGCTGAAGTTGGACAAAAAGTCCCAGCTTGAAGGTGTGTTGGCCTGTTCCAGGCCGGATTTGCTGTTTTTCATGGGATTGATTTGGGAATAAACAATTGACATTCACTTACATCTCAATCAGACATAGGCGTTTTCATCCATGTACTACGGAAAAAATGGACCAGTGTTTCAGCATCGGAGCAAAAAATCTTATTTTGCCAAAGAAAATTGCTTTTCTATTACAAAAGCAGCCGTTTAGCCCATTAATGCTCTCACCTCAAAGCCCTGTGTGCTAAATACTTGCTACAAAAAACCGAATGTCATGCCCATTAGAATGGAAGAAGATGACCCTCAGGACGAGGGAAGACGCCGCCGCGAACCCGACCCTGATCAAGGTGGTGGAGGCGGAGGTGGCAACATCATGGCCTGGTTGCCACTGGTATTGCTATTTTTGTTCAAAAAGCCAAAATTACTGATTCCGCTCCTGGTCATTGGAGGCATTGTATATTTCATGTTTTTCAGTGGCGGCGGCGGTGAATACCAGGAAGAGGAGGAAAGCGGATACGTGAACGAGGATTCACCAGTTGATTTTCAACTGGGGGCCTCACTCAGCCCGGAGCGCTTCGACAAAGCGCAGGTATTTGAGCCCCTGGCCAGCGGCAACGATGGCATGAACCGCATTCCAAGCCGGGTTTCTTTGCAACAGTACGCCCCTAAGCGCATGCAACAAGGCCGCCAGGGCTCCTGCGTGGGTTGGGCCAGTGCCTATGCAGCCCGGACCATCCTGGAAGCACGATCTACGGGGCGTGATCCCAATGCGGTGGCCTTTAGCCCTGCATATTTGTACAATCAAATTCACCTCGACGACTGCCAAGGAGCCTACATGATTGAGGCCATGAAGGCCATGAAGCAAAATGGCGGCTTGCCCTTCAAGCAATTTGGTTACGACGAGTCGAGCTGCGACAATTATCCCGACCGCAATGACGTAAGCCAAGGCCAGCAATTTCGCATCAAAGGCTACAACCGCCTGACTTTGAGCGACAGTGACCAAAGACCAGACATTGATGGCATTCGCCAGCACCTGGCACAAGGCGCTCCGGTGGTCATTGGCGCAATGGTGGGTGGCTCGTTCATGAACAACATGCTGGGCCGCAAAGTGTGGCAACCCACCCAACGCGACTACAACATGGGTGGGTTTGGCGGCCACGCCATGTGTGTCATTGGCTACGACGACGACTATGCCGATGGTTCTTTCCAGATCATGAACTCCTGGGGCGAAGAATGGGGCGACCGTGGCATGTGCTGGATGCGCTACGAAGACTTTGAGTATTTCGTCAAGGAAGCTTATGGCCTTTATCCAATGGGTGCCTCGAACGATACCAAGGTTGACGCCGGCAAACTGGCCGTAGAGTTTGGCCTTTTGGACAATGCCAGCAAGCAAGTCATTCCGATCAAGCAGGCCAGCGACATCGTTTTTCGCACTACCCAGCCCTTGAGCAAAGGGCAAAAATTCAAAGCCCTCATCGCCAACTCGATTGAGTGCTATGTCTATATTTTGGGGCAGGAAACAGATGGATCAAGCTATGTTTTGTTTCCTTACACCGAAAAACACGACCCCTATTGTGGCATCGTGGGCACCCGCCTTTTCCCCCGCGACTACTCGATGACCCCCGACCAGGTAGGCAATCGCGACTACATCGGCATCGTGGTGAGTAAGTCACAATTGGATTTCAAAAAACTCAATGCCGCAGTCAACCAGGCTCCCGGTGCCACTTACGCCGACAAGCTCAAAGCCGCGCTTGGCAACCAGCGCATGCGCACCGCCAGCTTTAAACCCGGTAAAAATACCATCGCCTTTGAAGCCAATGTGAAAGAAGATGCGAATGTGGTGGGCGCGGTGATTGAAATTGAAAAACGCTAAATTGAGTTGAGGGGTTGAGGAGTTGAGAAGAGAGGCTCCGTTTTCAATTTGAAGTGCCAAGGAGTAGTAATTTTGAAATCCAGCGATTGCTGTTTTAGGTAAAAAAACCTGTGTGCAAAAAAGGGCGGCCAAAATGGTCGCCCCCTTTTAAAAAAATCATGCCATAAACAATAAGTAATGGAGCTAAAATAAACCCCTCCAATTTGTTTTTGAGGTCTGGGAAAAAGGCCCGGAGCCGGATGGCCCCGGGCAACAAAACGCTTAACCTTTGTATGACGATTTCCCTAATTCTTGGTGGATTATATGCTCAATAAGTTTCTTGGCGAAGTTTTACCCCTGGTCGCAGTTTTGGTATTCTTCCAGGATAATGTCATAAATTTCCCATAAGATGCGGTCACAGTTGGTACGAAACGAAAATATGCATTCCTGGTATTCTTGATAAATTTGTAAAATTCGCTCTCCTAAAGTTTCTTCACAATAAGATTGAACTACATTTTCTGCTGTTTTTACCTGCAATTCATTGCTGAGAAAATTATGGACTTCACTGGTGCTGATGTACTTACTCAAGTCGAAAACTTGCTGACTCAGATTATTGACAATTGATTGAACAGATGACAAAGTTGGACTTGCACTGATGATTTCATGTGGCACCTCTCCAGCGTTTTTCTTTTCTGTTCTGAAGGCCTTCAATTGTTGTACTTCTTCTGTGCTGACTTGTTTACTGAGGTTTACCAATTGCTGGAAATTAGCAATGATGTCCTGCTTTTTTTGCTTTACAAGGATGCTTTGATCCAAAGTGGCTTCCTCCGTTTTTTCGCAAGCGAAGCCCAGTCCTGCCAAGAGCAGGAAACCCAAAATAATGCGTTTCATAGCTTTGTTTTTTGGTAAAAGTTTGATTTGAGACTTGAGTGCGTTTTGAGCTTTGTTTTTGTGTGGTACTCATCGCTGCGCTGTTCGTCCCCTTGTTGATACAAAGATGCGATTATTGGGGGGTATAAATCCAGGCAGAAAAATCACATTTTGACCACCCCTGATTTTTTATATTAAAATTTATATTTAAGTTTACAAAACCTAAAAGACTGAAAAGAACAGAAAATCAGGTACTTGCAAGGAGTTTTTTGTCGTAAACTGAGCAAAAGACAGGCTTTTACAAACCAAATTCCTGTTTTTGAAGTTTTATTTCAAGACTATCAAACATTCGGATTAGCAGAAAACAAACTTGTTTTGTAACCATCCATTCTCAAGCCTTATGTTCATTCAAAACCGCGTTTTTACCTCAGCTTTGACCATCTTTTTGTTGTCGGCCAGTTTTTTTACTTCTTGCAAAATTGACCCCAACAACCCAGAAGATCCGGACACTCCCACTCCGATTGACACCCTTCCTGTAACGCTCGTCACCCGCGATGTCATCAGTAATTTGGACATCCCTTGGGAAATCGTGTGGGGGCCAGACAACCTCATTTGGATGACCGAGCGCAATGGCCGCATCAGCAAAGTAAATCCCGAAACTGGTCAACGCCAAGACCTGCTCAGCATCAGCGAAGTGCGCCAACAGGGTGAAGGTGGCTTACTGGGGATGGTGCTTGACCCCAATTTCAGCGCCAATCCGCACGTTTATGTGGCTTATACTTACAACTCCCCTTCGGGTTTGAGGGAAAAAGTGGTGCGTTTTACCCACAACAACAATACGCTGAGTGATCCACGCACTTTGATCGAAGACATTCCTGCGGCCAGTATCCACAATGGCGCGCGATTGCTGATTACCCGCGACCGCAAGCTGCTGGTCACCACGGGCGATGCGGCGAATACTTCTTTGCCCCAAAGCCTCAGTTCGCTGGCTGGAAAAACCCTGCGCATGAACCTCGATGGCAGCATTCCAAGTGACAACCCTATTCCCAATTCTTACATTTACACTTGGGGGCACCGCAATGCCCAGGGATTGGCTTACCACCCCAATGGCAACATTTACAGCAGCGAGCACGGTCCCAACACCGATGACGAATTCAACCGCATCCTCGCCAATCGGAATTATGGTTGGCCAAATATAAATGGCTTTGTCGATGCTGGATCGGAAACCACCTTTGCCACTGGTCGCAACATTGTCGAGCCCCTGATGGCTTGGACGCCGACCGTTGCCACTTCGGACATTGCCTGGTACAGCAACAGCCTGATCCCGCAATGGCGCAACAAATTCCTGATGACCACGCTAAAAGACCAGCGTTTGATCGCCATTACCCTCAGTGCCGATGGTTTACGGGTTACCCGCCAGGAGAGTTTTTTCGATCGTCAGTTTGGTCGCTTGCGCGATGTGTTGGTCGCTCCTGATGGCCGTGTTTTCCTGGCCACCAATTCCAGCCCGCAGCGAATTGTTGAGGTCCGGCCTATTCGGAGGTGATTTTTTGATTGGCCCTTATTGGGTTTTTGAAGGTGGAAATGATAAAGGTTTCGACCAAAGACTTGCCCTGTAAGGGCCTTAGTGTTGGTAGTACGAGGATGATTGATGAGCTATGAAGTACGAAGTTGGGGCTCGCTGGGGAGCTTTTTGGGGAGTCGAAGATTTCGTTTTTTCGGATTGGGGCTTTTGAAGGTAGAAAGGCGCAAGATCTGGCAGCATCGGTAGACGTGGGACAAGCGGACCAGGCTCGCAGTTGCCCAATGATTCTGTAATTCTTTAAAATTCAAATGGTCAGCATCACACAAGAAATTCTGTAATTCTGGTCTTCTGCAAATTCTGGTTTAGACAAAAAAATTCTCGCTTGATTGTTCAGACTGCGTTCCCCGAAGCTTTAAGCACAATACTGGAATGTGACACCTACAAGCTACAGGTGCAGTTCGCAAAAAAATTGGTGTGGTGACGCTGGGCAAGCCTATTTTGCGGCAAAAAAGAAGCGATGAAAACCAAGTGGAGTCTGCTCTTGCTGATCCTTTCCTGCAACTTGTTTGCCCAAAAGGCTGTCCCTATTGTGGTGGTCGATTTTGTGAAAGTGTTGAACGGCCACGAGGCCGAAACCGTCTATTTTTTTGAGCAAAACTGGAAAAAATACCGTATCTCTGCTTTGAAAAAGAGCCATATCAGCGGCTATCAAATGCTAAAACTGAATGCTGCGGACAAAGGTGGTTTTCATTATGCCTTGGTCACTTTTTTTCAGGACAGTGCGGCATACCAGCGGGTCGAAGCAAATTTTCAACCCATCATGGCGCGGATTACGCCCAAGGGGCCACGCTTGCTAAATGAACTAAAAATCCCTGATTTTTGTGAAATCACCCAAAGTTTTTCTGGAAATGTACTGATCGAAGCGGGTAATTTTAGCAAAAAGCAAAAGGTCAATCCAATGGTGGTCATCGACATGGTCGAAGTACTGGAAGCACGCAATGCAGAAGCAAGATTTTTCTATGACCAAAATTGGAAAGTATACCGTGAAAAAGCCCTAGAAGAGGGGGTAGTCAGCGCCTATCGGATTCTAGCGCTGCCCAAAGGAAACGAAACGGGGTGTGATTTAATCTTAATGACTGAATACCCAGACGAGGTAAAATTCAAGGCATCTGAGGACAATTTCAGGCCCATCCTGCAATCTTTGCGCCCCGACGGTCCTGTCTTACTCAATGAACACAAACCCAATACTTTTCGCAACATCAAGACAAATTTTGATGCTTTGATCGTTTCATCTGCAAGAAAGCGTAAAAAAATAAGGTAAACAGATTTGGGTTTAGTGAAAAAAGAAAATCAACTGATTGAAAGGAAGTGGCGTTCTTTTTTTACTGAACCTCAAAAGCAAATTTGTTTACATTATTTTAGCTCTAATACTAAGTACAGCGTTTTTTAAGTTCTTGTAATTATCTCCCCTACTGATTGGTAGAGATAATAGGCTAAAAGGATTGACGCGCTTAACGTTTCAATTAAAAAACTTGTTTTCGATGGTTTAGCGAACTTAAAAAACAAACTACTAAGTGACAAGCCACGAATAAACCTTACCAAATCACAACTGCGGACTTTATAGATTATGCCCTCGCTCACGCGAGGCCGTTTTTAGCACGCGGATAAAATTGGGTTTGGGTGTGTTTGTTTGGGTGTGAGTGTGAGAAAATCCCGTTTTCAAGTGATCGGAGACAAAAGTAAAAGCACGAAGCTCCCACACCCCAACTCACACTTGCACACTCCACACCCATTCTTGCGGATTTCCAGCATGACGTTGACCGTTATGTTGACATGCATGCGTCTCAAAAACTGGAAAGGTTTATTTTTGAACCGTTACTAACTGAACTTCGGAGAAATTTCTGTAGCTGTGATTTTTTGTGATTTTTATGGTGAATATGCAGCGTTTATGACCGCGAAGCGGGCCAATTCTGAAATTTTTTCAAATTCTGTCTCGGTCAACGTCATGCAAGTAATTCTGAAATTCTGAAAATTCTGGTTTAGACAAAAAATATCGCGCTTGATTGTTGCGACAGCCTTTCTCCGAAGTTTTCAGTACTAAACAAAAAATGATAAAGCAATGAAAAGAATTCGACTCAAGATGCTGGCCTTCGGCCTATTCCTGCTTTTGCTACAGGCTTGTGACAAGCCCAAGACTTCCTGCAAAAAGGAAGATGGTTTCGCTTTTACATTAAAACCGAGGTGCAACTGTAGATAAAAACCCCTACACCAATACATGATGCAGGGGCCCACCTATTGCCAAAAAATTAGGTGACTGGACAGGAAGTCTATTAATGAGCCACCACTAGCTTGCTTGTTTGAGCACGCCCATCAGGATATTGAATTCTGACGATGTAAAGACCATTGTTCCAGTTGGAAATACCCAGTGTATGTAGGTTCTCGTTCAAGATCGTGTTGTTCATGATCTGACCTGCGTTGTTCATCACCAACAGTTGTGCACCATTGGCATTGTTACGGATCTGCACTACATCACCATTTGCAGGGTTAGGGAACACTTGCAAAATGGAATTGTCGCTCGCGAAAGTGCTTGATTGTGCCGCTGCCGGGGTGCTGAAGTTGGCAGAGAATGGCGTTTCAAACTGGTTGTCGCTACCATAAGGTGAACAATTGGCTTTTACTCTCCACAAGTATTTTACGCCAGGCTGCAAGCCCGTGATGCTTGCAGTATTGCCAGTGAACGTACCAACTGTAGTGTAGACAGTGCTGCCAAGCTCGCGACGGTACTGTACGGTGTAGTTCAATGCGCCACCTTGTGCTTCCCACTCGACATTGGCCGAGGTAGAGGTCACCAACAAAGTATTGGTGTTCGATGGTGCTGAACAGGAAGTGCTGCCACCACCAGTGCCACTGCCAGTACCACTACCCAAGGTTGTAAACACTGCTTCACTGGAGTAATCGGAGCAACTTGCCTTTACCTTCCATTGGTATTCAGTATTGGCTAACAAGCCATTTAGCGACCAGGAAATACCAGTAGTGGTACCTGCTGTGATCCAAGCGCCACTCAAGCCCCTGCGATATTGCACCGTGTAATCAAAAGCTTCTTGAACCGCCGACCAATTGAGTACTGTACTGCTAGTGGTGATTGAGGTAGCTTCAGTGTTGGAAGGCTGAGAACAAGAAGCGTTGCCGCCACTACCTCCTGTATTGAAAGCTGCTACGCTAGAATAAACCGAGCAACTGGCTTTTACGCGCCATTGGTATTCAACGCCAGTAGTCAATCCACTCAAAGATAAGGTTGTACCTGCAACCGAACCTGCATTGGTCCAAGACAAGGCACCTGTCAAACGATACTGCAAAGTGTAGGTAAATGCTTCGGGTACTGCCGACCAACTCAGGGTAACACTGGTAGGAGAATCAACCAAGGCGTCAAGGTTAGAAGGCTGCGAACAAGCCGTGTTGTTGCCCGTATTGCCACCTGTGGTAAAGGTTGCTACACTCGAAAAGGTGGAACAATTGGCTCTAACCCGCCAAGTGTAAACGCGCTCAGGCAAAAGCCCCGAAATAACTTGATTGGTAGTTGCTACAGTTCCGCCATTGGTCCAGGCTCCAGTAGCTCCAAGCCGGTATTGCACAGTGTAATTCAAGGCACCTCCTGCGGCTGACCAACTCAGTGCAACACTGCCATTGGGAAACACATTGGCATTGAGGTTGGAAGGTTGGGAGCATTGAGCCCATGCCTGTAGCGTAGTGAAGAGTAAAAGACTGATCATGGCGATGCCACGAAGCACTTTGTACTCATGTAGAAAGTTCTTCAACATAGAAATATGGTTTTATTGAAAAAATCAACCCCATATTTCGTCTGCTAGAGGATGTTACTTGCAGTGATGGAAAAAAATGAGAGATTTTTTAGTAAGCCTGCTTGTGTGTTGACAACCAGGTCTTAGTGTTTCTCACGCTGCTCCTTCTCATCATCCATCTTTGCCGCTTGGGGCACTTTTCGCCAGTCAAAATCGCGACCATAGACCCGCATCGCACGTTTGGGATCAAAAACTCCCTCATTGATTTTCAGCCATTCATAAGGGCTGAAGTCGGGTTTGTCCGTAAAAAAATCATCAAGTAGGGTGGCAGTGGCGTCGTATTGGTTGACATATTTGGTGCCTAAGATGTGGTAAATGGTGCGCAAAATGGAGCCAAAATTGCCATGCTTTTGCGACAAATAGCCCCTTTTCACCCAAGGCGAAGCCATCATCAACAAAGAACGGTGGGCGTCCAGGTGATCCACACCTCCCTGTGGATCATCTTCGGTGACGATCACCAGCATCGATTTCCAATATGGTGTATGGCTCAAAAAAGCCAGCATCCGGCCCAATGCCAGGTCGTTATCGGCCACGTAGGAATGATTCGTGAAATAACCATCTTCTGGCCTTGGGCTGTCGCAATGGTCGTTGGGTAGTTGGATACAAATGAGGCTGGGCATGGTGTCTTTGCCACTGAGCCAACGTTTGGTAAATTCCCGTTCAAACTGCTCCACCCGAAATTGGTCGGGGATATTGGTATTGTAGCCCGCGTAGTCGCGGCTGGTATTTTCCCACAAAATCTTGGGCAAAGGCGCAACATGGGCCATGGTAGAGCCAAAAAGGGTGTCCATTTTCTCTTCGTGGGCATTGGCAAACTCGTTCGATTCGCCAAAGTTGAAGAAGGAAATGCCTGCGCGGTGCATGTTTTCCCAAATCCCACCGATCTCATTGTAATCTTCAGGGTCGATGCCACCGGTGGTGCGGGGAAAACGACGACCTGGAGCCTTGGAGAACACTTTGAAGCTAGCCGCCGCTGAAGAATTGGCCTCCACATACTCGTTCGGGATTTGCCCCATCATCCAGTGATGGCCGTGGATCGAGGCGTCGGAATCGCAGTAAAAATTGTCAGAAAAAGCCCAGCGTTTGGCGATAGCGTGGTGGTTGGGGCTCACATCAACTCCTTTGAGAGCCGGGCGTTCAGGAGTAGCCTCAAGGTCGAGGTTTAAT
Source organism: Chitinophagales bacterium (assembly GCA_013299105.1). Classification (GTDB taxonomy): domain Bacteria; phylum Bacteroidota; class Bacteroidia; order Chitinophagales; family Saprospiraceae; genus Haliscomenobacter. The sequence goes on along the minus strand of JAAFJY010000010.1, from coordinate 25,647 downwards.
CCAAAACGAGCCAAGCTGGCGTCGCCTTTTGCGCCAGGTATTTGGCCCAAAACCTCGTCGTAAGTCCGGTTTTCTTTGGTGATGTATACCACATGTTTGATCTGCTCGCTAGGCGTTTGATAGGCAGGCGGGCAGATCGAATTGGGAGGCACTGCTACGGTTTTGTAAGTATTGTCTAGGCATTGTTGGGTCCATTGGGCCAATTGAACGGCATCGCCCAATGCGACCACCTGCAATCCACCCAATTGGATATCGCCCACATAAGTACCCTGTGGTGGTTTGACAAACCCCTTCCCTCCATTAGGCCCGGCCCCCAAGCCCCTGGCTGAAAGGATAATCAAGCGTTTTTGATCTTTGGACAAGGCAACCCTGGTGGTTCCCCACCCCGTGGGAATCAGGCCCTTGACCTTGCGTTTTTGCACATCCACCACTGCGACAGCATTGAAACCCAAAAGGGCCACGTACAAAGTTTTTTCATCAGCACTGAGGCAAAGTCCAAAAGGCATCAGTCCTCGGAAGCGGTCGATTTGGGGCGCTATTTTGAGTGGGATTTCTCGTACCAAGCGGTTTTTGCGGTAATCGATCACTGAAATGAGGTCATTGGTAGCGTTGGAAACGTAGGCAAAACGCCGCCCAACGGCTACTGAATTAGGGCTGGCCCCACCTACAATGTCGGCATCTTCTACTTTTTCACCGATTTGATGGCCAGTTTTAAATTTACCTACGACCCGGTTACTGTTCAAGTCCACACTCCAGACGGACATGGCTTCTTCGGCTAGCATGGAACCCAGACCTGGAATTCTACGGCCATCGGGCAAGGTGATTCCCTCTTCAGCCGCTTTCGACGGAATACCGAAGGGAGGGAATTTAAGGTACATGGAATCCTTGTTTTCGGGGGTGACGCCAGGTACAATTGGGTATTCAAACAAGCCCACATTGGCCACCAAGGCCGTTTGAAAATCAGGGCTCAGCGCGATGCCAAAAGGAATGCGACCTACCGGAATGGAAGCCATGATCTGCCGACTGGGCAATGCAATTCGGACCAAACGAAAATTGGCGCGGTCTAAAACCAATAGCTCCTGTTGCGCAGGGTTGTAACAAAGATCAGAGCTGAAAGAATCCTCGTAAGTCTTGCCTCCAAACGTGCCATCGAGCTGGATTTCGCCCGTTTTTTGCAAAGTTTTACTATTGAAAATCAATACATTGCCCTTGTCGCCACCGCTGAGATAGGCTGTTTCACCATCTGGATCAAAGGCCACACCAAGAAAAGCGCTGTTGTCCATCCCCAGAATTTTGCCATCGTAACTAGGTACCCGAATGGCCGCCTGTGGGTTTTTGGGATCAAAAACTGTGACCGCGCCCGAATGGTGCAATACCAAGCCCCGGCTTTCGTCCGCATTCAAAGCCAGACCGAAAGGCGAGCGAGTGACCCTTACAAACTGCCCGACTGGCGTGACATACCGCCCTGAAGGCAAAACACTGGTGCCTTTTTCGTCAATTTTACAATAAACATCTTTGCCAGGTACTTGCAGCATTTGGATGGTTGCCTGGCCTAGTAAGAAAGTGGGCAAAAAGGCAAGTAGAAAAAAGGCTTTTTTCATGTATTAGGGTTTTTTGGTAAATGCACCCACGAAGATGGGGAAACTTAAACCCTGACAAAGGGAAAGCAGGTTAATTTTTGGCTAATAAATTGGATGTTTTTTGTGAAGTGAGGAGCTTTGTAATCCTATTTTCGGGCTAGCGCAACAATAGGTCATTACCGACGCGACTTTTTTGTCCAAACCGATTTTTTTGTCTAAGTAACGGTTCAAAAATAAACCTTACCAGTTTTTAAGACACACGTAAGTCAATTTAACGGTCAACGTCATGCTGGAAATCCGCAAGAATGGGTGTGGAGTGTGCAAGTGTGAGTTGGGGTGTGGGAGCTTCGTGCTTTTACTTTTGTCTCCGATCACTTGAAAACGGGATTTTCTCACACTCACACCCAAACAAACACACCCAAACCCAATTTTATCCGTGTTCAAAAAATGGCCCCGCGCAGCGAGGGCATAATCTATAAAGTATGCAGTTGCGATTTGGTAAGGTCTATTCGTGGCTTGTCCTAAGTCAGAATTCTCAAAATTCCAGAATTCCAGAATTACTTGCATGGTGTTGACCAAAACCAGAATTTTTAAGAATGAGAGAATTGGCCGGCTTCGCGGTCTAGGTCCAAATAATGAAGGTGCGAATTGGTAGAATTTACACCAAATACTCCAAAACATTACCTTCAATCCGTGCCAAAATATCTTCACTTTGGGCTTTTTCAAATGCCTGTCCAGTGATCAGCTCGTACAGCTCAATGTAGCGCTCACTCACTTCATTTACAAAAGCATCAGGCATGTTGGGCATGGTTTGACCTTCGAGGCCCTGGAAACCATTGGCCATCAGCCATTCGCGGACGAATTCTTTGGACAATTGCTTTTGGCGCTCGCCCTTGGCTTGGCGTTCGGCATAGCCTTCCTGGTAAAAATAACGCGAACTGTCGGGCGTGTGAATTTCGTCGATGACGTAAATCACGCCGTCTTTTTTGCCAAACTCATACTTGGTATCCACTAAAATCAGGCCGCGTTGGGCAGCCATTGCGGTGCCACGTTGGAACAAAGCGCGGGTGTAAGCTTCGAGTTGTACATAATCAGCCTCACTTACCAGGCCCTTGGCGGTGATGTCTTCACGGCTGATGTCTTCGTCGTGGCCTTCTTCTGCTTTGGTGGAAGGCGTGATGATGGGAAAGGGGAAAGGGTCGTTTTCTTTTAAACCATCGGGCAATTGCACACCACATAGCACCCTTTTGCCAGCAGCATAAGTGCGCCAGGCGTGCCCCGTAAGGTAGCCCCGGATCACCATTTCTACCCTAAAAGCCTCGCAAGCCAAACCCACGGCAACGTTGGGATCGGGTGTGGCGAGCAACCAATTGGGCACAATATCAGCGGTAGCCCTAAGGAAATAAGCAGCGATTTGATTGAGTACTTGGCCCTTGAAAGGAATGGGGCGAGGCAGAATGTGGTCAAAAGCGGAGATGCGGTCGGAAGCGACCATTAGCAAGCGATCGTTCAAGGTGTAAACGTCGCGGACTTTGCCCCGGTAAAAAGCCGTTTGGCCGGGAAATTGAAAATTGGTTTCGCGCAAAGCGGAAGGAGTAGCCATCATAAAAAAGCTTGAGAGATGGCGCAAAGAAAAACATTATGAGCCAAACCCTCAAGCTTTAACCACATCAAATGTTGGCTTAAATCGTACTCGACTTGGCTGGTTTTGCGTCCTTGGCACACTTGCTTGGATCGCAGTTGGCTGGGTTGCAGTTAGGCTTGGGCGTACAAGCAGGCGTGGTGGCCGGAACCGCAGTTGAAGTAGTTGTAGTTGCCGCAGCAGGTTCAGTTGCACGGGTTGGTGCAGGAGTGCTGATGCTCAGTACATTGCTTACGCTGGCTTCTACTGATTTGCTGGCATCAGCAGTGCTGGCTTTGCTGATCAGGTTCTCGCATTTTTTCTCGGTACTGGCCGTACTGGCTGACTTGGCGCAGCATTGTGCACTCAGTGATTGCACGCCCAAAAACAAGCATGCCAAGATGGTCATTGCTACATAGCGCATGAGTTATTGGTATTATTGGTGCCCTCAGTTCCGCTGAGGTAGCGGTGTAGTGAGCAAATATATAAAAAATTGGTTGATAGGGGCTTGTTCTGAGTTCATCACGGTGAAATTTTTAAAACGCGTTTGCGCTTTTGCCCTCTTTCTTGCAGTATTCCCTCCACGCAAATTAGGTCGATGTCTTTAACCTCATTTTCGGCGAGGTACTGCAAAATGACCTTGGAGATGACTTGAGCGACAAACTCCCAATCATGGGCTTCTAAGTAAAGGATCAACTGCTCATCGGCTTTTTGAGCAAGCTGATAAGCAACAAAGTCATCCGTTTCCCTGGCAATCAAGCGACAAAGTAAATCAGGAATGAGCGTGAAAACGCTCCCATCCGCTCGTCTAAATTCCAGCACATCGTCGCAGCGCCCTTCGATGCGCTCCAAGGCGGTGAAAGGCGATCCACAAGGGCAATGTTCCGTTTTTTCGACCAACACATCGTTCAATTCATAACGCACAATCGGCTGCGAGCTGCGCGTGAAGTCCGTAATGATGGGCACAAAACGTTTTTCATCCAGGTAACGTTTTTCAACCATCACCAAGTCTTCGTTCAGGTGCATGGTGCCGTGCTCGCAAGTGCAACCCAAGAAACCTTCGGTACATTGATAAACCTCGCAAAAATGGGCATTGGGCCAGGTGTTTTTGAGCATTTTGCGCTCGTCGTCCCACAGCACTTCGGCAAAGGAAATCAGGCGTTGGGGGTTAATGTGGATCGTTTTTTCTTTTTGTTTTTTGGCTAAAGCACCAAGAATGGAAGGCTGTGCAGCCAGTACATCAGGCTGGAAATCAGCTAAGTCCACAGCCAATTCGTCAAGGGGCCGAAAAATGTCAAAATAGCGAAACTCCAAAACCCGCGACTGCACCGCACTGTACAAATTGCTATTTGCCCTTAGAAAAAACGCGACTTTTTGCTTTTGAAAAAAACGAATCGGCACCACTTGCCGCAAAACCCGTGCGGCCCATTGTGCCCTTTCGTGGGACGAGACGAGAAAAAGCCCCCTTTTGCCGCTGGTACCTGTGGATAAGCCTACCGTGATGCCACCTTTGAGGGTGGGAGAGAAATTGCGGTCTTCCTCGGCCCGCAAGGCCAGGTTCATGGCCACGTTCTTGTCTACACCCAGGGTATTGATGGCGTTGAACTGGGCCATGAAGGCCGTTTTGTCGATCAATGGAAAATCCTCTAGCGGAGCTTTTTTTAAAGCTAATTCACGGTAAAAAGGCGATTTCACTAAGACTTTCTGTCGAAACCTTCGCCACTGCCGCTCCTGAAAACGGCGCAGCCGCTCCCGGTCGGGGAAGCGGCTACGCAAAACATATTGAAGCAGAAAAAAGAGGATTTGTAGTTTTTGCATGGTGGGTTATTGCACTGCGAAATAGCGAAAGAATAAACTATTAAAATTAGTTCTCCCCACTTCAGCGTTAAGTGTGTCAACGTCATGCTGGAAATCAGTGAATATCTGTTTCATCCGTTTTATCTGTGTTCCCTGTCTCGCACCGCGAAGCGGGGCAAAACACTTGTGCAGTGGCCCCTACAAATCAAACACAATCCCCTGCGCCAAAGGCACCGTTGTGCTGTAATTAATCGTATTGGTCTGCCTGCGCATGTAGGCTTTCCAGGCATCCGAACCACTTTCGCGGCCACCACCCGTTTCTTTTTCACCACCAAAAGCACCGCCAATTTCAGCACCACTGGTACCGATGTTGACGTTGGCAATGCCGCAATCCGAGCCTGCTACGGAGAGGAAGATTTCGGCTTCGCGCAAGTTGTTGGTCATGATCGCGGAAGAAAGACCCTGCGGTACGCCATTTTGGATGGCAATGGCTTCTTCCAGGGTGTTGTAACGCAACAAATAGAGGATGGGGGCAAAAGTTTCGTGCTGCACAATCGCCGCATCAGCAGCGATTTCCGCAATACAAGGCTGCACGTAACAGCCGCTGGCATAAGCTTCGCCTTGCAAAACGCCACCATTTACGGCCATTTTGCCACCTTGTTCTTCAATTTTGGACAAGGTATCAAGGTATTTGTTCACCGCGTCTTGGTCGATCAGGGGGCCTACGTGCATGTGGGTATCCAGCGGGTCGCCGATGCGCAATTGGCCATAGGCTTTGGTCAAACCAGCCTTGACGGCATCGTAAATGCTGTCGTGTACAATCAGGCGGCGGGTACTGGTGCAGCGCTGCCCAGCGGTGCCAACCGCGCCAAAAACAGCTCCAGTCAATACGACTTTGAGGTCGGAACTGGGGGTCACGATGATGGCATTGTTGCCGCCCAATTCCAGGATGCTGCGGCCAAAGCGCTCGGCTACCGCAGCGCCCACGATGCGGCCCATGCGCGTGCTGCCCGTAGCCGATATGAGGGGCACCCGTTCGTCTTTGCTGAGGTATTCACCGACCTTGTAATCACCATTGATCAGGCAAGAAATGCCTTCAGGCAATTGGTTGCTGCGCAAAACCTCCTGGAAAATGTTCTGGCAAGCCACGCCACAAAGGGGGGTCTTTTCCGAAGGTTTCCAGATGCACACGTCGCCACAGACCAGGGCCAGCATCGAGTTCCAAGACCACACTGCCACCGGAAAATTGAACGCTGAGATGATACCCACGATGCCCAGTGGGTGCCACTGCTCGTACATGCGGTGGGCGGGGCGCTCGGAGTGCATGCTCAAGCCATACAACTGGCGAGAAAGGCCCACTGCAAAGTCACAGATGTCGATCATCTCTTGTACTTCGCCCCAGCCTTCTTGCAGGCTTTTGCCCATTTCGTAGGAAACCAGGCGGCCCAGGGCATCTTTGTGAGCGCGCAGGGCCTCGCCGTATTGGCGCACAATTTCGCCGCGTTTGGGAGCGGGCATTTGGCGCCATTCCAGGTAAGCGGCCTGGGCTTTGGCCACCACATTTTGGTATTCAGCAGCGGAAGTTACGCTCACGCTGCCGATCAATTGGCCGTCAACGGGCGAATAAGAGTCGATGTATTGGCCCGAATCGGCGCTGGATTGCTGGCCCGTACTGGTGCCGTGGTTTTTGGCTTGTAGTCCCAGTTGGGAGAGGAATGTTTGGTTCATTGGTCAGGAAAAAATACAGCAAAAGGCTGCGACTTATACAAAAAAAGCTTGCCAGGTTTTGGACCTGCAAGCTTATAAAATTAGTTGTTCAGAAGCTGTTTGACGAGTTCAGCCACGATTTTGCCGTCGGCTACCCCTGCAAACTGTTTGGTGGCTACGCCCATCACCTTGCCCATGTCTTTGGGGCTGCTGGCTCCTACCTGGGCAATGATGGTTTTGAGGGCTGCGGTGATTTCCTCGGCGCTCATTTGTTGTGGCAAAAACTCCTCGATGATGCGAAGTTCTTCCTGCTCTTTGGCCAAGAGTTCGGGGCGGCCTTCACGCTGGTAAATCTCAGAAGAATCCTTGCGCTGCTTGGCCATTTTGGTCAAGATCTGGATTTCTCTTTCTTCCGTGATTTCGGTGCCACTGCCATCGGTTTTGGCCAACAAAATCTGGGCTTTGATTTCTCGAAGGGCGCGTTTGCGGCCTTCATCCTGGGCTTTCATGGCTTCTTTGATGCCATCATTGATGCGCTGTTCTAAAGTCATAGTCAAAATATTTGTAGAAGCGTAAAAGCTTAGTCTGCTCACGTTTCAGCCAAAAAAGGCCGTTTTTCCGTGATCCTTCGCCTCTTTTTGTGAAGGTAGCACCTGCTACCCCCACAAAAAGAAGGCTCGGCTGACGAAAAACCGTCATCTTTTTTGACTCGAAACCGCTAGTCTAAGTTTTTACATAGAAACGGTAAGAGAACACCTCAAATGGCTGTTCAGTTCCGAGGGCGCAAAGGTAGGGAAAATTGGGTTTGGGTGTGTTGGTTTGGGTGTGAGTGTGAGAAAACCCCGTTTTCAAGTGATCGGAGGTTGAGCTGGTTTACTGAAAAACCCTACTTCTCCCCCTCCCCCCATTCCGCCACTTCGCCACCCAAAAACACGACATAAAATCCCTTTACGTCCGAGCGGCTGAAACGCTCACTTTGCAGGTATTCGTTCACTTGGTTTTTAGCTGCTTCGATGACTGATTGCAGGCTGCTTTCTTGCGACTTTTTGAGGTATTTCAGCTCCAAAACAATTTCGTAGTTCATCATCCGACCAGGGATTCTTTCCAGAAAAATATCAGGATAACCCTTGCGAGCCTCATATTCGCTGTGGATGTGAAAGGCTTTGTAAGGCGAAAACAGGCCGATCATCAAAGTTTGCAGGTGTTTTTCTCCATAAACCAGTTCATCGCGGTTGGAGTGATTTTCGGCCAGGATGTATTCAACAATTTTCAAAAAAGGCTCCGGGTTGGCTTCGTTGACCAATTCATCAATCGACTTGGTGATCGGCTGGTGGGTTTTGGCAAAACGGGTTTTTTCCAAAAACAAGGCCGTAAAGTACTCGAAGTAGAGCTTTTTGATCACATAGTTGGGGATTCGGAAGCGCCAATCGCTGCTGCGGGCCTCCTGAATGGTCAAAACGCCCAGGTAAAACAGGAGGCTGAGGAAATCTTCTTGGGTGAAAGGTAAGTCGATGTTGTAGATTCGGGTCAAAGGAAAATCAATGTGGCCCTCTTTTACCAAATCCTCTAACAGCTCAAAACGCTCGGTTTCTTGGCCTCCAATGTTGAAATAATTGCGCACCTTGCGGTAATCGGAAATGATATTAATGTCCAGCATTTCGTCTGGATAATGGTTCATGATTCCATACTCCTTTAGGAAATACAAGACCATATCGGGGTTAAAAAGGCTATTCTTGGCTCGGTGATTGAACCGATACCCATTGTACCAAGCCTGCAAATCCTCCATCAATTCAGGCAAGACCGCTTCCGCCACTTGGCTTTGTTGCAGCATCTCTTGTACTTCGGCCCCAGTAAAGCCCATCATGTCATGAAAAATAGGATTCAAACTGATGTTGTCGCCGACATTGAACCCACTGGTCAATGAATCGAGGGTGATGGGCGAAACACCAGTGATGAAGAGGCGGTCAATGACCCCGTCGCGGGTAGCCGTTTTGAAACTTTCATAAAATTTGCGCACAAAACCATTGCGGCTCACATTCTCCTTGAAGCGAGTGAGGTCGAAAGACAAAAGCTCATTGGCAAAGTGATCGTATTCGTCAATCAGGAGGTAGATTTTTGGTAGTGCTTTTTTTGATTGTGCGATACCAAAAATAGTCTTTACTACTGCTTCTGGGCTGGATTGGCCTAATATGTCTTCTTGGTCTTTTTCAGAAAAATATTCGGAGTAGGTGGCCAGAAAAACGCGTGCCCCCAATAAGGTGTTGTCAAGAAACCCACGATAGGTGCTTTCCTGGGTCGTGGTATCGATTCGGCTGAATTCAAAACTGAGCACCAGGTAGCTATTGGCCAGCGGGCTTGGATGTTGGCCAATGTACAAGTTGCCGAAATTAGCCTGGAAATCAGCCTGGTACTCCAGTCCATAATAATGGTGCAACATGCTGACAAACAAGCTTTTGCCAAACCGGCGCGGACGTAGGAAAACTGGGTATTTAGAATGCCACTTTTCCAAATTTTCGATAAAAGAAGTCCGGTCTTGATAGAAATACTTTTCCTCAATGAGACTTTGAAAATCACTTATGCCGTAAGGAATTTTGATCATTCTATGCTTGTTTCAAACCCCAAAAGTACATCATTTCAGGCAGTTTTGCTAGAGGGAATTCCGAAAAACGACTTCCATGCATTACACCTCCTCCCGCCTCGGCATACTAGCCTGCGCCCCCAATCGCGTCACCGAAATCGAGGCGGCTTTGCAGGCAAAAGTTGCGGCAGCGGCCAGGTCCATGCCTTCGCTCAGGGCTACACAGAGGGCCCCGTTGAAACAATCACCTGCTGCGGTGCTGTCCACAGGCTCTACTTTGGGAGTGGGGACGAGTTGCTCGCCGTGCTCATTAGCCACCAAAGCGCCTTTGGCCCCCAAGGTGATGATTACGTTTTTTACGCCTTGTTTTTGCAGGTTTTGGGCCGCTTTTTTGGCCGAGTCAAGATCCGTGACGGGGATGCCAGTGAGCAGGCTGGCCTCCGTTTCGTTGGGGGTGAGCAGGTAGAGTTGGCCCAGTAATTCGGCGGGTAAGTTCTGGGCCGGGGCAGGATTGAGGACGCAGCGTATGCCTTCCTGGGCGCAGTGGGCCGCTACATACAATATGGTGTCAAGGGGAGTTTCGAGTTGCATCAAAACCAGGTCAGCAGGGCTTAATTGGGCCAAAACTGGTTCCACTTGTGCAGGCAATAGGTGTTCGTTGGCCCCTGCGGCTACCGTGATGCTGTTTTCGCCCTGGGCATCCACATTGATCAGGGCTACTCCCGATGGGTGCTCCGCGTCGGTGCTGATGAATTGGGTGTCGATGCCGTCTTTTTGGAATCCAGCCAGGGCTTGTTCGCCAAAAACGTCCTGCCCTACGCGGGCCACCAAAGTCACCTGACCACCCAAACGCGCTGCTGCAACGGCTTGGTTGGCCCCTTTGCCACCAGGGTTCATGAAAAAAGTGCCCCCCAGGATGGTTTCTCCAGGCATGGGAATACGGGGCGTGAAGATCACCATATCGGTATTGGAGCTGCCGATGACGCAGATTTTAGGATGCATGGTAAAAATAGTTTAATAGACTGGAAGATACATAGGTAGCTTGAATACCCAAGGTACGTGCAAACTTTCTACAAAAAAATCCCTCAAATTCCCGAAATTTGGCCTTTTCACCGCCCTCCAAGTATTTGAGCTAAAATAAGGTAAACAAATTTGCTTTTGAGGTTTAGCAAAAAAAGAACACAACTTCCTTTCAGTCAGTTGCTTACCTTTTTTCACTAAACCCAAATCCGTTTACTTTATTTTTTTACGCTCCCCAAGCAACCTAGCTTGCCAATTTGCCGTTTTTACCACAAAACAGATCGCTGTCCATGAAGCAAGTATTCGTTATCGCCGTTGTGCTGGTTTTTTGTGCTGGGACGTTCACCCTGGCTCAATCTACCCCCAAGGAAGTGGCCCGCGAAGCCCTGGTGATCCAGGCCTCGAAGGAAAAAATGTTGGGCAACCTCAACAAGGCAAAAGCGCTGTACAATCAGATCATAACCGAAAACCCCACGCATTCGTTGGCGGCTTATGAGTTGGCGCGGATACTTTTGTCGCAAAACCAGGCAGAGGAAGCCGCTTCCTGGGCCAAAAAAGCCGCTGAATTGGAGCCTGCCAACCCCTGGTACGCCATTTTGCAAGCCGATGCTTTGCAAAACCTGGGCAAACCCCAAGATGCGGCTGCGGTGTATGGCAACTTGCTCAAGCGTTTTCCCAACCAAGACCAATACGCCTACAAACAAGCTTTTTTGCTCGTGAAAGCGAATGACCTGAATGGTGCCATCAAAGTGTATGAAGACTTGGAAAAACGCATTGGCATCAATGAAAAGTTGAACCAACTCAAGCACAACATCTATGTAGGCCAGGGCGACACCAAAAAAGCCGCCCGCGAGCTCCAGCGCCTGGCCGATACCTACCCGAAGAAGCGTGACTTGCAGCACAACCTGGCTGAATATTACACCCAAATCGGCGACAAAACCGCGGCAACGGCGATTTACCGCAAAATCCAAAGCTCGGACCCCGACGATGCCAAGGCCGCCCTGGCCCTGAGCGGCCAATCGGTAGCGGCCCAAAACGACGCCAAGTACGTCAGCGGCTTGCAAGGCTCTTTTGCCGATCGCAACGTCGCCTTAGCCCTGAAAATCGGCAAGCTGGAGCCGCTGATGGCTAAGTTTAAAAGCAGCAAGGACGCTGCTCTGGGGCAGGAAATCATCGCCTTGTTGGAAACCCTGAGCACCGCCCATGCTGATGAGGCCATGCCACAAGTCATGTTCGGCGATGCCTTGCTCGTCCTGGATCGCCCCAACGAAGCCCTGGAAAAATTTCAACAAGCCTTGAAATTTGACGATACCAATTTTGCGAGCTGGGAAAAAACCCTGCGCCTGCAATACCAACTCGGTAAGCTGCGCGATTTGGAAAAATCGGCCAACAATGCGCTGGATGTTTTTCCAAATAATGCTTTGCCTTACATCCTGGGCGCTTATGCGGCTACGGCTTTGGGCAAAAATGAATCAGCCCTCAGTTTGCTCAACCAAGGCTATCCTTTGACCTCGAAAGAACCTGCCCTGCGCCAAGAAATCTTGGGTGTGAAAGGCTTGGCCCTGCGCAACAATGCCAGCGAAAGCGAAAAAGCCTTCAGCGAAGCCCTGAGCCTGGGAGCGCCCAATGCCACACTATTGGCCCGTCAGGCTTTTGCCCAAAACAATGCGGCGACTGCGCTCGACCTGGCCCGCAAAGCTACCCAAGCCGACGCCAAAAGCCGCGAAGCCAAGCTGGCCCTGTCTCGCGCCCTGCTGCGCAACAACAACCCCGCCGAGGCCAAAAGCAAAATTGAAAGCCTATTGCCCAGCTCTGATGCCCTGATCCTGGAAACTTATGGCGACGTCTTGTTCAAATCAGGCGACGTCAACGCAGCGGTAGAACAATGGACCAAAGCCATCAGTGAAGGCAGCGAATCCAGCCTTTTGCGCAAAAAAATCAATGAAAAACAGCTCCATGAATAAGTCTCTGCTCTTTCTAATATTCATCAGCCTGGGGTTTAGTGCCTGCAAAGCGGCTAAAAAGCCGAAAACCGATACCAATGTAAGCGGTGACAGTGCCACCGAGGTGCTGCTGCGCAAGATGGCGACCAAAGAAATCAAAGCCAAGTCGATGGACGCCAAGGCCAAAATCGACTTCCGCAGCCCCGATATGTCGGCATCGGGAATGGCCAATATCCGTTTTCAGCAAGACAGTGGCCTTTGGATTTCGGTCAAAAAATTGGGTTTTGAAGTGGCCCGTGCCAGAGTCGATGCCGATTCAGTGCGTATCCTGGACCGCCTGAACAACGAGTACAGCGCTTATGCACTCGATTACCTGAGCAAGGAATACCAACTGCCTGCTGATCTGAAAATGATCCAACAAATCGTATTGGGTAACCTCTTTTTCCTATCGCGGCGCGTGACCAGCACACTGCAAGATGGAAAATATGTACTTAATGACTTGGGCGAAACCCGCCAGGCCAAATTCAGCATTGATGCCAGTAACTATCGCCTTTTGCAGATGGATTATAGCGAACCCAATGCCAATCGTGCCCTAAAATTGGACCTGGGAGATTATAAACCCAGCAACGATAAACAAGATTTTTCGTATCTTCGTACATTGAACCTAAGCAGCAAAGAAACTGGGAATGTCCTGATCAACATTCAGTTCACTCAAGTAGAGCTCAATGTCCCAACCAGCATGCCTTTTGAAGTACCCAATCGCTTCAAGAAAAAGTAAAAAGACCGGGCGGTCGATGTTAATTTTCAGCATTCGTGCAAAACGGAGCAGAATAGCTTCTTTTGTTTTCCATCTCGCTTTGTTCCTGGTTTTGGGGACCTCACCCACTCTTTCTGCCCAAAACAACAAAAGAGACGACCTGGAAAGCAAGCGCAAAAAACTGCTGGAAGAAATCGACAAAACCAATCAGGACCTTAGCAAAACCCGGCAAATCAAAAGCCAAGCCTTGAAAGCTGTGGTGGACTTGCAAAAACAAGTCAGTCGCCGGGAAGAGGTGATCAATACCCTGCAAAACGAAATCGAACTGACGGAAGAAAGTATCGAACGCAGCAACGTGGTGTTGGTGTCGCTGAATAGCGATGTGGAACGCCTCAAACAGGAATACGCTCAGATGATGCGGGTGGCCCTGCGCAATAAACTCGATCAAAGTTACTTGCTGTTTCTCTTTTCGGCCAGCAACCTCAACGAGGCCCTGCGGCGTTGGCAGTACATCCGACAGTACCAGCGTTATCGCAAGCGCCAGGCCAAATTGATTGTGGAAACGCTTGCGACCTTAAAAGCCAAATCGACAGCGCAAGCCGCCAAAATCAAGGGCAAAAGCAACATGCTCGCTACCGCAGAAAGTCAAAAAGTGGCCCTCGCCACTGAATTGACGGAGAAAGATCAAACCCTGAAAACCCTGAAGAACGACGAAAAATCGCTGGTGAAAGAACTAAAAGCGCAGCAAGATGCCCACCGCAAACTGAATGCAGTGATCGAAGGCATCATCCAGCAGGAAATGGCCGCTCGCCGCAAGAAAAACCGCAGTGCAGAATCTATTTTGCCAAAAAACACCAACGAAGGGGAACGAAATGAACCTGTTAAGCGTATTAGCGAGGCTCCCCCAAGCCCGGAGGAAGTAGCTGCCAATGGCAGTTTCGCCGCTCGCCGTGGGCGCTTGCCCTGGCCAGTGGAACAGGGCACCCTGGTGCGTGGATTTGGGGCTTATCGACATCCCAAGTACAAGGACGTGACTCTCAACAACAGTGGAGTAGATCTACGAGGAGGGAATAACAATCGGGTACGAGCTGTACACGAAGGCAAAGTGGTAGGTGCACAGTACATTCCTGGCTTTGATTACACAGTGATCATCCAGCACGGGGCTTATTACACGGTGTATTCTCAATTGTCGGAAATCGTGGTAAAACGCGATGACCAAGTAATTGCCAGGCAAGACATTGGTCGGGTAAGCACTGAAAAACCCGAAATGCATTTTGAAGTATGGCGCGACAAACAGCGCCTAAACCCAAGGTCCTGGATTGAATAGGGGGCCCTCGTAGAGAAAAGGCATGCCCTGTCTTTTCACTTGATAACGTGAGTTCTGGATTTGTGCAGTTAGAATTTTTGACTTTCGAGTGACGACTTACGACTTACGAAGTAAGCGCTCGCTCCCAGGTTTTCAGGTAGCTTGAGCATTCGTTTGCACGGTTTGGAATTTTTGAAATGAAAAAATCTCGACTTTGCACCTGTAAGGGAGCGTAAAAAAATAAGGTGGACAGGTTTGGATTTAGTGAAAAAAGAAAAGCAACTGGATGAAAGGAAGTTGAGTTCTTTTTTTGCTAAACCTCAAAAACAAAGATGTCCATCTTATTTTAGCTCAAATGCTAAAAGAATGCAAACTTTTGAAAATCATTTTTTTACCCAGGACTCATGTTGGACATTGAGCATCCGCAATTTTTACCATTCCTCAAAACCCAAACAATACAAGCAAATCAGCACATGGCGAACGACTGGAATTTAGGAGAACAAAAGAAAAAAGGCCTCAAGCAAGAGACAGAGTTTGCGGTCTTGGTGGGAGTGGTTCACAAATTGCAAAGTGACGACCAGGTCGAAGAATACCTCGACGAACTGGAGTTCTTGGCCATGACGGCGGGAGCTCAAACGATCAAACGCTTTACCCAAAAATTGGGGCAACCCGATAGCCGCTCGTACATCGGCAAGGGTAAAATTGAAGAAATCGCCGACTACATCGACAAGCACAAGGAGGTGAGTATGGTCATTTTTGACGACGACCTCACGGGCAAACAAACCAACGCCCTGGAAGAGGCGCTGAAGGTCAAAATCATCGACCGCAGTAGCCTGATCCTGGATATTTTTGCTACCCGTGCCCAAACGGCCCAAGCCAAAACCCAGGTAGAATTGGCCCAAATGCAGTACCTTTTGCCGCGTTTGCGCGGCCTCTGGACCCACTTGGAGCGCCAACGAGGCGGGATTGGGATGCGCGGCCCAGGTGAAAAGGAAATCGAAACCGACCGCCGGATCATCCGCGATAAAATTGCTTTGCTGAAGAAAAAACTGGAGGTCATCGACCGCCAAAACGTGACCCAGCGCAAAAATCGCGGCGAATTAATCCGGGTTTCGCTGGTGGGCTATACCAACGTGGGCAAGTCAACGCTGATGAATCTGCTCAGCAAGTCGGAAGTATTTGCCGAAAACAAACTCTTCGCTACGCTCGATACCACCGTGCGCAAAATCGCCTGGGAAAACGTACCTTTCCTATTGTCGGATACCGTTGGGTTCATCCGGAAATTGCCCCACCACCTGGTCGAAAGCTTCAAATCGACCCTTGACGAGGTGCGCGAAAGCGACATCCTCCTGCACGTGGTCGACGTCGCCCACCCGCAGCACGAAGACCATATCCGCACCGTAAACAACACTTTGTCGGAACTGGGTTGTTTGGAAAAACCCACCCTTTTTGTTTTCAATAAAATCGACCGTTACCGCGAGCTCAATTACGATCCTTTCCTGGACGAGGAAGGCAAACAGGAGATCGAAGAAGGCTTGCAAGGCAATCTCCGCTACTTGTTTGACAACGACAATGTGCTCATTTCAGCCGTGACGAAAGAAGGGATTGATGCTTTGCGCGAAAAAGTACTGAAAATGATCAAGGAGCAATACCATATTCGCTACCCTTATCAGTCGAAGCACTGGTAGGGTGGGCGTTGGTTGAAAGGTTGAAGGGTTGAAAAGAGGACACTTGGGCGTTGATGAGTCTTATTTGCTCAAAATCGCCAAAAGCGCCTCATGATTGGCTTTTTGGTCAAAAATCGCCGTTACCGGAATGGCAAAGCCTTGGATGACTTTGCTTTCAATGCGGTCACCCATGCCTAGTTTTTTGTGCAAAACGTAGGCTTCTCCTTCTAGAAAGTATTGTTCTACCATTTGACTATCCGGGTCAATGATCCAGTATTCTTGGATGCCATTGGTGGCATAGTCCTCGAATTTAATACCCCGGTCGCGCTTAGATGTGCTACTAGAAAGAATTTCCACCACCCAATTCGGAGTAGGATAATGGGTTTGACCTTTGGTAAATTGGGAAGAGATGGTTTTGTCCCAAAATACAATATCTGGCTCATAGTCGTTACGAGGCAAACGGATCATGGCTTTTTCATAACGAACAACACCTAAGTCGTTTGATTCAGCGAATGTACCACTGAGTCGAGAGGTGTAGGTAGAGATTTCGTTATGCCCTTCCGAAGCTGGCGAATGTTCAATGATTTCACCGTTGATGAACTCTGCTTTAATGTCTGGGGTGACCCACTCGTAAAAAGCGTTTCGTTTTTGGCGTTCTTGCTCTAAATCATCAAGAAGTTCTTGCACAACACGAGGCAAATCAGGTCTGCTCAATAATTGGTCCTTGATGGTAGCAATAGCGGTCATTTATGCTTCGATTTTAGGCAAAAATAAGGGTTTTTCAACTAAAAATCAAGCTAATCAGGCATGACAAATACTTTCGTAAGTACCTGAGATAAGATTTTGTACAAAAACAAGCTTTGCCAAACAGAAAATTCCCTAGCTTTATCAACATTCTTTCCATCAGATCCTTTTATCAACTTCAAAATCATGAAACACCGAATGCTCATATTCTTCGCTGGGCTCTTTTGTAGTCTGAACCTCGCCGCCCAAACGGGCAAGGTTTATGAAAACCTGTCCTTGCCCAGCAAAATCCTCAACATGGAGCGCAAGTACGCTGTGTACCTGCCGCCCGATTACGAGACTTCTTCCCGCTCTTACCCGGTTTTGTACCTGCTGCACGGCGGGGGCGACGACCAAACGGGCTGGGTGCAATTTGGCGAAGTTTTGCACATTGCCGACAAGGCCATCCGCGAGGGCAAGGCCACGCCCATGATCATCGTAATGCCCGATGCCAATACCACCCGCCGGGGCTATGCCAACAACGCCACCGGCACCTGGCTGTACGAAGACTTCTTTTTCAAGGAGTTGATGCCAGTTGTAGAGAAAAAATACCGCATCAAAACCGAAAAGCGTTTTCGGGCAGTGGCAGGTCTGTCAATGGGTGGCGGCGGAACCTTTACGTATGCCTTGCACCACCCAGAGTTGTTTTCTTCAGCCTGCCCGCTCAGTGCTGCCACTGGGCCACTCAACCTGGAAGCCGCGAAGACGAATGTACGCCGCATCGACTCTACGGCCACCGACCTGCAAATCGAGACGTTTTTTAACGACCAAAACGTGGTAACCCTGGTCAACAAACTCAGCGATGAGCAGAAAAAAGCCGTGCGTTGGTACATCGACTGCGGTGACGATGACTTCTTGTACGAGGGCAATTCTCTGGTCCACATCGCCATGCGCAAGCGCGAAATCCCGCACGAATTCCGCATCCGCAATGGCGGCCATACCTGGACTTACTGGCGCGAAGCCCTGCCCGAAGTTCTTGAGTTTGTGAGCCAGGGCTTTCATCAATATTGAACGTAGTTGAAGTGTTGAAATGTTTACATGTTGAAGAGAGGAACAAAATGAATGCCTGATTACTTCTTTTGGAACCATTGCTTTTCAACTTTTTAACCCTTCAACTTTTCAACTTTCATATAAAATCCATTCACGCATGAATACTTTCGCTCAAATTTTCTTTTTAGCCATTTTCACCACTTTATTTGGGGTGAAAATCAATCCGGCTCCGCAGCAAGACCCATTTGACATGGACATGGTTATGTGCTATGCCCAGGCCAAAGAGATGGCCGATTTTGCTGCCGATCCCGAATTCCAAGCCCTGCATCCGGCTCCGCTGCCCCTGGATTATGCCGAAATGGGGCAAACCATCAGTTTTCCGGCCAGCGATGGGATAGAAGCCAAGGGTTACCTGGTCAAGGCCGCAAAGAAGTCGAACAAGTGGCTTTTTGTGTACCAGGAATGGTGGGGCCTCAACGAAAACATCCGCCGCGAAGCCGATCAATTTTACAAAGACTTGGGTGGCAAAGTCAACGTTTTGGCCCTCGACATGTACGATGGGCAGGTGGCCACCACGCCCCAAGACGCGGGTAAAATCATGCAAAGTGTAAAAGAACCTCGCTTGGAAAACATCGTCAAAGCAGGTTTGACTTTTGCTGGAAAAAAAGCCAAGGTGGCCAGTGTAGGCTGGTGCTTTGGCGGCAGTTGGTCGCTCAAATCGGCTTTGCTGAGTGGCAAACAGGCCGTGGGCTCGATCATTTATTATGGCATGCCCGTGCGCGAAGTAGAAAAACTCAAGACCTTGAACTGCGATGTACTCGGCATTTTTGCCACCGAGGAGCGCATTTCCAAAGTTGTGATCGAAGATTTTGCCGCCAAAATGAAAGAAGCAGGCAAAAGTGTGGACTATAAAATTTATCCTGGGGTGCACGGTTTTGCCAACCCCAGCAACCCCAAACACGACCCAGAGGCCACCAAAGAGGCTTATGGCAAGTCTTTGGCCTATTTGAAAGGTAAATTTGGGATGTAACCAAATCACTTGCTGACCGACTTTTGGGAGTTGGTCAGCAAGTTTCACAAAAATCACCATGCAACGCCTGCTCAATCACCCACCCAGTCCATTGCAAGCCCTGCTGCCCTGGCCAGGGCTTGCTGAACGTGGCATTGAGCTCTACATCAAGCGGGACGACTTGCTGTGCCTGCCCGCTTACCGCGGAGATTGTAGTTTTTCGGGCAACAAATGGCGCAAACTCAAATACAATCTTTTCAATGCCCGGCAGTGGCAACTCCATACTTTGCTCACTTTTGGTGGGCCTTATTCCAATCATTTGGCGGCTACGGCCTCAGCCGGGGCCTTGTTTGGGTTCAAAACAATTGGGATCGTGCGTGGTGAGCGCATCGAACCCCTGAATCCAACACTTTTGCACTGTCTGCGTTGCGGCATGGAATTGCAATTTTGGGAAAGATCGCGTTACCGCCAAAAAGAGGAAGAGGAACTGATCTCAGAACTTGGAGCCCTTTATCCCAGGGCAGCCATCATCCCCGAAGGAGGCAGCAATTACCTCGGCGTATTGGGAGCAGAAAGTATCAGCAAAGAAATTCAGGAGCAGTGCCCGGGGGTCAGCATCATAGCCGCTGCTTGTGGCACGGGCGGTACCCTAGCAGGCATGATCAGGGCTTGCAAGTCACCTTGCGAAGTATGGGGTTTCCCGGTGTTGAAAGGAAATTTCATGCAGCAAGAAGTGGAAAAACTACTCAATGAACAAGGCAAGGCCCCTTGGAAAATCATTGAAGCTTATCATTTCGGCGGCTATGGCAAAACAACCGTGGAGCTGCTTGACTTCATGCAGCAGATCAAAAATGATCATGACTTGCCCCTGGAGCCCATTTACACGGCCAAACTTTTATTCGGCATTTTAGACCAGCTTTCCAAAAATGAAATACCGGAAGGCAGCAAAATCGTAGTGCTGCACAGCGGTGGATTACAAGGTTGGCCTAATGAAATTTGAATAAGTGACAAGCCACGAATATTTTTCGCTTCAGAGCGAAATTTGTAATGTCACTTCTTCTCCGGCATCAACCGGGCTTTCAATTCCGGATGCGCATCCCAAAAAGGTCGAAAATTGCTTCCGCTGGGGATAAAACGAATGTTCTTGCCAAAGGTACCAGCAGATTTCAGGCGCAAAGTCGCGACAGATAAGATCAGGAAAGACGTAACCGTGATGGAATCTACGTCTTCAATTTTGTATTTCAGGTGTGTGAAATAATTGGATACAAATACTCCTTCTGACCCAATTTCTATCCTTTTTAAGTTCAACAAGGTAAAATATAAAGAAACCGCACCACTGATAAAGATGACCAACATCACTAGTTTTAGAGTCAGTGGGGCTTCAAAACCCATGCCAGCTGATCTTCCAGCAAAAAAAGCCAAGGTAGTAGCACCAAAAAATACTAACCACATGATGGGTAAAAATATTTTAAAGAACAGTGTCAAGTTACTGGATAGTCGTTGCATGAAAAAGGTAGTTGAACAGTAAAGGTTAGAAGATCAACCTTAAACAAAGGTTTACTCAGTTTAGCCTTGCGGCAAGGCTTTAGGAGCGTCGTCGTCCTCTTCCTCTTTGGGAGCTACCCGTTTAGCGATAACGATGCTCACTTCGTATAGGATGTACAGGGGTATCGTGACCATCATTTGAGAAACCACATCTGGCGGAGTGATAATACCCGCGACAATGAGAATTACCACAATGGCATGACGGCGATAGCTGCGCATGTCATTGCCGGTGACCAGGCCAATACGAGCCAAGAAATACACCACAATCGGCAACTCAAATACCAAGCCAATCGGGATGGTAAACATGATTAAATAGTTCAGGTAGGAACTCATCGTAGGAATGTTCGTGACCCCAGGAATAGTATACCCCACTAGAAAGCGAATTGAAAAAGGAGCCAATACAAAGTAGCCAAAAAATACCCCTAGCATGAATAGTGCAGAACAAATAGTCACCATGCCGCGTGCAGCCTTGCGCTCTTTATCATACAAGCCCGGACTAATAAAAAGCCAGATTTGGCGTAAAATATACGGAGAAGCAATCACCAGCCCCATCCAAAATGCTACCAACATACTGGTGACGAAGGGTTCGCCAAAAGTGGTAGCTTGCATTTTAAATTCAGGTGCAGTAAAACAAATTGCGTCCCCCAGCCCCAGGCTTTTTGACAATCCACAAAGCACCCGATAAGTGATGAAATCGCCTTTGGTAGGTCCAAAAACGATGGTTTTGAACATCCATTCCTGGAAAATAAAGAGCACAACACCAAAAACTGCTATTGCTGAAAGCGATTTGAGGATATGCCAACGCAATTCCTCCAAATGGTCCAGAAATGACATTTCCGTCACACTGCTTTCCTGCTCTTCCAACTTATCTACGTCAACTTGGTCCAAGGCCATGATCATGTGCCGGGAGAATTCTGTTCCCCTTTGGCATTGCAAAACTAAAAATTCTGCGCATTATTTGCACATTGATTATGGGTTTACGCTGATTGGTGCTTCAAAAAATAGACTTTGGTAGGCATAATACACGACCAAGCGGACAAAAAATCAGACGGGCTTAATCCTTAAAACCAGACTTGCTCATTTTGCGTCAAAATTACCTGGTTTTTGGAGGTTGCACCATGCCAGAAGAAAAATTGGTCGCTGTCAAACACAAGCCACTTAGGGCGGCCATGCTCGCTGCGAAATCTGGACATCAAAACCGAGGGCAAGGTACAAGTCCGATTGGACCTCTGAGCTACTGAAATTCACCAAAGAAGGTCGCATTCTAATCGAAAAACTGGTAAAACTCTGGGAACCGTCTCAGAACACAAAGTCAAAATGTTCTAATGCCACTGCTACGCAGTTTTCAGGGGCTTACTCCGCATTTCAACTACCATAATGCCACCGCTACATGGTTGTTGAGTCAAAAAAAAGCCCGTAGGGCTGACATTGTGGTAGCAGTGATAGGCGGAGAATGTTCAAAATGGCGTATCCATGACATTAGAAAATTACCCTTTGATCACATTTTAACCTTTTGATACAGTTCCTGTGGCTGTGGATTTTGCGATTTTTGTAGTGGGCATGAAGCGTTCATGACTGTGAAGCGGGCCAATTCTCTGATTCTTTAAAATTCTTGTTTTGGTCAACACCATTCAAGTAATTTTGCAATTCTGCAATTCTGTAATTCTGTAATTCTGCAAATTCTGGTTTAGACAAAAAAAATAGTTCAGACAAAAATGCCTAGTGGTACGAATTACAAATACCCCCTAGGTTCCAGGCAGGCTATTTGGCTTTGTAGCAAGGCGAGAGGAGGGAAAATAGTGGACTATTTGACCGACGAACAACGCAGCTACGGAGACAAAGAGCCCCCTGGAACTTGGGGCAGATTTACAATTTGGACCACTAGCTTGATTGTTCAGACCTCGTTCTCCGAAGTTTTCAGTAAAACTCCTTATCTTTGTAAGTAGCTCGAATACTAAAACAAAAAACCAATGTTTGGACTAGACGATATGTTTGGCAATATGGATGCCCAACAAGAAGCCTTGAGAGAAAAACTCGCTACTATCATCGTGGACGCTGAAGTCGCTGAAGGCAAAATCAAAATCAGTGCCAACGGCAATCGCCAATTGAGCAACATCAGCATCGACCCTGAATGGCTGAAAACTGCGGATCATGAGGAACTGGAAGATCTGCTGCTGGTAGGGATCAATCGGGTGTTGGAAGACGCCCATGAAAAAGAGGCTGAAGAAAGTGAAAAACTGTTCAAGGACATGTTGCCCCCGGGATTGGATGGTTTTTTTAAATGATATAAAAAAGTATGAATCAATTTGGTTCTCAAATTGAGTAAGAAGTTGTATTCCTTTTTTGCTAAGTAACGGTTCAAAAATAAACCTTACCAATTTTTTAATTGCCAATTGTCAACATCATGGTCAACGTCATGCTGGAAATCCGCAAGAATGGGTGTGGAGTGTGTAAGTGTGGGTTCGGGTGTGAGAACTTCGAGCTTTAACTTTTGTCTCTGATCGCTTGAAAATGGGGTTTTCTCACACTCACACCCAAACAAACACACCCAAACCCAATTTTATCCGTGTTCCAAAAATGGCCTCTCGCAGCGAGGGCATAATCTATAAAGTATGCAGTTGCGATTTGGTAAGGTTTATTCGTGGCTTGTCACTAAGCCTCAAAAGCAAATACGTCCATTTTAATGTAGCTCAAACACCACGGGTTTTAGTTTTCCTAGCTTCAGCCCCAACTGTTTCTTTCGGCATCCATTTATCTTGAAAAAACAGGATTTTTCAGTAAAAAATAAGCTCATAGTACCTGATTATTTGGAAAAACTGTATTTTTAGAGCCTCCAACCAAATTTTTCCAAAGTTGCATCAGTCGCTGCGTGTAAATTTTTTTGCTGACATGAAACCTGCACCACTCATGGCACTTGCCTTGTTATTGTTGTCCACAGCCTGCCGTCAAGAAAACAAGACCACTGTGTCCCGGGGGAACGCAATTCACTTGTATGATCCTGTGAAACGATTTGGCCAATTGTTTATCGACGTTCAAATGAATAAGGTTTTTCCCGATGGAAAAACCTTTCCTGATTGCACCCCCAAGATGAAACCTGCTGCGATCATGGCTGCCTATGAGAAAGCCAAGAACGAGCCTGGCTTTGACCTGAAAGCATTTGTGGAGGAGCATTTTGAGCGGCCACACCAATATTCCAGCAACTTTAAAGCAGATACTTCGCGTAGCACAGCGGAGCACATCAAATCCCTTTGGGACGTTTTAACCCGCCAGCCCGACGCCATTTCCAGCGGCTCGCTGATCCCCTTGCCCAAGCCTTTTGTAGTACCCGGCGGGCGTTTTGGGGAAGTGTATTATTGGGATTCGTATTTCACCATGCTAGGCCTGAAAGCGGATGGCCGTATGGATTTGGTAAACAACATGCTCGACAATTTCGCTTACCTCATCGATACCATTGGTTTTATTCCCAATGGCAACCGCACCTATTATTTGTCTCGTTCACAACCACCATATTTTGCCATGATGGTGTCGTTGGCTGCTGACGATGGCAAAAAACCTGAAATATTGCTCAAGTATTTGCCCCAACTGCAAAAAGAATACGCCTTTTGGATGCGTGGTTCAGACAAGCTCAAGGCCGACAAACCAGCCCTAGAACACAGCGTATGGCTGGCCGAGGGGGCAATCCTCAATCGTTATTGGGATAACGCTACGGTCCCTCGTGCTGAGATGTACGCAGCAGATGTAGAAACCGCCCAAAAAAGCAATCGACCCGCCAAAGAAATTTACCAAGACATTCGCTCGGCTTGTGAATCGGGTTGGGATTTCAGCAGCCGCTGGCTCCGCGATCCCAATGACTTGAGTACCATCCATACCACCGACATCATCCCAGTTGACCTCAACTGCTTGCTTTATCACCTGGAAATGACCATTGCCCAGGCCGCCGAGGCCAAGCGAGATACCGAATTGGCGAAGACCTTTGTGGTCAAGGCTGAAGCTCGAAAAGCAGCGATTTTGCAATACTGCTGGGATGCCAAAGGCGGTTTTTTCATGGATTATGACTGGAAAGCCAAACAATTTACCCCAGTGCCTTCTATTGCTGGGATTTTCCCTTTGTTCATGGGAATGGCCTCACGCGACCAGGCCTTGCGGTGTCAAAATAAAATCCAAAAGGAATTTCTAAAGGCTGGTGGGGTGCCTTGCACACCACTCAAAACTGGTCAACAGTGGGATGCGCCCAATGGTTGGGCCCCTTTGCAGTACGTGACTTTCCAAGCCATGCGCAACTACGGCCACAATGACCTGGCTGAAACCCTGCGCCAACGTTGGCTGGCCATCAATACCAAGGTGTACAAAGCCACTGGTAAAATGGTGGAAAAATACAACGTTTACGACATGGGCCTGGAAGCAGGTGGCGGTGAATACCCCGTGCAAGACGGCTTCGGTTGGAGCAATGGCGTTTTCCGGGGGCTGGAAGAGCTCAAGTTGATGAAGCAGTGAACTCATTCCGCTTGATTTAATTGCACAAAAAGCTTATTTTGCACAAAATCTGAGTTTCGAAAATGATTGCAACCAAAGAACCTAAATTAAGGCGTACAAAAAAGTCCAAAAAGGCGATACCAAACAGTCTCATTGCCGAGATCATGGACGGAAAACCTATTTATTATAAAGGTTACGGAGCAGTTTTAAGCGGCGAAAAAACAATTGAAGACATCATGGGTGCCAGTGGTTTGCAAGGGATCATTATTCAATATTTGTTGCGTATTCTTTACCGCGGGCTCCATGAAAAACACTTTCATGTGTTTACCAATGAACAAGGTTTGCACCTTGACAAAAAGAACAATCTTGCTGCTGATATTGCTATTTACAACGTTGAAAATCTCCCTGTAAAAGCAATCGGCAAGCATTATCTAGCCATTCCACCCAAGCTTCAAATTGAAGTCGATGTCAACATTGAAGCTGATGATTCGAACTTGTACTACACCCAGAAAACCCAAAGGCTCTTAGCTTTTGGCGTTGAAAAAGTAATTTGGATTTTTTCTGAAAGCAAAACGGTGGTGGTAGCAACGCCACAAGCCAATTGGCAAGTCATTGATTGGTGCCAGGACATCGAAATCCTGGAAGGGCTTACTTTTTCAGTGGGAAAATACCTCAAAGAGGAGGGATCGGAGTTTGCATAACTCCTGGTATCTTGAAATTTAATAGCCCACCAAAAACGTCAACTGTGAAGTACTCCCCAAAAACTGGACAGGTTTTATAGTGAAAAAAGGTCGTGTTATCTTCACCACCAAACATCAAAAAAATGGGACGGACACGCCGCAAATTTGGAGCCGAAGAAAAGTCCAGAATC
>JAAFJY010000001.1 GCA_013299105.1 Chitinophagales bacterium | reverse complement strand
CGGAAATGCTCCGGGTCCACTTTGTCCAAAATGGTTCGTAAAGCACTGTCCGAGGGAATCTCGCCCTTGATTTTGTACACTTCTTTAAGGTGTTCACTTCACGGTTCGTGCGATTATTGTTGAAGGCAAGCAACGAGGAGTCCTTCAACGAGAACATGGCAAAGCCACACAACAGCACATCTGTGAGCGGATAGCTACGATTACTTGCCCGATAGTCCGAAATTCCATTAAATTTGCCTCGCAACCAAGTCACCAAGGGGTCAAACTTTAGGTCCTGAAGCAAATTTCGTTGCCTTTTAGTTAAACTCATGGCTAACCATTTGATCTCAAAGTTAGCATTTTAATCCATCTGGGGAATTGCTGGCTTTTTTCACTAAACTCAATTCCGTCCACCTTATTTTTTTACGCCCCCTTAACCTCTAAGACTTACTCATCATGGCTGATAATATCACCAATATCATTTCGGAAACCAATACCGATTACGAAGTACGCTCTCTCGACTCGATGTGCGTCAATGAAAGCAATCAAAGTGAAGGCATCGGTGCCATGCTGCGTTATGCAGTAGTGGGAATAATTTTTGGCATCGTTTTTGTCAAAGCGGAAATCATCTCTTGGTTTCGCATCCAGGAAATGTTTCGTTTGCAGTCCTTTCACATGTATGGAGTCATTGGCACCGCAGTAGTGGTTGGTGCCGTTTCGGTTTTTTTGGTCAAAACGTTCAAACTAAAAACCATTCAAGGAGAGGAAATTCAATTCCACAAAAGACCTTTTCACCAAGGTTTGATTTACGGTGGATTGCTATTTGGTTTCGGCTGGGCCATTACTGGCGCATGTCCAGGGCCTTTGTATGCACAAATTGGGGCAGGCGCTACCGCAGTGGTCGTGACTTTGCTCAGTGCGGTAGCAGGTACTTGGGTCTATGGTTGGTTGAGGGAGAGACTGCCGCATTGACATGGGGCATGGTTCTTAGGACTTACCCTTTTTCGGGGTCAATTCTCCCCGAATGCGGCTGACGTGCTCCTTGGTGGTACCGATGAAAGAGGCAAGAATATTCAAGGGTACCCTTTGCATCAACTCCGGGCGTTGCGCAGTAAGGGCCAGCAAGCGGTCTTTGGCGTTCAAGAGCAGAAAGGTCTTGATGCGGTACAGGGAGGCTGCCAATTGCTCCAGCATCAGCTCATGCAAGTCAGCAGCAAAGTGGCTGTCCTCTTTCAATAGCTTTTGGATGATTTCGTGCTTAAGCACCAGCACCGTTGTGTCTTCGATACATTGAATGTACTGGGTGCCGGGCTTCCCATAAAGGTAAGTTTCAAAATCGGTCGCCAGTGCCAACTCAGGCAGGATGAAAATATTCACTTCGCGTTCGCCATCTACGAAATAGATCCGCATCAGGCCGTTTAACACGATACTTACTTCTCTCTCCTTGCTTCCTTCCTTGATTAGAAAATCTTTTCTTTTTAACTGACGAATCTCGCCTAAAGTCAACAACTTTTCAGCCGTTGATTCACTCATGAAGTTGTTGTAACACAAAACTTTGGCATACTGTGCGTACGCTTCTAAAATAGGCATGGTAGTGGGTTTTTGTCTGCTGCACTGGTTTGCCTGGATAAGGGAGCGTAAAAAAATAAGGTGGACAGGTTTGGGTTTAATGAAAAAAGAACACTACCAGTTTAAACAACTGGATGAAAGGAAGTTGTGTTCTTTTTTTGCTAAACCTCAAAAACAAAGATGTCCATCTTATTTTAGCTCAAATACTAAGCTGCGAGCAGAAACTAGTAAACTAGACTTTATGGCCATTTATTAGTGTTCCTAAAGTCTACTATAAAGGAGGAGTTTATCATAGAGAGATGAGATGCAAAGGGAGCGTAAAAAATAAGGTGGACAGGTTTGGGTTTAGTGAAAAAAGAACACTACCAGTTTAAACAACTGGATGAAAGGAAGTTGTGTTCTTTTTTTGCTAAACTTCAAAAACAAAGATGTCCATCTTATTTTAGCTCAAATACAAAGATAGAAAGTAAAAATAATTATCACCCAATTTAACCAAAAAAGACTGAACTTGCGCGTGTTGCGGCATTGTTTTGGCTCAAAAAAGGATTTATTATGCTTTCAACAATACTGGTTTTGGCTTTTATTTTAGCCTTGGGCTATTGGATTTACCTGCCATTTCCTTGGCTTGACCGACTTGCTGTGGAAAAAAGCCTGAATGCGAAAGGAGGAAAATTGGAAAAAATGCATTGGCAAAGCAAAGCCAGCCAGGACGGTCTAGCGCTCGGAAAAACCTATCACATCGACTACCTTGACCGCGAAGGCAAACGCCACCAAACCTGGGCCATCATCGGCATGAATGGTCAAGTGATGTTGGCAGATGACTGGAGTAGGCCCCAAAAAGAGGAAACTGAAAAGTGAAGAAGCGAATTGGAAAGGGTGCGGCTCCAATCGGATGTAAAAAGTCAAGCTATCCATAGCTACTTGATCGGAGCTGAAATGGGCCTTGAGCAAATCCCGATTTTGCGAAAGGGTGCTTTAGCGCGCGACGGATCAGAAGCCACTACTGTTTAGCGGCGAAGGAGCGAGTTTGGTGGATTCCCGTTGCTCCTTGGAGCTGACATTTCAAGCAAAATCGCAAGATTTGATCACAGCCCTTGACTTTTTTGTTTCTTTTTTTGTCAAGAAAGAAAGAAAAAGAGCTTTATTGTGAAAACCAATACATTAGACTTGAGTGTACTTTTTTCGTTTAAAAGTACATCAAACGGGAGCCGCACCCCTTGGGAAGAATGGCCAGACACCACGTGGTCAGACACAACATGACCTGGCCATTGCTTCCCAGTTAGGCCTTTGCGCTGGTCTTGCGGTTGAAGGCGTACCAGGCTGCTGCTGCTGCGATGATGTGCATGAGAGCCAGGCACAGTTTCATGCCCATTGGTGCCCCTTGGATACCCTGGAATGGGCCTCCCATCGACAGTAGCGTGAAAACAACCACAATGATGTTGAAGATTTTTAGCGGATTACCACTAATGGCATTTAGGCCCAATAGAATCAAGGCCCCTACAAACATCGGTAAAATAGACGCCATGACCACATTAACCAATCCAATCGACTGGCCATTGGCTGAGGCACTGGGGTCCCAAATGGCTGCGAAAAACGAAATAAAATACAAAGCAAGGTTGCCAGTTGCGGCCAAGCCAGCAGCCCAGGCTGCGGCCTTGAATACTGAAGAAGACGATAGTTTTGCCATGATACGCTGTTTTAGATAATGAAATTTGTTTAAACAAATGTCTATTCAAAAAAAGGGTTTACCCCCTCAGTTTGTCCAGTAAATCAGAAAGCTGTAGCATTTCCTCTTCGTTCAACTTGGGGCCATCGTTGGCCCAAGCGTTAAAAGTGGGTTCAATTTTGTCTAAAAGCAATATCCCCTCATCGCTAATGCTCACCAATACCTCACGTCTGTTTTCGGCATTGAATGCGCGCTCAATCCAACCTTTTTGCAGCAAACGGTCACACATTCGGGTCAGGTCGGGGTTTTTATCCAGCATCACTGTTTTGATCTCACCCATGGTAGCAGTTCTAGGGTAGCGGCCTCTCAAAATTCGCAAGACATTGTACTGCTGCGCCGTGATTCCAAAAGGTTTGAAAACCGAGTTGCTGCGGTCCATGTGCCAGTGATAGGTGTAAATAAGATTGATGAACACCTTTTGCATCGGAAACATGGGCTTGCGCTGGTGGATTGCGTCCTCGATTTTCATGATTTAACAAGCTGTGGCTGTGGTCAAATTACTGAGGTGAATTGCCTCTTATCCAAATATAAAGTACAATATTCGTTTAAACAAATTTATTTTTGATTTTTGTTAAAAAAACTTGATCTGGAGTGATTTAAAGTGTAAAACTAATGCATTTTTTAATTTTTAGGTACAAATTGCGGAGATAAACTCCAGTAATGAAACCATTTCTTCAATTTTTGGCCATCATGCTGCTGTATTTGGCACCAATGCAGTCCACCCTTTGGGCTCAAAACTGGGCCTTGCTCCACAGCAAAAGCATCATCAACTTCAGCTTCAAGCCTGCGCAAGACGTCGTTCACAAAACGCTTTATGTAGAGAAAACCCTGATTCGAGGTAAAGATTCAGTACATGTCTTGCGCCCGAGGGGCATCAAAAGCTTCAACAACTACCCTTACCTCGCGCCAATTGGTAGTTTATTAGGGGATACGCTCATTTGCAAGGCAAATGGGGTTTACGAATGCCGTTTCCAGGTAAATCCAGAAGTACCCCTTGGTATTCAAAGGCCCCTGGTGGTCTACACTTTGGCGGAGCCTGGACAGCGGTGGCGTTTCAGCGACACCATCCAAGCGCTGGTATTGAGCAAGGCCCTCATCCTGGTTTTGGGGCAAATGGATTCAGTGAAAACCATCTTGTTGGGCACTGGTGATACGTTACGCTGGTCCAAAAATTTCGGCTTTTTGCAATGGAAAAACGAAAAGATCGTGGGCATCCAAGGCAAAATAGGGTTTCAGCTCCCGCGCAACCGCGATTGGTATGGCTGGCAGGCCGGAGATGTATTTGAATTCAAAAGTAGCCACAGCTCACCCCAAAGCCACATCGCTAGTGAAACTTGGCAAAAAATCAGTGTTTTAAGCCGAGAAGACAAACCCGATGGTTTGCAGTTCAAGGTAAGGATGCTGCGCCGCATCACCTACACCAGAAATTTTCGCGAAGAAAAACCCATATTTCAGGACAGCATCAGCATTTTTAAAGTTACCGACCCCAATCAATTGATTTTTGCCGGCACCTATAACAGCCCAATGCGAAGCAGCTATTACACCCTCCATCCGCAAAGTCCTCTTAGACTTGACATTTCTCCGGCGTCAACCCCGCTCGGCACGGGTGGACCTCAGCAATCCAGCACACGGGTCATGGGTTTGGGCATCATCAGCAGTAGTTTTCGGTATGCGGAGTACTCATATTCAACTTACAATAGCCAGGAGCTGGTGGCCTACCAGCGCAAAGTCGAACAAGTGGTAGGCGATTTACACCCCGACTCTTTCTACGGCATCATCACTTATCCCGGCGACCCGACTGACCTGGTAAAAATGGTGCTTTATCCCAATCCCGTTCACGATGAACTCAACATCCGTTGCATCGATTGTGCCGAAATTGAGCGTGCCGAATTGCTGAACTTGAAGGGCCAAAAAGTAGCCCAAACCCAAGCCCAAGGGCCTGCTGCAAGCCTCGTAGTGTCGCATTTGCCCCCTGGTGTTTATGTGCTGAGTTTGACAACAAAGCAAGGGCCTGCTGCGCAAAAGGTGATTTTGTATTAGTATTTGAGTAAAATAAGGCAAATAAATTTGCTTTTGAGGTTTAGCAAAAAAAGAACACAACTTCCTTTCATCCAGTTGCTTGAGCAGGTAGTTATCTTTTTTCGCTAAACCCAAACCTGTCCACCTTATTTTTTTACGCTACCTAAAGCAGCGATTCGTTGCCAGTAGGCACAAAAACCAGAAAATATTTTTTTTCCGGCTATCCTTGTATAAATCAACTAAGGGCTGGATGTATTCTGCCAACAGCATGTCTTTTGGGTTTTATGATCCACGAAATTGGCTGCTTTAGACCAATCTCTAACGAAATAGCCTAAAAATGCTACCTTGTAATCCTTTGCACGTAGTTTTGGCTAATAATTTCCCCCAGTAATCCCATCATCCCGAGTAAGGATTGCAAAAACAGCACAGGGAGCCTGACAGGAGGCTAAAAACTTCTCCGAAGTTTTCAGGAGTTATAAAAATTGGCAGGGTGAATTTTGAGTTCAGCGGGGTCAACGGCATGTTAGAAATCCGCAAGATTGTGTGGGTGTGGAAGTGTGTCTCTAACATTGGAAACGAAATGCCAACACACCCGAATCCAAACAAGCACACCCAAACCCATTTTCATCCGTGTTCCTCCCGCGCCGTGTCACGCTCCGCGTGAAAGCGGGGCAAAACACCAATTCTTACAAGTTATTTTTTTGTGGCCTTTAAAGATGGGAAGTGGTCGAAAAAACCCGGACACAAAATTCTTTTAACTTTGTAACCCTGATCCGGACAAAATTCTTTCGATGAAGCTCCAAAATCAACACCACCGCACCATCTGGGTTGATGAACAAAACCCCGAACAAGTCTGTACTTTTGACCAAAGGCTCTTCCCTTTTCAAATCGAAATCCTCCAGCTTCGTACCCTGGAAGATGCAGCCTTCGCCATCGAAGACATGCAAGTACGGGGTGCACCGTTGATTGGCGCTACCGCAGCTTACGGTTTGTACCTGGCTGGCCTGGCTGCGGTCAAAACCAGTAATCCCAGCGCATTTATGTCGCAGGCAGCCGATCGCTTGCGCCGTACCCGGCCTACTGCGGTGGACCTATTTCACTGCATCCAGCGCGTGGTGCAGGCTTTGCAGGGGAAAGATGATCCGAACCAGATCGTTCAAACTGCCTTGGCGACTGCCCAGGCCATAGCCGACGAAAGCGCCGAACAATGTCGCATGATCGGCGTACATGGTCTACCTTTGATCGAGGCCATCGCCGCCCGAAAACCAGGTCAGGTCATCAACGTACTTACCCACTGCAATGCGGGTTGGCTGGCTTGCATCGATCATGGCACTGCTACTGCGCCCATTTATGCGGCTCATGACTTGGGCTTGCCCATCCACGTATGGGTGGACGAAACCCGGCCCCGCAACCAGGGTGGCAAAATCACCGCTTTTGAACTCTTGGAACACGGCGTGCCGCATACCATCATCACCGACAACGCAGGCGGTCACCTGATGCAACATGGCCTGGTAGACCTCGTGATCGTGGGCACCGACCGCACCACCCGCCAAGGCGACGCCGCCAACAAAATCGGCACCTACCTCAAAGCCCTGGCGGCCAAAGACAATGGGGTGCCTTTTTATGTGGCACTGCCTTCCTCTACTTTGGATTTGAACATCCGCGATGGAGTCAAAGAAATTCCCATCGAGACCCGCAGCGAGGACGAAGTCAAGTACGTATGGGGCTGGAAAGATGGGCAAATCCAGCAAGTGCTGACCACTCCAGCCGCTAGTCCGGCTGCCAATTATGGTTTTGACGTCACCCCAGCCCGCCTGATCACGGGCTTGATCACCGAACGGGGTGTTTGTGCCGCCAGCGAGGAAGGAATCCTGGGTTTGGGCTTTTGACCGGACGAAAAGGGGGACTTGTCGAATATTTATGGCGATTGAGCTTTTGAACAGCATTTTTAGGACTTGATTTTATCACCTTAGGGAGCGTAAAAAAATAAGGTGGACGGATTTGGGTTTAGTGAAAAAAGAAAAGCAACTGGATGAAAGGAAGTTGTGTTCTTTTTTTGCTAAACCTCAAAAGCAAATACGTCCATTTTATTTTAGCTCAAATATTTAATACGTTGTTATGAAGCTATTGAAACATTTGCTGCCAGTGGCGTGGCTACTGGCAATGGGTCCTATTTTTGCCCAAAACAAAATGCCTGTTGACACCATCCGAGTAGATGCCAAAAGGCTCCTGATGGGCCAACTGCGAGAAGGTACCAACCAATACCTGGTCTCCTTTCATGGCACGGACCTGAACCAGGTAAAAAGCGCCTCAATCTGGACCCGCAAAGTGAAGTTTGAAAAATGGCAAGACCAGGACGTCATTTCCATCCGCCAAGAATGGTCTTCACAAGACACGATCCTGAACCGCAGCATCTGGTCAGTATCGGAAAAAGCGACGTTTAAGCCTTTGTACCATTGTGCCAAGTCATCCAGAACAGGCATTGAGGCTTTTCAATTTGAAAAAAATCGCGTTGCAGGCGTCGACTCAGTGACCAACAACAAGCGCAAAGGCTGGAGCATCGATCTCAAAGCACCTACCTTCAACTGGGAGCTCGACCTGGAAATCCTGGCCCTTTTGCCCTACAAAGACAACACGGGTTATGCCGTCAATTTTTACCACCCCGGTGCCAAGTCTGCCCCGGCCTATTACCTCTATCAAGTGGTGGGCAGCGAAATGCTCGACTTGGTGCAAGGCCAAAAAGTGGATTGCTGGAAAGTTCGCATCGACTACGACCCCAAATATTACGCCGTTTTTTGGGTGAGCAAAAAAACGAGGGAAGTGCTCAAGGCTGCGGACGTGTTGCCGAATGGGTATCGGTTTAAGGTTAGGTTGGCTGGGGAGATTCGGCCTTAAAAAAACCTATTGTCGAGCCATAATTTTAGCAAATTTGTAGCTCGACAACCCACCACCACATGCTCCTAGACGAAGGCTATATCAAATTCGAGGCCCGATGGACTCCCGCCCCACCGCTACCCTGGCCACTTTTGCAAGAACTGAACCACTGGCGGCAAAAACTCTACCGCCTGGGTTTGGTAGGGGCTTATCCCGATGGTATTGGCTTCGGCAACTTGAGCATGCGCTGGGCTGGAGATGATGAGCAGTTTGCCATCAGCGGCTCCACTACAGGCAATTTTGCGGAATTGGGGCCGGAGCATTACACTTTGGTAGAAAAAGTTGAGCTCGAAAACAATCGCCTTTTTTGCAGAGGCCCGATCGTGGCTTCTTCCGAGTCGATGAGCCATGCGGCGGTTTATCAAGGCTGTGCGAGGGCAAAATTTGTGTTTCATGTGCACCATTTGGGCATGTGGGAGCGGCTTTTACACCAAGTGCCTACCACCAAGCAAGGCATCCCTTACGGTACGCCCGAAATGGCTTGGTCGATCCTCGATTTATTGGAAAACACCGATTTACCCAGCCGCAAAATCTTTGTGATGGAAGGCCACCGCGAAGGCATTTTCGTTTTTGGCGAAACCGCTGAGGAGGCTGGAGAGGTGTTGTTGGCGTATTATTGAGGCCGCCTATTTTTAACGTATCAGAAGGCGATAGTCGAATCTAAGTAACTGATTTTCAATAAAATATTCTTTTTCTTTTTTTCTTGACAAAAAAAGAAACAAAAAAGTCAAGGGCTGTGATCAAATCCTGCGATTTTGCCTGAAACGTCTGACGGGAATCCACCAAACTCGCTCCTTCGTCGCTCAGACAGTGGTGGCTTCTGATCCGTCAGCCCTTTCGCAAAATCGGGATTTGCTCAAGGCCCATTTGGACCCCGGACAGCCCCCTCAAAAGCTTGGGTTTACCTCGTATCAGGCAGCATTTTTAGGTGTGTGATGACTTGTCCGAAAATAGTTGCTTTCCCCACTCCCCAAATCTACTCAATGACATACCACACGTATCCCTCCGCAGGAATGCTCACCGATAAGCTTGCTGAATAATTGCGGTCCACGTTCAAGCGCTGGCTTTTTCCGGTTTGATCCTTGAAAAGGGCGCTTTGGTGCAAGCCAGTGTAATAAAGCGGCACCGCAATTTTACGCTGGATGTCCACTTTCAAGGGGTTGTACAGCAACAGGAAGCCTTTTTGGGGCAATTGGGGTGCGGCGTGCAGGATTCCGTCCCAGTCGCGGCCATCGGGGCGGCGCAAATGGATGATGTCGGCATTGAGGATTTGACGGTATTGCTTGTACCAGGCGATGATTTCCGTAACTTTTTGCCTGGTTCTTTCGGTATCGTAAAGCCTTGGCCCGCGATAACAAGCCTGAACGCCTGCTCCATAATACTGCACCATCAGTTGTTCATAATCCCGCAAATGTTGGTCCAGTGGCTCCAATACAGCCTCCGCACCACCTCCTTGGTAAGCGGTCAGGGGCACAAATCCCCAACCCATTGAAGGTGTTTTTTCCCAGGTGCCGTCAAAAATATTTTGTCGATTCAGGATTTTTTGCTGTGCCCTGGGCAGGGAAAAATTGACTTCTCGGTAGCCCAGCGCGATTTTATGGGTCCCGTCCAGGAAATACCAATCGGGGGCATTCACATAAATCCCGTTTTCGTTGCACCAGCGGTACAGGCCCTTTTGAAGTTGCATCTGTCGCCACTGCGAATCGTCCAGTCCCTGGTGTCCCGGATGAGAAGTGGAGGCGCAACGGTCTCCAGGGTAAGGGCCATCGTTTTCAAAAATGTCAAATTTTACCTGGCTCATGAAGTACTTCAACTTTTGCAGGTAAGCAAGCCCCCAAACGCTACCCATGCAAGGGGCGTTGCCAAAAAAAGCGCCTCCCGTTTTTCCAGTCAAAGGGCTGATCACATCGTGCTCTTCACTGATCTTGCGACTGCTGAACAGGGAATAGCTGCCAATCAGGATGTTTTTTTGGTGGGCATAGTCGCTCAAGCTTCGCCAGCGGCGGATATTGGCGGCGCTGGTGTCTTCCATATTGCAATGGCTGCCAAAACTAAGGATCAGGGCTTCGTATCCCGTATCCTTGCACTGGTCAATGGCCTTGCGCACCTCTTCGTCGTTCTTGCTGACCAGGTGCATGAAAATGGGGTTCTGGGTGGTCCAGGGAGCAATACAGCGGTACATTTTCCGAACCATCAAGCCCCTCCGCTCGCGGTCGTCGCTGTCCATCAACAGTTCATAGCTGCGCACCGATTCAAAGTGATCGCCAGCTTGTAAGTCTATTCCAGGGGCAAAATCAGGGTAAATTTCAAGCACACATGGCGTTTCGTAGTTGTAATTGACTTGCGAGGTGTAGCTCGAGTCAATTTTCCAGTGGGTAGTTTGGTCGCTGATGCTGTAACGCATTGCGTTGTTGAACGCGTAGTTGCTCTCAATGTACATGCCTTGCGGTTTCTTCATCTGCTCCGGTTTGCCCACCACCGCACTCTCTTCTTCGGGCATGGCCAAAATTTCATTGACCACCCGATTGATTTTGAAACTTTGATCCTGGCTTTCATTGTCGATCGTAAGCCATTTGCAAACCAGAGGCAGCCCTTCGTACAAGGCATAATGCACCTGAATTTTCAGCTTTGCCAGCTTAGGGTCGGTATGTTTGAACGTCAGGCTCAGGACCTTGCCGCGAGGATTTTGCAAATTACCCGCCCAGGTTTTGGGATTCCATTTCAAATAGGGAAGCAACTCGGCAATTGCATAAGATTGGTACTGAAAATCCTGGTCTTTTTTTGAAGCCGCATCCAGCCATTCAGTCAGGAGATAAGCCTGTTCTTTTTGGCCATATAGCCCTCCAATGGCATAAGTGCTCCCATCAATAGTGACCTTGGCTTCGGGGCGCAAGGCCCTGATGAGCTGTTGTCCGTTGCTCAGATTGTGGTAATCAAAACAAACCAAGTTGGGTTGCAAGCGGAAACTACGGCGCAGCAAGCCATTGTTCATTTCGATGTCACGGCCATTCTTGCTTACAATAACTTGTGCTTTCGATTTGGACGCCTGAATGAGCCAGTCTGCATTCGGGTTGGGTTGTGCACACAGCAATGAGGTGCACAAGAGCACAACTCCCAGTATAGCAAAGGTGTAGGTACGCATGAAGTATAGGTTTTAAGATGCGAGGGGCGAGTTAAGGCTGCGGAAGGGGTGCGGCTCCAATCTGATGTAAAAAGTCAAGCTTTTTCACAGATACTTGATCGGAGCTTGATGGGCCTTGAGCAAATCCCGATTTTGCGAAAGGGATGACGGATAAGAAGCCACCACTGTTTGAGCGACGAAGGAGCGAGTTTGGTGGATTCCCGTCAGGACTTTCAAGCAAAATCGTAGGATTTGATCACAGCCCTTGACTTTTTTGTTTCTTTTTTTGTCAAGAAAAAAAGAAAAAGAGCTTTATTTTGGACATTAATACATTAAACTTGGGTGTACTTTTTCGTTTAAAAGTACATCAAACAGGAGCCGCACCCTTCGCAAGAAGTATGGTTTATTTTAGCTCCATTACTTAGGTTTCTCCGAAGCCCGAACTCGCCATTGAAATCCAGGCTCTACAGAGCTTTTCGATTCTCGCGAAACTCGCTCGCTAATGGGATTTCGACGTCAAAATTGATATTTCGTTATACATTTTGGCACATGGGAGGGTCGCTATGCTTCGGTTTAACTTAAGCATTAATTCACCTAAAATGTAGACACCTATTGCGTTCCCAGCCTTTACCTTGTCACAGCACCTCCTCCATCCGTTGTTTCTCGTACAAGTCGGCGTAATAGCCCTTGTTGGCCAGCAATTCCTCGTGGGTTCCAGCTTCCACGATGCGGCTGTCGTCCATCACCAGGATTTGGTCAAACTCCAGGAGCGCGTAGATGCGGTGCGTGATGATGATCGCGGTTTTGTCGGCCA
Organism: Chitinophagales bacterium; assembly: GCA_013299105.1. Classification (GTDB taxonomy): domain Bacteria; phylum Bacteroidota; class Bacteroidia; order Chitinophagales; family Saprospiraceae; genus Haliscomenobacter. The sequence goes on along the minus strand of JAAFJY010000001.1, from coordinate 516,883 downwards.
AAGCGTCCTCAAAATAGCCCAGAATTTGCTTTTCGGTGTTGGTGTCCACTGCTGAGAGGCAGTCATCAAGCAACACAATATCGGGCTTCTTGATCAGGGCGCGGGCGATGGATACGCGTTGTTTCTGGCCACCAGAAAGGGTCACGCCGCGTTCGCCGACTAGGGTTTCAAAGCCCTGAGGCAGGTCCATGATGTCTTCGTATACCGAGGCATAGCGGGCAAACTGTTCGATTTCTTCCTGTGGCGCGTCTCTTTTACCAAAGGCAATGTTACCGCTCACAGTATTGGAAAACAAGAAGACATCCTGCGGCACGTATCCGATGCGGCGGCGCAAGTTTTCGAGGTCGTGCTCGCGAATGTCCACGCCGTCGATCAGGATTTTGCCACTGCTTACGTCGTACATACGGGTCAGTAGGTCGGCAATGGTTGTTTTACCCGAACCCGTGCGACCAATGATGGCCATTTTTTGCCCAGCTTTGAGCTTGAACTGGATGTTTTGCAAGGCAGTGATGCCGGTATCGGGATAGGTAAAGCCCACATTGGCAAACTCGATGTCACCGTTTAAAGGTTGCTCTGCTTGGGTAGGGTTTGTGATGGTCGGCTTGGTGTCCAAAAACTCGTTGATGCGCTTTTGCGAAGCAGCTGCTTGCTGCACGATCGAGGCAATCCAGCCGATCGCCGTCACGGGCCAGGTCAGCATGTTCACGTAAATCACAAACTCAGCGATGTTGCCGGGAGTAACGGTCCCTTTGACCACTTGCATGCCCCCAACATACACTACAATAATGGTACTCACCCCGATCAACAACAACATCAGCGGGAAAAACAAGGCATTGACTTGCACAAGACTCAAGGATTTAGTCTTGAAGTCATCGCTCAAATGCGAAAAATGGGCGGTCATGGGTTTTTCCTGCACATAAGACTTGAGCACCCGAATGCCCGAATAGGCCTCCTGCGCAGCACTATTGAGTACTGATAGTTGTTTTTGGATGGTCTCACTTTGCTTGTTGATCAAAGTACTGACATAATAGATGGATAGAGAAAGCAATGGCAATGGCAACAAACAGTAAAAAGTCAGTTCTGCATTGACACTGATCATCGAATAAATGACCAACACGAAAAGCGAAACCAGATTCACACCATACAAGACAGCAGGCCCCAGGTACATGCGCACCTTGTTCACATCTTCGGTGATGCGAGCCATGAGGTCGCCCGTGTTGTTGCGCTTATAAAACGCCAGGTCGAGTTTTTCGTAATGGGCAAAAACTTCCTTGCGCATATCGTACTCCATCAGGCGCGACATCACAATGAGGGTTTGCCGCATGTAGTACATAAACAGGCCCATCACTGCGGCCAGGATTAGAACCAAGCCACCAAAATAAAACAACTGCTTGCCCAACAAGCCAAAGAACTTGGATTGCAGCTCGGTGCCCCGATACAAATTGAACAGGTACAGGTTTTCTACTACCAAATCTAATGCTTCGCGGATGGTTTGTGGCTGCAAAACCCGGAAATAATTGGACAGGGTCACGAAAAGCAAACCCATGAAAAAATGGCGGCGGTAACGCCAAAAATACTTGTTCAGGTAAACCAGATGCTGCATAAAGAGGATGTTTAAATTTAGGATTGAAGGCAAAAACGAGCACATCTTCGGCTAGTCGAGGCACCAAAAGCGGAGTTATGCAGCGCATAATGAGCATTTTGGTAACGAAGGATAGACGGAAAGGGGCCGTTTTGGCCCAAGCAAAAATTTTTAAACATACTCTTAGGTTAGACTAGTCGGCAAGGCGAAAATGCGAATATACGAAAGAACGACCAAGCGCCACATAAAGTTTAATCGACTGAAAAAACCATTGATTAGTAGTGCTTCGATTGCGTACGGTCCGGTCCAATGCATTTTTCAATTAGTGAAGCACTGTGAAATCTAAGGACAGCGTTTTTTAAGTTCCTTGTAATGAGTGGTGCTAGAAATCTTTTCCTTTTTTCTTGACCTCACATTTCGCATGAAAATGAAGGCAAAAATGAAGATCGTTGTTTTTTCGCCCAATAATCTTGACTTTCAAAGGTTAAAATCGGGATTTGCACTGCACTTATGCCTTGGAGATACTTATAGTCTGCGTTTTTCGCGCGCTCAGTGCCTTGCTTCGATGCGGCCAGGTGGGCAATGGTGGCCCTGGAATAGCAGCCAGTTCAGCTTCATTTTGAGCGGCCCGACGGCGCAATTCCAAACGCAAACTTTCCTCACCTTTGCGCATGGCCCAAAGGTGATTTGCCGAAAAAATGGGGCGTAATAGTGGCGTCAAGCGCTTCAATAAAGGTTTTACTGCTTCAATTTGCCAATCATAAATGGCCTCACAACCACCTCCGGGCAGGGGCTTGAAACTCCAAATACCACGCCCTTCAAAATCGCCTTTGGCTTCCAGTGCATAACCATTTGGAAAATTGCTGCTGAGTACTTTGAATTGCCAACGCAGGGTGTAAGGCAACCAGCCTTTGGTATACAAGTCGATGACTTTGCCCACGCCCCCTGGTGCACCTTTTTGCAATTCAGTCACGTTCAAATAAACACTGGGCCACCAACGGCAAAGGTCTGGGGCATTTTCGAGGGTTTGATAAACTTCTTCGCAAGTGGCGTCCAATTCCCAGCGGGTGATGAAATGATAATTTGTTGACATGATCGTAGCTGTGTTTGGTTTAAAATCATTTACGAAACATGTAGGGATTTGGATTTGGAACCAATTTATTTCCACTCAAAAAGCAGCCATTTGAGTCCTTCCTTTTGTAAAGCCCCCAAGTAATTCTGCAATTGATCGGGGTTATCGAAAGGTCCAACAGCCAATTGATAAAGTGTCTTACCTTCTTGAAGTTGTGCATTGATGATTACTGTGCTGCCAAATTTTTGCTCAAAAAACTGAACTTGTTTGATCACCGCCTCGTAATTGCTGTACATGCCTAACTGTATACCACGCGGCCTGAAAATGGCCTGGCGAGCCACTGGCGGTACACTTGAACCCCCGTTGACTGCGAAGTTTTCGTTGCTTGGTACTTGGGTCATGATTTTGAAGGGTGCAGGTTCTGTGGCTTTGGCGTCATTTGGTATGGTAAAATTACTCGCGTTACGAACCACAAGATTTGGGCTGGCTTGGGCGGCAGAAGGGTTGCTTCGAGCCTCAGTCAAGTTCTTGATCAACTCTTGCGCGTTCCTGGTGGATTCAAATCGTCCGACTATTCGTCCTTCAGGAGAAATCAACAACAGAGAGGGTAGAAACTGCACCTGACAGCTCTCTTTGTCAGCAAACCCCTGTACTTCATCCACATCAATTTTGACAGGAAGGTATTGCTGGTTCAGGACTTTACTCAACTCCTGGTCGGCAAAAACATTTTCTTCCATCCAATGGCAAGGCATGCACCAATTGGCTGAAAAGTACAACAAAGCTGGTTTGCGTAATTGTGCGGCCTGGTTTTTGGCTTCGGCCAGCGAAAGGTGCTGAAATTGCACATCGGCGTAAACGGTCAGGCGGCAAGTGCAAAAGAAAATACACCATAAGCCCCCTAACAGGAGAGACATCTTGTTCATGAGATTACAATAGGTTCATGGGCAATGCGCTCAGCATTGAAAATGAGCGCTAAAAACCTATAAATGTATACCCTAAAAAACAAAGAAGTCAAGGGCTAACAACCTTTATTCGACGGATGGTCAGTTTTATCTTTGCAATTGATGTGCTGCAAGAGGAAAAGGTATCTTTCGCTGAGAATACGGGCAGTGTTGGACATCTCTTCCAGATTTGAGATGATCAAGCGGTATTCGGAGGGCGCATTGTCACGCAATTGATTGATTTTCAATCTACTACAAGTGCTCAAACCCTCGATCATTTTTTGCAAATCCTGCGCTTCCAAAGTAAGAGCATCCAGACATGTATTTTCAGGCAAGGCTGAAGTGATGGCGTCGAAAGCAACTTTGGCGCGAAAATTGTTGTCTTCACTCAAATCGCGTTTGGCCAAATCGCAGATCGAAACTTTAAACAGATTAGATATCCGCAAAAGGTTACAAACTTTGGGTTCGGCGCTGCCATTTTCATAGGAAGCGATATTGCCCCGGTTGAGGCCAATGCTGAGTGCCAATTCTTCTTGGCTCAAACCAATTTGTTTGCGTAAAAAACGAATGTTTTTGTGCAAAAAAGTACTCTGTTCCAGCATCGGCGGCGTAAAGGTCTCCATGTTCATCCAAACTACTTTAGGGTGGTTTTCTAAAAGTACTGCAAAAAAAACCTGCCAAAAGGGCATGTTTGTACAAAAAATATTCAGACCACGTTGCTTTTTGTCAGCTTGTCATGCCGTTCTGACAAGTGACCGCTAAGATATAAATACAAATGTAAGCCACTTTGGTTCTAAACTTGTTAATAATTTTAACATTTCACTTCGAAAAAGTCGAAAAATGTCGTCAAAGAATCATTTTTATCAAAATAAAGTCTAAATAGAAAAAAAATCTTGCATTCTGGCTCGGGTTTTGGTAATTTTGTCAACAGAATTTACAAAATCTTGAAGCCTGGCAAAGCTCTTCAAAACGGTCCCCGACCTGAGCTTAAGCTCTTCGATAACCCAAATAAATTCACGCGCCATGTTATACGCCATCCAAAAAAATCCGATCTACGAGCAGTTAGAACGCGTGAGCAATTCTCTTCGCGCTTTTTCGCTCAAACTGACTGGCAGCAATGCAGAAGCAGATGATTTGTACCAAGAAACCGCAGTGCGCATCATCACCAATGCAGACAAATACAACCAAGGCACCAATTTCAAAGCTTGGGCAGTGACCATTATGCGGAATATTTTCATCAACAATTACCGCAAGAAAGTTCGCCGCAACCTGATCGTTGACCAAACCCCCAATGGTTATTACCTAAACTCTGGCAGTGACGCTGTAAATAACGACGGCGAACATTCAGTGGAGTTTAATGAGTTGATGAAATTGGTGGATACCCTTCCTGAAGATTTTCGTGAGCCGTTTTTGATGGCTTACGAAGGTTTTAAGTACGAAGAAATCGCAGAAGAACTTGGTTCTCCGCTGGGGACCATCAAAAGCCGCATTTTCTTTGCCCGCAAAAAACTGCAAAAGCTTTTTGATGAAAGCTACCGCGAAAGGGCTTAAATACCTTTACAATTCTTGTTTTCCATAAGATCAGTATTTGAGAAAGGGCTTCGGAAGATTTTCTGAAGCCCTTTCTGTGTGTGTACCAAAATAGACTTTAGCGAGTCAAAAAACTCATCGTTTTTACTGTAAGTGACAAGCCACGAATAAACCTTACCAAATCGCAACTGCGTTGCCCCGCTGCGCGAGGCTATTTTGGGAACGCGGATAAAATTGGGTTTGGGTGTGTTTGTTTGGGTGTGAGTGTGAGAAAATCCCGTTTTCAAGTGATCGGAGACAAAAGTAAAAGCACGAAGCTCCCACACCCCAACTCACACTTGCACACTCCACACCCATTCTTGCGGATTTCCAGCATGACGTTGACCATGATGTTGACAACTGGCAATCAAAAAACTTGGTAAGGTTTATTTTTGAACCGTTACTAAGTACAGCGTTTTTTAAGTTCTCGTAATTAACTCCTCTACTGATTGGTGGAGGTGAATCGGCAAAAAGGCTGATATGCTTACCTTTTTAATGCCAAAATTCATTTACGATGGTTTAGCGAACTTAAAAAATAAACTACTAAGTTCTCAATACACCTTATTTTTTACACGCCCTAAAAGAAGTTGTTTTTCAAGGATTTATTCTTGAAAACTGGCAATTACTTGTCAATTTTAAATTTCAAAAATCTCAAACCGTGCAAACGAGAACCTAATAAACATGACAAATTTCCCCAGCGAGCCCCCAAATCATATGTCGTCTATCGGCTATCATAGGTCAAAAAACATGCCTAACAAACCAGAACTTACGTTTTTTTAGGTGAAAATCACTGCCTGCAACACTTTTACTATCCACATTGCGATAAAGTTGTTATCTTAGTTCGCTATTTGTTGGCCAGTAAAACCAAATGATGCGAACGGCCATCAAATTCCCCGTTTTCAACTTCTGTGCCTAAAAGACCATAAAGAAATGGACAAGATCACCATCCAAAGTGATAATGGAGAAATCCGCCTCCGCAAAAGTAAAGCCTTGGTAGGACTCAAAATGGCGGAAAGCCGGGACCTGATGGAACCCGATTACATCAACAAAGAGATCCACCAAAGCCTGGGCGGCTTCAAAGTCGTTGAACTGGACACCAGTGACAAAAGTATCAATGAGAAACTGGATGAAGTACGCAACCAGGATGAAGTAGAAGTAGGCACGCATGTCTATTATCCTGAAAACAGTGATCGCCCCTTGATCGCAACGGGCGAAATTTTCATCACTTTTCATGACGGCACGAGTGAAGAGGAACAACAAATTGCCCTGGACGAATTTAGCCTCGACCTGATTGAACGCCGCAGCGAAACTTACATGGTAGCCCGTGTAACGCCAAAGTCGCCCAATCCAATCAAAACAGCGGCTTACCTGCAAGCTTCTTGCTTGGTTAAGCAGGCTGAACCTGATATTGACACCGTTTTGGACCAATACTTTATGCCCACCGACAACTTGATGGGGCAGTGCTGGCACTTGCAAAACAATGGCTTTGTACCCGATGCCAATGTGCAGCTCAAACGGGGTATTGATGCCAAAGTCGTAGCAGCCTGGCGGAGATTGGGCAGCTTGGGGGCCTCCAATGTCACCATCGCGGTGGTGGACAATGGCTTTGACCTCAGCCACCCCGATATGAAGGACAAGGTGACCAAGCCTTTCGATTTTTGGAACAACTCACCGCAAATCATGCAGGGAGATTCGCGCTACACCCACGGCACACCATGTGCCGGAGTAGCCCTGGCCGCATCTAATGGATCAGGCATGGTTGGCGCTGCGCCCAATGCCCGGTTTATGCCCGTTAGTGGTACCTCCTTTAGCAATCGTGCAACGGAGGACATTTTCAATTACTGCATCAACCAAGGAGCCGACATCATCAGTTGCAGTTGGGGCTCCACCGACCCTGCTTACCAACTCAACTCGATCAAGCAGCAGGCTATCGCTAATGCTGCTCGCAGAGGGCGCAATGGCCGAGGGTGTGTTGTTTTGTACGCAGTGGGTAACGACTTTTTAAATTACGTCAATTATTACGCCCAACATCCTGATGTGATCGGGGTGGCGGCATGTACCAGCCAGGGGGTGCACGCGGATTACTCTAATCAAGGCATGGAAGTAACGATTTGTGCCCCTTCCAATGGCGATTGGCCCATCATCGCTCCTCGTGCCTGGTGGGACCAAGGCATTACCGGAAACGCAGGCGAAATGCGTTACTGGATCGACGGAGTAGCCCGTGGCAGCCAATACAAGCACTTTGGCGGCACTTCCAGCGCTACACCCTTGGTAGCAGGCATTGTAGCATTGATGTTGAGTGCCAATCCAGACCTGAGCGCAAGAGAAGTAAAACAGATTCTGATCCAAACCGCTGATAAAATTGGCAACCCTGCCGATTACATCAACGGGCATTCGCGGAAGTACGGCTACGGCATGGTAAATGCCGAACGAGCAGTGGCCGAAGCCCAACGCCGCCGTGGCATGGGGGGCACTACGCCCGTGCCCGGGCCAATCCCAACACCCCAACCTCAGCCGCAGCCTAGACCCACACCAAGTCCAAATCCAGGCCCTGCTCCCACCCCCAGCCCTAATACTGGTGGTACTAGTTCCACTATTTTTGAGGTAAACGCCAACCCAATTCCTCGCACTGGTTGGGGTGTACAGATCGGTGTTTTTTCTAATCAAGACAGCGTATTGGCCCTGGTGGCCAAACTCAAGCAGCAGTTTGGGCAGCCAGTGTATGTTGCCATCCTCAATTCAGGCGGCAAGCAGGTATTTCGGGTAGTAGTAGGGGCTTATGCCAGCATCACCGAAGCTACAGCCATGCAAAAACGCCTTGCCTCAGCGGGTTACCAGGGTTTTGTCAAAAATTTGGCTGACGTATAACGATTAAAAACCCACATGTCTAATTCGACCACCATCAGCAGCGAAACTATCCTAAGCCTGCAAAACGCAGTCATTTACCAAGACACCAACCTGGTATTGCGCAATGTAGACTTGCAAATTCGCCAAGGGGAGTTTGTATACCTGATTGGCAAAACAGGTAGTGGTAAATCCAGTTTACTCAAAACCCTTTATGCAGCACTACCGCTCAAAGAGGGGAGCGGGAAAGTAGTTGGTTTTGACCTTCATCAACTCAATCGACGCAACATACCCTTGTTAAGGCGGCGTTTGGGCATCGTATTCCAGGACTTTAACCTACTCAACGACCGCAGCGTTTATCAAAACTTGAATTTTACGCTTAAAGCAACTGGTTGGACCAATAAACAACTCATCGAGCAACGGATTACCGAGACCCTGCATTCGGTGGGCTTGGCCGACAAAGGTCAAAAAATGCCCCATCAATTATCCGGAGGTGAGCAGCAAAGGGTGGTGATTGCTCGTGCTTTGCTCAATACACCCCAACTCATCGTTGCGGACGAACCTACCGGAAACCTTGACCCCGAAACATCGGATGAGATTTTGCTCCTGATGCGGCACCTGGCCAAGTTGAATAACACGGCTGTACTTTTTGCTACCCATGATTACCGTATTTTGGAAAATTTCCCTGCCCGTATCATTCGTTGCATCGATGGCCGGGTAGTCGATGACCAAGCGATGGAAATCATATGAGTGGATCGTTGTTAATTATGGACCTCTGACAATCTATGTAAAAATCCAAATACTACTGCAACACCAATGAAATGGTGCGCCATTACCAGCCCGATGGTCTTCTACTCACTAGTGCCCGTGCAAACGAAGTAGCTTTGTAAAAAACGGGCCCAAAACGCCTATCTTCACCTCCAAAACCCAGACCATGAATTTCCAGCAATGGGCTTTTCGCAATTGGTTGCCACATGATCGCCGCAAGGGTAAATATAACCAACTGGATCCTGGGATGATCATGGCAACCTTGGATCAACTCAGCAAACGCATCGGTGAGCGCTTCCCAGAATCAGGCTTGTTTGGGGTGAGTAAAGAATTAGCGGACTTGGGCCGGGAAGGGAAAAAGACCCTGCATCGCCTCGAGCAGCCCATTTGGCCTTTGCGCTTGCTGGTCGTGGGGGTAATCATCAGCTTGATGAGCCTGATCATCTACCTTATTGTCATGTTGATCGAAGACCTGTCAACCGCAGTGGACGGTTGGAGCGATTTTTTGCAGGGAGCCGAAGCTGCGATCAACGAACTCATTTTTTTGGCCATCGCCATTTTTTTTCTGGGCGGTTTAGAAATGCGTTACAAGCGTTGGATTGCGCTGCGCTCTTTGCACAGTTTGCGCAGCTTGGCGCACGTCGTCGACATGCACCAACTTACCAAGGACCCGGCGATCATCTTGGCGGCCCAACACCTTCCAACTCAATCGTCTCCAGAACGGCCAATGACGCCTTACCAACTGACCCGTTACCTGGAATATTGTTCCGAACTGCTGGCACTCAACAGCAAACTAGCGGCCCTGCACGTACAATACCTTGATGACCCCGTGGTGCTGAATGCAGTGAACGACCTCGAATCGCTTGCCCAGGGGCTTTCTAATAAAATTTGGCAAAAGATCATGATCCTTGACCTTGCTACGCCAAACCCTGATCCAATTTCAGTGCCCAATCCTACGAACCAATGATCCGTCTTTTTGGCATTCGACACCACGGACCGGGTTCTGCCCGTCGCCTGCTCACGGCCCTGGAGCGTTGGCAGCCTGACTGCATTGTGATCGAATTGCCAGAAGATGTCACTCCCGCTTTGAAGTGGGCGCAACACCCCAAACTGGTGCCACCCATTGCGCTGCTGATTTACCACCCCAAAAACTTACAACAGGCTTCTTTTTTACCATTTGCGGAGTTTTCACCCGAGTGGCAGGCCATTCAGTATGCACAGCGCAATGAGGTGCCAATCAAAGCAATGGACCTGCCAATGGGCTTACAATTTGCGCTAAGAGACAATCAAAAAAACCTCCCGGTACAAATTTTAGCGAGCGACTTGGATGCCGACGAATTGCGCTTGCGACTCGACCCCATGCACTACCTGGCCGCTTTGGCGGGCTACGAAGACAGCGAGCGCTGGTGGGAGCGCATGTTTGAGGAGCAAAGCAATGAAGAAGATGTATTTGAAGCCATTCAAGACATGATGAGTGCCCTGCGCGAAGGCGAAGGCCTGCGCAAAGAAAGCGCCGAAACCCTGCTGCGCGAAGCCTGGATGCGCAATACCCTGCGACACTCCGAAAAAGAGGGTTTTCAGCGCATCGCAGTGGTTTGTGGGGCTTGGCACGGGCCAGCTTTGGCTGATTTGTCACGTTTTTCAGCCAAAAACGACAATGCCCTACTCAAGGGTTTGAAAAAAGAAAAAACCCAGTGTACCTGGATTCCCTGGACCTACGAGCGCCTGGCGTTCAAGTCGGGTTATGCAGCAGGTATTTTATCGCCTGCTTGGTACGAACTCTTGTTTCGCCATGCCGAGGAGCGCAACATCCGCTGGATGATTCGGGTGGCCGAACTTTTGCGTGAAAAGGATTTATCGGCCTCGCCAGCCCACGTACAGGAAGCCGTTCGCCTGGCCGAAACCTTGGCTGCCCTGCGGGAACGCCCTGCACCGGGCATCGATGACCTGGAAGAAGCGGCACTTGCCGTGTTTTTTGGCGGCGACCGAGTACCTTTGGATTTCATTCGCCAAGCCCTGATCATTGGCCATACCAAAGGGGAAGTACCCCCTCAGGTGACTGGCATTCCACTCCAGGAGGATTTTGAAGCAGGCGTGAAAAACGCTTTGCTGAGTAAAGAATACCGCGAAGGCTCCAGCAAAAACGAGCCTAAAAAGTTGGACCTCCGAGTACCAGCCAACCTGAGGGCCAGCCAGTTCTTGAATCGGATTTTGATCTTGGGCATCCCTTGGGCCAGACAGACAGAAGTGTCGGACAAGGTAAAGGGCAGTTTCCACGAACACTGGATCTTCAAGCCCTGGGTGCCAGAGTTTGTGTTGCAGCTGATCGAGATGGGCATGTGGGGCAACACCGTTCGCGAAGCAGCCCTGCATTACGTTTTAAGCCTGGCGCAAACTGAGAACAATTTGAGCTTGCTGCTCCAGCGCCTGGGGCAAGTGCTGAAAGCCGATTTGCCTGAAGCAGTGGGGCCGATGACCCAAAAAATGCAAGCACTGGGTGCTCAAACCTTCGACGTTATGGCGCTGATGGAAGCCTTGGCCCCATTGGCCCAAATGCTGCGCTACGGCAATGTGCGGGCCACCGACACCCAGGCTTTGGGCGAGTTGTTGGATCAAATTTTGCCCAGGGTTTGCTTGGGTTTACCCAATGCTTCCTGTGCTTTGGACGATGAACCTGCGCGGGAATTTTTTAGGCTTTACCAATCAGCGAATCGTGCCGTAGCGCTTTTGCAAAATCTTGAAGCTACCCAAATGTGGCAGGAAGCCTTGCTAAAAACCTTGCACACTCCTCAAGCCCATCCTTTATTAGCTGGCCTCGCCACCCGTATTTTGCTTGATAAACAAGTACTGAGCACTGCCGAAAGTGGTCTGGAATTGTCAGCCGCACTCTCACGGGCCGAAGGGCCGGGCAAAGCCGCCGAATGGCTGGAAGGCTTTTTGCACGGCAGTGGGCAATTACTGCTGCACAGTTTAGATCTTTGGCGATTGTTGGATGAGTGGTTACAATCGCTCGATTATGAGGTCTTTCGGGAAGCCTTGCCTGTTTTACGGCGCACTTTTGCCCAGTTTCATGGCGAGGAGCGCAAGCAAATGTTCGATTTGGCGAAAGGTGGCCAAAGCAAAGGCGAGGCAAGCAGCCAGGTATATGATCTTGAGCGAGCAAGCCGGGTATTGATGGGGGTACGACCGCTTTTAGGTTTACCGTAAAGCCTATTCTACCGCACCCGGCGTTGCCACATGGGTAAATTTCTTCCAATCCAGCTCGAACAGAAGGGATATTTGTAGAAAATTCCGCCCCGTTTCGTCATTCAGGCGGTAATCGAATTGGTTGATGAAACCCGATTGCAGGGTGAAATTTGGTGAAAACTCATAACCCAGACCCGCGAAGAAGCGGTTGCGCTCAAAATAGGGGGCACGATCGGTGAGAAAAATTTCGTCCCAAACTGTCAGGAATAAAGTACCTGGCTCCACTTGTACTTTGTTGAGGGGAGTTATGGTGTTTAGGCGATACCGAAAGCGGTTGCGGTAGCCATTGCTGGTCCAGCGCTGCTCGGCGCGATAGCGGTGCTCAAAACGGATGCGATCTAGGTTTTGGTGCATGCTCAATTGCAACCAGGTACGAATCTCGTTATTGGCTTTAGGCGTGACAAAATTGCCGCCTTCGCGGTAGGTATCATAGCGCCCGATCCCACTGGTGAAAGAAAAAGTCTTGCTCAAGCGGGTGGTGAAGCCCCCTTTGACCTCGTAGTAGTGAAAATCATCGTAAAAAGCCAAACTGCGGATTTGCGGCTCTAAGAACAGGCTCCATTGCTCGTTCAAATTGAGTTTTACATTGAGGACATTCCAAGAGCCTAGGGCCTCGGATTGGGCATGAACACAGTTGTGGTGTCCCAACAGGAGACCACAAACGATGAGTAGTTTGTACATTGTATAGTCGCTTTTTAGGGGAAAGCTGAAATAAATAAAGTCAGCAATAACAACAACAATTTAAAAATTCAGTTGGTAAAAGCCGTTCAATTTGGAAAATCATGGAAAAGATAAATCAAGAAACCCGGCGTAGACACCAGCCCAAAAACCACTGTGAACAAGACCAAATTCAAAACAATGGCCAGCGCCGATGGATACTGCTTCAAGAAGAGCCCGTAAAACATGAAAAATAACAAGTACAGCATTTTGAGCCCCGCCAACATGGTCACAAAGACCATACCACTGAAGAGATATTCGTATCCATGTTTGCCCAGGGTCAAGTCGTATAAGAAGGCGGACGAAAGAACGCCTTGTACTGCAATCAACAAAAAATCAATGAAGATGCTGTGCGCTGAGTTGGCTTTGAATTGTTCAAAATCGAATGGGTTCATGGTGGTTTGGAGCTTTCAGTAGGCTATTTACTGGCACAAGTTTAATTGATCCTGGGCTTTCTTGCCCGAAATTAACTCAAATCCCTATCTTTCCACAAAAACCAGCACCTATGTCTCCTCGCCCATTTTTTACGTTTTGTTTTTTGCTCCTATTGGGAACAGCTTGCCGAAGCGACAGCGAAAAAACTGCTAAAGGTTCGAATAAATACGCTGACTTGGTAGCCTTGTTCAAATCCTGGCGGGCATTTGAAACCCCGCCACTGCTGGATGGAGCCCCCGATTACCGGGCTGCGACGTTCAAAAAGCGTGAACCTGTTTTCAAAATACTGCAATCCCAACTCCTTGCAATGGACACCAGCGCCTGGAGCACCCCCGAAAAAGTGGATTGGATGATTGTGTGGGCCGAGATGAATGGCTACGATTTCAACCAAAGGGTGCTACAACCCTGGGTACGCGACCCGGCCTTTTACACAACTTTGTACCTGGATCGCAGTGACGTGCCCGCCCACGAAGGGCCTACACACCACGGCGTGATCGACCTGTGGACCTATACTTTTCCGCTCAAGCAAGCCCAAAAAGAAAAGCTCATCGATGGGCTTTTGTCGATTGAGCCTTTGCACCTACAGGCCCGAAAAAATCTTGTCGGCAATGCCAAAGACCTTTGGATCGCAGGCATTCGAGACATCCGTGCTCAATCCGAAAACCTCAAAGGTATCCTGGATTTGCCTGGAGTAAAGGAGGATCCGCAGGTGGAAAAAGCTGTGCAGGCAGGCATCGCGTCCACCGATCGTTTTGCCGATTGGCTGGAGGCCGAGGCCAGCAAAAAAACTGGACCTTCTGGCATCGGCAAGGAAAATTACACCTGGTACTTGCAAAACGTACACCTCGTGCCCCTGACCTGGGAAGACGAGGTGATGATCCTGAAACGCGAACTGGCCCGCGCCTGGACTGCGCTCAAACTGGAAGAACACCGCAACCGCAAGTTGCCCCTTTTGAAAGCCGCCAACTCACCGGAAGAGTACGATGTCTTGGCCAAAAAATCAGCCCAAAGCTTGATGAGCTTTTTGGAAAAAGAGGACATGATGACCCTGCGGGATTATTTCACTCCGGCCTTGGAAGCCCACTTGGGCAAGTTTGTGCCGCAAGAAAAGCGCAACTTCTTCTGGATCACTGCGCATTACGATCCCCGGCCTTTGTATTCGCATTTTTACCACTGGTTTGAGCTGGCCTTGATGGACCGCGAGCCCCACGCCCGCGAAATTCGCCGCCAACCGCTGCTTTACAACATTTTTGACTCGCACAACGAAGGCATTGCCACTGCTGTAGAGGAAATGTTCATGCAAGCTGGCTTGTACGACGACAATCCACGGGTTCGCGAAATTGTGTACATCATGATCGCCCAAAGGGCTGCAAGGGGCCTGGGCTCGCTGTACGCCCACGCCAACGAAATGACCATGCAGGAAGCGGGGGGTATCCATTCGACTTATACTCCACGCGGCTGGATGAAAACCGAAAAAGAACTCCTGATCTTTGAGCAGCACCTTTACCTGCGCCAGCCGGGCTATGGCACCAGTTACATCACCGGAAAGTACCTGATCGAAAACATGCTGATGGATTATGCCCGCCTGCAGGAAAGTGCCCCGCAGCCATTCCAAATCAAAAATTTCCTCGACCAGTTCAATGCAATGGGGGACATTCCCGCCGTGTTGGGGCATTGGGAAATGACGGGATCGGATGAGGGGGTGAGGAAGATTTTGGGGGAGCTTGAAAACAATTAGGACTTGAATGCTTGAATTGAGCTGTATCTCACTTCACCATTTTGGTAGGTTTTTGCCTGGGGGAAGCTTTTTAGGGGTGGTGCAAAAAATAAGATACCCGAAAAAAGGTAAGTTCTCAATCCGTGTTTTAGAAGGACCTTACTCCGGCTGAGGTTTCAAAGGAAAGTACTCGCAAGCACGTTGCAAACGTGCAAATGCCTGGTGTCGGTCAGGAGACCTGACACCAGCGCAACGCTGATCGGACGCTGGTTCCAGGTCTATGACCGGAACCATCATCCACGCGTTTGTAACGCGTAAACGGATATTTGACCGATTGAGAACTTACGAAAAAAGTGCTGCTCAAAACGATGTAAGCCTATGCTTTTGTGGGGATTTTGCCCGGGGCCAAACAGACCTTGAGTAAATCCCGATTTTGCGAAAGGGCGCTTTAAAGCGCGACGGATCAGAAGCCACCACTGTCTGAGCGACGAAGGAGCGAGTTTGGTGGATTCCCGTTGTTCATTGGAACTGCACTTTCAAGCAAGATCGCAGGATTTGATCACAGCCCTTGACTTTTTTGTTTCTTTTTTTGTCAAGAAAAAATATTTTATTGAAAATCAAGGCTTTAGATTTGTATCCAGCCTTGTCAGGTACTAAAAAGCAAGAAAAAATTCAGGACAATGTCCATCCAAGAAGTAGCCTATTTTCTGTTCTATTTGAGTAGGTTTTAATTTAAAAATCGCCTTCGTATTTGAGCTAAAATAAGGTGGACCTCTTTGTTTTTGAGGTTTAGCAAAAAAAGAACACAACTTCCTTTCATCCAGTTGCTCATCTTTTTTTACGAACCCCAAACCTGTCCACCTTATTTTTTTACGCTCCCTTACTGAGTTTTTAGGCTTAGTGGACGCGCTTTCTTAGTTTTCTTTTTTTTACAAATCTTTGGGGAATTTGCCGGGTAAGTTTGTAATCGGCAATGATAGCGCTGATCAATTGCCGGTCTTCATCACTTAAATGACTAGGCGCTATATTGAGGTCTACTCCGATGGTTCTTTGATCATGGTCATGGATTGTTTTCCTCACTCAAACAACCTCGGCTGCCTATCCACCTCAAACTCCACGCTGTCGCCAGCTTGCAGTTTCTCAGGCACGACAGGGGCGGCTTCCTTGTTTTCGATCATTTCCACCTCGCTTAGGCGCTGGTCGCTGAGCTTGTTGCCCAGGGCTTTCCAGCCTTTCACGTCGATGAAGTCCACGAGATTGACTTCTCCTTCCAGTTTTTTGTTTTTCACTTTCAGCACATAGCGCACTTTGGGATTGGTTTCCAGGGTGGCAAAGAGCAGTTTTGAGTCTTTGTGGTCGCTCAGGTAGCTGAAGCGTTGGTTGAGGGTGCTGGTTTCGATGCGGAAACGCTTGACCAAGGTTTGGCCCTTGATGCCGTCATAATGCACCGCGCTGATCACTGCTTCGGGATCGAACTTGCTCAGGGTGATGAGCTCCTCAGGGTTGTAGCGGCGGGTCAGGTCGAGCTCTTGCAGTTCGTAAGTGCCATCTTTGTAGAGCACCATCATTTTTTCGCCCGTGTCAAAATCGCCAAGGAAATGACCACGCGGGTCGGTGTACAGGCGACCGCTCACCATGTCCATCCACACTTTGCGGGCACCGATGGTCGATTTGCCAGCTTCCTTGAGCGAAACCTTGCGCACAGGGTACTTGGTCACCATGTTGCCTTGCGAGCTGCGGCCTTTGATCGCCAGTTCTTTGAAGTCGAACTCCAAGAGTTTTTTCTTGGCCGTGGAGGATTGGGTCAATTGGATGTTGACGATTTCTGCCTCGCCGTTGTTGTTGACGGTAAAGTAGAGTAATTTAGAGCCTTTTTCTCCGCTGGTCAGGTCGTAGTCCTTGTCGCGGGTGATGGCCGTTACGTTGAAACGCTTGGCGAAAGTGCGGCCAGTTTTGCCGTCGCTGTACACCAAGTTATAAGTAGTGCGCTCGTCGTTTTTCTTCCACACTGCTACGTGGATGATGTCTTTGCCCACAAAAGTTTTTTCGGTGATGCGCTTGACCATGAACTTGCCATCGGCCCGGAAAACGATGATGTCGTCAATGTCCGAACAATCGCATACAAACTCGTCTTTTTTCATGCCAAAACCGATGAAGCCATCGGCGCGGTTGACGTAGAGTTTGGCATTGTTGGCCACTACCTCGGTGGCTTGGATTGACTCAAAGGCCATGAGCTTGGTTTTGCGCTCGCGGCCTTTGCCATATTTTTCTTTGAGGCGGCGGTAAAAAGCAATGCTAAAATCGACGATGTTTTCGATGTCGTGCCGCACTTGCTTCATTTCTTCCTCCAGGTTGCCGATGTACTCGTCGGCTTTGAAGGTGTTGTACTTTGAAATGCGCTTGATTTTGATTTCAGTCAGCTTGGTGATGTCGTCCTCGGTGATGTCGCGCATCAGGCGTAGGCGATGGTCCTTGGCATCGGGGTTTTCGGATGGAACCACGACGTACTTCCGCAATTCGCGATCAATGGTGAGGAGCACTTCTTCCCAGCTTTCGCACTCTTCGATTTCGTGGTAAATGCGGTTTTCGATGAAGATTTTTTCCAGGCTCGCCAGGTGCCATTTTTCCAGGAGTTCGTGCAGCTTGATTTCGAGCTCCAACTTCAGCAGGTCCTTGGTATTTTGGGTATTGCGCTCCAAGATTTCCTCTACGGTCATGAAGTGTGGCTTCTCGTCAATGATTACGCAAGCGTTGGGCGAGATCGATACTTCACAGTCAGTAAAGGCGTACAAGGCGTCGATGGTTACGTCGGGCGAGGTGCCTGGCACCAGTTCGATCAGTACTTCAACGTCCCTGGCGGTATTGTCGGAAAGTTTTTTGATTTTGATTTTACCCTTGTCGTTGGCCTTGATGATGCTTTCGATCAGGCTTTCGGTGGTCACGGCATAAGGCAATTCGCGAATAGCAAGCACATCCTTGTCCATTTTTTCAATACGCGCCCGCACCTTGACCCTGCCGCCGCGTTTGCCGCCATTGTAGTCACTCACATCCACCGAAGCTCCCGTGAGGAAATCGGGGTAAATTTTAACTTTTTTGCCCTTCAAAATGTCCACCGAAGCGTCGCAAAGCTCAATGAAGTTGTGGGGCAAAATTTTGGTGGATAAACCCACCGCGATTCCGTCCGTACCCATGTTCAGCAGCAATGGAAACTTGGCAGGTAGTTCAATCGGCTCGCGTTTGCGGCCGTCGTAGGAGAGCTGCCACTCGGTGGTTTGGGCATTGAACAGGACCTCCAGCGCAAACTTGGTCAGGCGAGCCTCAATGTAACGCGGAGCCGCTGGACCGTCGCCAGTGAAAATGTTGCCCCAGTTGCCCTGGGTATCGATCAGCAAGTCCTTTTGCCCCATGTTCACGAGTGCATCACCAATGGCCGCGTCGCCATGCGGGTGGTACTGCATGGTCTGGCCAATGATGTTGGCGACCTTGTTGTAACGCCCGTCGTCCATTTCTTTCATCGAGTGCAGGATGCGGCGCTGCACGGGTTTTAAACCATCGTCGATGTTGGGAACGGCACGTTCGAGGATTACATAGGAGGCATAGTCCAGAAAATAATCCTGGTACATGCCTTGCAAGTGAATGATCTGGGTATTGTCGTTATTGGGTGCTGACACGGCAAATGCTTTGAATCGAAATTGAGAGTATGTTTAAAATTTTTTGCTTGGTCGTAAGTTTAAACATCCTCTAAGCGCTCAAAGCTACGGAATTTTTTTCAAAAAACAAATTTTGTTTTTTATTCTAATTGTAAAACATTTTTAAAAGCAATGGAACAGCAGTTTTTTAAACGCAGTAACACCTTTACGTTTGCCAAACTTCCAAAGTTTGGCAAACGTAAAGGTGTTACTGAAGGTCCTGGTAAGTCGCACCCAATCAAGCCTCCCCAGCCTTGATCTGGTCTTGGTAGTCCAGTAGCGCCTCCCACTCTTTGTCCAATGCCAGCCGAGCCTGGGCTGGCCAGGTACTTGGGTCTTTGCTACTCAAGGCAGGGTTGATCACTTCCAGAATATTGCGTAGGCCGTCTGGTTCCATTTTTGCCAATTCGGCGTAAGAATCAACCCCGGCATTTTGCAGGATTTTTTCAACTTCGTCATCGATCCCAAAAATAATTTTCAGGTCTTCGGCCAATTCAAAATTGACATCGCGGGTGTCCACATCCAGTAGATCTTCGGCGCTGCTGCTAGCAGAAAACTCGACTGGGGTAGCGGCTTTTTTGGCAGCTAAATCCTTGGCTTGGCCCACCCAATTGTCTTTGGCAATGCGGCCATCGAAGAAGTTGATGGCCTTGGTCACGCTATCTACATCCGCCTCGGTCCAGGCAGCTACTTGTTCGTAAGTGAAAATGCCCTGCTCATTCAGTTTTTTCTCCAAAAATGGCCCGATGCCCTCGATGGCGCTCAGATCATCCTTGTCAAAATGAATCAAACGGGCCTTGTCCGCTTCCAACAAGCTGGTATTGTCGGTTCCCAGGTTAGGCGATTCTGGCTTGCTCTCTTCTTCTACTGGTGCTGGAGTTACCGCTGGGCTGGGATCGGCTTTGGCTTTACTGCCCCGTTTGCCAGTGCCACTGGCCATCAGTTGTTGCAGGTTTTCGCGCAGGGCGGTATTTTCTTGGGTCAAAGAGCTCAGTTGTGCTTCAATGGCGGCCAGGATTTCGCGGGCGTCATCGTTGTGGGTAATTTCAGTAGCGATTGGAGCGGCACTGGCTTCGACCTTGAGCTTGTCCACTTCTTTTTGCAGGTCGACGATGGTTTGGTTTTGGACGCTCAGTTCGTACTTGCTTTTTTCAAGGCTACCTTTGGCAGTATCCAGGTCCAGACTCGATTGCCTTTTCTCGTCTTCCAGGCGCAAAACGGCACTGCGGGCCGCTTGTTCATCGACTTGGGCGCGCTTCATTTCCGCGTCTTTGTGGGCCAAGTTGGCTTCAGCGGCCTCGATCGAAGCCTTGGCATTTTTCAGTTCAGCCTCTTTGGCGTCCAGTTGTATCGCTAATTGTTTGGCGTAGCGGTCGCGTAGCAAATAGCCCGCCAAAAGCCCCAATAAAAAAGCAATCAACAGCCAGGAAAGTACAATCAAGCTTTGGGAGGAATCAAGTCCTGAAAAAAGTTCGTGTAACATATTTAGTTGTTTAACCCATACAATAGAATTCATGAACAATAAATCTAGGATTCATAAAGTCTAATGTTGAAGGGACTTTATTCAATGATAAAATTCACCCTACGGTTGCGCCTTCGCCCTACTTCAGTTTCATTGGGCGCAATGGGGTGTTTTTCGCCTTCCGACACGGCCGTCATGCGATCGGGTGCAAGCCCCAGCTCACGCAGGTAGCGCATGACACTTTGAGCGCGTTTGAGCCCCAATTCAAAGTTGGATTTGGGGTCCCCAGTGTTGTCTGTATGTCCCACAATCATGAGTTTAGCTTGCGGATTTTTGACCAGGTGCTGGCGCAGTGCATCGGCATAACGCACAAGGTATAAACCTGGTTTGAAGGCTGCCGAATCCGGTAAAAAGTTCAGGTCTGAAAAAGTCATGTCTTCAAACGTATAGGACAAACGCGCATAGTCGATGGTATTGGCCACATCAAAAGGGTTGAATTCGATGGGCTGTTGGCGAACCGTGGCCGCGCCAGCGTTGTAGTCCAAGCTCAAGCGTTTTTCTTCTACGCCTCTGCTCACCAACTCCTGCCGAATGGCATTAGCCCTTTGCAAACCCAGGTTTTCGTAAAAACCCGTATCAGCTCCTTTTTCATCCAAGCCATAATTGCCCGTGATGCACAATTTTTGGCGCGCATTGTCAAAAAGGAAAACAGCCGTTTTATCCAAAAATTTCCGATTGTCCTCGTTCAGTTCAGGCACTGCTGAGTTGGTAGGAAAGAAAAAATGGTCGTAGCCGCTCAAGATCGTTTTGCCATCTGCCTGCAATTCGAGGGTACTGAGGCGCAGGGTGCCATTTTCCAGTTTTGGTCCGCATTCTCCCCTGATCTGGCATACGTAGAACCACCTGACCCCCAAGGAGAACAGTACAAAAGCAAGGAAAACGAGCAATAAACGCATAGTGGGTTTTTTGGAAAAAAATTTAATGGCGAAAAGCTCCACTCAAATTTTAATGAAAAATACGTATAAAATGCGGAATATAGATAAAGTAGTACCTTTTTAATCAATTTTTTGTGGTTAAAACCCATTTTTGCCCAAAAAAAGAGGTTCTTGTGCAACCTAATTTCTTTCCAAGGGTCAGTCATAAACAAGCAACATGAAACTCAGGTGCAGCGCCGATAGCATTCGATTAAGGGTTGATGAAGCCGATTTAGAACTGCTGCGTATGCACCATTTGGTTTCAGTGACCGTGCCGATCCCACCTGGAAAAGGCTTGCAGTACACCCTTGAACTGTCTGAAGTGGCACAAATCATAGTGGAGTTTGAATACAATGAAATCAGGGTCATCTTGCCAAAGGATGCAGCGATGCAATGGATCAACACGGACCAAATAGGCATAGAGCACTCAATGCTCAATTTGAAAATTTTGATTGAAAAAGACTTTCCTTGCGGACATGCTTCGCTCCCCCCAAAGGCGTGATTTTGAAGGAACCGCTCAAATCAGTATGCTTGATTGGTTTTTCAAGGCTTTTTCCTGTCGTACTTTGCACCTTGAACATCACCCGACCTGACATGAAAAAGCTGACTATTTATTGCACTTGGTTGTTAATGACATTAGCAATATCCCCTTTGTTTTCGCAATCCCCAGGAAAAATCAGCGGCCAAATCGCCGATGTTAATCAACAGGCCGTAGCAGCCGCTAATGTGATTTTGCGCAAAGCAATTGATTCTTCGGTAGTAAAAGTGGCCTTCAGCGACCCTGCTGGAAAATTTGAAATAGAAGACCTGAAATACGGCGAATACCAACTCGAAGTCAGTTTTTTAGGCGCAAAAACCTACCGCAGCGATTTTTTACAAGTCAACGAAAAAACGTCCCATCTTCAATTGCCAACCATTGTTTTGCAATCTGGCTCGGCAGTAGAACTCGAGGGGGTAACCGTGAAAGCGCAAAAGGCCTTTATTGAGCAAAAAATCGACCGCACCATTGTCAATCCTGAAGTTTTGATTTCCAATGCCGGACTCAGTATTTGGGAGGTTCTGGAAAAATCACCAGGCGTCAGGGCCGATGATTCAGGAAGTTTGAGCCTCAAAGGCAAAGAGGGCGTGATGGTTTTTATCGACGACAAACCTACTTATCTCGCTGGCGAAGACCTGATGAACTACCTGCGCTCCCTGCCCGCTGGCACGATCGACAAAATCGAACTGATCACCAATCCACCCGCCAAATACGACGCGGCAGGCAATGCTGGGGTAATCAACATTCGTACCAAAAAGACCCAAATCAAGGGTAAAACAGGCAATATCAACCTGGGCTACAGCCAAGGCGTGTACCCCAAAGCCAACAACAGCTTCAATTTTAACCTGCGCGAAAACAAGGTCAATCTTTTCAGCAATTTTGGCCAAAGCCTGCGGACCAACTTCGCAGACCTGGACCTGGAGCGCCGTTTTTTGAATGAGAAAGGCAGCCTTGCCTCGTCTTTTGACCAAAACTCGGATATTTACCGTGCTAATCATGGGGTGAATGGCAAAGTGGGCATTGACTACTTCGCCAGCCCGACAACCACCTTGGGCTTTGTGGCTACGGGCATGTTTCGTGAGGGGCGCAATACCACCCGCAACACCAGCTACCTGCGCGATGGGTTCAACCGCATCGACTCGATCATCGGGGCCGATAACCTGGACGAAAACCAGTTCAACAACCTCGGCCTGAATTTCAACCTGCGTCGCCAAAACCCTAAAACCAACCGGGAATTTGGCATGGACGCCGACTTCATTACTTACGCTACCCGCGCGGAGCAATTGTACAGAAACTTTACTTACAATACCAATCAAGTGTTGGTAAGACAAGACGATGTGATCGGTGATTTGCCGTCCAATCTCAACATTTATGCCGTAAAAGCCGATTATGCCCAGCCTTGGGGCAAAAATGGTCGCTTCGAAACAGGGGTAAAAAGCAGCTTAATCCGCACCCAAAACGACGCCGAGTACTTCCGCCGTTTTCAAGGCGTAACCAGCCCTGATTTCAACCTCACCAACTATTTTACTTACCGCGAAAACATCAACGCGGCCTATCTCAATGCCAACCAAGAGTGGGGTCGTTTGGGTATGCAAGCGGGCCTGCGCCTGGAAAACACCGTTCTACAAGGCAATCAATTGGCCTTGGAAGGACGACCAGATTCGAGTTTTCGGCGCAATTACACCAGTTTGTTTCCTACCTTTTATTTGTCGTTCCAAGCCGATAGCCTCGACAACCACCACTTTGGATTCAATTTCAACCGCCGCATCGAAAGGCCTTTTTACCAGGACCTCAATCCCTTTCTTTCGCCGCTCGACAAGTACACTTTTTATGTGGGAAATCCTTTTCTATTGCCCGTTTTTTCCAATAACTTTGAATTTTCCTACACCTTTAAGCGCCGCTGGACCGCTGCGCTCACCCTAGGCTTTGTCAACAACCTGATCACCGAAACCATCGACTTCGAGGGGGCATTTTACTACAGCCGCCCCAACAACATCGCCAGCCGTACTACCACCAGTTTAACGATCAATGGCTCGGTCAATCCCCGCAAGTTTTGGACCTTGATCCTGAGCAGTGAAGGCACGCGGCTCGGAATCAATACCGAACTGTATGGGCAAAAAATCGACACCGCAGGCTACCTTGGCTTTGTCAATGCGAACAACGTTTTCCAATTGGGCAAGGGCTGGAGTGCCGAGGCTGGTGCTTGGTTCCGCAGTGGGGTTTTGTTCAGCCAAATTGCGGTGATTCAACAGTGGCAAGCCACTTTTGGCGTGGCCAAAAGGGTGATGAAAAACAAGGGCACTCTCAAATTAAGCATAGCAGACCCCTTCTACACCCGCATCAATGCTGGACAAATTCTTTTCCTAAGCAACATCAACAGCAGCTACCGCAACCTGGGCGACACGCGTTTTGCGACCTTGAATTTCAGTTACAATTTCAGTCGCGGCCAAGGTGCCAAAGGCCCGCGCAAAACAGGCAGCGCCGACGAAGAAAGTGGCCGAGTGAAGGGAAATGGATGATCATCGCCGCATGTGGCTGGCGACCTTAGCGGCCAATTTGGCGTTGTTGAGCACCAGTTTGATGTTGGCTTCGAGGCTTTGGCCTTCGGTCAGGTTTTCGATTTTTGACAACAAATAAGGTGTGATTTCTTTGCCTTTGATGCCTTTTTTCGCAGCCTCGGCGAGGGCTTTTTGGATTTTTTTCTCGATGTATCCAAAATCCATCTGGTCTTCTTCGGAGATCGGGTTGGCGATTACCACTCCGCCTTGCATACCCAATTGCCACTTGATCGAGAGGACGTTGGCCAATTCTTTGGAACTATCCACCCGGTGATCAACTTTGTAGCCACTTTGACGGGCATAAAAAGCAGGAAAATCATCGGTTTTATAGCCTAAAACGGGTACCCCGTGGGTTTCGAGGTATTCCAAGGTCAGGCCAATATCCAAGATTGATTTGGCTCCAGCCGTGACTACTGCCACATTGGTGTTGGCCAGTTCTTGCAAGTCTGCCGATACATCCATTGACGAAGCTGCGCCGCGGTGTACACCGCCAATTCCACCAGTTGCAAAAACAGCAATTCCCGTCATTTTGGCAATCATCATGGTGGCTGCGACAGTGGTGGCTCCATTGTAGCCTTGGGCAATGGCCACAGGCAAGTCGCGGCGGCTTACTTTGAGCACTTTATTACCTTCTTTGCCCAAAAAATCAATTTCCTGTTTGCTCAACCCCGCTTTCATGCGCCCTTTAATGATGGCGATGGTTGCGGGTACAGCACCGTGTTTGCGTACTTTTTCCTCCACCATCAGTGCTGTTTCCACATTTCGCGGGTAAGGCATCCCGTGTGAGATGATGGTGCTTTCCAGGGCAACGATAGGTTGTTTGGCCTTGATGCAAGCTGCTACTTCAGGTGAAAGGTCGAGAAAAAGTTTCATGGCTTAGACAACGGACTGTTGGATTTGTGTGGGCAAGATAGTTATACTCGGCCACATTAGGTATTGTGCAAAACCATAAAATATTTTGTACCAATTGAAGCCACCGAGAGCATGGTACTTTTAGCCCTTTTGTGTTTCAAAAAAAGGCTTTTGCCATTTGCACAAAGTCTTTGGTGGTTTATTATGAAGCTTTGGAACTACAAAAAGGACTCAAGCCATCCTAATCGTACCACTATTCTTCCTCTATTTCCGCTTGCCTTTGTTCCAGTTCACGCAGGGCGGCTTCTTCCTCCTCCAATTCCTTGCGCAATTTGCGGGCCCGCAGTTCGCGGTCCGATTTTTCGTAGGCGTTGATGATCTCCTTCACCAAACGGTGGCGCACCACGTCCTCGGTGGTGAGGTTGACCCTGGTGATGCCCTCCACTCCTTCCAAAATATCCAGCGCCCGTTGCAGACCTGATTTTTGGTTGTGCGGCAAGTCGATTTGCGACAAGTCGCCCGTGATGATGCACTTGGCGCTTGGCCCCAGGCGCGTCAAAAACATTTTGATTTGCAGGGTAGAGCAGTTCTGTGCTTCATCGAGGATGATAAAAGCCTGGTCGAGCGTACGCCCACGCATGAACGCCAGGGGGGCAATTTCGATGATGCGATTGCTCATGAACTGGGCCAGCTTGTCGGCAGGAATCATGTCATCCAAGGCATCGTACAAGGGGCGCAGGTAGGGATCTACCTTTTCCTTGAGGTCGCCGGGCAAAAAACCCAGGTTTTCGCCTGCCTCTACGGCTGGACGAGTCAGGATGATTTTTTTGACGCTGCGGTTCTTCAGTGCGCGCACTGCTAGTGCCACCGCAGTATAGGTCTTGCCCGTGCCAGCGGGACCAATGGCAAAAACAATGTCGTTTTGCTCCGAGGCATCGACGAGCTTGCGCTGGTTACGAGTTTTAGCCTTGATTGGCTTACCTTCGCGGTTGTACAGAATGGTGCGGTTGCCGTCCGTTTCGGGAATGCGGTTATCGAAGAGGCTTTCACCTTGCAGCAGGTCTTCCACCATTTGCACCGTCAGCTCGTTGTAATCCTTCAGGGTTTTGACCATCAGCTCAAACTTGGCCTTGGCCCCTTGGGTATATTTTTTTTCACCAGCCAACTTCAGGTTGCTACCCCGTGAAGTGATGGTGATTTCTGGAAACGCTTTGCGCAGCAGGTTCAATTTGACATTGTTTTCTCCAAACAAGGCCAGTGGATCTACGCCATCCACCGTTAGTACAATTTCACTCAAACTTCCTCCTTTCATAAGTTGGGGTAATGTAGAAAATGGCACATTGGCTTGAAGTTCCTAGTTGGGTACCAATTTGCTACTTTTCTGGCTAAATTTAAGACTTTCAATTCGTTCATGCCACTTCGAGCGCTTTTAATTTGGCGACAAAGGACAAATTGTTTTTACAGTCATCTCTAAAAAGTTTGAAAAACAAATAATAACGTACTTTTGGCGATGTTTTTTACCAAAAACCTCAAATGACCTCAAAACCAGCATAAACCCCATAAACCCATGCTATGACCATCGTAACCTTAACCACTGATTTTGGCTTACAAGACTACTACTGTGCATTGATTAAAGGTACACTGCTCAAGGTTTGCCCAACCTTGCAACTCGTTGACGTTTCGCACCAGGTTCAAAACTTTGACATTGTACAAGCCGCATTTATTCTGCGCAATGCCTGGCACAATTTCCCGGAAAAGACCATTCACCTCGTTTCGGTGAATGACTTGGCCAATGCCCAACAGTCATTTTTGGCTTTGGAAAAAAACGGTCACTACTTCATTGCACCCGACAATGGGATTTTTTCCCTCTTGTTTGATGAGCTCAATGAACCCATCTATAAGCTTCCAAAGCCCGAAAAAAGTTCCTTTCCCCTCAAAGATATTTTTGCTGTAACGGTCACCAAACTCACCGCAGGCGAAAGCCTGGATCAATTTGCCGAAATCACCGCCAGTCGGGTAGAACGCATGAGTTTTCAACCTGTGACCACCACCAAGCAGATTCGTGGCTCAATCGTTTACATCGACCAGTATGAGAATGTGGTTAGCAACGTGAATCGCAACTTGTTCGAGCGCATTGGCAAAGGGCGGCCCTTTGAGCTTTATTTCAAGCGTTTTGATCCGCTTACCAAGCTCAGTGAGCATTATTACGATGTACCAGTGGGCGAAATCCTCTGCCTTTTCAACTCCGCCGATCACCTCGAAATTTCGATCAACATGGGTAAGGCCGCTGGTCTTTTGGGCTTGAAAAAAGAGGATGGAATACAGATTGAGTTCAAGTGAGCAGCGAAATTTTCCAGCATGATTTTTTTGCCCAAAGCAGAATTGCCAAGATTTTCAAGGTTATTTGCCTGACGATGGCCAGAACTCGCACCACCAGGCTAAGTTTTTGCCTTGTCATTACCCCATGAAAACCTACCATTAGGCATACAACGTTTTGACGAACTGATTACACGAGGCACCATCTACCTGGACAAAACCTCTTTGATTTGTGAGTTACTTGGAGCATACAAAAGCGTTTTTCTTGCCCGCCCCCGCCGTTTTGGCAAGTCCCGGCTCTTGTCCACCATTGCCCAACTCTTCGCTGGGCACAAGGATTTATTCAAGGGACCATGGGCCGAAGAAAAATGGGACTGGAGCCGGGTGCATCCAGCCTTCATTTTTACATGGACCGCATGTGCTTCTAGGATCTGGGCTTGAAAAAAGGCTTGATGGCGCACTTAGATAACCTGGCCCGGCCCCAAGGCATTAGCCTGAGTGCGGAAACGCCTGGCTTACGCCTGGAAGAATTCATTGACAAGCTTTACGAAAAACATGGCCAAAAAGTGGTCATCCTCATCGACGAGTATGACATGCCCATGCTGGACGTACTTCACAAACCCGATGAGGCCGAACTAAGCTGGACCATCTTAGGCGACTTCTATGGCATATCCAAACCCAATGGCGATAAATTGGAATTTTTGATGCTCACGGGCATCTTCAAATTCAGCCCGGTGAGTGTGTTTCCAAACTCAACCAGTTGGAAGACGTTACCCTAGCCCGTCCTTTTTCGACCTTACTGGGCTATACTGAACCTGAGCTAAGCAAGTATTTTTAAGATTACTTATCACTCGCCCGGCTAGAACTGGGCTACGAACCCAAAGCTTTTGCCGCCGAAATCAAGCGCTGGTACAATGGTTATTCCTGGGATGTCAAAAACTTGTTGTACAACCCAGTTTCCTTCATGCGTTTTTTGCACGACCGACATTTCAGCAACTACTGGTTTGCTACCGGAACACCCAAATTTCTCATTGAACAGTTGCGCAAATACCAGTTTTTTAGCCTTGAGCAATTAGAACACAACGAGCGGGCCTTCGAAAGTTATACCATCGACAACCGTTAGTGACAAGCCACGAATAAACCTTACCAATTGCAACTGCGTACTTTATTAACTATGTCCTTGCTCAGGCGGAGCTTGACACGGTGCGTGAGGCCGTTTTTAGCACGCGGATAAAATTGGGTTTGGGTGTGAGTGTGCATGAACCCCAGTTCCAATTAGCTGAGTCGATAGATTCGGCTCGAAGCCACTCACACTCGTACCCACACTCACACTCGAGACACCCATTCTTGCGGATTTCCAGTATGACGTTGACCGTTACGTTGATGTGCGTGAGTTTTATAAAACTGGAAAGGTTTATTTTTTACCCGTTACTAAGTGCTATAGATGTAAGGCTACTTGGGTCCGGCTCCAATCTGGTGTAAAAAATCAAGCTTTTTCACTAATACTTGATCGGAGCCCTTGACTTTTCTGTTTCTTTTTTTGTCAAAAAAAAGAAACAGAGGTTCATTTTGAAAACTCATACATTAGGCTTGGGTGTACTTTTTTCGTTTAAAAGTACATCAAACAGGAGCCGCAAACTTAAAAACAATAACCCAAAACACGGTAAATCTCCCCTGCGAGCACCCTAAATAGGGCACCACTACTCTTCTCTCCACACAGCACCGTACTCTTCCACTAAAACATTGTCATAATAATCCGCCTGTTCAAAGAGGTATTGAAACATCTGTAAGCCGATTTCTACATTCAAATAACGGTCAAAAATAAGTAGAGAAAGAATAATCGCTGAATCCTTCATGCTGAGGGTAAGGCCCTCCAAGAGGTAATTTTGGCGCAACAAGAATTCATACAAAGGCTTGATGTTGTCTTTGGGTAAGTTGCACAAGTAGGCATCGCCCGTGATCAAGCCTGTTTCTTCGTAATAAGTGATATTGATCCGAGCGCTTCCTTTTTGGATCGACCAATTGTTGGGGCCAGACCTTGACAACTCGGCATGGTAGCCTGCGTTTTCGATGATTTCTTCGATGGTATTGGGAATGCCGATCGGCTCAAAGTCGTCGGCTTTGTTGGGCAAGGCAACTTTGGCACCACAATGAGGGCAGTATTGGCCTTCGATGGTGGATTGAAAAACGGCGTTGCTGCAAGAAATGCAAAGGGCACCCAATTCCCCCCTGCCTTTTTGGTAAGCGTCGATGCATTCCTGAAGGTGGTCAACGGGCAGGCAAAAACCGATGCTGTTGCCATCCTTCATGATGAAGGTATTCACTCCCAAAATCGCGCCATTGGCGTTTACCAAGGGGCCACCGCTATTGCCCGGATTCAGCGCCGCATCGTGTTGGATGTAGGTTACCCCTTCTCGATCGTGCTTGGCATTGGATACGATGCCTTGGGTAGCCGAAAATTTCAACCCAAAGGGATGACCAATGGCAATGACGGGATCTCCTTCATGTACGGGTTTGTCGTTAGCCAATGCAACGATGGGTACGTCAATTTGAGGAGCAGCCAAAAAAGCCAAGTCGTGCCGAACGTCAATGAAAACAACCGGAGCCAGTTGTTTTTCCAATTTAGGGCCGTTGATCACTACCGCCTTGTTGTCGCGAACCACATGCTCATTGGTCACAATAAGGGCATGTTCCCGGAGATAAAATCCGGTGCCAACAAAATATGGGGTGGCGATTTCAATGACCACATCGCGGTAGAGGTCAATAACGTCTTTCATGCGGGTGAGCAAAATTGGAACTTGAATGAGGAAAACATTTAATTTTGGTAAAAGCTTATCCTGCTCATGTTTCGGCCCAAAAAGGTAATTTTTGCTCCCCCCTGCCTTTTTTCCGCCGATGCTGGGCATCGACTCCAAAAAATAGGCTTGATGGAACAAAAACTGCCTGCTTTTTTGTCTCGAAACCGCTAGGCTAATTTTTTACTACTTTTGGCAACTATTCCCTCGGTCAAAAGCTTTTTGAATTTTTACAGGCGGAAAGATAGCGTTTTTTTGTACCTAATGATCATTTTTGCATTATCCAATTTCACTCCTTCCAAAGGACAATCCAATTTCATGAATCGAATACTTGTCATCATTCTTGCCTTGTTCTGTTTTTTGGGCTATTTGAGTGCACAAAGCCCAAGTACCCTCAAGTACGAGTTTCGTGGAGCTTGGATTTCTACCGTCATCAACCTAGATTGGCCTACTAGAGGGGCCAGTACAGCAGTGCAGCAAGCCGAATTGTTGAAGCTGCTCGACGACTTGAAGCGTTCGGGTATGAACGTGGTCTTTTTCCAGGTCCGCTCAGAAAGTGATGCCATGTATGCCTCCAAACTGGAGCCTTGGTCTTATTACCTGTCCGGTATTCAGGGCAAAGCACCCGCGCCTTTTTGGGATCCCCTGGCCTTTGTGATCCAAGAAGCTCACAAACGGGGTATGGAGTTACACGCCTGGTTCAACCCTTTTCGGGCCATTCGCAGTGTGAACAGCACCTATCCTAAAGACAGTTTGCACGTATCTGTTAAGCACCCTGAATGGATGTTGCCCGTTAAAAATTTCTTGCTCCTTGATCCCGGAGTCCCCGATGCCAGGCATTACATCATCCAAGTTTGTGTGGACCTAGCCACCCGTTACGACCTTGATGGCATCCACTACGACGATTATTTTTACCCTTACGAAGGCATGGCCAACGAAGATGCGGCTACTTTTGCCCGCTATGGTGCAGGCATGAGCCTCAATGCCTGGCGCGAGGACAATGTCAACCGATTTGTAAAAGACTTGGGCCAGGCCATTTTGCAAAAAAAACCACAACTCAAATATGGCATCAGCCCTTTTGGCATTTGGCGGAGTGGGGTGCCTGCGGGAATCAGTGGTCTTTCGGGAGCGGATGTGACCTACGGCAATGCAGTGGTGTGGCTTGAAAACAAATGGATCGACTACCTGGCCCCGCAGTTGTACTGGAAATTTGGCGGTGCACAAGATTTTGCCAAATTGGCCTTGTGGTGGAAAAGCCAAATGAATGGGCGGCATTTGTATCCAGGCATCGCTTCTTACCGCGCCGAGCCCACCATGATAAGCGCCAGTGGCCTGTTCAGCCCTGCGGAAATTCCCAACCAGATTGATTTTACCCGCCAAAATGGCATTCCTGGGGTCATTCATTTTAGGGCTGCTAATTTTTCCAAAGTCAGTACCCAAGGTTTGAGCGACTCATTGCGCAATCGACTATATCGAAGGCCTGCGTTGCCTCCGGTGATGGAGTGGAAAAATGTAGAAGTGGTAGAAGCTCCGCAAGACCTCAAACGCCGCATTGTACGCCAAGGTACCGAGCTGAGTTGGCGCTCTGTAGACTCATGCGCCCGCTATTTTGCCATCTACCGGGTGCAAAGTGCGCGCCAACCCGTGTGGGCCGATGCGATGCTGGACGGCAAAAGCCTGCTCGCAGTAAGTGGTGAAAGAATCTTTATTGACAGTACCGCTCGGGCAATTGGTGATCCTTATTGGTATGCAGTTACTGGGGTGGGGTACAACTCTTCAGAAAGTTTGCCAGCCACCATTCGCGAAACCACTGCCGTTGCGGAACCTACGGCCAGTATGCACTCTAACCGCGATTTCGGCATCACCAATGCCTACCCCAATCCCTTCAAAGACGAGTTGCATGTGCATTACGTATTGGGCAGCAAAAGCAGGGTGAACCTGCGTATTCTCAATGCATTGGGACAAGAAATTGGCCGCATTTATTGGCACGATCGTCAACCTGAGGGAAAATACGAGGCATCCTGGCAACCACCTGCTCGCATTGAAGCTGGCATTTATTACGTGATGCTGGAAGTCAATCGGGAAAGGGTAGTGCGTAAAGTCGTCAAAGCTGACTAAAATCAAGTTGAAAAGTTGAAATCCAATAAGGTTGAAAAGAGGGGTTCTCTCTTCAACTTTCCAACATTTAAACTAAAAACCCTATCTTCGTCCCCCAAATGCCAGTAAACGAAACATATACGATCCACCTGCCGCAATTCGAAGGACCTTTCGACTTGCTCCTGTTCTTCATTGAGCGGGATGAACTGGATATTCACGACATTCCGATTGCCAAAATCACCGATGATTTTCTGGACTATATCCACCAAATGGAAAGGTTGAACATCGATTTGGCCAGTGAATTCATTTTGGTGGCGGCCACCCTGTGCCGGATCAAGGCAAAACTAATCCTGCCACGCAAGCAAGTGGATGAACTGGGCCAGGAAATCGACCCCCGCGAAGAACTGGTCCAACGCTTGCTTGAGTACAAGCGCTACAAAAGTGTACTCGACGAAATGGCCGCCCTGGAAGAAGACCGATCCCTGCGAGACGGCCGGGGCAACATCAGCAAAGAACTTCAACAAATCGCTACCAAAGCCCTGGTCGACAATGAATTGGAATCCCTCACGCTTTTCCGATTGCTCAAAGCTTTTGAGGGCGTAATGGACCGCTTCGACAAAGGCCCGCCCAAGGCAGTGCACCAGATCGTGCGCTTCAATTACAGCGTTGAAGAGCAACAAGAACGCATCATTGGCTCGATCATTGGCGGAAAAAAAGCAGATTTCCGCTCGATTTTTGGCGAATGCAAAGACCGCATCCACGCCATCATTACTTTCCTTGCCCTATTGGATTTGATCAATCTCTACAAGGTGAAAGTGATTCCTGGTGAAGGCATGAACAACTTCTGGTTGGAAGAGCCACCCATTGAAGAACAAGAGTCGGAATGGGGAACTAGTGAAGAGGAATAAGCTGGGGGAAGTATATTCGGCTCTCGGTATTGGGCAAAATCACAACATATTTCCTGCCAAGTGAAGACGCAAAAGGGATAGTTCTTTTTTGTTTTTCTTCTTTTGTTGTTCAAAATAGTCTTTTGTCATTTATTGCTTTAGGCTATTAAAACCGCCTGCTCCAAGGTTCGAAGAGAAATGCCAACCTGAGGAATTCAGGCTGGCATTTCTACACCTCAGTACTGTGTTTTTAAGTTCTTGCAAACATCTCCCCTCCTGATTGGCATAGGTGGATAGGTCAAAAGGATTGACGTGCTTAATGCTTCAATTCAAAAACTCATTTTCGGTGGTTTAGCAAAAAAAGAATACCTCTTCCTTTCAGTCAGTGGCTTAAACTGGTTCTTAAACTGCTTCTCATTTTTTTCACTAAACCCATCCAAACTAGTTTACCTTGTTTTTTTACGCACCCTCATGTGGGGCACATTGACTTTAAATCAATGGCGTATCCAACATCGCCAGTGAGTTCTCAATATCGGCTGAGGTTACTTCGTGTTTGACTAGGCGACCGCTGAAGTAATCATCATAGGCCTTGAGGTCAAAGTGACCATGTCCACAGAGGTTGAAGAGGATGGTGCGTGGCTTGCCCTCCTCTTTGGCGGCCTGGGCTTCGGCAAATACCGTTGCCAGGGCGTGAGAAGCCTCTGGAGCAGGAATGATGCCCTCCGCCTTGGCAAAGGCTACACCGGCCTCAAAGCATTCCAATTGGTCGTGGGCACGGGCCTCAATCAACTGATCTTTGAGCAATTGGCTCACGATGACCCCGGCCCCGTGGTAGCGCAAGCCCCCCGCGTGGATGGGTGCGGGCACGAAATTGTGACCCAGGGTGTACATTGGCAGTAAAGGGGTCATGCCCACCGTATCACCAAAATCGTAGCGGAAAACCCCACGGGTCAATTTTGGGCAAGAAGAAGGCTCACTGGCCACGCAGCGGATTGTTTTGCCCTCGTCAAAGTTGAGGCGCAAGAACGGGAAAGCAATACCTGCAAAGTTCGAGCCACCGCCAAATGGTGCTACCACTACATCGGGCATTTCACCAGCCATTTCCATTTGCTTCACTGCTTCTAGGCCGATGATGGTTTGGTGCATGAGTACGTGGTTGAGCACGCTGCCGAGGGCGTACTTGGTGTTGTCGTCGGTAGCGGCGCGTTCCATTGCTTCGGAGATCGCAATGCCCAAACTACCGGGTGAGTTGGGATCTCCGGCCAGGATTTGGCGGCCTGCATTGGTATGGTCAGTGGGGGAGGAGTGCACGGTTGCGCCCCAAGTGTTCATCATGAACTTGCGGTAAGGCTTTTGCTCGTAGCTGATTTTCACCATGTACACTTCGCATTCGATCCCAAAATGGTTGCAGGCAAAAGACAATGCACTGCCCCACTGACCGGCCCCGGTTTCGGTGGTGATGCGTTTTACGCCTTCCATTTTATTATAGTAAGCTTGAGGCACCGCAGTATTGGGCTTGTGCGAACCCGCTGGACTTAAGCCTTCGTATTTGTAATAAATGCGGGCTGGGGTGTCCAAGGCTTTTTCGAGGCCATAGGCCCGGTACAAGGGCGTTGGGCGCCAAAGGGTGTACACGTCCCGCACAGGGTCGGGGATGCTTACCCACTTGTCAGCACTCACCTCTTGTTTAATCAACTCCATCGGAAACAGGGGCGCGAGGGCTTCCGGGCCGATCGGCTCTTTAGTGCCTGGGTGCAGGGGAGGCAGGGGCTTATTGGGCATATCGGCCACAATGTTGTACCAATGGTCTGGAATGTCATTTTCAGTCAGTAAAATCTTGCGGTGTTGCATGGTATTTTAAGTTGAAAGGTTGAAGTGTTGAAAAGAGGACCCAACTCAAAAATTTGGGTCTATTTCTTTTTAGTGAGTTTCATGAATTGCTTCATTTTGTCATTGGGTACGGTGACGGCCAGGTCGTAGTGTTTGATTTTCCAGGTTTGACCATCTCGTTCCAGGACTCCAGAGCCTCTGCATACACCCATCCAGGTGTCCAATAGCTCGTCCCACCAGGCATAACGGCCATCAGCAGAAAGCATGATTTGCCGGTTACGCGACTTAAAATCCCAAGCGCTTTTACCTGCAAAGGCTTTCTCCATCGCTTTGGCCATGTCGTCGCGTACCCAGCGCTCGGTGGCATCGGTGCCCAGGAACACGCCATCGGCGCTCATCGCCCCGAAATATGCCGTTTCATCGGCAGTGGCGGCGGCTTGGTGCCATTTGTCGATGAAGGCTCCCACTTCTTTTTCGGTCAGCGGGGCTTCCATGATGCAGTTTTCCTTGCGGCGGGTGTCGGTGATTTGGTGGATTTTCCAGCCATCGCTCATTTTGATCAGTTGAAAAGCGTTCACTCCACAATGGCTGAACTGGCCATTGGCAATGAAGGTATATTCGGTCCAAACGGTAGCCAAACCCTGGTCGATGCGCACATCGTAGCTCCAGATTCTTTCGTCCAGGCTCTGTGGTTTGGCGCTGCCCACCCTGCTTGCAAACATCGGGATCGGGGTAGTGGCGAGGCGAGGCTTGCCTTCCCGGTCAAAAGTGGAGGTTTGCAGTTGGGCTTCGGGGTGAAAGACTGCTTTGATGGCATTGCTATCAGCGGCTCTCATGCCATTGAACATTTGCTTGATGACGGCCACCACTTGCTCGCGGGCGTCCTGGGCCTGGCTTACTGGATTTAGGCAAAAGAAAACGAGTAGTATAAAAATGTAACGCATGGTGAAGATATTTGTGGTAGTACTGTTTTGTGGAGACTGGTACGTCCTGCTCCAAGCATTGAATTTAGGTGCTAAGGTCGAGATTGCCACCTGCTTGCGGAATAAAAATAAGCATAGTATCCGCTTTTGTGTTGTTATTTTATTTTTACGCCCAGAATTATCATTTTTTAGTTGTGTTGTTTTATAAAGTCCCTTAAATTTAAGAGCAGATTTAAAAATGAAACTTCGCCTTTACAACCAAACCTTATTGACTGCTTTTGATCACAGAAGAAAAATGCAAGTGAAGGAGTGATTGTCCCTAGTCAATGGCTTTAACACTTTCAATAGCTGAGATAACCAAGCACTGTTTCACCCGGCAGGCTTGATGCAAACTAGTCCTTTTTTGTACCTCGCTCAACAAGCTTATTTCAGATCATCCGTTTGTGAAAATCATTCGAGATGAGCACTGTGGTCTATCTACATCATATTTTTTGACTAACGAAAAGAGTGAGCAACATGCGTTTCTTAGATGAACTGAATTTGTTGGAGCAAATTGACTCCATGATCCGCCGCGAACACACTGGCGATGCGGAAAACCTGGCCGCCCGGATGGGGGTTTCCAACCAGCAGGTGCACCATTTATTGGATGTGCTGAAGGAATTAGGAGCTGACATTGCTTATCACCGCGATAAGCATAGCTTTTGCTACGAAAATGATTTAAAATTCAGTTTTTCGCTGGTGATGAAGCCACACGAGACCCAATATGCTCGCGGGGGGCAGGTTTTGTTTTGGTGATATTAGGTCATATTCTGCCTTGAAGTCATGGCAACCAAAAACGTGCTCATTTTTGGTTGCTATGGCCACTATCCTCACTATACTTCTCCAATTCTGATTTTGTGCAAACCCTATTTATTTTCTAATGCCGCCGCTACGCGGTTAGGAAATGACTGGTTCCACACTTTTCTACCACAATGTCACCGCTACGCGTTTTTTTTTGCGGAAAAAGCCCGGAGGGCTGGCATTGTGTAGCAAAAGCAAGTAAAATTTCTTCAAAATGGCGTACCGTGTCGCGCTCTGCGTGAGCCATGGCATTAGAACATTAGATTGAAATGCACACAACCTTTGGTGGCCGAGTCTAAGTGAACGCTGGTTCCTGGGTCTACCGACCGGGGCTGGTTCTTGGTCTCCTGACCGGAACCATCTCTATGCGTTTGCAACGCGTAACCCCAAACCTACTCAAAACGTGTAAGTTTTGCAGATTTTCCAGGCAAAGTTCACGAGTAAATCATTCCACCTTACACAAGCTCACTCCCGACTGGCAATTTTGCTTATTTTGCGCGTGCTTTTTCGTGCATTATGAGTAGATTTTTACCAAAAATCCTGGCCTGGTTTGGCTTATTCTGCTGGTCGTGTGAGTTCATACTGGCCCAAGACGGCTTGAAAATTCAAGTCCAGGACTTGCAAACGGGCCAAGCACTGGTGGGCGTAAGCCTTTCTTGCAGCCAACCCAAAACCAGTGCCAAAAGTGACAACGCTGGCGCATTGGTTTTGAGTGATACCATCAAAGGTGGCTTGACCCTGCGTTTTTCTAAATCGGGTTATTATCCCAAATCTTACAGCTTGACCCTACCCTTGGCCCAAGGTTCCGGTCTTATCATCAAACTGGAAAAGCAAATTGCTAAAAAGGAAGCATCACTTGCTCTTCACACCAGCCGCTTTGAGCAAAATCTTGCTGAGAGTCCACAGGTTGGTCAGGTTGTGGGGGCCAATAATCCTGCTTTTCGTACCTTAAGGCAGAGCGATGTGCAAACTCTCTTACAAGATTTCGGACAAGTATTGGTTCAAACTACCAATTCACTCACGGGACAGTACGACTTGCGCTTGCAGGGCTTGCCCAGTGGTTCAGTTCAGGTATTGCGCGATGGCTTGCCCATGTACCAGGGTTTTGCGGGAAGTTTGAGTATGCCCCAAATAGCAGGGCCTGACTTGGCACAAGTAGAAATCATCGAAGGCCCAGCCTCTGCTTTGTATGGAAATGGGGCGCTTGCTGGGGTGGTCAATTTTATCACGAAAAAACCCGGTGATCAGTCCAGAATTGACTTGCAAGCCAATGTCAACAGTACCGAGGGCATGGATTTGAGCGCTTATGCCAGCAAAAAACTGAATGATGAAGTAACCCTAACCTTGCTCTTGGCCCGTAGCAGCAATGGTGGTTTTGATGCAGACCAGGACGAACTGAGCAATATTCCCCGTTTTTCACGTCTGGTGCTCCAGCCGCGCTTTTGGTTCCAGTTTGAAGAAGCCACCAAAATCCAGGTGGGCTTCAACTACCTGCGCGAAAGTCGCTTGGGGGGCGATATGAACTTCATCACCCGGAACAGCAATTTTGGCTTTTACCGCGACAATGAAAGCTCTCGTTTTGCTACCCAAGCCCAGTTGGATCACCGTTTTTCCAAAAAGCTCAACTTGCGGGTGGCCAACACCATCAATCGCTTTAACCGCGACATCAGCGCCTTGACTTCCAGGTTTCAGGGTGCCCAAATTGCGAGTTTCAGCGATGTGCACCTCAAATATCAATCTTCAGAAAAAAGTACCTGGATCGGCGGACTGAACTATGCCAACGATCATTTTGAAGAAGCGCCCAATCGCAGCCGCATTCCCCAACGTTTTTACCAACAGCGCAGCCTGGGGCTTTTTGTGCAAAACCGCTGGCAACCCGATCAAAAATACTTACTGGAATCGGCCCTGCGGGTGGAATTGCCCAGCAACAGCCAAGCTTTGATCCTGCCGCGCCTGAATGGCCGCTACCAACTCACCGATGCCTGGTCGGCCCAAATTGGCATGGGCATGGGTTACAAAACGCCCTCTTTGTTCAATGAATGGAGTGAAACCCGGTCTTTTGCGGGCATCAATCCCTTGAGCCCAGACTTGAAAGCGGAGCGTTCGCTGGGGGCCAATTTTGCCCTCAATTTTCAAGACCAAGTCAATTTGCCACTCTTGGGGGCAATTGCGCTGCAAGCCCAGGGCAATTTTTTCTACACCCGCCTCAACAATCCCCTGGTTTTGCAGCCCGATACCGCCTCCCGCTGGTCTTTCCGCAACCTGGAGGGCAACTACAACAGCAAAGGACTGGGGCTGAACCTGCGCCTGCGCTACCGCTCGACCTGGCAAATGAGTGTTCATTACCTGTTTGTACTAGCAGACGAAGTTAGTGCAAAGGGGCAGCGTCAATTGCCATTAACACCCAGGCACCGCCTGAACTTTACGCTGCAACACGATTTTTCTCCACAATTTTGGCTGGGCTTGAATGGCCAATACAGCCGCCCGCAAATGCTGCGCGATGGAAGCCGAGCGCCTTCCTTTTTTGTGCTCAATTTGATGGCAGAAAAAAGCTGGCGCAAATTTTCGACTTACCTGCGCCTGGAAAACTTACTAAATGTGAAACAAAGCCGCTTTGGCCCGATGTACAGCGGCTTCATCAGCGAGCCGCAATTTCAGGATGTTTTTGCGCCGCAAAATGGGGTAGTGTTGAATGTGGGGGTGAAAAAGAGTTTGGATTGGTAGGGTTTGGGCCCTTGAGCTCAAAACCCTAACATCCCAGCCAAGTTCAGCAAATCCACCTCCGCCTGCTTCAACCTGAACCAGGATTGAATCAAGCGATCCTGGGCTTGTACCTCTTGCAAAGTCGCTTCACGTACTTCAAAATTGGTGATTCTGCCCAGGCGGTACAGCTCGCGGGCCAATGTGGCTTGGTCCAAGGCTACTTGCAGGTTGGTGTTTTCGAGGTTGCGCAGGCGCAATTGGGCTTGGTAATCGGCGTAACGGGTGCGGATGCGTACTTCCAGGTCGTCGAGTAGGTCTTCTTCGCGCAGGCGGGCATTTTCCTCGGCGATTTTGGCGTTGGCCAGGTTTTGCTTGCGGATACCGCCGTCCAAAATCGGGTAGCGGATGCTGATGCCAGCCGTAGGACCCAGGTTGCGGTTGGAGAGCAAAAAGCCCACCTGGTTGCGCAAATAACTGTAATTGAACTGGCCTACCAAATCGACTTGAGGCATAAAATTGCCTTTGATTTCCTTGGTATTCAACATTGAAATTTGGCGGTCAATGCGGGTCATGATCACCATTGGGTTGGCCTGTTTGGCCTTGGTGATTAGTTCTTCCAGGGGCAAAAGGGTGCTGATGTTCAGCGTAGTGTCCACTGAAAAAGCCTGGTCTACAGGTTCGTTAAGCAATTGGTTGAAGGCCATGTGCAGTCGAGCCGCCTCAACTTCGAGTTGGGTCAGGCGGGTGCTGTCAGCGGTCAGGCGCGAGCGACTTTGCAACACCTCCAGGCCAGTCGCCGAGCCGATGGTTTTTTTGCGTTGCACCAAGTCCAACAAGTCGCGGTCGAGTCTTAAGGAATAGCGCAGGTTGTTGGCGGTGCGCTCCAGTTGTACGATGTTGTAGTAAGCCAAGGCAATGTCAGCAGCCAGGTTTTGGATTTGGGCACTGGTTTGGGCACGGCTTTGCCGTTCAAAAGCGTCGAAACGGTCACGCACGGCGTACATGCTCCAACCATCGAACAAAACCCAGTCGAATTCCAGTCCCACACGGGTATTGAATGTGCCCGCAGAAGGCGCTCCTCGCGAGTCACCATTGAAAAATTGCTGTTGGGTATTGTTGATGGCGTAAGAGATATTGCCCGCAGCGTTGAGGGTAGGCGTCATGCCTGCCCGGCCGGGCGTGTTGTTGTTGGTCGCAATGAGTTCCTGGTTGCGCAGGATTTTGATTTGGTAGTTTTTTTCCAAACCTGTCTTGACTGCATTTTCCAAACTAAGCACTGGAGCAGCCTGGGCCATTGATTCGACCCCAATCCCCAACAAGCAACTACACAATAAAAAAACGATATAGGGCTTAGATCGCTGGTTCCATTTTTTCATGAACGACCTCTTTTTTTCGGTTGACAAAAGTGAAAAGGGCTGGGATTACGTACAAAGTCAAAACCAGCGAAAACATCAGGCCACCAATGATGGCGACCCCCATCGAAATACGGCTGGTGGAAGCCGCGCCCAAAGCCAGGGCAATGGGCAAAACCCCCAAGGCGGTGGCGATACTGGTCATCAAAATGGGGCGCAAGCGCAAGGTAGCCGCTTCGATGGCCGCCTCGCTCGGTTTGAGCCCTTCCTCCAGTTTTTGATTGGCAAATTCGACGATCAAAATCCCGTTTTTTGTCACGATTCCCACCAATACGATGATGCCAATTTGGCTGAAAATATTCAAGGTATGGTTGAAGAAATACAAAGCCAATAAGGCCCCGACCAAAGCCAGTGGTACCGTCATCATGATCACCAAAGGATCAAGAAAACTCTCGAACTGGGCCGCCAAAGTCAAATAAACCAGGGCCAAAGCCAGCAAAAAGGCAAAATACACCCCACTGGAGCTTTCGGCAAAGTCTTTGGAAGCACCCGCCAGGGCCGTTTGGAAGGAATCGCCGAGCACCCGCCCGGAGATTTCTCGCATGGCATCCACGCCTTGTCCGATGGTGTAACCTTCGTTGAGGCCCGCCGATACGGTGGCGCAAATGTAGCGGTTGAAGCGGTACAATTGGGGTGGATTCGACACTTCTTCCAGGCGCACTAGGTTGCTGATTGGGATGAGCTCGCGGGTACGGGGATTGCGTACATACAGCGAGGCTAAGTCGCGAGGGTCGTCGCGGTACTGGCGTTCGGCTTCACCAATGACCTCGTACTGCTTGCTGTCGCGAATGAAGTAACCATAGCGTTGGCCAGAGTAATAAAGCTGCAAAGTCTCGGCGATGTCGCGTATACTGATGCCCAATTTGCGGGCCCGTTCGCGGTCGATTTCGATGCGCAATTCTGGTTTGTTGAACTTCAGGTCAAGGTCAACCAGGGCAAAAGCAGGGTTTTTGCCCGCTTCTTCCATGAATTTTGGGATGACTTCTTTGAGCTTCTCAAAGTTAGGTGCCTGGATCACGAACTGCACAGGCAAGCCCCCACCGCGCCGGTCGGTACTGATGGTTTGTTCGGGCAGGGCGATCGAGCGGGCATAATTGAGCTTGGCAATTTGTGGAAAGGTAGATTTGAGTACCTCATCCTGGGTACGGGTGCGTTCCTCCGGTTCTTTCAGGATGATGTTCACAAAAGCCGCGTTGACTGCTGAAGAGGCTCCAAAGCCGGGTGCGGTTACGGCAATCAGGGCTTGCTTCTCTGGGATGGTGTCCGCAATTTTCAGCACTTCCTGCACATAGCGGTCCATCATTTCAAAAGAAGTGCCTTCGGGAGCAGTAATGACTACCCGAAAGCGGCTGCGGTCTTCGAGGGGGGCCAACTCTGTAGGAATCAGCTTGATCAGGCTTGAAATGCCAAAAGCAGAAGCGATGATCAGCAAAAACGATACCCAGCGGAAACGCATGAAAAACTGCAAAGTGCGGTTGTAAACATTGTTCAAACCCAGGAAGAAAGGCTCGGTGACACGGTGTAGCCAGCCTTCGCGGCCTTTTTTGAGAAACCTGGCACTCATCATCGGGGTGAGGGTCAGGGATACGATCATCGAAATGAGGATCGAGCCCGCTACCGTAACCCCAAATTCGCGGAACAAGCGCCCGGTAAGCCCCTGTAGGAATACAATGGGCAAAAACACGATGATCAGCGTCAGCGAAGTGGAGATGATGGCAAAATAAATCTCTTTGGCTCCTTTGTGGGCCGCTTCGTAAGGTTTTTCCCCTTCTTCAATGCGGCGGTAAATGTTTTCCATCACTACAATGGCGTCGTCCACTACCAAGCCAGTTGCCAGTACGATGGCCAAAAGGGTCAGGATATTGATGGAAAAGCCAAAAATGTACATGATGAAAAAGGCTGCGATCAGGGAGATCGGGATGGCCAGCACCGGAATGAGGGTGGTGCGCCAGTTGCGCAAGAATACAAAAATCACCAAAACCACCAGGCCAAAAGCCAGCAGTAAGGTTTCTTCTACCTCGGTGATGGCTTTGCGGATAAAAATCGAGGAATCGAAAGCGTAATCGATTTTGATGTCCTCTGGTTTGTCTTTGGCAATTTCAGTCACCCTTTGTTTTACCTTGTCCACGATGTCGATGTAATTGGCACCAGGCAAGGGGGTGACGGCTACGCCCACCATTGGAATACCGCCATTGCCGCGCAACATGCTGCGGGTATTTTGGGGTTCGAGGTTGACGGTGGCTACATCGCGGAGCAGCACTACCGAGCCGCGTTGTTCGAGCAGAACGATGTCGGCAAATTCTTCGGGAGTGTACAAGCGCCCTTGGGTGCGGATGGTTAACTCAGTGCGGTAACCTTCGATTTTTCCGGAGGGCAACTCCAGGTTTTGGCGCTGCAAGGCATCACGTACATCCAAGGGCGTGAGGCCATAAGCCGACAACTTGCCAGGGTCCATTTTGATGCGAATGGCGTAGCGTTTTTCGCCCCAAATGAAGATACGCGATACACCGGGGATGGTTTGGATGCGCTCTTTCATCACGTTGTTGGCGTATTCGCTCAGGCCCATCAGGTCGCGCTTGGTGCTTTGTACGGTGATCGACATGATCGGGCTGGCGTTGGCATCGGCCTTGGATACGATCGGAGGATCGGCATCAGGCGGCAGCAGGCGCTGGGCCTGGGATACCTTTTCGCGCACGTCATTGGCGGCGTTTTCGATGTCTACACCCAATTCAAATTCTACGGTGATGGTGCTGCGCCCATCCGAACTGACGCTGGAGAGGGAGCGAATCCCCGCGATGCCATTGATGTTTTCCTCCAGGGGCTCGGTAATTTGCGATTCCATCACCTCGCTGTTGGCCCCGGTGTAGCTCGTCGAAACCGAAACCGTTGGTGGATCCACACTGGGGTAGTCGCGCAAGCCCAAAGAACGGAACCCAATGTACCCGAACAACAACAAACTGATCGAAATCACCGTCGCCAATACCGGGCGATCAATGCTCAGAGAGGAGAGATTCATAAGCCGGAGGATTGGAGTGATTCAATGCGTTTTTCAGCCTTCACGGGCATGCCCGGCTTGAGGGCCAACAAACCACTGAGAATAATGGTGTCGCCAGGAGCCAAGCCTTCCAGGATGGCAATGCTGGTTTCGAGGCGTTGGCCTGCGACCACATCCTGGGCCAGCACTTTGCCACCCCTCATCAATAAGACTTGCTGGCCGTTGAGTACCGGGATCACCGCATCGGTGGGTACTAGTACTGCTGCGCGGTTTTGACTGGTGGTCAGTCGTACTTTGGCAAAGTTGCCGGGTTGCAAAAGTCCACGTGGGTTAGGGCAACGCGCACGCACACTCAAGGTGCGGGTGCCTGAGGCTACTTCATTGCTAATGGCATACACCTCAGCGCTGAAAGTTTGGCTCAAACCTTCAATGGTAAAAGACACCCTCTGGCCCGTGCGCACATCGCGGACCGAGCGTTCGGGTACTTCAAATTCGAGTTTAATGGGATCGGTTTGTTGTAATTTTACCAGCACATCGCTGGGTGAGATGTAAGCTCCTTCGCTCAATTGGCGCAGGCCCAACTTGCCGCTGAACGGGGCCCGGATGCGGGTTTTGTCCAAAGCCACTTGGGTCAGGCGAATATCGGCGCGGGTTTGATCCAGGCTCAGGTTTATGCGGTCGTAATCTTCCTGGGCGATGCCATCAATGGCCAAAAGGTCTTTGGCGCGTTTGAGTTCGCGCTCGGCATAGCTTTCATTGACCGTTAATTTTGACAACTGCGCTTCCAATTCCGCACGGTCTAACTCGGCCAACAAGGCTCCTTTTTGCACCAAACCACCTTCTTTGAACAATAACTTGGTCATGCGCCCGGATCGTTCCGCACGGATT
The DNA here is from genome assembly GCA_013299105.1 of Chitinophagales bacterium. GTDB lineage: Bacteria > Bacteroidota > Bacteroidia > Chitinophagales > Saprospiraceae > Haliscomenobacter. The sequence continues at coordinate 472,233 of JAAFJY010000001.1, read as the reverse complement.
TCGACCTGCTCATTGGCTACGAGGTTGCCTGTACTGTAAAGGGTGTTCTCCAAAACCTGGGCACTGATGATTTGATAATCCACCGGAATCGGACCAGCAGGCGGTCCGCCTGGTCCTCCTGGGCCGGGTTTGCCAGGGCCTCCTGGCCCAGCGGGGCCAGCTCCAGCTTCTTTTCCTTTACAAGCCCCCAGGCTAATCAAGATTAAAAAGCAAAAAAATAGTCGTAGCAATTTCATTATTAGGTCAGAGTTGAGGGGTATTCTCCTACATGGCGGCACCCCAGAACGTGATTAAATGATTCATGTCTAGGAAAGAACTTGGCTCGAATTTACAAAAAAAGCGCAGCTACCACTATGTTAAATACCGTTAATTGCGGCAGATGAACTGATATTGGCGACCAGCGGCATTGATTTCGCAATACTCGGCACTTTTGAGCCAACCCATTAACCCCTCAACTTCTCAATTCACTTGTACCTTTTGCCGTGCTTGATCACCAGGTCCACGTCTTGTAGCAAGGCAATGTAGCGCAAAACGTCTCCTTTCACAGCGATGATATCGGCGTATTTACCTTCGGTGACGGTTCCTACTTTGTCGGCTACCCCACAAGCCAGGGCAGGCCAGTAGGTCGCGGCTCGAATGGCGTACATGGGATCGACCCCCAGGTGATTAACCCATACATCGAGCTCATTCCAAGTGGATTGGCTGTGAAATTTCATGGGAATGCCACTGTCTGTGCCGATCAATAAAACCACCCCTGACTCCTTCAGCTGCTGAAACTTGCGGGCCAAAGTGGGTTGTCGCATGGGCGTAAGTTGAAAGTAAGACAAACGGTCGGGGTACATGATCGACTCGCGAATATCGGCGATGATCGAATCGGGTAAGCCCACTTTCCAGGAGGGGTCATCGAGTTTTTCGCGGTTATCGCGGTTGTAAGTATAATTGTAGAGCCCTTCGATCGTGGGTGTCCAGTAAAGGGGGCCCAGGCTCATTTGGGCGGTCCGTTCCTTGATCAGGGCCAGGATGTCTTGGGGGTATTCGGGGGCTGAAGCCAGGCCCGTATGCTCGAAACAATCCACCCCAGCTTTCATGCCCCGGCGGATTTCCTCGGGGCGGTGCGAGTGCGCCACCACTTTGAGTTTGTTGCGATGGGCTTCATCGACAACGGCCAACATTTCGGCGTCGGTCATTTGGTCATGGTCAATCATTTTGATGCAGTCCACGCCTGCTTTGGCCAGTTTTCGCACCTTGGCGCGGGCGTCTTCAGGGCCTTCCACGCCCCAGCGGAAAAGCTCGGTGCCGGGGTAAGGTTTTTTCTGGATGAAAGGACCAGACACATAGATGGTAGGCCCGTCGATTTCGCCACGATTGATGCGGTCGCGCACCTGGATTGATTCTTCGAGTGGAGCGCCCAAGTCACGGGCACTGGTTACACCCGCCAAGAGCAGTTGTTTGGCCGATGAAGGCATGATGACCGGGCCAAAAAGCTTGGGGTATTTTTTGTCCCAATGTTCGTAGTTGCTGTGGCCATTGAGCATGAGGTGTACGTGCATGTCCCAGAGGCCAGGCATCACGCTCATGCCCTCGGTGGAGATGATTTCGGCTCCAGCGGGGATGTCGATTTGCCCGACCTGGCCAATTTTAGCAATTTTTTCGCCCTCAATGATGATCACGCTGTTGCGGATCGGGTGGCTGCCATAGCCGTCGATCAGGGTGCCGCCCACCAGGGCTTTGATGGGCTTGTTTTGGGCAAACAAAGACAGGCTCAGCAAGCAAGCTGAGACCAGCAGGAATGTGGTGTTTTTCATACTACGCAGGCGGTTTTTTAGTTGAAAAGACCAGGGTTGAAATGTTGAAAAGAAGGGAACATAGAGATGAGGATCAATTTCAGGAATTTTTTACAATCTTGGCCCAAGAATAGATAAATGTTTCCAATTTCGGGCTAAAGAGCATGCTTTTTTCCCTGAACGATCACCACCCCAAAACGTTAATTTTCCGCAAAAAATCGGCCTCAGCCTTGTAGTCTCGGCTAAAGGACCTATATTTAGCCACTGAGAGCATCTCTGCACGCTATTTTTCCCAAGAACTTTTACTTTTTCATTGGAGGGATTTTTCCAGTTTTCGGGAGAATTCACAACACCATTCAGCCCATATCAGTCTATTTTGTTAAATCTTGCTTTTGAACCTTATTATGAGACCAGTAACGACTAACTTGCTTGCCTCCCTTGCCCTGCTGATGACAATCCTCAGTGAGCATGACGTTTTCGCACAAAAAGTTTACAGCATACAAGAACCTACCGCAACTGAAAAACGCTGGGTAGATTCGGTATTTCAGACCCTCTCGGAAGACGAAAAAGTAGGGCAATTGGTCATGGTGAGGGCACATTCGGACCGGGGAGCGGACCATGTGGCCCAGGTAGAAGAATTTGTGCGCAAATACAAGGTGGGTGGCATGTGCTTTTTTCAGGGTACGCCCGAAAAGCAATTGGAACTCACCAATCGCTACCAAAGCCTGGCCAAAGTACCCCTGATGGTGGCCATTGACGGTGAATGGGGCTTGGCCATGCGCATGAAAGAGAGTGTAATGGCATTTCCCAAGCAAATGATGCTGGGGGCCATTCAAGACAATGACCTCATTTATCGCATGGGCGAAGAGATCGCTAAACAGTGCAAACGTGTGGGCTTGACCGTCAATTTCGCTCCTGATAGCGATGTGAACAACAATCCCCGCAACCCGGTCATCGGCTATCGCTCATTTGGGGAAGACCGCAACAATGTTTCGGTCAAGGCTTACATGTACATGAAAGGCATGCAGGACCACGGGGTTTTGGCCTGCGCCAAGCATTTCCCTGGTCATGGCGATACCGATGTGGATTCCCATTACGACCTGCCAGTGATCAAGCACCCCATGTCGCGCCTGGATAGCGTGGAGTTTTACCCTTTCAAATCGCTGATCAATTACGGGATCGGTGGCGTGATGGTAGCTCACTTGCACGTGCCTGCCCTCGACGACCGTGCCAATCGCCCAACCTCACTCTCGCGCAATACGGTCACGCATGTTTTGCGCCGGGCCATGGGATTTGATGGACTGGTGTTTACCGATGGCTTGGAAATGAAAGGCGTGACCAAGTACTTCACCGACGGCATTGCGGAGGCAGAGGCCATTCTGGCTGGCAACGATATCCTATGTGTACCCGAAAACGCGGTAGCTTCGATCGAGGCCATCAAGCGTTACCTGCGCGAGGGAAAAATTTCAAAAGAACAGTTCGAGGCTTCGGTCAAGCGGATTTTGAAGTACAAATACCGCTTGGGCTTGACCAAATACACGCCTGTCAACGTAGAAAACGTGCGTAAAGACCTCAACAACCCACAAGCCGAGGCCCTGAAGCGCGATTTGATCAAAAACGCCTTGACTCTGCTCCGCAACAAGGACCACCTGATTCCTTTTGGGCGGCTCGACACCCTTTCTTTTGCCAGCCTCAGCATTGGTGCCAGCAGCATGACGCCATTCCAGAAGCGTTTGGGATCATATGTGAAAATGACCCATCTGCAGGCCGAAAAAGAACTGAGTGATGAAAGGCAAGCAGCTTTGATCACTCAATTGGCCAAAAACAAGGTGGTCATCGTAGGTTTGCACGACATGGTCACTGCGGCCAGCAAGAATTTTGGCCTGACCCAAAGCACCATCGACTTTTTGCACAAACTCAAAGGAAAAACCCGTGTGGTGTTGGCCGTATTTGGCTCGCCTTACAGCCTCAAATACTTCGACGAACTAGATTGGGTACTCGAATGCTACGATGGCGAAGAGGTGGTGCAAGACCTGGCGGCCCAGAGCTTGTTCGGAGCCTTTGGCATTCGGGGCCGCTTGCCCGTAACTGCATCTGCTACAAGCCGCTTGAATGCTGGTGAAGAAACCGCGCCCGCAGGCCGTTTTGGTTACACCATTCCTGAAGCCGCAGGCATCAGCTCTGATACTTTGCGCCGCATCGAACTACTGGCGCAAGAAGCCATCAACAACGGGGCGATGCCTGGTTGCGTGGTTTTGATCGCCAAAGACGGCAATGTGGTGTATGAAAAGGCCTTTGGCTACCATACCTACACCCGCGACAGGCCCATGCAGGTGGACGATATATTCGATCTGGCCTCGATCACCAAAATCGCCGCGACTACGCCTTCGATCATGAAATTTGTGGACCAGGGAAAAATTGACCTCAAGCACCCCTTGAGTGAATACTTGCCCGAATTGCAAAAAACCAACAAGGCCCTGATGACCATCCACGACATCATGGCCCACAATGCGGGCTTAACGGGTTGGATTCCTTTTTACAAAATGACCATGGGTAAAAAGCCCGAAACCATCGGCAAGCTGAACATGGAAACTTACTACCGCAGCGAAGCCCGCGATAGTTTCAACATGCCCGTTGCTGCCAACCTGTTTCTGAAAGACAAGTACAGGGATACTATTTTCCAATCCATCCAGCAGTCAGAGTTGCGTCCCAACCTCAATTACCGGTACAGTGACTTGGGTTTTTACATGCTAGCTGATATGGTGTCTCGTTTCAGTGGAAAATCATTTGACGAGTTTGTCAACGATGAATTTTATGCCCCCATGGGCCTGCAAACCATGACTTTCAACCCCTGGAAGAAATTTTCGATCGACCAAATTCCACCTACCGAAGAAGACCGTTACTTCCGCATGCAGCGGGTACAGGGCTATGTACACGACATGGGGGCGGCCATGCTCGGCGGCGTGAGTGGTCATGCAGGTCTATTCGGCACCGCTAACGACCTGGCCGTCATCATGCAAATGTACCTGCAAAGGGGCTACTACGGCGGCCATCGTTTCATCGAGAATGGGACATTACAACAATTCGTATCGCACCACCCACGTAGCAGTCGCCGGGGAATTGGTTTCGACATGCGCCCGGTGAGTGGCATCCCCAGCAACATGTCGATGCACACCTCTACCCAAACTTTTGGACATACTGGTTTCACGGGCACTTGTACTTGGGTAGATCCGGCCCACAATCTGGTGTACGTGTTTTTATCTAACCGCACCTACCCTACTCAGCACAATACCAAGCTAGAGCGCCTAGACACTCGCCAGCGCATTCATGGAACCATCTATAAAGCGATTAAAGGGGGGAAACCAACTCAAGTGGCGTTTACTTCTGCACAGCAACCCTGACCATGAAAAATGCTGCGTTTTTATGTTTCCTGTGGTTTGGCCTGGTTCAATCGCTTTTTCCCCAAGCCCTCCATGTTGAGATTCTGGGAAACAAAGGGGCTTTTGAGCTTCGAGTCAATCATCAACCCTTTTTCATCAAAGGAGTAGTAGCTGGCAGCCGGTTCAAATTTGCTGCGCAATGTGGAGCCAATTCGATTCGTACTTATGGCGGAAGAAAAGGCTTGGATTCGGCACTAGTAAACGGAATGACTGCGCTTTATGGGCTTTCCATCCCCGGCGAACGCGATGGCATGGATTGGAACGATAAAAAACGCGTGGCCAGGCTTAAAAAAGAGACTCTAGAACAGGTAAAAAAACTCAAAGATCACCCAGCGCTTCTGATTTGGGCCCTGGGCAATGAGTTGGATTGGATTCCTCCCGGTAAGCCTTACAACCGCAAACTTTGGGATGTGTTGAACGACCTGGCCAAGTCCATCCACAAAATCGATCCCAATCATCCTGTCATGACGGTCATCGGCACCAGTGACATGCCGCAGAAAATTGTCGAAATAGAAAAACAATGCCCCAATTTAGACCTCATTGGTTTGAATGCTTATGCCGACTTGGGCGAGAAAATAAAGCAGATAAGTGTGCATTACTCCAAGCCACTGGTGGTCACGGAGTGGGGCCCCGACGGGCACTGGGAAAGACCCAAAACTACGTGGAAAGTGCCCTTGGAACAAAACTCAAGTGAAAAAGCCAATAGCTATCGGAAAAGGTACCAAGAGGATATCCTGGGCAACCCAGGATTCTGCCTGGGTTCCTACGTTTTTTACTGGCACCATAAACAGGAAATTACCCACACGTGGTACGGTATGTTTGACGCACAAGGGCGCTATACCGAAACGGTAGCAGCCATGTGTGAGGCTTGGAAGAAAATACCAATGGATGATTTTATTCCTCGGTTCGGTAAGATTGAAATGAAAGGCTATTCGGATGTACAAAACATCCGGGTAAAGGTAGGTGAAAACCTCGGCATGTATTGTGTAATTGACCCAAAATCCCCCCAGTTCAAAACATATTTTGACGTGCGTCGGGAAGTAATCCCTGCGGCCTATGCTGGTCAGGGCGAAAAACCTGGAGCAATAATCACTCCCGCAACACTGATTGCTGATGAAAAAAACTGGTCATTCAAAGCCCCTTTACAAGTGGGTCAGTACCGCGTTTTTATTTACAGCTACGATGAAAATGCAGGAAAATTTGCAGTAGGAAATTTGCCTTTTTTGGTGGAGTAAGTTTTCCATCCGCACGTGGTTTAAAGATTAAACAATGGAAAAATTATCTATTTTTAGGTAAACCATATTTTTATTTGGCATTTTACCAATCGAAAGTCTACCTTGGTGTTCGAGTTAAAATCACCTACAAGCATGTTAAGATCGCTAGCTGTTTACTTTGCTATGCTGTGGGCTGTTCAAGGATTTACACAATACCACTTTCAAAAACTCAGTTCAGCCGATGGTTTGTCGCAAAGCAGCATCCAATGTATTCTGCAAGATCGCAAGGGTTTCTTGTGGTTTGGCAGTATGGATGGCCTGAATCGCTATGACGGTTATGGGTTCAAGGTTTACCGCAGCGATTTCAAAGACCCCAACACCCTTTCCAACAATGACATCCGTAGCATTTTTGAGGACTCTAGGGGCCGACTTTGGATTGGTACTTCTACGGGTGGGCTCAATTTGTTGGACCGCACCACAGAAAAAATAACCCGCTTTACGCGTACAGTTGAGGGTTTAGATATTCAGCATTTTGAAATTTCAGGTTTTGCGGAGGATCCAGAGGGAAATGTTTGGATGATAGGTCTCAATCGAATTTTTAAAATCGACTCAACGAATAAAGTCCAGACCCTGGATAAGATACCTCCTTCTGCTCCTTACAGCTCCCTTTTTATCGATCGACAAAAACGAGTATGGATAGGTGATTCACAAGGAGAAATCTGGATGGCAGATAACTTCAAAGGGGATTTCAAGCAAATAGCATGGAGCAAAAAACCACTTCCCGTAGCAGTAGGGCGGATAAACAATCTTGCTCAAACCAGTGGCGGTAAAATCTTGTGTAGTACAAATCAACAAGGAATTTTTGTATATGATGAACAAAAAAAGGCATTAAAATCTGCCATCTTCTATCAAGGGGAATTTGAAGGCCGAAATTTGATGCGGAAATTTATAGAGGACCATAATGGCAAACTGTGGATTACCTGTGATGCGGGCATGATTGTAGTCGACGCTGAAACTTTGCGTGATCCCTCCTTTATTCCCCCAGATTCAAAACTGGGTCACCTTAGTAGCCATGCCCTTCACACCGTTTATTGCGACGCATTTGGAAATATTTGGATCGGCATTTGGGAAGGAGGTATCAACATTGTTTATTCTAAGCCGCTAACATTTGGCCATTACTCGCCGATCAATAGCATTAGTGTAAACAAAGTAACTGGGCTTGGCTCCAACGAAAAGGGCTTTTGGGCGGCAACCTCTCGAGGGCTTTTGTTTGTGGATGATCGAACTGGAACCAGTACGCTAATACTTCATGACAAAGACATCACCACTCTGCACACCCGAGGCCGAGAAATGATTATACCCATTTGGCATGAAGGTTTTTACTACTCAGCGGATGGAGGGGAAACCTTTACACAGTATCGCTACACTTTACAAGAACCCAAGGGACCAGTATTTAGAGTACAGACCAATGTCTTTTTTTATGATGGTTATTATTGGATGGGGACTAGTTTAGGTCAGTTCTTGCGTTTTGATCCAGTCAAGAAAGAAGTGACCAATGTACTCAAACAATCTATTGCTTCCTTAACCAGCATCACCACCGACGAATATGGTACTTTTTGGATCGGGACCTATAACCAGGGTATTTGGCGTTATTTCCCTCGCACAGGTGAAGTTATCCCTATGCTGTTGGACCGAAACCCAGATCGAGACCCTAATCAACGCCACATCAACAATGTGTTTTGTGACCGTAAAAAACGCATTTGGGTAGGCACCAATGGCAGCGGTTTGTATTTGTACAAAGCAAAAACTGGTGATTTCCAACGTTACAGTATCCATAATGGGTTACCCAATGATGTAATTCGCAGCATCCAGGACGATGACCAGGGCAGGCTTTGGGTAGCCACCAATGAAGGAATTTGTAGGATTGATTTTGCAAAAAACTCCTATCGAACTTTTAGCAATCGGGACGGATTGAAGGGCAAAGAGTTTTTCAACAACCTATCTTACCAAGCACCTGATGGCCGATTGTATTTCGGGGGCATGCACGGGCTCAACTACTTTAACCCTAAGGATGTAAAGGACGACCAACGCAGGCCACGCATGTATTTCAGCAACTTGCGCCTACTGAACCAGGTTGCTACGCCTCAGGCTACGGGGTCGCCACTTGAAAAAAGCTTGGATGAAACCAAATGTTTGCGCCTGAGTTACTTCCAGGCCCGATCAATCACCCTTGATTTTGTAGCGCTTTTTTTTCAGCCCAATAATGAATGTACCTATGCGTATAAATTGGAAGGCTTCAACGAAGATTGGATTTATGCTGGCAAAGAGCGCAGTGCAACGTACACCAACCTGAGTCCGGGGACATATACCTTTCGAGTAAAAGCGGCCAATAGCGATGGGATTTGGGACGAAAAAGGCCGTAGCCTTGAATTGCGCGTTGCAGCCCCCTGGTATTTGTCTTGGCCTGCAATATTGGTTTACTTTTTGCTTTTTGCTTTTGCCCTTTGGCTGTACCGCGATCACGTACGAAAACGCGAAGAACTGAAATCTCAACTGCGCATCCAAGCAATTGAAACTGACAATATTCGGGCTTTGGACCAAATGAAGACCAATTTTTTTACCAATATTTCACATGAACTCCGTACACCACTTACCCTGATCCTTGACCCTATCGAGCAGCTGTTGAACACACAGGATTTAGGCAAAGAAAAAACCCGTGAACGCTACGCTATTATTCGCCGCAACGCTAGCCGTTTGGTCCGTTTGGTGAACCAACTACTCGATTTATCTAAGATAGATGCCAATCGTTTTCATTTGCATATTGACCAGCAAGACATTCGATCGCTTTTAGAAAAAACCGTGCATTCTTTCGATTATCAAGCCGAAAAACAAGGTGTTTTTTTAGTTTTTGATGCCCCATTTGCCGAGCAGCAAGCTTGGTTTGATGCTGATGCCTTGGAAAAAATCCTTTACAATCTACTGTCTAATGCTTTGAAGGTTACCACGAAAGGGGGCACAGTGGTCTTTGAAGCCCAAATTGAAGGGCAGGAAAGGCCCTTTTTGACTTTTTGTGTCAAGGATACTGGGCATGGTATCTCAAAGCAGGAATTAGAGCATTTGTTTCAGCGATTTTTCCAAATTGATCGCCAGCACTACCAAAAACAGGCAGGAACTGGCGTTGGATTGGCATTGACCAGAGAACTGGTAAAAATTCACGGGGGAGACATCCAAGTAGCAAGTGAACAGGGTGTGGGTACCCAATTTAGTGTTCAAATTCCAATTTATGCTAAAGCTTTCCCGGCCGAATGGTTGGGCAGCGAGCAAGGGGGGCAGCAACAAGAATGGTTTTCTCCTGAACCGGAACTAAAATTGAGCAACGGTCAGGCATTAAAAAGTGAAAAAGAACTAGCCTTAGCCAAGATTATTCTCATTGCTGACGACAACGAAGAAATGCGCAATTACCTGGAAATGAACTTGGGCTCGGAATACACCGTGATGAGCGCTGAAAATGGTAAAATAGCCAAAGACTTGGCGCTGAAATATTTACCCAACCTCATTGTCAGCGACCTACTGATGCCCGAAATGGACGGTTTCGAATTGTGTAAGGCGCTGAAAAACGATGAAAAAACTTCACACATTCCCTTTGTGTTGTTGACTTCTCGCTCGGTGGTAGAAAGCCAACTGATCGGTTTGGAAACCGGAGCGGATGATTACCTCACCAAGCCTTTTCATTTCAAGGTGTTGGCTGCCCGCATCCGCAACCTATTGGAACAAAGACAACGATTGCAGGCTTATTACTCTAAACTGCTGAAACCTGGCGAAACAGAAGCGAAACAAGCTGGATCCATTGCCAAAAAAGACGAGTTGTTTTTGCAAAAAGTCATTGGCCTCATTGAAGAAAACATTGCCGATGTAAACTTCAATGTGGATCGCCTGGAGGCTGCGCTGGGCATGAGTAAAATGCAACTGTACCGCAAACTCCAGAGCCTGACTAACCTGTCGGGCAATGCCTATATCCGTCAAGTACGCTTGATGCGGGCACAACAATTGCTCGAAACCAGCAATCTTACCGTAGCCGAAGTAGCGTATCAAGTGGGGTTCAATACGCCTTCCTACTTTACCAAAACCTATAAGAAGGAATTTGGTAAATTGCCAAGTGAATGACCATAACATGCCTAAAATCATCATCTTCACCAACCGCGACCTAGCCAGCTTGGTCAATCTCAATTGCCTCTTGCCCAGCATCCATCACTTGGTCAGCCATGTTTTTTTGTCAGATAAAGTAGGTGGGGCCCAAAAGGAAGTACCCTTTCAATTGCAAGCGCTCAAGTTTTTTGAGCAAAATCTGCCCAATGAACTTCTTTTTCCAGCATGGGAGGCCGCCAAGCGCGATCTACGGGGCGAACACTGGTTTAGTTTTGGCGAGTTGGCACAAAAATATGGGATACCCATCGCCTCTTGCAACGATGTGCGCAGCCCAGCAGCCCTGGAGCAGTTTCGCAGCCTGAGACCAGATCTAGTCTTGTCAGTGCGTTATGGTCGGATCTTTGGTGCTGAATTTTTGAAAATTCCCCACTTGGGAGTGGTCAATTTCCACTCAGGACGCTTGCCGGAGTACCGGGGTGTATTAGCTGTGTTCCGCGCCTTGCAAAATGGTGATGCCGAGATCACAGGTACCCTGCATTTCATCGACGATGGCACCATTGATACAGGGCGAGTCTTGGGTACGGTTTCGATTCTGGCGGAATCAAATGATAGCTTGTTGGACCACATTTTACGTTTGTACCCTGCGGCGAGTGATTTGCTGACCAGTAACATTCAGCGCATTTTAGCTGGAGAAGCGATACCTACTCATCCTCAAGACCAGGGGATGCCCGCTTATTACAGCTTCCCTATCGAACAAGAATGGCAGGATTTTGAAAACAAGGGGTACAAAATCGTCGATCCCAAAAATTATTTGGCTTGGATGAGAAGGTTTGAGTTGAAGTAAGTAAGTATTTGAGCTCAAATACAAAGTGAGTAAGAGGATGTTTAAGTTTAGGATTGAAGGCGAAAATGAGCACATTTTCGTCCAATCAAGGCGCCAAAAGCGGAGTTATGCAGCGCATAATGAGCATTTTGGTAACGAAGAGTGGGCGGAAAGGGGGCATTTTGGACCAAGCAAAAATTTTTAAACACACTCTAAGTAACGTCATTCTTTCAATACAATCTCAAAGCGTTGCTCCAGGCGATTGCCTTGCTCGTCCACGAGCGTGAGCACATGCTTGCCTGGCGGCGGGGCAAAAGCGAATTGGTGAAAGGTTTGGGTAGTGCCGACATAGCTTTCATCCAGGTGCCAATAGATTTTGGTTTCGGGTTTGCGGTGGGCCACCTGAAAAATGGTTTTGGAGCGTTGACCGTCTAGGTCGATGGGCACGTAAATTTTGGCAGCTTGCCGGGGGTAGATCAACTGCATGGGATTGCCACTCGCGGCACCACCACAGCCTGGAAAAAAAGGGGGTAGTGCCTTAAATTCCGGATGTTTTTGCCGAAAATAATACTCCTCCAAAGGCGGCAATTGCAGCCAGGGTACATGTTGAATTTGGCCTCTAGGATTGCAGCTTTGGGTCACTTGATAAGCACCTGATTCATCGAGGTGTACCAATTGGTGGTACTGACAAAGAGGTCCATTCAGCGCCTTTTTAGGTACCCATGCGCTGTCGACCGGGCAGTTTTTGCTGGCTCGGAATCCACTGTTGCTACAAATCGGTACTTGTTTCAGATCGTCATAAGGTGCTTTGAACCAGCCCCTTGATGGCAAAAGTCCCATTACCTCAAACAAAATTGGCGCGGCTACTTGGGTGCCAACCAGCCCTGGTCGGCCTTCACCGTCGGCATTGCCAGCCCATACGCCTACCACATAGCGTGGGGTAATTCCTATGGCCCAGGCGTCGCGGAACCCAAAACTGGTTCCCGTTTTCCAGGCCACTCTCTTGTTGCTGGTAAAGCGTTCCCATTCGCCCTCTTCGCCAGGGCGCCTTACTTCCTGCATGGCCTCAAAGGTAGCCCAAATGCTGCCCGCATTCAGGTATTGGGCTTCGGTATCGTAAGTCTCCCACCAGCGTTGGGTTTTGGCTTTGACCGGTAAATAACTTAGTGGATGCCAATCCTTTGGGTCATAACGGCTGTTGTAGGGCCAAAAATGCCCCAAACTGCGGGCCATCGAGGCGTACATGCCGCAGAGGTCCCATAAATTGGCCTCAGCGCCGCCCAAAATCAAAGAAAGTCCATAATGATCAGGATGCTGCGTGAGGGTTTTTAGGCCCATTTTTTGCAAATGGTAATGAAATCTGGGTACCCGGTACTGTTGCAAAAGGCTGACAAAAGGTATATTCAAAGAACGGGCCAGGGCTTCGTCGGAAGCGATTAGGCCCTCATAGCCGCCCTCAAAGTTTTCAGGGCGATAGCCACTGATGGTCAGGGGTACATCGGGTAGCCAGGACTGGGGCAAAATGATGCCATCCTGCATGGCCAAACCGTATAAAAAGGGCTTGAGGATGCTGCCCGTGCTGCGCGGTGCGGTGATGATGTCTACATCCTGGCCGTGTTGAGCACCAGTTTCAGGTGCATTGCCTACATAAGCCAAAACTGCACCACTCTCTACGTCGGCTACTAAAATGGCCAAGTTGTGAATTTGGTTAAAACGCAGCAGATCGTGCCGCCTGCGGGCAATGTCCAAAACCCGCATTTGCAAATCAACATCCAATGAACTCACTACGCGCATGGCCCCTTTTTCACGGATCATGCGGTCGAGCAAGTGAGGGGCCGCTTTGGGCAAAGGCAGCGGTGCGGAGGGCAATTCCTCGGCTTTGGCCAGATCGGCGGTAGTGGCGTCGATCACCCCGGTTTTGGCCAGTTTATCCAACAAGCGATTGCGCTTGGCCAACAATACATTGCGATTGCGGCCAGGATGAATCAAAGCGGGGCTGTTGGGCAAAATAGCCATCAGCGCCCCTTCCGCCCAAGACAAATAGGCCGGAGCCTTGCCAAAATAGCGCCAGGAAGCGGCTTCCAAGCCTACCACGTTGCCTCCAAAAGGTGCGTTGGCGGCATATAATTTAAGGATGCTTTTTTTGCGATGCGAAAAATCGAGGCGAATAGCCAGGTAAGCTTCGATCATCTTTTGCCAAATACTGCGGGAACGATCGTGGCGTGCAAGGCGAATCACCTGCATGGTAATGGTACTGCCCCCACTGACTACCCGAGCCTTGCTGAGGTTTTGGATCATGGCCCGGCTCAAAGAAATGGGATCTACCCCTTGGTGATGGTAAAATCGCTGATCCTCAAAAGCGATTAGGGATTTGACATAAGCATCAGGCAAACTATCAGATGCCGGAAAACGCCACTGCCCATCGCTGGCAATTCGAGCGGAGAGTAGGGTGCCTTTTTGGTCTTCGAGCACTCCGCTCAAGGGTGTCTCAAAGAGGGTATTGGGTAGGCTCCACCAAAAAATCAGGAAGAAAAATAGTGCAGTCAGCAAGGCAATAAGCAAAGCTTTGGTTTGGCCCAAATACTCCAAACCAAACTTAGCGAAACGCCAAAGGGTGTAAAAATCAGCAATTCGGCGGCGGATACCGGCAATGATGCGCATCAAAACAAAGGTTTTTCGGCTCAAAATTGGCAAATTGTCTGATCTAAAGCAGTTTTTTTTGTCTTTTTGCACATTCTACTTGAATTATTGGTATAAAACCCCCTAACTTTGCTCAGATTGTTTGCCTTTAAGTTTAGTTGATTTGTGTAGTTGTTTTTTTTACCAGTTATTTTCGGAAAAAACTTCGCATCACGGATTACATAGCATAAGTCCCTTTTCCGCTTCACTTAAAGTTCAAGGATCGTATTTTTTTTTGTTTCTACCATAATTTTTTAATCTTTTCGGATGAACATTTTTGTTGCAAAACTCAGTTTCGAGACTACCAGTGAGAGCTTGAGAGAAGCATTTGAAGCCTTCGGTGAAGTGGACTCTGCTAAAGTGATCATGGATCACGAAACGGGTAAATCCCGTGGCTTTGGTTTCGTAGAAATGCCCAATGACGATGAAGCGCAAGCGGCACTTGATGCCCTGAATGAACAAGAATTTGAAGGCAACACCATCGTATGTAAAAAAGCAGAACCTCGCAAAGACGACGGCGGCGGCCGTGGCGGTTTTGGCGGCGGTGGTGGCCGTGGTGGCTATGGCGGCGGCGGCGGCGGCTATGGTGGCAATCGCGGTGGCGGTGGCGGCTACGGCGGCGGTGGCGGTGGCGGTGGTTACCGTGATCGCAACAGCGGCGGTGGTGGCGGCTACGGCGGCGGTGGCGGCGGTGGTTACCGTGATCGCAACAGCGGCGGTGGCGGCGGTTACCGTGATCGCAACAGCAGTGGTGGCGGTGGTTACCGTGATCGCAACAGCGGTGGCGGTGGCGGCTACAACAGCAGCAGCACCGGCGGTTACAACAGCGGAGGCTACGGCGATCGCAACAGCGGTGGCAGTGGTTACCGTGATCGCAGCAGCAGCTACGACAATGACCGTTACAGCAGCGGTGGCGGCAGCGGCAGCTACCTGGACAGTTTCAAAGACAAGAACAACGATACCAGCAGCGGTTACAGCGATCGCAACAGCACCAGCAGCGGCAGTGGCTACCGTGATCGCAACAGCGGCGGTGGTGGCTACCGTGATCGCAACAATGACAGCGGGAGCTATCGTGATCGTTTCAACAAGAGCGATGACAGCTACGAGAAGGATTACTACAGCAACAACGATGAAGATTGATCTTAGCCGTAATGTTGAAGTGATTTTTTAGTCGCTTTACAGTAAGAACTTAGTTTTTACTTTTCATGCCAAACGGGCGTTCGGAATTTTTCGGATGCCCGTTTGGCGTTTTAGGGAGCGTGTTTAAATATTGGAGGTTTAGTCAAAAAATGAGTCAAATTTTGACTAACCGCCTTTCGACGGGTTGCAGGAAAACGGAGGTATTTAGCGCATCATGAGCATTTTCCTAATGACCTTCTTAATAAGGGTAAGGCGAAATTAGGCCGGTTTATGAAAAATAAAAAATTGCAACATGTTATTGTCATCAGCGTTTTCGTTTTAGAATCCCCTTATTTTGCCCCAAAAGTGAATTTCCAGCAAAATAGAGCCACCATGCGCGCCAATAAAAGCCAAGGAACTCCGTGCACCAATAAATCGAGCCAATCGAGCCAATCCCCGCCCTTGGCCCCGTCGCGTACCCAAACCAACTTGGAGACCACATGTGGAAGTGGAAAATAAGGCGCCAAGCCCAAGGTCAGGCAACACAAAACGACAAACTTCCAATCGTTGATGGCGCTTTTCATAATCTGGTGCTTTTGGGAAAATCAAGTGATACAATAGACTTTGTGACCATTTGAATTAGTACTCATAAATTCTAATAGCCAAGATACGCTTTCTCTTATACTAAACCACCAAAGGTTTTGTGCAAATGACGAAAGCCTATTTTTTGAAACACAAAAGAAGCAAAAGGATCATAAAATGCAATGCCTTCGGTGCCTTCAATTAGGTGAGTTCTCAATCCGTATTCCGTGATAGTGCCTTTTGAACGCTGTGGCGTGACACGGTTCGGACGAAGTGTAATGTTAAAATGGGGCTTCTTAGGGAGCGTAAAAAAATAAGGTGGACAGGTTTGGGTTAGTGAAAAAAGATCACTACCAGTTTAAGCAACTGGATGAAACGAAGTTGTGTTCTTTTTTCATTAAACCTCAAAAATAAAGCTGTCCGTCTTATTTTAGCTCCAATACTTAGTAGTTTGTTTTTTAAGTTCGCTAAACCATCGTAAATGAGTTTTTGCATCAAAGAGCTAGTATTTCAGCCCTTTTGCCGATTCACCTCCGCCAATCAGTAGGGGAGATAATTACGAGAACTTAAAAAAACGCTGTACTTAGTATTTGAGGTTTGGAAAGAAAACGAGTCAAATTTTGACAAATCGAGGCAGGAAAAGCGGAGTTATGCAGCGCAAAATGAGCATTTTCCTATCGTAGAGTAGTCGAAATTGAGCTGTTGTATGACAAACAAAAAATTTCAAACATGCTCTAAAAAACACTGTATTAAGCATATGTTCATAAATAGACATTATGAACAATTAAATTAATTGGCCATAACAGGGTCTTTCCCACCTGCTTATTGTTTTTTAGCCCGTAGCTGGGCTACGAACTAGAAAAGAAGCCTCAATCAGCCAAAAAACGCCACTGTTCTGACTCAAAAATCTGGTGTATACAAAGTCTAAGGAATAGCCTCTTTGTGCCCAAAGGTAGGCATTTAAGTATTTAAATTTATTTTCATTTTAATGTGTCAGCCTGAAATGAGCCTAAAGCTGAAATTCAAGTGATACCAACATGACCATTTTTTTACCAAAAGAAAAGAGAACTAGACTTTTATCTTATTTTTGAGGAATGCTGAAGTAACAACCTCGCTGAAATAAATATTACCTTGACTTGTGCAAGAACCACAGCTAGCGACACTGATTGAACAGGTAAAAACAGGAGACCGATCGGCCTTCCGGCTACTGTACGAGCGCTTTCATGCGGGTTTGTACCAGTTGGCCGTGCGTTTGCTCAAGTCAGAAGCCCTTGCAGAAGAAGTAGTACATGACGTCTTTTTGAAAATTTGGGAGGCGCGCGAGGGGCTCAAAACCGACACTTCATTTCAATCTTACCTGTTCACCATTTGCCGCAACCAGGCTTTGGATGTCTTGAAAAAAGCAGCCCGCGAGCAGTCTTTGCGCCAGCAAATCAGCGAAGGCTGGGAGTTGCAAGTAGAACAACAGGCTTTTGAAGCTGTTTTCAGCAAAGCCCAACAAAAAGCACTGGCAGCGGTGAAGGAATTACCCCTGCAACGCCAGGAGGTTTTTCGCTTGGCCAAAGTAGAAGGCTTGAGTTACGATGAAATTGCTCAAAAATTGAATATTTCAAAAAGTACGGTGAGTGATCATTTGGTGAAAGCCATGAAGAGCATTCGGGAAAAGATTGATCGTTGATATACTCGTCCACGACTGGTTTTGTGCAAATCATTGGTCAAGGTGAGCCTAGTTCGTTCAGCATGTTTTTTTGACATACGATAGACGAAATACGACTTACGACATATAATTTAGGGGCTCGCTGGAGAAATTTGTCATGTTCTAGGTTCTCGTTTGCACGGTTTGAGATTTTTGAAATTTTTAATTGATAAGTTCTTGCCTTGAGCCATGACATCAGAAAATTAGTTTTGAAATGCACAAAACCTAGAGGGGTTGAGTATAATAGACTTTATGTATTTTAGATTTATGAGGCAAAATTGAGGAATTTTTTGACTGATTGAGGCTTCTTTTTTGGTTCGTAGCCCAGCTACGGGCCAAAAAAGAAACGAAAAGCAGGCGAAAAAGGCCCGGTTTTGACCATAACAATTTAAATAAAGTCTAATAGTCCTTAGTGGATGAAAACTTCGCCCAAATTGATACTAAAACCATCAAGTGTCTTTGAATACAGTATATCGTCACTCACCAAAGGAGCCAAACCGATAAATCTGTGTTCTTCATTTAATACATAAATCAGAACGATTTGCAATGCAGGGTCAATGATCCAATACTCACTTACTCCAGCTTCTTCATAAACCTGGAATTTATCGTTCATTTCGCGTTTTGAGTTCCCAGGTGAAAGTACTTCAATGACCAAGTCTGGAGCACCATCAATACCTTTTTCATCAATAATTCCAGGATTACACACCACGCAAAGATCAGGTTGTAGGACGGTAGTTATTTTACCTTTTTTTAAGCTTACAGGTAAACGCACATCAATGGGTGCACCAATAATTTCACAACTTTTACCCAATAAAAATATGCCTAACTTGATGTGAAGCCGACTGATTATTCTTTGGTGGACTGAACTTGGTGCTGGGCTCATTTTAAACAAACGCCCTCGAATGAGTTCCACACGTTCTTTGAATTGCCACGTCAAATAGTCTCCATAGGTATATTGCCCATTGGGGTCCAATTGCGATAATTTTGTGATTTTTGAAGAAATATCCATACTTGACATGTCATTCGCTTTAAGCCCTAAAATTAATCCATTTATTACTACAACACAAGACAAGGGCCGCAGGTTAAATAAACTAGACATCTTGGTTGCCTCGCTGTGCGAGGCTAGTTGGGAACACGGATGAAACGGATAAAACTGATTTTCACGGATTGCCAGCATGATTTTGACCATGATTTTGGCCATAACCTTGCCACGTAAAGGGCTTGATCAAAAGTCAAAGATGTCCACTTTATTTCTTTTCTGTTCCCAAGAGATATTTTTTAAAGAAGAGCTTGAAAGTAATCGCTGATCCATAATGAGCACAGTGAAGTACTCTCCAAAAGCGAACGGGTAAATCAAAAAGCGACAAGCCAACCAAAGTCAACTTGCCGCTTTCCACATCACAACAAACAGGTTCAAGATAGTAGTAACTTAAAAATTCGCAGTAGCAGCCAGGAACCAGTAGCGGCCACCAAAGCCAAACTGGGTTACGCCCCGGCTGTATACAAAGCGGTTATCGGAACGGTTGCCTGCATTTTTGATGGGATCGGGGTAGGTGTCGAACAGGTTATTCACGCCCAAGGTAGCGGTTACAAACTTGTGTACCTTGTAGCCCAAGCTGGCGTCAGTCACTATTTTTGGGCTGAAAACTTCATCCAAAGCGGTATTGGTTTCATCCCAGGTGGCTACTTCGCCAAAGCGGATGGCGCGCAGGGTGCCGATGAGTTTGCCCGTGCGGTAAGTGGCAGAAGCCGCAAATTTGCTGCGGGGCTGGCCTACCACGATGCGCGATTCCTCCAGGCGGCTGAAGAATGTGCGGCCAAACTGGTCAGCAGGCAATTTGGGCGTGGTTTTGATCGGGCCGTCGATCTCATTTTCGGTAAAGTTGGCGGCCAGGGTCAGGTCCAGACCACTACCATTGCGAAAACGAGGGGCCAGGGTAAATACGGCGTCGATCCCACGGGTGTTAGTGCTGATGGCGTTGGTGAAGAAAGCAGCGGCGTTTACTTCGGTTTGGCCAGCTGCAGTCAGGATTTGGTTTACTACGGTATTGGTGCGGTTCATATTGCCTGTGATCACGATGCGGTCGGTGATGTCAATGCGGTAAGCGTCGATGGTCAAAGTGGCGATTTTACCAAATTTTGAAGTTACACCCAGGCTGTAATTCACCGAGCGCTCAGCGGTCAGTTCAGGAATGCCGAAGTCTCTAGCCAATTGGCTGTTGTTGCGGTAAGTACCTACGTTACGGGGCACGGTTTGACCATTGGCCACCACAAACTGGGTAGAAGTATTGCTAAAATTGAACTGGTGCAAAGAAGGAGCCCGGAAACCATTGCTGATGGCACCACGCAGCACAAATGCGTTGGCAAACTTGTAACGCGCCGCCAATTTACCAGCCAAGTTGCCCCCAAAGTCGCTGTAGTTTTCAAAACGAGCAGCAGCGTTGACCAATAAGCGCTTGGTCAGGTCGGTTTCGATGTCCACAAAAGCACCCAGTACATTGCGGTTGGCATCCACATCGTTGCTGGGTTGGAAACCTGGGAAAACTTGCGCGCCACCTACGCGACCAGAAGTGGGCGTGAAGTTGCGCCAGGAAGCTTCTTCGCCTTGCTCGATGGAATACATGTCCACCCGGAATTCAGCTCCGACTGCTACGTTGAACGACTCCAGGCCCATTTTTTCGCCAAAATCCTTGGCAATTTGGGCGTTATTGGTCAATTGGCCGAAAGATATGGTACCCGCATAAAACTCGGTTGGTGCATTCGCCTTTGATTCAAACTGTGATGCGTTGTTGGAGTTTTCAACATCAAAACGGAATGCATTTTGACCAAAAACACTGCTAATGTCCCAATTCCAACCACTGCCAGTGGTTCCTTTCACTCCTGCCAACAAAGATGCATCTTGGATGTCAGAATGGATTTGTGGCAGGAAGCCATTGGGGTACAGTTCTCGAATTACTTGGGTAGTTTGCTTGGGGTAGCGGTAAAAACCAGCGCCTTTGCCCTGGCGGAAACCCATTGACCCCGTGAAGTACAATTCAGCCTTGCTGCCCAGGGGAAATGCGCCATTGATGGCCCCTTGGTAATTGTTGGAGCGAGAGTTGCCCACGTGCATGTTATTGGCCCGGCTGAAACCCCGCTGCGCAATGAGGCGGTTGTCGGCACTGATTACCTCGGCATTGGCGGCATTGGCAGCAGTACTGATGCCCAAGGCGCTGCCATTGAAACCGTCGAACCAATCGAACTGGTTGGTGGTCGAGTTTCGTACTGCATAAGGATATACTGTTCCGGTGAAATCGCCTACCCGGTTGGTGGTGTCGCGCAGGCGGGCGTCGAAAGCGATGCTCAAGCGGCCCTTGCCCTTGAGTTTGAACCCATGATACAGGCCCAATTGCAGGTTACGGCCATCGTTCATGTTGCGTTCGGGTGCGTTGGCGAGCGGCAAATAGCTGGTGGCGTGTTGGCCGTAATGGGCGGTGAAAGTCGTGCCCACTTTTTCGCGCATCACCACGTTGATCACCCCCGCAATGGCGTCTGAGCCGTACTGCGAAGCCGCACCATCGCGCAAAACCTCCAGGCGCTCGATCATGGAGCTGGGAATGGAATTGAGGTCCGTGCCGACTGCCCCACGGCCTACTGTACCGTTGATGTTGATCAGGGCCGTGTTGTGGCGGCGCTTGCCGTTCAAGAGCACCAATACTTGGTCTGGGCCCAGGCCACGCAAAGTTGCGGGGTCAATGTGGTCGGTACCATCGGCTACGGTTTGGCGCGAGGAGTTGAAAGAAGGCACGGTAAAGTGAATCATTTGGGTAGGTTCCACTTGCCCGGTGCTGCGCAGTTCGGCAGCGTTGATCACATCCACGGGCGCTACGGTTTCGGTGCGGCTGCGAGCAGCCTGCGAGCGCGAACCCACCACTGCCAATTCTTGCAGCATGGAGGCCATTTCGCTCAATTTGATTTCTATGTTGCTCTGGTTCCCTACCAATACTTCCAGGGTAGAGTACCCGGTGTAGGAAACTTCCAAGACGTCCGTTTCTGCTGCATCCAGTGAAAAAGTGCCGTCCAAGCCCGTAACGGCTCCACGCGTAGTGCCTTTTACCGACACAGAAGCACCAATCAGTGGCTCGCCTGAGTTGGCATCCACAATTTTTCCAGTGATGGCTTTGAACCAAGATGGACGGTCTAAACCCAGAGGGATGCGGCGTTCGTTGCCTTTGCGCAAGTCTGCTAACCCGTATTTGTTCAGCGCCTCAAAAGCCAGGAATTGTTCAGAAGTTTTGCTTTCCAAGGTGCTGCTATGTTCTTGCTCGGTGTTTTTTTGTGCTTCGTTTTTTTCCAAAATCACATACGAACGTTCGCTGGTGCGCTGGTAACCCAATTTACTGCCTTTCAAGAGGCGTTGTAGTGCTTCTTCGTGAGGCAAGGCATCCTTGCTAGGCTCCACTACCTTGGTTTTGCCCAAGTCGGCGCGGTAGAGGTAGCTGACTTGGTACTGTTTTTCCCAATCATTGAGCACCTGTCGCAGGGTACGGGCGGGCAATCCCGTGTGGTAAGCATTGGGTTTGGATGACTCTTGTGTCCAGTTTCGAGAATAGGCTGGCAAAGTTGCACTCATGCCGGAGAATAAGGCTAAAATGAGTAGTAAGTGCCTCATAATGAAAAATTTAGTTTTTGTTAAGCATCTAGTGAATATGGTGCGAAATGCTTATTGATCCTCACTTGGGTCAAATCGGGCATCTCTGGAAAATCAATTTGACTTTGAAAAAACCACCGAGTTCCCTTTGCGTTCTGCCTTCATGTCCAAGGCAATGCAGATACTCTCAATGAATTCCTTTGAGTTTTTGATCGACAAGCTGCCATCCAGGTTTTCTTGCCACAAGGACTCCGACGCCATCTCCATGTCAAGGCCAAAATGTTCTTTCAAGAGGACTTTGACCTCTTGCATATTGCTTGTGTTCTCAAAATGAATGATGCCATTGCGCCAATCCGAAATTTTTTCAGCTTCTACTTCCGTCACCTCAATGTTCTGATTTTTTGCGCTAATCTCGGCCAGTTGTCCTGGTTTCAGCATTTTTTTCACCGTTTTACCCGCCGTTTGGGTCGATAAGCGGATGCTACCCGATTGGAGTACAACATTGGTGCCGGCGCTGCGGCGTTTCACATTGAATTCGGTGCCAAGTACTTCGACGGTACAGCCATCGGCAGTACGCACTTGAAATGGGCGATCATCTTTCAAATGTTTGATGGAAAAAAACGCTTCGCCATCAATGTAGGCCTCCCTTACTCCTTTGCCCATCACTCGATAAGACAATTTAGAGTTGCTGTTGAGCACAATGCTGGAGCCGTCGGTAAGCTGCAAGCGTTTTTGCTCGCCATAATTCGTGGTGACTTCCGTGAATTCTGCATGAACTGGAATCTGCAAATACCACCACCCCGCCAACATCAACAAAGCTAAAACTGCGGCTGCACTCAACCAGGTTCTGCGCCCCGAAGACCAAATAGGGCGCAGACCTGGCTTGGCAGGGCCTTGGAGAGATGCTTCCAAACGGCTCCAGATGTGCTCCGATGCCGAGCCTGCCATTTTTGATTCAGCAAAAAATTGTGGAGTTTCCAGTGGGGATATCAAATTTTCCAAAAGCTCCAGACCTTCTGGAGTGCCCAGCAAGTCCAGCGCTTGTTCGAGTTCATTTGCACTGCAGGTATTGTCCAGGTACTTTTGCAGCAAAGCCTGGTGAGTTGTTTGGGACTGATTTTTTTCGTTTTCCTGCATTTTATTGAATGTTTCAAAGGGATATACTGGGGAGGCCTGCGAAACACTCTGCTCGGAGCTGATTTTTTTTGAATTTTTGCCAAAAAACAGAAAATTTTGTAAAAAAGGGCCGCAGATTAAATAAATTGGACATCTTCGTTGCCTCGCTCACGCGGAGCGTGTCACGGTGCGCGAGGCTAGTTGGGAACACGGATGAAACGGATAAAACTGATTTTCACTGATTTCCAACATGATTTTGACCGTGATTCTGGCGATAACGTTGCCACGGAAAGGGCTTAGAGTGTGTTTAAGTATTGGAGGTTTAGTCAGAAAACGAGTCAAATTTTGACTAATCAAGGTAGGAAATGCGGAGTTATGCAGCGCATAATGAGCATTTTCCTAACGAAGAGTAGGCGAAATTGGGCCTTTTTATGGCAAACAAAAAATTTTAAACATGCTCTTAATCAAAATTCATAGATGTCCACTTTATTTCTTTCCTGTTCCAAAGCGGCCTCAACAATCAAACGAGGCATGTTTTTATCTGAACCACATTTTTTGTCTAAACCAGAATTTTTATAATTGTAGAATTACAGGATTTCTTGCGTGACGTTGACCAAATTTGAAAGAATTATAAAATGGACTCATTTCACGGTCACGCGCTGACACCCCTCGAAGCTGGCGAGCCCCCACTCATCACTCATAATTTATAACTCATAACCAAAAAAAGCAGGTCATTTCACTTGGAAACAACCTGCTTTTTTTGATGTTCGCGGCAGTGCATTGGGATGCATCATCCCTTTCTTGGCCCCTTGGCATTCTTTTTATTGTCCAAAAAAGCCTGCCACTTGCGCTTTTGTTCTTCGTTCAAAATTTGGCCAATTTCCTGGTTCATGGCCTGCATTTGGGTTTTCATGGCGCTGCGATCTTTGTTTTGGCGAGCAGTTTTCAAGTCCACTTTATATTTGTCGCGAATGGATTTCAGTTGGGTTTTCTGATTCGCATCAAGGTTCAGCTCGGTCAGCATGGAGTCGAGTTGGGCTTTTCGGGCTCCAGTTTGCGCAGTCGCTTGCAAGGTAAAAAAGCAAAGAATGGCCAAAGCCAACACAGATTTGATGATGTTCATGTTGTTTGATTTTACATTTTGACTTTAGCCGGCGCAAAAAGTAAAAAACTAGCCCACATTTTAACCAAAAATTAAGAACCTGACTTGTCCTAAAGCCCCGCTTCTCTTCAACCCTTCAACTTTTCAACTCCCCTCAACGCTCACCCACACATTGCTGAACGCCGCATTGCCCGTCAATTCATCCAAGACCGTTTCATCGGTCAGGTCATTGATGCTGGCCCCAGGGTATTGGCTGGCCACATCCAGGCGAATATCGGCGCGGTGGTGGCCGTAGCCGTGCGGCATACACACCACACCAGGCATCATGTCGGCAGTGATTTCGAGTGGCAAGTGGATGCTGCCCACCCTGGAGCTGACTTTTACCTGTGCCTGGTCTTTCAAACCCAGGTTTTCAGCGTCATCAGGATGCATGTATAAGGTACAACGGTCGCGGCCCCGCATCAGGCGCTGGGCATTGTGCATCCAGGAGTTGTTGTCGCGCAGGTGCCGCCGACCAATCAACTGCATGGGGAAAGTAGGGGAGGTGCTTTCCTGCAAGGCTTGTTCGGCCCGCGCCAGGTCTTTGACCAGCAAGTCGGGGTAGAGTTGAATTCTTTTGTCTTCGGTAAAAAGGCGAGCTGGAAAACGGGGTTCGAGTGGCCCCAGGTCGATGCCATGCTTTTGTTTTTTTACTTCTTCAAAATCGAGTTGATAGGGGCCAAACTGCAAGCCCAGGGCCAGTTTTTGCTCTGGCGATTCGGCTACAAATGGTCCGGGCTCCCCGCGCAGGCGGTGGCTGAGTTCCTGGTAAATTTCGTAGTCGTACTTCGCTCCTTCCGCTTTTGGGAAAAGGGCGGGTGAATATTTGGCTGTATTGCGCACCGCCAAAGCGTGGAAGGTGAGGTCGTAATGCGGGTTTTCCAAACCAGTCGCTGGTGGCAAAATAATGTCCGCGTGGCGGGAACTTTCGTTCAAATAAATATCGATCGCCACCATTAAATCCAGGCCCTCCAGGGCTTTTTCGAGTTTGGTGCCGTTGGGGGTGGACAATACTGGGTTGCCACAACTGGTGACCAGGGCGCGGATTTGACCTTCACCGGGGGTCGAAATTTCCTCGGCGAGGGCTGCTACGGGCAATTCGCCCAAAAATTCGGGCAATTGCCTTACCCGGCTGCGCCAACGGTCGAATCGTTGGCCGCCCTTGCTGGCCGCCAAGATGTCAATCGCTGGGGTGGTGAACATGGCTCCACCTGCTTGGTCCAGGTTGCCAGTGACGATGTTCAGCGCATTGATCAGCCAGTGGCACAGGCCCCCGAAACTTTGGGTAGAAACGCCCACCCTCCCATAACACACTGCTTTTTCTGCTGTGGCAAAAGCCATCGCCAAATCGCGAATGGCCACTGCCGACAGGCCAGTCACTCCACTGACCCGCTCTGGCGAAAAAGGTGCTACCAAGGCCTGTAATTGCTCCAAGCCATCGGTAAAGTCGGCCAAACGGCCAGGTTTGTCCAATTTTTCCGAAAAAATCACTTGCAAAAGGGCCAAGAGCAAGTACACATCCGCTCCGGGTTTGATGAAATGGTGCGCACTGGCCTTGGCGGCGGTTTCGCTGCGGCGCGGATCGATGGTCACTACCTGGCCGCCGCGCTCCTGGATGGCCCGCAGGCGGTGGGCCACGTCGGGTACGCTCATCATGCTTCCGTTGGAGGCCAGGGGATTGCCGCCAAAAATCAGCATAAAGTCCGTGCGGTCAATATCCGGGATGGGGATCAGCAAAGGGTGCCCAAACATGAGCCAGGAGGCAAAGTGATGCGGCAATTGATCGACCGAGGTAGCGGAATAAAGGTTTTTGGTCTTCAAAGCCTTGGCAAAAGCCGAAGAATTCATCATCGTGCCCAGGTTGTGGATCGAAGGGTTGCCCTGGTACAAGGCCACCGCATTGGAGCCGTATTGGGCCTGTATGGCCTGGATTTTTGTCACCACTTCCTCCATCGCTGCTTCCCAGGAAATGGGCTCCCAGGTTTTGCCCTTGCGGCGCAGGGGCGTTTTCAGGCGATTGGGATCTTCGTAAATATCCTTGAGGGCCACCGCTTTGGGGCAGATGTGCCCCCGGCTGAAGGAATCGTTTTGATCGCCCCGAATCGTTTGGATCTGGCCATCCTGAAGTTCAATTTCCAAGCCACACATGGCTTCGCAGAGGTTGCAGGTACGGTGGTGGGTCATTGGAGTTGAAAGGTTGAAGCGTTGAAAGGTTGAAGAGAGGGGATTCGGACAGGTTTGGGGTTTTTGCAGACTAGATTTATCAGCAATGTATTAATTTTTTCCAAAACAGCCACCCAAAGTATGGTCAAAAGATTGAATTGCTTTTTGCATTTTCGCTAGGACCAATTGCAATTCTACTTGTTTCACCTGTTATGTTTCTCTTCTTCTTTGACCTCTCCAAATCTTTCACTACGTTTTTCAACACAACTACCTTCAAAAAAAGTCGACCAAAAAAATATTTGTTTTGAGAACTTTTTGCCTCAATCTTTTTGTGTATTTATTTGTTTGTCAAGGAGTACTGAAGAAGAATACCTTGGTTTTGGCCCAAAAAGCCGATAACACAAGTTGTTTTTTGTCCAATCAGGTATGCTTTTTTGCTTTATCTTGTCTCAAATCCGAGCACTGGGAAGCTTCATCATTAAAAAACCAGTACAATCTGTAACTATGGTAAACCGAGTAACCCTTACTAGTATGGTTCAATCAAAAATCGAACAAAATATATTAAAAAACGGGAACCTAGAATCCCCGCACGACGGTTTATTACCCAAGCTAATGTCAGGTGAAATAGACGTAAACAAGCTAAAATTATAAACGCTATGGAAAACAAAATCGAAATTTTTGAAACAAATAACCGCCAGATCGAGGTGCGGATGTCTTCGGACAGCGTATGGCTTTCGCAACGGCAAATGGCGGAACTGTTTGACAAAGATAGCGATACCATTGGTTTGCACTTGAAAAATATATTTGCTGAAGAAGAATTAGAAGATGGGGCAACTACCGAGTTTTTCTCGGTAGTTCAGCAGGAAGGCAAGCGGGAAGTAAAACGGAATGTCAAATTTTACAACTTGGATGCTATTCTATCTGTTGGCTACCGCGTCAATTCCAAGCGCGGCACCCAATTCCGTCAATGGGCTACCCAGCGGCTCAAAGATTACCTGGTGCAGGGCTACGCGATCAACCAAAAGCGCTTGGATGAGTTGGGCAAAATGGTTCAACTCATCACTCAATCAAGCGGCACTGATGGCCTGCAACTGAGCGAGGCCAGGGGCTTGTTGGAGATACTGGGCAACTACACCCGCAGTTTTGTGCTGCTCAACCAGTACGACAGCCACCAACTGCCCGACCAGGCATTCAACCCCAACATCAGCTACGAAATACAGTACGAGGAAGCCAAAAGCGCCATTGCTGAACTCAAAAAACGCTTGATGGCGCAAAAAGAAGCCACCGAGCTGTTTGGCAACGAAAAAGACGACAGTTTCTCTGGGATATTGATCAGCATCGTACAAACTTTTGGTGGTCAATACCTGTATCCCAGCATTGAAGAACAGGCGGCACACCTCTTGTACTTTGTTATCAAAAACCACCCCTTCAGCGATGGCAACAAACGCATTGGAGCATTTTTATTTGTATGGTTTTTGGAAAAAAACAAACACCGCTTCAATGCGGCTGGCGAACTGAAAATCAACGACAATGCACTCACCGCGTTGGCACTGCTGGTGGCGCAAAGCGACCCGAATGAAAAAGAAGGGATGGTAAAACTGATTGGTAACCTTATCGTAACGGTCCATCCGAGTGATTTCGAGACAAAAAAGGCAGGAGCGTTATAGTCAATCAAGCCTATTTTTTTGAGTCGATACCCAGTATGCAGAGAAAAATGGCGCATAGGAGTGAAAACTGACCTTCATTGTTCCAAATGTGAGCAAGGCGAGCTTTTAAAAAAGAATACTTAGCAATCCTTTCAATTCCAATCCAAAGCACTTCAACCCATCCGCTTGCCTACCCAGCTCGATCTTGGTTAGCCACTACGGTGCTTTTTCAACACAACTACTTTCAAAAAAAATCAACCAAAAAAATATTTGTTTTGGGAACTTTTTGCCTCAATCTTTTTGTCTATTCATTTGTTTATCAATTAGTCACAAAGAGAGACACCCTGTTTTTAGGGTAAAAACGCAGGGAACAAAGCTTGTTTTTTGTCCAAGCAGGCTATGCTTTTTTTGCCTTACTTTGTCTCAAATCCAAGCGCTAGGAAGTTTCATCATTAAAAAACCAGTACAATCTATAACTATGGTAAACCGAGTAACCCTCATTGGGTACACTGGCCAAGACCCAGAAGTCCGCACCATGGAAACGGGGCAAAAGAAAGCACGCCTCTCCATTGCTACCAACGAAAATTACAAAGACCGCAACGGAGATTGGCAAAGTACGACTGAATGGCACGATGTGGTGTTTTGGCGGCAATTGGCAGAACGCGCAGAACAATCCGTCAAAAAAGGCATGATGTTGTACATCGAAGGCAAACTGACACATCGCACCTACGAAGACAAGGACAAAGTTACGCGAAAGCTGACCGAGGTAGTAGTGGACTATTTCCGTATCCTCGATGGCAAAAAACCTGAAGGAAACGGAGCTGGCAGCAATTATGCGCCCAAAACCGATACGACGGTCATCCCTCCCATGCCCGTGGAGGCTGGCGTGGAGGCGAACAGCGATGATTTGCCGTTTTGAGGTGATGGACTCGCATGGCGTGACGCGCTCAGGCAACCTTTTCTGGGGTTTGGGCGTGTCATTGCTGTTCGGGATGGGAATGGAAATTGTCGACGGGCTATGCTCATTGGTGACGTATGTTCGTTCGACGGGCTACGCCCATCGCTGACGTATTTCGCCCTTTCAGGGCTGTTGTTCACAATCCCACTTTTGCCCCGATCCGCACCTTGATCTGCTGCTGCGCCAAAAGGCGAACTACTTTATCGGGATTGGCAATATCGGTAGAAAGGATCAGAGATAGCTTCATGCGCGTGGACAAGCGGATTTTTTGGAAGCGGGCGTCATTAAAAGATGTAAAAGTGGTTTGGGAAACATTGCCCGTTGGGAAGCCTTGGGCATTCGTGGTGGCTCCTTTGAGCACCAATTGCTTGCCGCTGAACAAGGAATCCAGGGTTTTGCCTGCCTCGTCTAGGAAATAGCCTTGGACCCTGGCTTCGATGGGCGTCTCGTTTTCGGCGACGATTTTGAATTCCAGGTTTTCTACGCGTTTGAAGGCACTGAAATCAATGCCATAAATTTGTTCGCTGATGAAATTGGCAGCTCGCCCATAAAGTGGCAGGTCCACTTCCACTTGTACTTTGTAGTAACTTTTATCGGTAATGAATCCACTTTGGCCAGTGTTGCCTTCTGGGTTGGTAAAGGCATCCACGTCGTAAGCCACCGCAGTGGGGCCCGAGCCCAACAAAACGTCGAGGTTGGAATTGCTTTTGTCAAAAACGAAAGTGTCGCGCTTGGCCTGGCCTACCTCGTTGATTCGCGGATAGGGGAAGTCGATGCCCGTTCGGATGATGGGGCTTTGTACGGGTAACACTTTTCCACCCACCGTAAAGACCCTAAAGTCCTTGACGATCGAACGTGAAGGCACGCCAAAGGAATTTTCCAGGAAAAAACTCACCTTAGGATCGGCAAAATAAATGTTGCCTTGGATGTAGTTTTTGAAAAAGTCGATGCTCACTGTGTCTTTCCCCCCTTCATACAGCAAACTACCAAAAAAACCTTCGGCGTAAGAAAATTTTAAGTTCACAATGCGAACCACAAACAAAGCCACATTCACGCTGCGGCCGCTGGCAGTGGTAGCTTCGTACTTGATGTAGAGGCTGTCGTTTTTGGGGACAAAAGTATAGCCCTCGAATGAGGCAGGGCTCACTTGATTGCTTGCCGAGGGCCTGGCTCCTGAACCACTGTACGCTGGCAAGTCGATGTTGAAAGTCATGGCTTGTCCGCCTTTGGTCAATTCAGGCAAGGTGAGTTTTACTTTTATCGGCTCGGTATTGGGGTTTTCCAGGTAATAGGAAAAATCACCCGCCTTGAGTTCTACCTTTTTGAGTTTGACTCCATTGGGCAAAGCCAGGGGCAAAGGCATGTTTTTGCTGGTAATGGGCACCAAAGGAGGCAAAGCCGAAGTGAGTTGCCCAAAAATCTGGTCGCTGGTGCGCGTCAACACATCACCTCGGTATAGGAAATGCAATTGGCCATTGCCGCCTACGATCACGGAAGTGAGGTCTTCGCTGCCTTCTACCAGCTTTTTGATGCTAGTGTTGGAATTGACCAGCGGAATGGCAAAAACCGGATCGTAGTTGGGATCTTCGATTTCCGTTAGGTCGGCTCCGCAGGAGCAAAGGCCAATACTCAAAGCGATCAGAACGTAATGAATCAAACGCATAGGCGAAGTGATTGAGGGTATTTGTCATTAGAACGCCTCAAAAGATATTTTTGTATCAGGATTCCCGAATAACCCCTCAACGAATCTTGATCAAAGCCGTCCAAACGCTGAGTTTTGAGCCATCTAAGCGGGTCCAGATCGGGCGGATACGACCATTGTACACGCTGAGGTGGTTGTAATCGCCAAAAAACACCTCTTTGCTGGGCCTGAAAGGCGATTGGCTGATTTTGGTGTTGGTAAAAGTCTTGCCCCCGTCCTTCGAAAAAGCCAGGTACACATCCGTTGACTCATCACTGTGGTTGCGGCGATCGTAGAACACTACATACACATACCCACTGACCGGATCAACTGTCAGCCAAGAGAAAAACTGGTGTTTGCCCGCTGCGTCGTTGTTCACGCGTACTGGACTGCCCCAGGTTTTGCCACCGTCGCTGGATTTGGCCAGCCAGATGTCGGTATCATTTTTGCCATTGCGCTGATCGGCCCAATTGACATAAATGGCACCCTGATTAGGACCATTGCTCAAGTCAGTAGCGGTGATCGGCAAGCCATTGGCCCGGTAAATGCCGGGGATGTCAAAAGTCCAGCCGCCAGGCTGATCGGCTACCACTTGGTCTTGCGCCAACCAGGTTTTGCCGCCATCGAGCGAGCGATCCAAGTAGATTTTGTTGTTGTAGGCCCAGGCCACGTAAATCTCGCCGTTGGGGCCGATGGCGGGTACGGCACCTTCGGTGGTGAGGTCGTCATCCAGGCAATTGCCTTCGAATTGCGACAAATTCAGGGCTTCCGACCAGCTTTGCCCCCCATCCGTGGAGCGGGAAAACAGGATGCGGGACTTGTCTTTGTCATCGCGGCTGTCGTACTTGTCAAATTCGGTCCAGGTCATGCTGATCGATTCGTCCCTGGGGTCGATGGCCAACCAGTGCTTGTCCTGGTCTTTGGGGTGGTGCATCCCCGCAAAAGTGCCATTGCTCCAGTTCATGCCCCGATCGGTCGATTTTTGGATCACAATGCGGTCCAGCCAATTGGCATCGCCCCCCATTTTGTTGTTGGGGTCCGAGAGGTGGGCGTAGTAAAAGTGGCCTTTTGGGTCGGCAATCAGCACGGGATCGCCATATACACCATAAGTCGAACGCAGGGTTTTGCGCTGCCAAGTCAGGCCGCCATTGTGGGAATAGTAAACCCGATTCAGGATCGCCCCAGCCACGATCACATTGGAATCCACTGGCGAAATGGCGATGCTGGGCTCACAGGGCCCGGTGGAAAAAGCTCCACCTGAACTATCAATGCACACATTCGGAAAATTGCTGCTGATTTCTTTGCCTACTACTTTTTGGCTTTTGCGCTGGCAAGCGCCCAAAATGGGCAAGCACAAGAGCAAACAAGTGATGATACTGGGACGCATGGTAGATGGGTTTTTGGTTTGCGTTCAATTTTACCCACAAGGTACGTTGAAGCGTGCAAGTTTTCACCTGAAACAGCAAGCCCAGCTACGCCAAAGCATCATTCTACTGCCTGGCAATCGGATCCGGCATCCCATCGGGGTCCTGTAAAGCGGTACCCCGCACCGGGAAACGCGTGCCCCGGATCAACAACAAAGCTGCCACATGAGGAGCCGCCGCCGAGGTGCCCGAAGCGGTAGCATAACGCCCCCCCAGCCAAGTCGAAGTAATCCTAACGCCGTAAGCTGCTACATCGACAATCTGGCTGTTGTAGTTGGAAAATTTGGCAAAAGTATCGGTACTGTCCACTGCCGAAACGGTGAAAACGTTGATGTGGTTGACATTGGCAGGGGCGTATTTGGCCGCGTCTTCGCCTTCGTTGCCTGCTGCGATGGCAAACAATATGCCACGATCAGCAGCAGCTTTGATTTCGCGTTCCAGAGAAAAAGAACTGCCTTCACCGCCCAGACTCATGTTGACCACATCGCCGGGCTGCCCATTGAGTCCCACGTGGGCCACTGCGCGGATGATGTCGGAGGTACGCCCTTCACCTTCCTTGTTGAGCACTTTGAGGGCAACAATTTTGGCACCAGAAGCTACGCCTATCACACCCAGGTTGTTGTTCAATGCACCGATGATGCCTGCTACGTGGGTGCCGTGTCCGTTCACATCGTCGGCAGTAGCTTCATCACTGACAAAAGAGCGACTGCGCTCTTTATCCACTGATAAGTCAGGATGGTCATAATCTACCCCGGAGTCGATGATCCATACTGTTTTGCGGTTAAAATTCAGGCCATTGCCATAGCCCGTTTTGCGCACATTCCACACCACCTGGCGGGAATTGAACACCTCCACACAAGCGCAAAGTCCCAAGATGCGGTCGGGTTCGACCAGTTCTATGGCAGGGTCATTTTGCAAGCGGCGGGCGGTATTGGCATCCATTTCTGCTACAAAACCCTGGATACTTTGGCCTTGAAACGTATGCTCAACTACCTGTTCTGGCTGGCTGGTGTAAGCCGACATCAGGTCCTCGGCGCGGTTTTCCAAAGCTGCTTCACTCAACTTGGTGCTGCGCAAGCCATTGGGTTTCATCAGTACAATATAAGAACCCACGATGATGGCTCCGCTATTGGCCGAAGCTTTGACCAGGCAATCGGCAGGAATGACTGGAGCAGCATCGACGGATTCATTGTCTTTTTGACAGGAAAAAGTGAAAAACAAAAGGCTACCAAGGAAAAGCATTACCCTGTTCATGACGATAAGTTTTTAGTGCAACTATCCATCTAAGCTGGATCGAGTAGTAGCGTTAAGGTTTAGACAGCTAGAAAACAGGGTAAAAAATGCTACATGCAGAAATTACGTTTTAAAGAATCAGCCAAGAACTAACATTGGCTTTGTAATTCAACAATGGTTAATAAACGCCCTCAAAATCAAAACAGATGCATATATATAGGTAGTATTTTGTCAGCCAGCAGCCTTTTCCTCTCAATATTGGTTGCAGTTGGCTTCTCTTCAACATTTCAACATTTCAACTTTTCAACTAACCCTCACATCAATCCCCCCACCTTCCGAATCACATAACTGGCCATGTACAAGCCAAACTGCGCGGGCAGGTAAGAAATGGTGCCGTAATACGATTTTTTGTACTGGCTTCCTTCGGTCAATTGCATGGAGTTGGGTAAAACCAGCTCATTGGAAAAAACTGCGGGGAAGCCTTTCACGACCTTTCGCCTGCGCAAAAACTTG
The DNA here is from genome assembly GCA_013299105.1 of Chitinophagales bacterium. Classification (GTDB taxonomy): domain Bacteria; phylum Bacteroidota; class Bacteroidia; order Chitinophagales; family Saprospiraceae; genus Haliscomenobacter. The sequence continues at coordinate 438,245 of JAAFJY010000001.1, read as the reverse complement.
CGTACTTGTTGGGCAAAGGGGCAGTTGTATGATTTAAAAATATCCTCGGTGATCTGCACTTTGCTGGGGTCGATGCGCCCGCCAGCACCCATTGAGCTGATCAAGCGCACTTCGGCATCTAAGCAATGGGTGAGCAGATTGATTTTGGGTTGAAAACTGTCGATGCAATCCATCACCCAATCAAAGCCCCCTCTTACCAACTCGGCCATGAACTCGGGGCGTTGAAACTCCTGGATCACCGTCAGCTTCAGCTCCGGGTTGATGTCCAGGAAACGCTCGGCCAAAATTTCAGCTTTTGATTGGCCAACGGTAGAACTCAAGGCGGGCAACTGGCGGTTTTTGTTGCTCACGTCCACTACATCACCGTCCACGATGGTCATCGTGCCAATGCCCGCCCGCACCAGGAATTCGGCGGCAAAACTGCCCACCCCACCCAGGCCAACAACCAACACATTGGCCTGACGCAGCCTGTCAATACAATCCGGACCAACCAATAATTCTGTGCGAATGAGCCAATTTTCCACTTTGCTGCTTTTTTTTGAAGGGCCAAAGATAAAACATACTACTCAGGTAGCCAAAGCAGCTTTTGAACTTGACAAATCTTGAAAAACCATTTACCTTGTTTCAAAAAAGTTCATGCAAGCCGTTTGGGATTTCATCGAAAACCGGGAAGACGATGGCCAAAAAGCCATCCTGACCCATCTGCATGAACTGCTGATGAGCCACCCCAACATGGTGACGAAGCTCCGTTACAAAATTCCTTTTTACTACCAAAAAAGTTGGATCTGTTACCTCAATCCCCTGAAAAATGGAGCCGTAGAATTGGTATTCCTGCGCGCCAGTGAGTTGTCGAATGAGCGAGGAGCCCTGCAATTCAATGGGCGCAAACAAGTAGCTGGACTGAGTTACTATAGCCCCAAAGACATTGATGAAAACCTATTTTTGGAAATTTTAGGCGAGGCGATTTTACTGGATGAAACAGTACCTTATGCCTCAAAACGAGCCAAACACTAGCGCCTCGACACCACATCCCGCGCCGAATCAATGTATGGCTTCCAATACTTACTGGCTAAAATATCATCAATAATCACCCCACGTGAGGAAGTGCTGTGTACCACCCGAATGGCCGCCCCCGTGTTTTCTACCACCATTGATACGTGAAAAATGGGGTCCGCAGCGCTGCGACGGTAAAAAACCAGGTCACCAGGTTTTACTTTGTTGATGTCCACATTGCGCCCTTGCAGTGCTTGGTCACGTGAACTGGGCGAGATTTTGATTTTGTAGTTGTTGAGCACATATGAAGTAAAGCCCGAGCAATCGAAGCCCGTTTCTGGTGTTTTACCCGCCGATTGGTACCGTGTACCGATGTGTTGTTTTGCGAAGCCAATAATGTCACCCCGCAATTGGCGCTCGGCGGCGCTCATAGATGAATTACTGGGAGGTACAGGGCCATAGCCGCTGTTGTCGGGAGGGGTACTTGTTCCATTCGGTGTACTGGGCGGGCGATCGGTTGTCAGGTCGCGCAGGATTTCGCAACCCAAGGCCACTACAAATAAAAAAAGCAAAAAGCTGGTTCTGGTCATGGTCCACAGCCAGGGATGCGATTTTGCATAGGCTTGCATCCAGGTGGGTCGAGCTTGTTGCATACTTTTTGGTTTTTGGCAAGTTATTTTTGGTAAAACTGCAAGCACCCTACATTTATTTTTCACAATAGCCATTTCGTGTGTTAGAGTTTTCCTAAATTTTAATGGTTCTAATTGTGAGGAGAACGAAAAAATAGACCATTCTGATTGAGACCGCAATGCCTAGTAGTACAAATTTTAATTACGCCCCAAGTTTCGCAGGCTCTTTGTCTCCGAACTGCGTTGGTCGTTGGTCAAATAGTCCAATATTTTCCCACCTTGTGCCCTGCTACGATGCCAAATAGCCTACCGTATAGATCACGAGTCGGATAAGAATAGATCAATAAATGAATTTCTCAAACTCAGAACCCATGTCAAAGTTATGAAATTTCAATCAACTTTCTACTCTTTGTATTTGAGCTAAAATAAGATGGACATCTTTGTTTTTGAGGTTTCGCAAAAAAAAGAACACAACTTCCTTCCAGTCAGTTGCTTTTCTTTTTTCACTAAACCCAAAACTATTCACCTTATTTTTTTACGCTCCCTTTTTTGGGTGCAGCTTTGGGTACATAGACAATATTTACTAAGTAGTCCTGCTTTGGTTTCTTGTCTGATAAAAATCTTCTTCGTTCCGTTTCGCTGTAACCTGGCGAGATTAAGGCAAACAATAAAAAGCTAAGTCCAATACCAAATGAACGGAATACCCAAGTCAAATTATTTCCATTTCTGTCTTCATATTTTTCTATGATTGGTTCTAAAACAATAAAACTATTGTCTGCTTTTAGTTTAGTCCTTGCTTCTATTGCTTTTAGATAATTTTGTTGATCGTCCGATGTTGGACTTCTTTCAAAATGGTCTAATGAAGAAAATTCATACTTATTCATTTTTTCAATGCATTCAGCATAAAACACTTGATACTTTTTCTTCTTTTCATCACTACTGATTTTATTGCTAATTTGTTCTTTAAATTTTACACCACACCAATATTTTGGAATGTCATTAATTCTTTCAGCAGTATCTTTAAGAATAGGGGTAACGAAAAAAATCTCGAAATTGAAGTATTGGTTATATTTTCCACTTTTTCTAAAGTCTGTGTAAGTGCCTGCGTAATAATTTGCCAAAGAAAAATTTGTTAATTCATAGTAACGAGATTTTTCTACTTTTGCTATGTCCTTAATAGTCGATAGCTTTTGAAGTTTTCCGGTTGCCGTTGCTAAGTATGCTTGTGAGAAAGATAACATTGCAGCTATGGTAAACCAAGCAATGATTTGAACACTAGACCTTCCATTGTTTTTGTCTTTAAAAATAAGGATTCTAAAACGTGGTCTTAACCAACGTATAATTGGTATCCAAGGAATAATTAGAGGAAGCCAAAAAATCCAAACTTCTTCATTGAAGTCAATAATTGATAATTTTAAGCTAAAAAGCCATCTAATAAATCCAAGTCCGAACACTGTCCCAAATGTTACAGTTATAAATGTCGGAAGAATGTGTTTGAGTTTAGCAATGTATGTTTCCAATGTTATGTCGTTGTTGTTTGTAGGGGCGTCCTAAAATAGAATACGACGGCTACGTATTGGCGATGGTGAGATGTTTAAAAGACATCAGGCCAACATTTGTACAAATGCCAATAGAATTACAAATATTGAGTTTACAACTGTCAACCCTACTATTGCCAAACCGCTTTTGAACTAAACTTTCGGTAGCTCTGTGCCAGCTCCCGAGTTCATACCTTTGGCAAAATAATCAAAAAATCTTGCCATGACAAAAAAATATCGGATGAGCTTACAGCAAGTATTTGAGCTAGAATAAAATGGACACATTTGCTTTTGAGGTTTAGCAAAAAAAGAACACAAATCCTTCCAGTCAATTGCTTAACAGGTTTTATCTTTCTTCACTAACCCCGAATCCGTCTACCTTGTTTTTTTACGCTCCTTTAGAGCTTGCTTAAATATTAGAGGTTTGTCGGAAAAATAGGCAAACTTTGACTAACTCCTTTTTGAAGGGTTACAGGAAAAGCGGGGTAGTGCAGCGCATAATGGGCATTTTCCTAACGAGGAGTTGTCGAAATTGGGCCGTTTTACGGCAAACAAAAAAATTTAAACATGCGCTCACTTTGGGGGCTACTTTATTGCTAACACGTTGGTTGGTGGACATGAAAATCGATTCATCAGTGCGATCAGCGCATATTGCAAAGTGCCCTTGTTTTATTACATTTTGCATTGGCAAATCCTACACTTGTTAATGCTTGGCCTGATGTTTTTACAAGGCTTTTTTTGGGGTGAATAGGACCTTAGCGGTCTATTTCGAATTTCACTCATCCATTTCATTCTCCATTACTCGCTCCACTTTATTCACATTGATTTCACGTTTTACAAAATTGCACCAGGCGCAGGTGGGTTTGCCACAACCTTCGTAAAAGTCGTGGGCCTGGATTTTTTGGTAGGTTTCGCTGATTAAGTTTTTCATCAAGGCTACATCGCTGGGATTGAAGCTGAGTTCTACCTCCGGAAACTTGCCATCGACATTGGGGTCCAAATAAGCGATTTCACCCTTGGATACGCTGCGCGAACTGCGGTCAAAAGCCTCGTAAAGCACCTTGTAAAATAGCAATTGCCGCCAATACACTCCGCCGTGAGGATTCTTTTCGCTAGGTGGCTTCAATTTTGAGCCATCGTGGCTGCCCGTTTTGTAATCGACAATGCCCACCCGCAATTGGTCGTAAAACTCCAGTTTGTCGATGGTTCCGGTCACGGGCACCCCGTTCACTTCCACTTGGCGGATGGTGTATTCCACCCGCACCCGCTTGTGCCAGCGGCCCAGGTAGTATTGGTAGTAACGACTGAGTTGGCGTTTGCCCAACTCCAGGCGCTGGGCGTATGCGGCGGGGCTGAGTTGGGTGCGCTGTCTGCCTAGTTCTTGCTCAAAAATATTCAAAAACTCCTGCTCGCTGGGGAAATAGCGCTCTGGCGAAAGCAGCATTTTGCCAAACAAGCGTTGCAGGGCATTGTGTACCGCTGTACCGTAAGCCGTAGCGTCGTTGTGTTGACTGGGCACCCGCAACACGTATTCATAGTAAAAACTCAAAGGGCAATTCAAAAAAGTATTGAGCGAGGACACACTCATCCGGTAGTCGCGCAGCAAGGCCCGCACCAGTGCTGGCTCTTGGGCGGGGATGCTCGGTTTTTGTTGCAATTCGAGTTGCAGCCATTGGGCTTTGCCCAGGGTTTGGGCGTCCACGGCTTGGGCTTGTACTTCGAGGGAGGTGTTTTCCAGCAATTCGTCCACAAAAAGGCTGCGTTGCAGGGCTTTGCCACTGTGGTCCTGGCGGGCATAACTGATGTGCAAGTGGGTTTTGGCGCGGGTCATGGCCACATAAAACAGGCGGCGGCGGGCCTCCGTAGCGTCCTCTTCGCCCGAAAAAGTGAGGGTGTCGGGGAACGAAAAACGGTAGCTGCCGCCACTTCGGGTCCCTTCCCAGAAATCCTTCACGGCATCCACCATGAACACCGCCTGAAACTCCAGCCCCTTCGCCGAGTGCGCCGTGAGCAAGTTCACACCATCAATTTCGGCATTGATGGGCGACAATTCGAGGGGCAGGTAGTTCTCGTCCATGCGCTGGAGGCGGTGCAGAAAATCCGCCAAAGTCAGCTGAGGGCGGCGCAGGGTTTCGTCCTGTACAAACTGAAAGAAAGTGTAGAGTTGCTGTACGGGTTGGGCCGGGCTTTTTTCGGCCAAAACCGCTTGCAGGAGGCCGCTGCGGTTCAGGGTTTTTTCCAACAATGCGGGCAAGGGCAAGTTCACAGCATCGGGGATCAGTTCTTCGATCAGGCGACCGAATTGGTGCAGTTTTTCGGCGGCAATCAAGCCCAATTCCTGCAAAAGTGGCAAGTCATTGAGCAAAAAACGCCAAAAGGGCCTTTTGTCACTCGAAAAACCCGCTTGGTAAACGCTGACCTTGGCCAAATCGGAAGCCGGAATCTGCAAATAAGCCGCGTGCAAAATCTGGAACAAACGCTGCTCACCCCGGTGCGGCTCGCGGCTTTCGAGCAGCAAGTAATTGAGCAAGTCGAGCACCCGCCGCAAGATAGGTTGGTCCAGGACATTGATGTTGCGCCGGGTTTGGTAAGCAATGCCTTCTTTTTCGAGCAGATTGATCAGGTTGCGCACTTGGCGGTGCTGGGCGTAAATGATGGCCATGTCCGACCATTTCATGCCTGCCTCGTGCAAGTCCTTGATTTGTGACAAAAGGTTGGCTTCCTCGGCCAGGCGATTGGCGTACTCCAGCACCTGGGGCTCGGCACCCTGGCTTTGGCCGTGCAGGATTTTGTCTAGTTTCAGGGTTTTGAAGTGTTGTACGACCCGCAGCTCGTTGCGCCCGATCAGCGCCGAAGCAGCATCCAAAAAAGGCTGCACCGAGCGGTAATTTTCACTCAACACCACAGTGTGGAGGTTAGCTTGGTATTTTTCAAAAAAATCGCTCAGGTTCTTGAGCCGGGCCCCTTGAAATTCGTAAATCGACTGGTCGTCGTCGCCCACAATGAACACGTTGGGGGCGCTCCAATAGCTGATCAGTTGCAGCAAGATTTCGTTTTGTGCCCCGTTGGTGTCCTGGTATTCATCGACCAAGACGTAAAGGTATTGCTCCTGGTAGCTACGCAGCAGCCATTCGTCGGCTTCAAAAGCCCGCAGTACCCAGCGGATCATGTCGTTGTAATCGTAGCGGCGGGCGGTTTTTTTGGCATTTTCGTAATGGGGGAAAAGAGCAGCAGCTGCTTTCAATTTGCCCATTCGCACTTGCTCTTCCTGGATTTTGGCCACTTTGAGGTCGCCTTTTTGGGCCTCACCTTGCTTGCGCTGGTAGATGAAACTGGGGCGATTGGGCAAGTCCGCCAAGTACTCATCTGCTTTTTGGATCACAAAATCAGCCTCCCAATCCTCCATTTGCATGCGGCTGAAAAGGTCTTGCAGGTGGGATTCGTAAAAATAAGGATCGTTGGCATTGGACTTGAGCGGGTGCTCCACATCCAGGGGGTCGAGGATGCTGCGGACCAGATCGACCTTTTCCAAGTCGCTCAGGGGTTCCATGTCTTGGCGGCCAAAACGCTCCAGGTTGTCCTGGATGACTTTGTTGCAAAAAGAATGGAAAGTAAAAATATGTACCCGGTGCGCGTCGGGGCCGATGAGTTGCAGCAGCCGCTCGCGCATGGCCGTCACCCCGGCGTCGGTGAAGGTGAGGCAGAGGATATTTTGGGCCTGGGTATCGGTTTCGATCAAGATTTTGCCGATGCGAGCCGCCAGGATATGGGTTTTGCCCGTGCCCGGCCCGGCCACCACCATCACGGGCCCTTCGATTTGGTCCACAGCGCTGCGTTGTGCAGGGTTGAGGCGGCTCAACTCAGTGCTGAAGGTTTCCGTGATGCTTGGGCGGGTGATTAGCATTGAAAGTGGTGGTTTGAAGTCTTGGGCGAATTTACATACGATAGACGACAGACAATATACGACATATGATTTAAAGGGCTCGCATGGTGGATTTTTGCAAAGGCAAGTCCTGTGTGCTGCATCAGTCTTCGTCAGGAGGAATTTTCACAAGAGCCGCCTGTCTTCCCAGAGGTTCTAAAACGGTTGCTAAAGGCTGGAATTAATCAATTTCAAATTAAAAAATCCCAATCGTACAAACGAAAACCCATGAACACGACAAGTCTTCCGAGCGAGCCCCCCAAATCGTATGTCGTATATCGTATGTTGTCTGTCGTATGTAAAAAAATAAACCCAACGGAAAAGAACCCACGTTAATATCCTACTTGGTCCAGGCCAGGTACCCTCCTTCGAGGTGGTAGATTTTTTTAAAGCCCATTTCAGCCAAAATATTGGAGGCTTTGGTGCCACGAACGCCTGATCGACAATACACCGCCACTGGTTTTTTCCGATCCAATTGGGCGGCCAGGGTTTTGAAGCTATCGTCCTGCACGTTGAGGTTGCTGGCCCCGGCGATGGCTCCTTCCGCAAATTCATCGGGGCGGCGCACGTCGATCAATTGTACCTTTTTGTTGCTGATGGTCTTTTTGAAATCAGCCACCGACTGGTTGATGACTTGCTTGCTGACACTTTGGGCCTGGATGCAAGCCGTGAGTGCCAAAAAGGTGATGAAAAAGAGTGTGGTTTTCATGTGTGGTGGATTAAACAGCGATTTTTTAGTCTTTGCAAACCTTTCGTTCAACCAAAGGTATGCTTTTCTGGTTTCAGAACAGCTTTTCGAGCAAGGAATCCCTTACCTTCGCGCCTCAAATATGTCTGTGAAAAACCTCGAACTAATTCTTGCTGCCTACCGCCAGGACTCCCGTGTGCAGCGCCTTAGCAACCAGTTGCAAGTGCTCGCGGCCCCCCGCATCGCAGTGAATGGCCTGCTGGGCTCGCAAGTTTCTTTTGTAACGCAGGGCATTTTTGCAGCTCATCCGGTTGACCAGGTGCTCGTGGCGGTCAACAAAGAAGAGGCAGCTTATTGGCAAAACGATTTGAACAACCTGATCGGTTCAAAAGCTTTGCATTTTTTTCCAGACTCTTTCAAACAACCACTCAATTTTGGCGCGCTCAATCCCACCCAGGTTTTGGAGCGTACCGAAGTGATCGACGCCCTGAGCCGCGCCAAAAAAGGCCAAATCATTGTCACCTACCCGGAAGCCCTGTTTGAAAAAGTGGTGGACCCCAGGGTTTTGAGCAAAAGCCGCATCGAGTTCAAAAAAAGCGAAAAATTTGAGCTCGATTTTTACCTCAACATGCTAAACGATTTTGGTTTTGCCAGGGTGGATTTTGTGTATGAACCCGGCCAGTACTCGCTGCGCGGAGGCATCATCGACATTTTTTCTTATGGCAACGATTATCCGTACCGCGTCGAATTGTTTGATGATGAGGTGGAGAGCATCCGTACTTTCAACCCGTTGACCCAACTTTCAGTCAAAAACATCGAACACGTTTCGATCGTTCCCAATATCAATTCGCACTACGAAAGTGGCGAAAAATTAGGCCTTTTTGAGATTTTAAAAGAAGACACCTGTGTATGGTTCGCGGCCTGGGACAGCATGGAGGCGAGCTTCAAAAAGTGCAGGGATAAGTTGGACGAATTCAGCACCAAGCTCAGTTCACAAGACAAAAGCCCGGAGGCGGATATCCTACGTGAAGGTGCTTTTGTGGACTACGAAACCACCTTCGCGCAACTCGAAAACAAGGCCCTGCTGCTGCTCAATCCTTCGCTTAGGGCCCAGAAGGTTCAAGACACCTTTCAATTTTCGGCCCAGGCCCAACCCAGTTTTGGGCGCGACTTCAACCGCCTGATCGAAAACTTGAAGTTCAATGCTGAACAAGGCTTTACCAACTATATTTTTACCGACAACCCCAAGCAAGTCGAGCGTTTTTACGCCATTTTTGAAGATTTGAAGGCCAATGTGGCCTTTTATCCCTTGGTAACCGGCCTGCATGAGGGTTTTGTCGACCCGGAGTTAAAACTAGTCTGCTACACTGATCATCAGATTTTTGAGCGTTACTACCGCTACCGTTTGCGGCAGGGCTATAGCCAGGAACAGGCCCTGAGCATGCGCATGTTGCGCGACCTGCAAACTGGCGATTACGTGACCCATATCGACTACGGGGTGGGTCAGTTTTCGGGCTTGCAATCTTTGAATGTGAATGGGCAAACCCAGGAATGCGTGCGCCTGATTTACAAAAACAAGGACTTGCTGTACGTGGGCATCAACTCGTTGCACAAAATCGCCCGTTACGTAGGCAAAGATGGCGAAGTACCCCAATTGAGCAAACTCGGCTCGGATGCCTGGAAAAACCTGAAAAACCGCACCAAAAAACGGGTCAAGGACATCGCTGCGGAGCTGATCAAGCTCTATGCCCAACGCAAAGCCTCGCCGGGTTTCGCTTTTGCCCCCGACAATTACATGCAAACCGAGCTGGAGGCTTCCTTCATCCACATCGACACGCCCGACCAGGCCCAGGCTACTATCGACGTAAAAGAGGACATGCTCAAGCCTTACCCCATGGACCGCCTGATCTGTGGCGACGTGGGTTTTGGCAAAACCGAGGTGGCGATCCGGGCCGCTTTCAAGGCGGTTCTGGACGGCAAACAAGTGGCCATTTTGGTGCCCACGACCCTGCTGGCCTTGCAGCACGCCCGTACTTTCCGCGAGCGTTTGGGCGAATTTTCGGTAGACATCGACTACCTGAACCGCTTCAAATCAGCCGCCCAGCGCAAGGAAACCCTCAAACGCCTGGCCGAGGGCAAACTTGACATCATTATAGGTACCCACGCCTTGTTGAGCGCCGAAACCAAGTTCAAAGACCTGGGTTTGCTGATCATCGACGAAGAGCAAAAATTTGGCGTAGCGGCCAAGGAAAAATTGCGCAGCATCAAGGTCAATGTCGATACCCTGACCCTCACAGCTACCCCGATCCCGCGCACCCTCCAGTTTTCGCTGATGGCCGCCCGCGACTTATCGGTGATCCGCACCCCGCCCGTTGATCGCCAGCCCATCCATACCGAAGTGCGGATGTTCAACCAGGATTTGATCAAAGAGGCCATTTACCAGGAAGTCAATCGAGGCGGGCAAGTGTTTTTTGTGCACAACAGGATTCAAGACATTGGAGCGAACATCGAGGTGGTGCGCAAGTTGTGCCCAGACGTAGAAATTGCCATTGCGCATGGCCAATTGGAGGCCGACAAGCTGGAAAAAACCCTGATCGACTTCAACGACCGCCAGTTTGATGTGCTCATGTGTACCAATATTGTGGAAACGGGGCTCGACATCCCCAATGCCAACACGATGATCATCAACAATGCCCACATGTTTGGCCTGAGCGACTTGCACCAGCTGCGGGGCCGGGTGGGGCGTTCCAATAAAAAGGCTTATTGCTACTTGTTTGCGCCGCCCTTGTCGGCCCTCACCACCGACGCCAGGAAGCGCCTGAAAACCATCGAAGAGTTTTCGGATCTGGGCAGTGGTTTCCAGATTGCCATGCGCGACCTCGATATCCGGGGGGCGGGCAACCTGTTGGGGGGCGAGCAAAGTGGGTTTATTGTGGATGTGGGCTACGAAACCTACCAGCGCATCTTGGAGGAAGCGATCATCGAATTGAAAGAGACCGATTTCAAGGAGGTTTTCAAAGAAGAACTGGCCAAAAACCGCGATTATGTGCGCGATGTCAACATCGATACTGACGTGGAAATGCTGATCCCCGAAACCTACGTCGAGAATATCTCCGAGCGCCTCAACCTCTACACTGAGCTGGACCGCTTGGAAACCGAGGACCAAATCAATACTTTCAACAGCAACCTGCAAGACCGTTTTGGCAAAGTTCCCAAGCAAGTCAAGGAACTGTACGAAGGCTTGCGCCTGCGTTGGATTTGCAAGCGCCTGGGTTTTGAGCGCGTAATCCTAAAAGGCGAAAAACTGCGCTGTTATTTCGTAGAAAATCCCCAGTCGCCCTTTTTTGAAAGTCCGGTTTTCCAAAAACTATTGACTTTTGTAGGCACCAAGGGCAAGGAGCACGGTCTGGCTTTCAAGCAAACTCCCCAACATTTTATGCTGGTGAAGGATGGCGTACCGAGTTTGAAGGCAGCCAAGGCATTGCTGGGGGTGATGATGGAGTTGGTGGATTAAGTGCGCTGAAGAAATTAAAGGCCACAGAAAAGTTTTGATTTTTGTTTCATTTACGGGATGAGGCTGAAGAAGCCCCTAAAAGTTTACATCGTTATCATTTCAGTCAAAAAAAGATTCCCTCAGCAAAACTTGTTCTGCTGAGGGAACTGACAACATACTATGAGAAAACTACATCACAAAGATAAGTTGTAAAAACTTGGCGCTTGCTGCTTGATTAGGCAACGGTACTTGTGGGCTTGGAGTGGGGTGTTACAATTAGGGAGTGGTCAAAAAAATTAACCCGTGTGCACCAGCAGCCAGGTATTTGGCGCTAAAATCCAGCCTTCCGAAGCTTCAAGTCATCAAATTTTACATAACTTCGATACAAAAAAGCTCATGGCACGAAACCAAACACCGCCACCTGCACCCTCTCCTGCCAGGCGTTCGCCGATGCAACAGTTGCTTTTTTTTGTGGTGCTTTTTATCCTAGTCACTGTGGTGCTCAAAATACTGGGAGCACCAGTGATTCACCGCAGCGAAAAAACTCAGGTGATTGAAAGGCCGCACCATTAAGTTGAGGGGTTGAGAAGAGGGGGCTTCAATTGGAGAATATTCACTGGGCGATTTTGCGCAACTCGGCAGCGATATAGGCCTTGTCGAGCCATTTTCCACGCAGCATCACTCCACTTTGTTTCCACAGGTTTTGCAGGTTTTCTAATGGATTGCCGTCTAACAGGATCAGGTCCGCGCTTTTGCCAATGCCAATGCTGCCAAAATCCTGGCTTTGCTGGAAAAACTGTGCTGGATTAGCGGTGCCACTTTGCAAAATGGCAAAATTGCTGAGGCCGGCCTCTTTCATTGACGCCGTTTCGTGGTGCAGTGAAAAGCCGGGTACATTAAAAACCTGTGGTGCATCGGAGCCCAACAAAATGGGGACTCCAGCCTGGTAAAGGGCCCTCAACAGTTGTTGCCGCAGGGTAATCATTTTTTGCCATTGGGCTTCATTGTAAGCCGGGTTGCTGGTCAGGTTCTGTTTGCTTTGGCGCCATTGGTAGCGGACTTTGGCGGGCATGTACTGCATTTCGGGCTCGTTGGCCAGGGCGCCAGCGTCTTGTGGCGAAAACCATCGGGTAAACAGGCTTTGGGTCGGCACAATGCCTACACCTTGTAATTTGGTGCGTTGGGCCAGGGCAGCAATGCCTTTTGGATCAGCGTAAGGCACATAATTGTAGCCAAAAAAGCCAGGATCGGGCATGGCTTTGCGCAAGGAATCGCTAACCAAGCCATCCAAGTATGCATCTAAGTGGTCAATGGTGCCGTATTTTGAAACCAAGGCATGGCTGATGCCCACATCCACTGGTACATGGCCCGAAAACCCGATGCCCACTTCGCGGCCAGTTTTGACCACCTCATCGAAAACCGAGCGCAGCACTCCGGGGTGAATTTTTAAGAAGTCGTAGCCATCCTTTTTGTATTTGCTCACTTTTTCGTGGGCTTCTTCAGGTGTTTTGATGGTATTGCCATTGAGCGAGGGGCTGGACGTGAAAATCCTGGGCCCTAACATGCTGCCCAAGGCCACTTGTTTTTTGAGGGCCAAATGATAGGGGTCGCCCAACATGCCCCGGATTGTGGTCACACCTTGCGAGAGGTACAAAAACAGGGTGTTGCGTACCTGGCTGTCGTCGGGGCCATCCGGCGTTGGAATATGGGCGTGCATTTCAGTAAGACCTGGCACTAAAAACTTTCCCTTGCCGTCGATGATTTGGGCTTTTTTGGGTGCTTTGAGCTGTTGAGCAGGCCCCATTTTCCAAATGCGCCCGTCTTTTACCACGACGGTTTGATCGGGTAAAATGCGCTCGTCGTTCATCGGAATGACCGAAACGTTGACAAAAATTACGAGGTCTTGGGCATTCGAACAATGCCAAAGTGTGGCCATCAAGGCCAGGCAGGACAGAAAACGTGACATACTACTGGCTGTTTTTTCGGGTAAAAGGTAAGCCTAAAGGTACGATAAAACAGCAAAATTCGCCGAAGTCTCTCTTCTCAACTCCTCAACTTCTCAACTCAAAACAACCTCACTTCACCCGAATCTTACTTCCCACCTTCAAGGCATCTCCGCCCAGGTTGTTGATTTTTTTCAAGAGTTCGGCACTGGTTTTGAACTTTTGTGCCAAGGTTTCCAGGGTATCCCCTTCGGCAACCAGGTGAAACATCGGCGCAGTTACTGGAACACTGTTTTCGCTCACTGCGGAGGAAGGATTTGCTGCGGTGCTGCTATTGGCTGGTTTTGTTTCCTTGTTGCCAAAAGGGTCGCTGCTGGCTTTGGGACCATTCTCTAGTCCCAACACTCGATTAGGAATCGTCGTAGGGTTGGGTTGTTGAGCAGGTTTTTGCTCCTCTGGGCGCGGGCTGGTTGGCTTGCTGGTATTGGGTGGAACCGTAGATAAAGCAGGCGTGGTGCTGGGGCTTACAGGCGTGGTGCTGGTTGTTCTTTCTGCTGGCTTTTCTCCAGGTGTAGGATTTTGGGCTGCTGGGCGATTTTGCTGGCTATTCGGCACAGTAGGCAACACTTGCGGCTGGTTGTCGGGGGTGTAGCTGCGCAGTTTTGGCGCTCGATCCGCCATTCCACCCCTGATTTTGACCACTGCCCCTTCTGCGGGTTCCTGGCCTGGAGTCATGCGGTTGCGTTGGTACAATTTGTCCAGGCGAATGGCGTACAAGACCGAAATGTCGATCATGCGCTCGTTTTTGCGCACTTTATGGGTGTTTTCACGCCCACGGTAACTTTTGGGTTTGTGCTGTAAAAATACCCGTGTGCCCGCCTTCAGGGGATTGTCCAAGCCACTGAGGTGCTCGTTGTATTTTACGACGCCTTTTAGCGAGACGAAGTTTTTACTGGCAATATCCCGCATGGTTTGGTTCTGATTGGCCACCACAAATTTGACATCGTTGTAGGATTGGATGTTGTTGAGAACCAAAATGGGCTTTGGTTTTTCGCTGGTTTCGGGCGTCAACACGGTAGGTAAAGTGCCGATCATGGTGATCAGTTGCTCAGAGCTGATCTGGTCGTACTGGTGCAATTCCAGGTCTTCGATTACACGGATGAGCTTGTTCGCGTAGCTGGGATCGGTGGCATAGCCACCTTTTTTCAAGCCATGCGCCCAGCCTTCGTAATCGGTAGCTTGCAATTTGAACAAGGGCCCGTAACGCTCTACTTTTTTCGGATTCATCAAAAACTCCGAATGGTCGCGGTAACAGTTTTCTGCCACTTCATACACCCGAAAGCAGGACTTGATCAGCTCGCCTTTGTCGTTCAGATCGTCGTCTACCTTGTAATAGCCATCGTTTTGCCAATCGGAGCCACACTTGATGCCAAAATGGTTGTTGGCCAAACGCGCCAGGTCGCTCGTGCCCCAACGCGATTCGAGTACACCCTGGCCCAGTTTGATACTGGCAGGGATGCCCGTACGCTCCATTTCTTTTACGGCAATGATGCAATATTTTTGGACGTAGGCCATCTTCTCTTCGCGTTCGCTCGGAGGGGTTTGTGCCGACATGCAACTGACACACAATAAAAGCAAAGATACCAATGCAGAGGGAATGGTAGTTCTCATGACAAGAGGTTTAGTGGCCGAAGCACTTGCGGACCAATTACAAAGCACTTTAGGCAATGCTAACGACAGAGAGAAAACGGGCAGTATCAAAATGATGCGTATTAAATTTTATTTAACGCGAAGGTAGGAGAAAAAAGTTGAAATGTTGAAAAGTTGAAGGGTTGAAAAGAGGGGGCTCCCATCTGATATACTTTTACAAAAAAGCAGGCAGTTTTTGACCCTTCAAGCCTGTTTTTTGAAGAGCGGTCGTTAGCGATACCTTGGTTTTAGCCCCAGCAACGACGGAAAAACGTAGCGAAAGAGGGGCGAGATTGGACCGTCTTAAGTTTAACTATAATTTTTAAAGTGCTTTAACCGGAGCCGGAAAACAGTGCAAGAAAATCTGTTTTCCGGCTTTTTATTTTCCGATTATTCGGTTTTCAAACTCTTTACCGGGTTCAGCAAAGCAGCCTTGATGGCTTGGTAACTGACGGTGAGTAAAGTAATGATCAAAGCGCCGCCACCAGCTGCAACAAATATCCACCAAGAGATTTCGGTCCGGAACGTATATTTTTGCAGCCAATTGTTCATGAAATAATAAGCCATTGGCGCTGCGATGAGGCATGAAATCAGGACCAAAACCACAAAATCTTTGGAAAGCATTTGCCAAAGATTGGCCACTGATGCCCCTAAAACTTTGCGAATTCCGATTTCTTTGGTGCGTTGTTCAGCGATGAAACTAGCTAAACCGAAAAGACCAAGACAAGAAATGAAAATGGCGAGCATCGAAAAGATCATCGCTAGCTTGCCGATTAGCTGTTCAGCGCCGTATTTTTTTGCGTATTCTTCATCGACAAACTGAAACGTAAAAGGATATTCGGGATTGAATCTTTTAAAAACACTTTCAATTGCTGCCAATGATTGCTCGGTGGGTTTCGAATCTTTTAACCGGATATTGATGGTATTGATGTTGCCACGGTCGAAATAAACAAACAGGGGATCAATGGTTTTGAACGGTGAATCCATGATCAAATCCTCCATCACCCCAATTACGATTCGTTCTTGGTTTTCCATACGGAACACGGTACCGATTGGGTTTTCCAAGCCCAATGTGTTCACTGCCGATTGATTGATGATAACCGCTGAGGAGTCGGAAGGTAAGCCATTGAAATCTTTGCCTTCAATCATTTTTATACCCATTGTTTTGGTAAAATCCACATCTACGGACATCATACTTACCAAAAAATCGGCATTTTCGGGCTTGCCCTTCCAGTCTGGTACCGGGCTTCTCCACCAAACTTCGGTAATGGGTGAAAAACTCCGATTGATACTTTCTACTGCACTTGTTTTCAATAATTCGCCTCTCAAGGTCTCATAATTTTTCTGAATATCGCTTGAAGATTCGACCATGATCAAGCGTTCTGACTCATACCCCATTCTTCTATTTTTGATATGGTCAATTTGTAAGTAAACAACGATGGTAGCCGAAATCAAAATAATTGAAATGGCAAATTGGCCTACCACCAATGCTTTACGGGGCAAGGTGGCATTTTTGCCCATTTTGAATGTTCCCTTCAAAACCTTGATTGGGCTGAATGAAGAAAGATAAAGGGATGGGTAGCTACCCGCAACGACGCCAGTGACGAAAATGATGACAAGTGCAAGGAGCCAAAAATACGGATTTGCGAAGTTGATCGCAATTGTTTTTTCAACCAATTGATTGAACTTCGGCAGTAAAAGCAGGACCGAAACGATAGATGCCACAAAAGAAATCAAAACAATAAGAATAGATTCACTAAAAAACTGGAAGGTCAATTGAATTTTACTTGAGCCAACGGCTTTGCGGATGCCAACTTCTTTGCTTCGTTTTTCGGAGCGGGCGGTGGATAAATTCATGAAATTGATACAGGCAATGAGCAAAATAAACAAGGAGATGATGCTGAACATGCGCACATATTCGATCAAGCCCCCAACGTTTTTGCCATCTTTAAATTCGCCGTACAAGTGTAATTTCAAGAAAGGGAAAGCAAAATATTTGCTGATTGCCTGGTCATCGGGCGAGTTTTGGTATTTAAGCTGGTTGATTTGCTTTTCGAGCTGGCTTATCTTGGAAGGGTCATTGACCTCAACGAATAACTGCCAAGAGGAAGCGTACCAATTTGACATCATCCGCTTGGTGTCTTCGTTTGAGTAATTAAACGGCAGGATATAATCAAATTTTATAGTTGAGTTTTCTACAACATCGGCTACAACGGCGGTGACTTTTACATCAATATCGTCGCCCGGAAGCCTAATGATTTTGTCAAGCGGGTCGTTTTTTCCAAAAATTGCTTCGGCTGTTGATTGGCTCAACACAATGGAATTGGGGTCTCGAAAAATTGATTTTGGATTGCCATTGAGGGCTTTCCAGGAGAACATGTCAAAAAAATGTTCACTCACCTGATAGCCATTCTTTTTGATTTTGGTGCCTTCATGAATCATCACCCGGTCTTGTGGATGAGTAGTCACCACTGCATTTTTTACCAAAGCACTGTTTTTCTCCAGCGCAGCAGCAAATGGGAGGACCATGTTTTCGTCGGTAAATGTTTGATTATTGAAGGTTCTATTGGCAAAAACCTTGAATATTTGGTGCTTGTTTTGGTGGAATTGATCGTAGGTGATCTCATCATAGATCCAAAGCGAAATCAGGATCGTACAGGTCATTCCAAAGGAAAGACCCAAAATATTAATGGCTGAATAGCCCTTGTTTTTACTGAGGTTTCTCCAAGCGATTTTGAAATAGTTCTTTAGCATGGCTTTGTTTTTGTTTTTAGTGGGAAATTACTCGCTTCGCAAACTCTTTGCACCAACTTCATTTTTGCGCAAACCCCATGCCAAAGATTTATTTACCTAAAAATCAATGCTTATTAAATTGTTGTTTTTAAAATTGTGTTCGGTTTTAGTACAAACCGTGTTCGGACTTGGCACAGTATCGCCAGTAATTCCTGGTTAGGTTAGTAGGCTGGGAATAAAATAGTTGTCTATATTCTTGGTGAATGAACAGCAATTTCCCATGTGCCCATTCTCCTGACATTTGATGCAACTTCTGGATAGATTTTAGATGAGATTCTGGAGCGGGCTTTGTCCTCGGACTGAAGTCCAGGGTTACACGATTTCAGATGGGATTCTGGATGCTGATTTGAAAACTAGTGGTCCAAATTGTAAATCTGCCCCAAGTTCCACGGGCTCTTTGTCTCCGTAGCTTCGTTGTTCGTCGGTCAAATAGTCTACTATTTTCCCTCCTCTCGCCTTGCTACAAAGCCAAATAGCCTGCCTGGAACCTAGGGGGTATTTGTAATTCGTACCACTAGGAAATTGTGTTCATTAATTGTACTGTTAAGTCAGTTTCGCTTTAAGGTGATCGGGACCATAATCGAAGCTCAGATCTATATGGGAAATCGCTGGTGAATGAATGCTTGAGTTTGATCGAAGCATAAACCCTCTCCCCAATGCCCAATCGTGTGACGAAATGACAATTTTAACGTTGAAATTCCATTAGCGAGCGTGCTTCTTGCGAAGCTGGGTATGAGCGATGCTTCAAGGCTCAGACGCAAAAATGCTAAAGGCTTATCATTTCGTTCTCGATGCAGATTCTTGAGACCGTCAGTCCTAAGCAACGGTTCAAAATTAAACCTTCCCAATTTTTATGATTGCTGATCTGGTCAAGTTGTCAACATCATGGTCAACGTCATGCTGGAAATCAGTGAAAATCAGTTGAATCTGTTTCATCCGTGTTCCCATCCCGCGAAGCGGGGCAAAACACCAATTCTTACAAATCCTTTTTTCTGTGGCCCCAAGCTCAAACCTCAAGGCCAAAGCAGCGCCACCAAAAAGCAGATCACCGTGGCCGCAAAGCCCAGCATAAAGATATTGTAGGAAGCCGTGAGGTAGCGGTATTTTTTGTCCAAGACCTGGCCCAGGTGATACAAATCGCGGGTAAGGTTGCCATACATCAGGCCGCTGTCGCGGAAGAGTTGGTCCATTGCCACTTCAAAATTCTCCTCGCCGAGGGGTACAAAATTGCCAAAGAAGACGATGTTGCGGCCAGCACTGCCCAAGTCTTGGCCATTTTTGTTGAGCATGGTCACTTTGGGCCGGGCCGAGAGCACCGCAAAAATGAGCGAAGCCAAACCCGTGACCATAAAAATCACCACAGGCAACAAGATCATGGGTTGGGTATCGGCCACATTGCGGTAGGTCAAAAAACTGATCAATACGCTGATCAGGATCGAATTGACACTGATCATGATATTGGCCTTTTGATCGGCAATGGCGCTGAGGTTGATGTGGTTGTGAAAAACGATGCGGAAATAAGCCTGGGCTTTGCGCGAAAGGCCACGCTTGCCGTCGTATTGGAAAAGTGGCTGCTTGGCTAGTTGGGATGGGTTGTTTTCGTTCATGGTGCCTTGGGTTCTGGCCAAAGATAAGCTTGCAAATAGCATTTAGTTGCAATTTTTTTAAACAAGCGGTACTACTTGCTTGTTTTTCTGCTCAAATCGATGGAAATTTAAGCATTCATCCGCGCAGCAAGCAAGCAGTATGTTTCGGCCAGCCCACCACTCCAAGCTTTTCCGCACTTTTCATGGACTCGACCCCCAGTCTTACCAGGAGGTCATTCGCTTTTTTGAAGACCACGAGGCCGAAATCCAGGACTTGGATTTTGACGAATACTTCGAAATGCTGACCACTTATGTCAACGCCTTGTTCGAAGCAGGAGCCTACGCCGAACACCTCTTGATGGTCGATACGGTGATCGAAATCAGCATCCGAAACAACCTCATCGAATACCGTGGCGAGGACATCTTTCAACGTAGTTTGTTTAAAAAAGCGGCTTCACTTTACCACAGTCGCCGCTACGCTGAAGCCGAGCATGTGCTACTCGAATTGCTGAAAATGCGGCCCAATGACCCCGCCGCCATGCTTTTTCTGCGCAAATGTCTGCGGACCCACTACCCACAAATTCGCAGCAATGCCCGCGCCACCGCAGTGTTTCTTATTTTCTCCTGTGTTTTTTTGATCGCCATCGAGGTGCTGCTGATCCGGCCTTTTTATGGCATGTACACGTCCGTTTTTGAATGGTCGCGCAACAGTATTTTTGCGTTGGCGCTGGTGGCTATTGCTTTCGGAGAGCTGTACCACCGCTGGTTGGCTGGGAGGGAGGTTCGGCGGGTGATGAGAGCTGTTGTTGAGGTGGGAAAGTGAGGTGATCGGAATGCTAAGTAACATGCCACAAATAAACCTTCCCAAATTGCAACTACGTTGCCTCGCTGTGTGAGGCTGTTTTTAGCACGCTGATGACGCTGATGACGCTGATTTAGCTGATTTTCGCGGATTTCCAGCATAATGCTGACCGTTACGTTGACATGAGTACGTTTTAAATACTGGGAAGGTTTATTTTTGAACCATTACTAATGGGTTCAACCCAAGTTTATTCCGAATGAGTTCTATAAGAACTGGAGGAAAGAATACACTGAAAACTTCGTAGAAGTTTAACGTTTGTAGCACTTGGTGGCCCCAGTTCCCGGTAACTTCGTAGAAGTTTCACGTTATTGCATCATATTGGTTTGTACCAGTTTGAGGTGTATTTTGAAGAGGCATTGTCTAAACAAATAAATGCATACTTTTTACCAACACTATATTTAACGTGAGACTTCTCCGAAGTCAGGCACTCATAGCTTGCCTTCAGCTACAAACGTGCCACTTCTCCGAAGTGCTTAGAATACAAGAAAAGGCAAAGACAAAACAACCCTAATTTGATGTCTTGGACAATCAACCCCACTCTACTCACCCCCCCAACCAGTACTCCTTGCAAGGAAATCTTTCAGGCGGTTTGTGATGAAATTGGGGCGCATTATCAGCAATTCGGCTACAAGTACACCCGTTCCAGGCCAAAAGTGGTGGTTGAAAGTGATAAACTTAAACTTGAAATTACGTTCTGGTCCAGTGGAAGCAACACACCTGGTGAACATGTGAATTTGGAAATCCTACCCAATTTTTATGCGAAACAATTGGCCAAGACTGGGGTTCAAAAGGGCTTCTTATTCGGGCATACAGCTTTGTTTTACCATAAATACACCGATGACAAAACCAAAATCAAGGTGAATCAGATTTATGGAGAAGTGTCAGAATATACTGATCCATACAGCCACCATTCAGAAATCAGGGACAATCGCAATTGTGATATTTATGGCCTAGACAAGGCGCGCTTTGACAAAATCATTGCGTTCATCGATACTAAAATTTTGAGTTGGATTTCAAAACTCCAGACTGAAGATGGGCTACTTGAATTTCTAAAAGACGCGAATCCGACAAGAATTCATTCCATTGATGAAAAAAGAGTCAATACTAATTTCCCCCAGTACATGCTTCTGAATTTTCCAAATATTGACCTCAATAAACTATTAGGCACCTAATTTATTCTATAAAGATACGCCCCACCTACGCCCCAATCAACAAAACTACCCGTCCATCTAAATTCAGCACCGCGCTACCGTTTTTTAACTGGGCCAGGGGACGATCCCAATGCTCATGCCCACAAAAAATGATGCTTGGTGCGGAGCTTTCTATTGTGGCACGGATACCAGCGTGACCAGCCAATGCTCCGGTCGGAACATCAGGTCCTTGGTGCAACAAGAGCAAATCGGGGTGTTGGAGCAGCAGTTTTTTCAGCATAGTCAAAAAATCCAGCTCAGATAATCTTTGGGATTTGTCTGTCGGCCCAATGATCCCCCCGATCCCGCCTAGGTCCAAGTCATCGATCTTTTTGATCTGTCCATGCAACAAATGGATGCCTTTTTCCCGTTTGAAAGCATCCAACTCTGCTTTGTCTCCAAAGTCATCGTGGTTTCCCGCTACACCAAGGACCCATTTGAAGTGTTGTTTGAAAGCTTGCCAAACTTTTTTCACATCACCCAGTCCACCTCTTTTTTCCAGGTTGGCGTAAAAATCTCCACAGAGCAATACCCCAATTCTGTCTCTATCCAAATCAGGAAATTCCAATTCCAACAGCATCGACAAAAATGCAGGTAGTTTTTCACCCAAAAGAAAAGTCTCGCCACCTTCTTCGATATTGCCTTGCAGGTCTGAAGTTGCGATCAAGGCATCAATATCTGCCCCTAAACCAGTGAATTTCCCCAGTAGGATAGGTAATCGTTTCTCCTCAACAACTCGATTGCCATACTCATTTCTACCCCCAGTTTGAATGACCTGGTAGGGTAAATACTCAATGGGTTCGTCTTGGAGCTGGAGGATTTTCATGTTGTGTCTATTTAGCCCAGATCAACACCCTAAAAACTGCATAGGTTCCATTGTACACCTTTCATCGATTGTTTGTAAATCACCTAAAAACAATAACTTTCAGCAGTAAAAGTCCTTACATCCCCCAATCACCAAAATCCACGCCACATGCACCGCCGCCTGTCCAATTTTTTCATTCTGCTCGCCATTTTCTGCTTTTTTCACCCTACAATGGCCCAGCACCCCACCCGCCCCCGCATCATCATCACCGCCGACCCGGAGCTTGACGACAACAACTCCCTGATCCGTTTTTTGCTGTACAGCAGCGATTTTACGGTGGAGGGACTGGTGTATGCCAGCAGCCAGTTCCACTGGAAAGGCGACGGCAAGGGTACCAAGTGGTTTGTACCGGGTAGAGAGTACGACCGCTTTGGCATGGGGGCCTGCCCCTGCACCTCTTGGCGTTGGGCGGAGAACGAGCGCTTCATCCACGACATCGTGGAGGCTTACGAAAAAGTATATCCCAACCTGAAAATCCACAACGCCAATTACCCTACGCCCGATTACCTGAAATCGAAAATCCGGTACGGCAACATCGAATTCGATGGCGATTTTTCGAAGGACACTCCTGGCTCCATCCTCATTCGCACCGCGATCATGGACGACAAACCCGGCCAGCTCTTCATCAGCGCCTGGGGTGGCCACAGCACCATTGCCCGCGCCCTGAAGTCGATCCAAGACCTGTACGAAAACACCATTGAGTGGGAGCAGATCAAAAAGAAAATTGCCCGCAAGGTGGTGCTCCTGCCCTCCGGCGATCAAGACGATACTTACATCAGCTACATCAAGCCCTATTGGCCAGAGATCGAATACCGCCAGTTTCGCGAAGGACCCAACTATGGCTACGGTGCCCAAATCCGCGCCAATGCCGACAATGCGGGCTACCTCACCCCGGCTTGGATAAAAGAAAATGTAAACGATCGCGGGCCGCTGGGCACCTTGTACCGGGTGTGGGGCGACGGCAAACAAATGGTCAAAGGCGACAAGGTGGACTATTTTGGCCTGGCGGGCTACACCAATGAAGAACTCAAAAAAATGGGTTACTTCGTATGGATGCCCGTGCAGGAAAAAGGTTCCTGGCTGGGTGAAGGCGACAACCACACCTTTATGAATATGCTGGGAAATGGCCTGCGGGCTTACGAAAAAGCCTCTTTTGGCGGCTGGGGTGGCCGCGAACGGGCACAAAAGGAAGAGCTCAGTCTCTTTGCTATGCCCGTCGAGGACAATGCCGATTCCTTGGCCAAGCGCATTGAGGCGGCGAATGTCCAAAATTCGGCTATCGATACTCCTTACCCCAATTTTTTCCCGCAAGCCCAACGCGATTTTGCGGCGAGGATGAAATGGACAGTTAGCAAAACTTACCAAGAAGCCAACCACGAGCCCCAGGTCAAAATTGCGGGACCCTTGGTTTTGATGGTAGGAAAAGGCCAAAAAGTTAAACTGCACGCTGAGGTTTCCGACCCCGATGGGCAGCAAGTGAGCGTAAAATGGTGGCCATTCTATGTGGGTACTTACCCCAGCAAAGTGGAGATTTTGAACGCCAATGCTTTGAATGCGGAGATAGTCATTCCAAATAACGCTGTAGGAGGTCAAACGATCCATGTGATCTTGGAGGCCAGCGACAATGGCAGCCCTGCGCTGACGCGGTACCAGCGGGTGATCTTGGTGTTGGCGCAAAGGTAGTCGCAGATGAGAGGTCTAGGCCCGCTACGCGAGCTTGCCGTAGCCCCGCTGCGCGGTGCCGATTTGAGGGAACGCGGATAAAATTGGGTTTGGGTGTTTGTTTGGGTGTGAGTGTGAATAAACCCCATTTCCAATTAGCTGAGTAGATAGATTCTGATTGAAGCTCCACACACTCGAACCCAAACTTACACACGGCACACCCTTTATTGCGGATTTCCAGCATGACTATGACCGTGATGTTGACTCCAAAAATTGTAATTTCGCGGTTGTTATGGTACCTGTATCTATCTCAACCGATATGCCACAAATTTCGATAAGCAACTCATCCTTAGAGGCATTTTTATCAGCCATTGTGAAAAAATGGCCCAGTTTACAACTGATAGCGGCCGAGAGCGATCGACACAATGGCTTCAGCCAAGCGCCTTATCATTCGCTCAATCTGGGCATTTCAACGGAGGATGACCCTGCAACCGTGGCTAAAAACCGTACCCATTTTTTCCAGCAACACGGCTGGAAAACCGAACAAGTGGCCAGTGCTTACCAGGTGCATGGCGATGAGATCATCATGGTTGAACATGGCGGTCGTTGGGAGGGGTATGATGCCCTAATCAGCAATTGCCGAGGCGTGTTTTTGAACGTGACGGTGGCTGATTGCTGTCCGATTTTAATTTTTGACCCCATCCAGGGTGCGATGGGAGCCGTACACGCGGGCTGGCGAGGCACAGCCAGTCAGATTTTGGCCAAAACCCTGGCGGCCATGCAGGAAAATTACGGTACGCAAGCTGAGGATTGCTACGCCTACATCGGTACCTGCATTTCGGAATGCGCCTTTGAAGTGGACGCCAACGTAGCCGAGCATTTCCACCCCAGTCGCAAGCGCTGGGACGAGGCCAAAGGCAAGTTTTTGGTGGATTTGAAACAGGCCAATGCCGATCAATTGCGGCAAGCTGGATTAAGTGAGGCACAAATTTTCATCTCCCCATTCTGCACGGTGGAGCACAATGCGCATTTTTTTTCCTACCGCAAAGAAAAGGGATTGACAGGGCGGATGCTCTGTGGGATTGGGATGCGGTAGAGACAGGGCATGCCCTGTCTAAGGTGTAATCGGTAAAAAAAAAAAATAGTAAGTTCTCAAGCCTTAAATACAGCAATTCCCGCTTTGGGTATAATCCGTTGATTTTGTGTTTGTTAAAACTGACATTTTTGATTTTCGTCTCAAATAGAAAGAGCGCCGCTCGTACAAGTCTCCGGACTTGTACGACTATATTTGCGTCTCTGACGCATGAAGGAGACTTGGCGACTTCTATGCAATGTGTTGATAGTCAAATTTTTGTTAAGGATTTGTCAAACATCAGAGACGTGTAAATAGTGGTACAAGTCTGGAGGCTTTTACCAGCGCACCGCTCTATTTTCAGCTCGTCGCAGTCGCATTTTGAACACAACTTGCGCATTTAAGCGTCCAGAATTTGTGTTTTTTACTGTCCGATTTTCTACCCTTTCTTCACAATTTTCTAATTGTCAATAAAATAACGTCAGTTCTGGATTTGCGAGGTTTGAAATTTAGACTTACGACTTACGACTTACGAGTGACGACTTACGAAGTAGGGGCTCGCTGGGAAGCTTTGAGGTAGCCTTAGCACTTGTTTGCACGGTTAGGGATTTCTGGAGAGGAAAATTCACAATTTTGCTTCTGCAAGACACCGTAAGTGTTTGAAAAACAACATTTTTCACCCAGAACTCACGTTAAAATATACTCCAAAGCGGGAATTGCTGCCTTAAATATCCGTTTACGCGTTGCAAACGCACAGAAAACGGTTCTGGTCAGAGACCGTGAACCAGCTTCTATTTAGCGTTGTGATGGTGTATAACATTGTCAAAATCGTGACATTAGACAGGGCATGCCCTGTCTCTACGACACCAAATCCAACTCCCGCACCTTCTCCATTTCCGCCTTTAAGTTCTGGTAATTGCCCTCGCTCAAAGCGGTGAGCGGAATCCGCACTTCGCGGCTGCAATGTCCTAGGATTTCCATGCCTGCTTTCACGCCTACGGGATTGCCCTCGATGTACAGCCAGGGGTGTACGTCCAGCAGCTCGGCGTTGAGGCGGGCTGCGCGGGTAAAATCGCCGTCCAGGGCAGCGTTTACCATCGACGAAAACTGCTGTGGGTACATGTTGGCGATCACCGAAATGGCCCCACTGGCTCCGCAAGACATCATGGGGATGGTGATGGGGTCATCGCCGGACAACACCAGAAAATCTTTCGGCTTGTCTTTGAGGACTTTCATCACTTGGCCCAGGTCGCCAGAGGCTTCTTTGACCGCTACGAATTTTTCATTTGCGTGGGCCAGGCGAACCGTAGTTTCAGCTTTGACGTTGCTGCCCGTGCGGCTGGGCACATTGTACAGAATAATGGGCACTGGCGAAACCTCGGCCATCAGCATGTAGTGCTGGTAAATGCCTTCTTGGGTGGGTTTGCTATACGCTGGACTGCTCGACATGATGGCGTCGAAGCCCTCAAAGTTGTAATTTTTGATTTTTTCGACCAGGGCATCGGTGAAATTACCCCCAAACATGCCCGCCACTATTGGTTTGCGGCCATTGACGACCTTGATGGTAAAGTCGAACACTTCGCGGCATTCTTTGCTCGACAAAGTGATGGCTTCACCTGTGGTACCCAGGGAAACGAGGTAGTCGACGCCGCCTTCGATCACATGTTCGATGACGTTTTCGAGGGCGCTGTAGTCAATTGATTTCTGGCGGAAGGGGGTGATGAGGGCTACTCCGGTGCCCTTAAACTTGGCTGATTGCCGCATGTTTGATGTTTGTCTTTGTCAACAATGTCTCCATTTCCCGGATGAAATCGCTCAGGTTGTTTTTGTTGGCGACTTCGATCATCAAGTCGTGGCAATAGGTATTTTCGGTGGAGGGTCCAATCTTAAAATGTGCCCGGCTCAGGGCTGCGATATACTCACAATGGGCCTGGGGTTGAGGGTCGAGGGTGATGAGCATGTCAAAGCTCGTTTTCAAAAACCCCTCTACTTTATCGCCAATGGGTCGTTGGGCCCAGTCGAGGTCTTTGCGAAAAAAGAAGGGAAAAGAGAGGTCTTTGGGCTCTTCCTTTACGTCCACGAAGCCCAGCAGGCGCACTTTTTTGCCTTGCTTGCCGAGTTGGTCTGCGTACTTCAACACCGCTGCACGCTTGTCGCGATTGGTGGCATCAAAGAGCAGGCCAATGCTTTGTGTACTTTCGAAATTGACCTTCTTGCGCTGTCCGGTGCCTAGTTCGCGTAGGCGCTCCTGTAGGGTGCGGGTGCGAAAATAGTTTTGAATTTTTTGCAAAATACTCATATTGCTAGCCGATGAAGGTGAAGTAAAAAGGGGAAAAGGGAGGTTTCTGGCTCGCGAATGGATTTCGGGGTAAAAATTTAAACCGCCACCACGGGCTTAATTTTTTACTTGTAGCTTTCTCACGAGCTTCATCGATGCTTATTGGAGTTGAAAAGTTGGAATGTTGAAGGGTTGAAAGGACTGGCTTCGATTAGAGCTTGTCTCTTCAACATTTCAACCCTAAACCCTTCAACTAATTGCCAACTTATTTTTCGCTCAAAGTAGCCTCCACGGGCACGAATTCGTACTCGCCCATGCTGGCATATTTTTCAATCCGTTGGTCAACGAGGGTATCAATGGGCAGTTGTTTCAAGACTGCGAGGTCATCCAGGATTTGTTTTTTCAGGGTTTGAGCCATGATTTCGGGGGCGGAGTGGGCTCCACCGAGGGGTTCTGGCAGGATGCCGTCGACCAGGCCATTCTTGAACATGTGCTCTGCGGTCAGTTTTAATGCTTCAGCAGCCTGTTCTTTGTAATCCCAACTGCGCCATAGGATTGAGGAGCAGGATTCTGGAGAAATGACCGAATACCAGGAGTTTTCGAGCATGTACACCCGGTCGCCCAGGCCGATGCCGATGGCTCCACCTGAAGCGCCTTCGCCGATGATGAAACACAGGATGGGGGTCCTTAGTTGTGCCATCTCAAACAAGTTACGGGCAATGGCCTCGGCTTGGCCCCGCTCTTCAGCTTCCAGACCAGGATATGCACCGGGGGTGTCGATCAGGGTAATCACCGGAAAACCAAAGCGTTCGGCGATTTTCATCAGGCGCAGGGCTTTGCGGTAGCCGTCAGGGTTGGCCATGCCGAAGTTGCGGTACTGGCGGTCCTTGGTGTTTTTGCCTTTCTGCTGGCCCAGGATCACCACCGTTTGGCCCTCGATGCTGGCCAGACCACCTACAATCGCCTTGTCGTCCATGACGTAGCGGTCGCCATGCAACTCGACAAACTTCTCGCAGATGTGTTCAATGTAAAATAGGGTATAAGGCCTTTCAGGATGGCGCGAAAGTTGAACCCTTTGCCAGCCACTGAGGTGGTCATAAAGTTCCTGGCGCTTTTCCGAGATTTTAGCTTCCAGTGAAACGATGGATTCGCTTACATCCACATCCCCACTGTTGCCAATCTCTCTGAGCTTTTCCAGTTGCTCATACATGATTTCCAAGGGCTTCTCAAACTCCAGAAAGACCATAGTGCTATTGCTTTGTCCGCGCAAAATTAATAAATACCCCCATGAAAAGCGGAAAGCAGGCATTTTTTTTATTTTTTGTCGCCCAAGGCTTGCATAATCGTGAAAGCACACGTACATTTGCATCCGCGCTTGTGAAATTAACCTCACTTGCGCCTTTTGCAAGAGCGCAAAAGTTCGCTCTTGTCCACATATATTGCCAATTACTTGGCCGTGGCGAAGTTAAAATCGCCACAACATGGTTTGGTAGTTCAGTTGGTTAGAATACCTGCCTGTCACGCAGGGGGTCGCGGGTTCGAGTCCCGTCCAGACCGCTAACTTTTTTCAGATTTGATCTGAAAAAACGCCAAGTAAGAAGCACAAATGAGCGGCTGCTCAAAACCAAAATGGTTTGGTAGTTCAGTTGGTTAGAATACCTGCCTGTCACGCAGGGGGTCGCGGGTTCGAGTCCCGTCCAGACCGCTCAAAAAAAAAGAGGTCTCAAGTTCTTGCTTGAGGCCTTTTTTGATTTCGGGGTGTTTTTTGTACAAAGCCAACCTAGGGTTTATTTTAGCTCCATTACTTATTTACCTGATGATGGATATTTGCCCATTGCTTTATTGAAAAATGTTGCCTCTTTTTGTAAATTTGCAAGTATTGCCCCCTTTAAAAAAACAAGCCCAACAACGCCGAAACGCATGACCTTTCAACAAATTCTCCAGCATTACCGTCAAATCTCCTCGTCCGAACGCGACAAAGGAGCCCGTTTTGAAAGGTTGATGCAAGCTTATTTGTTGACCGACCCTAAATATGCCTACCAGCTCAAAAAAGTATGGTTGTGGAGCGAGTTTCCTGGAAAAAATGACTTGGGATTTACCGATACAGGTATTGACTTGGTGGCCCTGACCCAGGAAGGCGATTATTGGGCCATTCAATGCAAATGTTTTCAAGCAGACGCCATCATTGACAAGCCCGCCGTTGACAGCTTTTTAGCTACCTCCAGTCGGGAGTTCAAAAACGAACAACTACAAAACACCCGTTTTGCCCATCGCCTTTGGATTTCTACCACCAACAAATGGGGCCCCAATGCCGAAGAAGCGATCCGCAACCAAAACCCGGCAGTCAGTAGGATCAACCTCGCCCAATTGCTTGATGCACCTGTCGATTGGCAAAAACTGGAACAAGGAATCCACGGCGAAACCTCTCGCCTACCCAAAAAATCACTGCGCAAACACCAAACTGAAGCCCGCGATAAAACCCATGCCTACTTTCAAACCGCAGAACGCGGCAAATTGATCATGGCCTGTGGCACCGGCAAAACTTTCACTGCCCTGCGGATTGCAGAAAACGAAACCGGGGGCAAAGGCTTGGTTTTGTTCCTGGTGCCCAGCATCGCCTTGCTGGGGCAAAGCTTGCGCGAATGGACCAGCGATGCCAATGAGCCCATCAACGCAATTTGTATTTGCTCGGACCCGGAGATTTCGAAGAAAAAAACCAAAAACGAAGACGCCGACACTTCCAGCACCATTGACCTGGCCCTACCCGCTTCTACCAACGTGGAGAATATCCTCCACCAGTTTCGGCAGCTCAAACAAAAGGCCACAGCGGGCATGACGGTGGTGTTTTCTACCTATCAATCCATCGAAGTCATTGCCAAAGCCCAAAAGGTATTGCTCGAAAATGGTTTCGCGCCCTTTGACCTCATCATTTGCGACGAAGCCCACCGCACTACGGGCGTAACCCTCGCAAACGATGACGAATCGGCTTTCACCAAAGTACACGACAATGGCTTTATCCAAGCCAAAAAACGCTTGTACATGACCGCTACCCCCCGCCTGTACAGCGATGACTTGAAAAGCAAAGCCGCTCAAGCCGATGCTGTCCTGTGCTCCATGGACGATACAAGTCTGTACGGCGAAGAAATTTACCGCATCGGTTTTGGCGAAGCCGTGGAAAGCGACCTGCTCACCGATTACAAGGTGCTGATCCTGACCCTCAATGACCAAGACGTGCCCCCTGCCGTGCAGCGCATGATCAGCAACCAAGACACCGAGATCAACTCCAACGACGTGTCGAAAATCATCGGCACCATCAATGCCTTGTCTAAACAGTTCCTGGGCGATCAAGGAATTACCAAGGAAGCCGACCCCGAACCAATGCGCCGTGCGGTCGCTTTTTGCCAAAACATTGACAGCTCCAAAAAAATCACCGCCAATTACAATCTCGCCTCTGAAGCCTACCTGAATACCCTGCCCGCCGAGAAAAAACAGCAGATGGTCAACACCAAAGCCGAGCACATCGACGGGACCATGAGCGCTACTACCCGCGATGAACTGCTGGGCTGGCTCAAAGCCGATACGGAAGGCAACGAATGCCGCATCCTGACCAATGTGCGCTGCCTGAGCGAAGGCGTGGATGTACCCTCACTCGACGCCGTGTTGTTCCTCTCGGCCCGCAACTCGCAAGTGGATGTGGTGCAATCTGTAGGGAGGGTCATGCGCAAATCGCCTGGCAAAAAATACGGCTACATCATCATTCCCGTGGTGGTGCCATCCGATGTGGAACCCGACAAAGCCCTGGACGACAACGAACGATACAAAGTGGTCTGGACCGTGCTGAACGCCTTGCGCGCGCACGACGACCGCTTCAACGCCATCGTCAACAAAATTGAACTGAACCAGAAAAAACCCGACAATATCCTGGTCGGTCGCCCGGAGCACACTTATGACACCAATGGCGATTACCAACAATTAAAAGAGGAGCGACAAGCCTGGTCTTCAAAAAACACCCTGGCCCAACAGTTGAGTTTACAATTCGAGCAACTCCAGCACCTCATTTTTGCCCGCATGGTGCAAAAAGTAGGCGACCGCCGCTATTGGGAACAGTGGGCCAAGGACGTAGCCATCATCGCCGAACAGCAAATTGAACGCATCGGCAACCTGATTCGCAACAAAGCCGACCAACGCCGGGCCTTTGAGCAATTTTTGCAGGGCTTGCAAAAAAACATCAATCCCAGCATCAACGAGGCCCAGGCGGTGGAAATGCTGGCCCAACACATCATCACCCAGCCCGTTTTTGAAGCCCTGTTTGAAGGCTATTCTTTCGCCAAAAGCAACCCCGTGTCGATGGCCATGCAAAACATGCTGGCCACGCTGGATGCAGGCAATAACCTGGCAGCACAAGACCCCACCCTGCAAAAATTCTACGATTCGGTGCGCAAACGCGCCGAGGGGATCGACAATGCCGAGGGCAAGCAACGCATCATCATCGAGCTCTACGACAAGTTTTTCAAGGCCGCTTTTCCCAAAATGGTGGAGCAATTGGGCATCGTTTATACCCCGGTGGAGGTAGTAGATTTCATCATCCGCTCGGTGGCCGATGTGTTGCAACAGGAATTTGGCCGCAGCATCGCCGACGAAAACATCCACATCCTCGACCCCTTCACGGGCACGGGGACCTTCATGACCCGCTTGTTGCAAAGTGGCCTGATTGGCCCCGCCGACCTGGCCCGCAAGTACCACCACGAACTGCATGCCAACGAAATTGTGCTGCTGGCTTATTACATCGCCGCCATCAACATCGAAAATGCCTACCACGACCTGCGCGACAAAAACAGCGCCTACGAACCCTTTGAGGGCATCGTACTGACGGATACTTTTCAGTTGGGCGAAACCGATGAAAGTCAAAAACTTTTTACAGACCTATTTCCACAAAACTCGGAACGGGTAGTCAAACAAAAGAAAGCCCCCTTGCGCATCATCATCGGCAACCCACCTTATTCCGTGGGGCAAAAATCGGCCAATGACAATGCCCAAAACCTAAAGTACGAGCGCCTGGACCAACGCATCGCCGATACCTACGCCCGCACTACCCAAGCCACCAACAAAAACTCACTCTACGATTCTTACATCAAAGCCTTTCGCTGGAGCACCGACCGCCTGGACCCCACGCAGGGTGGCATCATCGCCTTTGTAAGCAACGGTGCCTGGCTCGACAGCAACAGTACCGATGGCCTGCGCAAAACCCTGGAAAAAGAATTCAGCAGCATTTGGGTGTTCAATTTAAGGGGGAACCAACGCACCAGCGGCGAACTGAGCCGCAAAGAGGGTGGTAAAATCTTTGGCTCCGGCTCCCGGACCCCCATTGCCATTACCTTGCTGGTGAAAAACCCCGCTGCCCGCACCGAGAAAGCCAAAATCCATTACCACGACATCGGCGATTACCTGAGCCGCGAGGAAAAACTGGCCCGCATCCGCGATTGGGGCAGCATGGCCAATGCCCAAATGCCCTGGCAAAACCTGGAAGCCAATGAATACGGCGATTGGATCAGCCAACGCAATGACGTGTTTGGAGAGTTTGTGGCGCTGGGGGATAAGGAGGATAAGAGTAGTGCTACTTTTTTCAATCCATTTTATAGCAGAGGAATAGCTACGGCCAGAGATGCTTATTGTTATAATTTTTCAAAACTCAAATTAGAGGCTACAATTCATGAGTTTATTGATTATTATGAACTCCAACGAGTCAATTTTCAAACTGCGCTTCAACAAAATAATAACCTGAAACTTGAAAACTTTATTGATTTTGACACAATTAAAGTAACCTGGAATAGAGGACTGAAAAACGATATGTCGAGAAGTAAAAAAATTTACTTTAAACAAGAATCAGTACTGGTTGGCCTATATCGCCCATTCTCCAGGCAAAACGTATATTTTGCACAAGAGTTGAATGATATGGTCTACCAAATCCCCAAACTCTTCCCCAATCCTCAATGCAAGAATTTGGTAATTAGCGTGGCGGGTGTTGGCGGCAGCAAAGAGTTCACTGCTATAATTACTGATTTGATCCCCGATGTTCAGTTAGAGTTCAATGGTCAATGTTTCCCCCTCTA
This sequence comes from Chitinophagales bacterium, assembly GCA_013299105.1. Taxonomy (GTDB): domain Bacteria; phylum Bacteroidota; class Bacteroidia; order Chitinophagales; family Saprospiraceae; genus Haliscomenobacter. The sequence goes on along the minus strand of JAAFJY010000001.1, from coordinate 404,932 downwards.
CTACTACGAAGAACAACAAAAGCAAAGCCCCAGCTTGTTTGATGCAGTCAGCGAAGAGCAGTATGTGCGCCGGGATGGCATCTCCGATTTCATCCTGGGCCGGGCACAGCAGCAGTATGGCAAAAACGTGAGCAAGGAAGACATTTTTTACTACGTCTATGGTTTTTTGCACAGCCCCGAGTACCGCCAGACTTTTGCCAACGACCTCAAAAAAATGCTGCCCCGCTTGCCTCTGGTCGATGAGGTCCGCGATTTTTGGGCTTTCAGCAAGGCCGGGCGGGCCCTGGCCGATTTGCACCTGCACTACGAAAACGTGCCGCCGCACCCTGCGGTACAGGTAGCGGGCGCAGAGTCGGGCGATTTTCGGGTCGAAAAAATGCGTTTTCCGCAAAAAGGACAAAAGGATACCATTGTCTACAACCACAAAATCAGCCTCAGCAACATTCCTGCCCGGGCTTACGAGTACGTGGTCAATGGCAAACCGGCCATCGAGTGGATCATGGAGCGTTACCAAGTCACGGTACACAAAGAAAGCGGCATCCAAAACGACCCCAACGATTGGGCTGCCGAGGTGGGCCAGCCGCGCTACATCCTCGACTTGCTGCTCAGTGTCATCAACCTGAGCGTACAAACCGTGGAAATCGTTGAAAAACTGCCCCGCCTCAGTTTTGGCGAAGCAAACGCTCCCGGTGCCGAATTGACAGCACACAGCCTGGTGCGTTTGAAAAACCCAATCGGCAACCTCAAGGCGGGTACCCAGGGCGCAGTGGTGTACGTGTACCAGGCTGGCGCGGCTTATGAAGTAGAGTTTATGGTCAATGGGCAATCGGTGGTGGAAACCGTGGAGGTAGGCCAAATCGAAAAGGTATCCTGAAATGAAACTACCCCACAAAGCGCAAGCCAGTGTTGCCAAAGAGAAAATAGTGGACTACTTGCTCAATGACGAGCATGAGATCGGTCAACACAAGGCCCGTTTTTTCCAAAAATTTGGCTTTTCCAGCGAAAACTGGGAAACCTTACAAGCGGCCTTGTTGCAACATGCGCTCGAACGCGAGGTCGTACAAGTCAAATCCAATCCGTATGGCGAAAAATACGAACTCCATTGCGACTTGTCCAGCCCCGACGAGCGCAATCCTTGTGTAGTCAGCGTTTGGATCATCGAAACGGGTAGCGAGGAGCCAAGATTCGTTACCTCTTATCCCGGTGACAAGTGAACGGCTGCATTAAAGCCGTGTACTTCCTTCATCCGTCACCGCCACATACATGCCCAATTTCCGACCAAATTTTTCGGCATAAGGTCCCTTCAAGCCTTCGTACAAGTCCTGCACCGCGTTTTCCGCTACAATATTAATGGTACAACCACCAAAACCACCGCCCATCATGCGGGAACCCAGCACCTGGGGATGGTTTTTTACGGCATCGACCAGGAAGTCCAATTCAGGGCAACTGACCCGGTATTGCTCGCTCAAACCTGCATGGGTAAGGAACATTTTTTGCCCAAAAGCGGCCAGGTTGCCCGCTTTGAGGTCTTCACAAGCGTTGAGGGTGCGTTGGATTTCTCCCGTTACGTAATGACAGGCCTGGAAAATATGGGCTGGCAAAATGGCTGCGCTTTCGATTACTTGTTGCTGCATGATGTCGCGCAAGGACTTGAAATTTGCCTGGTATTTTTCACCCAAAATCGCCACCCCTTCTTCGCAAGCCGCACGGCGTTGGTTGTATTCTGAATCGGCGAGCGAGTGTTTGACCTGGGTATCGAACAACACCAGGCTGTATCCTTGCAAGTCGATAGGGAAATAGTCGTAGCTCAAATCGCGGCAATCGAGGCGAATGGCCTGGCCGCGTTTGCCGTGCAGGCTGGCAAACATGTCCATGATTCCACATTTCACGCCGATGAACTGGTGTTCACTGCGTTGGCAGAGCAGGGCCAGCTCAATCCTCGACAACGCAGTACCCAACCACTCGTTGATCGCAAAAGCCACCGCTGCTTCCAAGGCCGCTGATGAAGACATGCCCGCGCCAAGCGGCACATCGCCCGCAATGACACAATTGAAGGCTGGCACTTCAATGCCCAGCAGTTGAAATTGTTGGACGATGCCCAAGAGGTAGTTGGGCCAACGCAGCGATTGAGCTTGTGCAGGATGGATGTTCAGTTCAACTTTTTCCTGAAAATCGAGGCTGAACCAAGTTGAGGTCTTGCTTTCGCTGGGGCTGAGGGCGATCCACACGGCTTTGTTCACCGCTGCGGGCAGTACGAAACCCTCATTGTAGTCGGTATGCTCGCCGATAAGGTTGATGCGACCTGGTGAGCGCACGACGACTTGAGGTGCTGCCTGGAATTGGGAATGAAACGCGGCAAGTACTTCTGTTTGCAGTTTGGAGGTGGTCACAGTTGGTGGTGTTTTGAGTTGCCAAAAGTAGAAATTCAAGTCAAAAAAACAAGCTTGAATAGGGGGCAGGTATGCAAAATGCATCTTCTCAATAGTTCTCAGGGCCGAAGCGCCCTTTTTCTCTTATCACCTGACTTATTGCCATGAAAAAACTGATTTACCTTGTCTTGTTTGTTTTGCTGGGAAGCAACCTGGCCCAGGCTCAAAACCGCGTTCGCAATGCTGGTATCATTAGGGGCGGACAAAACATCGTCAAAAAAGAACTGCAATTGGCACCGATCACGGGCTTTGGCCTCTCGGCGGCTGCCGATGTAGTGCTCCGACAAGGCGATGCCCAAGCTATTTTTATCGAGATCAATGAAAACCTCCTGCAAAATCTCAACACTGATGTAGAAGATGGCTACTGGAAAATCTCGTTTGAAGACATCGTCCCGATGAATTTTTCCTGCACAGTTTACATCACCGTACCCGACCTCAAAACCATTCGCTTGAGTGGCGCAGGGGACATCGAAACCGAAGGCACTTTTCGCAGTCAAAATGAAATGAACTTGTCTATCTCCGGGGCTGGGGACCTCAAAATGGACCTGATCTGCCCCAAAATCGAAACCAAGATCAGCGGCGTAGGCGACGTAGTTTTGAGTGGCGAAACCGATGAATTGACCGTGAGCCTGAGCGGGGTTGGCGATTTTGAGGGCCATTTGTTAAGGGCCAAAAACGCCAATGTGCACATTTCAGGCATCGGAGGCGCTTATGTGGATGTGTCTGACAACTTAGACGCCAAAGTAAGTGGTCTGGGAGGACTGACGTACGTTGGGCAACCGAAAGTGGTGTCAAAAGTTTCGGGCTTGGGAAGAATTCGTCCTAATCGCGGGAGAAGTAGTGAGTGATTTTTTGAAAAAGAAGGGGCTCCTTTGAAAACGGGATGGTCTTTGTCTCAACTGCCGGATAAATGCTGTATGGTGCCAGCGGGTAATTTGCTTACACCAGCTGAAGATCAGTGGTTTCTCCATTTCATTGTGGCCAGTTTCAGGTGGATATCGGCTTAAAACTAGACAGGTCGATGCGATTCCTGTGAAACCACGAAGGGAGTGTAAAAAAATGAAGTGCTTCAATTTGGGTTTAGCGAAAAAAGATTACTGCTAGTTTAAGCAACTGCTGGAAGGATTTGTGTCCTTTTTTGCTAAATCTCAAAACAAAGATGTCCATCTTATTTTAGCTCAAATACTAAGTAACGGTTCAAAAATAAACCTTACCAATTTTTTAATTGCCAGTTGTCAACATCACGGTCAACGCCATGCTGGAAATCCGCAAGAATGGGTGTGGAGTGTGCAAGTGTGAGTTGGGGTGTGGGAGCTTCGTGCTTTTACTTTTGTCTCCGATCACTTGAAAACGGGATTTTCTCACACTCACACCCAAACAAACACACCCAAACCCAATTTTATCCGTGTTCCCAAAATAGCCTCGCGCAGCGAGGCAACGAAGTTGCGATTTGGTAAGGTTTATTCGTGGCTTGTCACTAAGTAATCCTGCAAATTCTGATTTAGACAAAAAAATTCGCGTTGATAATGGGCTATTATTTCGTTCGCGTTCCACTAGTGGTACGAATTACAAATACCCCCTAGGTTGCAGGCAGGCTATTTGGCTTTGTAGCAAGGCGAGAGGAGGGAAAATAGTGGACTATTTGACCGACGAACAACGCAGCTACGGAGACAAATACCCCGTGGAACTTGGGGCAGATTTACAATTCGTACCACTAGCTTGATTGTTGCGACTACCTTCCTCCAAAGTTTTCAGCTTTTACCAAAACTTCCGGCCAAACTATCGTGTGACAGGAAGTTTTTTCTGTATATTCGCCATTCAAAATACAAAAACTATGGCCGGCGAAAAGATCATCTTTTCTATGGAAGGGGTTAGTAAAACCTTTCCCCCCAGCAAACAGGTGTTGAAAAACATCTGGTTGTCCTTTTTTTATGGCGCAAAAATTGGCGTCTTGGGTCTGAACGGCTCTGGTAAATCGACTTTGCTGAAAATCATTGCCGGACTGGAGAGCAACTTTGAAGGCAAAGTAACCTTCGATGGTTCATATAAAATTGGTTACTTAGAGCAGGAACCCATGCTCGACGACAGTAAGACCGTACGCCAGATCGTGGAAGAAGCGGTGGGCGAGATCGTGGGTAAAATGCAGGAGTACGACGAAATCAACCTGAAGCTCGCCGAGCCAATGGACGATGACGAGATGATGCGCCTAATCGAGCGCCAAGGCGAATTGATGGAGTACCTGGACCATGTGAACGCCTGGGAACTAGACCACACCCTCGAAACCGCGATGGAAGCCCTGCGTTGCCCCGAAGGCGACACACCCATCAAAGTCTTGTCGGGAGGTGAGCGCCGCCGTGTAGCCCTCTGCCGTTTGTTGTTAAGCAAACCTGACATTCTGCTGCTCGACGAACCTACCAACCACCTAGACGCTGAATCGGTAGATTGGCTAGAAAAATACCTGCAAAGCTTCCCCGGCACCGTGATCGCGGTGACCCACGACCGTTACTTCCTCGACAATGTAGCAGGCTGGATTTTGGAACTCGACCGAGGGGAGGGTATTCCCTGGCAAGGCAATTACTCCAGTTGGCTAGACCAAAAAGCCAAGCGCCTAGAGCAGGAAGAAAAATCGGAATCAAAGCGCCGCAAAACCCTGGAGCGAGAGTTGGAGTGGATCAAAATGGCTCCCAAAGCCCGCCAAGCCAAGGGTAAAGCCCGCTTGAACGCCTACGACAAACTCGCAGATGAGGAAGTAAAAGAGAAGGAAGCCAAGTTGGAGCTCTTCATCCCACCCGGGCCACGCCTGGGCGACAATGTGATCCAACTCAGCAATGTCAGCAAATCATTCGGTGATCGATTGTTGTTTGAAAACCTGAACCTAGACATTCCCAAAAACGCGGTGGTGGGCATCATTGGTCCCAACGGGGTGGGTAAGTCGACCCTGTTTCGTATCATCATGGAGCAGGAGACACCCGATGCTGGCGATGTGAAAATTGGCGAAACGGTACAGCTTTCCTACGTGGACCAATCGCACACCGAATTGCAAAACACGGAGAAAACAGTGTTCGAAGCTATTTCCGAAGGAAATGACCTGATCACGGTGGGCAAAACCAGCGTCAACTCCCGCGCTTACATCAGCCGTTTCAACTTCAGCGGCGATTCGCAGCAGAAGAAACTGGGAATGCTGTCGGGCGGAGAACGCAACCGCGTACACTTGGCCATGACCCTCAAAGAAGGAGGCAACGTTTTGCTGCTGGACGAACCTACCAACGACATCGACATAAATACCCTGCGGGCTTTGGAAGATGGCCTGGACAGTTTCGCGGGGTGCATCCTCGTGATTTCGCACGACCGCTGGTTCATCGACCGCCTGGCTACGCATATTTTGTCGTTTGAAGGCGACTCCAGCGTGGAGTTCTTCGAGGGCAATTATAGCGATTTTGAAGCAGCTAAAAAAGCACGCTTGGGTGACGTAACGCCTAAGCGACCGCGCTTTAAAAACGTGATCAACCGATAGCCATTTCTATCAATAGCAATAAAAGGAGCCAGGTGTTTGAGTCAAAACATGCTGGCTCCTTTTGTTTTTACACCATATTTTGAAGAAAAAAAACGTTTCTAGGCTGTAACCCCAGCTTGGTGGGCTTTCTGCTGCAACCAAGCCCCTGGTTTTTCGTATATTTCCCTATCAAACCTAGTTCAAAACACCTAAGGGAGCGTAAAAAAATAAGGTGGACGGATTTGGGTTTAGTGAAAAAAGAAAAGCAACTGGATGGAAGGAAGTTGTGTTCTTTTTTTGCTAAACCTTAAAAGCAAATATGTCCACCTTATTTTAGCTCAAATACCAATGACGATGAGAAAACTATTTCCAAAAGCCCTGTTCCTGTGTCTTTTGCCCGTTTTTGGTCTTGCCCAAAAACAGCCAGTACCTAAAGCGGAGCCAAGTGCTGATTTTACGGTCCAAAAGCAAGGCAACAAGTACAGCTACACGCCCCAAACACCGCCGCAAAACCAAATTGCTGGAGCACCGACCGCTTACTACGATTATTACTGGGAATTCGGCGACGGCACCTACAGTTTTGACCCCAAACCGACCCACCAGTACAATCGCCCCGGTGCCTACGAAGCCCAGTTATGGGCCACTGGCAAGTACGACAAAGGCAAGTCGCCCAAATCGCGCCCCAAGCGCAACGACGTAGACCAAGGCTCATCGCTCATGGCCGATAACATTCCAGGTTTGAAGGCTGGGCCTAAAGAAAAAACCCTGTCCATCCGCGCCATTCGCAACCCCAGGGCGGAGGAAGAACTGGTATTGATCCTGACCTACACCAACACGGGCACTGAAATTGAAAATGGAGCCTTACACTTGTTTTTTAACCAAAAAGCCTACCCCAAGCCACATTTCAACTACCTCGAAAGCCGCAAACACTTCGGCGAAACCGAGGCAGGTGAGGGCAATATCAGCTATTATCCCAGCCAAACTGGTGGTTTTTTAGCGTCTGTGCAGGACTTGGCGTTCAGTTACGCGCCTTTGTTGCCCCACCAATTGGAGCAGAAAAACCTGGTTTTGTATGACAACCAAAAAAGCTGGTCCTTCAGCAACTTGAAGCCCGGCGAAAAGCGCAACCTCTTCGTGTCTTTGATGGCGACCCCCGATATTTTGGCCGATACCAGCGCGGTGATCAACATGAGTGCCCTGTACATCAACCAGGATGATAGCAAAACTGCCCAAGCCACCTTAGAAATCGAAGTATTGGCCTCGCACGACCCCAATTACATCGGCGTATCAGAGCGGAGGATGCACTTCCGGGGCCTGAAAAACAAAAACATCACATACAATGTCCATTTCCAAAACAATGGCGAAGGCCCTGCCAGCCGCATCGCCGTCACAGTGGACATTCCGCCGGGTACTGATGCCAGCCAGCTCAAAATTTTGGAAACGTACCCACCTGTGCCCGTTTGCCCGGATGGAGCAAGCAGCAGCAGTTGTCTGGATACGACGATCGGCAAAAAACAGCTGGTCTTCACCTTTAAAGACATTTACTTGCCAGGCACCAAGCAACGCAATGTAGATGACCGCGATTCGACCAAGGGTTGGGTAAAATACCAGATCAACCTGACCAAGAAGATGGAAAAGTACCCTTTCGGCACTCGTGCGAGCATTGTTTTTGACAAAAACCCGCCGATTGTGACCAATAAAGCCAAGACTGGCTTCCGGCCAGGCTTGTCACTGGGATTCATGGCCGGGCGTAGTTTCGATGTACGCAATGACCAGGCCATTCCTGCCAATTTCATTGGGCTCTCGATTTCACCTTACAAGCCTTATCGGGCATATTGGCAAATGGAATTTTTTCCGAGCATTGCCACCGAAAAGAACTTCCCCGACAATGGGGCAGTTTTGTTCCAATCGAGCCGCCAAACGACCGTTGCGGTAGGTGGCCGCCGCATTGAGGTGATCGTGGATTCAATCGAAACTGCATTTGGTAACGGTAAGCAGCAGCAGATTGCCTTTAATTTCGTGCCCCTGCACATGCGCAAAAACCTCAACGATTTCATCGGCGTAGGTCTGGGGGTACAAGTCACCGCCAATTGGGAGTTTCTGGAAGCAGGTTTTTTCCAAACCCGCCGCGATGTGTATGCTTGTGTACGCGACAACCAAGGTAATTGTATCAAAGGGGATTTAATCCGCAACCTTTCTTCTAGTAATGGAGAAGAAGTGTTCAAACGAGATACAGGCCCTAATTTTGATTTCGCTCCTTTTGCAGACTTACAAATCGGTATGGCACGACAAGGGCCAGCGCTGGGTGCACGGCTTTCATTGCCGCTCAGTGCGCCCAAGCCCTCCTTATTGGCTACGGCTTATGCGGTGTTCAGGCTTTGATCAGCCTTTGACCCTCCGTTCGGGGGGCAAAGCGGCTTGACCAATTTTGCGCAAAAGGCGCATCTGCAAGGGTAGTGGCAAAAGGCTGTTGATCCCCAATAAGACTTTGTTCATAAAGCCAGGTACGATCACCCTTTTGCCACTGAACAAGCCCTTGATGGCAATAGGAGCCACTTGATCGGGTAACATCAAGATCATTTTAGCCCCCCAGCCACCACCTTTGATCCTTTTCAGGCCGTCTTCGTTGGTTAAAACTGGCCCAGGGCATAAGATACTTACACTCAAACCTGTGTTGGCTACCTCTTCATGGAGCGACAGTGAAAATGCATACATGAAGTGCTTGGTAGCAGTGTAAATGGCTTTGTTGGGCATGGGCAATATGCTTTCCATGCTGCCCAGGTTGAGCAAGTATGATTTCGACTGGCTCTTGAGTTGGGGCAAAAATAGGTACGCTAGCTCGATCATCACCTGGTTGTTCAGGCGCATCATGGCTTGGTAAACGCGCAAGTCGATGCATTCAAACCTATCGCCACGACCAAAACCTGCGTTGTTGATCAGCACGTTCACCGTCCACTTGTTTTCCTGGGTCCAATCGAAAACCTGCTGCGGCGCAGTGGCTTGGGTCAGGTCCAGGCCCAAGGCGTGTACCTCTATGGGATAAGTGGACGCGAGATAAGTACGGGTAGCTTCCAGTTCGGGGGTGTCCAATGCTACCATTAATACGTGTAGGCCCCGGCGGGCACATTCTTCGGCCAGTGCCCGACCAATTCCTTGGCTGGAACCCGTGATCAGGGCGTATTTCTTTTCTTGCATGTTAAAACGCCAATTGTTGGCGCAAAGATGGGCAAAAATTGTTTTTAGGGTATCGAAAAAATAGACTTTGTGGACCTTGATTTTTGAGTCACAAAGCAGACTAGATTAACTGAAGTCAAAAACGTTTTTCAACTCCCGCTCCACTGGCGAGTTGTCCTCATTCACCTGCATCAGGTCGGCCATGTAGTCCCACCACTTGCGCATGATGGGAAGTTGGGAGAGTTCGGCGGTAGAATGGTCAACTTGGCGTTTTTGTACCGCAAAAAGCTGACCAGTTTGGGGCTCCAGGAAAATTTTGTAGTCTAGGATGCCTACTGCACGAAGGGCTTCGGCCAGCTCCGGCCAGATTTCGTCGTGGCGGCGTTGGTATTCCGCTTCGTTGCCTGGTTTTAGGTATAGGACGAAGGCGATGGTTTCGGTGTTGGGCATGGGTGATTGTTGCAAGGTGATTAAAGTTATGGCCGCGTTCACTCCCGGTTCTTGCTATCGATCAAAATGGTGACAGGGCCGTCGTTGAGCAATCGCACTTTCATATCGGCTCCAAATTCGCCCGTACCGATCGCTTGTTGGGTGATTTCGCCTAATTTTTTCACAAAAGCTTCATACATCGGGATCGCTACATTGGGTTTAGAGGCCTTGATGTAGGAGGGGCGATTGCCTTTTTTAGTGCTGGCTTGTAGGGTAAACTGGCTGACCACCAGCAGTTCGCCGCCGATTTCCAGCACTGATTTGTTCATCACTCCGGCCTCGTCGTTGAAGATGCGAAGGTTGGCGATTTTGTTGCACAGCCAGTCGATGTCTTCGGCCCCATCGGCGTCTTCTATGCCCACCAAAATCAATAAACCGGGGCCGATGGCTGATTTTACACGGCCTTCAATGGTCACCGAAGCTTCGCTGACCCGCTGAATCACTACTTTCATTTGCTTATTTCACTTTTCGCAATATCGCTTTTTGATAACCAAGCATTTTGAAGGCGTCCACCAAGTTTTCGCCACTGCCCGATTTACGAATGGCGTTGGTAGCCAGGGTGTGAAACTCTACCACCAGCTGTTTTTTCTCCAGGCGATAGGTGTTGAGAATGGTACTGCCAGCTACTGAAAAAGTGCCTGTCAATTGATTGCCCACCCAGAACTGGTCGAGCAAAATACCATTGCGCTCGTCGATTACCCAATGGCCTTTGGCCGGGTCAACGGGCTTAAGCAGGTAATCGCGTACTGGTTGATCAGCGTATTTGAGCTGCCAAATGTAGTGATTGGCGGTATCTGTTGGGGCAAATACTACCTTGAAGCCGATGCTTTGGGGGCTCGGATTGTTGGCTTTGTACCAATTCAAGGTGCCTTCCCAAGTTCCCACATAAGATTTGGGGAAACTTGTTTCTTGGGCCAGCACCGCCACACTGATTGTACATATCAACAAGGTAAGCAGTTGTTTCATAAGATAGGTTTTGACGAAAGTACGGCATTGCCATCAATAAAAAAAGCCAGAATCGCGTCAGTGATTCTGGCTTTTTATTTCTTGACTTTTCTGCTTACTTGGCCGCTGTTTTTACCAGTTCGGCATCTTTGAGTCCGTACATCAATCGATTGACATCGTCGGCATTCAGGTCAAGTTTACCTTTGATCACAATGGCTTCGGTAGTATACTTGATTGCTTCTTTGGCATATACCTCCATCACGGTTTCAGGGCCTGCACCACCGCAAAAGAAACACATGTTGTAAGGGAATGCCGAGAATACAAATTCTTTGTGCCCACGATAACCTTCTACGGGAATGATGTAGCCACGAATTTCCACCATTTTACCATCCATCGACTTGATTTCAGGACTGAAAACGGGGACATCGACTTTGAAACCCAACATCTCGTCGTACTGTTTTTTGAACGTAACCTTGGCCAAGGTCGTCCAGATGCTTTTCGCGTCTTGTGCCTGAATGGACGTGGCACTGAGCAGAGCCAGGAGGGCAAGCGCCGAAAACAATATTTTTTTCATCGATGCTTTATTTTAGGAACAGGGTTTTACCCAGGTATGAGGAAGTGAAAGAATGGCATATGCAGAGGATGGTCAACGAGTGACAACTACTCAGACGCAAAATAAAACAAAAATGGACACATCGAAGACGTAATAGCCGAAGTATTGCCCAAAATTTTACTTTTTTCGACAAAAAATGCCTTTTTTTTGGTACAACACCAAAAAAAAGGCAAAAGTTTTGACAAAAGTTCATTGGCTGCAACTACGCAATCCTGCGAACGCTACATTCAGTACTCAACAACTCATTTTTCAGACCTTCGATCAACACGATCCCGGGTGTTTTTCCCACTTCTAAGCTGCCTAAATCTTCGGCAAAGCCCAAGGCTTTGGCCCCATTCAGGGTTGCCCACTTCAGGATGGTAGCAAAGGGAAGGTAGGATTGAAATCTGGCGATAGTCTTCATTTCTTCTAAGATTGACAATTGCCAATTGGACGTCAAGCTATCTGTGCCTAGGCAAACCATTGCACCGGTGTCCAAAAAGTACTGGTAATTCGGCAAGCGGTTTTCGATAAACAGATTGGCATTGGGGCAGGTGGCCCAATAAACTTCTGGGTTCCAGGCTTGTGCGGCGCGGATGTCTTCAGGGGTGGTCGTGGTATTGTGCACAAACAAAGTGCGACAATTAGGGTCCATGTTCTCCATGGCATAGTGAATGGCATTGCGGCCGCTGGGCTGAAAGTGCTCCAAGGAAAACCCAAAACTGCTGTAAAACTCTAAAAAGGTCCCGGTTTTATCTAGGAAAAGCTGGTTTTCACCGGGAGTCTCCTGGTTGTGGATGCTGACGGTATCATCAGCTTGATTGAGGGCGTTGATGCGCTTGAACAAGCTGCGACTGACGGTATAAGGCGCATGAGGCACACAACTTTTGCGGTTTTTGCCCTGCTCACTCTGGCTATCATAGGCGGGCTTGAAGTTATTGAACCACTGCTCGACTTTATCATCCTGAAAAAAATCGAACATCTCCACAAAGGTGTAATAGCGGATTGGGCTTTGGTTTTTGCGAGCTGCGGTATCAACTTTGTTGGAAATATCACCTACGGCTACAATACCGTTTTCATACATTTCGGCATCGGCCTGGTCAATCGCCGCCAGGATTTCTTCCTGGGAAATGTCGCGAAAATTAACCACCGTTTTCAAAAAAGGCACCAAACCAGTACCCGTAGCCGCCCGGTTTTTCATGTGGGACAACTCCAAATGGCAATGGGTATTGATGAAACCTGGTACCAAATCGCCATCCAGGAATTCTACCTCCGCAGCGTCATGCCTGATCAGGGGATCAATCCCCAAAATTTTTCCTTGTTCATCAATGATCAGCACATGGTCTTCCAAAACTGGACCAGAAACGGTGTGGATGCGTTGGGCGGTGATTTTGCGCATTTTGATGGATTTGGTGGCGAAAATAAGTTTATTATCCGGGAAAAGGAACCGCCAGTATTCCCGTCTTCAAGCGTGGCTCGAACCAAGTGGACTTGGGTGGCAGGCTGGTTTTGGCATCGGCCAGGCGCATCATGTCGGCAATGTCGATCGGGTAAGGCGCAAAAACCAGGTCTATTTCGCCAGCATTGCAGCGGGCTTGGGCCGAACCCAACGTGACTTGTGGTTCCAGGTAAGTCAGGCGCTGGTCTTTTTGCAGCACATCAATACCCAGTATTTTTTTCAAAACCAGTTCATTCAACAGTTGCACATCCAATTCCTGGTTGCCAAAATTGGCCACAACCGAAGATTTCCAGCGAAAAAGGTAGGCTTGTTGGGCCAAGAGTAGGCAAATTTCCCCTTTTTGACGGGGCTCAATCGGGGATTCAAGTACCTCACAATCGACCCATGTTGCTAATTTTTGTAAAAAATCCGCTGCTTGAAAACCCTGCAAGCCTTGGATGACGCGCCGCCAGGCCAAAATTTTTAAATCCTTGGCAGGAAAAAACCCAGCAAAAATGCCCTCGATTCCGAGGCCGCGTTGTGCCGCCAAGGCTGCCCCTGAGCATCGGTGATGCCCATCGGCGATATAGGCTGCGGACACCAATGTGTCAAACCATACTTGTAATTGTTGCACTTCCGCGGGCTGATTGATGACCCAAAGCTTTTGTTGGTCTTTTTCGCTAAAATCAAAGTGAAAATCGGGCTTGCTGGCTACTTTTTCATTCATCCACTCGTCAATATTGGGGTGGCTTTGGTAAGCAAGCAAAACGGGTTTGCTCATGATTTTTTGCTCGGCCCAAAGCCTGACCTGGCCATCTTCTTTTGCCGCCACCAATTTTTCGTGGATTTTAATGTGCCCTGCCAAGTAGTCTTCAATACTTGCATTGGCGATGATGCCGCGCTGGGTGCCCCATTGGTTCTTCATTTCCAGCAAAAATAGGGCGGGCTGGGAGTTGGGGGTAAAAAAACCACGTTCGCGCCAAACGGGATAATCGTCCCTCAAGGTGCTGAAAAAAGTAGCGGGGGTTTCAATCTTGGATAAATCGGGGAGTAAAGCGGTCAAAGGTCTGAGCTGCATGTGTTTGCTGGGCTTTGAATTTGATGACAAAGTTGCCATTATTTGGTCTCCAAGGTAAGGTTTTATCCAAAAGCCAGCATTCTTTGCCCAGCGAGTTGTCTGTAATCAGTGGTTTTGTTGTAATATCGCAATCATTTTGTCCTGGATACTTTCATACCGTGAATACCAACACTTCACTAATTGTCAATTTTACACCTACGGGCATGGTACCTACTAAAGCCATGTCGCCCCATGTGCCTATTGCGGTCAATGAAATCGTAGAGCAAGTCCATGAGGCCGTGGAAATTGGCATCACGCTCGCCCACTTGCACGCCCGCGAGGAACACGACGGTAGCCCCAGTTGGAAAGTCGATATTTATGGGCGAATTTTTGAGGGCATTAGACAGTTTTGCCCTGAGTTGGTAATTTGTGCTTCGCTCAGTGGGCGCAATTACAATGTCTTTGAAAAACGCTCAGAAGTACTTTCTTTACGCCCAGATATGGGCAGTCTTACCCTCAGCTCTTTGAATTTTTCAAAACAAGCGAGCACCAATGCACCAGATATGATCCAACAACTGGCCACCAAAATGCTGGAAGAAGGGGTACACGTGGAGTGGGAGGTTTTTGACCTGGGTATGTTGCACTATGGCCACTACTTGGTACGTAAAAACCTGCTTCAGCCGCCTTATTATGTCAACATCATCGCGGGCAATGTGGCGGGTATCCAGGCCAGCCTCAGCGAATTGGGCATCATGCAAAGCCAATTGCCTGCTGGTGCCTACTGGGCTTTTGGGGGCATTGGCGACCAACAGCTTCGGGCCAATACCCTGGCGCTGGCCAGCGGCGGCGGGGTCAGGATCGGGCTTGAAGACAACCTTTACTGGGATGGGAACCGTAAAAAATTGGCTACTAATGCAGGGCTTTTGAAACGCATTCACGAGCTGGCGGAGGTCTTTGAGCGTCCCATTATGTCGCCAAAAACCTTTGGGGAATTGGGCTTTTATAATCGTTACCGACAAAAATGAACAAGCCAGATTTTTACATCTTGGGGCAAAGCAATTTTGCGGTGGCCATGTTGCTTGACAACCTGGCGAGCCAGCGTCCTGGCGCGGAATTCAACATTCAAATCGTCAGCAACCTGCCAGCAGCACAAAACGATTCTCGGCAGTATCCTTACGAAGTCCCAGGCATCAGGTGTGAAGAAATTTTTTACGAAGATTGGCAAATGCAAGCCGCTGTACCTTGTTTGTTGGGTTCAGTAGGTAAAAGTCGGGCGGCCATTGTGGCGTTTTTTGCCAAAAATTATGGTATTCGAGCCGAGGATTACGTCCCTTCGATCCATGCCAGTGCTTATTGCCCTCCGAATCTGGTACGAGGGCATGGCTTGTATGTCGGCCCGCTTTCGGTGATCGGACCTCATGCTCAATTAGGGTCTTTTGTAGCCATTAACCGCAAAGTCAGCGTGGGGCACCATACTATTCTGGAAGATTTTGTGGGCCTCAACCCAGGTGTAGATGTAGCAGGTTGCTGCCATTTGGAGCCTGGCGTCGTAATTGGGGCAGGAGCTACAGTACTGGACCAGGTGAAAATCGGCGCAGGCAGCATCATCGGTGCTGGTTCGGTGGTCACCAAGGATATTCCTGCGGGGGTAGTGGCTTATGGGGCACCCGCCAAGGTGATTCGGGAGATTGGGTGAATTTCATCAATACTTTTCTTCGAGTAAAATTTCATATTGAGTGGCAGTCAAAAAACTACTCGTTTGTCCAACAGAATGAAAATATTTTATACAGAATACCTTAACATTAAATTGTTTGTTTTTCCAGGGGTATAGCGGGCATTTCATCATATGTCTGACCATTTAGCATTCGACCTGATTTCTTTTTATTGGTTCCTCCCCATTGTTTAAAAAAGAATGGGACTTTGTTATCCGAACATTGTTGTTGAATATCAAGAACCCAATTTTCACGCATAGGTCTAATTTTTCCTCTTCCACTTTCTCCGCCAACAATAACCCAGTCAATACCATTTAGTTCTAACTTTGGTAAAGCAGATAATAATGGCTCACAAGAAAGGAACTTTATTTTTGCACCTGTTGATTTTAAGTATTGAATCCGGTCTAATACTTTTGAGTTTTCGACCGAAACACCCATCCAGATATTACTTGTCCAATCCAATTCATTACTATATAGTGCCAATATCTCGGCTCGTTTTGTCAAAACTTGGTATTTATGTTGAGGAGTTTCATTCATTACGCGAAACACTTTTTTGATGTAATCCAAGGGAATTTCAGGATGGAATAAGTCGCTCATAGAGTTTACAAATACTACTTTAGACTTTTTCCACGAGTACGGAATATGTAAAGCATCAGGTTGCAATGTAATCTTAAAGCCATCCCTATACTTTTCGAGGCCCATTGCTTGTAATCTTCTTGCCATAACTTCTGCGTAACAAAATTTACAGCCAGCAGAAACTTTATCACAACCTGTGACGGGGTTCCATGTCATTTCCGTCCATTCAATGCTTGATTGTGCCATGTTTATCTGAATTTTGGAGTCACAATATCATTTGCTATCTTAGCCGCAACTCTGTTGTTGGAGCACATTAGAAAATGGTACATAATGGAACCCTTTGAATTGGTCATCTGCAAAGGTTTTGACACGTGCTTGAAAATCGAATTTAAGCGTTCGCGGTAAAGTTCTGCTGCTTTTTGGGCAATCCTTCTTTCTTTGACCAAAAGTGTTTCATCCTCTCCAAATAAATTGGTCGTAGAAACTGATTTGTAAAAATAGTTTTTTATTTCTTCTGATCCAAGACCGAGGAAAGTTTTTAACCGCTCCATAAGGCTGTCCTCTATCTCACCATTGTTTTTTAAAAGTCGCGTAACCCCTAATCCTGTTGGAACTAGTATCCACATATCGATACTCAGATCTTTCAAAGCTTCCAGAGAAGACCATTTTACTTGCATTCCATAAGGATCAATAAAGGCAAGTACTTTGTATTTTTTGTTTTGAGGGCGATTTAGAAATTGTGCCATTGTTAGGAGACGATTATTACAGTCATTGCAAACTACAAAAGCATTGCGATTTGGGTATTGTGATTTGACCATAGCCTCTAATGTCGTTTGATTGTTTTGATCCTTCTCAACAAAATAATAAATATCGAATATACGAGGTTGGTCAATATCGAGAACCTGTTTAGCCACCCCCTCTAGTAAGTCATAATCATTGCCATCTTGCATGATGGCACCAGAGCCAGCAAAACCATCAAAATAGATTAATGAAAAATACGGCCTGTCTTTCATTATTTCTAAGTATGCTTTTGTGTATTTGACAAAAGTTTCAATCTTATCTTTTGTCCATTTGCCACCAAATTGATTTGCCATATTTGGATGATTTAAAAAAATAAATAAAAACAAAAATAGTTTATTTTTTAGAAAAACAAAAATTTGTCTCTATTTTTTTGAATCCATCACATTTTTTTGTTTTATCACAATTGTAATTTTTGTTCATAGCCCTTTTTCACGCAGTTACCCCCCCTTTTTTTTACGTCTAATGCAACGGAAAGCCGATGGTGGCAGTCTTTATTACCAAAATAACACGATGAAAAAAATTGCTTTGATCGCTATGTTGGCCTGCCTGGCTTGGGGTAACCTGGCAGCACAAAGCCAAGAACAGCCCTTGTTCAAACAATTGGAAAATATCAGCAAGCAGCTGGAACAATGGATGAAGAGTTTTCCGCTCAAGCAGGATTCGTTCAATACCATCCAGTGGGATACCCTGATCCAACGCCAGTTTGAGCCCCAGATGCGCCATTTTGAAAACCTGAATCTGGACGATTTGGGCATCAAGCTGCAAGGCCAAGACAGCATCCTGACCATGGACCTCGCCAAAATGCAACGCCAAATGATGCAAATGGCAGAGCAAATGCAAAAACAATTCGAGGGAATGGAGAAAAATGGTGAGGGCCTTTTTCCTTTCTTACGCTTTTTCGAAGAAAATGAAAACCCTGAAGCGCCTGCCAAGCCAAGTGAGCCAAATAAACCTGGCGAACCAGCCAAGCCCGATAGCAAGCCCAAGCCTAAAGGTAAGACGTACAAGTTGTAGTTTAGGAGTTTAGAAGTTGAGGAGTTGAGAAGAAAGTCCTCCGAGTGAAGCTTGTACGAAAAATACCTTCTTTTTTATGCCGTTGGCCGTGAGAAATCCGTTTTTTCACGGCCAGCGCTTATTTTTGGGGTTTTGCAAGCTTATGTCACTTCAATAAACAAACATGAAACACACCATTCTTTGGCTTTCCCTCTTGCTTTTCGGTAGTTTGCAGGGCCAAAACCTGCCTACTATTCGCGTTTCACAGGTCAGAACGATCGTTGAAGCGCATGACTTTCAGGAAATCCGCGTCAATGTTCCAGTGCCAACTGCCAAGAACCCTTTTACTGATGTGAACCTCAGCGCTGTTTTTACGGCCCCCAACGGTGAAAAAATCAACGTGAAGGGTTTTTGCGACGATCAAGCAGGTAAGTTGTTTATAATCCGCTTCATGCCTCGCCAAACTGGTCTGTATGCTTGGACCTTGAGCTGGGAACAAAACGGCAAAACCCAGAAGGTCAGCGACAAATTCAGCTCCATTGGCAGCAAGCGCAAAGGCATGGTGCAAATTGACCCAGCCTACCCCTGGCATTTCATGTGGGAGGGCACCAAGGAGCATTATTTCTACAATGGCACCACTTGTTACTGGCTTTTGGGTTGGAAAGACGAAAGCATGATCCGGGGGGTGATCGACCGTTACGCCAAAACCCACATCAACCGGATGCGCGTGAGCATGAATGCCCGCCAAAACGACGGCAGCCGTTGGAGTGAGCCGATGGTTAAGGAATCGGCCAAATTTACCTTCATGCTCAATCCCTGGATTGCCGCCCGGCCTTTGGATTTGGATGATCCAGGTTTTGATGTAACCCGCTTCAATGTAGCGCATTGGCAAAAAATTGAGCGCATGGTGGCCCACGCCCGCTCGAAAAACATCGTGGTGTCGCTCATTTTTTATGTCGATGGCCTGGACCACGGTTGCGACCCTTTCAAAAAAGCCAAGATGGGCAATGAGGACGAAAAGCGCTACTACCGTTATGCCATTTCGCGCCTGGCGGCTTACTCCAATGTGATGTGGGACGTGACCAATGAGTACCACCTCTTCCGCAGCGAAGAATGGGCCGATAAGATGGGGCAATTCATCCGCGATGAAGACCCCTATGACCATGCCATGTCGATTCACGGGCACGGGGATTTTCCCTTTCGCAAGGCCAATTGGGTGGATTTTACCATGTTCCAAAACTGGGACGAGTGCGCCGACTACAAAAAAATGCTCAGTTACCGCGAAGAACAGGCAGCTACGGGCACGCCCAAGCCCCAGGTCAATGAAGAATACGGCTATGAAGGCCACTACCCAGCTTGGGGTTGTGGAACGACCAAAGTAGCCCCTGGCCGAGCCGCCGAAAACCGCATCCACCTGGCCTGGCAGATGTACATGGCAGGCTGCTACCAAACCACGGGCGAACGAGCCAACGATGGTACTGGAGCAGGCAAAGACACGGGCGGAGGTTGGATCAATGGCCGGGGAAATGCCGACATGATCCTGTTCAAATACCACGATATTTTGTACGAAACCTTCACTTCGCTGGAGTGGTGGAAAATGAACCCCGCAGGTCATTTGATCAACGAAGGCAACCTCTGCCTGGCTGAACCTGGCAAGCAATACCTCATTTATACGATGAAACCCCAGGTGATACTGCAATTGGATGATCAAGCTTACCAAGGCGAGTTGATCAATCCCCGCAGCGGCGAGAAATGGGACCTGGGTGAGGTCAAAGGCCCGGTCTTTACTTATCCCAGCGATTTGAAAAAATTCTATCCACTGGACGGCAATTGGGCCATCAGGCTGGTGCGTAAATAAAACCAGCCAGCTTACCTGATCACAACAAACCAACACCATGCGCTTATTCATCCTTGTTAGCTTGTTTTTGCTCCTAAACGCTGGACGAAGTTTTGCTCAAGACCTACGCCTACACGCCATTTTTACCCACAACATGGTTTTGCAACGCGAAACCAGTGTACCAATTTGGGGCACGGCCAAAGCGGCAGAGAAAATCAACCTGAGTTTTCGGGGACAAAACCTGAGTACCAAAGCAGATGCAGCAGGTAAGTGGGAAATCAAATTGCCCGCCCAAGCAGCAGGCGGCCCTTACGATCTGGTGTTCACCTGGGGTAAAACGGGCCGCAAGGAGCTGAAAAATGTGCTTTTTGGTGACGTTTGGCTGTGTTCTGGCCAATCGAACATGGAGTGGAGCGTGCAATCTGCCGACAATTTTCTTGCAGAGCAAGCTGCTGCAAAAGATCCCTTGATCCGCCACGTCAAAATCCCCAATAAGTTTGGCGGAAAAGTACAAGACACCTTGCCTGCACTGGGTTGGGATGTCAACTCGCCCGAAAAAGTAGGCAATTTTACCGCAGTGGGCTACTTCTTTACCCGCGATTTGCGCAAGCAGCAACCCAACATTCCACTGGGCCTGATCAACTCCAGCTGGGGTGGTACTCGCCTGGAATGTTGGGCCAGCATGGAAGGCAATGGCTACAAATTTCTCAGCGATGTGGATAGCTATCACAGCAAAGAACAATTCCGCAAACGTAGCGAGGTAGAGAAAATTCATGGTCCTATTCCCAACGAATCTAGGGAAATGAACGGGGCCACCCCCACTTTAACTAGCCTTGATTACGCCGATCAGGATTGGCGAAAAATGCCCTTGCCTTCCTGGTTTTGGGGCGAAGCCCGGGAGAATTTTGACGGCGTGCTGTGGCTGCGCAAAACCCTTGACTTGCCAGCCAGCAGTTTGGGTGGCAGCCTGGATCTCAACCTGGGATATTTTTCTGATGCGGTGCAAATTTGGGTAAATGGCGTTCCAGTGGATACGACTTCGCAAGCGAGTGGTAAACTGCGTCGTTTTTCAGTACCCGCTCAGGTGTGGAAAGTGGGTAAAAATGTCATCAGCCTCCGCATTTACGACCAAGGAGGGTCTTGCGGTACCTGGACGGATAGCGAGGGCATGTATTTGCAAACCGCTTGCGGTAAAATCGACTTGAGCGGCGAGTGGAAATACAAGCTTTTTAATTTTCAGTATTTGTCCTCACAACAATTTGACACGGGCCCGATGCTTTTGTACAATTACATGATCGCCCCCCTGCACCGTTTTCCGATCAAAGGTTTCTTGTGGTACCAAGGGGAGTCCAACAGTTGGCCCATGCCCGGTGTTTTTGAATACCGCCAGCAATTGGCCAACATGATTACTGATTGGCGCAAAAAATGGGGACAAGGGGATTTGCCCTTTCTAGTGGTGCAATTGACCAGCAACGGAGCCTTGTGGGAAGACCCCAACCAAATGAGCAACTGGGCTTTATTGCGCGAATCGCAGGCCGAGGCCGTCAAAAAAGTGCCCAATGCTGCAATGGCAGTAATCCTGGATGTTGGCAACCCCAAAGATGTACACCCTACCGACAAACAAACCGTTGGGCATCGCTTGTCACTTTTGGCCCGCAAAATGGTGTACGGCGAAAAAGACCTGGCTGCTGAAAGCCCCAGCTTGGAGCAAGCTTTTTTCGATGGCCCCGAAGTACGACTGCGGTTCAAAAATGCAAGTGATGGCTTGATGGCCAAAGACCGTTATGGCTATTTGAAGGGGTTTGTAGTAGCTGGCGAGGATAAAAAATTCCATTGGGCCAGTGCTCGCATTGTAGGCAATGAAGTGATTTTGAAAAGTGATGCAGTTGCAAAGCCCCTTGCCGTGCGATATGCCTGGGGCCAGTCCCCTGTTGAAGCCAATCTGTTTGGCAAAAACGGCCTGCCAGTGGGAAGTTTCCGTACCGATGACTGGGAAATCAAGCCTTGAGTCAGGGGGATTTACGCCCCCTCGATTTCCTTCAAAAACACCCTGCCCCAATGGTGGGTGTAAGGGTTGAGCATAAAACGCTTGCGTCCATAAAGCTCCAAGGCTTGTTTTTTAAATTGTTGGTATTTATCCTGCTCACCGCGGGCTTTGTAGATTTTGCAGAGGTAATAAGCTGCATCGGCTAGTTCGTTGCGCTGCATTTGCAAGTCGAAGTTTTTTAGGGCTGCGGTTTCGTCACCCAATTGATGGCACAAAAGCCCCAATTGGAAAAAATCGTAGAGGCCAGGTTCGTACTTTGGCGCTTTAAGTTGGTTTTCAATCACCGTTCTGGCCTGCTTTTTTTGCCCCAAAGCGCTATAACAGATGGCCCGGGCAATGTTTAAGTGATAGTCGCCATTTACCGAATAACCGATGTCGCTGGTTTTCATCAGCACATCGAGTTGCTTGAAATCTTCCAAGGCTCCTTTGTAATCCCTGAAAAACTGGTAACGGCACCAAGCCCGGTCACCCAGGTTGCCACGAGCGTCGTATTTCACAGCCTGGTCGATAAGCTTTTTCCAGCCCAAAAAATCACCACTTTTCAGGTAAGCTACCGATTTTTCGCGGTAAGCATAGGCAAAGTATGGGCAAATGGTCAAAGCCTGGTCGTACAATTCCTGAAACTCGCGGCTGAACTGGTAGTGCACATCGTCAATGTTTTTGACGAGTTGACAAGCCTTGTATTGCAAGGTGTCGCCTTGGTACAAAAAAGCATTGCAATTGGGTTGTGCGAAACCCCAAAAAGGCATCATGAGCCAGAGTATCCAAGTGTTTTTCATGGCAAAATTTCGATGATTTCCCCTTTTTCAATTTTGAAAATCAGGTATTGGTAAAAGTCTATCCGATTGCCTTGATCAACTTTTGGCTTCCAGCCTTTGAGACTTTTGGCAATGGCAATGAGCTGACCAGTGATGGAAGGGTGAAAGGTTTTTTCATTCCAGTTTTCATCCATGCCAATCGCACGAAAGCGGTCCATTTCTCCTTTGCAATTGACGAGAAAACGGATACGGATGGTGCCACTTTGTTTTTTGGCCTTTCCCGGCTGGTATTCTTCCTGAAAAACCTTTTCAATGGCAAGTTTTTCACCTTCATACTCTACCCCATAGCCAAGATTGAAATACTGGTAAACGTAGGAGTTGCAAATTTTGAACTCCGGGTTATCGAGCCTAGGATCGAAATCAATGTCTCCTACACTTTTGGGATAATGTGCTGGAGCCACTTCTCGTTGGCAATGGAAAAACCAGGGCAAGAATAACAATAAGATCAGTGTAGAACGCATCGGGTGAGTGTTTAATCGAAACAAAGATGTCGCAAGTGGCTAAAAAGCCTGGTTAATGAGGTGTTAATCGAAAAAAAAATTACGATTTTTCTACCCTAACGCCTTTCATCCCCTTTCATCCGTCGCTAGTCAACTTCCGGGTTTATTCCTGCTCCTTTTCTGCTTCAAAACTCTACCTTCGGGATAAAAAACCGACTGATGCGTGCATTTCATCTGCTGCTACTATTTGCTTGTTGCACTACTACCCTGTTTTCACAAAAGAAAAATGCCCAATTAGAGTACCACATCCACCGCGCAAATGGGCCGATCAAGGTGGATGGCAAAGCTGACGAAGCCGCTTGGCAAGGCGCGGATTTGGCCACTGCTTTTCACATGGTTTTGCCGATGGACACCAGCCGGGCCCAGGTGCGCACCGAAGTCCGAATGTTGTACGATGACCAAAACCTGTACCTCATCGCGGTCAATTACGACAAATTGCCTGGCCCGTACATGGTGGAGTCTTTGCGCCGCGACTTCAATTTTGGCCGCAATGACAATTTCTTACTCTTTCTCGATCCTTTCGATGACCAAACCAATGGCTTCACTTTTGGCTCCAATGCTGAAGGTGCCCAATGGGATGGGCAATTGTTCGATGGTGGATCGGCCAACTTGAGTTGGGACAACAAGTGGATTTCCGAGGTCACCAATGACGACAATGTCTGGATTTTTGAAATGGCAGTACCCTTCAAAACCCTGCGCTATAAACCTGGCATCACCCGCTGGGGGATCAATTTCAGCCGCCTGGACTTGAAAACGACTGAAAAATCGGCTTGGGCTCCCGTGCCGCGCCAGTTTCCGACCGCCAGTTTGGCTTATGCGGGCACCCTGGTTTGGGACGAAGCGCCACCTCCGGCGGGTTTGAACGTGTCTTTGATTCCTTATTTGCTCAGTGGGGTGAGCAAGGATTACGCCAAAAAAACCGCTAGCAAAGGGAACATTGATTTTGGCGGCGATGCCAAAATTGCTGTCACCTCGGCCCTCAACCTGGACTTGACGATAAACCCCGATTTTTCGCAAGTAGAAGTTGACCAACAACAGACCAACCTCGATCGCTTCGAGCTATTTTTCCCCGAACGCCGCCAATTTTTCATCGAAAACGGCGACTTGTTCACCAATTTCGGCACCCGTACGGTGCGGCCTTTTTTCTCGCGCCGCATTGGTTTGAATGCCCCGATCCGCTACGGTGCGCGCTTGAGTGGGAAGCTGGATAAAAACTGGCGCATCGGCTTGATGGACATGCAAACTGGCGCGGATGGGCAAGGCACGCCGGGGCAAAATTTTGCAGTTTTGGCCCTACAAAGGCAACTGTTTGCCCGCTCCAATATCTCTCTTCTGGCCGTCAACAAGCAAACCTCCGACTACGAGCAGTTGCAGGACCCTAAGAAAATCAATCGCTACAACCGCAACCTGGGTTTCGAATACAACCTGCTCTCCAAAGACAACATTTGGCGGGGGAAACTGATGTACCTGAAAAGTTTTACGCCCAACATCGACGACAAGGATCAGAGCCTTGTCGCATCGATCCAGCACAATGCCAAACACTGGACTTATGGCCTGGGCTACGAGAATGTAGGACAAAACTACCGCGCCGAGGTGGGCTTCGTGCCACGGGTGAACTACCAAAATTTCAATACCAATTTGGGGTACCTGTTTTTTCCCAAGTCAAAAACAATTTTGAGTCACGGACCGGGTTTTGAGCACTTCAACTTTTTCACCCCCGATGGGCAGCAGACCGATTACGAGTACTTCATGAGTTACCGGATCAATTTGCGCAACCGCACCGACTTCTTCTTTTTTGGCGGCCAGGATTATGTGAAACTCTTGCGCCCCTTCGACCCCACCAATTTTGGCGTGGACACCCTGGCTCGCGGCACCGACCACACCTGGAATTTTTATGGGTTCAACATCCAGTCCAAGCCCCAGAGCGTGTTCACCTACAATGCCAATGTGCGCTTGGGTGGCTTCTATGGCGAAGGCAATCGCACGCGCATTTCTGGGGAAATTGGCTACCGCTGGCAACCTTATGCGGCCATCACCATGCGGGTGGATTACAACCACCTGGACTTTGGCGAAGCTGCGGTTTTGCCCGCCAAATTGCGCAACAAGAACTACGATTTTTGGCTGGTCGGCCCGCGCATTGACCTGACCTTGAGCAACAAACTCTTCATCACCAACTTCATCCAGTACAACAACCAGATCAAAAACGTGAACCTCAACCTGCGTTTCCAATGGCGCTACAGCCCAGCTTCCGATTTTTTCATCGTTTATACCGACAACTACTTGTCTGACAACCTGCAAATCAGGAATCGGGCTTTGGTGGCGAAATTGACTTTTTGGTGGAATGGATGAGATGAGGGGTGTGGTTGTTTGAGTTTGGGGGAATGAGGACCTTGGTCTCAATGGCGGAGATTTCAGCGCAACGATGATTATGCTTCAACACGTTGAGGTAAATACTTTTGTTATCTTTTGTCACTTTTGAGTTTCAAAATCTTCTTTTGCTTTTGCAAAAATCTTTTGCGGTCTGGTATGCAATGGTGGTTTAGCGTTTGTTTTTTGCTATTTCTTAGCGCTTAAACTGTTACATTTGGCGTATTGACCAAAATCCGCGTAGTATGAAAAAGTTGCTTGTTATCGTACTTATTGGGTATTCCTTGTTGACTCCGCTCTGCGCCCAAAGCTCCCAAGCCGACCTGCGCATCCGCAGCAATCGCCAGCGTTTGGTATTGAACGAACAATTGTTGGAATCCCAAAACTTGCAGACTGGCGTTTTGCTTACCAAGGCGCTGGAACTGGATTTTGCCCAACGCATAGACGAGTTTTACACCCTGGCGCTGAGTTGGCAGGGCACTGTTGAGAAAATTGTGCCGAGTTACCGTAGCAAAAAAAGTACTGGAGAATGGAGTGATTGGCAAAAACTGCCAGTGGAGCGGCATTTGGATGATGAAAACGGCGTCCAAAGCACGGAGTTGCGTTTTTTGGCAGCCGATCAGCGTTTTTTGCAAATCAAAGTTGAGGGTGGAAGTGACTTGCCCAACATTGAAATCCACCTCTTCAACCCGATTTTACCCAGCGCAGCAGAGCGAGCAAGCATCCAACAGCAGCCTGGGTCCATCGAATTGCGCGGCTGCCCCTGCCCCCTGCCGCAATCGGTGAGCAGGGCCGATTGGGGTGCTCCTGGGGCTTGTGGTCCGCCTAGTACGGCTGCGGTTACGCATTTGGTGGTTCACCATTCCGCTGGGGTCAATACAGCCCGCAACTGGGCACAAGTGGTGCTGGGTATCTGGGATTTTCACGTCAATACCCGGCAGTATTGCGACATTGCTTACAATTTTCTGATTGATCCCAATGGGGTTTTGTACGAAGGACGCGGTGGCGGCAACAACGTCATCGGTGCCCATTTTTGCTCGACTAATACGGGTACGATGGGCGTATGTTTGATGGGAAATTACCAGGAAATTGAACCTTCGGAACAAATGCTTTCAAAACTGGAGGACATTTTGGCCTGGAAATCCTGCAATTCCAACATTGATCCGCTCAGCAACTCTTTTCATGCCCGCAGCAACAAGGTGCTCAACCACATCTGCGGCCACCAAGACGGCTGTGCTACTGAATGCCCTGGCAGCAACGTGTACAAACGCCTGGCTACCCTGCGCAGCAACGTCGCAGCGGATATCGCCGCTTGCAGCGCCGTGCCCGAACTGGCCAACCTGGAGCGGGTGAGCCAGAAAGTAGAAATCAATGACAACAAGGCCACTTTTAGCCTCACCGTTCGCAACAATGGAACCGCAGCGGCAACGGGTTTTCGGATCGCTTACTTCGCAGCCGACAATGCGGCTTTCAACAACCCAAAATTGCTGGGCGTGGATTCGCTGGCCCGCTTGTCGGCCAATGGCACCGCTCAGTTCAGCCGCAGCATCGACTTGTGTGGGCGCTTGAACAGTGGTAATTTTTTCCTGGGTTTCAGCATTGACGACTTAAAAAAAGTGACCGAAAGCAACGAAGGCGACAATGGCCCATTCTTGTTTCAAGAGCAGGCAGTGGCTTTGAATTGTCGGACCACTGCCAGTAGGAATTTGGAAGATTTGGGCAAAAACCTGCTCATCAGCCCCAACCCTTCGCAAGGCAGTTTTTGGCTAAAAGCCCCCCAAGGAGTGCAAATTACCAAGGTACAAATGCTCAACCAAGCAGGCCAAGTGATGCCGCAAGTACGCTTTGATGGGCAAAACAGCCAGGTGGATTGCCCCAATTTGCCTACGGGTATGTATTGGCTGCGCTGGATGGATCAAAAACAAAGGGTGTATTGGAGCAAGGTGGGAATTGTGCGCTGATTCGATGGTTGTGAGTTATGAATTATGAGTTATGAGTAGGGGCTCGCCTCCACTTTGGATCATACTCTTTGAAGCCCTGAAAGGGCGCAATATGTCAGCGATGGGTGCAGTCGGAAAGGGCGCAATATGTCAGCGATGGGTGCAGCCCATCCAAATAATGGCAAATAGCGTATTCACCCCCTTTTTCTAAACTCCCGAAAATTCGTAGCGATGCTCAACTGGGTTTGCCCGCCAGCCAGGTGATACACGCTGCGGCCCAGGTCGATGCGAAAACGATTGATCTTGAAACCCGTACCAAACGAAAATCCAGCCAGGCTGCTGAAGCCCTGCACGGTCAGTTCCTTGTGCAAGCGATAATTGTAGCCAAAACGCAGGCGAAAATTCTCTTTTTCGCCAATCAATAATTCTCCGTTGAAAATGAAGTGGCGGAAAAAATTATCGAGCCAAAGGTTGAATTCACCAGGTTCTTTGGGCTCCTCGCCCAGGAACAAGCTGCCATTTTCCTGGTTGGGGTCATCGTAAAGCAAGTTCCAGCGGTTGAAATGGGTGTAGATGACCGAGAAACGAAACGGCAGGTATTTGAGGCGTTTGGAAAAACCAATTTGCACATCCAAAGGCAGCGGTTCGCGCTCAATTTGCGGGTCAAAAGGCGAAAATTGCCCACCCACATTGCGCGCCACCACGCTGAAAACCATGCGTTTGGCGGTGTCTTGGTAGGTCATGGCGAGGTCTGATGACATGGCCGCCGAGGAATATTGCCCCAGGCTGGAATTGATCAGCCGCAAGTTGGCTCCCAGGTTGATGCGCTCGTAAACTTGGTAAGAACCACCCAAGCACAAGGCCAGTTCATTGGCCTTGAAGGTACCTAAGTTCTGAAAAAACTCGTCATTGAGGTTCATCTCCCCGTAGTTGATGTACTGCACCCCGGCGTGCAGGCTGGGGCCTTTCTCTTTCCATTGGTGGCCATAATTGAAAGAACCAAATTGGATGCCTGCAGGCAAAAAACCGTGGTTGAAAGCCAATTGCTGGTGCATGGAGGGATTGAGTGCTGCGGGATTGCCCCAAGCCAGGCTCACATCGTCGTCAACTACGGTAATCAGGTTTCCTCCCAAGCCACTGATCCGCGCCGTAGCTGGTAGCCGCAGAAACGAAAAAGTGGTCCTGCCACCTACGATTTGCGCAAAGGCGTTTTGCCAGCACAACAATCCACAAAACAGCAGCAGGAGACGATGAGCCATGATGATTGGTTTTGGTTCAGGGTTTGAGGCAAAGTTAGCACCCATTTTTGAAGGTTTTAGCCTTGAATTGGGCTTTGTCGTCCTTGTGATCAAATTGAATGTACTTTATGGATGACTTTGAGAACTGATTCGCTGCGCATTTTTGCGAATATTCAAGTAAACCTTACACGGAATGGCTTTTCGCTTACACTTATTTATCATTTTTAATCTCGCCTTCGTAAATATCTTACTTTTATGTTTTGCAATTAGGGGGCAAACAAAAAAATACCCAAATCTACTGCACTTTGACACCATTCAGGGTTCCGCTTTTCAACATTTCAACCCTTCAACATTTCAACTAGGATAGGGTCTTGGTGGAACCGAAAATATGCGATTTGGGTATGTTTTTATTTAAAAACGCCCTTACACCTCCATTCTTTTCTAGACCAATCATATTCCCATGAAAACCGACTATTTACTCGTTGCTTGTTTATGCTTTCTGCTCGGGCCAATTTTTGGTCAAAAAATGCAGCCTTATGGCTTTGTTGAAAACAAGGGCCAGGTGCTTACCCAGGATGGCTCGCCCTCTTCAGCGCTTTTTTTGTACAACGCACAGCGGGGCTTGAAGGTCCAGATCCATGCCGAGGGCTTTAGTTACGATGCTTATCAAAGCAATGGAGATACCACTTTCATCGACCAACGTATCAAAGAAAAGCGTAGCGTACCAAAATCCTACGACTTCCATCGGGTAGATGTCAACTTCCTTGGGGCCAATCCCAATGCTCAAATCGAAGCATTGGACTGCGCTGATGATTACCTAATGTACTACCCGGATCCGCATTCGGATGGCTTGAAAGTGTGGCATTACCAAAAAATCACCTGCCGCAACCTTTATCCCAACATCGACCTGGAATGGGTGGCTCGACCCGGTACCGCCAAAC
Organism: Chitinophagales bacterium; assembly: GCA_013299105.1. GTDB lineage: Bacteria > Bacteroidota > Bacteroidia > Chitinophagales > Saprospiraceae > Haliscomenobacter. The sequence continues at coordinate 375,545 of JAAFJY010000001.1, read as the reverse complement.
CCGTTGAATACAATTTTATCCTACACCCTGGTGCGAGACTGGCTGACATTCGGATGGAATACCGAGGTGCAAATGCCACCACTTTTTCGCCAGCAAAAATCGACTTGCACCTGAAAATGGGTACTTTGAGCGAAAGCATTCCAGCCAGTTATTGGGAAAAAACAGAAACAGCAGTCGAAGTCCAATACCAACTGATCGAGCAAAACAATGGTCGATTGGTCATAGGCTTAAAAGGACCAAGCACGGTGCTCGAAGAAAAATTGATCGTTGACCCTACCCCCACGCTGCTTTGGGCCACTTATTTTGGCGATACTGGCGATGAGTATGCCGAAGGGATGCTGGATGACGGCAAAGGACATTTGCTTATTTATGGTTCAACCGGGAGTTCATTGAATTTGGCGACCACTGGCGTGCACCAATCTACTGCTGGTGGAAAGACCGATGGCCTGATCGCTGTTTTTAACAAGCAAGGACAAAGAATCTGGGCTGGTTTTTATGGGGGTAGCGAATTTGATGATTTCACCGATATGGCTATCGACTTTGAGGGCAACCTGGTTTTTTGTGGCTATACCTATTCCAGCAATGGCATTGCCAGCGCGGGCGCATTTGGCACCTCTGCTTTAGCTGGCGAATCGGATGGGATACTGGTCAAACTAAGACCTGATGGAACCCGTATCTGGGCTCGCTATTATGGCACTCCCGAATGGGATGTCTTCTATACTTTAGCCATTACCCCTGATCCATATAACAATATCTGTGTTGGAGGTGGTTACCAAAATGTGCTTGACCCACTTTTACAAGGCTACAATGGGAGGTCGCTGTTACTTAGCTTTACCGATGCTGGAGAATTTCGCTCCGAGCAAAGGTTCAGTGGTACGGTTTGGTTCTCTAAAATCCTTGCTGATGATCGTGGTTTCTTGTACATGGTTGGCCCTTCTGAAGGCGGTTTAAACGTGAGGAATGCGCTGCAAAGTCAATACAAGGGGGATGGGGACATTTTTGTGATAAAAACTGATCCCAGTTTCAATGTTTTGTGGGCCACTTATTTTGGGGGCAGCGCGTATGAGGGCTCTGGAGTTTTGGTTTTGGACGCCCAAAAAAACCTGTACCTCACTGGACATACCTATTCGCCTGATTTTCCCACTACCGCGAATGCCGCCAACAAGTCTCGAAAAGGTACCCAAGATGCCTTTTTAGCCAAATTCAACACCAACGGCCAGTTGTTGTTGAGCACCTACGTTGGTGGCTTTGGTGAAGAACATGGGGCAACTTTGGCCCTGGATCCACGGGGCACTGGTCATGTTTACATTTGTGGAGGTACCAATGAAAACCTGGGCTTGACCAGCACCGACAGTTGGCAAGAGAGCTATGGAGGCTCTTTCTCCGATGGTTTTTTATCCAAATTGGACGCAAACGGCCAGATGATCTGGTCCACCTATTTTGGAGGAGAGAGCTGGGATTCTTTCAGAGACATGGTAGTCGATAGCCAATACATTTATTGCCTCGGTGCCAGCCGATCGCAATCAGGAATCGCTACCGAGAATGCTTTTCAACCCTACCTCAGCAGCCTGAGAAACGAAATGATCTTGGCCAAGTTCAAAGATTGCTTTTCGCCCTTGGCTCCCAAAAGCATCACCCCTGCTCATTACTTGCGCCTTTGTAGCGATCAACGCACTACCCTCAAAGCCAGTGGGGTGGGCTACCTGAGCTGGTACAGCGCAGCAAAAGGGGGGAGGCTGCTGGGACGTGGCGACAGCTTGTTTACAGAGCCTTTGACCCAAACCACCACTTTTTATGTGCAAGACAGCTTGTGCGAACGCCCCAGCGCCCGTACTGCGATCACCGTGCAAGTGACCCCCAGGCCCAATGTATTTGTAGGTCCGGCGCAAGTGCGGGCCTGTGTGGGGGAGCCCATTACTTTGCAAGCCAGCGGGGCTATCTTTCACACTTGGGATGGGGATGCAGTCAATGGTCGGCCCTTTGTGCCCGCCCAGAGCCGCACTTACCGGGTGATCGCCACCGGATTGCTGGGCTGCCGTGATACCGGATATGTGGAAGTGATCCTGCGGCCCAGACCTCAGGTCAGCGGTGGCCCAGATCAGCTGGTTTGTGGTGATCAAAATGTAGTGCTCAAAGGCAGCGGGGCCAATACTTACACCTGGGACCGTGGCGTGGTGGACGGTCAAGCCTTCAAAACCACCGTCGGTGGGATCTACAAGGTGATTGGCACCGATCAAACAGGCTGCAAGGATACCGCCCAAGTGATCCTCACTATCCGCCCTAAAATTGAAATTACTGTAGGTCCCAATCGGGACATTTGCAAGGGGGATACCCTGAGTTTGAAAGCCAGCGGAGCCGCGACTTACGACTGGGACCAAGGCATCAAAAACGGCGAAGTTTTCCAACCCGACCAGAGCCGTACCTACACCGTCATCGGCACCGACGCCAACCAGTGCAAGGATACCGCCCAGGTGCAAGTGCAGGTCAACGAGCGGCCCCAGGTGGTAGCAGGGGCAGATCAGCGGGTCTGTTTGGGCGATTCCATCCAACTCAAAGGCAGCGGGGCAAGCACTTACCAATGGTCGGATGGGGTAAAAGATGGGGTGTTTTTTGCGCCCCAAAGCAGTCAAACCTATACCCTAATCGGCAGCAATGGCGGCACTTGCCTAGATACTGCTCAAGTAAAAATCACGGTATTGCCCCGCCCGCAAGTGGTGGCAAGCCCCAACCTCAGTATTTGTGCCCGCGAAAAAATCACCTTGACTGGCAGTGGAGCCAAGGACCTGAGTTGGGACCGTGGGGTGGTCAATGGCCGCCCTTTCCAGCCCAGTGAAAGTGCAGTCTTTACCCTCACTGGCGTGGACGAAAACCAATGCAAAGACACCGCCCAAGTGCGGGTGACAGTACGCCCCCGCCCAGACTTGAACGTGGCCTTTTACGAAGAAATCTGCGAAGGCCAAAGCCTGACCCTGAGCGGTCAGGGAGCCAGCAAATATACCTGGGACCAAGGCGTACAAAACGGAGTGCCCTTCAAACCCAGGCAAAGCAGTACATACTTGCTGATTGGCGAAAATGATGTTGCTTGCAAGGATACCCTCAATGTGAAAGTGACCGTCAAACCCCGTCCACGCCTGAGCACAGGGCCGGATCGCAGCATTTGTGCAGGTGATTCCCTGAGTTTGCGGGGCAGCGGGGCTCCTAATTTGATTTGGGACCAGGGCGTTAAAGATGGACAAGCTTTTCGGCCCCAAAATACGGCTACTTACACCCTGATCGGATTGAATGAACAAAACTGCGCCGATACGATCAAAGTACTCGTGGAAGTTAATCCCCTGCCTTTTGTACGCCTGCCAGGCACTGTAGCGGCATGTGCGGGCAATAGCCTGGCTCTAAATGCGGAGTTTGGCACCGGTACGCCGCCCTACCGTTTGTCGTGGAGCAATGGCGCAAGTGGCCCTTCGATCAGTTTTCGACCAGAAAATAGCGGAGCCATTGCGGTAACGATTACCGATGCCAAGCAATGCCAGGCCAGCACTCAAAGCATCATCCAGGTGAATCCCAAACCCCGCGCCAGCATCACGGCCCCCAGGCGAGTGTGCGAAGCGGATAGCCTCAGTCTGCAAGCCTCGGCCACGCAGGGGAGAGCCCCTTACCTGTTTAGCTGGAATAATGAGAATAATGGTACCAGGCTGACCATTGCCTCCGCCCAAGCGCAAAAATACAGCCTCTACACCAGCGATGCCAGCGGCTGCCGCGACACCCTGTTGTATGAACTAAAGGTGGAGCCTAAACCCAAAATCCAAGTCCAGCCCAGCCAGGATATTCGCCTGTGCGAAGGCTTGCCCCTCTTGATCCAGGCCAGCGGCGGCAGCGACTATACCTGGACCAACCCCCGCAATGTAAAAACCCAGGGAGCGCAATTGTCGCAAAGCACCCCCTTGGGTGGTATTTATCAACTCTCAGTGGGCAATACACAAGGTTGTACGGCCAAAACGGAGGTAAAAGTGGACATCTTGCCCCGACCAGTGGCCAATATCGAAGGCCCCGGTCAGGTCTGTGCAGGCGAAAAGGCCACCCTCAAAGCCAGCGGTGGCAGCATTTACCGCTGGAGCAATGGCAGCAGCAGCAACGAGCTCAAGGTGAACCCGGTGCGCAACAGCGTGTATGAGCTGGAGGTAAAAGACCAGAACGCTTGTGCAGATACCACCACGTTCGCTTTGCAGGTGCAAGCGTTGCCAGTGTTGGCCCTGCCCGCTAAAATAGACCTCAAACTGGGGAAAACGATTGAGCTCAAGGTAGGGCAGGATGCCGAGCGATACCAATGGTCGCCAGCGGAGGGGCTTAGTTGTACAGATTGCCCCAATCCGGTGTTCAAAGCCCAGAAAGGAGGGCAGTATTGTGTAGCAGCTTTCTTGAATGGCTGTCAAAAGGATACTTGCACCACAATTACGGTGTCGGGCGATTGTCCAGTGTACGTGCCCAACGCATTCAGCCCCAATGCGGATGGTCAAAACGATACTTTCTGTGCTTACAGTCCTTGCCTTTCTCAGGTCGAACTGAGCATTTACGACCGTTGGGGCAACCTACTTTACCGAGGCGATTGCTGGGACGGCCGCAGTCGGGGCCAAGAATTGGTGATAGGCACTTATTTTTATCGACTGAGTGGAATGGATGTTTTGGGGGCTAGAGTGACCCAGGCTGGGGAGTTTTGGTTGGGAAGATAGTTTCGCAATCCCCCTCAAAAACCCATTTTTATCGAATGAAATGTTAAAGTGATCGAAATTGCTTGGAGTGATGCATCCTTTCCCCCATAAATTTGTCCTTGTGATCAGTTTCCTGTTACCAATAATAAAAAGTGGTCAGGAATTTAAACACCAGTACTTTTCCTAAAACATTCAGTCATGAAAGCCTTTTTCGCTACCCTGCTTTTTGTCATCACTTTTGGTAATGCCTACGCCAATAATAATACTTTCGTCGAGTCATTACGCGAAAAATTGACCCTCAACACCTGGCTACAGGCCGATGCGAGTGAGTGGACTGGATTCAGCCTCATGATGGAGTTTCAAAACAACGGACAAGCCCGTGTAGTGTGCAACCAATCTGGCGAGTGGCCTGCCTTGGGCAACTACAGCTGGAACCTGAGCGAAGAAGCAGACTATGCCGTTTTGACCTTGCGCGATGCCCAGCAGGTGCTTCGGTATGCTTTGCGCCCCAGCGCTGGCGGCATCGACTTGGTTCCTTTCCAGAGTGAGTTTCGCTCGGTAGTACACTTGCGCTTGGGTGTTGCGGTAAATCCACTGCTTTTGGCCCGCAAACAACAAGCTTTGCAAGGCACTTGGGAAAATGCCATGAGTAATGAAAGCGATTTTCAAGACTTGCGTTTCAATGCCGATGGCACTTTCAGCCGCAGCTATAGCAATAAAAATGCAACTGCTATTTTTACCGAGTACGGTCGTTGGAGCCTTTCACAAGACGGTGAATACCTGATTATGCTGCCCCAGGACAGCGACCAAATCGAGTACGCCAAGGTTGCGCTGATCAACAGCGATGAGCTGGTGTTTGAGCAATTGCTGCACAGCAAAGGCCATTTACTGCCGAAAAAAGAAGCAAAAAAGCTATTTTTTAATAAACTATGATAGGCTTCATAATGGGGTGGGCAAAAAAATCCTCGTGGCTGATGGTTGCGGGGATTTTTTTGATTTTACTGTGTCTAAACCAGAATTTTCAGAATGCCAGAATTACAGAATTAGTGACAAGCCACGAATAAACCTTACCAAATCGCAACTTCGTTGCCCCGCTGTGCGGTGCTGGTTCGGAACACGGATGAAACTGATGAAACTGATTTTCACTGATTTCCAGCATGACGTTGACCATGATGTTGACAACTGGCAATTAAAAAATTGGTAAGGTTTATTTTTGAACCGTTACTTACTTGTGTGATGTTGACCAAACCAGCATTTTAAAGAATTAGAGAACTGACCCGCTTCGTAGTCTAAATGAAGCTGCGAATTGGCGGCGTTTATTTGTGGCTCATTACTAATGGACATTAGATTTTGGACCGCTATCTAACATCTCAAATCGGAAAAACGATGACTTGAGGAACCTTAAATCTACCCAGCGAGCCCCTAACTTCGTACTTCATAGCTCATCGATCATCAATCGTACTTCAAAAAATCCAAGTACTGAGATTGAGTACTGCCCCACACTTGAAACCTAATAAGAGCCAAAAAAAAATTACACCCCAGTTGGTGCCTTTTGACCAACTGGGGTGTAAAATCAAGCTCAAAGCGTTGATCAGAAGTTGTAGCGCAAGCCCAATTGCAAACGCCAGGGCGTACCACCCACTGGATCCACACCCGTATTGGCGTTGAGGGTGTAGCGGTACTGCTGCAAGGTTCGGTCAAAACCAGCGATGTTCAATAAGCGAGATTCACGGGCCAGGTTGGTATTGCGGCCCTTCTCTTTGTCCAGCAGGTTCATGAAATTGAACAAGTCGGCGCTGAACTCAATCGACTGCTGGCCAAAAGTTTTGATTTTTTTGGTCAAACGCAGGTCGATGGTAGAGAAGAATGGGTTGCTTCCACCATTGCGAGGAGCAATTTTGCCCATGTTTTCGCGGTAGTATTCTTTGGCTACGTTGGCGACCAAAGGATTGTCAAACCAAGCCTTGATAGCAGTCGCCAGTGCCGGATCAGTTTTGGGATCATTGGGGTCAAACAAGAAAGCCAGGTCGTTTTGCTCATTGAAATCCCCGTTCAAGCTGGTACCCGCACGGAAAGCGTGGAAAGCAAATGGGTAGCCTCCCTGCCCATTGAAAGTAGCCCCCAATTGAAAGCCACCAATCTCAGGCGTAGCGCCGCTTACCAGCAATTTGTGGCGAAAATGAGAATCCGAAAAACCATAATTCAAAGCCCGTGGATCGTCCACTACGGGCAAAAAGGTAGAGGTGTTGGCTACGCAACAGTTGTACGAAGAGTTGTCTTTGGTACTGTTGTTGGTGTAGCTGGCTGCTACATAGCCACCTTTTTTACCCAGGCGCAGTTCTGCATCAAGGATTACCGCAGTTTGATCCAAAATACCGTCTGGGTTCAACTCCAATACACGGCCCAGGTTGGGGTCTTTGCGGCTGTCTTGCCAGTTCAAAACGCCATTAGTGCCAATCCGATCGGCGGGTACAAATACGCCACGATTGGCTTCATTGGCCAGGCGGAAGTAGGGCTGGTCAACCAGATTCGTTTCCTGGTAAACGTAATTATCGTTGGTGCGTGAAGCGATCAGGTTGATCCCTATGCGCAGCTTGTCATTTAGGAGCAGTCGGTTGTAGCTAAAGTTGGCTTTCCAGGTAAAAGGAATTTCGAAGTCTGGGCCCATTGCGTTGATGGTGGATACAAAAGGCTGGCCAGGAGTTACGCCAGGAGCAGTGCTCGGGTCTTCGCGATAGCCTTTGAAATTCGGGAAGGGTACGTTGCTTGATACGTCGATAGAGGCCACATTGTTGCCATCAAACAGCATGTTGTTGGCCAGGTTGTAGTACATCGCCATGTTGGAAAATCCACCTGCGCCCAACTTGAAAATATCCTTGTTTTTGCCGCCAACATTCCAAGTAAACTGTACACGAGGTTGGAAGTTGTTAAAATCAACAGGTGCTGTATTGGTGAATACTTTCAGGCTTTCTGCCAACCGAACGTTGGGGGTAGGTGTAGTCAAAAAGGCAGTTCCATCCCAACGGAAGCCCACTACTGCGTCCAGGTTTTTAGCCAATTCAAAGTCAACTTGTGCAAAAGCAGCCAGATCCAGTACACTGTAACGCACCCAAGGCTCACCTTCGCCCAGGTAAACTTCGCGAACGTAACGAGAAGGCCTTTGCAATTCAAAATCCCGCAGGGAGTTGAAGAAAAAGCGGCCATTCAACTCAGAAGTAAATACATCTTCAAGTCTGGTGAAGAAATTGTCGGTACCGATCGTTAGGTTGAATTTGCCCTTGGTCAGGTAGGAGGTGTTCACCAAATGGATCTGGTTGTAAATGGTTTTCTCTGGGGTAAAACGCTGTCCACCGATTTGAACAGTCCGTGTAGACACTGCATTCGGGTTAGAAGAGGTTGGGATTGGCGAACGCACGTTAACAATGGCGCGTGGGATGTTCAGGGCAGGGAGCTCGTCACTGGGTACCTGGGCGGTATATTCAGACTGGAACTGCACCTTCAATTCATTCAGGAAATTAGAGCTGAAATTAGAACGCAAGGATACCAAGCCCGTATAAGAACGCGCCTCTTGTTTGTTCCACACTTCACGCAAGTTGATGTTGGAGTTGTCGTTGGCATTCAATGGGTTATTCCAGGTCGTGATGTTGTTGCGGAAAGTCAGCTTGTGCTTGTCGTTGAGGGTGTAATCAAAACGGGCGAAAATCACATTGGAAGTGGTTTTCCGTTCAAAAAGCCCAACCTGAGGACCAGAGCCAACTCCATAAACGCGGCGGGCGATGTCGATGAATTTGTCCAAGGTGTCTTTGCGAATGCCCAAGCGGATTTCATCATCAGCGGATTGGATGTCAGCAATGTTAACGGGTTCGGTTTGATCCTGGCGGTCAAAAGCGAAAAAAAAGTGCATTTTGTCCTTGATGATCGGCCCACCCAGGCTCAAGCCCCACTGGCTGGTGGTAAAATCAATGTTACGTTTTACCCCACGGATATCGTATGGGCTGGAAAACTCATCGGCGCGGTTGTAAAAAAACAGGGTTCCTTTCAGTTCGTTGGTACCGTTTTTAGTTACCGCGTTTACCGAGCCGCCACCTTGGCGGCCTTGGGCTACGTCGTAGTCATTGGTAGCAACCTGAAACTCGCGAATGGCTTCTTGTGAAATTTGCTGAGGGCCACCACCGCTCGATCCCGCCCAAAGCGGACTGCGGAAGTTGCCACCGTCGATGGTAATATTTGTAGAACCTGCACGATGCCCACCTAAATTGGCAGCGCCATTGCCTTGCAATGGAGAAAGCGCAACCAAGCCACTGAAGTTCCGGCCTTCCAAAGGTAAGGCTTTGATTTGGTCTGCGGAAACGGTTGTTCCCGCGCCAAAGATGTTGACATCGTCGATCAACTTGTTCGCAGTAATCTCTACCATGCTCAATTCGGTAGCCTGCTCTTGTAGTTTCACGTTTACCTGCACTACATCACCCTGGTTGAGTGAGTAGCCTTTGAGTTGTTGGCTGGCATAGCCCGTGTAGGAAACACTGATCGTGTAGGGCCCGCCCAAAGGCAATTGCAGGAGCTGGTAACGACCATCCAATTGGGTTGTGGTACCCGTGTAAAAGCCAGTAGATTCGTTGCGAACCTGGATCGTAGCTCCGATCAAAACTTCTCCTTTGACATCGGTGATCAGGCCTTTGAAAGAGGCATTGGTAGCCTGCCCCCAAAGAAGGCACGGCAAAGCCAAGGACAGTGCGAGCACTGCCCAAAAGCAAGTGTAATAACGACTCATGTTTGGGTATTGAGTGAATGTAAGATTTCGAAGGCGAAAGTACAGGCCTTAGATTAAGCGTAGTTAAGCTTGGGTTTAACGAAACAACAAGATATTGGGGAGTCTGTTAATTTTTTGAGTGCTGTCTGTAGGTTAGGGAGCGTAAAAAAATAAGGTGGACAGGTTTGGGTTTAGTGAAAAAAGATAAGCAACTGGATGAAAGGAAGTTGCGTTCTTTTTTGCTAAACCTCAAAAACAAAGATGTCCATCTTATTTTAGCTCAAATACTTATCGTTAATTTTGTGGCAAAGGAGTTGAGAAAGAGGCCCTTCACTCCTCCTCTCCCACAATCCCATCCCCTTCCTTGCGCTGATAGACTTTGAAGGTACAAGCGTATTCATTTTTCTCGTCTGTTGCTGATTTTTCTTGTTTGATCAGTTGCCATTCTTTTTTGTTCAGCTCCGGGGCGTAGGTGTCGCCGGGGATTTCAGCTTCTACTTCGGTGAGGTAGAGCTTGTCCCAGAAGGGCCGGCTTTCGGCATAAATTTGGCCGCCGCCGATGATGAAGGCTTCGCTTTCGCCATTGTCGAAGGCGATTTCCAGGGCTTCGTGTACCGAGTGGGCCACCAGGCAATCATTGGCCACAAAAAATGGGTCGCGGGTGATGATGATATTGGTCCTGTTGGGCAGGGGGCGGCCAATGGAGGCAAAAGTGTTGCGCCCCATGATGACGTGGTGCCCCGTGGTGACCTTTTTGAAGTACTTGAGGTCGGCGGGCAAGTACCAGGGTATTTCGTTGTGGCGGCCAATGACCCGATTTTTGGTCATGGCGTAGATGGCGGATACGATCATGGATGGTTGTTGAGTACTAGTGGAGTGGGCCACCGATTTCAAATTTTTTTAGTCCGCTGCGCGGCCTTGGTTAGGAACACGGATTTAACGGATGCTACGGATTTTCACGGATTGCCAGCGTGATGTTGACTGTGATTAATTTGAGTGAGCTAGCGTTGCGTTAGACAGGGCATGCCCTGTCTACAAAACCTTGAATGGGAAAGGGTATTATCTTAACAGAACACCAATTTTCATTCTGAAAACGGGTCCCTCACACCCTAACTCACACCATCACACTCACACCCATTTTCATCGATTCCCTGCCGGAGCAGGAGTCAACAAGTCCTTGGCTTTGACTTTGCGTTCTACGGCTCCGTATTTGCTCAAGTTGGCGCGGATCACGTTGGTGCTGTTTTTCATCGCTACCAGGGTGCTGGCTGCAATCGGGAAAGTGGCCTGCATTTCCCCATCCTCAAAAGCAGCAACGGGGATGCTGCGGAACACTTTTTTACCGCTGCTCAAAGTTTGAATGTGGCGGTACACAGGCAAGTATTCACAGCGGCTGACGGCAGTTTTGCCAGTGGCCTGGTTTTTCTCCAAGTCGATTTCTACCATCAACCCAATGTCGGTGTACAGCTTGGTTTGGCCTGAAATGAAGTTACCGAGCGAATACACCACCAAGCCCTGGCGGGCGCTACCGTCGGCATTTTTGGTACTGTGGTTTTTGATCGGTTGCACCACGTGCGGGTGTGCTCCGATCACAAAAGTGGCTCCCCAGTCCAGGATTTTTTGGGCCAATTGGCGCTGGCTTTCGCTTTCATTGAGTTGGTATTCGGCCCCCCAGTGGGTCACCACAATGATGGCATCGGGCTTGTGGGCACGGGCTTGGGCCAGGTCCTTTTCAATGACTTTTTCGTCAATCACATTGGTGATACCGGGCTTGGGGTTGGGAATGCCGTTGGTGCCATAGGTATAGTTGAGCACCGCCAGCTTAAACGGGCCTTTGTACACGATCAGCGGATACAAAGCCGCCCGGTAAGTGGAGTCGATGAAGGTGCCCGTTTGGTAAAAACCCAAATCCTGCACCACTTTGATGGTATTCTGCAAGCCCAAAAGGCCACCGTCATTCGAGTGGTTGTTCGCGGTCACCAGCAGATCAAATCCAGCACTGCGTAGGGCCAGGGCCAGTTCATTGGGGCTTTTGAAGGTCGGATAGCCCGTGTAGGGCGGCTTGCCAGGCAGGGTCAATTCCAGGTTGCCAATGGCCAGGTCGGCTTGTTTGATGATTGGGGCCAGGTACTCGAAACAAGGCGAATAGTCATAGACCTTGTCTTTTTCGACCATCGCCGACTCGATCTGCGGGCCGTGCCCCATGATGTCACCTACGAAGAGCAGTTTGAGTTTGTCCTGGGCGTAGCTGGGCAAAACACTGCCCAGAAAGATCAGTGCTAAAGCCAAATTAAAATTCTTCATACCAAAGTTATCTTGCGGCCAAACCTGCCACTTTCTTTTCGTAAATCAAAAAGTCTTTTTCCCGGATCGACTTCTCCATGAACTTGCGTTCAGCGCTGCGGATTTCGCCTTTGAGGTATTTCTCAATGAGCAAACTGGCTACTGGAGCAGCTACTGAACCCCCAAAGCCAGCGTTTTCGACATAAACAGCCATTGCGATTTTGGGGTTGTTCTTGGGTGCGAAGCAGAAAAAAATCGAGTGGTCTTTGCCTGAGTTTTCGGCAGTACCCGTTTTTCCACAGATTGCAATATCAGGAATAAAAGCCCGGCGGGCGGTGCCTGCAATGGTCACTTGTTCCATGCCTTCAATGACCGGGTAAAAATGCTTTTCATCGACCCTTACTTTGATCCGTTCAAGGTATTTCATATCGGTCTGCTTACCGTTTTCACCAAAGTGATCCACAAAATGAGGCCGATAATAGAACCCTTTGTTGGCGATGATGCAGCACAAGTTGGCAAATTGGAGATTGGTTCCCAACATTTCTCCTTGGCCAATACCCAACGAGCGGATCCAGATCGACTTCCAGTGCCCATCGTTTTTATACCATTGGTCAAAGTGTTCTACAGTGGGATAGTTTCCACTTTTTTCGCCGGGATAATCCACCCCTAATTTGTTGCCGTAGCCAAAGCGAGCGAGGTAATCGTTCAACTCGTTCAAGCCCCGACGGGGTGTTTTTTCGTTGTAGCGGTCAATTAAGGTACGAAAAACGGTTACAAAATAAGCGTTGCAAGAATGCTGGATGCCCATGCTGACATTGCTACAATAAGGATGCCCGTGGCAACCCAACTTGGCACCGCCAACGAAGTAACCTCGGCTGCAACTCACTCCGCGATTGACATTCCACACGCCCATTTGCATGCCCGATAAAGCCAAAACGGTCTTGTGTATTGATCCGGGAGGATATTGGGCCATGATGGCACGGTTGAACAAGGGTTGATTGGGGTCTTTGAGCAACGCATTGTACACATCGCCGCGCTTGTCGTTGGTGACGGCCAGATCGTTGGGGTCATAATTGGGGGTGCTGACCATGGCCAGGATGCCACCAGTTCTGGGCTCAATAGCCACCAGACCTGCTCTTTTATTGCGCAACAGGTCTTCGGCGTATTCCTGCAAGTCTAAGTCTATGGTGGTGTGGAGGTCCAAACCAGGTACCATAGGAATGTCTTGTTTTCCATCTTGGTGTTTTCCAACCGGGCGGCCCAATTTATCTTTGAGGATCATGGCATAACCTTTCTGGCCACGCAATTGTTCCTCGTATTGTTTTTCTAAACCACTGGCCCCGATGTAGTCACCTGCGATGTATTTGTCTTTGTTTTTTTCAACTTCATCTCCATTCACCTCGCGGATATAGCCCAGTAGGTGGGCCGCCACGGGACGGGGGTATTCACGGGCGCTCCGCAGCACGATTTCGAAACCCGGAAATTCGATCAGGGCTTCCTGGAACCGGGCAAATTCTTTGGCAGATATCTTGCTTTTGAAAACATAAGGTACTGACCTGGAGTAGCGGCCACTTTTAAAGTCCTGGTTTAGGGCTTTTTTGTATTCCTCAAAAGGGGTATTGGTCAGGTCGCAGAAGCGCTTGATTTTTTTCCAACTCGTACCCTCAACCATGCCTTTGTCCATCTGATCTACAGTGACCATCAGGTCGTAAGCTGGGTTGTTAACAACCAATAGCTTGTCTTTGCGATCGTAGATTAGACCACGCGCCGGGTACACTGTTTTGCGGTAAACAGCGCCCGTGATGGTATTGCCCTCCTTCCAGTTTTTGTAAACCTGTAGTTGGAATGCCTTCAACAGGAGCATTGCTGCTGCAAAAACAAAGAAAAACTGGATGGTGCGTTGGCGATTAAGTGCATCCATAGCAGGTGTTTATCGATGAAATACAACAGATTAACGTACTTTTTCCCAAGACCTGAACAAGGTAGATAAAAGTACACCAAAAAACAGAGAACCAATATAAGTCAAAACACTTTTTATCAGAATTCGGACGAAGTAGTAAGGACTAAATTCCAACATGGAATAGTAGAAAATGACAAAAAACAAGAGCACCCAAGCATAATAAACGAAAAAAGGCCGCAATCCCAAGGTTTGAATGGATGGGGTGATTTCATTGCCAAATCCACCTTTGGGCTCCACTTGCCTCAGCGCCCAAGGCATACAGAAGGCGCAGAATACCCCCGCTGCGGCCTGCACCCCCAAAGTATCGTAAGCGATATCAAGCAACAAGCCGCCAAAAAAACCAATCAGCATGCCCAATTGGATGGGGGTACGTGAGGGCAACATGGCGAGAAACAAGGGAAAAACAAATATTTCAGCTGAATAAATGCCCGATACCTGCATAGTCATCTGTTTGAAAATGACTACTTGCAAAAGGTAAAGCGCCAAGTAGCGCAGTGCTATGCGTAAAGGGCTGTTGTTCATTTTTGTTGAGCTTCCAAATGCTTAAGTTCTATCCTGTCTTTGTGTACTACAATGTATGCATTGCGCACGGTACTCAAGTCATTGTTCAGTTTCACTTGGACGGTTGTCGAAGGGCTTCCTGGTTCGGTCCAATACCGATGAACCTCTCCAATGGCAATTTTGGGGGGATAATAGGCCGAAAAACCAGAAGTTTCTACCAAGTCTCCAGGGATTTCTAATGGTTTTTGGCCTTTCCTTTTGAACAGCCCATTGGCTTTGATTTTGTGGTGTTTAGGGATGTCGATCAGTTGAGCATAGCGAGGATCCTGGCCATCCCAAACCAGTGAGCCATAAATTTCTTTGCCTTTGATTTGCGCACTTATGCGATTCTGACTGTGCAAAACAGACATGATCAGGCAGTAGTTTTTACGTACCTGACGCACCACCCCCAAAACACCGTTGGGAGTGATTACACCCATCCCTTCTTCTACTCCGTCTGCAGTTCCTCGGTTGAGGGTGATGTAGTTATTTTTGCGATTGATCGAGTTGTTGATCACCTGAGCTGGAATGTAGGTGTAAATCGCCGTGACATTCGAGTCGAGGTTGCGCTGGAAAGTATCTCTTTCGGCTGAGGTCGTAAGGCCAGTTGGCAACTGTGCGCGAAGTTTGGCATTTTCTTCCTGCAATTCCCGGATTTCCCTGGCTTGGGTAAAAAAACCCGTCATCATATCGACCACCGAATAAATCCTGCTGACCACCGCATTGGTAGAGTTGCTGGCAATGGCTCCCTGGTTCTCGTTGAATCGCACGATCAGTGAGAGGCTGATGCTCAACAAAATGAGCAAAAGAAGTAGCGGATGCAGCCTTGTGAGTAATTTCAGCAGGGTGTTCATTGCAAACGGAAAAGAATAGGGCAATAACGACGAAGTTCCAGACTCAAAATAATATCATTTTTCAGCCTGGAACTTCATTTTTGCCTCAAAGAGTGCAATTAAGAGGATGTTTAAATTTAGGATTGAAGTCAAAAATGGGCACGTTTTCGGCTAGTCGAGGCGCAAAAAGCGGAGTTATGCAGCGCATAATGAGCATTTTTGGAACGGCGTAAATCAAGACTTAGGCGGAGCCATTTTGGGCCAAGCAAAAATTTTTAAACATACTCTAAAGGCTCTTGCGGTCGATCAAGAAAGAGTAGCGCCCAGTATTGGCCAAAGCCAAGCCTGTGCCACGTACTACTGCCCGCAATGGGTCATGTGCAATGTGTACAGGCAGCTTGGTACGCAGCGAAAGGCGCTTGTCCAAGCCCCGCAACAAGGCACCGCCACCAGTTAGGTACAGGCCCGTTCTAAAAATATCGGAGGCCAATTCTGGCGGAGTGGATTCCAGGGCACGCAGTACTGCATCTTCGATCTTGATGATCGACTTGTCGATGGCCAAGGAAATTTCGCGGTAGTTGACCTTGACTTGTTTGGGGATTCCCGTCATCAAGTCGCGGCCATTTACAGCATAATCCTCTGGCTCGTCCTCCAATTCATGTAGGGCTGAACCTACGTGAATTTTTATCTGTTCAGCGGTGCGTTCGCCAATTTGGATATTGTGTTGGCGGCGCATATAGCTCACGATGTCAGCAGTGAGTTCGTCGCCAGCAGTACGGATCGATTCGTCGCAAACGATACCTGCCAGGGCAATCACCGCGATCTCGGTGGTACCTCCGCCGATGTCGATGATCATGTTGCCTTCTGGTTCTTCCACATCCAGGCCGATACCCAGGGCAGCGGCCATGGGCTCATGAATGAGGTAAGTTTCTTTAGAGTCAACGTGGTCGGCTGATTCAAAAACGGCGCGTTTTTCCACTTCGGTGATGCCCGAAGGGATACAAATCACCATTTTCATGTGAGAAAACATCTTGCGGCGGCCATCGATGAGCTCGATGAAGCCCTTGATCATTTTTTCCGCAGCGTCGAAATCGGCAATTACACCGTCTTTCAATGGGCGGATGGTTTTGATTTTATCGTGTGTTTTCTCGTGCATTTGCATCGCACGCTTGCCTACGGCGATTACTTCTCCATTACGGTCCAGGGCCACAATTGATGGCTCATCCACTACAACATCCCCATCTTGTATAATCAAGGTATTGGCGGTACCCAAGTCAATGGCTAGTTCTTGTTTGAATTTGAAAAAGTCGAACAGTTTCATCAATGTCTTTTGCCAAAAGTGATTTAATTTTTCGTAAAAACTCAACCTATTGTGATAGGCCAAGTTTTTGCTTTGTCCTCGAACGCCACTTTAGCAGGCATGTTGTGCCGCTAAGGCCAGGTAAATTGCACAATACGTACATATTTTTACGGCTAAATACCTGATTGCAAAAGCATAAGCGCGTTTTTCCGCACGCAAAAGAAGGAAAAAAATGTGGAGTTTTTTGCAAAAAGGGCATTAAAAGTTTGCTGCTTTATTTTTGAGCCCCAAAAGCAGCTTGTTTAGCCCCAAAGAAGTGCTGTTTTTGAACATAATCAGTCTTCTGAAAAAAGAATCGTTACTTGTGGCTGTTACTTAGGTGCAGATTTTTATATTTGCTTGACGAGTGGTTCAAGTAATGAGCCAACCCGAAACCCAAATGTATGAGCAAAGTCATTAGCCACAGCCTGTTCACTGAATACGATATCTACCTTTTCAAATCGGGTACCCATTTTCGGATTTACGAAAAAATGGGCAGTCACATCATCGAAGTCGATGGCCAGAAAGGAGTCTATTTCTCCGTTTGGGCACCCAACGCACGCCAAGTGTCAGTGGTGGGCAATTTCAATTTCTGGAACGCTACTGAGCATTCGCTGCACCCACGTTGGGATGGCTCCGGCATTTGGGAAGGCTTTATCCCTGGCTTGGACAAAGGCACTTTGTACAAATACCATATCCAGGCCCACAATGGTCGGCACCTCGAAAAAGGCGACCCTTACGCCTGGTTTTGGGAAATTCCCCCACGCACTGCATCGATTGTGTGGGACCACGACTACAAGTGGAAAGACCAAAAATGGCTCGACCAGCGCAAGGAAATGGCCAACAAGCCACAACCATACTCGGTTTATGAAGTCCACCTTGGCACTTGGCGCAAAAAGGCAGGCGGGTCAGAATCACTGAATTACCGCGAAACGGCGGAAGAACTCAGCGCTTACATCAAAGAAATGGGCTATACCCACATCGAGTTTTTGCCCGTGATGGAGCACCCTTATTTCCCGTCTTGGGGGTATCAGCTCACTGGCTATTTTGCGCCGACCAGCCGTTTTGGTACGCCGCAAGACTTCATGTACCTCGTGGATCGCCTGCACCAAGAGGGCATTGGGGTGATCCTCGATTGGGTGCCCTCGCATTTTCCGACTGATGCACATGGCTTGGCCGAATTCGATGGTTCTGCCTTGTACGAGCACGCCGATCCACGCCAGGGTTTTCACCCCGATTGGAAAAGTGCCATTTACAATCTCGGTCGCAATGAGGTTCGTAATTTCCTAATCAGCAATGCGCTGTTTTGGCTGGAATGTTTCCATGCCGACGGCCTGCGGGTGGATGCAGTAGCCTCGATGCTTTACCTCGATTATTCACGCGAAGAAGGGCAGTGGATTCCGAACCAATACGGCGGAAAAGAAAACCTGGAAGCCATCAGTTTCTTGCGGGAGTTCAATACGATGGTGTACCGCGAATTCCCGGATGCCATCACCATTGCCGAGGAATCGACGGCCTTCAGTGGTGTTTCAGCCCCGGTGTATGCAGGTGGCCTGGGTTTTGGCCAAAAATGGATGATGGGTTGGATGCACGACACGCTCAACTACTTCAAGCGCGAACCTGTTCACCGCAAATACCACCATGGTGACATTACTTTCAGTTTGGTTTATGCCTTCAGCGAAAATTTCATGTTGCCCCTTTCTCACGATGAGGTGGTGCACGGCAAAGGCCCGCTGATCGACCGCATGCCCGGCGATGAGTGGCAACGTTTTGCCAACCTTCGCCTGCTTTTTGGCTACATGTACACCCACCCTGGCACCAAGTTGGTGTTCATGGGCGGTGAATTTGGCCAAACTTCGGAGTGGAACATTGAGCGTGGCCTGGAATGGTGGCTCACCGAATTTGGCCCGCACAAAGGCGTGCAGGAATGGACCAAAGCCCTCAACGCGTTTTACAAACAATACCCTGCGCTGTATGAAAAGCAATTCAAAGCCGAAGGTTTTGAATGGATCAACCACAGCGATTGGGAAAAAAGTGTACTGACCTACATTCGCCATGGCGAGGACCCCAAAGACGACTTGGTGGTGGTCTGCAATTTTACACCCAATCCCTTCGAAGCTTACCGCATGGGAGTACCCCACAAAGGCAAATGGACCGAAGTGCTCAATAGCAACGATCCTGCTTACCACGGTACTGGAGACGCCATGAATACCACCGTCAAAGCCGATAAAAAGGAATGGGATGGCCGCGATTACTCGATCGAAATCCAGGTGCCAGCCTTGGGGCTTTTGGTGTTCAAGCGAGACTGAACTTAGTTGGAAAGTTGAAGGGTTGAAAAGTTGAAGGGTTGAAAAGAAAAGACCTGATCAGTTGTTTAAGTAGGGAGTGATTCAGGTTGCTCCAGCGCACGATTCATTGTTTCGGCCTTGAGCATACATTCGTTGTATTCATCCATCGGGTCGGAGTCGAAGACGATGGCCCCACCTACTTGCAAGGCCAGGTATTGCTTTTGTTGGTGGTAAAACAAACTGCGGATCACCACATTGAAATCGAAATCGCCGCCTGGAGCGAAATAGCCCAAGGCCCCGGAATACAATCCACGCTTGCGGTTTTCGTAGCGCTCAATCAGTTGCATGCTGCGCAATTTGGGTGCTCCGGTCATCGAACCCATCGGAAAAGCTTGTTTGATCGCTTCGATCGGCGACTTGTCGGGCCGCAAGTCCCCCACCACCGTCGAAATCATCTGGTGCACGTTGGCAAAACTGTAAATTTCACAGAGTTCCTGCACTTTTACCGAGCCTGTTACGCAGGTTTTAGACAAGTCATTGCGTACTAGGTCCACGATCATTACGTTTTCGGAGCGGTTTTTGGGGCTGTGCAGCAGGGTTTGGCGCAGTTGCAGGTCTTCCGCTTCGGTTTTTCCACGCCGGATGGTTCCCTTGATGGGTTGTGAAATCAAGTTCTTTCCTTTTTTCTGCAAAAACCGTTCCGGGCTGGCGCACAACAAAAATCGCGATCCCTCGCGGTAAAAAGCCCCAAATGGTGTACGGGCGATGCCGCTCAGGCGAGCATATACCGCAAAAGGGTCGATTTCTGCCCCCTTGGCCGCGAATTCCTGGCAAAAATTCATTTCGTAAATGTCGCCGAGGGCGATGTGCTGCCGAATTTTTTCCACTTTTTGCAGGTAATCTTCTTGGTCCATGCTCGCTTTCAGCGAGGAGATTGGGGGGGTAATCCTACAAGGGCTGTTGTTTTTTTGCCACAACTGGGTGTACAAATCCTGTGGACTGGCCGTAGCCGACGCGATGTTTAAGCGGCCATTTTTCAGCCAAATGCGGTGCTCGGGCAAGAAAAAATGCAGGTCTGGGAAACCCAGCGGATCGCGCTTGTGAGAACGAAGTTCTTCCAGCTCGTTTTTCAGGTCATAACCCAGGTAGCCGAATAAAAAATGCTCTTGGTAAGCCCCTTGAAAGGCCTCTAGATTTTCAAAAGCATCATCACCTGCCCAAGTTTTGACTTCTTCGAGTTTGCCCAAACCCAACAACAAGTCGTAATTGGCATAAGGATCCTGCTCATTGCCATGCGAATCGAGCAGACAAAAAGTATCGAATTTCGGCAACCAATTAAACAATTGGCTGCGGAGTCGGCTCAGTTCGCGGGGTGTGAGTTCAACCTCGTAGACTTGATACGCGATGTCGGATCTTTTCATGCAGGAGGCAAAGGTCTAAAAAACTGGTAAAAAGCATGACTTTGACGAATAGTTGCTTTGGGAGTAACAATGCTGGGTTGCGTAGGGTTCGGAGTGAACGCCACTATTCCCTCAAAAGCAAATACGTCCATTTTATTTTAGCTAAAATATTTAGTACAGCGTTTTCAAGTTCGCTAAACCATCAAAAATGAGTTTTTGAATGAAAGTGTTAAGCGTGTCAATACTTTTTACCTTTTCATCTCTATCAATCAGCAAGGGAGCATAAAAAATAAGGTAAACGGATTTGGATTTAGCAAATACGTTTACCTTGTTTTAGCTCAACTATTATGAAAAAAGAGCCCCAAAGGCTACCTGATTAGCCTAGATAGGAGCGTAGGTTATTGCGGTTGTAAGACTTCCTCAAACGGCGAATAGCACGTTCTTTGATTTGGCGCACCCGTTCGCGAGTCAGGCCAAACAATTCGCCGATTTCTTCCAAAGTCAGTGGTTTGTTGCCATCTAATCCATAATACGCCGACAAAACTTCCACTTCGCGGATATTGAGGATCGACAAACCTTGTTTCACCTCTTCTTTGAGCGACTGCTCCATCAAAGCCGTGTCAGGTTCCAGGTTTCCTTCACCCGAAATCATGTCCAACATGGTAGAGTCGCCATCCTCTCCACTGATCGGCGCATCGACCGATATGTGGCGTCCATTGCTGCGCAACATGTTGGCCACTTCTTTTTCGGTCATTTGCAACACATCGGCCAATTCTGAATTAGTCGGCTCACGCTCATATTCTTGAATGAAACTGAGGTAAGCCTCGTTCACCTTGTTATATGACCCTACCTTATTGAGGGGCAGGCGTACAATGCGGGAATATTCAACAATGGCTTGCAGAATGGACTGGCGGATCCACCATACCGCGTAAGAGATAAACTTAAAGCCTTTGGTTTCGTCAAAACGTTTGGCGGCTTTCATCAAGCCCACGTTGCCCTCGTTGATGAGGTCGCTGAGCGACAAGCCTTGGTTTTGGTACTGTTTGGCTACGGATACGACAAAGCGCAGGTTGGCACGGGTCAGTTTGTTCAAAGCTTCCTGATCCCCTTCGCGAATACGGCGAGCCAGCTCCGTTTCGTCTTCGGCAGTCAACATTGGTATCTTGCCAATGTCATTCAAGTATTTGTCCAGTGCCAAGCTCTCCCGAGCCGTAATCTTGTTCGTAATCTTCAGTTGACGCATGAGTCCAGGAAGTTAAATAACATACACGAAAAATAAACACTTTCAACAAAATCGCAAAGCATTTTTAAAAAATCAGGTCCAATAGTAGGTGTTTGCTACTAGACGAATGGTTAACTACTAAGTATAAACTCGTTTTTTGGGATTAGTTACAAAGTGAAAGTCCAGGTCAGTGGTTTCGAGCCTAAACTTTTACATTCCAAATTCTTTTCCTGTACGCTGCGATCTTAGAGCATGATTAAAATTCTATGTTTGCCATAAAACGGCCCAATTTCGACTCACCCTTATGAAAAAGGTCGTTGGGGAAGTGCTCATTATGCGCCGCATAACTTCGCTTTTCCTGCCTCGATTAGCCAAAACTTGACTCGCTTTCAGAACAAGCCTTCAATTTTTAAACAAGCTCTTACCAATAGTTAGCCATTTGCTGAGGTTCGTTGAACTCTCAATTATACGCTTTTTTGGTGCCAAAAGTTTCACAATTTTGCTAGAATTCTCTTTTTCAGCGGTAAAAGCCTTTTATTTCGATCAAACCCCTGGAATTCTCGTCCAAGTCCTTGTTTTTGAATCACTTCCAACGGAAGGTTTCGATCATCTTTCTCATGTCGGCTTTGACAAAGCTGTAAATTGGTGCCAGGGAATCTGGATTGACCTTGGTGTTGAAATAAAGCGATGCCCGGAAAAAATGCTGTTTTTCGTCGCTTAGGTAAAACTGAAAAGGTGTTGCTGCCGGACCTTCGATTGAGAATGCCATTCCTTTGACATTTTCAGCTTGTTTCAGCGGCTCTTCTTCAATGTAATTGGCTTTCTTGTTGTGCCAATCCACGAGTTCAAAAGCATCTGCTTTGAGGCGTTCCAGGTCTTTGCCCTTACCGATTGGATAGTAGGTGCAGTATATGCGGCAATCGTACTGCGGATAAAACAAATCGAACCAGCAAGCATCCGCTGCCTTGGTGTTCAGCGGGTTCTTATCTTGATGAATCTCGGTGTAGACCGGATAGTCGAAAGTGAATTTGCAAAAATTGGTGTCAAAAGACTGGTAGCGTTTGGTTGGGTAAAAAACCCTGGGATAGGCACGGGGTTTGGGGTAAGCGACTGGTTTGTCGCAAGCAAAAACAATGACTAGCGCAAAGCAAAGCAAAATAAACCGTGGGTACATGAAAAGTATGTTTGATTTGGGGCCAATAACGCCAAGTCAAGCACAGATGTTTTGTAGAAATTGGCATTTACCATTATCTTAGAGCGAACAATTCTGTAGCACATGGATTTTCAACGCCTATTTGACCTTTTGCCCTACCAAGCGCTGCGTTTTCCCAACGAGCGGGCTTTGGGATTTAAGCAAGATGGGCAATGGCGTTTTTTTAGTACGGCAGATTGCGTAGACCAGCAACATGCCATGAGCGCCGCAGCCCTGCGCATGGGCTTGCAACCTGGCGACCGTGCTGCTGTGATCGCCCGACAAGGCAGCCCTTACTGGAATTTTGTGGATTTGGGCTTGCAGCAAATAGGAATAATCGTGGTGCCTTTGCACGCTACTTCGGGCCTGGACGAACTGCAATACATCCTTGAACATGCACAAATCAGGGCCGTTTTTACAGGCAATGAAGATTTGTTCCATAACATTCAAGGCCTAAACATCCAACTCAAAAGCCTGGAATGGGTGATCCCTTTTTTCCCGATTGCCCAAGTCGCTCCCTGTTTGCTCGACTTGTTGCAAACGCCCAGCGAGGTAGAAAGGGGCCAGATCAAAAGCATTAGCGACCGCATTTTACCCGAAAACCTGGCCACCATCATCTACACTTCTGGCACCACTGGCAAACCCAAGGGGGTAATGCTCTCGCACTATAATATTGTATGCAATATCAAGTCGACCATCACCCTCGCACCAGTCAATTGGGAAAAACGCGCCTTGAGTTTTTTGCCGCTCAGCCACATCTTCGAGCGCATGATCACCTATGTATACATGGCCGTAGGGGCATCTCTGGCTTATGCCGAAAACCAGGACCAACTGCTGCGCAACCTGCAAGAAATCAAACCCCATTTTTTTACTGCAGTACCCTTGCTGATCGAGCGCATTTACGAGCGCATCAACACTGCTTTGCAGCGCGGCCCTCTGGTCAAACGAAAAATTTTCACTTGGGCAGTGAACCTCGGCAAACATTACCACGATGGCAAACGCCAACCCTGGCCTTATTGGTTCAAGTTGACTTTGGCTCGTTTTTTGGTTTTCAGGCATTGGCGCAAAGGCTTTGGAGGGCAAATCGAAGGCATATCAGTAGGTGCAGCGGCACTTTCTCCAGAATTAGGGCGCTTGTTTTCGGCAGCTCGCCTGCCCATTCGCGAGGGTTATGGATTGACAGAAACCTCGCCAGTCATCGCCTTTAATCGTTTTGAACCTGGCGGGGTACGTTTTGGCACCGTCGGAATGCCTATTCCAGGCGTACAAGTACGCATTTTTGAGCCCGATGAAGAAGGTGAGGGTGAAGTGCAAATCAAAGGGCCCAATGTAATGCTGGGCTACTACCAACAAGAAGAGGCCAGCAAGGATGTATTCACCGAAGATGGTTGGTTCCGCACTGGCGACGTAGGCAGCTGGGTAGGTAAACATTTTCTGAAAATCAGCGGTCGACGCGATGACCTATTCAAAACCGGGGCTGGAAAATTCATTGTCCCCGAAGTTATTGAGCGCCATATGCTTCAATCTCCGTATATTGCCCAATGTTTAATTACCGGAGCCAACCGCCCTGCTCCTTCGATGCTGCTTATCCCTAATTTTGTGGAGCTCGAAGCTTGGTGCAAAGCCCATAAAATCCATTGGACTGGGCCACAGTTCATGGTCCTTAACCACAAAGTAATCGCTTTTTTCCAGGAAGAATTGAAACGTCTCAACCAGGATTTGCCGCCGTATCAGCACGTCCAACACTCGCTTTTGTTGCACGAACCCTGGACTGAAGACAGCGGGGAGATGACCCCAACCCTAAAACTACGTCGTAAACTCATCATCAGTAAACATGAAAAAGCTATTCGTCAATTGTATGTCTAAACAGTCTTCATTGGCTGTTTTGGTCTTGGTGCTGGTCGCTCAACTGAGCACGTCCTTTGCCTCTTTTGCGCAAAACCCTATTGCAACGGCAAGCAGTCCTAGTAAAAGCTGGTTGGATTTGCAATTAGAGGAGGATCCAGATGGTATCGTTGAACTGCGTCTAGAGACCGACGTCAAACTATTGGTAAAAACCAAGCATGATGAAGCTTTTCAGCCGGCTACCTTGACTTACAAAACCAAAAGTGGCGAAGAGAGAAAAGCTGCGGCTGAAATCAAAGCCCGTGGCAAAACCCGCAAAGACATTTGCCTGCATCCACCAATTAAGCTGAAAATTAAAAAGGTTTTTCTCAAAGAAATAGGCCTGAATGACCACAATGACATGAAAGTGGTCTGGGAATGCAAACCCTCTGCGGTGTTTGAGCAGTATATTTACAAGGAATTCCTGGCCTATCGGCTTTATAACCTGATCACACCAAATAGCTTTAGGGTGAAAATGGCCAAAATCATCATGGTAGACCCTAAAAATCCAGACAAGCCGATTGAAAAACTGGGATTTCTGGTAGAGGATGAAAAACAGCTCTCCGAGCGCATGAAAGGCTTGGTGATGGAAGAACGCCCCAAAGACGTGAAGCAGTTCTTGCGCCAGGATTACCTCAATTTTTCTTTGTTTCAGTACATGATTGGCAATACCGATTGGGCTTTTGGCAATATCCACAACATGCGGTTTGTACAGCTCAATGAGAGCAAAAAAGTGGTCCCAGTACCTTACGATTTCGATTATTCTGGCATGGTAGATGCTCCTTATGCAGTGCCCCACGAAAGTTTGCCCATTCAGGATGTACGCACCCGTTACTTCAAAGGGGGCAATGTAGAGCAACCTGAAGCCTTGCTCTTGCGCAAACGCTTCATGGACGCTAAGGCCGCCATCATGGCGGAGATAGAAAAATTCCCTTACCTGGACAAGTTCAACAAAAACGACGTCAAGGCTTATCTGGAAGATTTCTTCAAAGAACTGGAAGACGAAAAAAGATTCCTAAAGGCGATCAACCCTTGATGGATAAAGATTGGTCGAAAAAGCGGATAAGGGTGTGCTGGGGTTTTTCAACACACCCTTATTTTTGTGTTGTACGCTTCTTTTTTCCTCCAAGCCACTCCGAACATGGAAAATGTACTTTTTGATTTCATCGCCCAATACATGCCCCTCAATGAGGCCGAAAAACAAGCCATCATCGACTTGGGCATCTTCAAATCTTATAAAAAAGGCCATCTTTTACTCAAAGAAGGGGCACTTAGCCAGGAAAGCTATTTTGTTATCAAGGGTTGTCTGCGCTGTTATTACGATGTGGACGGGGCCGAAAAAACCAGCGCTTTTTTCACTGAATCTGAAAGCATTACACCGTTGTGTGTGACTACTAAAAAGCCTTCTGAATATTACCTAGCTTGTGTGGAGGATTCCATCATTCTGGTCTCCAATCCGGCGATGGAACGGGAAGTTTTTGAAAAATTCCCCCGCTTTGAAACGCTCTGTCGACTGCTTTCTGAAGATTTGTTGGCACAAAACCAGGCTTCTTTTGAGTTTTATAAAAATTCTACTGCCGAGCAACGCTACCTGCATTTGCTCGAAACCCGGCCTGGGTTGTTTCAGCGCGTGCCCTTGCACCAATTGGCCAGTTACCTGGGCATTCAAGCAGAGTCTTTGAGTCGGATTCGCAGGCGATTGCAAAAAAAAGGGAAAGCTTGAAAGCCGCAAAGCTCCTCATTGAAGCTACTCTCATCAACATTTCAACTCATCAACATTTCAACGCTCCCATATCTTAACCCAAGTCAAGGTCAAATGCTAAAAGGCCCGCCTAACTTTGTGGCATTATTTCACCCGACTTGCAGCGCCTGAGATCACCCGGCGAACTGCGATATAAACTTATTTTGACCATGAGATTTTCCAATGCACGCTTGTATTGGCTGGCTATTTTTTGTCTATTAAGTGCCATAGATGCATCCGGACAGCAGAGTAGTACAGAACCTGAATTTCGCCGCCGCTTTGTAGGCAGCTCGGCTTTTGTGTTGGCCAATTTATTCCCCAATTCAAATTATTTCTACCAATTGAATGGCGGCTACTGGTTGAGCAAAAAAGATGTGATTTCACTGGAATTGAAAACCTGGCGGTATTTCCAGCCCTTGGGCATTCCTTATGGGGAGTCTTTTGGGGCTCCTGAATACCAGTACCCTGGCTCAATCCGGGAATATGGGCTGGGGTTGGCTTACCAACGCTTTTGGTGGAAGGGCCTGTATTCAGCCGTACACGCCACGCCTTTTTTGCAAAAATACCTGGATCAGGACGGCGATAAAATCCAAAATGGATTTCAGTTGTTCGCGGTGTTTCGCACGGGCTACCATGTGCGCTTGTTCAAGGATCGCTTTTTTATTGAGCCCTCCGTTGCCTTCACCCATTGGCCAATCAGCAACAACAAGCCGGATGCTTTTGCGGCCAAAGAAAAAGAGTGGCCCAATTACTTTTTATTTGAGCCTGGGTTCCATGTTGGGTTCAAGTTTTGAATCAAGTCAAGGGGTTGAGGAGAGCGCTCCTCCTCAACTCCTCAACTCCTCAACTATGAAAGCAGTCATTTATACCGAATACGGTCCGCCATCGGTCCTGAAAATTACAGAGTGGGAGCGACCAAGGCCCAGAAACCATGAAATATTAGTCCGGGTAAAAGCTTCGACAGTGAGTGCCGGGGTAATTTGGGTACGCCAGGGGCAATACCCGGGTTCTTGGCTTTTTACTTTTCTTTTGCGTTTGTTCAACGGCATTCGACGCCCCAAGCACCCGATTCTGGGATACGAGTTTTCGGGGATGGTGGAAGCAATTGGCGCAGGCGTGTCCAGCTTCAAACCGGGAGATGAAGTTTATGGCACTACCACTGGCCTCAACAATGGGGCATATGCTGAGTACTTGTGCGTTCCCGAAAAATGGAAATTGGGTGTGGTGAAATTAAAGCCCCAAAGCTTGGGTTTTAAGGAAGCAGCAGCCTTGCCCGTGGGTGGCATGACGGCTTTGCAGTTGTTGCAAAAAACAGGCTTAAAAAAAGGCCGGCGGGTCCTGATTTATGGGGCATCGGGCAGTGTAGGTACTTATGCGGTACAAATTGCCAAGTACTGGGGTGCCAATGTAAGTGCCGCTTGCAGTCCAAGTAATGGTGAGTGGATCAGAAACTTGGGCGCTGAGGCCATTTTAGACTACCACAACTTGGATTTTTTGCCCGAAAAAGAAAAATTCGACGTGGTTTTTGACGCGGTTGGCAAATTTGAAAAGCGCACTTTAAAATTACTGCTGAAAAAAGGGGGCACTTTTAGTTCTGTCAAATCGCTGACCCATGAAAGCCTCGAAAAGCTTGAAGCATTGGAAAAAATGGTCGAAGCAGGTGCATTAAACCCAGTGCTAGACCGCACTTATGCTTTGGATGAAATCGTTGCTGCGCACGAGTATGTGGATTTGGGGCATAAGAAGGGGAATGTGGTGGTCATTTGTGATGCATCGTCCAATATTGGAGACCATTAAAACACGAAGCAGTAACTGAAGTAGAACGGGGTTGCATGATAAAAAACAGACCATGCAACCCTCGTGTTTTCCTAGAATGTTCATCCAAACATCACCCTCCAAAAAATGTGGGGGCGAAACAAGGATGCGGGTGTATTCAATAAACTCATCACGCGCAAAAATGCATCACATACGACCTCGTCTTTCAACGTTACGCGATGGACACGGGTAATGTACTTATTGATGAAATTGATGCCAAAAGGTCTGGTTCCTTGGGTTGCTGGATAGCGAAAATCTTCACCTACTGCCATTTGCCAGGGAATGTCAATTATTTTGGCTGCTTTTCGGAAAAAAGTAAGGGCCAATTGTTCTTCAGCTACACCATCTCTCAATACCTGATCCAAAACCTGGGCTTGGAGGGAAGCGGAGGTCATTCCTTGCCCATAAACTGGATTAAAACTGCAAACAGCGTCTCCAGCGACAAGATAACCCAATGGGAACTCCTTCAAGCGTTCATAGTGGCGCCTCAAACTATGTGAAAACTTATAAGGCATCACCTCCGAAAGTGGCTCGGACTGGCTGATGATGTCATAAAATTCAGGCATCGGAAGCTCCTTCACAAATTGATTAAACGACGCCTCATCTACGCCAGCACAATCACCATGCCATCCACCAACCGTTAAAATCCAACGGTCCCCCTCGATCGGAAACATCCCTCCAAAACGTGACTCAAAGGGAGCTTCCGGGGTATGCAACATCCAACTTTTGCCCAATGCAGCGTCAGGGTCTCGCTGGTAGATTCGCGTGGCATAACCCACATTTACTTTCACTTCTGTTTGGGTTGGAGCCACAAAACCCATCTCATTCAACCATTGTGTGCTGCGAGAGCCCCGGCCCGTAACATCAATAATCAAGTCAGCACTAAGGTCAATGATCTCACTTGCGGTGTTTTGGTATTTAACCCCGGTTACCCGGCCTTGTTCTTTTTGAAAAATCAAACTTTTGACGTTGGCTTCATCGATCAATTCGATTCCAGGCAGGTCCAATACGCGCTCCCGAATCAGGTGCTCTAAGGTAGGACGACTTAAGGTTACCGCATTAAGGTTCATCTCAAACCTTTTTCGATATCCTCCGTGTGTATACCAAATCATGTCTTTGGCAAAGTCCGCTACCAATGCCCCATTTTGAACCAAGTCTTCTTTCAAATCGGGAAAATAGTGACTCATCACTTGAAAGCCAGCTGGTAAAAGCCCATGCAAATGTCGGGTTTGTGGTTGTCCTTTTCTGGAAAAGGCCTTCCTTTCAACCTTGTCTTTTTCGATGATGGTAACTTTTGCAAAATGGTTTTTCAATACACGAGCCTGCATCAGCCCACCCAAGCTACCACCCAATACGATGGCGTGTTGCTTAGAGGGCATGGCTATAATACCCTTACTTTGTTTCATGTTTTAAGGATTTAGGTTTAAGTAACATACGGCAAGGATAAAAGAATGGATTGGGCATCGCATGATCTGCGCTCCAAATGGGATGGAGCGAATAGAATTGGCCAACCTAAATCGATCTTCCTTATTCGTAAATGAATACTGCAAAAGTAAGCTGCGCCCCTAAGTGACACAATCCTCATTTTGGAGGATTCTTTTTTATCCTTAGAAAAGGGGTTAAACCCAAAAGACAATAAAACCGTGGGTGGTGCTTAAATATAATAGAATTATGTAAATATCCAGCCGAGTGGTTTTGAGACAAAAAAAGTAGAAGATTTTTTGTCAATCGAGCCTACTTTTGGCGGAGGTAGCCCAAGCTAACTTCGCCAAAAGAGGCGAAGAGTGGCGGAAAAGCGACCTTTTTTGGCCAAAATAGGAACCGGCTGGATAGTTACGAATTATGTACATTAGATTTTTGAGTCAAAATCCATTCTTTCTCACTCCACCAACACTTCATTGTGGGGCAAGGCCAAATCGCGATCCAAGGTCATGAATACAATGTAATCGCCTTTTTTGCATGCTTTCAGCAGGTCTTGGATGGCAATCTCGGTATAGGTTTTATCCGAAAAAGACATGAGGGTTTTGGTGTTGCCATCGCGGATGGCCACTTTGAAACGGCGTTTGCCCTGGGGCAAGGTTTTGCCGCCTTCTTCCAAGGTCACGGGTTCAACGGTAATTTTCCCAACGGCATCGGCGGAAATCCGACAAGTACCCGATGGGGAATATTCATCCACAATCAAATTGGCATTGAGCAATACGGCTGTGCAGTTGTTGAAATCGTTTTGTGCTTTTGATTCCAGGCAAAAGAGCAACACCAGGCCCAAAAAGGGCATTTTGAATTTGTTCATTTTGGTAATGATTTGACATACAGCAGACTATTCTGCTGGCCACAAATGTGCAGGGCTTGATTGTAAAGCTAGTAAAAGGCAAGTAAAACCTTGTAAAGGAAATGTAAAAGTGACATTTAGGATCTGAGCTAAAATATTTTTGGGCTCTTATTGGGTTTCAAGTGGTGCTTCAAAACGAATTGGTTGCGGTCATCAAGCTCCAAGACTTTTTTTGAGTGACGACTTACGAATGACGACTTACGAAGTAGCGCTTCGATTGAAAATTTGTGGTGCAGCAAGTCATCTTTTTTACGATTCAAGTTTTCCCAATAAAATAGCTCAGTCAATTTTATTGCATCTTTAGCGGACGCGAAAAACGATTTTAAATAATTGTTTTTCAATGTTTTACAAACATGTCAAAGCTGAGATTAACTCAAAAATATCAAACCGTGAAAATGGGAGCCTAAGCACCCTAAGGTCTTGCCAGCGAGCCCCTACTTCGTAAGTCGTAAGTTGTCACTCGTAAGTCGTAAGTCAAAAAATCGAACTTCGCAAACCCAAAACTCACCTTGGCTTAGGTCAAGACAAACGCCCAAGTCTTTTTCAACTTGAAACCCACATTGAGCCTATTTTTTTATGCTCCCTTGGCAACTCAATAATTACTATTCTTGATGGAAAAATAGTTTGCTACCCATTGAAAGCCG
Source organism: Chitinophagales bacterium (assembly GCA_013299105.1). Classification (GTDB taxonomy): domain Bacteria; phylum Bacteroidota; class Bacteroidia; order Chitinophagales; family Saprospiraceae; genus Haliscomenobacter. Next base: position 344,622 of record JAAFJY010000001.1, on the reverse strand, counting down.
ATAAAGCCCAGGATAAAAATCAGGCTAAATAAGTTGACCAATACCCCAGTCAAAAAAGTCACGCCGATGGCCAGGGCCCCCACAACGGCCAGGGAAATGGTATAAATCCGCAATGTTGCATTACCACTGCCCTGGGAAAACATGGAACCCAAGGGCAGCATCATGGTGAATCCAAATACGGCAATGGATAAAAATCGCTCGTCTTTTAAGGCAAAGTAAAGCACTGCACCTAGAAGGGACAAGCCCAGGCTCAAGGCAACAAAATTTGAACTCTTTTTTTCTTCCTCATTGAGCAGTAATTGTCCATACTTATTAAACCTTAGAAACATGTTGCTAATTGGAGTGATGATCCAAGTAAAAAATATAACTATTGAAAGTCCAATAACAAATGGTGTTAAGTAAGGTTGAAATGCCTTGTTGTTTTGAATTAAAGAGTTAAAAAAATTAAAAATTAAAAAAATTAAAATTAAAACCACCCATTGATACTTTGCCGATAAGTTACCGATCCAGAAAGAATATTTCAAGAGAATTTTATAAAATGGATTACGTGCCTTCATTGCTTCGAGAAATCCTGAATGGGCATATTCAAATGAGGGATTACTTTTCAATGCTTCATTAAAATGTTTCAAAGCTTTTTTATGGTCTCCTTTCTCCAAAAGCAACCATCCGTAGTTAGCATGAGTATGGGCGTTGTTTGGATCCTCCTTTAAAGCACCTTCGATTGTTTCAAATGCTTCAATATTTCTTTTGAGTTTGGTCAAAGTTGTACTTCTGACATTAATTGCAAGTAAGTCTTTAGCATCAATTTGCAAAGCTTTATTTGCAGTTACAAGTGCTTGGCTGTATTCTTTGCGGATCAGTTGTATGGAGGCTAAAAAGCCAAAATATTCGGCAACTTGAGGATTTAACTTGATTGCCTGCATAGTAAATTCTTCTGCTTCTTTCATTTCATCTTGCTGTAATGCGATTCGGGCTTTAATGTAGTGCAGGTCAGGGTCTTTAGGGGCAAGGCTAATAGCATTATTGATAACCTTATCTGCTTTCACATATTTGTCTTGCTGAAAATAGATTTCTGCAAGCAGGGCAAGGCCATTCGTATTATTCGGATCTTCAGGAAGTAATTCTAAAAGTAATTTCTCTGCGTTGGAGAATCTGTTTTGTCTCAAAAGTAGATAGACTTTCCAAAATTTATAATCTCTTTTCATTGTGTTTTGATTGTTTAACAAATGAAAATATCACCATACCCATGAATGTCTAGTAAAATGATCTTGACAACTCAATAATTGCTGTTTTTGATGGAAAAATAGTTTGCTACCCATTGAAAGCCGATGAAGCCCAGGATAAAAATCAGGCTAAATAAGTTGACCAATACCCCAGTCAAAAAAGTCACGCCGATGGCCAGGGCCCCCACAACGGCCAGGGAAATGGTATAAATCCGCAATGTTGCATTACCACTGCCCTGGGAAAACATGGAACCCAAGGGCAGCATCATGGTGAATCCAAATACGGCAATGGATAAAAATCGCTCGTCTTTTAAGGCAAAGTAAAGCACTGCACCTAGAACAGACAAGCCCAGGCTCAAGGCAACAAAATTTGAACTCTTTTTTTCTGCTTCGTCAAGCAGTAGTTGCCCGTATTTGTTGAACCTCAGGAACAAGTTGCTGATTGGGGTAATGATCCAGGTAGAAAACGCCAGCACGCCAAGTAAAATGATCAACGGAGTAAGGTAAGGCTCAAGGCTTGGACTATTTTTTGCCAAGACTTTCAAAGCGCGAAAGCCAAAATAAAAGCCAAGGATAACACCCCACTGGTATTTGGCGGTAAGGTTACTAATCCAGAAAGCATACTTCAGAAAGACTCGATAAATAGGATTTGCTGCTTTGATCGCCTCAAGCATCCCCATTTGGGCATATTTTAGCGAAGGATCATTTTTTAAAGCCTCCTTGAAGTGCTCCAATGCTTTTTTGTGGTCACCTTTCTCCAAAAGCCCCCAACCATAACCAGTGTGGGTATGCGGGTTGTTTGGATCTTCGCGCAAAGCACCTTCAATTGTGGCAAAAGCCTCCTCACTCCTATCCAGTTTGTTTAGTGCAGTACTTCTGGTATTGAGGGCCAGTAGGTTTTCTGCATCAAGCTCTAAGGCACGATTTGCAATTTCAAGGGCTTCTCCGTACTGCTTCCGCACCAACTTAATGCTGGCCCAAAAAGCAAAATAGTTCGCGTCTCTTGGGTCTATTCCGATGGCTTGCTCGATGAATTTTTCAGCGACATCCATTTTTTCTTGGTCAGCGGCAATCCTTGATTTGACATAGTACAAATCTGAATCATCGGGATTGATGCCAAGTGCAAGGTCAGCGAAATGGCCTGCTTTTTCATGTTTATCTTGTTGCAAACACACCTCGGCAAGCAAATACAAGTAAAGGGCATCATTGGGGTAATCAGCCAGTAACTCCGCAAGAATTTTCTCTGCTTCCGCAAACCTATTCTGCTCCATCAGTACACCGACCCTTGTAACTCTGGGATCTTCTTTCATCTTACTTCTTTATTTTCAGGTAAGTTAAAATGTCATCATAAAGCCCAGAGTCATTGGCAAACAAGGCGAAGTTTTTGGCCGTAGAAAACCATTCCTGGGTACTTGGTTTGTGCTTTTTGACAGCATTTAACAAATCATTTGTTTCAAGGGGTTTGGGAATCCCATCTTCAAAGGCACGTTCCAGTTTTTCTTCGATGGCAATATCGATGATTGCATCCAGGTCGGCACCTGAGTAGTGCTCTGCCTTTTTTGCAATGGTTCTGAAATCGATGGTTCCAGTGGGTTTGTTGGTGAGTTTTAGCCTCAGGATGGATTCTCGGCTCGCTTCATCAGGCGGTGGAACGAATACGATGCGGTCAAATCGGCCTGGTCTTCTGAACGCTGGGTCCAAGTTCCAAGGGGTATTGGTTGCGCCAATGACCAGAACCCCTTCGTTGGAGCTGTCAATACCGTCCAATTCTTGTAAAAACTGATTGATCAAGTGCCGCCCGCTGGATTGTTTCATGTCGCTTCGACTTGCACCAAGTGCATCAATCTCATCGATGAACAGGACACAAGGGGTATTGTTTCGGGCCAATTCAAAGATCTCATGCAGGTTCTTCTCGCTGCTGCCTACCCACATGTCCAGGATGTCATTCAAGCTTACGCTGATGAATCGGGCTTTCACTTCACCAGCGGTGGCCTTGGCGATGAAGGTTTTTCCACATCCCGGAGGCCCATAGAGCAGGATGCCACCCCCTATTTTTTTGCCATACGCCTTGTAAAGTTCAGGGTGTTGCAGTGGTTTGATGATCTTGAGCTCAATTTCTTTTTTGACCAGGTCCATTCCGCCTACATCGCTGAAGTTGACATTTGGTTTTTCCAAAAACCGGCTGTCCAGTTCTTCCTCTAAATCAGGAACTTCTTCACGACCTCTCAACCTCAGTTGCTTGTCCAGGGCTTCATCAAAGTAATTGGGATCCAGGGCCAGGGCTTTTTTGTAAGCCTCAATGGCTTTGGCTGTATCGTTTTCTTGCAGGAGACCTTTGGCATAAAGGGTAAAAACATCAATGTCTCTCGCTCCATTGTCAATGACTTCTTCCAGGATCACATTGCAAGCCGAATAGTTGCCTTTTTTGAAAAACACTTTGGCCAAGCCGATTTTGGATTTGATGTCATTGCTGCGTTTCAGGAGGTTTGAATACTCTTCTTCCGCTTCCTCCAATCGGTTCAAAGACAATAAGGTATCGGCCAGCAACAGCCTCAATGGCGTATTTTCAGGAGAGTGTTTTAGTGCTTCACGTAAACTGTCAACGGTATTGTCGTTCATGTTGTACTAATTTTACTATTGAGTCAGGTAAACTTGAGACCAGTTGGGGCAAATTTTGTTATTAGAACTAGACGACGCAATGTAAAACAGGTTTCCAGCTAAAAAAAACTTTGAGGGCTTAATTTTTCAAGCGCTCTGGTCCCTTGATATTGAATTGGGTCGGATGACAAATAACAGCAGCACAATGCTCGACATGCACCAAGGCGGAAAAAACCAGATCATTGGGTAAAACCTTGTAAAGGAAATGTAAAAGTGCTTTTTGACCCAAATAATGGCTTTACTTTTGTCCCATCATGATCGCTACTTTCAAATATTTGGCTTTACTGCTGGGCTTGAGTGCATTGGTGATTTTGGGTGGATCTGCGGTTTGGCAAAGTAAACCGAACCCCGATGAGGATGCCCTACTCGCCGAAAACATCAACTTGGCGCTCCGTTACACGGGCGACCGTCTGCTGGACTTGGCTGGCGATACCCAAAGCACTATTCAACCTGTACAACGCTTGAGTGAACATACCTGGCTTTTGAAATTGGAGCGGCACTTCGAGTACGATAGTTTGCCGCCCATTCTGCACCGGGCAATGCTGCGTCACCGCATCCCAAACGATTACAACGTGGCGGTTCTGCGCTGCCGCGATGAGGAATTAATGCTGGGTTATGTGGGCAGCGAATACGTCATAGATCCAAATGTGCCCTGTGGTGGGCGCGACCAAGCAGTGGCTTGTCTGAATGTGAAAATCACCCTTTTGGAGAAAGCCATTTCAAAGCGATCTGATGGTCTATGGCATTTGGCGCTGGGGCTATGTCTGGGACTTGGCAGTGCCTTTTTCTTTTGGAAAAATCGGCAAAAACCTGTCCGGGAATCTTCTTCTATGCCCGCCCATCTCAGCGCATTCAGCCAATCCCATTTTGATTTCCCCAACCAAAAAGTTTGGGTAAAAGGCCAGGAAAAAGACTTGACCTTGCGCGAAGCCCAATTGCTCAACTACTTCCTCAACCACGCCAACCAGGCCCTCGAACGCGAGCAAATCTTGCAAGACATCTGGGGCGACGAGGACTTACTGATCGGACGTAGCCTGGATGTATTTGTGTCACGCCTGCGCAAACTCCTGCGCGAAGACGAGGGTATTCGCATCGGCAGTGTGCATGGGGTGGGCTACCGGATGGAGCTTAAGCCCCGGTCATCCAACGTTTGAATAACATTGCTTTTTTACGACTGATGCTTACTTCATCAGCAAATGGTGGGTAAAGTTGTAACAAAAGACGGCCCGTGCCATCAGATTCTACCTTGCGAATCGCTTGGCGGTGGGCGATGACTTGGCGGTTTAGTCGAAAAAAATCTTCAGCGGGCATGCTCACTTCTAGTTGCTCCAGGTTTTGGTCCAGACTGAAACTTTGCCCATCTATTTTTTTGACCACACAAAGGGACCCAGCTACATGCAAATAAGCAATATCGCTCAATAAAACCGGGATTTGTGCCTTCCCTTGGTTGACCAATAAAGCACGGGGTGCATTGTTCGCTTGAGTCTCTTCAGGCGTAGAAGCTGTCAAGCTCGCTATTTTTGCTTTTAAATCTACAACTACGCTCAAATGATACTCCCATAGCCAAATGCCTGTACAAATCAAGTGCATGACCAACAAAAACATCAAGGCCATTGGAATATCAGTCATAAAAACTATCCCAATGTTGAAATAAGGAGAGCGGTCAACAGCATATGTATTGTAAACAAAACTGACCATCAGTACAATCAAAGCAGAAAGCCCAAAGCAACTCAAACCTTGTACGAGCGCCCTGGACAAGGAATGCTCCACCCAAGAATATTTTTTGTCAAAACGCAGGATCAATGCACGATTGAGCTCCCAGATCACCCAGGTAAAGAAAGTTCCAACAGCCATGTCCAGGTAATACTGTTTTTCTTGGAGCAGCTTGGCGATAGGGGTTACCTCACCAATGTTGCGATAGGCGATTCCCCAGATTGGGATGGCGATTAATCGAATGTATAGATCAGGGTATTTGACGCGTAGAATCATAGTATTTGAGCTGAAAACGCTCCTGTAGGTCATGAACTACGCGTCAAAATACTCGATTATTACATTTTTGCCAACATCTCTGGTATCCTATTAACGAGCACACTACTGAGGTAGGCAAATTTGCCCCCACCTTCACGCCCTACATTTACGCTGGTGTAAACGCTTATTTGCTGTTTGGGCAAGTAAATCAATGAACATTGCCCACCGATTCCACCGCCGTAATGGCCAAATTCATGTACACCGCCTGCAAAATTCACCCAAACTAAGCCCAGGCCATAATCTGGCTCTTTTGATTGCACACCTTGCACCCACTGCTGCATGTCTTGCCAAGATTTGGCACTAAGTAATTGTCCTTTAGCCAGCGCATCCATAAAGGTTACAAAATCTAAGGGAGAGGCAATGATCCCGTCTTCACCGTAACCGGAATAGCAAGCAATATTAAGGTTGGATTGGGTACAATTTTCCAACACCCCATTGCTGAACCGATCCCAGTAATGATTAGGCAAGGGCAAGGCATTGGGATAGCCTTTTTGGAGTTTATAAAAACTGTTTTTCAATTGCAGTGTATCAAACACTTCTTCTTTCATCACTTGTGCATGATCCTTGCCACTTGCTTTTTCGATGACAAAGGTGAGCAGCAGGTAATTGGTATTGGAATACGCCCAATTTGAGCCGGGCTCAAAGAGCAGGGGCTTGTCGATTACATACGACAGGAGTTCCTCCCTACTCCATGTACGGGTGGGTTGGTTGAGAAAATCCGATAAGCGAAAAATGCTTTCGTGGAACTCTCTATACCCGGCGGTATGGTTCAATAGCATGCGTACCGTCACGTCATCGGCCCTGGTCAAACGTTTGGCGATGTGCTCAGGCAGCCACTTATTGATTGTGTCATCCAAACTCAATTTGCCTTGATCCCGCAAACGAAGAAGGGTGACTGCCAAATAAGTTTTGCTCACACTATAAGCATGTTGCACCATACAGGTTTGCATCGGCGTGTTGTCTTCCAACTTCGCCTTTCCGCTGACCCCGATCCAAGTGCCTCTGCTGTCTTTGATGGCTACACTTGCTCCGGGCAAGCCTTCCTTTACGAAACTGTCTAGCACGGATTGTATCTTGGGGCCTAGCGGGTGTTGTTGATTGAAATTAGGTGTATCGCAACCAACACCAGGATTGAGACTTTGCTCTGTTTGTTCGCAAGCAAAAAGCCCTGTGAGCAATAGTAAGAAGGGCAAAAAGGTATTTTTCATGGCCTTAGAATTTGAAAGTTTGCCCCAGCGTCAGTACGTGCACTGGGAAAATTGGAAAAGCTTCGTTGTAACCTGTGATGGCTTGAATTTGATACTGTACAAATGGTCGCCAGTTTTCGCTTACTTGGTAACCCAGGTGCATACCAATCGGGACGTACAATAGTCCTCTGCGGTTGACGGCCTGCTGCCACTCGCCATTGGGGTCACGTATCCAAGCATCGCCATTCCCTTTTGCCATTTGAAAACCAACTCCAATATCTACCCCTGTTTCAAGGCCATTTTTCCAAACGGGATGGAAGCTAAACTGGCTTTGTACGTAGTAATTATTCCCTTGCGCACGGGTGTGATTGAACCCCGCATCCAAGCGCAGCGCACTGCTGGCTTGTTTATTCAATGGGTAAGCAATGCCCGCATTGAAGCCAATGTTGCGGAAATTTTCCGAGAGGCGATAAGCTGGCAACCCATAAGCCGGGAAATTGATCCCCAACACGTATTGCATCTTGGATTGAGCCCGTAGGTTTACTCCGCTACAAAGACATGACAGTGCTGCGAGCAGCAAAAAGGTCTTTTTCATATCTGAAAATGAAGGTTTAAGAAAAAAGTCTGTACCCCCATTAGATCAATACCTGGCCGATACGGTCGTGGAAAAAAGCTCGCTCCTTAAGCGAAATGACAGAAAAAGCACCTTGAAATGACAGTAAAATGGGTTGAAATGACGACTATTGACACCTTGTTAAACAGGAAATCCGTAGCGAAGCATTCCGAATCATAAACAACTTGAATTCTGAGTAAAGGAAGTTGTTCCTAAAAGATTTATTCCTTGAGAATTGGCGAAGACTTAGTGACAAGCCACGAATAAACCTTGCCAAATCGCAACTGCGTTGCCTCGCTGCGCGAGGCCGTTTTTAGCACGCGGATGACGCGGATGACGCGGATGACGCGGATGACGCGGATGACGCGGATGACGCGGATTTCCAACACGAAGTTGACCATATCGTTGACGTGCGATGTGTCTTAAAAACTGGGAAGGTTTATTTTTGAACCGTTACTTATCAATTTTAAATTTTAAAAATCTCAAACCGTGCAAACGAGAACCTAAAATACGACAAATTTCCCCAGCGAGCCTCTAAATCATATGTTGTATGTCGTAAGTCGTCTATCGTATGTCAAAAAACATGCCGAACAAACCAGCACTCACGTTAGATATTACCGCTCTCCCAAAACAAAGCGTGTATCTTTGTCGTTCCTGAGCGAATTTTTAGAGCTTGTTAACATGCTCTTAAGTCAAAAAACGACGACTCGTCCCATGTTTACCCTTGGTTTGAATGCCTTTCACGGCGACTCATCAGCTTGTATTTACCGCGACAATGAACTTTTGGTGGCCACCGAAGAGGAGCGCATCCGCCGCATCAAGCATTGGGCAGGTTTGCCCAGTGAAGCCGTGCGCTTTTGCCTGGACGAAGCTGGCATTACCCTAAAAGACGTGGACGTGATCGCGGTATCAAGGGACCCACAAGCTAAGTTGGTCCAAAAAGCCTGGTATGCCATCCGCAAAGGCGTGAAACTCACCAGCATCCTGGACCGGGCCAAAAACTCGCTCAACATCCGCTCCCTAAAGAAAGACCTGGCCGAGGCCCTAGGGTTTCAGGAAAGCGAAATCAAAGCTAAGGTCGTTTACGCCGAACACCACCGCAGCCACTTGGCCTCTGCCTTTTTTGTATCTCCTTTTGAAGAAGCCGCCTTGTTGAGTATCGACGGCATGGGCGATTTTACCTCCACCATGCGGGGCATTGGGCGGGGCACCCACATGGAAGTGATCGACAGCGTGTCGTATCCGCACTCCTTGGGCATGTTTTACACGGCATTTACACAGTACTTGGGTTTCCCACATTATGGAGATGAGTACAAGGTGATGGGTTTAGCCCCTTACGGCCAGCCAACTGAAATGGAAAGGGTTTGGAAAACCATCCAGCTCAAGCCGAACGGCTTGTTTGAATTGAACCCCACTTATTTCCGCCATTTCAAGGAGGGGGTCAACATGAGCTGGAGCGATGGTGCCCCGCATGTGGACGCACTGTACTCCGATGCATTTGTGGAAGAATTCGGCCCCCTGCGTGGCAAAGACGAAGCCCTCAGCGATTACCACCGCAACCTCGCCACCTCTGTGCAGCGGGTATGTGAGCAGGTTATTTTCCATCTGGCCGAGGATTTGTACAAAAAAACGGGCCTCAAAAACCTTTGTATAGCGGGTGGTGTGGCCCAAAATTCGGTAGCCAACGGCAAATTGATCCAAAATACCTCGTTCGAGAACCTGTTCATTCCACCTGCCGGGCACGACGCAGGCACTTCGATTGGTGCGGCTTTGTATGCCTTGCACCAAGTGCAAAAAAAGCCCCGCGAGCCTTTCCGTCACCAGGCGTACACGGGTATGTCTTTCAGCGATGAACAGATCAAAACTTACCTTGAAGGCCGCAATATTGAATTTACCACCCACCCCGAAGAAGAACTTTACGAACAAGTCAGCGAAGCTTTATTAAATGGTGGGGTGATTGGTTGGTTTCAGGGCCGGGCCGAGTTTGGCCCCAGGGCTTTGGGCAATCGCTCTATTCTGGCCGATCCACGCCGCCAGGACGCCAAAGAACTGCTTAATAGCAAAATCAAACGTCGCGAAAGTTTCCGACCTTTTGCGCCTTCGATCCTCAAGGAGTACGTCAACGAGTACTTCGAGCGCAACGACGATGTGCCTTTTATGGAAAAAGTATTCCTAATCAAAGCAGAAAAGAGGGCCACCATTCCTGCTGTGACCCATGTGGACGGTACAGGTCGCCTGCAAAGCGTGGAGGAAAAAGACAATCCGCGGTATTACCACCTGATCAAGCGTTTTGGCGAAAAGTCAGGTGTACCCATCTTGCTCAACACTTCATTCAACGAAAACGAGCCCATCGTCAACACACCTGAACACGCGCTAGAGTGCTTTTTGCGCACCAAAATGGACCTGTTGGTTTTGGGAAATCACATTGTACGTCGAATAAACGACTAAAAATGCAGCCAAAATAGCCGCTTTCCGAGCTTAAAACAGTGGTTTGAATTGGACTTTAGCTGTATTTCAAAACTCATTAAATTTCTGATTTTCAAATAAATACGCCACTTTATTATCGCTAATTATCGAAAACAGTGGGGGGACAAAATGTGTTTTTTGTCCTTGACCAGCAAAGTTTCCCGTTTTAGTATTGCAGAAAAAAGATGTCGTACTGCTTTTCAAGTCAAATTCAAGCCAGGGCACACAATTGCCTCCAACAAAGGCTTTCAATAATATTGGTGAAAGATTCTGGTTCAGGGAATCTTCGGCACCAGGTATGGAGAAAAGGGATTTTCGTCCACCTTGTGATTAAATTGTTTTTTCTCTTTGTTTTTCAGCGCATGGGGGCTTTGAATTTTCAATTGAGCAAAAAAAATATACCCTTCTTTTGTGCCTTTTCTGTCCATCCTTGCGTCAAAAGCATTAATTTTAAGCCCAACATACTACCAGAAAATTCAAAACGTTCTGGTCTTTGTCCCGGATTTGTCTTTGTACTCCTACTATTCCCAAATTTCAACATGGCGACTGCGGTTGCCTATCCCAAGAACTGAAAACCGTACAGGATGAAGATTTCAATCATTACGCCCTCTTACAACAGCGCCCAAACAATTGCTGACACCATCCGCAGCGTAGAATCCCAAAGCTACCCCAACATCGAATACATCGTTGTTGATGGAGGCTCAAAAGATGACACCTTGACCATTGTAGAGTCCTTTGGAGATGTGGTTGACCAGGTAATTTACGGCCCTGACAAGGGTATTTATGATGCCATGAACAAGGGCATCAAAGCCGCCACAGGCGAAGTAATCGCCATTCTCAATTCCGATGATTTTTATGTGAACGATTATGTAATTGAACGCATCATGCACCAGTTCATTCGCCAGCAGCGTTTGGATTCGGTATATGGTGACTTGCAATACGTACACCAGGAAAACACCCACCAAATCGTCCGCCATTGGGAGTCCGGCCATTTCGACCACAAGCGCTTTTTATCGGGTTGGATGCCACCACATCCCTCGTTTTTTGTACGCCGCAGTGCCTATGACAAGTATGGCCTGTTCAACAACCAAATGAGCAACTCCGCAGACTATGAACTCATGTTGCGCTTGCTCTACAAAAACCGCATCAGCACCCAGTACATTCCAGAGGTTTTGGTGCGGATGCGCACAGGCGGTGCCAGCGGTGCTACTTGGAAAGGCCGCTTCAAAGCGAACCGCGAAGACCGCATGGCATGGGAAATGAATGAACTTACCCCTCGTTTCTATACCATCCCTATGAAGCCTTTGCGCAAGCTGACGCAGTTTTTTCGTCGCCCGCAAACGCAAACGCCCAAACCCACTACCAAAAAGACCATTCCACAACTTTTAGCAGGTGTAGGCGAAGATTAATCGTATGCAAGTCTCATACTGCAAAGGTTCTGCTCCTGGAAAAGGGGTAGAACCTTTGTTGATATGGATTATTACGGCTCAAATCTAAAAAAAACCGATCTTTGTCTTTCTTTTCTGGGCTTTGCATTCACAAAGACTTATCAATGTGTCTTTTGCCATGATACGCGTCTCAGAAATAGGGCTATCATTCAACTCTTACTCCCTTTCAACTTTTATGAAAAAAAAGGCGTTGCTCACAGGTGTTACTGGCCAGGACGGTGCATACTTAGCTGAAATTTTGCTCGACAAAGGATACGAAGTACACGGCATCAAACGCCGCTCTTCCCTCTTCAATACAGCTCGTGTGGACCATTTGTACCAGGATCCTCACGAAGACCGGCTCAAGTTCATTTTGCATTACGGCGACTTGACGGATAGCACCAGTCTCATTCGCACCATCCAGGAAGTACAGCCCGATGAGATTTATAACTTGGGCGCACAGTCGCATGTAAAAGTGAGTTTTGAAACGCCTGAATACACTGCCAATTCCGATGCCATTGGTCCGCTCCGCATTCTGGAAGCCATTCGCATCCTAGGAATGGAGAAGAAAACCAAGTTTTACCAGGCATCAACCTCCGAGTTGTACGGCAAAGTGCAGGAGATTCCCCAAAAAGAAACCACGCCATTTTACCCACGTTCACCCTATGCAGTGGCAAAATTGTACGGTTACTGGATCACTGTAAACTACCGTGAATCATACGACATGTATGCTTGCAATGGCATCTTGTTCAACCACGAGTCGCCTTTACGCGGAGAAACTTTCGTGACCCGTAAAATCACCCGTGCAGTGGCCAAGATTGGCTTGGGACTACACGACAAACTCTGGCTTGGCAACCTCGATGCCCAGCGCGACTGGGGCCACGCGAAAGATTATTGCGAGGCCATGTACCTGATCCTCCAACAACCCGAACCAGATGATTATGTGGTAGCAACAGGTGTAACTACCAGCGTTCGGGATTTTGTACGCCTGGCTTTTGCCGAAATTGGGGTGCAAGTGGAGTTCAAAGGCAAAGGAGAGCAAGAAGTAGGGATTGTGACCGCCAGTTCTCATCCTGATTTTCAGATCAAAATAGGCAAAGAAGTGGTGGGCATTGACCCACGTTATTACCGCCCCGCCGAGGTGGAGTTGTTGATTGGGGATCCCACTAAAGCCCAGCAAAAACTAGGCTGGAAACCCAAATACGACCTCAAAGCCCTGGTCAAAGAAATGGTCGAAGCAGATGTGCAACTCTTCCGCCGCGATGCGCTGCTGGTAGACAATGGCTACGACATTAAGAAAGAGTTTGAGTAGAAACAATGGATAAAAATAGTCCGATATATGTGGCGGGCCACCGGGGAATGGTTGGTTCGGCCATCGTACGAAAATTGGAGAAAGAAGGTTTTTCGAATATCCTCACCCTGAGTTCTGCGCAACTGGACCTGCGCAGACAAACCGAGGTTGACGCGTTTTTTCAGGCCAACAAACCTGCTTACGTCTTTTTAGCGGCAGCCAAAGTAGGCGGTATTTTGGCGAACAATACTTATCGTGCAGATTTCCTGTACGATAACCTGATGATCCAGAACAACATCATTCATGCCGCCTGGCAGCATGGCGTAGAGAAATTGTTGTTTCTGGGTTCTTCCTGCATTTATCCCAAATTGGCCCCACAGCCTTTGCGCGAAGATTATTTGCTGACTGGCCCACTAGAAGCAACCAATGAGCCTTATGCCATCGCCAAAATAGCTGGCATCAAGCTTTGTGACGCTTTTCGGACCCAGTACGGTTGCAATTACATTTCGGCCATGCCCACCAACCTGTATGGCCCAAACGACAACTACGACCTGGAAAAATCCCACGTTTTGCCTGCTTTGATCCGCAAAATGCACGAAGCCCAAAAAAACGGAAGCCCCGAAGTGGTGATCTGGGGCAGCGGTGCGCCCATGCGCGAGTTCATGCACGTGGATGACCTGGCTGAGGCAAGCTTGTTTTTGATGCAAAACTTCAATGAGCCTGGGCTCGTCAACATCGGTACCGGGGTGGACCTCTCGATCAAAGAGTTGGCTTTGCTTATCCGCGAAATCGTAGGTTACTCGGGCAACTTGCGCTTCGACTCCAGCAAACCCGACGGCACCCCTCGCAAGCTAATGGACGTATCCAAGCTGAACAAACTGGGCTGGAAAGCACACACCGATCTGGAAACAGGGATTCGGAAGGTGTATGCGGAATTGGGGAATCAGGAGTGGTTTTGAGAGGCTTTGAGGAAGATTGTCTGTTTGATTCCTGCCACAAATGCCAAGCTATGCAGTATTTATTTTTGTTCTTTTTATCGGTCATCACTGCAACAAATGATAAAGAGCCATGCGATTTCCCGACCATAAATGACTTGAAATCTGCATTGATGGGCAAAAAAGTAGGTACGATCAACCAAGCCCAGTTCAAATGTTTAACCATCAAAAGAAGGACCGTAGTTGATGACTATAATGAACAAGTTACTTGGGTGGCACTTGATTTTTTCTATGAAGGCAAAGCGTTGTTTATGGCTGAATCCAATTGGGTAGACAAACAAACGATCTCAAGGATCACCATTTTTGATAAAAGAATAGTCACTACCTCTGGACTCGGAGTTGGTCAAAAGATGAGCACGCTGAGGACCGGTGTAGCCAAAAAAATACCTTCTGGCCCTGATGGGGAACTAAGCGTTCGGGACTTGAAGGACCCCGATATTTATTATCATTTGAACCTTGAGGGCCATAAAAAACTCTTTTACGGGGCCTCTTCATTGTCAGAAATTCCTGATCAGGTTGTTGTAAAAATGATTGTGATTATGGAAAAAGAATAAGAGATACCTTTCTTCTACACAAAGGCTCAATTTGGATTTCAAGTTGAAAAAAGGTTTGGATGGTTGCCTGGACCTAACTTTAGGTGAGTTTTGGATTTTCGAGGTCCAAATTTTTGACTTACGACTTACGAGTGACAACTTACGACCTACGAAGTGGGGACTCGCTGGCAAGACTTTAGGGTTCTTAGGCACCTGTTTGCACGGTTTGGTATTTTCGAGTTGATCTTTGTCCAGCTCTAGCTACCAAGGTTTGAAAAACAACGAATTACAACTAATATTCACTTTCGCCAAGAATTGCTAGAAGTCTAGGTAGTTATTTTACTGGGAAAACTTGAATCGTAAAAACGATGATTTGATGAACCACAAATTTTCAATCGAAGCCCTACTTCGTAAGTCGTAAGTCGTCACTCGTAAGTCGTCACTCAAAAAAAGTCTTTGTTGCTTGATGGCCAGAACAAACTCGTTTTGAATCACCACTTGAAACCCAATAAGAGCCTACATAAATTCAGGACAAAAAATTATTTGCTGATCGCTTACGACAGAGAACAAATGGGTATTCATCAACTTCAAAACCCTAAATCGTGCAACCGAAGACTCAAGAAACGACAAATCTTTCCAGCGAGCCCCTCAAATCATATGTCGTATGTCGTCTATCGTATTTCGTATGTAAAAAAGCACCATTCTGAAGCCCAACCCGACGGCTTCACAGCCGCTGCTCAGGCTTCAAATCCTTGGTTTTCCCACTCTCCTTGGCAAAAATTTGAATCAGTTCATATACTTTCGGGATCTGCATTTTCAAGCGATCGGCCACGCTCGCTGAGATGTTTTGGCGGCTGAAAGGAGCCGTTTGCACATATTGTAGATCGGTACCTGCCGAGCGGCCATACTTGTAATCGTAAGTAAATCGGCTGCCTTCGCCTTCTACGCCCACCCCAGGTAATTGGGTGTTGGGAACCGTGATAAAAAACTCTGCATTGCTCAATTTACCAGCGGTATTTTGCAGTTTTTGTGCCTGCAAGTGTTCGTATAATTCACGGGCGGTATTGACCGAAGGGTCGATAAGCACAATTTCTTTGGCCAAGAGCTTTCGATAGGGTCGCTTGCCATCCAACTTGGCGTTGCGCAATTCCTCGAGCACATCCTGAATCACAGCATCCATGTACGGATAATGGGTGCAACCCAGGATCAGGGTTTTGAGTGGATTCACTTCTTTGGCCTGGCGCATTTGTTCCAACATCGATACCAGGTGAAAGCGCACGTAGTTTTCGGCATCGTTGATCTGCAAGTTGCTGCAATCGGCCACTTTGGTCGCATCGCAGAGCATTTTTGACTGGGTAAAGTCAAAATTGTACAAGTTCATCAAGGTTCTTTCGATGCGCAATTTGTCGTTGTCCACGTTGGGACCTTTGTAGTTGTTGCGCACTGCGTTGGCCTTCTTGTCGATGTAGTTCAGGTCTTCGTCAATGGCTTCCGCCAAGCCGACGCCACCCTGGCTGTAGATTTTTACTTGCCCGCTGTAGCCTTGTGCTTTTTGCAAACGTTGAATCGCCTTGGTATAGCCCCCCGACGCCACCGTGCCAGCCGTAGCAAACACGCCGATGCTGGCGTTTTCATTGGGTTTTAGGGTTTCCAATGCACCTTTGGCACCTGCATCGATCACACCAATGACTTTTAGGTCCGAGCCCTCTTTTTTGAGTAGGTCTTCAATGTCGGTTTTACCATACGCCGTAGCCGTATTACAGGCAATGACCAGGGTCTTGATGTTTTTTTTGTCTGCGGCAATTTGCCCTTGTGCGGTGTGGTACTTGTTGCCCAACAAGAAGCGGGCGTCTTTGAGGATCAATTCTTTGAGGAAATCGGTTTTGCCCACTGCGGGATAGTTGCCATAGGGCATATTGGCCTGGTCGGCCAGGTAAATGAAGTCTTCGGTCGAAAAATCGGGAACACCGTCTTTGCCCTTGGTCCCAGTCTGGTTGTTGTGCTCGTCAAAAGCCACAATGGCGTTGAAAACCGTCAAACCGCCCGTTCCTGAGTCAAAAACGCCAACTGGCAGGCTGGCACTGATTTTGGGATACTGCGCAAAATTGATCTGGTAAAAACCACGCGCATCGTTGATCGGTGCAAGCGGAGCTGACATTTGTGCGAAGCAGGAAATGCCCAAAATGCTAAAAAAAAGCGATAGGAAAATGGTTTTCATAATCAGGTTTTATAGTTTGCAGCACTACAAAGGGAGCGTAAAAAAATAAGGTGGACAGGTTTGGGTTTAGTGAAAAAAGAAAAACAACTGGATGAAAGGAAGTTGTGTTCTTTTTTTGCTAAACCTCAAAAACAAAGATGTTCACCTTATTTTAGCTCAGATACAAAGGTACAAATTGTAACCTGTTTTCACCCCATAAACTGCAAAACCAGCCACCATGCAAGATCCAAAGCTCCTTTCCCTCGTTCTCCTTGCTTTCAACAGCGAAAATCGCCTGCGCCCAGCTTACACGGCATTGAAGCAATGCCTGGAACGGGAAAATATCCCATTTGAAATGGTCATCATTGACGATGGATCAAGCGACAATACCTGGGAATTGATGAAAACCCTGGCGGCTGAGGATACCAGGGTACGCCCCTTTCGAATGAGCCGCAACTACACCTCGCCTTATGTGCATTTTGCGGGCATGTCAGTGGCCAAAGGGGCTTGTATGACCCTTTCACCCGATGACTTGCAAAGACCCCTCGAAACGATGGTGGAGTGCTACCGCATCTGGGAACAAGGGCATAAAATGATCATTTCTTACCGCACCTCGCGCAACGATGGCTGGTGGAGTGACCTGTTTTCCAACCTATATTACCGCATCATGAACAGCATGAGCGAAGTGCAATTCCCGCCCGGTGGGGCTGATGGCTACCTCATTGACCGCGAGATCATCGACATCATGAATACTCGCATTCACCCGATTCACACCTCTTCCGTAGTGGAGCTTTTGCGTTTGGGTTTTAACCCGGTGTTTGTGCCCTACGATCGTCCATCAAGGCCTGGAAAATCGCGCTGGACCCTAAAAAAGAAGATTCGCCTGGCCAAGGATACTTTTTTCGCCTCATCGTCTTTTCCAATCCGGGCGATCACTTTTTTAGGCTTGGGAATCTCAGGGATTTGCTTATTTGCGATTCCACTGCTGATTTATGCTCGTTTTTTTAGGGAAAGCCATTTGTTTGGGTTTGCCGTACCCGGTTGGACGACCATCGTGACGTTGGTGGCTTTTTTCAATGGCCTGGTTTTGTTCTGCATGGGCATCGTGGCCGAATACATTTGGCGCATTTATGAGGAAGTGAAGGGGCGACCAGGATTTTTGTTGAGAAAAGATGAGGAGAATAGATAAACCTGTAATTTTAGAGGAGAAAATACTACTACCTCTTTTGGCAAACCTGGGCATGGCCAGCTCTTCTCAACTCCTCAACCACTCAACTCCTCAACCTTTACAGTAAATTATCGTCTTGGAACAAACCTTTATCCAACTCATCCAACAGCACAGTGGCATCATCCACAAGGTGATCCGCTTGTACGTCATCCACCCGGAAGATCAGCGCGATCTGTTCCAGGAGGTGCTGTTGCAGGCTTGGAAATCGTATGCTAGCTTCCAGGGCAAATCGGCTTTTTCCACTTGGCTATACCGCATTGCGCTCAATACGGTGTTGACTTTTCGGCGCAAAAAGCAAGTTTTCATCGAAAGCCTGGAAGAAAGGCACAACGCCCAGGCCGTGAGTGGCCCTGCCGAAAATGTCAACGAAGAACTGCTCCACACCATCCGCCGCCTACCCGAAATTGACCGGATTGTGTTGACCCTGCACTTGGATGGCCATGACAACGAAGAAATTGCCAGCATCACGGGTTTGAGCAAGAACAATACCGCAGTGCGCCTTTTTCGAGCCAAGCAACAGGTGATTCAACAAATGCAAAACCAACTCAAATCCCAGGAACCATGAATTCATTTTACTCATCAAACCGCCGCTTATGGACTTGCAAGAAGCATGGCTAAAACTCCAGGAGGAAAGCTTGAAAGCTCCACAGTTGGACGATGCTGATATTGCCGCAGCCATTCGCCAGGCTTCGCAGGCTCCCTTGGCTGGCATCTACCGGGGTATCCAGCGGCGTTTGTATTGGACCCTCGCTTCCTTGGTTTTTGTATTGGTCTTGATTGTGCACAGTTGGGGCTCGGCGGAGCGTACCGTGCTGGTAGTGGCCTTTTCTAGCATTTTTATTGGGGCTTTAGCCATTGGCACCTGGCAATTGAAGGTGTTGCGCAAAAGCCGTTTGAACATGGACGAAAACCTGCTCCATACCCTGAAACAGCATGTGTATATCGTAGAGCAAGCTTGGTGGATCGACGAATTGGTGGGCTTGTTTTTGTACCCAGTTTCGATTTGCTTGGGCTATTTTTACGGCTTGCTTTGGTACGGTTTGGGCTGGGCTGAAATCATGAATGAAGGCCGATTGCTTTTCATTTTGCTGATTTTGGTTATTTTAACGCCACCTTTCTTTCACCTCTGGACTCGCAGAGCCAATCAGCGGAGTTTTGGCGAGTACTTACAGGAGTTGAAAAAACAGATTTCGGATTTGGAAGAAGGGGCCTGAAAAACCCATGCCATGACTACAATTGACCAAAGACAACCCGTACTCATCACAGGAGCAGGGGGCTACCTGGCCTCCTGGATCGTGAAATATTTGCTCGAAGCGGGCTACCATGTGCGGGCTACGGTGCGCAACAAAAATGATTTCAAAAAAATTGGCCACTTGCTCGACATTCGCCCTGGCGAAGGCGGCATTCTGGAGTTATTCGAGGCCGATCTGACGCGTCCCGGCGATTTCAACAAGGCCATGCGCGGTTGTGAAGTGGTTTTTCATACGGCATCTCCTTTTTTGATCGGCAAGGTAAAAGACCCGCAAAAACAGCTCGTAGATCCAGCCCTGGAAGGGGTGCGCAATGTGCTCTATTCAGCCGCTGAGACCCCGACCATGAAAAGGGTGGTGCTTACCTCCAGCGTGGTGGCCATGTATTGCGATGCCAGAGAGATTTTGGACAAACCCTCCAAAAAATTCAATGAAGAGGACTGGAACCGCATCGCCGATTTGCAATACGAACCCTATGCTTTTTCCAAAACCATAGCCGAAAAAACCGCTTGGGCCTTGATGCATGAGCAAAAGCAATGGGACTTGGTTTCACTCAACCCCGCCTTTATCTTTGGGCCGCCAGTAGGCAATCGGGCCGACGGTGCCAGCGTGGCCACCCTCCAGCGGGCATTGAGTGGTGAAATGCGCATCGGAGCCCCTGATCTGGCTTTTGGAATAGTGGATGTGCGCGATGTGGCCCAAGCCCATATCCTGGCTGCCTTCAACCCCGAAGCCAGTGGCCGCTATCTGCTGAGCAAACAAAGCATGAGTTTCCTGGAGCTCGCCAATGAAATCGACGCAGCATTTCCTGGTAAATACAAACTACCCAATAAGGTTTTGCCCAAGTGGCTGGTCGTGTTGCTGGCCCCGGTCTTGCGCTTAAGCAAGCGCTACTTGCGCAACAACCTGGGTTATCGACCTGAGTTTGACAATACCCGGAGTACGAGTTTGCTGGGTTTGTCGTATCGGCCAGTGAGGGAGACGATTGGGGATATGGTGCGGGGGATTGAAGGGGCACTGTAGTTGAATATTGAAAAGAGGAAACCTGAATGCTGTCAAAGCACAGTGGATTTGGGTATTTTATTTTTTTATTCGCCCCCTAATTTTTTGAATCAAAGCGTATCCTGAAAATTATGAGGATTACGGCCAACTGGTTGAAATTGAGCATCAAAACAATTCATGGCAGTACCTGGAAAATCTTCAACCAAAGCCTTCCGTATGTCAGGTACATCAGAAAAGATATCAAACCAAATACCCCAAAACCCGATCGCTCTTGCAGCGCTAATCAGCAATTGGGTAAAGGGCAGCGCCTGAGTATGGCCCCAATTGTTCCATTGAAAACGCCATTATGAAGCGTTGACAAAAGCGTCAAAACGGAACTTCCATCTCAGATCAGTGGCTTGCTGAATATTGCGAGTGGTGTCCTGATCCAGTTTACAAAGTTGGATGGTGTTATTGGCATTAGCAGCGAGTGCAGGTGCTCCACGGTAGGTCAGGAAAATTGCGGAAGCATTGGGTACACGTGGATGTACTGAAATGGCGCTGGCTACAAAGGCAAGGTGTGTATTGTGAAATTGAGGTAGATAGTGCGTAGTTGGCGGGCATGGTTTGGCGGACTTGGAACGATTGCAAGGGCCGCAAGCTAGCAGCATATTGTCCCAACTGAGTGCCAGAGCGGGATCGATGTCCTGAGCGATGACATGCTCCACCTGTAAAGCATCATTAAGCGGCATGTTGCAATAGCAACAATAAGGTCCGATGCGGTCAATCAAGGCTTTGCGCCAATCTTTATAATCCATTACCACTCTGGGAATTCCGTTGACGAGCGGAACGGAACCACGATTGATGGGGCGCATTGCATTAACTATTGGATTGTTTTTTCAAACGCTGCATTTGCAGGTAAGCGCGTACAGCAGGATCGGCAATTTGTTTTTCCAAAGTATCCAATTTCTCTGCTACCTTAGCTATACCTTCATTAGGAATAGATTCGAGTAGCGTAAGATAATCGCGACTTTGCTCTTGTTGCTGAGCATTGTTGTCTGAATAGTTATGGTCCACGCCCATAATGTTCACCGAAACCTCATCCAAGTTTAAATCAGAAGGTTTGACATCTGAGATTCGATCAAGGTTGATCAGCTCACTTGCATCCAGGCTTTGCACGATGTAAGGCGAGTGGGTTGTAGCTACAAACTGTATGTTGGGGAAAGCCTTTTTGAGGTCGGCTACTACGTGGCGTTGCCAATTGGGGTGGAGGTGGAGGTCGAGTTCATCGATCATGACCACGCCTGCTGTTTTTTCAACTGCTTTTTTGCCCAAATTGCCATTGAGCACAATGCAGCGATAAGCCAGTTCGGCCACCAATTCCGTGAATGAAACCACCCCATCGCTGTGCAAATGGATAGGTAAAAAATCGGAGGAATAATCGTCCAGGGCGATTTGCAGCCAAAGCTCAGTGCCTATAAATTCCAGTTTCTGGATGTAGGGATTAGCCAAACGCAAGGTATTAAAAAAAACTTCTTTGAGGTGGCTGTATTCTTTACCCTCTTTGTAGAGCACGTCGTAGGTCATCAGCCAGGCATCGTAGCGATAATTAGCCGAGCGCATCTCAAACCAATTGGCGTAACCTTCTTTAAAAATCTCTCGAATGGTGCGGGTTTGGCGATTGCGGCCAGCGCCATGCACCCGTGAAGTGCCAAAAAAAGCGAGGAGTGGCAAGTTGAGGTCGTCGCTACCCGCCTGCATTTGTGCGTATTTCTTTTTGCCGATGTCGCGAATGACACCTACATCTTCATTGGAGGTGGTAGTGACAAAACTACTTCCACCCAAAACCCGTCGACGCCAGGTAATGAGCTCTGTGTTGGGTGCCATACGTCCTTTGGCTTCTACGATTACAGGGATATGTTTGCGGCTAAAATGCCCCTCAGATTGGCGAATATCGTCTGGGTCAATGTGGCGTTTTTTGGCTTCGGGGATAGCCAACAAAAAGGTACCACAGGCAACGCGAAGGGCATGTAACCAAGTTGATTTTCCCCGGCCATTGATGCCAATAAAAACAGTGAAGTGTGGATTGAGGGAGTAGGTCTGCTCCTCAACGTTACGAAAATTTTTCAAATGCAATTGCTCAATCCTCATAAGTTGAATAGTTGATTGTGCCCCAATTAGCATGTGATTGGCACACCGAATCCATGCTGAGTCAAAAATAGGGAAAAATAAGGAAAATGACAAATAAGGGGGTGGGGAGGCACATAGCGCATGTTTGGTGAACACTCTTGTACCAGACTGCTTGCCAACCGTACTCCG
Organism: Chitinophagales bacterium; assembly: GCA_013299105.1. Classification (GTDB taxonomy): domain Bacteria; phylum Bacteroidota; class Bacteroidia; order Chitinophagales; family Saprospiraceae; genus Haliscomenobacter. The sequence continues at coordinate 322,226 of JAAFJY010000001.1, read as the reverse complement.
ACTGAAACCAAAAGGTACTTTTTCATACCATTCACGCCCTCAAAATCCGCTTCAAGGTATCCAACATCGCCACTTTGAAACTCTCATCCTGCGACAACAGCCGATAAAGGTCCAGCTCGTTTTTGCGTTGTTTGCCCATCACGTCGTCAAAAATCTTTTTGAAAGCAATCTCCCGGTTTTGAGGATCGGCATTGTCGGCATATTTTTCCTGAAAATCCGGGTGTTCCTGGATGCGTTGGGCCAGATTGACAAATTTCACCCGTTGCTCCTCGGGCGTGGCCTCCCAACCCTGAAACCAGCGCTCATTAAAACTCTTGATGATCAAGTCCAGTGGGTCTTCATCTGCCTCGCCGCTGTGCGCAGCCCGTGGGTTGGAATTCTGGGGATCGAGCTCCGTTTCGGTGGCGTCCAGGCCGATGGAGGCATTGAGTTTTACCCGTTCCAGGCCGTAGGTAGAGAGGTCGACCGCGTTGAGGAGTTCGTCCAGGGTATCTTGAGTGGGGTCGACGATGATGAGTTTGGGGACCAGAAATTTGAGGAACCAAAACAGTTTCTCCCAAGCCAGGATTTCGTAGGGTAAGATGGAGGCCATTTGCCCATAAATCTTGACAAACTGTTTGGCTTTGATCTTGTAATCGGCCTTGGCCTGGTCTTCCAGTTCGAGGGCAGCGTTGAAACGGTCGGCAGCTACATCGATGATGGGGCTGAGTTCCTGGGCGTTGACGCCCTCGAAGTATTTGGCCACAAAATCTTCCACTTCCTGCCACTCGTATACGCCCGTGTCGTCCAACTGGGCTTTGAGCTCGTGGAGCACGTTCACGTCGGTGGCCTGGCTCAGGGAGGTGGAGGTGTAGAACGGATCAAAAGCCTTCTTGATGTCTTCGGTGGAATTGTAAAAATCGAGGATGAACAAATCTTCGGTCTTTTTGCCCAGCTTGTCTGCCGAGCGGTTGAGCCGCGACAAAGCCTGCACCGCCAGCACCCCTTGCAGCTTTTTGTCCACGTACATGGCGCTGAGTTTGGGTTGGTCGAAGCCAGTCAGGTACTTGTTGGCTACTACCAGCATGCGGTACTCGTCCAGATCGAAGTAGCGGGCAATTTTATCGCTGATGTACCCGGCCTCGGTGGGTTTGGCGGTATCCAGGGCGGCGGGAAAATCATTGATGCTGTCTTCGGTGTACTCGATGCCTTTGCCTTTTAGCCTTTTTGAGCCCGAAAAAGCAATCGCGATGCGGAAGGGATTGCCTCTGGCCTCGAGCAATTGTTTCAGGTTAAAATAGTAATAGATGGCCGATTCAATGCTTTGGGTGGCCACCATCGCCTTGGCTTTGCCCTTCAGTTTTTTGGTGTTGACCAGTTTGGTGATGAAATGATCCAGCATGATTTCGGCTTTGGTGCCAATGGGTTCCTGGTCTTGCTCCACAAAGTTGCGCAGCTTTTTTTGTGCCTTTACCGTATCAAATAGCGGATTTTCCTCGATGGATTTTTCGATTTCGTAATAACTCTTGTAGGTGGTGTAATTGGCCAACACATCGAGGATGAAACCCTCTTCGATGGCTTGTTTCATGGAGTACAAATCGAAAGGAACGTATTTGCCATCGGCTTGGCGGGTGCCAAAACGTTCCAATGTGGCGTTTTTGGGCGTAGCGGTGAAGGCCAGGTAGGAGGCATTGCCCCGCATTTTGCGCGAGCGCATCGCTTCCAGAATTTTATCTTGCGGGTCTTCATCTTCCTCCTCAGCACTGCCGGGGCTGTTGCCCATGGCCTGGTTCATCTTTCCGGCGGCGGTGCCACTCTGGCTGCTGTGCGCTTCGTCGATGATGACCGCAAAACGTTTGTCGCTCAGGTCGGCGATGCCATCGATGATGAAGGGGAATTTCTGGATGGTGGTGATGATGATCTTTTTGCCACCTTCCAGGGCGCTCTTTAAATCTGCCGAGGAGTAAGCGGGTGCCACTATGTTTTTGACCTCCGAAAACTCGCGGATGTTCTCGCGCAGCTGTTTGTCCAGCAGGCGGCGATCCGTCACCACGATGACCGAGTCAAACAAAGGCTTGTCAATGCCTTTGCTGCCGGGCAAGGCATCCGACTCGGGATAGGTTTCGATGAGTTGGTAGGCGGCCCAGGTGATGGAATTGGACTTGCCCGAACCCGCCGAGTGCTGGATCAGATAGGTATGCCCCACGCCGTGTTTGCTGGCGTGTCCCACCAGGCGGCGCACCACGTCCAGCTGGTGGTAACGGGGAAAATACAAGGTCTTTTTGGCCAGCGGATCGCTGTCTTTGCCGTCAAAACGCACAAAATGCTGGATGATGTTGGCTACACTTTGGCGGGTCAGGATGTCCTCCCACAGGTAGGCCGATTTGTGGCCCTGTGGGTTGGGTGGGTTGCCTTTGCCGAAGTTGTGGCCCCGGTTGAAGGGCAAAAAGAAGGTGCCCGGACCATTGAGTTTGGTGGTCATGTACACCTCGTCGGTATCTACGGCAAAGTGGACGATGCAGCGCCCAAAGTTCAGGAGCGGCTGGGTGATGTCTCTTTTGTGGCGGTATTGGTTTTGGCCGTGGACTTTGGCGTTTTGGCCAGTCCAGGGATTTTTGAGTTCGAGGGTGGCGAAGGGCAGGCCGTTGACAAAGAGCACCAGGTCTATTTCTTCGCCGGGGTTGGCCAGCGAGTACCGCAGCTGGCGGGTGGCGCTGAACTGGTTTTCCTCAAAATTGTTTTTGACCCTCTCACTGCTGCTGGCCAAAGGCAAAGGGTACAGCAACGTGAAGTGGGCATCGTCCACATCCAGGCCCTTGCGAAAGAGGCGCAGGATGCCGTATTTTTTGATCATGCGATCCAGGCGCTCCAGGATTTTGCGCTTCCAGTCGGCTTGTTTTTGGAGTTTGGCGAGCTCTGCGGCCTGGGTGGTTTCCAAAAAATCCCAAAAGCGGTATTCATCGATGGCCCATTGGGCATCAAAATCATCGGGAAAACCGAGGTAATAGCCATTGCCTGAACGGTAGAAGGGGACCTTTTCCTGTACGATCATCCCGCCGAGGTCCTGCTTGCGGAGCTCTTCCTGACAAGTACCAGTCAGGCGTTTTTCAATGGCCGCTTCCAGGGCCTGTTCGTTGGTTTTACTGGGCATGGGAACCGACTTTTATTTTACCGGTTACGGCGCTGTTGATTAAAGTGGCTTTGTATTCCTGGAGTTTGGCTATTTCTTGTTGTTTGAGGGTGATGGCGGTGGTGGTTTTGATAGATACATCTCCAACGTACTTTAAAATCGATCTTTGTTCATTTTTCGGAGGAATTATAAGTGGAAAATTTCCAAGCTTCGTACTATTTGTTGATGCGAGATTTGTTGTTTTATTCGCAGTGTTAGTGAAATATTTACGTCCATAATCTGACTCCATTATCATTGAAGTATATTCAGCTGTTGTGGTTGAATCTATTATTCTGATCGCAAAAACGTGGTTTTGATGCAAGCAATTTTCAATTTCCCCATTCCAAACCGTACCTCTACCTAGCTTATCTAAGTCCCCTCCTTCTGTAACGAGAATGTCCCCCTTTCGTACAAAATATTTACTAGCAACATTCGCAGGCAAGCTGATTTCAGCTACATCATCTAATTTGAAATAACCAGCCTGTATGTTTGCCACTCTTAGATATGGGAAAACTGGCAATGATCCACCACTGTAAGTTTTTCCTAAGGTTACTCCACTTTGAACTTCTGAAATATATTTCAACCGCTTCACCTCCCAACCCTCCGGCACTTCCCCAATCCATTCCACCCCGCTGTCCTTCATTTTTACCTCGGGATTCAGCCCCCGGGTAACGGCCTGATGGATGAGGATTTGGCGGCGTTCTTTGAGCAGTTCGATTTGTTTTTGTTTGATGTCGATGGCTTGATCAATCAGGGCGGTTTTGCGGTCGAGGAATTGGGCGATGGCGGTTTGTTCGGGGAGGGGAGGGATAGGCAAAAATGAATAACCTAGTTCTTCATAGCTTATGTTTTTACCTTCTCTAATCCCGACTACGCTTGTCTGTATTTCAGAAATGAATGAAAAGCTTTTGAATAAGTATTTGTAGAACTGGCTTTCGAATTTTCTTTTTGCTTGTAAAACAGTGTATGCAGGACTTATGATCCCATCATGATGACAAAACTCCAGGCCTCCTTCAAAAGACCTTAAACTGATTGCAAAGTCACCTTTTTTTATGAATTTGAATGATCCCAAAGCACCGGAGGGCATAACCATCCTGTTCTCTACCCAAGCTCTTGGAACAACTCCTTGGTTTTGTGTAACAGAAAGCAATTCTGCTTCAGGCCGATTTTTTATGGAAATGTCTCTATACAAATGTTTCATTCTCACAACCTCCCAATGCTCAGGAATCTCCCCCAACCATTCCACCCCCGAAGGCTTGTATTGATCGTAGGTCGGCAATTTAGTTGTCATCATTTTCCTTTTTGCTTTCCTCGTCCCACATATCGCGGTAGTAATTTACATAATCGGCGGTTGCCTGCGGGTTGATGTCCCAATAGTACCGGCAGAGCTTTTTGAAGAGCAGCAGGATTTGGTCATCGAAACAAAAATCAAGCAGATAATCCAGCGTGCGTTGAATTTCATGGTCATTGGTCGATTGGTTGCTGATGATCCGTTCCACTTGAGGCCGGTATCGCTCCAATGCCTGCTGGGCAAGCTCGTTGCGCCGTTCTATCAATATTTTCAAATCTTCAAGCATAGGTTTTGGTTTTCGTGCCCTAATTCCGGTTGACGTTTACTGACGTTTACTAAACTTTGAAAGTTTAGTAAACGTAATCGCCCAACGTAGCCGCCCTAATTCAAAGACAAAATCTCCCGAATCAAACCATCACTTTCTGCCTCCAACTGCAAAATATCCGCGCTCACTTCCTCCAGGCTACGCAGGGGTTTGTGGCGGTAAAAGTATTTGTTGAAGCTGATCTCGTAGCCGATTTTGGTAGCGTCGAGGTTGATCCAGGCTTCGGGTACGTGGGGTTTCACCTCCCGCAGGAAGTAGGTGTAGATGTTTTCTTTGAGGGGTACGTTTTCGGTGTCCCGCAAGTCGCTTTCGGTTTCGTAGGTCAGGTATTCGCCTTTTTTGTCGCTGGGGTAATAGCCGTAGTCGGGCAGTTGGGCTTCGTCGCAGCCCAGTTGCGCCAGGACTTGGGCCAGTTTGTCGCCTGTTAGTTTCAAGGTTGCTTTTTCCACTTTGGCGGCCTCCGCGTCGTACCAACTCACGGCATTCAGGATGCTGTTTTTTTCGGAGGCGGAGAGTTTGGTCTTTTTGGTTTTGAGCACGGCGTCCACCTCGTTTTTGAACAAGTTGAAGTCCGTATATTCACTGCTGCCGATGGCTTGCATCAGTTCGGCGGCCAGGGCCAGGAGTTCCAGTTGTTTGTGCCAAAGGGCGGGGCTGAGCAGGGCTTTGCTCTGTTTGGCGTTCAGGTTCAGGTCCTGTTTTTCGCACCAGTCCAGGATGTCTTTTTCGTGTTTGGCCAGCTCGGTGTAGATGGCTTCGCCGTAGGTTTCGTAAGCCCAGGCCATGGGTTCGCGCAGGCTTTTGTCGAAGCGCAGTTCGGCGATGCGTTCGAGGCTGAATTGCGCTTTCAGGCGTTTGGGGCGTTCGATGCTTACTTTGTAGTAGCCAAAATCGGCGTTGTCGAACACCTTGACGGCGATGCCTTCGCCCTCCTGGGTATTGGGGTTGATGCTGCGTTCAATCTCCTGCATTTCCTCGTACACCGACACGATCTCGCGGATGTGTTCCGGGGCGAACTCACAGTTTTTGTTGCCCAGGTTTTTGCGCAGTTTGCGGTACAGCAGCCCGGCATCGATCAGTTGGACTTTGCCCTGGCGATTGGCAGCTTTATGGTTGCTCAACAGCCAGATGTAGGTGGTGATGCCAGTGTTGTAAAAGAGGTTATTGGGCAGTTGGATGATGGCTTCCAGCCAGTCGTTTTCGATGAGGTAGCGGCGGATGTTGCTTTCGCCCCCCCCGGCATCGCCCGTAAACAGGCTGCTGCCATTGTGTACCGAGGCAATGCGCGAGCCCAAGGGGCTTTGGGAGAGGGGTTTCATTTTGTTGACCATCTCCATCAAAAACAGGAGCTGTCCATCCGAAGAGCGGGGTGTGGCGTCGGCTTCTTCGACCTGGCCCCAATAGTCCGTGAGTTTGATTTTGAAGCGGGGGTCGATGACCTCCTTGCCATCTTTGATGTATTTCTGTTCGCCTGCCCAAGACTTGCCATAGGGCGGATTGGACAGCATAAAATCGAAGGTTTTGCCCGCAAACTCATCGGTGGAAAGGGTGGAACCCACGCGGATGTTCTCGGGGTCGTTGCCCTTGATCATCATGTCCGACTTGCAGATGGCGTAGGTTTCGTCGTTGATTTCCTTGCCGAACAGGTACACATCACCTTTGGCCTGGATGATGCCTTCTTCGTCTTTGACAAAATTTTGCGACTCGGTGAGCATGCCCCCGCTGCCGCAGGCCGGATCGTAAATGGTCATCACGGGCGGCAGTTGCCGAGCTACGGGCTCAAAAATGAGGTGGGTCATCAGGTCGATCACCTCGCGGGGGGTGAAGTGTTCGCCCGCTTCCTCGTTGTTTTCTTCGTTGAATTTGCGGATGAGCTCTTCAAAGACGTAGCCCATGCCCAGGTTGCTGAGGGCCGGGAGTTTGCGGCCATCGGGGTCGGTTTTTTCAAAAGGGGTCAGGTTGATGCTGGGGGAAGTGAATTTTTCCAGTACGTCCAGCAAAACGTCTTTGGTGGCCATGTGGCGCACCTGGCTTTTGAGTTTGAACTTCTCAATGATCTCCTTCACGTTGGGGCTGAAGCCATCCAGGTAGTCTTCAAAATTGGCTTGCAGGATTTGCTGGTTGTTGGTGGCGGTGTCTTTCAGCAGCTGTAGGGTCCACTTGCTGGTGTTGTAGAATACGTAGCCGCTGGCTTGCCGCAGGCCGTTTTCGTCCCATTCGGTGAATTTGGCTTCATCGCGCTGAAAGGCCAATTCTTCCAACACCGCATCTTTGGTCGGTTCCAACAAGGCATCCAGGCGGCGGAGCACCACCATGGGCAGAATGACATCGCGGTATTTTCCACGGACGTATACGTCGCGCAGGCAGTCGTCGGCAATGGACCAAATGAAAGAAACAAGTTTATTGTGTACGGCTCGGTTCATGCTTGGGCTGGGTTATATTGAGGCTTTTACGAAAAATGTAGGTGCAAGGTTACACTGCGGATTAAATTTGTTATAATTTGGTCGAAAGTACGATAAAGTTTTTTGGATAAAAAAGATAAGTGAGCGTAAAAAAAATAAAGCGAACCAATTTGGGTTGTGTCTAAAGTTAAGAAAAAAAGTGAATTGCTCACCTTGGGAGCGTAAAAAAAATAAGGTGGACAGGTTTGGGTTTAGTGAAAAAAGAAAAGCAACTGGATGAAAGGAAGTTGTGTTCTTTTTTTGCTAAGAGATGGTAAAAGAATAAGTTATAAAAATTGACAGGGCAAATTTTGAGTTAAGTGGGGTCAACATGATGCTGGAAATCCGTGAAAATCCGTTTCATCCGTAAAATCCGTGTTCCCATCCCGCGAAGCGGGGCAAAGTATTTGCCAATTCTTACAAGTTATTTTTTCCGTGGCGCTAAACCTCAAAAACAAAGCTGTCCATCTTATTTTAGCTCAAATACCTGAGCGATTACTTTATCACCGCATTGATCTTTTCCCAAAGGTCATTGTCAAAACCGGATACTGCAAAACTTGGATTGCTAGGGTCAGCGGTTGTTCCCATTCTGACCACGACCATTTTTTTACTCGGGATCACATAGATGCGTTGGTCTCTTGCTCCCATCGCAGCATACATGTCGGGAGGCGCATTGGGTACTAAGGCTCCTTGATAAACTTTTTGCCCCCCAGGAATCATGTATTTTGTTTTCCCGTTCAACCACCATAGGTATCCATACGAAGGATTGATGTGTTGTGAAGTCGTCACACTTTCCGTGAAAAATGCTTCATTGATCACCTGTTCATTGTCCCACTTGCCTTTGTTCAAAGCCAGTAAGCCAAACCTGGCCATGCTGCGGGTATTGCTATTGTAGATTTTAAAAATGATGCCATTGTCCCAGTATCCGTCCATGCCGATTTTATTTTTCAAACGGCTATTGAAATAGGCTTCAAAGCTTTGATTGCTTGCCTTGGCCACAATGTCCATCAATCGCTGGAATACATTGCTGTAAGACCAACGCGTCCCAGCGTCGGCGAGATAGGTCATGTTTGACTTGCTGACCAAATTGCTTTCATCATTTAAGCCCGAAGTCATGGTCAATAAATGCCTGGCAGTAATTAAATCTTCCTTGGCTTGAGGCGTACTCGTCCAGCCGACTCCCAAATACTGAGAAGCTTTGTTGTTGATGTCTAAGAGCCCTTCTTGTTGGACAATGCCAATTGTGGCCGCAGTGAGGGTTTTACCAGCACTGTTCCATTCCCAGGTAGTGCTGGCGGTATGGCCATCAAAGTATTCTTCCATTGCGATTCTACCATTGACGAGAATTAGGAAGGATTTTGTGTTTTTTTGTACCAAAAAATCTTTCAAAGGCTGAACGGCGGATTCATTCCAAGCAAGACTGCTCATGGATTTGGTTTCCCAGGCATTGCTTTCCGTTGATGGAAAATACATGGAATCTGGTGTTGGGGTGACATTGTCGTCCTTTCGGCAGCTTGAAATAAACAGCAATAGTAAAATAGAATAGGTGAACGTTCTCATAAGAAGGCGTTTATTGGTTGGTGCAACTAATCGGTAGGAAGCTCTTGGTATACCATCAATTTTTTCACCAAAAATGACTGGTAAAAACCTTTTCGGTTAAGCGGCTCCTTCTGTTAGACCTTTTCTATTCTTAAAGGTTTAGTCCATTTCTCAGTTTTGAATAATCCAATACTACTTGTGAACCCCCTTGTCAATGCCATACGAAATCAACCACCCCAAAACTCATTTGACTTAAACACGCCCTTGGTCTCATGCAATTTATCTGCGATCATCAAGGCACGTTCAATGCGCTTGTCAGTACTTTTCACACCATTGACCAAATGGATTAGCGAGCGTTTTTTACCCGCCGTCAGTTGGTCAAAATATCCTTTGGCAAGGGGGTCTTGTTCCAGTACCTCTCCCAGTTCTTCGGGCATGGGCAAGCCATACTCGCTGTGGTCTTTGCAAATGGACACTTCTACTGGTGATCCGACCTTCAAACCCAATTTTTTCAGGTTGCCTTTGTTCATGCTGATGTACCAAGCATCTTGGTAAGGCATGATGGCACAGTGCAAGGTCAAATTTTCGTTGAGGATGCACACGACCCGCCGCGATTTGTCGGCAGCTTTGAATATTTCTGCATAGATTGGAGGCACCACTATGCTGTGGCCCCAAACTTCATCACCGATAACAGAGGTAAAATGATAGGCTTGTTCTGAGATCATGTTTTGCAAATGATGATATTCCTTCGCTTGATGGCAAGAAATTTTCAAGACAAGAAACTTATATGAATGATACGAAGATTTAGCCATTTTGGTCCAACTCCAGCAACACCTTTTTTGGCAAGCTACTTTTTACCAATTCGTAGGATTGCTCAACAAAAAACAACCACTCGCGTGCAGTCAGAAAATCAAAATCTTCAACCTGTACCCATTTGAATTTTGCTCCTCCGTATGGTGCAGGGCCGATGCCAGTTCTCTCGCACAAAAGTTCAAAATCCTCATCTGGTACTTTGAATTTTATTTTCTCCAATGCCTTGATATTGGCCGAGCAAAACGATTTATTGGCCACCAAAAAACAAAGTTGGTCACCGTATTTGATGGCCTCCGTGGTGTGTGGTAGTGCAAGGCAGTAATCACGAATAGCTTCGATATTCATAGATGGTCAATTTAGGTATCCAGGTAGTGTGCACAAGCGCGGAGAATAGAGAAGTATTCATTTCAAGCGTTCCAACACCCCTTTTCGCTTCACTATATTTTTGTAATCCCATTGAATCCCTACTGATTTTTCAAGCCATTGATGCAGTTCGTAGAGGTCAACCTCTTCTTTTGCATTGTAAAAAATGGACGCATCTTTAAATTTTTCACCTTTCACATTCAAACCAGCTTCTTCAAAACTTGCGCCACTCCAAAACATCAGACGAAGCCCTTTTTTTTGCTTGCTGTAACCCACAATGGGGTTTTCATCAATGAACCAAACGGGGTGCCCGTGCCATATCTTTCCATCGGCAAAGGGTAGGTTTTCCCTGATTTCTGTTGCCAATAGGTCACAAATAGCCTTGTAGACGTCGTTTTGGTTATCATTATAGGATTGAATATTCATCTTACTTCGTAAGTAACTGTTTTAAAATACTACGGGCCATAACCGGTTGCTAAGGCAGCGTAAAAAAGAAGATGGACGGATTTGGATTTAGCGAAAAAAGATCACTACCAGTTTAAGCAACTGGATTAAAGGATGTTGTGTTCTTTTTTACTAAACCTCAAAAGCAAATGTGTCCATCTTATTTTAGCTCAAATACTAAGCATTTTGTTGCGAAAAATACGCAATTGGCAAACCAATACAAAGGATTAAAATCCCCAACTGGGTCAAATCATTGTTCAAAGAAGGAGCTCGCGGAGTAACCAAAGACAAAGGCAAGATGATTTTGTTCATGATCACCCATACTCCAATACCATAGAGTGTGCCAGCCAGGGGCCAAGGTAAGTATCCCAGAATTTTGTTAGCAACTAGAAAATAAAATACCGTAAATGTGAACGCTATAAAATAATGCACTAGAAGCCCTACCAAGGGCATCCAAGGCTTAGAATAAGCCAAACCCTTTCCAAAAAGCCCGCTGGCAATATATTGTAAAATCACAATCGGATTTCTCCCGCCTTGCCTGATAAAATTGAGGGCTGCTGCAAGGATATCTAAGGTGCCAGCAATTAAACCAGCCGCGATCCAAGTGTTTTTCATAGTAGACTTTATGAACAAAAAATTAAATGGCCGTAACCGGGCCTTTTCCGCCTGCTTATCGTTTCTTTTTTAGCCTGTAGCTGGGCTACGAGCTAAAAAAGAAGCCTCAATCATCCAAAAAACTCCGCTGTGCTGTCTCAAAAACCTTCTGTTCATAAAGCCTATTGAATGGTTTAGGGTTAAAAACCAGTTTTGCAATAAAAATTGAATCTTAGGGAGCGTAAAAAAAGGTGTATTATCGCCGATACCGCGTAGGGCTCGTTTTGTATTTTTGCTTGAAAACAGTAGCAAAGTATTCTGCCGAGGAAAAACCAGCTGAAAGGGCTAGCTCTGCGATGGGTAAATTGGTGTTGCGCAATAACATTTCGCAATGCTTCAAGCGTATATTTTGCAAATATTGGATAGGGGAAAAACTAGTCATTTTTTTGAAAATGCGGCTAAAGTGGAAGGGACTCACGTAACTGTAAGCCGAAATTTCTTGCAACGAGATATCTTCCTTAAAGTGCTGATGGATGTAATCCTTGGCCCGTTCAAGGGTGGGCAAATGAAATTTTTTCAAAGCGGCATCCAATTCGAATTGATAAGATGCATTGTTGATGATGGCAAGTACATGGTGCAAAAGCTCCAGCACCAGGCAATCCATTTCTAATTTGCCAATGACGACCAAATTTTGCATGATGTGAAAGTGCAGGTATTCACACTCTGGACTGGCTTTCATGCTGAGCGACAAAAGGTTTTCATTGCCAAAGAAAAAACTGTTTTTGAGGTTCAAATCTTCGATGAACTGTTGGTAGAATACATCTGTGAAATTGAAAAGGCTGCACTCTCCATTGGCGGGGCGCAAGCGGTACTTGAAATTGGGTTTTTCGATGATCACTTGGCCACTGTGCGTGTCGTGCTGCTCCCGGTAGTAATCAAACAAGTACGTACCTTTTTTGACATAAACCAGGCAAAAGCAATCGTTGAACCCCGCTAAAGTTTCTTTTTCCTCCAAAAAGGAGAAGGCCCAATTCTTGATTTCATAAAAATCAGATTGGTATAAATAGCTCAAGGATAGCTTGTCAGTTTGATTTAGGATTTGACGCTGCTCACTCATGGCAATATGGGTCGGTCTGATTGAAAGACAAAGTTACCCGACATGTCTTTCTGATGAAAGGGGCAAGTGGAGAATAGCAAGAATTTGAAGGTGGAATTCTTTTTTGTACCGGATGAGGTTTCCTTGCACTTCGATGAAGCAAGCAGGCAATCTGGTTTAATTACTTTATTTTCACACCAAACCCAAGTTCTGTGCTTGCATTTTCTAGCAAGTTCCATTTTCCATCAAAAATAGGGGCATAGATTCTACCAGAAAAATAAGTATTTCTACGACCTATTTTAAGGTTGTAAAGGAGCCCACTATCCCAAGCAAAGGTATTGAAGTTCGTTTTTACGGTGTCTTCCAGAGAGGGGTTGTCGACACTTGCTGAATAGCTGAAGTGTTTACCCCCAGCTATTAGGAAAAGAGCATGAGAACTTCTATTGTTATGAACCGAAGCCCCAATGCCTACTTTTTGAAACGAAGTGACACTTCTCTTGACATTGATGTTTTGGAAAGCTTGGTAGTTATTGATGTCAAAAGACACTGCAGTGTGCGAAACCAAGCTAAACCTTCGGTTGAGCTGTTGTTGCACCAAAACTGATGCTTGTACATCAAGTGGGCCAAAAGCCGCACCAAGCCGTAAGCCAATAGCTGGTTCGATGCATAGTCTTCGAAGTGGGTGAGGCTCGTTTTGAGCCCATCCGAACAAACACAGACAGATGAATGATGTGATAAGTATAATTTTTCTCATTTGATTCGGTTTGTAAAATAGTATTCCAAAGCATTTTTGATGTTTCCATCTTTAGAGCTGTTGTGGCCTTTTCCAGGTTTTATGTAGAGTTTCGATTTAGCATTGGGATAGTACTTTTTGATGCGATTGTAGAGTAGTTCGGCCGCTGGCACCATGTTGGGTTCGGTGCCACCCAAGCCCAAATAAACCAGTTGTGGACGATCCTTGATTCCTTTTCTGGTTTGTTGTTCATACTGCAAAACAATCTCATTGTCATACACAAGAGTCGGACTGAGCAGCAGGTAATTGCCAAAGGCTTCATTGTGATTGGCAAAGATAAATGCCCCACAAAGGCCGCCCAATGAATGTCCGATAATGCAGCGTTGATCACGGTGGGACAGGGCACGGTAATCTTTTTCAACCTTTGGGATCAGCTCTTTTTTGATAAAGTTTACAAATGCCTCGGCACCACCTTCGCCTGAAAAACCTTTGATGCTGAATTTTGTAGGCGTATAGTCTATTTCCCGGTAGTCGCCGTGCCGAATGCCAATCACGATCGTGCCAGTTGTTTTTTTTGCCTCACTCAAAGCGAGGCATTTCTTGGCGATGTAAAAAAAATTAGAGTTGCCTACTATACTTTTATCGTCGGGATCGAGGACGTATAAAGTCGGGTATTCCTGACTTCCATTTTGATAGCCTTTCGGCAGCTGTACCCAGATTCGGTAGGTTTTGTTTTTCTCTTTTGAATCAATGAAGAATTCAGTGGTGAGGCTTTCGTCTAAAAAGGGCAGCGTTTCCTTTTCGCAAGAAAAAACGAGGAAAAGAATGAAGAAGAAAGCCGATTTTCTATCCCCTATTGTCCTTTTGGAGCGAATTTTAGATCGTACAATTAAAAAAAGCACAGCCAATAGGAAAGGAAACGGGAGCATACCGAAAATGCTTTGGCCACTAGATTTACTGGGTTTGTGGTATACTTTATTCGGTTTAAGGTAGATGTGTCCTTGTTGATTATCAATGATTACATTGAATGTTTTCAAAATTTTATTCCCGATTACCCCGCCAAAAGCATACTGAGAACCTTTGCTGTTTGGTTTTTCAAGTACGATGGTGCCACTGCTGAAACGAGAGTTGCCTATAGACAAGTCCGCTAAGAAGGCTATTTTTCTGTCCCCAAATCCAATGAGCTTCTTAAACTTTTTATAATTGCCATTTTTGGCGCTAAAAGTATTGCCAACGATTCCATTCGAAGAATTGCCCGTATCGAACAAAAACCAATCTCGTTCTTTTTGCCCATGAAAGTCAAAAGTCGCTTCAATGGCTGGCCGGATGCCCTGGTCTAAGAGCATGTCGTGTTTGACAAAATTACTTGCGCTTCGGGGTAGTTTTTTGTGCAGGATGATCAGCCCTTTATCATAATTTATTTCATATATTTTGTCCCTAAAAAGAGCATTTCCGACGATTGCATCTTCATAGCGTTCCATGTTTTTAGTTTCGTACATTTCTACTGGCTCCCATTTCAATGACCCCAATTCAATCGTATTGCTTTTGCTCAAGCTTACTTCGTTATTGCCGTCGCTATTCCTCAAGTGGCCTTTGCTGTCAAAACCTACTCTTGCCTTTTTTACTGAATGATGGCTGATATTCGCTGCTCCTGCTCCCAAGTCAAACTGGAAAACGATGTTTTCAATACCATTGAGTTTGCCCGAAAAGTAAATTTTATTGCCCTTAACTTTGAATGGGATAGTGTCGTTTGGACAGTGTTGGCACAGAGACTGGCTACTGTTTTTCTGAGGGTAAGTAGCTGAAATACGGGTGAAACAACTGTCTTTACCATCGAGCAGGATGATAAAATCATGATTTTGCCCATAACTGGTGTTAAAACTGATTGAATCTAGATCAGAAACAAATTTTACCGTTTGAGATTTTCTTGGAATATCTACAAAATATACATCAGGCTTGACCTCTGGCATGAGGTACCAAAAGTTGGGTTTATAGTTCAGACCATCAAATATTTTTGTATTTTTTGAATTGGCCTTGATGATGGGTAGCTCCGTTTGAGCACAACATAAGCCAACAAGCACAATAAAAATCGGGATGAGCATTTTTTTCATGTGGATCAATGTGAATTTCACCATAGGGCGCGTAAAAAAATAAGGTAAACTAATTGGGGTTTAGGCAGAAAACAGGTCAACTTTTGACTTATCGAGGCGGGAAAAACGGAGTTATACCGCGCATGATGAACATTTTTCTAATGACCCTTTTATGAGGGTGAGTCGAAATTGGGCCGTTTTATGGCAAACGAAAAATTTAGAAGTTGCCCTAAGATTCAGTACTCAAATATTCTTTTCAAAATGGAAAAGACCAATACCAACAGCCCTGCGGCAGACAAAGGGTTTTGGAGCAAAAACCAAGTTCGGTAGCCAAAATCGCTTGTTTGTCATTGGAGAGGATGATTTTGTCTTTCTGATTGGAGTAAGTTGTTGAAAAAATGAAACTTTGCAATATGAATAAGTTGGTAGAATACATTTTCTCCTTTCACCAAAATCACCGAGCAGCCACGCACCTGCTTTTTTGGGTGCTGATTTATGGATTTGGAGTATTTGCAATGGCGTCAACGAATGCCCAGCCCCAGCTGAACGTCTCACAAAACATCGCCTTGCATTTGATGATGATGATTGCCAAAATTCCAATTGCCTATTGGGTGGTCTACATCAGCATTCCCTCGTTTTTTGACAAAAAACAATACTTGGGGTCCATCTCACTATTTCTCGTAATTTATTATTTTAATTTTTGTCTTGTAATTTTTTATAAAATAAGCGTTTATCCTTTTTTTCAAATGTATGTTGTGAGCGATATCAAAGAGTTTTCTATTGAAAAATTTGTGAAAGATTACGCTTTTTCAAACCTAGGGGCTGCGGCAATGATGGCTTTGATCAAACTGGTTTTGAACCGATCTGAAATACAAAATAGAAGCATTTTGCTTGAAAAACAAAGGTCTGAAATAGAGCTTAAGTTACTCAAAACGCAATTAAACCCTCACTTTTTGTTCAATACCCTCAACAATATTTACAGTCTGTCGCTGCTCAATTCGCCCAAAACAGCGGAATCTATTGCTAGGATCTCTGCTATTTTAGACCATGTTTTGTACCGCTGTGATGGCAACGCAGTACCCATTTTGGGAGAGGTAGAACTATTGCAGAACTACATCGCACTCGAAAAACTAAGGTACGATGAACGATTACAAATCAATTTTTGTAAAAAGATTGGAAAAGACGTAGTCATTGCGCCTTTGATTTTGCTTTCGCTGCTTGAAAATGCTTTTAAACATGGTGCAAGTGAAGACGCTCAAAATCCAAAAATAGACATCTACTTGAAGGTGGATGCGCATCTTATCCTGTTCAAGGTGCTGAATACGCTACCAGCAAAAGAATTGCTGCTAAAAAGGTCGGGATCAAATAACTCAAAGGGCATCGGGTTGGAAAATTTGAGGCAACAATTGGCTTTGATTTATGGAGCTAACGCCAAGCTAAGCATCTATCAATGCGAAAATGAATTTTCGGTTGTTTTACAAATCAGTTTAAAAAAAAGCCATGAAAACACGTTGCTTAATCGTTGATGATGAGCCCTTGGCCATTCAGTTGCTGCAAAATCATCTTGTGCAGTTGGATACTTTTGAAGTAAGGGCAACCGCAGGCAATGCCATAAATGCGCTTGAAATATTGAAGACCAAAGAAATTGACCTGCTTTTTTGTGATATAAAAATGCCCAATTTGACAGGCTTTGATCTACTCAAAACCATCAAAAACCCGCCTAAAACCATCATCACAACAGCGCATCGCGAATTTGCATTGGATGGCTACGAGTACGATATTGTAGACTATTTGCTAAAACCCATCACGTTCGAGCGGTTTTTCAAAGCCATTGAAAAATATTTTGATAGTGTGAAACCAACAACGATTGCTTATCCAACTCAATCTGATTCAACACTTACATTTAAGTCCAACAACACCTTCTTTCGGCTCCAAATTGAGGATATTTTGTACATTGAAAGTCAAAAAGACCATGTAAAAATTGTTTTAAAGGAACAGGAAATAAAAGCGAAATACAAAATCAGCAACCTCGAAAATGAACTCCAGCACCGTGGTTTTCTGCGGATACACCGTTCCTTTATGGTCAACAAGAAGCATATTGTTGCCTACACAGTTACCCATGTGCAGGTGAGCAAGTACTCAATCCAAATTGGCGCGGGGTACAAGGAATTGGTGATGAAGGCGTTGAAAGAATAAATGAAGGTGTCAAACTAGTGGTACGAATTACAAATAACTCGTAGTCCCGGCAGGCTATTTGGCTTCGTAGCAAGCGCGAAGAGAGAAAATGGGCTATTTGACCTACGAGCAACGCAGCTACGGAGACAAAGAGGCCGCGAAACTTGGGGCGGAATTAAAATTTGGACCACTGTTGACCAAAACCAGAATTTGAAAGCATTAGAGAATTGTCACGCTTCGCGAGAGAGCGTGACACACACCGTCTAAGCCCAGATAATAGAGGCAAGACGGGTAGAATTTTCACCAAGAATATAGACATTTATTTTGTTCCTGGGCCACTAGTCTAAACTTATTTCTTAGTATTCGAGCTACAGTAAGGTAGCCAAATTTGCTTTTGAGGTTTAGCAAAAAAAGGTAAGTTCTCAATTCATTTTCTGCACCTATCTCCACTTGATGTGACTACTATGAAATGTTTTCGTTCGCACGTTGCAAACCTGCGGGAGCCCGGTGTCGGTCAGGAGACCTGACACCAGCATAACGCTCAATTGACGTTGGTTCCAGGTCTCTGACCGGAACCAATTTACACGCGTTTGTAACGCGTAAACGGATCTTCAGCGGATTGAGAACTTACAAAAAAAGAACACAACTTCCTTTCATCCAGCTATTTATCTTTTTTCACTAACCCCAAATCCGTCCACCTTATTTTTTTACGCTCCCTTACGCGCTTAATCCTGCAAACCCTTTCCCGCAAAAATCTTTTCCCGACACTTCTCAATCCTTGAACTGCGCGTCTGAGTCTGTTTAGGGGCAGCAAAATGCAAAAGATAGCCCCTTTGACGGCCAGGGGTCAAGGCTTCCCAAGCTTGTTTGAAGGGGGAATCAGCTACCAGGGTTTGTTCTAATTCTACTGGAATGGGAAAGTCTGAGGTTTTTTTAAGGATTACTTTTTGGCCCGATTTTTCCACCTCAATGGCTTCAAAAATGTAGGTTTTCAAAGTGACTTCCAAGGCCAATATTTCTTTGACATTGGTAAAACGAACTTGTCGACCAGCCTGAACATTTTCCGTTTGGCGGACCAAAATGCCCTCAGTGTCTTTTAGCAAGGCTCCGTTGAAAAAATCCACGAAGCAATATTCTTTGAAGGTAGCCAGCATGGTGACATTTTTGCCTTGAAAAGTGTAGCAAGGACTACCCCACTTGCAATCTTCCTGTAGCCCGCAATCGAGGATGATATTGCGCAAATGGGCCAACTCATTCGCCCAGCGGTGTACTTTACACTCGGGGGTTCCGCCGAGTGAGCAGCGCCCACAGCCTTCTTGAAAGTATATTTCTGCTTGTTTGGCAATCATTCTTTTTGCTGGATAAGTGGATAGTGTAAAGTAGAACTAAAAAATCAAAAATCTAAGGTATGAAAATATTCAAACGCCCGAAACACAGCGTGGTGCAAAATGGTAGCGTGGTTTTCTTTTTTCAAAAAACTGAAGTGGGTCTGAAGTAAAGGCGACTTGTTGTTTTGTAATTGTCGATTCAGTTTTTTTGCATCCTGTTCCATCACTTTCTCTTCTTTTCCAACGGCCAGAAAAACAGCAGTTTTTTGAGTAATTGCAGCCCTTTGTAGCTGCAACAATGACTCATTGTCCCACCAAAGGCTTGGACTTACAATGACGTACTGGTTGAACAGGGCTGGCTTTTTGAAAAGAATTTCCACTGCAAGCAAGCCGCCGAGGGATTGCCCAATGAGCAGCTTATCTTTCCCCGCCTTGTAGTGCTGTTGAATAAATGGCTGCAACTCTTTTTCCAGGAAATCGATGAAGCGCTCGGAACCGCCAGTGGTCGGGAAGTCTTTTTTGTCTTTTTCAACGCTACTTGGATAAGTGAAATCCCGGCGACGATCTACATTGCCAATGCCCACCACTATTGACTTGGGCAAGAGCTCGATCCAAGGAAAATTACAAAACTGCGCCAAGCCAACTACATGGATAAAGTCCTCGTCAGCCGAGCCATCAAGCAGATAAATCACTGGATATACAGCCGCAGAATCGGGCGAGTAGCCTTCGGGCAAGTAAATATTCAGCGTACGCTTTTCGTTTAAAATACCAGAGTGGATTTCGTCGATAAGCCCCAATTGAAAAGCCTTGGTATGGGGGCTTTGTGCTGATAGGGGCGAGCTGAAGCTGGCAGACAAAAGCAGGGTTAAAGAGAAAAGAAATGATCGCATTAATTGTCTTTTTGCATAACCGATTCATATAGTTTTTTGATGGTAGATAGATCGTATTGTCGATTCAGGCCTGTGGTGAAGACCACTTCAGTATCGCGGTGCAAATGGATATAACGGAAACTATAGCGATCAGGGTCAGTGGTTTTCAACTCATAAATGAAGCCTTCCTTGTTTTGTTCAACTACTTTCCCAAATTGAGGGTTGCTTTTCACTTCCAACAATTGGCGATAAGTTTGCTCCAGTATTTTATTGCCTTTTGCCCGGCCAGCGTATACCTGCAAAGAATAAAGTGACGGGCCATTGCCAAGGATCGATACTTCTTTTTGCCCGCCCATCTCAAAACTTTCTACATTGCTGCTGTCTGGGGCCATCACTACGGCTGGAATACCATATGGAGCCAGGTCCAAGGGTTTCCAGGCTTTTCCATCTTTTTTGCTGCAAGCCATCGGTAGCATACATATAATAAGGTAGGCTCCTAGTAGAGCCAACTGTTGTTGTCGGTAGAATTGTGTCATTAGGTTACTTTTACTTTATGGGGTTTTTGCATTTTGGCCGCAAAAATGCCAACTTTTTTATAAACTCCAAAGTAGAGTTTTGTAGTATCAAGGTAAAAACTTAGTAGGGAAAGTTTTTACAAAACATCAAACAAATGTTTTATTTTTGCCTCGGCTTTTGACAGAGGTGGACCAATTCCATCCTTTTCAAGAACCAAGGAGTCAAGAGTAGCTTATGATCAAACGCTTGCATATTCAGAATTACGCCATCATTGAGCAATTGGACATTGAATTCGCCGATGGCCTAACCATCATCACGGGTGAAACCGGGGCGGGTAAATCCATATTACTAGGTGCGTTGGGCCTCATCATGGGGGATCGTGCCGATACCAAAGCGTTTTACAATGAAGGCGAAAAATGCGTAATCGAAGGGGTTTTTGACTTGAGCCCTTACGATTTGAAGGAGTTTTTTACTGAAAACGATCTCGATTATGACCATGAAGCCGTAATCCGCCGAGAGTTGACGCCGAGCGGAAAGTCCAGGGCTTTCATCAACGACAATTTGGTCAACCTCAAAACCCTGCAAGAACTGAGTGGTGCTTTGATCGACCTGCACCAACAGTTCGATACCCTGGACATCAACCAGGCTTCGTTTCAATTGAAAATGATCGATGCACTGGCGGGCAACAAAGAACTCTTGGGACAATACCAGGTTTTGTACCGCAGCTACCAAAGTGACAAACGCCGCCTTGATACCCTGCGCCGTAGCAATGAACAATCCTCGAAAGAGCTGGATTTTGTACAATTCCAACTCGAAGAGTTCAACAAAGCCGAATTGCGCAGCGATGAGCAAGCAGAGCAAGAAGCCGAACTGAGTCGCTTGAGCCACGCCGAAGACATCAAACGAACATTGGGTGCCACTAATCAGGCTCTTACTGAAAATGAAAATGCCATCGTAGGCCAAATGCAGCCATTGTACCAAGCCCTGGGGCAATTGAGCCGCGTAGCACCTGAACTGGCCCAACAACACGAACGTTTTGGCAGTCTACTTTTTGAATTGAAGGAAATGAGCAGCGATTTTGAAAAAATTGCTGACAAAACTGAGTACGATCCAGCCCGAATCCAGGAATTGCAAGCCCGCTTGGACTTGATTTACCGCCTGCAAAAAAAGCATGGTGTGGCCACCGTGGCTGAACTCCTGGAGATTCAGGAAAACCTACAACGCCAACTCAGTGGCTTTGGTAACTTGGGCGCAGAAATCGCCCAATTGGAGCAAAATATCCAAGCTGCTGAAGGAAAATTGGAGCAATTTGCCTTGGAACTGCACCAAAAACGTGAATCAGTCATCCCCGCCTATGAACAAAAAGTAGTGGACATGCTGACCCAAATGACCATGCCTTATGCCCAGCTCAAGATCGAAAATAAAGCCCTTGCCCAGCTTGGCCCCCAAGGCCGCGACGAGATCAATTTCCTTTTTGCAGCCAACCGTGGTGGCCGCTTACAAATGATCAAGGACGTGGCTTCGGGGGGGGAAATATCCCGCCTGGCTTTGGCTACAAAATCATTGGTAGCCAGCGCCATTCCACTTCCCACCCTGATTTTTGACGAAATCGACAGTGGTGTATCTGGCGATGTAGCCCAGCGAATGGGCAGTATTCTGCGCCAATTGTCGAATGGCCACCAAGTAGTGAGCATCACCCATTCACCTCAGGTGGCCGCTCAAGCCGACTACCATTACTTTGTTTATAAAGTAGATAAGCCCGACCGAACCGCCACCAATGTGCGCTTGTTGCAAGATGAGGAGCGGGTGCGTGCCATTGCGGTGATGTTGAGTCAAAATCCGCCCAGTGACTCTGCGCTGGAAAATGCACGTGATTTATTGGGCAAAAAGGTGGGCGTCTAACCTTTCAACTCCAACTCCAGTTTCAACGCTTGAAATTCCTGAAAATAGCGGAAATTCTCATCGGCAGCGCCCCATATTTTCTGGATTCTTTGTACCAGCTCCTTGGCTTCTACCAGGTCTCCCTGTTCCCAATTGGCCTGGGCAAGGGCAAGTAGCAACTGTGCATTAGAGGGGTCCAGGCGCAATTGTTTTTGACCGATCGTGATGGCTTTGCCATATTCCTGATTGGTAATCAAGCAACGCATAAAGTCCACCGTGGTTTCAGAGTTAGGGTCTTTCTTTAAAATGGTCAGACCTTCTTCAAAGAGCTTTGCAGCTTCTTTAGCATTGCCTTGGTACATTTCCAGGTACCCTTTCACGAGCACAAATTGGATGCGCCCGCCTTGTTTGAGTAGTATGTCCTGGCATCTGTTGAACACCGGCCCCAGACGCTTGGCCTCCTGCGAAGCCACTTCTGTGTTCATCAAAATGAAGCAAGTTTGCAGTTCAGTGCTTTTTGACCCTACTTTCAGCACTCGATCAATGTGCGGCTGGACCAAATCGAATTGCTTGACCTCGGCAAAGCTCTTTAACACATATGAGTTGAACAAGTAGTTGAGTACATATCCATAATCCCGGTGCGACTCTGCGGTTCGCAGTGCTTCAAAGAAGTGCTCATGGGCCTTCTTGATTTTGCCTTGGGCATAGTTCAGTTTGAACAGTTGAAAGTGTTTTTCCTGTTTGGTGATTGGGTCCTTGTTTTTTTGGAGCAATTGCAAAAGGGTCGTTTCCGCATTTCGGTATTTGCCCTGCCGCAGTTGGATGACCGCCAGGTTATTCAAGGCATTTTTATCATTTGGGTAGAGTACAAGGTAATCTTCGTAAATTTTTTGCGCTTCTTTGAAATCACCATTTTGTTGGTAAAGGATGGCCATGTCAAAATCCTGGTCATGCTTATTAGGGAAAGCCTTTCTGAATTCTTGCATTTTAGCAATAGCAGTAGGCAAGTCCCCTTCAGCAGAAGCGATCCGGACTTGATAAGTCAGCCCCTGTGCCAGGTGGCCTGCCTTGATGGCGTCTTCGGCTAGTTTTTTGGCCTGGTCGTACTCTAGTTTACTTGCGTATACCTTGATCAAATGTGCGTAAGGGGTTACGTCATGTGGATACAATTTGATCCACATCTTGAGCAGCGCTTTGGTTTTTTCCTGGTCCAACTGCAAGTAATAATAATGGTATTTGATCGAAAGTTGATCCCTTTCTGGTAGGGCACTGGCGTACTCAAGCGCTTTATCGAGGTGGTTTTTGATTTTATCGCCCTGTTGAAGGTCGGTGTAACACAAAGCTAGGGCTAGGTGGGCTTTGGCAAAATTAGGTTGCTGATTCACTACTTGCTCCAGTTGCTGGGTAGCCGCAACAACCCCAGCTGGTTTGAGGTAGAGGTTTTCCATTGCCTCATAATAAGTTTTCAATACACTCAACTGGTTTGGGAGCAAGTTATCGAGGGGCAAATCAAGGATTTTGGAGTCTTTATTTGAAAAAATACGTTCCCGGATAAACACGCTGGCCAGGTCGTTCAATTGCCAAATCGACCCTGCTTGAAAAACCTTATCACCTACTAGTCGAAGATCACTGGTGTGATACAAATCAAGTGTCAATTGGTAATACAAGCCTTTCTTACTGAGCTTTCCGCACGTGAAATACTCGCAATACAAAGCTTCTGCTATTTGTTTTTGTTGATTGAGGGACGCTTTTTCGGAATAAGGATGTTTGATTTTTTCCCACTCAGCTTGCATGGAAAAAGGTGAAAAATTGCTCAGCCGGATGTCCTGATCCAAGTCCGTCTCCAACATGGCTGGACCTGCTAGATAAAGCCAGGTTTCTGCCCCTAAATTTTCAGTTTCCCAGGGCACCATGGCCAAGCGTTTGGCATAGCCGGTACGGGCTACCATTCGTTCAATGGTCTTGCCTTTTTCATCCGTAACCGTCACTTTATCGCTAGTGACACCCAAATAGGCATCGCGATAAGCAAACAGCAGAATCCCTAAGGCCAAAACAGCGTTGCCCATCAAAGCCCCGTGTTCAATTTTTTTGGAAAAATGACTTTTACCCAATTGGTTCAAAATCAACAATAAAACACCAGGTAGCATCATCAGTAAAAAGAAGAAAACGATGTTGGCCCACTCTGGAGAAAGGTGAAAACGTTGGACCAACCAATCTAGAAATTCGGTCAAAGACCATGCCGCAACTAAGTAAGAAAGCAAATAGTGTAACCACTTTTGCTGGCTAAACCAATCGAAGATGGAGTCTTCTTGAGCAGTGTGTTCCGTCATTGTTGAGTCAAAATATGCGTTTTTTAAAATTTTTTCCAGAAAACAAACAAGACTTGCAGCTGAACTGGGGTGTTTTTTGTCTCATTAAACAGGTATGCTAAGGTAATCAAAGTACAGCAACCAAAGGCTAAAAAGTCCATCATGCCAGGCTTTAGCATGCTTGGGTTCAAAGAAAGCGGCCATAAACGTCAAACAATGCTCACAAATTGGATGATAAACGTTAAAAAAATGATAAAGCTGGACTTTAGCTTGTTTTTCTCCTGTGGATGCATTACTTTTATTTCTAGTAACATTTTCACCTAAGCTACCTTTGACCCTCGAAGGTGAAAAATTGCGATATTTGTTTAATTTTGTAGCGACAAAAACCGTTTAATGAAGCATTATTTACTTTTTTTGACCCTGGTACTTTTCATAATCCCGAAGGCAATTGGCCAAAACGCTGCAAAAAGCAATTGGTATTCAGTAGCCACTGCGGATCGTGGGCCAGCGTTGGAGGTTTTCCCCAACCCTGCCACATCGCACATTGGCCTCACTGAATCACAAGGAGTACACAAAGTTGTGATTTACAATTTGGTTGGCAGCCAAATGAAAAATTTCGATGAAATCACTCCCGACAAACGCTATTACGTAGGTGATCTGCCCCGTGGGATGTATCTCGTCCAGATCTTGGGTGAGAAGAACAAAGTGCTCGCCACCAAACGGATGCAGAAGCAATAGTTTTAGGAAAAGTTCCATGAAAAAGCCCCGGCAGCTGGATGTTGCTGGGGCTTTTTGTTTTTTATGTTCGGCTATTTTTTGTAGGAAGTTAGGATCTTTCCCAGTGCAGTTGAGACTTCGCTCCATACGCAGTCCGCTGACCACTTTTATACCCTCCGCTGCTGTTTCAACCAAGGCAGTCTCGCTTGGCTAAAACCGTTATCTTTCTATGCATCGAAACATAGACCAATAGCTTTTACATTTTTTTCTTACCTTGTCTCAATGTACAGTCCCCATATTGATCACATACACAGGAAAAAGTCCAGTACCTTCCATGTCTAGTAAATTGATCGAATTTTTCCAAATAAGGGATCCAAATGTACCCATTGAGCAAAAAATTGTCTATTTTTTACTCATCGTGACCTTTATTTCCACAATCCTTGGTTTGATCCAAAACCTGGTTGTGGGTTTGTATGGCTTTGTCAATTATATGCTTGTTTTGGTCCTGGTAGTGAGTGCTGTCCAGTTTTACTTGGTGCGGTTTGTACCCAAAACCCGAAAAAACGTCTTTCCCTTTTTGTTGGTAATGGGGCTTACGGTCGGCAGTACCTGGTTCGACAATGGTGGCGTGCGAGGGTCCACTCTTTCCACTTTCCTCCTTTATGTATTGGTTGGCATTCTACTACTTGATCGGCGCTATATACTGCCTTTTATCATTGCTACTACCTTGTTTGTTTCTGGCTTGTTTGTATATGAGTTACAATACCCGGAAAGTATTCACATCTATGAGCGCGAGTGGATTCGCAAGCTCGATTTGTACAATATTTTTGTGCTTTGTATGTTATTCAGTGGCTTGGCTATGGGCTATTACAAAATCAGTTATGTCAAAGACCGCAAACGCCTGATTGATACCAAAAACAATATTGAACAAACCCAGCAGCAGACCTTGTTGGCCAAAGACAAAGCTGAAAAAGCCGAAAAGGCCAAAACGGAGTTTTTGACCAACATGAGCCATGAGATTCGTACGCCGCTCAACGCCGTAATCGGCTCTGCTGATTTACTGGAAACCACTGTCTTGTCGCATGACCAAAAGGACCTGGTCGAAACCATCAACATCAGTAGTCGGCACTTACTCAATCTTGTAAGTCATGTACTTGACATGTCGCGGTTGGAAGAGGGCAAACTCTTGTTGGAGTACCAGGATTTTCAATTGGACGAAGTGACGCAGAACACCATTAAATTATTTGCCAACGACCCTAAAATCAAAAATAAGGCGCTGGACTTGCGCCTCAACATTCAACCCAATACTCCGAATGACCTGCACGGTGATCCGTATCGCCTCCGCCAAATTTTGGTAAACTTGATCGGCAACGCCATCAAGTTTACCGAAAAAGGTTGGGTTGAATTGCGCATTTCTACAGGAAAATCCCCCCTGGCTGGACGCGTCTTTTTGGAATTTCAGGTACAAGACACTGGTATTGGTATTCGGAAAGAGGATCAAAAGCAGCTCTTTACTCCCTTTACCCAGCTCAATCATAGCCAACAAAATGCCTTGGGTGGTGCGGGCTTGGGGCTGACCATTACCAAAACCCTAGTTGAATTGATGGGCGGTTTGATCCACCTGGACAGTGAGCCTGGAAAGGGAACTACTTTTTTCTTCAACGCTTTGTTCAATAAAGGAACTGCTCCCGCAGCACTGGTTGAAGATATAGGTACTGAAAATCGTTTGGCAGAACGCTATCCCTTAAAAATGCTGGTAGCAGAAGACAATGCGTTGAATCAAAAGCTCATCCAACGCATCATGAACCACCTGGGTTATGCCATTGATCTGGCAGAAAATGGGCGTGAGGCGATCCAAAGGGCTACCTTGTACCAATATGACTTGATTTTGATGGACATTCAAATGCCTGACTTGAATGGGATAGAAGCCACCAAGATGATTCGCAATAACAAAAGGATGCGACCTATCATCATTGCCATGACGGCAGGTGCCACCCTGGAAGACCAGGAAGCATGCCTGGAGGCGGGCATGGACGACTTCGTATCCAAGCCCGTTTCAGTCATTAAAATTAAACAACTTATTCACCAATGGGGTAAGCAAGTCGCGCAACGCAACTGAACCCTTCCTTTGACTATCGGCGTAACATGACTAGTTTATTCACGCGCATTTTTCGTTTCGACGACAAGACTGTATCGATTGAGCACAAGATCACCTACTTCCTGATGCTCTCTATGATTGTTGCGTGCTTGCTAGGCTTGGTACAGAACAGAATAATTGGCATCACTGGGATTAACAATTGCATCCTGATTGCAGCAATCCTGGTTGTTACAATGCAGTTTTATTATGCCTGGCATTTACGCAAAAGTCGGATAGTAGCGATTCCATTCATTGTGTTAATGGGCCTACTCATTGCGGGTAGTTGGTTCACCAGCAATGGAGTAAGTGGATCTTCTGTCAATTTATTTGTCACCTATACTGTCGTCAGTATACTATTGTTAAGAAACCGAGAGATTTTATACTTGTGTTTGATAACTACTGCGGTAGTTACCATTTTATTCATTTTGGAAATCAAGAACCCCGACTGGGTGGTCCGTTATACCAACGTGCGGCAATGGCAACTTGATCAGTATAATGTGTTCCTCCTGTGTATGATCTTTTTCGGTGTGACCATCGGAGCCTTCAAAATCACGTATGTTAACGACCGTGAGGCATTGCTTGCTGCCAATGAAGAAGCTGAACAGACCCAACTACAAACCCAGGAAGCCAAAGAAAAAGCTGAAAAAGCTGAAAAAGCCAAGTCCGAATTTTTGGCCAACATGAGCCACGAAATTAGAACCCCCCTCAATGCAGTGATTGGCTCCTCTGACTTGTTGGAAGCTACCAAATTATCAGCAGATCAAAAGGACCTGGTGGATACCATCAGCATCAGCAGTCGCCATTTGGTGAACCTCGTGAGCCAAGTACTTGACATGTCGAGGATTGAGGAGGGTAAACTTTTGCTGGAACACCAAGATTTCCAATTGGACCAAATCACTGAGCACACACTTAAGCTATTCAGCAATGAATCAAAAATAAGGACTGGTGATGTAGGACTGGTGCTCAATATTGCGCCTTTTACGCCCAATAACCTGCATGGAGATCCCTATCGCCTGCGTCAGATTTTGGTTAACCTCTTGAGTAACGCCATAAAATTTACTCAGAAAGGCCAAGTGGTCTTGAACGTTAAGGAGAGTACTTCGCCGGTTATGGGGCGTATTTTGCTGGAATTCAGTGTTGAAGACTCAGGTGTTGGCATGTCCGAGGAAGACCTGGGTAAATTGTTTGAGCCTTTTTCGCAGTTCAGTACTTTACACAACCAGCCTTTTGGCGGAACTGGTTTGGGTTTGACCTTGACCAAAACTTTGGTCGAACTGATGGGTGGAAGCATTAGTGTTGAAAGTGAATTGGGCGGGGGATCTACTTTTCATTTTGCAGTATTGTTCAATGCGGGTGCGAAACCTGCCCAAGTAGGTCAACAAGAGCCCATAGTTGATGCAAGCGTAGCACACTATTCACTGAAGGTACTGGTAGCTGAAGACAATCTGCTGAACCAAAAATTAATCCAGCGCATCATGGGACACCTGGGTTATCAAATTGACATTGCTGAAAATGGTAGGGAAGCCATCCAAAAATCAGCCAATCAAAATTACGACCTCATCATGATGGATGTACAAATGCCAGACCTGAATGGCATTGAAGCCACCCGCTGTATTCGAGGGCGCGATGGACATCAACCCATCATCGTAGCCATGACCGCGGGAGCCAGCACCGAGGACCAGGAAGCCTGTATTCAAGCAGGAATGAACGATTACATGACAAAACCCATTTCCCTGATAAAAATACGACAGCTGATTCACCAATGGGGCAAGAAAGCGCCACGTGAGCAATAATTTTTATACTTTTTGCTTATGAGAATCAACCCTACTCATGTGCTTGAAAAAAGCTTGATTAAGGCAGGAATGAGCGATAAGTTGCTGTTAAAACTTATGCCCTTATGGAGTAAAACCATTGCGTTTAAAAACCAAGACTTTATCCTTCGCGAAGGCCAAAAGGAACAGTATATCTACTTAATGTTGAGCGGAACCGCCCGCATTTATATCCTAAACGACAACAGCGAGGCCAATGTGGGTTTTTTGTATGGAGGCAATTTGTTTTCTGCTTTTGACTCGCTGGTTAGTGGGCAAGGTAGTTCCTATTACATCCAAACCCTGAGCAAGTGCGAGGTTTTGGCCATCAGTCGGCGCGACTTTTATGACTTAATGGAAAAAGAGCCTGAGTTGGAACGCTTCTGGCGGGTTTTGCTCGAAAAAGTACTACTCAGCCGTATGCAAAGAGAAGTTGAAATGCTGACCTTGAGTCCCAAACAGCGATACGAACGCTTGTTTGAGCGTAGCCCCCACGTGTTTCAACTTATTCCGCTAAAATACATTGCCTCTTACCTGGATATGAGTCCTGAAACCCTGAGTCGATTGCGGGGGAAATAGGCTTGAGCATAGTTTTCACCAAAAATCCATCCAATGCGTTACTTCGCCCTCCTGTGCTTTTGTTCTTGTCTAAACGCAAGTGTTTTTGCCCAAAAAGCCAAATTGAGCAAAGACCAGGTGGCCCAAATTGAGTCCCTTTTTGCCCAACAAAAACAAGGTGGGCAACCCGGCCTGGCCCTGGGTGTTGTCAAAAATGGTCAAACGCTTTTGACCAAAGGTTATGGCCTGGCCAATTTGGAACACCAAGTCCCTTTTCAGCCCCAAACGGTATCCGACATCGGCTCGGTAGCCAAGCAAATCACATGTTTTGCAATCCTCCTGCTGGCAAAAGACGGGGCCTTGAAATTGGATGATGACATCCGCAAGTACCTGCCAAACTTACCCGATTTTGGCCAAACCATCCGCATCCAAGACCTGATGCGCCACACCAGCGGCTTGCGCGAAATTTATGCCATGCTGGAATTCAAAGGCTGGCGACAAGGCGACCTGATCCGGCAAGTGATGGCGATGGAATTGGCCCAAAACAGTGTCGGTCTCAATTTTTTGCCGGGCACGGCGCACTCCTACTGCAACACAGGCTACATGTTGCTGGCTGAAATTGTCCAAAAGGTCAGCAATACACCCTTCGAGGCGTGGATGAAAAAACGGGTTTTTGAGCCACTGGGAATGAAGCATACCTATATCATGGACCAACAAGGCGAGTGGTACCCGCAAGGCGCGGCTTCTTACCAAAAAACGAGCGACGGCACTTGGAAAATGGTTTACGACAACAGCACTGTAATGGGGGCTGGCGGCATTTACTGCGACCTACCCGACCTCATGCGTTGGCTCGATAACCTGCGTACAGGCCAATTAGGCGGCCAGGACCTGATCCGCCTAATGACCACCCGCAGCGTTTTTCCCAGTGGCGACACCCTGAATTATGCCTTTGGCTTAGAAGTGGAAAAATGGGCTGGAAACCAACGCTGGCAGCATACGGGCTCAAGCGCTGGTTTCCGGGCTATCCTCACTTATTTCCCCCAACAGGAAATCGGTATTTTGATCAAAGCCAATTTTGCGGAGGCCAATTGTGCAAAGTTGAGTGAGCAAATCGCCCAAATCTTGATGCCTGATCCCAATACAACTTTCCCCGACATCCCCAAAATCGCCCCACCACTCCCTCCTCAAGCTGTGAAATTGCCAGCCAATGCCCTGGCTACTTATGCTGGCAATTATTTTCTACCCGAATGGCAAACCTGGTACCAAGTCGAATCAAAAGAAGATGGCCTCCTGTTGCATGGGCCACATGGCAAAGCCCTAAGCTTGATCGCATTGGGTGAAGACCATTTTTACACTGCACCGCCTTTTGGCGACATTTGGTTCAAGCGCGACAAGCAGGGCTATTTGCATGGCTTCAGCGTTAGCTCAGGGGCGGTTCGCGACTTGTTTTTTGCGAAGAAGCAGTAAAAAATAAGCCCAGCAGATTGCCTGCCGGGCCTCAAAAAACTCATCACCTAAATTTTTTGTATCCGCATCGTCCCCCTCTGCCGACCTTGTTGCCAATGCAGGTAGTAGTTGCCTGCGGGCACCTGGCTGAGGTCCAGTACGGTTTTATCCTCGTCTTTTGAAATTTCGGTACAAGGCATGTTTTGACCCAAGGAATTGAGCAGGTGCCATTGGGCCTGCAAACCTGCTAGTGGCCAGCGGATGCTGCATTGATCAATCACTGGATTGGGATACAGGAAAGGCTGGGCTTGGACGTTGGGGTTTTCGGCAGGCAGGACGATGATTTTGGACAATTTTTGGGTGCCATCCAGGTCTACAATTCTCAGGCGGTAGTATTGAGCGGAGGCACTGGCTTGGTGGTCCCAGAAAGTAAACTCGCGTTTTTCATCCCCGTCGGGCACTTGTTCGATTCGACCGATTTCTTCAAAATCCTGGGCATTTGTACTTTTTTCGATGGCGATAAAGTCGTTGTTGTAGCTGCTGCCAGTTTGCCAAAATAGCCTAACCCCTAAGCCCGATACCCTTTGTCCTTCAAAGCGGGCCAAGGAAATCGGCAAAAACTGCACCCCTGAAAACCGCACATTGTCAAACCTAAGCGTGGCCGCCTGGGCCGCCTTGTCTTGCCCATAAGGATGAATGCGGATGGTGAAACTGCTGCCTTTGGGAATCACCACATCCAAATCAGCGCCGCCGCCTCCACAACTGCCTACCGAGGCACTGCCACCCCCCGCTTGCACAGTTTCACCATCTAAAGTATAAGTGATTGCGAAGTTTTTGGCAGAACTACCCGAAGATGCTCCGCATGAGAAACTAAAATCAAAGAGATGAAGGTCTTTTTTTGCCTCGATGATGAAATAAACGTAAGCACTATTCGAATACTGGGTAGTTGTAGGCCAAAAATTGGTGGACCAGGCATTCGCTCCGCTGCACACGGTGGGGCTGCCAATGTTGTTCCCACCCGACATGCCGCCTTGGCCAGAGGCGACATCGGGCGAGAGGAAAGAGGGGGCAATCGGTAAGGATGGGATAGCCGAACTGATGTTCTCAAAAGTCCATTCAGCTAGTTTTTGGGCTGGTGCATTAAGTTGGCACAACCATAAAATAGTGGTGTAAATGAGCGTTTTCATGGTTTAGTTTTTAGGTGTTTGAAAAGCTTGAACACATCGAAATTATGTCACCCATTACAAGATTGCAAACCTGGTGGGTCGCAAAGAGATTTTAGGCGTGGGACTTTTAGTTCGTTTCGGTGCAGGCCATGAAATTGAAAATCAATTGCTTTTGCAAGCAGCTATCCTTAATTTTCGCTGATTCCGTGGTGGACCTAAGCTGTGGTTTTGTCCAAAAAAAGACAGGGTTTTAGCCTGAAAGGTGTAACTTCACCGCCTCAACAAACCTAAACCATGACAACAATTGCGCTAGAAGGCATGCAGTTTTTTGCTTTTCACGGTTATTACGAAGAAGAACAAAAAACAGGTACTCAGTTTGTGGTGGATGTGTATGTGCAAATACCTGACTCCAGTCTATCAATGGTGGCCAAAACCGATGAACTCACGGGCACGGTGAACTACGAAATCATCTACGAAATTTGCCGGATTGAGATGAAAAAAACGGCCCGCCTGATCGAAACTGTGGCCAAACGCATCCACGATCGCCTCAAAAGCCAGTTTCCTTTTGCCATGAAAGTAGAGGTAAGACTTAGCAAGCTGAGCCCACCTTTGGATGGACCAGTGGCGCGTTCTTTTATTTTTATTGGCTAAGGGAGCGTGAAAAAATAAGGTAACCGGATTCGGGTTTAGTGAAAACAGATAAATAACTGTGCGAAAGGAAGTTGTGTTCTCTTTTTGCTAAACCTAAAAAGCAAATTTGTTTACTTTACTTTAGCTCAAACACTAAATGGCGCTGACTTGTCCAAAAAATCTATTGAGTCTCCAAAATATTCAGCGAGAAAACTAATTTTATCTTTTGGTTGTCCTGCTCCAAACGAACTAGCACCCTAAACCACGCATGAAAATAAAAATTGGCATTTTTTTTGGTGGAACCTCCCGCTTGCGCGAAAGATCATTTGCACTGGGACGTACGGTTTACAATTACTTGAATCGCACCTGCTTCGAGCCCATACCCATTTTTGTGGATAGCCTGGAAAACATCATCCTGCTCGATTGGCAAAAGCTTTACCAGGATGGGATTCGCGATTTTTTTCCACCACCAGAATTGCTGCGTAGTTCTCCCAATCAATTCCAGATTTATCTCGAAAGCCTGGGTGAGATGCCCGAAGAGGAGCTGGACCGCATGATTGCCAAAGTAGGCCGCAGAATCAAACCCCAGGATTTGCCTCAGCTCATCAGTTTCGCTTTTTTGGCCATGCCAGGCGAAAGAGGAGCCTTGCAAAAAAGATTAGAACAACTTAGGATTCCATATACAGGTAGTCACAGCCAGCTTTGTGCTGCACTTGGCGACCAAGCTACTTCTTTGCCACTGTTGCGCGACCAGGGTTTTCTGACCCTGCGTAATTTTACCATCAGTCGCCGCGACTGGCTCGAAAGCGATGCGGACGAGTTGTTCCAATTGGCGAGTGCCAATGTGGGATTTCCGATGACCATCAGGCCTTCTGGCCAGAGTGCTTCAGGCTTAGTGGCGCGCATTGGCGAGGATACCGATTTGGCCAGTTTTCGTGAAGCAGTGGACGCGGCCTTTGGTTGTGCTACCATTCCAGTGGCCGATTGGTTGGCCCGCAGCGATTTTGACCGTGTAGATTATTTGAAATTGATCACCCACGGCAAAGACGGCCTGAGTTTCCCGTTGATCGTCAGTGCTCAAAGCCAAGACCGTAAAATCAACCATCCCGATGATTTGCTCAAACTGCTCAACAGCCTGGCGTCCGAAGTGATGGATGAAGGTGCGAGCATCCGACTAGCCAGCGTACAAGCCTCGCAACATGTGACCATCCGTGAAATGGACGAGATGGACAATTTCAATTGCCTGGTTTTGAGCAAGGATGATGGCAGCCCGGTAGCTATGCTGCCGGAATGGGAGCCCGAGGTGCATGAAACCGAGCCCATGCCGCCCCGGATTTTTAACCCTGAGCAATCAGCAGCCATTCGTAGCGAATGTGAGAAGGTTTTTGCCAGTTTAGGCTTACAGGCTTACGGAGCGCTTCGAGGATACATCGACATCAACAACCGGATTTATTTCGACCAGGTTTACCCCAATCCAGAGCCTTTTTTGCCCAAAGCCATCCTGCACGCTGGCTCGGTGGTGGGCATGGGCCCCAGCGAGTTGTTGAACTACTTCATTCGCCGATCATTGGCCGTAAGGGCTGCCGAAAACCCACAAGACAACTCCTACAGCAGCCTGCTCGAATACCTCGACGAAACCCTGCGACAAGCCAAGCCTCAGCGCGACAAGCAGAGTCGGGTAGCTTTGTTTTTTGGTGGGTATGGCCACGAGCGTGATTTGACCCTATTGACCGCTCGCACCGTGTATGAGGTCCTGGCTGGTTCGGAAGAATATGAGCCGATTCCTGTACTATTGAGCGGCACACCAGGGCAATGGACCTTTCACCAGGTGCCAGGTGACATGCTCTTTTTGCCTACAGTGGATGTAATTTTGCAAGCAATTCAAGGTGCCAAAGTAGCCCTGTCAGAGGTAGAGTTGCTGCGCAAACGCAGCGCCGAATTGTTGATCGACTTTACCGACGGCAAGCAGATCAGTATGCCTGAAATGCGCAGCCTTGACGACCTGGGCCAGATAGTGGACCAAGCCTTCATTGCCCTACAAGGCCGCCCTGGCGAAGATGGTAAACTCCAAGCCGAACTAGATGCTCGCAACATCCCTTACAATGGATCAGGCGTGAAAACTTCACAAGTAGCGGTAAGCAAGCTTCAAACAATGGAGGTTTGGAAGCGCAATGGCTTCCTTGGTCCTGAGCAAGTGAAAATTGCCCGCCTGACTTACGACACCAGCCCGCAAGAGGTTTTTCAACGGATCGAAGAAAAATTGACTTATCCCTTGGTAGCCAAACCCGTGGACCAAAACGGTGGACTGAGCGTAAAAATCTTGCGCAGCCGTCTGGAGTTAGAAGCTTACACGGGACTGGGGTTTCGTGGGCAAGGACCCGAAAGTACTGAACAAAGGCGCACTCTAAAGCTCAAACCTAAACAGTATTTCCCTTCATTGGATGAGATTTTGTTTGAAAGCCTGGTTTTGCCACAAGGGGCACGGCAGTTTTTTGAGTTGAGCGCTACGGTACTCTGTTCTCCACAAGCCGATGGCAACTTCAAATACGATGTGTTGGACTTGGCAGAGATCCCACCAGGGCGTTTGAATCCCATCATCCCCGCCAGGTTAGGCAAGTCGCCGCAAGAATTCAGCCTCCTGACCAACCAAGTCAAAAGCGACTTGGAAAAGGCAGCTCGCATCCTCAACTTGCGCGGACTGGCTACCATCGACTGTTTTGTGAGGGTGTACGATACCGCTACTGCTGAGACTATTTTATTGGAATGCAACACCTTACCACCCCTGCACTATGGTCATCCGGTGCTTCTGCAAACCGCACAAAGGGGGCTTTCGCCTTATGGCTTGGTGGAAAAACTGCTGCGCGACAGCAAGGGCTACCGTGGAGCCGAACCCAGCATCGCCGGACAAGATGAGGCGATTACCACAGTTCCTGTAGCGACGGCAAGCTTGCCTGATACGCTGCCAACAGCTGCGCCTATCATTAGCGCAGCTCCGGTAGTGACTACCCCAGAACCCGTATCGGTACCTCGTCAAGAACTCCCTCAAGGGGTAGGCTCTGGGGTAAATGAACGTTTCAAAGAATGGTTTAACGAAGTAATTGGATTTTTTGTGTCGGGGATATTCATCAAAAACCTCTTAGCGCTGGGCGTCTTTGGCTTCCTGCTTTACCTGCTTGCCACACAGGGAATCAAGTGGTACACCATGCATGGCACCTCAGTGCAAGTACAAGACTACCGGGGTATGCGCTTCACTGAAGCCCGCATGAAGGCTCGCCAGGGTGGGTTTAAGGTGGTGATCTCGGATTCAACTTCCTACGATCCCACTAAGCCGGCTTATTATGTGTTCAAACAGGATCCGCAGCCTTTGTCGAGGGTTAAAGAAAACCGTACCATTTACCTCGTGATCAACCCGGCATCAGCGTCAGCAGTGCCACTGCCCGCCCTCAAAGGTGGTAACGACAACTACGATACCTACGCCCGTGCCCTCAACTACCTGGGCATCCGCGCCGTAGTGATGGATACCAAATATGACAAGCAACTCGAAGACAATACCATTCTGTACATGGAATATCGGGGCCGGAAAATCACCCGTCAAGACTTACAAAGTGGCATCCAGGTACCCAAGGGCTCTACGATCAAGTTTGTGGTGTCAAAGCGCAATACAGGGATGGTGCCCATCCCTGATGTGGTCTGCCAGCAATATGACGCAGCCAGCCTGATGGTCAGCGCCAGCGGCCTGAAGCTCTTGCCCGAAACAGATGATGGATTCACGGGTGTGCCACTGAGTTATTTTGTATACCGGCAGGAACCCGCCTTTCATCCCGACTCCACCATGCGCTCAGGTGGCGATTTGAAGTTGTTTTTGACCAAAAAACGGCCTGAAAACTGCCCCACAGAAAAGGTAGAGCCTGAGGGTGCGTTTGAGGAACAGTAAGGTGAAAATTGATTTGTTACCTATCCTTGATGATGCTAAAAAACAATTTATACCCGAAAATGTGACAGCTTGAAGCAGTTCAAGAATTTACGCGCCCCAAGGTAAACGAGTTTGGTTTAGTTTATTTTGCTCGAATAAATAGAACGGATCAATTTCGCGTACCCCATTTAAACAAGGCTTTTAGGAAAGTGCCATCACGTCCAGGTCAAACTGATTTTACGGCCTCAATTAGTCAAAATTTGGCCCGTTTTTCAGCCAAACTCCCAGTTTTTAAATCAACTTTTGGCAACACTCAAGATGCGAGAAGAATAAGGCTTTACCCTCCCACCCGTGCCATTGCTTCTTTGGCTTTCTGATAATCCGGGGCCAGGCGCAGGGCTTGCTCAAAATCTTTTCTGGCCTGGGTTTTCTGGCCTTGCATTTCGGCACAAAGCCCGCGATAGTAAAAAGATTGGATGTGCACAGGCGAAGTTTCCAAAGCCTGGTTGAACTGTTCATACGCAGCGGGCAGCGAATCCAAATCCATCAACAATAAGCCTGCATTGAAATAGGCATCGGTATACTCTGGATCTACTTTGGCCATTTTTTTGAATACCTGCAAGGATTTGTTCAGCTCGCCAATGCTCTGCAAATAATATCCCTTGGCGTGCAGGGCATTGAGATTTTTGGGGTCGATCCGAGTGGCCGTTTCGTAATATTGTCCAGCAATTTTGTTGCCCAAGGCTGCTTGCAGGTGACCCAGGTTGATCCAGCCGTCGATCAGGTCCGGATCGTTTTCTACTGCGGTTTGAAAACTGTTGATGGATCGAGCGGTATCGCCTAATTCTTTAAAATTCATGCCAAACATGAAGTAAGCTTCGGCATTGCTGGGGTCGAGTTTTAAAATTTGATCCAGGGTTTTCATCGAAGGCTCGTAAAGCTTAAGGATTTGTTGAAATTCACTTAATTTGAGCAGGGTTGGAATCCGTTCAGGGTGCAATTGGGCAGCTTTTTCCATCACCTTCAAGGCCTGGTAAGACTTAAAATAATCCAGGTAAACGTCAGCCAACAAGTGTAGGTAGCGGGCCTCGGTAGAATCGTAGCGCAGGGCATGGTTGAGGTCTTGAATGGCTTCGTCAAAACCGTCTCGATCGTAGTACAGGTTGGCCCTTTTGAAGTACAATTCGGGATTCTCCGGGCTATTTTTGATCGCCTGGTTGATTTTTTCCAGCTCGGGATCGCGGTTTTGATCGCTTGGGGCTTTTTCGTTTTTGCCGCAGGCCAAAACCACCAAAAGGAGTATTACAAGAGGATATATGGTACGCAAGCGCATGTTCTTCGATTTTGAGTAAAAGTAT
The DNA here is from genome assembly GCA_013299105.1 of Chitinophagales bacterium. GTDB lineage: Bacteria > Bacteroidota > Bacteroidia > Chitinophagales > Saprospiraceae > Haliscomenobacter. The sequence goes on along the minus strand of JAAFJY010000001.1, from coordinate 284,538 downwards.
AGCTCAACGCCCTTTGGGGAGACAAAATTATGAGCTTTGCAAGACATTACCACACTTTCCTTCAGATACGCTTACCCATACCCACCACCACCTGGTGTTTCAATGACGATGCGGTCTCCGGGCAGGACTTGACAAGTGGCTACGCCGGCCAAGGATTCGATGGTGCCATCTTTTCGCAGTAGGGTTTGCTGGCCAGTTTGGCCGGGTTCGCCGCCAGCCAAGGCATAAGGTCTTTGCACCCGATGTTGCCCGATGAAAGTCAAATCTAAGGGTTTTAGGAACTCGAACTCGCGCAATATTCCGTCGCCACCCTTAAACTGCCCCTTTCCACCAGAGCCCGGGCGGATGGCAAATCGCCTTAAACGCACCGGATAGCGCAACTCCAAATCCTCAGGGTCGGTGATGCGGGTATTGGTCATGTGTTGGTGCACTGCCGAGCGGCCTTTGAAATTTGGCCCGGCTCCTGCACCACCGCCAATGGTTTCGTAATAACCAAAAGTTGCGTCGCCAAAAAGGAAGTTGTTCATTGTACCTTGGCTGCAAGCTGCCAAACCAAAAGCTTTGAGCAAAGTATCCACCACCCTTTGGCTGATTTCGGTATTGCCGCCCACCACAGCTGGGCATTGGGCAGGATCGTCGGCAAATTGGGGGTGTAAAAAACTGTTGTCTGGCAAAATGATTTCCACCTGGCTCATCAGGCCATCGTTGAGGGCCATTTTTTGGCCACAGATCAGGCGCAGCACATAAATTACCGCGCTGTAAATGATCGAAATATTCGCATTCAAATTGTGTGGATGCGGCTCACCGGAACCGCGAAAATCGATCTTTAGTTGATCGGGATTGACCACAATCTCCAAGGCAATTTTTCGGTCATCGTCCAGGCATTCTTCGGCGCTCAAGGTCTGGTTCAGCCAGGGCTGGAGGGCATTTTTCAGGGTATCCTTGGCTTGTTTTTGCAAAGCTTGCATGTAGTATCTCACCTTTGCTTCGCTGTGTTTTTCCACCAAGGTCAAAAAAGCTGCTTCCCCATTGTACAAAGCTGCCAAGGCCGCGTGCAGGTCGGCCAGGTTTTCGGCCAGGGCGCGGCTGGGGTATTTGGCGCTGGTGAGTTGGACTTCAATCGCTTCCCACTGCGTCACTCCATTTTTGACCAGGTAAGTAGGCAAAAAAGCCACGCCTTCTTCTTCCAGGCAGGTCGCATCCGGGGGCATGGAACCTGGTTTTTTGCCCCCAATTTCGGCGTGGTGCGCTCGGTTGACCAAGTAAGCCAGGCATTCTTTTTGGGCGTTGAACACCCCGCTAACCAAGGTCACATCAGGCAGGTGCGAGCCGCCGTACTTGGGGTGATTGACGATGACTACATCGCCAGGGCCGATCTCAATCTTGGCTTTGACCAAACGGGTACAAATGCCCAAACTGCCCAAATGCACCGGAATATGCGGCGCATTGACCAGCAAGTTGCCCTCGGCATCAAGTACTGCACAGGAAAAATCGAGGCGTTCCTTCACGTTGACCGAAAATGCGGTGCGTTGCAATTGTGCGCCCATTTCCTCAGCAATGGCGGTAAACCGATTGCTGAACAACTCAAGCTCGATGGCCTCTCCTTGGCTTTCGCTTGGGATTGTACTGCTGCTTTTTTTGCGCAGCAAGGCATTGCCTGTGGCGTGGATTTCCAGGGTCCAATCTACTGGCAAATAGCTGGTGCCATAGTCATTGTATAAAACCAATGGGCCATTAAATTTTTGCCCAGGGGCTAAGTCTTTCCAGCGCAAATGGGTCGTTTTTTCATCATTCCAGGCACGGGAAGACAATGGGATGTGATAAGCCGCCCTTTGTGCCTGTCCTGCCGCCAAAACCCGGATGCTTTCCCATTCGAGGGAGCGATTTTTGGGGACATAGCCAAAAAGAGCCTGGTATTTGTGGTGGAAATTCGCTTCAATTTGGGCCCATTGACTTACTGGCTCGGATTCACCAAGTGACAAAGGCACTTCCAGGCTGCTCTCCTGCCCCACAAAGCGAAGATAAAGCAAAACTTGCCGGATGCCCACTTCAGCTACCCCGAAGCCTTCTTTTTCCAAATCCTCAAAAGCTTGATTTTTCAGTTGCTCCAATAGTTTTGGCAATTGAGTTTTGGCCTCCTCCCATTTTTGTAAAACACTGAATGCGGCCAATCGTTCCACCGCAGCCTGGCCGATGCCGTATGCGCTAAGTAAGCCCCCATCGTAAGGTACAATCACTTGCTGAATACCCAGTAAGTCTGCGATTTTGCAAGCGTGCATACCGCCTGCTCCACCAAAAGCCAACAAGGCATAATCAGCTGGATTGAAGCCTCGAGCTACCGAAATACGGCGAATGGCCTCGGCCATTTTTTCGTCGGCGATGCTTTCAAAACCCTTTAGTAGTGCTTCTTCGGGGTAAAACTGGCCAGTTTGGTCTTGGATTTGGGCTTGAATTTCCTGCAAACGCTGTCTTGCAGCATTGAAGTCGATAGGGATGTTCATTGCGGCAGGGCTCATTTTGCCCAAAAGCAGGTTCACGTCGCTGATGCATAGGGGGCCGCCAGTGCCGTAGCAGGCTGGGCCGGGTTTGGCTCCTGCGCTTTCGGGGCCTACGCAAAGTTTTTGACCGTCAAAATAACAAATTGAACCACCACCTGCGGCCACGGTCTCAATGGACAGGGCTGGAATTTGTAAATCTAAATCGTCGATTTTGGTGTAAAAGCGGTAATCAAAAGCACCATCGTAACGGGCGGTATCGGTGCTGGTGCCACCCATGTCGAGGGTCAACACGCCCTGAAAACCCATTTGTCGGGCAATGTCTGCCGCGCCAACGATGCCCCCGGCAGGTCCACTGAGCAGGCTGTCTTTGGCTCGAAACTGTTCAAAGCTGACCAAGCCTCCTGCGCTGCTCATGATGCGCAAACTGCCCCCACTTTGGGCCAAAGTGACCTGGATATTGCGCAAATAGGCGTCGAGAATGGGGGCCAGGTAAGCATCCACCAAGGCGGTTTGAGCCCGCGAAAGCAGTTTGATGCCAGGGCTGAGTTGGTGCGAAAGAGAGACGAAACGGATGCCTGCATTTTGCAAAGCTGCCCCAAGTGCCAACTCGTGTTCAGGGTAGCGGTAACTGTGCAACAAGGCCACGGCCACTGCGTCAACCTTGCTATTTTTTACGGCTAAAATCAGGTCTTCAATTTCGCTGAGGCTCAAGTTTTCGAGTACTTCGCCTTGGGCACTGACGCGTTCGTTTACTTCAAAAACCTGTTCGTACAAAACCTGCGGATCGGGGATGTTGAGTTGAAAAAGGTCGGGCCTTTGCTGGGTGCCGATCCAGGGCAGGTCGGCGAAGCCTTTGGTGATCAGTAAGGCTACCTTTGCACCTTTGCGCTCCAGCAAGGCGTTGGTGCCTTTGGTAAAACCCAGGCGGAGTTCGATGGCGGGCAAGGCTTCGTGGAGCGCCATTTGGGTCAACAGCCGGATGCCGAGCACTGGGGCCTCTTCTCCTGCGCTGAAGTCGCAAGTTTGGGGCCCAGAGGACAAGTCAAGGGCAGTATCCAGCCAAATCTCGTCGTTTTGAGGATCAAAAGCCAGTACTTTGGCCCTGGGCATGTCGGGTTCGCTACACAGAGATAAGGTATAACCTATTAAAATGTCGCGTTGAAAACCCCAGCGCTGATTCAAGAAATACCGTTGCCCTTCTTGCCGAATTTCAGCCCTCAAGCGTCCACTGCTCAGGACTTTCCTGCGCTCGATATTGCCCTGTGGATTTTGGGCGATGCAGTCGGTGAAAGTGCCCCCCGTGTCGATCCAGATTTGCCATTTTTTCATGGTTGCGAAAATAGGGAAAAATGGGAGCGGCTTAGAAAATTTGAGATTGAACGATAACGCAAGACGATGATAAGTGACAAGCCACGAATAAACCTTACCAAATCGCAACTGCTTACTTTATAAATTATGCCCCCGCTTCATGCGGAGCTTGACACAGCACGCGGTGCTGGTTGGAAACACGGATAAAATTGGGTTTGGGTGTGCTTGTGTGGGTTTGAGTGTGAAGAAACCTGGTTTTCAATTGGAGACTAAACTTAATCTCGAAGCCCCCACACCCGAACTCACACTTACACACTTCACACCCTTTCTTACGGATTTCCAGTACGACGTTGACCATGATGTTGACAACTAGCAATTAAAAAATTGGTAAGGTTTATTTTTGAACCATTACTATACTCGGCCACTACTGATTTTGTGCAAATCATAAAATCATAAGAATTCAAACAATGCCACCGCTACGCGGTTCTGAGACGACTATGCCCCGCTTTTTTCTACCATAATGGCACCGCTACGCGGTTTTTTGAGTAAAAAAAGCCCGTAGGGCTGGCATTGTGGTAGCAAAGGCAAGCAAAATGTCTTCAAAATGGCGTACCGTGTCACGCTCTGGGTGGGCCATGACATTAGAACATTAGATTGAAATGCACAAAACCTATGGTGGTTGAGTATAAGACGGAACTGCATAAACTTTCGCATCAGCCCGGCTCTTCAACTCTTCAACTTTTCAACCTTTAAACTTTCACTACACCTCCAACATCAAAGTACTAAAAGATACATAGCGATCTTTATATCGGTCCACCAATATGCGTAGGTGCAAGATGCCATCGGAGCGGTAGTAGTCTTCAAAGGCTGCCATGTCGGGGAAATACAACTGCACGGCATAGGTATCACCCTCATCGTCGGCGAGTAAGAGCCGAAAAATGCGGTAGTCCAGTACTTGCTGGCATTCCAGAATATCGGGAATGTGGACTGTTTTCATCCAATTCAGCCACTCGGCCTGAACTGATTTTTCCAACTTAAAGGTAGTATTATAGACGATCATAAGCGCTGAATTTGAGCACCTACGGCTTTTAAACGTTGTTCAATAAACTGGTATCCGCGGTCAATCTGGTTCACGTTGTGGATAACACTGCGCCCCTTGGCCGATAAAGCAGCAATCAGCAAAGCCACGCCTGCGCGAATATCGGGAGAGGTCATCTGGATACCGCGTAAGGGTTGGCGGCGATCCAAGCCGATTACGGTAGCCCGGTGTGGGTCGCAGAGGATGATTTGTGCGCCCATGTCGATGAGTTTATCCACGAAGAACAAGCGGCTTTCAAACATTTTTTGATGGATCAATACACTACCTCGTGCTTGGGTTGCCACCACCAGAATGATGCTCATGAGGTCGGGGGTAAAACCCGGCCAAGGGGCATCATAAATGGTCATGATCGAGCCATCGATGAAACTTTGAATTTCATAATGCTCCATTGCAGGCACATAGATGTCATCGCCTTGGATCTGAAGCTCAATGCCTAATCGCTCGAAAACCCTGGGAATAATGCCCAGGTCTTCAACCCCGGCTTGTTTGATGGTCAGGCTGGATTGGGTCATGGCTGCCATGCCAATGAAACTACCCACCTCGATCATGTCCGGCAACATGCGGTGTTCAGCACCACCCAAGTGCTCAACGCCCTCAATGCGCAAAAGGTTGGAGCCAATGCCTTCGATCCGGGCTCCCATGCGATTGAGCAGTTTGCACAATTGTTGTACATAGGGCTCGCAGGCCGCGTTGTAAATGGTGGTTGTGCCTTTGGCCAACACAGCGGCCATCACCACGTTGGCAGTACCTGTTACTGATATTTCGTCCATGAGCAGGTAGCCACCTTTGAGCCCACTGGATTCTACATAATACACATTGAGATCTGTGTCGAACTTGAACTCCGCACCGAGGCTCTGCAAGCCCAAAAAGTGAGTATCCAACCTGCGTCGGCCAATTTTGTCGCCACCGGGTTTGGGCAAAAATGCTTTGCCAAAGCGGGCGAGCAGTGGGCCAATCAACATGACTGAACCACGAATTTTAGCTGCCTTTTGCAAAAACGCCTCAGAATGTAAATATGGCAAATCAATTTGATCCGCCTGGAAAACATAAGTGTCATCCTTGATGCGCTCAATTTTAACGCCTAATCCTTCCAACAATTCGATCAATAAAATGACATCGTGGATCTGGGGTACATTGGCAATCGTTACTTTTTCAGGGGTCAGTAAGGGTGCACAAAGTACTTGCAAGGCTTCGTTTTTGGCACCTTGCGGAATGATTTCACCAGACAATGACTGGCCACCGATGACTTCAAATGCGTCGAGGATCATTTATGCTGCTAATGTTTACTTGAAAAGAAAACCCTGCTTCAGCAACTTGATTAGCTGAAGCAGGGCTGAATTCAGGAACACGGTCCTGAAACTTTATTTGCGCTTGCGCTTGAAACCTCCACTGCCAGCACCAGATTTGAACGAACGACCACCGCTTTGGCTGCGGCGGTTATTGCTACTGCCTTGAGTGCTCCTGCGGCGGTTGTTTTGGTTGTTCGAGCTACTGGTACGCAGATCCGTAGGGCTGAGGTTTTCGATGGCAGTTTCGTCATCGATGCTCAAACGACTGTCGGACATGAGTTCCAGATCGGTCTTGATGATGTGATCACTTACAAAAGGCTCCTTGTTCCAGGTACGATAAGCCAGTTTCATATAGGAGGCGATGGTTCCTACAAAACCCTCTTTTTTGCCCCCATCTTCCATCTCAATGGCCTTGTGGATCAATTGTTTGACATTATTGCCATAGTGGCGGTAGCCTTTGCCAATTTGTGGATAGGGCACTTTATCTGGTTTGCGCATGGCTTCTTCCAAGGTGGGCCTATGCTCCATGGGGATTTCTACGTCCAGGTCATAGCCAGCCATGCGAAAGACGTGTTTCCAGAGTTTCTCCCGGTAATCCTCCATGTTGCGATTTTGAGGGTGCATCATCATCATCATATCGACGATTTTGTCCACCATCACTTGGCGTACCCTTGGATCCGTTTGGGCTTTGGCAACCTTTATCATATTTTGGACATTACGGCCGTACTCTGGAACGATGACTTCATCCTTCTGAGAGTTGTACTCCATCATGTCCAATGCTTCTCTTTTGTTCATTGTTGATTGAATATAGCTTGCAAGATAATAGACTTTATGAACAATTAAATTAATTGACCATGACAGGGCCTTTTTCGCTTGCTTTTCGTTTCTTTTTTAGCCCATAGCTGGGCTGTGAGCTAAAAAAGAAGCCTCAATCAGCCAAAAACTCCGTTGTTCTGACTCAAAAATCTGATGTACATAAAGCCTAATCAATAGACTTCGACCTTCCTATCAATTTTTAAGTTGGGTATAAGCTAAACGCAATACCGCTTTGTGCACCGGGTGATCCGCACGGTACAAAACGCTGCGACTGGTGTTTTCACCAAAAGGAAATGCTTTGATGTATAGCTCAGGGGCGTATTTGCCCTGCATGACCTCACCAAGGTGTGCGCTTAAGTTGAACGTATAAGTACCGGGTACATTGTTGGTACCGGATACATAATTGCCGCCGAATAAGCCTTTGATGTTTTGGTTCTCATTCGCAATGGCATAATCATTGACCAAACGCAGGCGGCCATCGCTGTCTTTGAAAAAGAGCGCGAGTTGGGTGCTGGGATTGAATAGGTTGGCAATGTCACCTGGTGCATTGGCCGCCCTGATGGTCAATTCTGCCTTATTGACCACAACGTTTTTCAGGTTTTTGATGCCAGGAAACTTCAATACGCCAGTGCTGCCCTCCTGTCCTTGTACCAGAATAAAATCTTGTTGGGCTGTTGGAGTAGCACCACTTAGGTATTGGCCCAGCAATGAATTATTGCGATTGCGTTCAATGTTGGCAGTGGCTGCAAATCTGGGATAGTAGCGGTATTCGCGACGGGTGGTTGCGGAGGTAGTGACGTAGCGCAAATAGAGGTACAGCCCTGCCCTGCCATAATTTTGGGGAGAAGCAAGGTTAACGGATATCATTGCGCGGTTGCTGGAAGTTACCCTTACGTTAAGGCCAAAAAACGCTTGGATGAATTTTAGGTTGTTGCGGTAAGCTCCAGTGTCGATTCCAATGAGGCGACGAGCAAATTCATCGCTCAAGCGTATGCGCATTTGCGGCGGAACTTTTGAGGTTTTCACCTCTCCATTGGTGATCGATACAGTGACGCTGTCTTGGTTGGGTACAAAGGAGCGACTACCTACTATCGTTGGTTTGGTTGGAAAAGCATCTGTGGCAAAGTAGCGCTTACTAAAATTGAAGGAATCCGCCATTTCACGCACCTCTACGGAGAAAAGTTCATCGGTCGCTCCATAAAACTGGCCTTTTTCGTAAGGCAGAACCAAAACCAGTGAGTCGAGGGTATAGTCCTTTAATGGCTGTACATTCTCAACAGGGATAAATTGACTAAAAAGAGAAGCACGGGTATTTCCAAAAATTGGATCATTAAAATTTCCAAGTGCAAAACTTTGTAAAATAGTAGCTTCGTTACCGATCACACTATAAGTCCGCAAAGAATCCCCCGCCTGTGTAGCCGAAGTGATTTTGAACGTATCCACCGAAACTACATCCACCAGATCATCATCCAGCAAATCGCTACCTGCCAAAATAGAATCTGTACAGGAATGGAATGAAAAGATGGCCAAAATCCCCAAAATCAAAAAACAGCACTTTTTCATGTAACAGTTTGAGTTGATGTTAACAACATGGATGGTTCGCGCCAAATGCGACCGCAATGACAGAAGAATTAGAAAAGACTCGATTGAAAACTACTCAACGGTTTGGCCTAATAAGCTATTGTAAAGTTCCAAAATCTCGACATAAGGCCCCGGTGCTCCATTTTGGTGCACCACTGGCTTATCAGATTGGGCCAACAATGCCTGTATTTGCTCGCTCGGCTCCAAACTGCATTGCACTGCGCCTTCAGCAAAGGCAATTGCTCCCCGGTGAAGGGTTACGCCATCAGCATCGACATAGGCGTCAAGGTCTTCAGCAGAGAGATTGTTAATGCCAGCTTTAGCGAGGAAAGTATCGCGGTTGAACGTCGATTCCAAGGTATCATTGAAAACGGAATAGATCACCTTGGATTGTTGGAACAAAGGATCATTTTTGTACGCAGTTTTCAAATAAAAAGGAATCAAACTGGTCATCCAGCCATGGCAGTGTACCAGGTCAGGCGGCCAACCGAATTTTTTTACCGTTTCAATTACCCCTTTGCAGAAGAACACCATGCGGTCGGCATTGTCATCAAAATGATTGCCATTGTCATCGGTGAAAACGTGTTTGCGCTTAAAGAAGTCCTCATTGTCCAGGAAATAAACCTGCATTCGAGCTTCCTGCAAAGAGGCAACTTTGATGATCAGCGGATAATCATCATCGTCTACAATGATGTTCATCCCCGAAAGCCGCACAACTTCATGAAGCTTATGCCTGCGCTCGTTGATGGTGCCAAACCTTGGCATCAAAACCCTGATTTCCAAGCCATTTTCTTGCACGTAAGGTGGCAATCTACGCGCCATTTCCGCAATTTCAGAAAGCTCCGTGTAGGGATCCATCTCTTGCGTAACAATCAGCACTTTCTTCTTACTCATATAGTCGGCACATTAATGCGTTCCACCTTTTGGGCTTTGATCCTTGGGCGAATTGCCAAACAAGTTGCAAAAATAGCACTTTTTGACCAGATTTAAGTAAAATCATGCCAAAAATAAAGCAACAGGATGTGAACGTGCGCTTTAATGGGTTTTGCACTGCCATTGATCAATACCCAGTTCTGAATGAATGAGTTACCCAAGATCAAACAGAAAGCCTTATCTTTCGCATTCAATAGAGTGAGAAGCTTGGATCACTGAGCTACTTCGCGCCTCATTTAAAGGAAACGATCATCATTATGTTTGTCTTTAAAACCCGCTCCGACCTTCAGGCTTACCTTCAATCTCGCCGTAAACAAGGCAGTAAAATTGGCTTTACGCCTACGATGGGCGCACTGCACGAAGGGCACTTGTCTTTAATCCAATTGTCAAAGCGGGAAAATGACTGCTCCGTTTGCAGCATCTTTGTGAACCCCACCCAATTCAATGATCCGAAGGATTTGGAAAAATACCCTCGGACACCTGATAAAGACCTCGCGTTGTTGGATTCGGTTGGTACAGAGGTGATTTTTATGCCGCCAGTGGAAGAAATTTACCCACCAAGTGTAGATACCAGTCTGCAATTGGACCTGGGGCAACTGGACCAAGTATTGGAAGGTGAGTTTCGGCCAGGCCATTTCAAAGGCATGGCTCAGGTAGTGAAGCGCCTGCTGGATTTGGTAAACCCCAACAACTTGTACATGGGGCAAAAAGATTTCCAGCAAATCACCATCGTGGGGGCCATGATCCGACAATTGAACCTGCCCGTGCGCCTGGTGCGCGGCGACACCCTGCGTGAAGCAGATGGCCTGGCCATGAGCTCAAGGAATGTGCGCCTGAGTGCCGAGAACAGAGCCAAGGCTCCAGTCATTTACCAAACCCTGCAATGGGCAAAAAATAGGCTGGGTAGCATGGACATTCAGGAGATAGAAGCAGTAGCCTTGCAACGTCTAAGCATCCCCGATTTTCGGCCTGAGTATTTCCGCATCGTCCGCACCGACAACTTGCAAAGCGGGCAAAAGGGCGATGGCCTGGTGGCCTGCGTAGCTTGTTGGGCCGGGGACGTGAGGCTGATTGATAATTTGATTTTGGAATAGATGACAGTCATAATATTGGTTTCAGGCATCAAAAACCTTCAAAAACATGAATACCCCAAGGCAAACGCATTAAAATCGCAGTAAATTAAGGGTTTTATGCTTAAATTCTGGAAACTTCGGAGAAGTTTTCAGGAAGTTTCGATTCCAGTGAGCATGCGGACCAATTCTTGAATTTCATCAGGTTGGATGTCGTTTTCTTTCATCCATTGCTCTACCATTTGATGATGGGTTAAAATTTTGAGCCCCTCAAGCAAGAAATGGATAGTGATTTTCCCCTTTGACTTGGCAAGTTTGCAAAGCTTTAAAGCTAAGTGGTGCTTTTTCAGCTCTTCCTCTAATTCAGGGAAATACCCCACTAGAAAAAAAGCGATGGCGAGGAGGTTCTTGATAGAATTGAAATCACGGACCTGAAAGTCTTCCCAGCCTAAATTTTGCTTCAAGAACCTAAAAACGACCTCTATTTTGGCTCGCAAGAGATAAGCGTAGTAGATTTGAGAAGCGTCTTTGGCTGTTTTTACTTCTTTGTTGGTAATCAAAAGCATGGGTTGATCAAAGATCGATCTTCCATTTTTGGACAGGTTGATCCTCAGAACGGTATAGCTTTTTTGCTTGATGACCAATGGCTCCCAGTCGATTTTGACCTCTACGTTATGGTGTTTAACGCCCTTGATGGTTATCAGGGCAACCTGATAAGTGTGGGTGTATTTGAATTGTTTGTCGTTTAGTTTGTATTGTTTGACCTGTTTTGAGATTTTGCCAGTAGGAGTGAGTGGCGAATAGGTCTCATGTGAAAGTCGATTGGATTTGAGGCGGGTCACAAAAGTATCGCCAAGGTCACTATCGATATGCTCAAAAAGCTCATCATCGTCAAACTCCCGATCGGAAATATGGCATACTTGACCCAGGGCTTGACTTGTTTGATGACCTGGCTGCTTTGTGCAAGGTTCTTTTTGTATAAAATCTTGGTGTTTACATGTTCATTGGCTTCAAAAGCTGCTATTTGCGCTGGGGTCAAGGTGGATAAAAACTCAGGCTTGCCTTTGATGGTGTCAACTACCGTCTGACCGATGTAATTGTCCATTCCCGTGCTGTATAGTTCATGGTTAAGAAGATGAACCGCTTGATGGTTCGTATCGACCAACACACTGTTCATCGTCTTGTAACCATTGATTACCTGTTTGGATAGCGACAACACCTGGCCAAGGTACTCCATCGCTTTGCTATCGGGTTTGCGGATACACAACCGTCGTGCAAAACGTAGTAAACCTCAGCGCCCCCCAACTGCTCGCAAGTACGCGCTTGTACACAGGCCAATACCTGTTCCGAACTCAGGGTGTATACCTGTTTATTATTGATTAGGCCCTTCATCACATCATAATCCCTTTTAGAATCGCTCATCTTGTAAGAAACCGTTTTAAAATCCCCTCATAGCCGATTAATATTAATTCGGATCATCGCCAAATAAATCATTGATTGACTATTTCGGGTTGTTCTTTCATAATCTTTGGATAGTCGTCGAGCTTGATAAATCCAAGCAAAGGTTCGTTCAACAACCCATCTCTTGGGAATGACAACAAACCCTTTTATGTCATCAGATCGAAGCACCACTTCCCATATCCAGCCCATCGTATCCCTAACCCAGTTCATCAATTCTTCTCCTCGGTAGCCACCGTCGACCCAGGTATGTTTGATTCTCTTACAGAGCTCTTTTAAAACCTTTGTATCTTTTATGTATTGAAGTAGTTTCATTGCACCTGCTTTTTCTGTAGTACTGGCTGCACAAACGTAAACTGCCAGTAAGTTGCCCAATGTATCGGTTAGTATAAAGCGTTTACGTCCCTTAACCTTCTTTCCGCCATCGTAACCCCGTTCATCGCCACCAATCGATGTAGTCTTAACACTCTGAGAATCAATGCACGCAGCGCTGGGGCGTTTCTTTCGCTTTTTCCCGTTTGTCTTTTTCTTTCGTTTTCGGATCTTTTGTACTAGTGCTGCATTGATTTGTTCCCACAGCCCTGATTTACTCCAACGACTGAAGTAGCCATATACCGAATTATAGTTTGGGAAGTCGTGAGGAAGGCTACGCCAAGTGCAGCCATTTTTGAGTACATAAAATATGGCGTTCACTACCTCTTTGAGTTCCAATGATGGACGGCCACCGATTTTCTTGTTCGATTTTGAAGCAGGAAGCATCTTTTTAAGCACTTGCCAACCACGTTTACTTATATCACTGGGATATTTGGCTCTTTTGTTGCATTTTTGTGTGGTACTCATCTCGATTTTGTATTAAAGATTTAGGAACCTCTAATATCTCGATTTGAGTACACTTTTTCATTTTTGGATTTTAAAACGGCTTCTAAGGAGGGCGTGTGTGTAATTCGGATGAAGTGCGATGTTAAATAGGATTTTTAAACGTCGCACTTCATCCGAAGTGCCAATTGAGATCCCGTCGCTATGGCTACAAACGTCAAAGTTCTCCGAACTTTTGCTCGCCTGAAGATCATTGGTATAATTGATTTTAGGGCGACCGCTTAAAGTATCAGAAAAGCTGCGGGGATCAACTTGATCGTTTACAATTCCCTCAAAGGACTCCTAAGCTGGCTTTTCGATTGTCTTTAAAATGGATTGAGAACTTACAGTGAAAAAAGAAAAACAACTGGATGAAAGGAAGTTGTGTTCTTTTTTTGCTAAACCTGAAAAACAAAGATGTCCACCTTATTTTAGCTCAGATACTTAGTAGTTTGTTTTTTAAGTTCGCTAAACTATCGAAAACAAGTTTTTGAATTGAAGCGTTAAGCGCGTCAATCTTTTTAGCCTATTATCTCTACCAATCAGTAGGGGAGATAATTACAAGAACTTAAAAAACGCTGCACTTAGTGACAAGCCAGAAATAAACCTTATCAAATCACAACTCCGTTGCTTCGTTGCGCGAGGCCGTTTTTAGCACGCGGATGATGCGGATTCAGCTGATTTTCGCGAATTTCCAGCATGACGTTGACCGTTACGTTGACATGCGTGTTTCTTAAAAACTGGAAAGGTTTATTTTGAACCGTTACTAACCCTAATCTCATTCCTTCCAAAGAGCCAATTGTTTGTTTTGGTACTTGGGCAATTGACTTTTGAAGCCCGTGATGCTTTTCAATGGCCCTTCATCAGCGGCCATGTTGATCATCCACTTGGGGATACTGCCAGCGGGGTCGGACTTGAGTTGGTATTCCAGGCGGATATGTCCATTTTTCAGCGGGGTATAGGTCCACTTGGTTTCTAGGGTCTTGATGCGCACCACCCCATGTTTTTCAGGAACCATGTGGTGAACAGACTTGGCTGTAGATACAATTTGCAAGGTATGCGGGTCCTGGCTGCGCACATAATGTACCACCATGTCTCGATCAGAAAAAGGGATGGGGAAATCGGTACGCATGTATAGGTAGCCTTCGTAGTCGCTGATTTCTTTGATCACGTAGGCTTCTTTGAGGCGATAGGCCCAATTGTGCATATTGGCAAAGTCGCCTGCGATAGCCATTACCTGATTGAGGGTGGCTTTTACTTCCGCCCTTAGTTTTATTTCCTGAATACCTGAAATGGAATCATGACGGGTATAAACCTGTACGCCTTGTTTTTCTTTGCGGTACTTCCAGTGGCTTTGGGCAAAGGACAAGGTACTGATCAATAGTGCGAATGTGAGCAATAAAGTTTTCATAGTAGTAGGGTGTTTTTGGGAATCAGGTGACAAGTCGGATAAACAATAGATGAACAAGTAGACAATTTCCCCCTAAGGTAGGTTCGATTTATTTGTAAAAACTTGTAAAAACTTGGCCGCGTGGCTTCAAATTCAAAAAGCAGTCCAAGTCTTTACCTTGCCAATATAAAACGCGGCAAAAAGGGATTTGGATTTCATAAATTATCATTTTCGAGCAAATTCGAGCAAAACAAAAACTGAGTTCGGGTTAATTTAAACTTATTTTCTACTTATTCGGCACATTTTACCAATTGTCAACTTGAAATGTAGCTTGGATTGCGCTAAATTGGAGAGCGAAAAAACCAAGTATTTCTCCTCCTTGAGAAGTGCCGTTCATTTATTCAAACCCAGTTTCAAGACCTTCATCCATGCCACTAAAAAATTTTTCCCTGCTGATCGGCACTTTCGACCGAGGTTTGATGGCCCCCGACGCCAACCACTACGAGATCAAGCTCAACAATGGTGCTGAATTTTTCCGCATCGCCGTCAACGTGCGTTCACAGGACGGCTCAATGCTGATGTCGCATATCGACTATAACTATCAGCATGAAATCTGTGCCCGTTTGCTGGAAGCTTATCCCCAAAATGGAATTTACAGCATCAATGAGGACAGCAAACGCAAGCAATTTGGCCTCGACTTCCTGCGTCGCAACATGGTCGGCGATTTCAACAACATGATCGAGCTGCCCAACCAACAAAACGGCCTCGACAATGACCTGGAGGAAAAACTGACCCAGGCCCTGGAGCAAACCAAAGCCGACCCCGGAGCCCGCATTTTTGCTTTCGGCGAACGTTGGCCAGGCACCAGCAAGCCCGATAAGTACTTCCCGGAAATCAAAGACCAGGGTATCCACGACATCCACATGAACCAGGGCAACCCGCCAGGCCGATTTGAAAAAGACAATGGCGTTTTTCAGGATGGCGGGCTCTTGATTTATTACCCTTCATTGGGCCGTTGGACCGCGATTTTGCTGGCTTTCCAAACCCAGTTCAATACCCTGCGCCCAACCACCCTGCACACCGATGATGTGACTGGAAATCGCATCGGTGGCACCGAACCCAAACCAATCGACGGCGAAGTGCTGATCATCGCAGCCCTCGTCAACCCACGCGGCAGCGAAAAGGGCAAGGAAAAAGTGTACCTGCTCAACACCAGCGAACAAGACATCTCGCTCAAAGGCTGGAAACTGGTGGACCGCAACCGCCAGGAATACGTGTTTGGCGAGCAAACCATCACGGCAGCCAGTACTTTGATCCTCACCGTGCCCGCCTCCAGCAATTTCACTTTAGGCAACAGCGGTGGCACCATCACCCTGCTCAACAAGGCTGGCCTCAAAATCAGCGGCGTACAATACACCAAAGAGCAGGCCAGTGCGGAGGGCAAGGTGATTAAGTTGTAGCGTACCGCGCATCAAAATCTCGCAAAATCTGAATGAACTCCTCTGGTAACTTATCCAGCGCAAAATCGACGATTTTTTGCGGGATTTCCCGATAAAAAGCGGCAGCGATACCACCTGCAATACATGCAATGGTGTCGCTGTCGCCATCAAGGGAAATCGCTAGCCGGATGGCGCTTTCGTAATCGCTGCTGTCCAAAAAAGCCACAATGGCCTGGGGGACGGAACCCTGGCAAGTCACGTCAAATTTATAGGTAGGTCGAATTTCTTCAACCGTAAAATTCAATTGATAGCCGAACTCATCGGTGATCAAATCTCTGATGTCCTGTTTGGATTTCCCTTGACGGGCCAGCAAAATGGCTACGGCCACTGCTTGGGCACCTTTAATGCCCTCTGGGTGGTTGTGGGTCACTTCCGCCGATTTTTTGGCCATTTCCATCACCGTATCCAGGTCATTGTAGGCAAAACCAACTGGGCTGGCCCGCATGGCTGAGCCATTTCCAAAGCTGTTGTAGGGTCTTGGTTGCTCGGACATTAACCAATCGA
Source organism: Chitinophagales bacterium (assembly GCA_013299105.1). Classification (GTDB taxonomy): domain Bacteria; phylum Bacteroidota; class Bacteroidia; order Chitinophagales; family Saprospiraceae; genus Haliscomenobacter. Next base: position 268,238 of record JAAFJY010000001.1, on the reverse strand, counting down.
CAAAACGGCCACCGTAGCCCCGTCCGGGGTATTTGTTTCCGTATTGGTGGATCGTTTTGGTAAAATCTTGCTGGTGTAAGATGCAATCTGCTACCGCGACAGTCATCACCGTATCGTCCGTAAACGTACATCTTTGATTGAACAGGTCAAAATCAGTGGTTTTGATGCCATCCCATTCGTAAATGGAGCCAATGATGTCGCCTGCGATGGTGCCGATAAGGGTGGGGTGGGTCATAACGTATGTATTTATGTAATGTGAGTTCTGGGTTGTGAAGCCTGTTTTATTTGATTTACGACTTACGAATGACTACTCGTGTCAAGCTTTAGCATGATACGACTTACGAAGTATCTTTGCCCGTAAGATTTGAGTTTACTAATCGATCAAGTAGGCGTCTGCACGTCATCCCAGTCCTGGTTATCGTGTTGCGTCAGCCAATTCAAGGCATAATGCCGCTCGTACACCACACTGGACATAATCCCGCCTGCGGGTTCTTGACCATTGATTCGGGCGTCAACGCAGGCCCAATTCATGCGGTAGGTTTTGTCCAATTCGTCCAGGATCACTGATTTAGGTCTCAACTTGGCCTGGCTTTCTATGGCGGCCCGATTGGGTTGAAAAATAGCTCCTACCACCGCTTGTACATCACAGATTTCGCTGGGATATTTCAATTCATCCATCAGCCCCAGCGCCCAAAGCAAGGTGTAAAGACTTTCGTAGCGCCAAGTCGAATAAGCCCTTTCCCGATCATTCAAAGCGGATGCGTGGTAAATATGCAGCTCTTCTGGGGTAAAAGAGTTGATTTGCTTATCCGCTACGGTCCGCTCCAAGTGCTCTTGTTCAATGCCTTCTCCTTTTACCGCAATGATCAGCAATGCATAAGCCCGGTCAAGTACTGCTTGTAAGCTCCTTAGTTCAACTTGCTCATCCGAGCGCACAGGAGGCAGGTTTTTATTGACTTTTACCCCATTTTCAGTCAAAAAAGCCTCTGATTTAGCTTTTCGGGCCAACTGTCCTTCCGAAACCTCCTCAATGGCTTGATCGTGGTATTTGGCGTCAACCGACACTTCCAGGTCTTCGATTTCCCAATTGCCGCTGGCATCCAGGATGAGGTTCAGGTTTTTATCCAAAAAATGCTGCCCTGCGGATTTGGTAAAAAACCGATTGGGCTGCGCAAAAACAAAACAACCCAACTCGCTGGCGATTTTTCGCAATACCGCTCCAAAATCCGCATCAATCGCCGGATCTGCGATGAAAGGCATTTCGCAATTAGCGGACATCACTTTGTAGCGGAGCTTTTGCTTTAGTGCTTCATTTCTGGTGCGAAAAGAATCGACGAAACCTAGCATACCTGCCAGGTTTTGCGTCAATCCACATTCCACCTCTTTCAGGGTATAGGAGGGATTGAGCCTTTCCCTGTAGTTGATCTTCAGCGTTTTGGGCTTACTGAACAAGCCACCTTTAATCGTCACAAGTAGAGATTTCTGTTTTCCACCATCCTTGTACTCCACACTTGCCTTGGGTAGGGTGGATTGGACGATTTCGATTACTTTTTCAAAATTGAGTTGATGGCTGTAAAGGGTACAGTTTTCCATGATGATTAGTGATTTCTTTTCGGACAAGATAACATATAAAATATACGTTGAAGTTCTTGGTGGCAAACTTTTATAATAAAGTAGGAACAAAAAAAAACAAAGTGGACATCTTTGACTTTTGATTAAGCCCTTTGCGTGGCAACCTTATAGCCAAAATCATGGTCAAAATCATGCTGGCAATCCGCAAGAATGAGTGTGGAGTGTGCAAGTGTGAGTTCGGGTGTGAGAGCTTCGAGCTTTTACTCTTGTCTCCGATCGCTTGAAAACGGGGTTTTCTCACACCCACACCCAAACAAACACACCCAAACCCAATTTTATCCGTGTTCCCAACTAGCCTCGCACAGCGAGGCACCGAAGATGTTAATCTGCGGCCCATATGGCCTGACCGCGACGAAAAATTCATCTCGAAGCCCACACACCCGAACTCACACCATCACACCCACACCCATTTTCATTCTCCACAACCCTGCAGAGCTTCGCCATCCCTTGTTACCCTCACTTCAAAGGGATAAGTGTTGTCCGACATGCCATCGCTGCAAGAACCTGGCCAGATTTTGATGCTGATCCGGCTGGTCATTTTTTCCAATTTTACTTCAGTTTGAAAAAAAAGCGTATCGCCTTTGCTGCTAGGTGCTTGGTAAGGGTACATGGTTTGGCCTTCGCCTGCGCGGTCGTACTCGATGCCGTTGGGCATGATTCGGAGGCCCCAAAAAGGCTCGGTACCAGCGCAACGGTAAGAAATAGGATCGGCGGGTTTGGCGGGTATTTCTTCGGCGGGCGGCAGGTCGGCGTCTTCCAATTTTTTGGCCTTGGGTTGGCAGGCCAGGATGGCGACGGTGAGCGACAAGAGGAGATAGGTGTAAATCTTCATAACAAGGTTTTTCGTTTTTTGACAAAAATAAGAGCATGTTTAGGAATCACAAAAAATAAGGTAAACACGTTTATTTTTTGATCAAGCCTACTTTGGATGCAACGTCATGGTCAAAATCATGCTGGAAATCCGCAAGATTGTGTGTAGGTGTGGAAGTGTGAGTGTGAAAGTGTGTCTCCAACATTGGAAACGAAATGCCAACACACCCGAACCCAAACAAGCACACCCAAACCCATTTTCATCTGTGTTCCCATCCCGCGAAGCGGGGCAAAGCACCAATTCTTACAATTTATTTCTCAGTGGCTCTAAGTCCATTTCCACCAATTCAGGGCTATGCGTAAACAAAACCCTACAATCTGGCCTGCGCTCATGGAATGCCCGCAAGGCCCAAAACGTGCCTTGATAAGCCTTCCAATCGTCAAAAAACAGGCGCACGATGGAGCGGGGCAAAATGCCTTTTTGCCAAGTTACTAAGTCCCAGGCAGCATCGGCAGCGAGCAAAACCGGGCCTGATGCAGTGTGAAAATAGGCTCCCAGTTGCCCTCTGGCGTGCCCCGGCAAAGCACAAAGGTGAATGCTGCCGTCGCCAAAAAGATCATGGCCATTTTCTAATTCGGCAACTGGAGCGAGCTTTTCATCGGGAACGACTTGCGTTCTGGCCTCCAGATCGGCGGGCAGTAAATCGGGCAAAACCCCACAGCCCAGCGCCGACCAGCTTCTGACCCGCAAGGCCTGCTCCAAACCCGAGCGACTACTGACAATTTTCGAGTCAGGAAAATCCTTTAACCCAGCAATATGGTCTGCATGAAAATGCGAAAGGATGATCGTTTTGACCTCCTGGGGGTCAATGCCAATCGTTTTCAATCGCTCAATCGCCAATTCTTCTTTTTGCAAAAAATAAGGCGTCATCAACCCATAAATCCGAAAAGGCCAGTGCCGGATGGCCTCGCCAAAACGAAAACTATAGCCCGTGTCGAACAGGACGTAACCTTCTTTTGGATGCTCAAGCAAGGCCCAAGTGGCGTAAAATCGGCATTTGCCGCGCCCTTCTTTGGGGTTGACCACTGCGCCGTCGGCTACGCAATAGCCCGAATGAAAAATTTGCAGTTTTAAACCAATTCCTCCCATCAGCAATATCAAATTACGAGATTCCAAACTTTACCCCAATGCCCTCTTTTCAACATTTCAACCCTTCAACTTTTCAACTGCGCCCCATACCATTCTACAAACTCTCGCACGCCTTCCTCGGTACTTTGCACTGGCCGATAGCCCAACAAATCACGAGCCTGCGAGATGTCCATGCTAAAATTGCGGGCCAAAATACCGATGCTGTAACGCACCAAAGCAGGCTCTTGATCGGGCCGAAACCAGCGGTTGAAGGTCTCATTGAGCCCTGCAATCGTCATAGCGAGCGAGAGTGGCACTTTCCTTTTGACTGGCTCCAGGCCCAGGTCTTGCAAAAGCTGGTTGATCGTGCCCCAAAGCGAAACCGGGTTACCATCCGATATGTTGTAAGGTTTGCCCAGTGCTTCTCCTTCGGCTTTGATGCAGCAGGCCACGGCCTCGATCACGTTTTTCACGCAGGTCAGGTCAACCTTGTTTTGGCCATTGCCGATGATTTGGAGCTTGCCTTCGTGATAGGCGCGCAGCACACGCGGGAAGATCACCGTATCCTCTGCGCCGATGATGGCCCGTGGGCGAATGGCGATGGTTTTTAAATCGGGACCATTGGCGGCAAGGACCAATTGCTCAGCCTCCAGCTTGGTGTAGGCGTATTGATTGACCATCGGATCGGGCAAAGGGTCGGACTCCTTCACGTTGTAGCGGTCTTTGAAATTGAAATACACGCTGGGTGTGGAAATCAAGACCAAACGGCGCAAATTTCGGGCTTTCCCCGCCTCCAACAATTGCCGGGTAGGCTTGACATTCGAATTATAGAATTGCTGGTAAGAGCCCCAAGGCGAGGACAAACCCGCGCAATGAATTAGCAAATCGACCCCTTCCATCAAGCGTTCGCAGTCTTCGATTTTTTCCAAATCGCCGGCCTCAAACTTACAGCCCAAGGCCACAAATTCCGCTCGCCGATCATTGCGTCGCCCGGTGCCGATGACTTCTGAATCTGGAAAACGCTGGGTAAAATCTTTGAGGATACGCCCGCCCAAGAAACCGGATGCTCCAGTGATGAGGATTTTTTGGTGTTTTTCCATTTCAGAGTAGGTTTAAATGTTGGAGGTTTAGGCAGAAAACGAGTCAAATTTTGAATATACTCTACTCCACAGGCAGTCCATTCCATTCAATGTCCCAAGTTGAAACACGGGTGATGCTGCGCTGCCTGCGCAAAGCAAGATACACCAATTCTAAAACACTGCATGCCTGGCCGAAAAATGGAGCCAAATCTTGCTTGTCAAATACCACGTCTTGGACTTGAGAAAGCGGGTATTCGCCCTTGCGCCGAAAACTGAGCCAAAGTACAGTTTTTAGCCCCTTGACTGGGGCATTTTTGAGCGGTGACAAGGCTTTTTCCTCCAAAAAACAAGGTACTAACCGCGCACCCAACAAGTGGATGCCGCTGGTGCTACGTGGATTGCACTCGAGTACATAAGGCCGCCCGTCTTTGATGATCACATCAAAGCACAGCTGCCCGGTATAGTGCAAAGATTGTCCCAAACCAACAACTGCCTCGTAAGTGGCCTGGTCAAAAAAGGGCTCAAAAACCAGGGCTGCGCCATTTTTCAGGCGAATGGAGGGTTGGTAGGCCGTAAAAGCCAGGATTTTGCCCTCATTCCAGAGCGAGTACACGCAAATTTCCCGCCCACTGATTTTTTCCTGTACGATCCAGTCGTCGGGGTGTTCACGCGGAGCCTGGCATTCGGCTGTAGGCCGATTGATCAGGACCTGAGTGCCAAAACGCGAATAAATGGGCTTGAAAACGTAGTTTTTGCTGTTTTCCCAATCGCTAAAATGGGTGCAGGACCTCGTACTCGGAATGGAAAAAAAGCCAGCGGCCAAGTCCAAAAAGCGCTGTTTGTGGTGGAGTTGATCCAGCAAGCGCCAGTCGTCGGTCCAGACTTTGGCTGCAAAGTCTTCGCGGCAATAGCTGAGGTAAAATGCCTCCTCGCAGGTGGGGATGAGGTGGTCGACTTTTTCTGCTTCGACCAGTTTTTTCAAAGCCCTTCGGTAGGCAGGAAAGTCTTGAGCGGGGGCTGGCAATACCACATATCGAGCCACATAAGAGCTCCAACGGGCCAGCGGCCAGCGCAGGGAATCTGCCATGATGACACGGTGACCAGCACGGCCAAAAGCACGGCAGAGTTCTAAGGCAACGGGCGCACGAGCACCCAGGATGAGGAGGCTGAAAATTCTCTGGCGCATGGCAAAACGAAATTTTTGAGCGGGCAAAACACGGGGATTTTTTCGTATTGAAACCCTTGGGCTAAATTTTTACGTTCAAAACCCGATCTGCAAGACCAAATTGGGAGTCCGTCCCAAGGCGCGGCGGTTGAGGCGTTGGATTTCGCCAATTTGTTGTTGGTCCTTGGGCGGCAAGTTCAGGAAATAGTCGCGGTCGAGCAGGTTTTCGCGATTGAGTAGGTTATACACGGAGAAGCCCAGTTTCGCATACCATCGCGATGCTTCAATGCGCCAATTCAAAGAAAAATCGACGCGATGGGTGCTCGGTAGGCGACCAGTATTTAAGCGCTGATAGCCCAGTTTTTGGGTCATGTCTCCAAAGCAATCGTCACATTTCACAGTCAGGATGGTGTCCGGTTCAGCGAAAGGTACACCTGTATTGAAATGGTAATTCAAGGACATGCTCAAGCCTCCAAAATTGAGCATGTGGATGAAATTGAAATTGTGCCGGATGTCATGCCTAGCCGGAAAAGGCTGATCGCGGTTCAACCCAGGAAAATACTGCTGCACGGAACCAAAGGTGTATGAGGTCCACATGCTGTATTTCTTCCAGCGTTGCCGAAAAAGAAGGTCTAAACCCCTAATGGTACTGGTACCGTCGAAAGTCCAGGGGTTGTCGATGTCCGGTTCCAAAACCAAGGTTACTGAAGTGAGGTTGTTTTGTTTTTTAAAATAAGTTTCTGCACTGAAAAGGGTTTTTTCACTTTGCCATTGAATGCCCAAGGCCCCTTGCCAGGTTTCTTGCACGGGCAGGTCTTGGTTGGCAATCAACCAGGAAGCATCGCCTACTCCTAGGCTATTCCATTCGTTGACTTGGTACAAAAACTGGTAGTATTTACCAAAAGAGGCCCGCAAGCGGAAGCTTTTTTTGGGTGGGGTCCATTGCAGAAAAAAACGGGGTTCTGAGTAAAACTGCTGATGGGGAATGTAGTAATTTTCACGGTATCCCAGTTCCAGCAATAGATCCTTGGTCAATTGCATTCGTACTTCGCCATAAATGGTGTGCAACCAAGCCCGCGAAGAATCGGCATATTGCCAGAAAGTTTTCTTTTGGGTAATGCTGGTATCTAGGTAGGACACTTTGTGTCGGTAGTTAGAGGTTTGGTAGCCAAAGTTGAGGCTGCTTTGGGGTGAAAAACGGTACTGGTGCTGTAGTTTTAGCCCCAAGTCCCGCAAGGCATTTCGTTGTCGGTGCCCATAATCCAAGATGCTTTCACGATTCCAGGCGAGTTCGTAGTCGTAATCGCTGCCAAAATCGCTGAAAGTAGCCACATAGTTGACCGCAAATTTATCGTTCCACTGCGATTTGTACCCTGCGCTCAGGCCCGTATTTTGAGTGACGAATTTATCCAAACTACTGAAATAGCCCCATTGGTCATCGTACTTGTAAAAATAATCTAGCGCATCTTTGCTACGATAAGAACTAAGGTGCAGCTCGGTTTTCTTGTTGGGGGTAAAAAGCAATTTTGAATTGAAGTCGAAAAAATAAAAATCGGGACGCCAAGTTATGGAGCTACTATTGAGCGTCGATTCGCGGCGCTCAGTGTTGACGCGGCTGTTTTGAAAAATCTGATTGAATAGGCTTTGAAAAGCCCCGCTTTTGAACATATCTGAGTAGGAACGCCTGGTGCCCAGCATCAATTGCAATTTGTTTTTCACCAGCGGTGCGCTTACATGGGCTGATAGGTTGAGCAGGTTAATAGCTACTCCTCCGTGCATTTTCCCATCATTTTGCACTGGCTTACTGGCCAGATTGATCACACTGGATGTACGCCCACCGAATTCGGCACCAAAATTGCCGCTGAAAAATTGCACATTTTGCACCACTTGGGGGTTGAAACCATCGTACAATCCAAAAAAATGACTTGGATGATAAATCGGAATATGATCCCACAGAATCAGGTTTTGGTCGGGGGTACCGCCACGCACATTCAGGGCTGCTGCACTTTCATCAGGGCTGGTAACGCCAGGCAGGAGTTGCAAGAGACGCGTTACATCAGTTTGGCCCCAGCCTGGCAGAGTCGGCATGCGTTCGGGTTTGAACAAGGTTGCACGGCCAGAGGAGTCAAAACGAACCATATCGGTTGCAAAATCTTGAACCGTAATATTGCTGATCCACTCGGTAAAGGGCTTGAGTTTGACTTCCCAAAAAGGCAATATCCCGGTTTGGGCCAAGGGGTATTTTTCCTTTTGATACCCTACATAGCTGATGACCAGGGTATCGTTGCCATTGATGGGCGTTTCAAAAAAGAAGGTGCCATCATCACTGGTTACAGTCCCTTGACCCGATTTAGATAAAAAAACCGAAGCTGCGGGCAAGGGCATCGCATTGGGTAAACTCAGCACTCGGCCCTTGAATTTGCGCAAAATGCTACTGGTTGAAGATTCGGACTCTGGGGCCACTTTTTTCCGCAGCAATAAAACATCCCGGTTATTGAGGATTTCGTAGTCGATGGCTTTGCCTAACAACATGCGTTGCATGGCTTCGGACAAGGTTTTGTGCTGAAAGCGGGCAGAAATTTTCAAGCCTTTGAGCAACTCATCGTCATAAGAAAAAGAAACCTGGTATTTTTTTTCCAGCAACTCCAAGGCCTCCCGCATGGGCAGGTTATTGAAATCGGCACTGATCAAATTCGTGTTTTGGGCATGGATATTGGTAACTAAAAAGGCAAAAAGAAGGAGGGCCAAAGTACTGAACTTTGGCAATAAACTAATGCCTTCAGAAGAATTGGCTAAGGACCTGCACCAGTTTTTCGCAACAAAAAAGCAAGTCGATTTTTGTCGGTGAAAACCAAAGATTGCAGGGGCTTTGCCAGTTTTTTTATTGATAATTAAGCCCATTGGCGCGAATCGTGGATTGCTGCGCCTAAAATTACTACCTTTTTGTGGAAATCACAACCCGGTCTTTTTCAATGCGGTAGACGAGGTTCATGGGCTTACAAACCATTTCAAGGGCTGTTGAGAGATCGTTGTTCACAAAATTGCCAGTAAAACGCTCATTTCGGCTGTTGGCGGAGAGGGAAAAATTGCGACCATATTGCCGTTGCATTTCAGCAAAAACTTCGGTCAAGAGGGTACTGTGAAAAATGCTGCGGCCTTGCATCCATGCTGGTTTTTTGAGTCCTTTGTCTTCAAAACGTTTGGCTTGGCCAAAATCCAGGGAAAAAATTTCGTTGGCTCGCAAAATAGTCGCTTGAGCTCCAGGCCTTTCCACGGCTACTTTTCCACTGAAACAGTATACAACAAAGCGATTTTTACGTGCCAAAACATCAAATTCCGTACCGAGTACTTTGATCGTACCATGTTCGGTTTTCACAGTAAAAGTAGAGCCTTTGGTTACCTGAAAGTAAGCTTCGCCTTCTAGCTCGATTTTTCGATTCCAGGCCAGTGTGTGGTGTCGATAACGGGCTTTACTGGCCGCATTGAGCTGAATTTTGGATTGATCTGGTAAAACCAAAGCAGTGGATTCGCCGATGCCTGTTTGTTCGGTCTTTGGAACAGCCAATACAAATTGCCAGCTGAGGGCCAGCAACAAAATTACCGCAGCAACGGCAATCATGATTATGCGGCGCACAATGGGGCGTGGGCGAGCAGCTTTTGGCAGGCGCTCACGGGTAGTTTTCAGGGCTTGTTCGAGGTCTAAAGCTTGATTTTTCCAAGACTTCATCTCATTAACGATGGCAAAGTAGTCCGGGTATTCGGCACTTTGCCGAAATTCCGCGAGTTCTTCTTCGCTTAGTTCCTGGGCAAGCCAGCGGGCCAAAAATGCATCATCATTGATCACAACGGACCTCGTTTTGTGGGTAAACAGTAGCCAAATGCCACTTTTTTTGGGCTAAAAATCAGAAAGAAAACGATTGTAGGAGTGGATACCCTACCTTTGTTACAAAAATGCGCATCATGGTCTGTACGACTCAGTTTTTCCTGGGTTGAGTAGTCGAAATTTGACTCGGTTTCTATTCTCTTTCGCTGTCTAAGTATTTGAGCTAAATTAAAATGGACGTATTTGCTTTTTTAGGTTTAGCAAAAAAAATAACACAACTTCCTTTCATCCAGTTGTTTATCTTTTTTCACTAAACTCAAATCGGGCCACCTTATTTTTTACGCTCCCTGATCCACCATTATTCAAACATGCGTTTAAAAACCAATCAAAATGCAGCAATACATCATTACGTTTTTGACATTGGCAATCTGCCAAATTGCCTTTGGACAAACGGATAAGACAATTATTCCGTTTCAACTGACTTCATTCAACAACATATCCATTCGTGCCGTTCTTAACCAAAAAGATACCGTTCAATTGATGCTTCATACTGGAGCCACCGATGTAACGCTTACCGAAGAAGCAACAAAAAGGCTTAAAAGTCCAATTTTTGATAGGAGCATTGACGGCATAAAAAGTTGGGGCGGCCAAACGGATGGGGCACGAGTGAGTGCGCACAATTCATTGACCATCGAAGGGCTCAGGTGGGATAGTTTAACGATCACCGAAAACAAGCATTCCGGACAATTTACAGACGGTAAAATTGGGTTAGACCTCTTTAAAGGTAAGTTTGTAGCCATAGATTTTGAAAGGAAAGTAATCATTTTATCCGACAAATTGCCTAAATACCTCAAAGGATTTGAAAAACATCAATTATCATATGACAACGGCTCTATGTTTATGGAGGCGGATTGCGAGATAGAAAAAAATAATGTTCTAACGAATAGATTCCTTATCCATTCGGGTTATGCAGGAAGTATTTTACTGGATGACAAATTTGCAAATGACAACAAGCTGAATGAAAAATTAGAAATCGTTGGTGAAAAAGCGCTAAAAGATTCTTATGGTAATGTCATCAAAACGAAGAAAGCTATTATGCCCGCCCTGAAGATTGGAAAGCATCCACTGTCCGATGTTTCGGTGGGCTTTTTTGCAGGTGCCCTGGGGAATCAAAAAATAAGTATCATGGGTGGGGATGTCCTCAAAAGATTCAACTGGATTTTAGACGCCCGGCGCGCATTCGTTTATTTGAAACCGAATGCAAATTTCAAAATGCCCTACCTTAAAATTTGATCAGGATGAGGCCTTTCAACTGACTAATGCGATGCGAACGAAATAATAAGCCATTACATTTTTACGCCTGTGCCTTAAAGCATCCCTAATGCCCAGCTTCGCAAGAAGCATCAGATTTTTGATGTCTTAGGCTTCTCCGAAGCCCGAACTCCCCATTGAAACCCAGGTTCTACAAAGCTTTTGGCTTCTTGCGAAGCGTGCTCGCTAATGGGATTTCAACGTTAGCATCAACATTTCGTTACACGTTTTGGCATTTGGGAGGTGGACTATGCTTCAATCAAACTCAAACATTGATTCACCAAATAATGTAGAAAACTATTTTATTCCTAGCCGACTAGCCGGGGCTATCGCTTCAAAAACTTCGCAGTATGACTCCAAAAGATGGTATTTTATGGCCCGAAGGGTGTCTTAAAAACAGTTTCTTACCAAGTCGTTATACCAAAAATACAAATATCCTGTACTTTTGGAGCGTGTTTAAAATCCACCGCTCATGTCGCGCCCATTTGTATTCAACCTGAGTCAGGCCAACAGCATTGCAGGCAGTTTTATTGCCGAAATGCGAGATGTAAATCGCCAAAATGACCGTTTGCGTTTCAGGCGCAATATGGAGCGACTGGGTGAAATCCTGGGCTATGAGTTGAGCAAAAAACTTGATTATGAGCCCCTGGATGTCGAAACACCGCTCGGCATTGCGCCCTGCACGGTACCTAAACATCCCCTTGTTTTGGCTACCATTCTGCGGGCAGGTTTGCCCTTGCACCAAGGTTTGTTGAATTATTTTGACCAAGCTGAAAACGCTTTCATTTCTGCTTACCGGAAGCACCACAAAGATGGCAGTTTTGACATCCACCTCGAATACCTTTCTTGCCCCAGTCTGGAAGGTAAAACCCTGATTCTGGCCGATCCCATGCTCGCTACAGGAGCGTCGATGGTTTTAGCTGCCAAACAACTGCTGACAATGGGCCAGCCTGCTGCTATCCATTTTGTGACCGCGATCGCTGCTATGCCGGGGGTAGAATATGTGCAGCGCAATTTCCCGCAGGCTTGCCTTTGGACCGGAGCCATTGACGAAGAACTAACCGCCAAGTCTTATATTGTGCCAGGCTTGGGGGATGCTGGCGACCTCGCCTTTGGCGAAAAGCTGCAGGAATAATTGCATCAATTTTTGTTTTCTCCCGTAAAAACCAGTAATTCGCCTCCAATAAGTTTATCTATCACGCCCTTCATCATGCCCAAATTCTACCACATCAACGGCGAAATAACGCCCATCGAAAAGTCGGTTTTGCACATCTCAGACATTGGTTTGTTAAGGGGTTTCGGCATTTTCGACTATTTCCTGGCCCGCGAGGGGCATCCGCTTTTTCTTGATGATTACCTAGACCGCTTTTACCGTTCAGCAGAGTCATTAGACTTGAAAATTCCTTTCTCGCGTTCGGTTTTTACCCAACACCTTTACGACTTACTCGCCGCCAACGAAATGCGCGATGCGGGCATTCGTTTGTTGTTGACTGGCGGTTATTCGCCCGACGGTTATACGCCTACTGATCCCAATCTGGCGATCATGGTATACGATTTACCAGCCAATACTTGGGAGTTTTCGCCCACCGGCATCAAGGTCATCACGGTGCCTTTTCAGCGCGATTTGCCGGAGGTGAAAACTACTAACTACGCGATGGGAATCCGCAAACTCAAGGAAGTAAAAGCCGCCAATGCCCAGGACCTGGTGTACGTCGATGGCGAATACCTGCGCGAATCGGCCCGTTCAAATTTTTACCTAGTCACTGCTGCGGGGCACATCGTGACTACTCCCGAAAAAATCCTGTGGGGCGTGACCCGCAAACAGATTTTGGATCTCGCCCACAAAAATGGCATCGTAGTTGAAGAACGCGAAGTCCATATCAGCGAATTGGCTACTGCTCGCGAAGCTTTTTTCACCAGTACTACCAAAGGTGCCATGTCGATTAGACAAGTCGATGAGCAAGTGATTGGCGATGGGAAACCTGGACCAATTACGGGCCGCCTGCAAGTCTTGTTTATGGAGCGGGTGAAGGAGTATTTGGCCGGCAAACCCTAAATAGGGGGGCCAATAAATCGCTAAAAAGTTGGTAAAAACAACAAGTTAGTATTTGAGCTAAAATAAGCTAAACAACTTTGCTTTTGAGGTTTAGCAAAAAAAGAACACAACTTCCTTTCATCCAGTTGTTTATCTTTTTTCACTAGACCCAAACTCGTTTACCTTATTTTTTCACGCTCCCTTAGCAAATTTTACGCCAATATTCCCATGAATTTCAATCATTTTTTTACATTTGGAGGTGGAAGACGAAATTACTGCGTTTTCATTCCTTGCTGTAAATAAGCCTTGTTATGAATAAATCCAGAACTGGGTTAGTCCTTTTTGCCCTTTGTCTTTTTTTCACTGTACCACTGTTTGCCCAAACCCCATCTGCTAGTGCTGGAAATACACTGCTATACGGCATGTTGGCAGCGGCAGTTGTATTGCTGTTCATGGCCATCATGCGCGTATCTGACAACATGTTGATCATGGAGTCGCGCCGTTTGGGGGTTGAAAAAGAAGGGGTCAACTATGGGGTAATGCCCGATAGCGATGAGTTGTTTCCTGCCGACAAGCCACAATTCGTGGGTAAAGCCAGCATCAAAAGCCTCAAAAAAGGCCATGACATCATGCTGGAAGGCCAGCCTGGAGGCAAAGTCCAGTCTGCTTCGGTGCAGACTTTTGCTTTGCAAGCTCCCGATTTCCAAGGCATTTCGCCTTTGCCCAAATTGGAAGTAGAAGTAGGATCATCAGTGTTGGCTGGCGATCCTTTGTTTTTTGACAAAGCCCGTCCGGAGGTCAAGTTCGTAGCTCCGGTCAGTGGTGAAGTGATCGCCATCAATCGCGGCGACAAGCGGGCCATTACCGAAGTGGTCATTTTGGCCGACAAAACCCAAAAGTCACGAGAAATCAAAAACCTACCTGCGCTGGATAAAGCCAATCGCAGTGAAATCATCGAATTCCTTTGTGAATATGGCGCAATACCACTGATTCGGCAACGACCTTATAATATAGTAGCTGATCCAGCAGTGGTACCTGTCAATATTTTCATCTCCACATTTGACACCGCTCCCTTGGCTCCCAATCTTGATTTGGTGGTCGAAGGCCGTGAGGCGGCTTTCCAAGAGGGCCTAAATGTACTGGGCCACCTGACGGATGGCAAGGTTTACCTGGGCTTGAATGCTGCCGAACAACCTTCTACAGCTTTTACCCACGCAAGTGGAGTTGAAAAAGTATGGTTCAAAGGCAAACATCCTGCTGGTAACGTGGGTGTACAGATCCACCACATCAGCCCCATTCGCGGCAGCCAAAAGGTGTGGACCCTAGGAGTACAAGAAGTCATTACCATCGGTACTTTGTTCGGCGAAAAAAAATACGATACGACCCGTGTGGTAGCCCTTGGCGGCTCGGAAGTAAGTAGTCCAGGCTATATCCGTACGCACTTAGGTGCAAGTTTGGCCGACTTGCTTAAAGGACAAATCGCTGAAGACCGCAGCAAACTGCGCATCATTTCGGGCGATGTGTTGTCGGGCAAAGCAAAAAGTGCAACTCAATTCCTGGGCACCTTCGACGACCAGATCACGGTTATTCCTGAAGGAGATGATTATGATATGTTTGGTTGGTTGTTGCCCTCCAAGGCTATTCCAAGTGCTTCCAAAACATACTTGACTAGCTTGTTTCACGACATGCGTTTCAGCCCCGATACCAATACACGCGGCGAAAAACGCGCTTTTGTGGTAACAGGCCAGTACGAAAACTTGCTTCCAATGGATGTTTATCCACAACACCTGATGAAATCGATCATCGTAGGTGACGTGGAGCGCATGCAAGGTTTGGGTATTCACGAACTGGTGGAAGAGGATGTAGCCCTCTGCGAATTCGCCTGCACGTCCAAGCAACCTTTGCAGAAAATCCTACGCGATGGCATCAAAATGATGCAAAAAGAAGGCTTGTAATTACCTGACAAATCACGCCCTAAGCGATGAAAGATACTTTAATCAAATTCTTCGAACGCATTGAGCCCGACAAGGAGAAATCACCCCTCCTGCATACGGCCTACGATGCCTTTTTTACGTTTGCCTTTACGCCCAAGACCGTCACCAAAGACGGCGTGCACATCCGCGATGGCATGGACTTGAAGCGCACCATGGTCATCGTGGTCTTGGCCCTGCAATTGTGCTACTTGTTTGGCACCTTGAACATTGGCCATCAGCACTTCCTGGCCTTGGGCAAATATGACGACAATCTGCTCGAAGGTTTTCACCTCAAGTTGTTTTACGGCTTGGTGCAAATCCTGCCCATTTGGGTCGTTACCCACGTAGTAGGCCTGGGCATTGAGTTTCTTTTTGCCGCCAAGAAAAAACACGCGGTGGAAGAAGGGTTCCTGGTCACGGGAGCTTTGATTCCGTTGATCATGCCGCCAGATATTCCCCTTTGGATTTTGTCCTTGTCCATCGTTTTTGCGGTGATCTTGGGCAAAGAGGCCTTTGGAGGTACAGGCATGAACGTGGTCAACATTGCCTTGCTGGCGCGGGTTTTTGTGTTTTTTGCCTACCCAGGTACCATTTCCGGTGACGAAGTATGGGTAGCGGGCCTGACCAAAGCTGGCGAAGGAGGCATGGCCGAGTATGGTTGGTTCCACTTGAACGTGCTCAATCCCTTGTTTGGGTCCTTGGGTTGGAGCCAGTTTGAAGCAGGCTTACCCGTTATTGATGGTTACAGCGGGGCCACTCCCTTGGCCTTGGCTTCAAAAGGCGGTTGGGATGCGGTCATGGCGCACTACAGTCCTGCGCAAATGTTCTGGGGCTTTATTCCTGGCTCAATTGGCGAAACCAGTAAACCTTTCATCATCATTGGTGCTTTGACCTTAATCATGACTGGCATTGCCAGTTGGCGCATCATGGTGTCGATGGTCTTGGGTATGGCCTTTATGGGCTTGTTGCTCAACGCCTGGAATTTTGATGCTTACATGAACATCCCTTGGTATCAGCACTTCTCGATGGGCAGTTTCCTCTTTGCAATGGCTTTCATGGCTACTGATCCAGTGACTGCGGCTTCGACCAACCGGGGTAAATGGATTTATGGATTCTTGATTGGCATGATTGGCCTCATCATCCGGGTGATGAACCCCGCATATCCTGAAGGTTGGATGTTGGCCATTTTGTTCCTCAATGTTTTTGCACCACTGATCGACCATTTCGTGTTGCAGTCGAACATCAATAAACGCATGCAAAATGTACAGTAACCGCTATATCACCATCTACACCCTGATCATGACCCTCATCGTGGCGATTGGCCTGGCTCTGGCAGTCATTGGCCTCAAACCTTTCCACGATGCAGCCGAAGCGGTGTACAAAAAACGCGACCTGCTGGGCTCGATCAAAGACCAATTGGGGCAAGACCTCGACAAGATGAGCGACGAGCAAGTCCTCGATTTGTTCAACAAAAACGTAGAGCAAGTGGTCATCAACGCCGAAGGCACCCCGGTGGATGGTGTCAGTGCGGAGTCGATTGACCTGGCGGTGGAAGAAAGGAAACCCGAAGCCGAGAGGCGTTACCCGATTTTTGTTTACAAAGGCGAAAAAGGCAAGGTTTACCTCATGGCCGTGCGCGGCAATGGCCTTTGGGACAAAATCTGGGCCTATGTGGCAATGAAAGACGACATGAATACCATCGTGGGCACCTCCTTTGGTCACGCCGCCGAAACCCCTGGTTTGGGCGCTGAGATCAAGGACAATCCTAACTTTGGCAAGCAGTTTGTCGGAAAAAAAATTTTCACGAACGAAGGGGATTATGTGTCTGTTAAAGTAATCAAAGGCGGCGCAAAAGATCCTGAGCATGAGGTCGATGGCATCTCTGGAGCCACCATTACCTCTGTAGGAGTGTCCGATATGATGCAAACAGGTTTGGCGGTTTATTTGCCTTACCTGGAATCGCAAAAAAAGTAAACTGGGCCCTGATTTTTCAGGACCATAAAATCAAGTCATCATGGCAGAAGTACTTGAAAAGAAAGAATCCGCCGAACTTTTTGGAAAAAAAGAGCGGAAATTGTTGAGTGACCCAATGAATGACGACAACCCGATTACTGTGCAGATTCTGGGGGTATGCTCGGCATTGGCAGTAACGAGTATGGTCAAACCTGCGCTGATCATGGCTGTGGCAGTGACCTTGGTAACGGGTTTTTCCAACCTGGTGATCTCGCTCATGCGCAAGGGTATTCCCAAGCAGATCCGCATGATCGTGCAATTGGTGGTCATCGCCTTTTTGGTGACCATTGTGGAGCAGGTTTTAAAGGCGTACAACTATCCGGTGTGGAAACAGTTGTCTGTATTTATTGGCTTGATCATCACCAACTGCATCGTGATGGGCCGCTTGGAAGCTTATGCAATGGGTAATCCACCCTGGCGTTCCTTCCTCGATGGCTTGGGCAATGGCGCTGGGTATGGTGCCATTTTGATTGCCTTGGCGGTGATTCGCGAGTTTTTTGGTCGTGGGGCCATTGCGGGCTTCAAAATCATTGGGCCTACGGATGAATTCTTGGTCAATACCAGCAGCTCTTGGCTCCTGAGTTGGTACCAGCCCAATGGTTTGATGGTTTTGCCTACTTCCGCTATTTTCTTGGTGGGCATCATCATTTGGATCCAACGCTCGCGCAACCGCAAGTTGATCGACATTTCCTGATTAAGCACCTTTTGTCAAGGGTAAAAACATGTAGCAATGGACAATTTGCTCAATATTTTCATCAAATCCGCCTTCGTCGAAAACATGGTGCTTTCCTATTTCATTGGGATGTGCTCTTTTCTGGCGGTATCCAAAACGGTCAAAACGGCCATTGGTTTGGGGGCAGCGGTGATCTTCGTATTGGCGCTCACCGTGCCGATCAACTGGATCATCAGTGAGTTGGTTTTAGGCCCCAATGGTATTTTTAAAACTGACCTGACTTTCCTGCGCTTCATCCTGTTCATCGCCAGCATCGCTGCCTCGGTGCAATTGGTGGAAATGGCGGTGGAAAAGTACTCGCCTTCCTTGTACAACGCCCTCGGGATTTTCTTGCCCCTGATCACGGTAAACTGCGCCATCCTTGGTGCAGCTTTGTTCATGGTGGCACGTTCTTACAACTTCTCTGAGTCGGTGGTGTATGGCGTAGGATCGGGCATTGGCTGGGCATTGGCGATTGTGGCAATGGCAGCAATCCGCGAAAAAATCCGCTATTCCGATGTGCCAGCGCCATTGCGTGGCTTGGGCATTACGTTTATTCTAACGGGATTGATGGGCCTGGCATTCATGGCGCTGATGGGCATTAATCCTGCGAAGTACATGTAATTGACATACGATAGATGACGTACGATATACGACATTTTAATTGCGGGCTTCGCATTGAGATTTGATTGGCAGGCTTGTTTTGAGCCCCGTTCAAATTCAGGATTTTAAAATTTCAATTTTCGAGGCAACACTTGTCCGTAAATCGAAAACTTAAGGTCCCACGGAATCCGGTCAGCGAGCCAATACTTCGTAAGTCGTAAGTTGTAAATCGTAAGTCAAAAATTCAAAGGCATAAATAGCCTGTGAAAATAGGAAAACAACCTTTTACAAGTATTTAAAGGTCAACTTATGAGCTTCTTTTTGCTCTTCGATGTGATGCCGATTGTTTACGGCACGGTGGCGTTCACGGTCATCATCTTGTTGCTCACCTTTGGGTTGATTTATGCCCAAATGAAGTTGGTGCCCCAAGGTGATGTCAAACTGTTCGTCAATGGTGATGACGAAAAACCCTTGCTGGTTTCGCCAGGCACGTCTTTGCTATCGGCTTTGTCGGGGTCCAATGTGTTCTTGCCTTCGGCTTGCGGCGGCGGCGGCACTTGTGCATTGTGCAAGTGCTGGGTCGATGAGGGCGGTGGCGACGTGTTGCCCACTGAGTTGAACCACCTTTCGCGTCGTGATGTGGCTGAACACCGCCGCTTGGCTTGCCAGGTCAAGGTGCGCCAAGACATGAAAATCCGCGTGCCAGAGGAAGTTTTTGGCATCAAAAAGTGGGAATGCGAGGTGGTGTCCAACTACAATGTGGCCACTTTCATCAAGGAGTTTGTGGTAAAACTACCGGAAGGTGAGCACCTGGAGTTCGAATCTGGTGGCTACATCCAAATTGACGTGCCTGAGGTAAATGTCGATTTCAAAGACATCGACATCACTGCACACCCGCGCCTGACCGACCGCACACCCGATTGCTACCAAGAGGACTGGGATAAGTTCAAGCTCTGGGACTTGAAAATGAAGAATCCCGATCCGCAGTTTCGGGCTTATTCGATGGCCAACCACCCGGCGGAGGGCAACATCATCATGCTCAACATCCGCGTGGCTACTCCACCCTGGGACCGTGCCGCCAACAACTGGCAGGCCGTGAATCCAGGGGTATGCTCTTCCTACGTATTCAACGCCAAGCCGGGGGATAAAGTGGTCATTTCCGGCCCCTACGGTGATTTTCACATCAAGCCCACCAAACGTGAAATGATCTACATTGGTGGTGGTGCGGGTATGGCTCCTTTGCGTTCGCACATCTTTCACATGTTCCATACCCTCAAAACCCCCGACCGCAAGGTGAGTTACTGGTACGGAGGCCGTTCGGGCAAGGAGTTGTTTTACGAAGAAGATTTCCGGCAGATCGAAAAGGATTTTCCGAATTTCCAGTTCAACATCGCCCTTTCGGAGCCCCTGCCCGAAGACAATTGGACGGGCTACAAAGGTTTCATCCACCAAGTGCTTTTGGACAATTACCTCAAAAACCACCCGGAACCAGAGGAGATCGAATACTACATCTGTGGTCCACCCTTGATGCTTTCGGCAGTGCAAAAAATGCTCGATGCACTGGGCGTCCCTGTTGAAAACATCGCTTACGATGATTTTGGCGGGTAAATATCAAATGCGAACGGCGGATCGAAAATCTCGGTCCGCCGTTCGCGTTTTTTGCCTATCGTTTCGACGGGCGTTGCCCATCATTGACGTATTTCGCCCTTTCCTCGATGGACGTTGCCCATCATTGACGTATCTCGCCCTTTCCTCGATGGACGTTGCCCATCGCTGACGTATCTCGCCCTTTCAGGGCTTTTTAGGTGTGGTCATAGATTTTCAAGAATGTCTTGAAGTCCTCTTTTGTTTGCTCGGAAAAAGGGGCTAAGTCGGCTTGATCTACCAACCCGTCAAGCAGTAGCTCACCAACCAAGAGAAAATACCTGGAGCCCGTCATTCGATCGTAGCGTTGAGCGATGCCCTTGTCAAATGCTTTGATGTGCTTGAAGAGGATGTAATACGAGTCTTGTGCGGTGCCCGCCGTCCCATCGCGCCAGGCTTTTAGTATCTCCTCGGCTCGTTCTATGCCCTGTTAAAACTCCCGTTGCATGCCTTTTTCGAGGATGGCGCGGGCTACTTTTTTGTCTGCTTTGCTGAGCTCCATGGTTTATTGGTTTAGGGTGGAGATGGGTGTGGGATGGTTGTTTAGGTTTGGCTGTATTTTTACCAGAGAAGAATAAAGATACCATGTTTTTAACAAATCCAGCAAGCAAAAAGTGCCCCTTGCCCTTTTCCCACCGCAAGCTTTTGTCATTTCACCCCTCAAAAACCTTTCTTCCTTCCCCGTACAAATGCTACCTTTGCGGCTTTAATCCGTACCCATGTACCAAGGAAAAAAAGTAGTGGTTGTTTTGCCCGCCTACAATGCCGAGCGCACCCTGGAAAAAACTTACCGGGAAATCCCCTTTGACTTGGTGGATGAAGTCGTTTTGTGTGATGATGCGAGCAAGGACAATACCGTTGGCCTGGCCAAGAGCCTCGGCATCCAGCATGTGATCAAACACGAGCAAAACAAGGGTTATGGCGGCAATCAAAAATCGCTGTACAACAAAGCCCTGGACCTGGGGGCCGACATCGTAATCATGTTGCACCCCGATTACCAATACACGCCCAAGCTGATCCCTTCGATGGTCAACATCATCGGCGAGGACCTTTATCCGGTGGTTTTGGGCTCGCGCATCCTGGGTATGGGTGCGCTGAAGGGCGGCATGCCGATGTACAAGTATATCGCCAATCGATTTTTGACCCTTGCCCAAAACCTGTTGATCAACTACAAACTTTCGGAATACCACACGGGCTACCGCGCCTTCAGCCGGCAAGTACTGGAGGGCATCAACTTCAATGCGAATTCGGATGACTTCGTTTTTGACAATGAAATGCTGTCGCAAATCGTTTTTGCGGGCTTTGACATTGCCGAAGTGACCTGTCCTACCAAATATTTTGAGGAGGCTTCTTCGATCAATTTTCGCCGCAGCATGAAGTACGGTTTCGGGGTACTGCGGGTATCAATGGGGCATTTTTTGGCGCGCATGGGGCTGGCGAAGCCACGGATTTATAGGCGGTAACGGACCCGCTTACGCCAAGGTTTGAAACGGTTCGCGGTCGGGGTTTTGGAACATGAATTTCCAATATAACGTTGACCATTTCGATGGGCTTCACCCATCGCTGACAGATTTCGCACTTTCAGGGCTTTCGGCTTTAAGCTTGGACTTCAAAAATAGTCTAAAGCCAAGCAGGGGAACGAGTACTTCAGAAAACTCAATTCCTCCCTGCGAGCCTACAAATCATATATCGTATGTTGTCTATCGTCTATTGTATGTCAAAGGAACAGCTAGACCAATCGAGAACTTGCGTTATCTTAGCACTCTCATTGACATCGCATACCCAATGATCCACCTCCACCTCACCGAACAAACCTTGCATCCGCAAACTTGTATCGACCTCGCTGCACACCCTGGCGCAGGTGGTAGCACGGTGTTCATTGGCACGGTTCGCGACCAGACCAAAGGCAAGGCGGTGATTCGCCTGGAGTTTGAGGCCTATGCACCGATGGCCCTGTCCGAAATGCGCAAAATTGCCGAGGAGGCTGAAAAACGCTGGCAGGCACACCATGTGGTCATCTATCACCGCGTGGGGATCCTTGAAATTGGCGATATTGCAGTGATCATAGCCGTATCCACGCCGCATCGCGCAGCCGCATTTGAGGCCTGTCAATACTGCATTGATACTTTGAAGGAAACTGTTCCAATTTGGAAAAAAGAGGTTTTTGCGGATGGAGAAATATGGGTCGCCGCGCATCCGTGATAGGGGCGGTCTCAAAGTACATTGAGAATTTCAAAGGCACTTGAAACGCAAATCTTTGTATAAATAGTTGAGCTAAAATAAAGTAAACGAACCTGCTTTTGAGGTTTAGTAAAAAAATACAACTTTCTTTCAATCTGTTGTTTAACTTATTTCACTAAACCCAAACCCATTTACCTTATTTTTTGGGCTCCCCAAAGGATGAGATAAAAAATAGGTAAAAACTTAGCCCAACGGACTTGATTCCAAAAAGTAGGAAAATTTGGTCCGGCAAGCCAAATTCTCTGGTAGGAGATTGCGAGTGTCGCCCTGGCTTTAGCCTGACAACTGATCAACTTCCGGAACTTAGGGGTTATTTGTAATTCGGACCACTAAGCACATGTTTAATTTTTTTGTTGGCCATAAAACGACCTGATTTCGCCTAACCGTTCTAAATGTGGTCATTAGGAAAATGCACAATATGCGCTGCATAATTCCAATTTTCCAGCTACCGCTCTAAAAAGGGGTTGTCAAAAAGTGACTCGTTTTTGGACTAAGCTTCCAAAATTTAAACATGCTCTAAGTCCCTAATTATTTTCCTCATAAAACAAGCAAGTAATCTAAGTTTTACCTCAATTTTGCAACCAGATCCATCCCAAACCAAATGCGACGACTACTCATTGTTTCCAATCGTTTGCCCATCACCGTTCAGAAAAGCAACGGCCAATTGCTGTACCAGCCTAGTTCTGGGGGGCTCGCTACAGGGCTTAGTTCTTTGGGGGATGAATTGCCACGCACTTGGGTAGGTTGGCCTGGATATGAGGTAGAATCAGCCAAAGAACAGGCGGTATTGACCGAAGAACTCAAAAAAGACCACTTGGTACCCGTTTTTTTGACCCAAAAAGAAATTGAACTTTACTACGACGGTTTCAGCAACAAAACCATTTGGCCGCATTTTCACTACTTTACCCAATACACTACTTATCGCGACGAGTATTGGGAAGCCTACCAAACGGTCAATCAAAAATTTGCCCGGGCTATTTTGGAAATCCTGGAGCCCGATGACCTGGTTTGGGTACACGACTACCAGCTGATGCTCTTGCCTGCTTTGATTCGGCGAGCTATGCCGCAAACATCCATTGGCTTTTTTCTACACATACCTTTTCCTTCTTATGAGATTTTCCGTGTGTTGCCCTGGCGCGAGGAGCTATTGCAGGGTATCCTTGGGGCGGATCAGATCGGGTTTCATACCTTCGACTACATGCGCCATTTCTTGAGCGCAGTTTACCGCATCGCCGGACATGAGCACAATTTTGGTAAGCTGCGCATCAGCAACCGCCTGATCAACGTCGATGTGTTTCCAATGGGCATCGACTATGAAAAATACGCTTTCCCCCAAACCAATTACGAACAGGATGACGACGCAGCCAAAATCCAGCAATTGGCCTCCACTCGGCGCTTGATCATTTCCATAGATCGCCTCGATTACACCAAGGGCATCCCCCAACGCATCCAGGCTTTTGGCCGTTTTATAGCCGAAAACCAGCAGTACCGAGGACAGGTGTCTTTGCTCATGATCGCGGTGCCTTCACGGGCTAGTGTCGATAACTACCAGGAGCTTAAGCAGCAGGTGGAAATCTTGGTTACGGAAATCAACAGCACGTATGGCTCCTTTGACTGGATGCCGATTCAATATCTGTATCGCTCATTGAATTTCAACGAATTGAGTGCCTTGTACCGGGTCGCTGACATTGCCCTGATCACCCCCTTGCGCGATGGCATGAATTTGGTAGCTAAGGAGTTCATCGCTGCCAAAGAACAGGACAAAAAAGGGGTATTGGTACTCAGTGAAATGGCGGGAGCAGCCAATGAGTTGAGTGCAGCCCTGTTGGTCAATCCGCACGATTTGCCGATGATGGCCAAAGCCATTCGCCAAGCCTTAGAAATGAGCGAAACAGAACAAAGTTGGCGCCTGGAGAGCATGCAAAAACACCTAAAAGATTACAATGTGCGCCGCTGGGCTACAAGTTTTATCCAGGGGCAAGAAAAACTCATCAAACAACAGCAGAACTATGAAAGTACGGTGCTGCTAAAAGGTTTGCACCGCGAAAACCTCCTGAGCGCTTTCCGCCGAGCAGAAAACCGTTTAATCATCCTGGATTATGATGGTACTTTGATGTCTTTTCACCCCGATCCACAAGCGGTGTCGCCCGACGAGGGCTTGCTGCGCTTATTGCGCGCCTTGCGCCAAATGAGCAATACCAAGTTGATCATCAACAGTGGTCGCGATCACCAGACCCTCCAACAATGGCTGGGGCCACTTGGGTTGGACATGGCTGCCGAGCACGGAGTCTGGATTCGCCGGGGCGGCAAGTGGAAGATCAATCCCGGTCTTTCAAGCGATTGGAAAGCTGATGTACGAACTGTCTTGGATGACCTCGTGGACCGTACCCCTGGCACATTTGTAGAAGAAAAAGATTATTCGTTGGCCTGGCATTACCGCCGCATCGACCGAGATCTGGGAGAAAAGCGCGTGAGAGAAATTCGCGACGGCCTTTTGTACCTG
This sequence comes from Chitinophagales bacterium, assembly GCA_013299105.1. Taxonomy (GTDB): domain Bacteria; phylum Bacteroidota; class Bacteroidia; order Chitinophagales; family Saprospiraceae; genus Haliscomenobacter. Next base: position 243,565 of record JAAFJY010000001.1, on the reverse strand, counting down.
ACCGCCAACCACGACTTGCAAGTGTTGGAGGGCAACAAGGTTGTGGAAATCAAACACGCCAGCGTAAGCAAAGGCAAAGCCAGCCTCAGCTGGATCAACGAAGGCCCTTGGGATTTCATCATGGCCATCGGTGACGATCAAACCGATGAGGATATTTTCCGGGTTTTGCCCCGTAAAAATGCATTCGCGGTGAAAGTAGGCACTGAACAGAGCATCGCCCAGTATCATCTGCCTGGGGTGCAGGAGGTAAGGGCTTTACTAGGTGATATGGCAAGCTGAGAACGTGACTAGTGGTACGAATTACAAATAACCCCTAGGTTCCGGTTGGCTATTTGGCTTCATAGCAAGGTGAGAGGAGGGAAAATAGTGGACTATTTGACCGACGAACAACGCAGCTACGCAGACAAAGAGCCCGTGGAACTTGGGGCGGATTTACAATTTGGACCACTAGTGGATCAGGAACAGTGTGACATGAAGTTACTTGATGAACTGTGTAGATGATGATGAGTCGAAAGGCTGCCCACTTCCGTTAAACGTACAGTGCGAGAGGAGAAGACAGCAGATTTTAGCAAAACCAGCAAGCACATGGATAGTGTCCAAAGCATACCTGATCAATACTTGCTCAAAGGCATTAATGCGGCTGGTGCAGACAACCTGTGGTGGCACTACATCGACTGGGGTGTGGTCAACCATACTGTAAAATCCCTTCAAATCCGTATCGCAAAGGCAGTGACAGCCAGCAAAGCTACTGGCGGTAAGACGAGTGACCGAGAACCAAGGAAAACACACCGCAGGGATCGACGGCCAAACTTGGCCAACGGCTCCTGCCAAGCAAAGAGCGGTCCATCAACTACGCTTAAAAGGCTACTAAGCCAAAGCAGTACGTCGGATCTATATAACGCAGGCACTCTGGAAAAAAGAATGTCATGTGGATTAAAAATCGCTATTTTACTCGAATTGAGGGCAGAGATTGGCTGTTTTTTGGTACTGACGAAGAAACGCAACATCAAGTTACACTTTTTCACGTGGCTTCAATCCCCATCCAAAGACACACCAAGATCGACAGCAAGGCTAATATTTATGAACCGAGCGACGAACCTTACTTCGAGTTAAGAGTGCAGCGAAAAATGATGGCTAAATGGCATGGCCGACAACAGTTACGCTATATCTTCAACCGACAACAGTTACGCTGTCCGTATTGTAATGGACTGATCGACCTCAAATCAGGCTGGCACTTTCACCACATTACCCAACGCATTCATGGCGGAAAAGATACCGTGGATAACTTAGTCATGCTTCATCCCAGTGTTCCTCTAAACGGGTTCTCGTTCACTAAGAACGCTGCCGTGTCCTCCTAACTGCAATCGGAGCGAGGTGCTGAACTTTTGAGCTGTATGAAGCGAAAGTTTCACGTACAGTTCTTTGGGGGGAAAGCACCGTAAGGGGCCTACCTACCCGACAAATAAATGTCTATATTCTTGGTGAAAATTCTACCCGTCGTGCCTCCATTATCTGGGCTTAGACGGTGTGTATCGCGCTCTCACGCGAAGCGTGACAATTCTCTAATTCTTTCAAATTCTGGTTTTGGTCAACACCACGTAAGTAATTCTGGAATCCTGCAAATTCTGATTTAGACAAAAAAATCGCGTTGATAATGGGCTATTATTTCGTTCGCGTTCCACTAGCAATTGAAAAATTGGAAAGGTTTATTTTTGAACCGTTGCTAACCGATTAAGCCGATTTTTGTAAAAGCTTTTCCTGCTCGCATTTCGGCCAAAAAAGGTCACTTTCTGCCCCTTCTTCGCCATTCTTTTGCGCCGATGCTGGGCATCGACTCCCAAAAAATGGCTTGATAGACCCAAAATGGCCTGCTTTTTTGTGTCGAAAGCGCGAGGCTAAATTTTTAGTTCTTTTTTCACTGAACCCAAACTCGGTTGCCTTATTATTTTACGCTCCTTAAGCTAAGTTTCTACCAATTTTTTCAAAATTCGTTCAAACAAATCAAAAATTTTGCGCTACATTAAAGCCAGTAGAACGCCGTAAAAACTGGTGCTTAAAGGAAGTGTTCCAAAAAACCCTGCTTTTTTACCAAAATCAGGGCTTTCATGCCCAAAAACAGAAAATCCCACCCAACTCATGTTTCGAGGCGCTATATTTGTGTTAGCGAAAGGCTTTGATGCAGTTCGATTTTACAATAAGCATAGTCAATGCAACAACAGTTGCTTCAACTATAAAATATTCTTGGCAACGAACGCCAAAAGCGTTCTGTCAAGGGTTTTGGGAATAGGAAGTTTGGTTGCCCACTTTCGGCCGGTGAAACGGCGCAAAGGCGGGCAACTTTTTTTTGTACTTACTTCTTCGACAAATTCCTTGGTTTTCTCCCTATCCTCAATTATTTCTCCATTCTTGGCTTACCTTTGATTTGCCTTCAAGTGATGATCCTCGAAGGCAAATAAGTTGCAAAAGTTTAGACTTTACTTCAACATTACCCTATTCTGTCACTCGCCCAACATCCCATCAATGAGCCTGCGTTGTTTGATTGTAGACGATGATGTGATGGCCCGCACGGCCATGCAAAATCTATGCAGCAAAATAGAAGACCTGCAAGTGGTAAAGTTATGTGATTCAGCGATAGAAGCCCTTGCCTACTTGGAAGAAGAACCCATCGATTTGATTTTTCTGGATATTGAAATGCCAGAAATGACTGGGATTGAGTTTTTGGGCCAATTGACTACTTCGCCTTATGTGGTAATCACTTCATCAAGGATAGAATACGCCTTTGAGGCATTTGAACACCAGGTGATCGACTATTTGAAAAAACCAGTAGTTCTGCCCCGTTTCCAACTCGCCATCGAAAAAGTACAGGAAGCCGAAAAAGCAATTCAAGCCTATAAGTCTCAAACCAAAGACATATATGTCAAACACGATGGCCGCTACGTTCGCATCAGTTATGATGACATTTTGTATTTCGAAAACATTGGCGACTATGTGCGCATCCGTGCCAAAAGTGCCAACTACATTATATACAGTACTTTGAAAAGTATTGATGCCAAATTGCAGGATCCTCGTTTTGTGAAAGTTCACCGCACCTTCATCATCAATATTGACCAGATTAAAGACATCGAGGAAAACACACTAGTGATCAGCGATGCGGTGATCCCAATCAGCCGGGCCCACCGCCCAGGTTTGATGAATCGACTGAATTTCCTTTAATTTGTGCTGGAGATAGACAATCATTTGAACTTTCTCCCCACTACAGCATGGAAAATATCTCCCAAACCGAAGAAAATTACTTGAAGGCGATTTACCAGATCACCGGACAAGATGAAGAGCGGGCCAGTACAAATGCCATTGCTGCGCACATGCAAACCAGTGCTGCTTCGGTAACAGACATGATCCTGCGCCTGAAAAGCAAGGGACTGGTACTGCACGAAAACCGCCGGGGGGTGTCGCTCACCCCTCAAGGTCGCAGCGTTGCTACCCTATTGGTGCGCAAACACCGCTTGTGGGAGGTTTTTCTGGTAGAAAAACTGGGCTTTTCTTGGGACGAAGTGCATGACATTGCCGAACAACTGGAACACATCAAGTCGGAAGAACTGGTGGCTCGACTAGATTCTTACCTTGGGCATCCTCGTTTCGATCCCCACGGCGACCCCATTCCCGATGCAGAGGGCAATTTCTTGTTTCGCAAGCAGGCCCCCTTGGCCGAAAGCCAGGTCGGCGAAAAACTGGTGGTGGTGGGGGTGCAAGACCATTCCCCCGCTTTTTTGCAATACCTCGACCAGCAAAGCCTTAGCCTTGGTGCCCGCTTGGAGGTTTTGGGGCTTTTTGACTACGATGAATCCATGCATATCCGCTTGCAAAGTGGGCAGGAGACTACTTTATCGAAGAAAATCTGTCAGAATTTATTGGTGCAGGTGGTGAAGGGGTGAGGGTGGTAGTGAATAGTTGACAAGTTGAGGGTTTGAAAAGAATGACTTGGGGCTGGAATCGCAGAGTTAATTCAAAAACAAGCTGGTAATACCTTAATTTAACATGAATTGGGTAAGTTCTCAACCCGCATTTCAGCAAGTAACTTTCTTTGTGTGGGCAACAATGACAAGTTCTCGTAAGTACGTTACAAACGTGCGCAAGACCGGTGTCGGTCAGGAGACCCGACACCAGCACAACGCTCAATTGACGTTGGTTCACGGTCTCTGACCGGAACCATCTTACATGCGTTTGTAACGCGTAAATGGATCTTCAGTGGATTGAGAACTTACGAATGCTGAGTAAAAGATTGGTTTCAAGGGTTTATTCCAGAGAACAGGCAAAGTTTTATCAATTAAAAATTTCAAAAATCTCAAACCGTGCAAATGATAATCTAAATCACGACAAATCTCTCCAGCGAGCCTATAAATCATCTACCGTATGTCATCTACTCGTATGTCAAAAAACATACCAAACAAACCTGAACAACTCACGTTAATTTAAATACAGGACGCCCTTGAAAAAAAACGTCTGCCCCAAAAACAGGACAGACGCCTCAAAACAAAACGAAAAACCAACTTTAAACAAGCCGCTGCGGATACCAGCGGCTTGTCCAAGCCAGCCTTATTTATCTGTTTCTTTCTTTTCTTTCAGTTTGACAGGGATGCTCAACGTTTTGGACTTGCGCAATACTTTCAGCACGACGGTATCGCCCACTTTGGCGCGACCAATCACTTCTTGCAGTTGGGGCATGGATTTCACGTCCAGGCCGTCAATGCCTACGACCACGTCATCGCTCATCAGACCTGCGTAATCAGCGGAGCCACCGGGTTCTACACGGGCGATGACCACCCCCTGGCTGGCTTCCACATTGAGTTCTTTGGCCAATTCGCTGTCCAAATCCGCGATTTCAACCCCTAGGAAAGGACGCTTGTAATCTCCGAACTTGATGATGTCGTCTACTACCCTGCGCACCAGATTCACCGGAATGGCAAAACTGTAGCCTTGAAAATAGCCCGTACGGGTGGCAATGGCAGTATTGATGCCCACCAATTTGCCGGTTGCGTCCATCAGGGCCCCACCACTGTTGCCAGGGTTTACGGCGGCGTCGGTTTGGATGAAAGCTTCGATAGCTGCACCCCTGCCCAACAGTTCAATGTTGCGACCTTTGGCACTCACGATACCAGCGGTAACGGTAGAAGCCAGCTCCAGTGGATTGCCCACTGCCAAAACCCATTGACCGATCTGCACCTCATCAGAATTGCCCAATTCGGCAGGGATAAGACCTGATGCATCTATTTTCAATACGGCCAGATCGGTATTCTTGTACGTACCGATCAGTTCAGCTTTGAATTTGCGATTGTCGTTGGTGGTAACAGTGATTTCACTGGCGTTTTCGATTACATGGTTATTGGTTATGATGTAACCGTTTTCGCTGTAAATCACACCAGAACCAGCACCTTCACCATAGGGCGATTCTCCACCTCGATTGAAAAAAGGAAAACCCATCTCTCGGTTGCTACGGGCCACCTTGGTATTGATGTTGACCACCGAGGGGGTGGCCTTTTGAGCGGCAGCAACGAAGTCGAACGGGACACTGCTTACTACCGCACGGGTTTGGTTGACCTGACGGGCTATCGCAAGAGGTGTATCTTGCTGAGGTGCTTGACGATTGATGAAATACTGTGCTCCGGCCAGGGTTACGACCCCACCGATGATTCCTGAAAGAACAAGAGCAAGCCAATTTTTCATGATGAGTTGTTGGTTTTTGTTGTAAAATCACCTTCAAGTTAAGGCCAAAAATGAAGCGGGTCAACTCAAATGTGACGAAACTCCGACACTTTGATTTAAAAACCCATTTTTTTAACCTCTTGTTACGGGTTTAAGCCCATTTAACAGCATTTTAACACACATCTGAGTAGCTTGGTTGCACATTGTAATGTCAAAAAAAGTAAGCCCCATAAACTCCACGCAATTTTTATCATCAATGACTAGTCTTGCCCAGGAAAGCCCTATCTTTGCCACACAAAAGTTTGATGCATCCATGCTGACCAGCTTTGCTCCTGAAGTTGATTTTTATAGTGAGTTGCAACCCGAAAATCCGCTGGAGTTCGAGTTGTTGAGTATCCCAGCCTTTCAGGAAGGCCTGATGTGGGGATCACCTCGCTATGGGCATCCCGAAGGAGAAGTGTATAAACACGTAATTGAGGTACTGGACAATGTTGACCGGCTCAGCCTATCGGCTAATGACCGCTACCGGCTACGAGTCATTGCCTATGTCCATGATACCTTCAAAAACATTGAACACAAAGGTTCTCCGCGGGATTGGACCCGGCACCATAGCGTTTTGGCTCGCCAATTTTTACAAAACTATTGTGATGACCAAGTGATTTTAGACATCACAGAATTGCACGATGAAGCTTATTATTCTTGGCGCATGGAGCACCTCTATCACCAGCATGAACAGGGGCAGGCGCGGTTTCAAAAATTACTTCGGCGCATCGAAAGCAATGTTCAGTTGTACTATTTGTTTTTCAAGTGCGACACCCGTACTGGTGACAAAACGCAGGCTCCAGTGAAGTGGTTTGAACAAACCATCAAGCAACTTGAAATAGTTGATTTGTAGTAATCGTCTAGACCAAGTTTTTACCAGAAAATGATGTAATTTGTAGGCGAAAAGAACTTACAATCACATTCAGGTTTATTTTTACTGCTTAAAAAAGCAAAAGCCCATCCTATTCCAATTTCACCCCAAAAAATCTATTTAGAACCCTGTACCGCACTACCATGATTCGTAAATTGATTGTGCTCGGAATTTTCTGTGCTTTTGTATCAGGGCTCGCTGCTCAACAAAAGCTGGCAGATAGTTTGTCCCTGGCAATCAAAAAATTGGATCGCAAAGCAGGCAATCGCAAAGACACCAGCTTTGTACGCTTACTCAACGAATGTGCCAACGCTTACAGTTTCTTTAATCAAGACAGTTGCCAGTTGCTCGCCAACCGCGCTTACCGCCTCGCTCAAACCTTGAACTACACCAAGGGCCAGGGAGAAGCCCTGCAAATCATTGGGATTTCGCTGTACTCGAAGGGTGAAATTGATCAAGCCTTGGAAACCCTTGACCAAGCCGTGCAAACTAGCGATGCAGCTGGTGATTTGGCTGGTCAGGCGCTTGCTACTCGTCGCATTGGTGCTGTTTATGGTTACTTGAGTAAACAAAACAAAGCCATCAACTATTTTATGAAGGCTTTGCTGATTGAGCAACAGCTGAAAAATCCCCAAGGCATCTGCGTATGCTTCAATAATCTTGGTGTTTCTTTTCGGCACTTGAAACAATATCAAAAATCAAATGAGTATTTATTTCAGGGGCTAGCCATCGCCAAAAAAGAGGGGTTCGCAAATGAACTGGCCTTGATTCATACCAATTTGGGCTTAAATTTTTTGGAACAAGACCAATACAAAAAAGCACTTGAATACATCCCAACAGCTATTGAAATCAATACCCGCCTCACGAGAATCAGCTTTTTGGCGCGCGATTATCACGCCATGGGATTGGCCTATCGCAAGTTGAATAACCCGGAAAAAGCCAGGGTTTATTTCCAAAAAAGCTTGGAGTATGCTGAGCGTAGTAAAAACTTAAACATCCAGGCTTTGGTAAAAGTGAACCTGGCTGAAATGTCCTTGGAAAGTGGAAATGTTCAAAGCGCCTTGTCACTAGCTGAAAGCAGCTTTAAAATTGCCAACGACAACCAACGTTTGGAAGAAGCGCAACAGGCCGCAGATGTCTTGTACAAAATATATAAACGCCAGGGGAATTTTGCCAAATCACTGGAATTCAAAGAAATCAATACCGAATTTAAGGACAGTCTTTTCAACCAAGAAAATGAGCGCCGGCTAGCCGAATTAGAAGCCGGATTCGAATTTGAACAAAGGGAAAAGGAACTCAAACTACAGCAAGAGCGCAGGGATTTGATTAGTGAAAAACGCATCCAACAACAACGCTGGTGGACTGCGATTCTGATCCTGGCGCTGCTTTTGAGTGGCGCTACCATTTACTTTACCCAGCGCAGCCGTCAAACCAAGGACCGCGCCTTACAACAATTAAATGCTAAGACGGAAGAAATTTCGCGACAACAGGCCGAACTGGAACAAAAAAATACCGAGTTAGAGGAGCTGAATAGCGTAAAAACACGGATTTTTTCGATCGTTTCACAAGACTTGCGCAAGCCTTTGAGCCTGTTACAGGATATTCTGAAACTGGTCAATGAAGGCGATTACAGCAACGAGGAGTTCAAAGCATTGATTCCACAATTGGCCAAAAATGTAAGCACTACCAATTACCTGGTAGAAAATCTCTTGAGTTGGGCACATAGTCAGTTGGAGGGTGTACAAGTTCAACGCGAAAGCTTCGACCTCCAAAACCTGGCTTTAGAAAGCATTAGCCAACTGAAGTCTCAGGCACGCGACAAAGCTGTAGAATTGGCTTACGACAGTGTGCCCATTTCACTTACGGTTTTTGCCGACAAAGAAATGGTCGGCTTGGTTTTGAAAAACTTGATTGATAACGCCCTGAAGTTCAGCCCACAAGGGAAAAGGGTTTCCGTTCAGCACGAAGTGAAATTAGAAGAAGTGATCCTTTCGATAAAAGACCAAGGAGGAGGAATTTCAAGGGAACGAATGAGCAAGCTTTTTGACAAAGTAAGCTCTACTCCAGGCACCAGAAACGAAAAAGGTGTGGGACTGGGATTGATCCTTTGCAAAGATTTTATCGAAAAAAATGGGGGTCGCATCTGGGCTCACAGCGATTCGGGCAGCGGGGCTACTTTTTACTTTTCACTGCCTCGTTCCGCTTGAGTCGATGGGCATTTTCGCCCCATTTCGCCTCGAAAACCTGAAAATCCACAGCAAGGTTTTGCAACAAGCTCTGCTTTTCTACTTCGTCCAGAAAACTGTACTGGATGCTGTTGAACACCATTTTCTTTGTCTCAGCGTAAGTGATTTGGGGGTATTGCTGCGCCAACTGCACAAATTGAGCAGTATGGTTGCTGCGCAAAACACCAGCATCGTCGGTGCTGATGACCAAGGGCACCCCTGCTCGAAGGTACATGCTGATCGGATGTGCAGAACCTTTTATGCCTAAGATAAAAGCATTGCTACTCAGGTTGATCTCTACTGCAATGCCTTGCTGAGCCATTTGGCGTAGCAAAACACCGCTGTTCAATTCATGCGCCAGGTCTACGCCATGCCCAATGCGATTTGCACCTGCGGTCTGCACTGCTGAAGTAATGTGCCAATGTAGGTCTTCGGGCTTGACCAAGCCCAGCGTCAATTCACCAGCGTGCAAACTCTTTTTCACGGTCGGATGAAATTCAGTGCATACCCTAAACATCAACATGTGCAATTGGTAATTGCTCATCGAAATCTCATCGTGCTCAGGCGCAACAATGTTGACTCCCACCACCAAGGGACTCCATTCTGCTGCCAAAAATGAAGCGATCAGCTGCCGATATAAAAACATGGGGTCGTTGATGCGCAAAACATAGGTTTGGTAACGCAGGGTAAATTCTTCATCGTCAATGCCAAGGCGCTGGTGCCGCTCATTCAAATTGGCATTGAAATCGCGGACACAGTTTTCGAGCCCAGGGGTCCGTAATTGACGATATAAACTGCGCAAGGTGTCCAAGGCTGCGGATTCGTTATTGCGAGCCAAATTTTGTAAAAGGGCTGTGTACGTTTTGTATTTTTCGGGCAAAGGGCCGCAGTTTACCCGCTTCATCATGGTTTCGAGGTAGGCTACTTTTTCGGCTTTGGCTCGTTTTTTCAGTTCCAAAAGTCCGCCATCTAGGTCATCTTCAACTTGGCCAAAGTGACCAAAAGAGTTGAAAAACTGTGCATAGGAAGGTTTGTTCTCTGCGGCCTGAAAGTCCATAACCGACCACAAGCGCAAAAGCCGATCGCGGTAGTCGGGCCAAGTGCCTGATTTTTGCAAGTCGCTGATTTTTACCCAATCACTCTCGGTCCCAGGCTGATTGGCAAGTTTTAGCGTAGCAGTGTGGAGCCACATTTGCCTCAAAACAGCCAAAGTAGCAAAGCTTTCGGCATATACGGATCCTGCAAAATGGTGGTGAAGGTCACCACCTTTGGGCATGTCGAGAAAAAAAGCAGTGAGTTCAGCCTCTTTATTTCGGATGGATTCAAGGTAACGGCTTGCACATTTTTCAATGCGGTTTTGGGCTAAAAGAGGACAACAAAGCAGCAAAATAAATACTAGGGCGATAGAATTTCTCATGGCAGTAATTTTCGCTGCAAAAATAGGCAAAGGCTGGTTTCTTTTTTCACTTCGGATTGCACGATGAATTTAAAACATTAGCTTTGGGAGCGTAAAAAAATAAGGTGGACGGATTTGGGTTGAGTGAAAAAAGAAAAGCAACTGGATGAACGGAAGTTGTGTTCTTTTTTTACTCAACCTCAAAAGCAAAATAAGTCCAGTTTAATTTAGCTCAAATACTTTGTTGGCAAACCAATAAAACCTATGATTCCTTTTGTTTGGGAAGGTGTCTTCCCTGCCGTAACGACCAAGTTTACCGCTCAGGACGAACTCGATTTGCCCTTGGTTGGCAAAAACCTTGATGCACAATTGGCTGCTGGAGTCAGTGGCATCATCCTTGGAGGTTCTCTGGGCGAAGCCAGCACCATTACCCAGGACGAAAAAGAAAAACTCCTGAAATACACGGTTGAAAGAGTGGCAGGAAAAGTGCCCACCATCCTCAACATTGCAGAGGGCTCGACCCGTGAGGCCATTCGCCAGGCACAATTGGCCCAAACTTGGGGTGCCGATGGCCTGATGTTGCTGCCCCCGATGCGCTACAAGGCCGACGACCACGAAACCACCACTTTTTTTCGCACTGTAGCCCAAGCTGTGGACCTGCCAATCATGATTTACAACAATCCAGTAGATTACAAAATTGAAGTCACGCTTGACATGTTTGCCGAGCTGATCGAGGAACCCAATATCCAGGCCGTCAAAGAATCGACCCGCGATGTATCCAACGTCACGCGCCTGATCAACCGTTTTGGTTCGCGCCTCAGCATCCTGTGCGGCGTAGACACCCTCACGATGGAAGAATTGCTAATGGGGGCCAATGGCCTGGTAGCGGGCTTGGTTTGCGCCTTCCCTGCCGAAACAGTGACGATCGTAAAACTCGTTAAAGCTGGTCGCTACCAAGAGGCTTTGCCCATTTACCGCTGGTTTTTGCCCCTGCTCGAACTGGATATTCATCCCAAACTTGTTCAATACATCAAACTTGCCGAACAAGCCACAGGCATTGGATCCGAACACGTGCGTGCTCCCCGTTTGCCCTTGACTGGTGCCGAGCGCGAGCGAGTCATGGGCATTATTGCACATGGTTTGGCTACCCGCCCAGTGTTGCCTATCCTATAACATCAGTCCACCCAAACTTATATCCACATGGAAGTTCACAATACAATGGTGCAGGCTGCTGCGGTTTTCCCTACTTACCGCAACACAACACCCATACAAAGGGCCGAATTTTTGGAAAAAATCGGAGTAGAGATCGAAGCACTTGGCCCCGATTTGATCCAAACTGCCATGCGCGAATCTAACTTGCCAGAAGCGCGATTATTGGGTGAGCGTGGCCGCACGGTCAATCAACTCAAGCTCTTTGCAAACCTGTTGCGTGAAGGCTCTTGGGTGGAGGCGGTGATCGACAGTGCCCAACCTGAGCGCACCCCGCCTCGGCCAGACTTACGCAAAATGCTGGTGCCGATGGGGCCAGTGGTGGTGTTTGGAGCCAGCAATTTCCCTTTTGCATTTTCTACGGCGGGAGGTGATACTGCTTCTGCTTTGGCTGCGGGTTGCCCAGTGGTGATCAAAGGGCATCCGGGGCATCCCGACACTTCGGCGATGGTATTTGGGGCCATGCAAAAAGCGGCCCAGGCTTGCAATTTGCCAACTCATGTCGTACAACATATTGCAGGCAGCGATTTTGCCTTGGGTCAGGCCCTGGTTGAGCACCCTGAAACCAAAGGCGTAGCTTTTACAGGCTCTTTGCACGGCGGGATGGCCCTAGTGGAATACGCCCGCAATCGGAAAGTGCCAATCCCCGTTTTTGCTGAAATGGGCAGCTTGAACCCGGTGGTGTTGATGCCTGAAAAACTGGAGCAGGAAGCCGAAAGCCTGGCCAAGCAACTGGCTGCCAGTGCCACCCTGGGCATGGGACAGTTTTGCACCAAACCCGGCATTGTGTTGGGAGTAGATGGCGAAGCGATGGACCATTTTATCCGCACCTGGGCCGGCGAAGTGCCCAGCATTGGGGTTGCGCCGATGTTGCACGCGGGTATTCACAAAAATTATACAGTGGGCTTGGAAAAAGCCCTCGCCCAGCCTGGTTTGGGCCTCTTGGGGCAAACCGCAGCTGAGGTGAGCGGTATCCAACCCAAAGCTGCTTTGGCCTTGGTTGATGCGGAGACTTTCATGCAAAATCCTACTTTGCACGAAGAGGTTTTTGGCCCTTATGCATTGATTATCAAATGTAAAGATGCTGCGGAGTTGGGCCAGGTTTTACAAGCCCTTGAAGGCCAACTGACCCTCACTTTGATGGCAACAGAAGCTGACCTGCAAAAAAACCCAGCCCTGGTCCAAAGCGCCACGGAAATAGCAGGCCGGGTGATCGTCAACGGGGTGCCTACAGGTGTAGAAGTGGTGGCTTCCATGACCCACGGCGGGCCTTTTCCAGCTACTACCGACAGCCGCTTTACTTCAGTTGGTTCGGACGCCATCAAGCGCTGGGCCCGTCCGGTTTCTTACCAAAACTTCCCGCAAAGTATCTTGCCCGAAGCCTTGCAAGATGGCAATCCGCTGGATATTTGGCGAACGGTGGACGGGGTTTTTAGCAAGTGACGCTCAATAAAACACCGCGATCTCATCCAGTCCCTTGCGTTGCAAGTCTGGCACTTGAGCATCAACTGCCGGATAACCGACCGGGACCAAGAGAAAAGGCCGTTCATTTTCAGGCCGATTCAATATTTTTTGCAAAAAATTCATTGGGCTGGGAGTATGCGTCAATGCCACCAACCCAGCCTGGTGAATGGCCGCCAACAAAATCCCACAAGCGATGCCTACCGATTCGTTGACGTAATAATTTTTGTGCTGCTTTTGGTCTGCTCCAAAGTCATAAGCCTTGCGGAAAACAACAATTAAATAAGGTGCGATTTCCAGAAAAGGTTTGTGCCAATCGGTACCCAGGGGCGCTAAATCGCTCAACCATTCGGTGCTCATGCGACCGTGATAACTTTCATACTCTTCTTTTTCTGCTGCTTCACGGATTTGTTTTTTCAAAGCCAGATCGCTCACCACACAAAAAGTCCAGGGTTGTTTGTGCGCGCCTGATGGAGCCGTCGAAGCCGTAAGGAGGATATTTTCGATGACTTCCCGCTCGACAGCCTGGTCCGAAAAGTCGCGGACCGTGCGGCGTTGATTGGCGTAGTGGTAAAAATCCCGACTGCGCTCTAGGCTTTCTGCTTTCGAAAAATGTTGGGTCTGGTAAGAAATGAATGGATGGGCTGACGACATGCCAAGGATTTTTGAGGCAAGTTAGTTTTTATCGCCTGATTTCGTAAAAGCAAACCAATATTCTGAATGTCCGCCCTGAGACAAGAAAATCAGATTGGCACCTTGTTATTTGCAACCTATTTTACCTTGATGCAGTTTTTACATTGAAGATAAAACTTACCCCACTCACATTTCGGCCCAAAAAGAATCAGAACATGGAACAAAAAATGAAATTCAGCGACCTGATCAACGGCAGTACTCCAGTATTGGTTGATTTCACGGCAACTTGGTGCGGCCCCTGCAAGGCAATGGCCCCAATCCTGGACGAAGTAGTAGCCAAAGTTGGCGACAAAGGCAAGATTGTCAAAATCGACATCGACGCCAACCAAGCCCTAGCCGAAAAAATGGGCATCCAGGCCGTACCTACCTTTGTTTTGTTCAAAAATGGCGAAATACTCTGGCGGGCAGCGGGCATGCAAACGGCCCATACGCTGACCAACTTGCTGGAAGAGCACGCTTGAGAAGGATTTGTGAAATCTGACTCTAAAATTGCTCCTGATTCACTAGCTTTGCGCCCGCTTTGAGTATTTGAGCTAAAATAAGGTGGAGATACTTGTTTTCGAGGTTTAGCAAAAAAGAACACAACTCCTTTTCATTCCGTTGCTTTTCTTTTTTCACTAAACTTAAATCGTCCACCTTATGTTTTACGCTCCCTAACCTAAACGAGCCATGAAGGTCACTGAATATTTTGGAAAAGCCCAGGACAATACCCTTATTTCATTTGAAATTCTTCCGCCTTTGAAGGGTGGAAGAATGCAGGATATTTTCAAAATTTTGGACCCGCTGATGGAGTTCAAACCTCCGTTTGTGGACGTAACTTACCACCGCGAGGAGTTTTTGTACAAACAAAACCCAGCTGGTTTTTACGAAAAAGTTGCCATTCGCAAGCGCCCCGGTACAGTAGGTATTTGTGCGGCCATCATGAACCGTTATGGTGTAGATGCAGTGCCACACTTGCTTTGTGGGGGCTTCACCCGTGAGCAAACCGAGGATGCCCTGATCGACCTCAACTTTCTGAACGTGCAAAACGTCCTGGCTTTGCGCGGGGACGCCCGGCAGTTTGAGAGCAAATTTGAGCCCGAAGCTGGTGGCCACCACTACGCCCTCGATTTGGTGAAGCAAATCAAAGACATGAACGAGGGCAAGTACCTCGATTCCAATATCGAAAATGGCTTACAAACTGAATTTTGCATTGGCATCGCAGGTTATCCCGAAAAACACTTCGAGGCACCAAACATGGAATTCGACCTCACCTGGACCAAGGCCAAGGTAGATGCAGGCGCGGATTACATCGTGACTCAAATGTTTTTCGACAACAAAAACTACTTCGCCTACGTGGATGCATGCCGCAAAGCAGGTATCAATGTGCCGATTGTACCGGGTTTAAAACCCATCACCAAGCAATATCAGCTCAATTCCATTCCGCGACACTTCTTCATTAACTTGCCGGAGGCTTTGGTGAAAGAATTTTCAAAAGCCATCACCCCCGAAGCCCGCGCCCAAATAGGCGTAGAATGGTGCACTGAGCAATCGAAGGAACTCAAAGCGGCGGGTGTTCCATGTCTTCATTATTATACGATGGGTGATTCAGCCATCATTCGCAAGATTGTAGAGTCGGTGTATTGAGTACCCAACCAAATCCCTACCTTAGGCGTTGAAATGCTACAACAATCCATCATCCATGCTTTACGACAACCACCAACGCCTGATCAATTATGTGCGGCTGGCTGTAACCGACCGCTGCAATCTGCGTTGTTTTTACTGCATGCCAGAAGAAGGGATTGATTACGTGCCCAAACAAGAGCTGCTCAGCTACGAAGAAATGCTGCGCCTGGTGCGTCTGCTGGCCAGCATGGGTATTGAAAAACTGCGCATCACGGGCGGCGAGCCTTTTGTAAGGCGCGACATGATGGATTTTTTGCGCAATATCAGCCAAACGCCAGGTCTGCGCCAGATTCACATCACTACCAACGGCACCACCACCGCTTCCTTGGTACCAGAACTGAAAGTCTTGGGCATCCGCTCCATCAACCTCAGTTTGGACACCCTTGACGAAAAGCGTTTTTGGGAAATTACCCGCCGCAATGAATTCAAGGCGGTAATGGACACTTTTCATGCCCTAGTGGAACATGGCATTGATACCAAAATCAACGCTGTGGTGATGGAAGGCAAAAACATCGACGATCTGGTGCCGATGGTAGAGCTGACTGAGCGCTATCCAGTCAGTGTGCGCTTCATTGAGGAAATGCCTTTTAACGGTGAGGGTAGCCATTACCAGGTGCTCAACTGGCACCACCGCGCCATTTTGGAACACCTACAAGCTCATTTTCCCTCCTTAGAAAAGCTGCCCGATCCACCCAATTCTACGGCTTACCACTACCGGGTTCCAGGTTTCAAGGGTAATATTGGCATCATTGCGGCTTATACCCGCACTTTTTGTGGGTCTTGCAACCGCATTCGCATTACCCCACAAGGTATGCTCAAAACTTGCTTGTACGATAGCGGCGTATTCAACGTGCGCGACCTAATGCGCGCTGAAGCCAGCGACGCCCAAATCCGGGACACTTTTCTGGAGGCTCTAGGCAATCGCGCCAAAGATGGTTGGGAGGCGGAAAAAAACCGCAACTTCGGGATTCCAGTAGGAGAATCAATGTCGACGATTGGAGGCTGAGTTGATGATTGGTCCGAAATAAATCCCCCTTTTTATTCCTTCCTCCCTCGGCTCAAATAAACCCCGCCCAAAATCAAACCCATGCCCAGGAAATGCCAAACGCCAATCGTTTCGCCATCCAATACCCCCCAGCCCATTGCCACAATCGGCATGAGGTAGGCCACGGTAGCACCAAATACGGCTGAGGTTTTTTGGATCAAATGAAAGTACAAAATGGTGGCCAAAACCGTACCCATCCAAGACAAGATCAATATGGCCCCCAGCGAATTCCAGGCTTGTGGATGACTCGCTACCCGTTGAAAAAAATCGGTGCCAAAAAATAAATAGAGCACCATCGGGATGCCCACTACACCAAAAGAGCCTGCGCTGATCATGATTGAAGGTACATCGCGTAAGCGGGACGCAATGATGTTGTTGCCCGTAGCGTAGCAAATGGATGAAATGACCAACAATAAGGCATAAACCGCTTGGGTGGTGCCACTCGCCCCAGGATTGCGGCTGGACCATACCAAGGTAGCAGCCCCTACCAAGCCCAGCAAAATACCCATCACCTGCACTGATCTCACCTTGTTTTTGAACAAAAAAACCGCAATGACCAGGGTGAAAAGGGGCGTCAGGGAATTCATGACGCCTGCGGTGGCGCTGCTGATTTTGGTCTGTGCGGTAGCAAATAAAATAGCCGGAAATGCGCTGCTCATGATGCCAATCAAGGTGAGTAGGGGCAGTCGCGACCATACAAAAACCTTTCTTTTGATGAGCAAATAAGGCAAAAAAGCCAAGGCCGAAAAGGACATGCGCAGGCAAGCCACTTGCACGGGCTGGAAAGACACCAATCCTTTTTTGATCAAAATAAAGGAAGTGCCCCAAATGAGGCTCAAGAAAAACATCAGAACATAAGCCCGTAGCAACGGGTAGGGTTGTGGCTCGGAGTGTTGCATGGCGCGAAGGTACTAGAATTCATGATTTGGCGAAGATCTAAGGATGGTTGAAAAAAGTAGAAACGTTGAAATGTTGACGGGCTGATGGGCTGAAAAGATGGGTTCCACATGGGTGTTCATATAAATTCAGCTTAAAAACTGGGCACGGGTCATTTTTTTCGTAATATTATAGTCCTAAACAGCACCCAACCTGCACCCGATGGACGTACTCTTCTTTGCTTTTGCCAACGACCGCGACAATCCCTTGCCCAACCTCGAAAAAGAGGACGAGTTGATCTACAGCCTTTTAGCCCCTCGTCAGGCGCAAATGCACTTCATGATTCACCGCGATTCCTTCGCTGATTTGGGACAGATTACCGAGTACCTGACGCTTTACCGCAAGCGCATTGTGCTATTTCATTACAGCGGGCACGCCGATGGCCAAGGTCTATTCCTAGGTGGTGAAGACGCCAAAGCCAGGGGCATCGCCGAGCTTCTGGCCCAGTGTGATCGCCTCAAGCTTGTGGTACTCAATGGCTGCTCAACCCAGGCGCAGGTGCAACTTTTGCAAGAAAAAAATATCCCGGTAGTAGTAGCTACTTCGGCCCCGATAGCCGACAATAAAGCCGCTGAATTCGCCATTCAACTCTACCGCTCTTTGGCCAACCAGGAAAACATCAGCGAAGCCTACGATGCCGCCAAGGGCAAGGTACTGGCCATGGACGATAAAGTACACTTCGAGCGCTCCAGCGGCCGCATGGCTGCTACCAGCACCGATCCCCAAGCCTCGTTGTGGGGCCTGTTTCAGCAAGCGGGAATGGATGAAACGACCCAATGGTCGCTGCCTTTGGGCATGAGCAATGAGGAACAAGCTGATTTTGTGCCCAATAGCATCTTAATCGAAAACCTAATGGAGGCTTTTGCGCCCTACAATGCCGAAATCCGGCAAATGCGTGAAAACGAATCGCTGGGGGTAGCTGCCAATATTCTCGATAAACGCGAGGCGGCCCTCAAATGCCCACCTCACCCCATCAGTGAGCAAATTCGCAAGTTGTTGGTACCTGAGACGGGTAGCATGGGGCCTTTTTACGACAAATTGGGCAGCGCCCGCCTCTTACAAATGAAAACTACTTATGAAACCATCGTAGAAATGATGGCCTTCATCATGCTGGGGCAATTGTGGGATGCTTTGTCCGAGAATCCAAAAATTCCGATCCAGCCCAAACTAAGGGAACTGCTGCAAAACTTTTTTCGCCTAACGGCTACTCAAAGGCGGCAGTATGATTTTTTCCCGCTCATCATCCAGCTCCGCGAAACCCTGGACGAGCATGATTTGTCTTATTTCGTGCCGGAGCTGAAAGACCTGCAAGGGGTGTTCCAGCCGGGTGAGCCTTTTTATGAAGCTTGCCAATATTTTGAAACCCTCCGAAAACAAGTCGCCAGCGCCGAGCCCAGCGAAAATGAAGCCGAAATCCAATGCGTGGCCGCCGAGGAACAATTGGGTAAGGTACTGGTTCAGTTGGGTTTCATCGCCTTATACACCGTGGCTTCAGTCAAAAATATCGACGTGATCAAACCCCGCCACTTGAAAACTCCCAAGTACAAACACACGGTGGTCAAGCTGGTGCAGCGCTTTGTAGGCTTGGCCGAAGAGCCCGAACTACTCGAAAAATTCATGGACAACACCTCAGTACTCCTGATCCGAGAAAAGGACGGGCAGCGCAATTTCATGAATCTCAGCCCTTTCGTGATCGATGAAAACGCTTTTGACGCCAAGGCGCCCATTGCCAAGTTGCACTACTTCGACCGCTATATTCGTGAGCAAGATAGCTACGTGTTTCGGCACATCTATAAGCCCAGTGACCAGCCCTTGCTGATTACCAAGCAACTCCATTATTTGGTGGTAAAAGCACAGTTTGACGCTTTTGCGCAGCTATTGTTTCAACAAAACCTGCAAAAAAGCTTATGAAAAGCCCGTTCAAATTTCTGGATGCTTATACCTGGGCCGACCGTGAAGCTTTTTTTGGTCGCGAAGAGGAAACCGAAAACCTGTACCAAATGGTTTTCAAAAGCCCATTGATGTTGGTCTATGGCCAGTCGGGTACAGGCAAAACCAGCTTGGTGCAATGTGGTTTGGCCAGCCGTTTTGATGGGGCCGACTGGAATCCCTTCCTCATTCGTAGGCAAGATAACCTCAACGATTCGATCCGCCAGGCATTGGATCGGGCCCTGCCCCAGGGAGAAACTCCTAAAGACTCGCTGCTTGATACGGTGGCGTTTTTGTTCCGTTTTTACCTGCGCCCGGTGTATTTGATCATCGACCAATTGGAGGAATTGTTCATCCTGGGCACGGAAGAAGAGCAGGAAAATTTTGCCAAAAACATTCAAGCTTTGGTCGAGTCAGAACTGGCCTGCAAGGTCATTTTGGTGATCCGCGAAGAATACCTGGGGCACTTGTACGACCTGGAAAAATACTTGCCCAGCGTTTTTGACCACCGCTTGCGCGTGGAACCGATGGGCCTGAAAAAAGTGGGAGAGGTTTTGGAAAAATCGGCTGAGAAGTTCAACATCAGCTTTGAAAAACCCGAAAAAAACATCCGCAGCATTTACGACAAACTCAGCGCCGGAAAGTCGGGGGTGCAATTGCCCTACTTGCAAGTTTACCTCGATTTGTTGTACCGCGAAGATTTTCAGCGCACTTATCCCGATCTGGCCAAACAGGTTAAACTGCCCCAGCCTTTGCCGAAATTGACCTTTAGTACCGCCGAAATTGAGCATTTTGGCGGGATCGAAGACGTATTGGGCCGTTTTTTACAAGAACAGGAAAGGGATTTGCAAGGGGCTTTGAGTGCTGAATTTCCCCGCGAAAATCCACAAGCATTGGCCTTGCTGCTGGACGCCCTGGTGACTGAGGCGGGCACCAAACGCCCATTGCGCTACGAACAAAACGGCATCCTTCTCAGCCTGAAAGAAAGCCCGGAGACCGAATGGCTGCGGGGCATCAGCAAGGAAAGCCTCACTTTTTTGATCCAAAAACTGAGGGCAGCCCGCATTTTGCGCGACCAGGACGGCAGCCTCGAATTGGCCCACGATGCCTTGGCTGCTTTGATCGACGAACGTCGCAGCAACCAACAACGCCGCCGCAACGAAACCTGGACACGCCTGCAAAACAACTACCGCGAGTACCAGGACACGGGCGAATTCCTCAGCCGCAAGCAATTGTTGAACCTGGAGGATTTTTTGCCCGAATTTCAGCCGCGCCTGGAACCCCAAGTATGGCAATACATCCAGCAAAGCCAGGCCCACAACGATGCCCTCGAAAATGCCGAACTGCTGGCCGAGCGCCGCAAACGCCGCATCACCATGCAAGTGGCCGCAGCGCTTTTGGTCTTGGCGCTCACGGCTTCGGCGGCTTCGGTGTACGCTTTCCAGGCCCGCAATCGCCTGGCTTTGGCCTTGTTCGAAACCCAGGTCAAAACGGCCAGGATTCTGAAAACTGAAGGCCGCTATAGGGAAGCGGTGGACTTGTTGGGTCAGATTCGGCGCAGCGACTTGCAAAGTAGCCAAGTAAAAAGCCTGGAAGATTTGCGAAATACCTGGCAAGAAATCCAAACCAAGGTACAAAGCGCTGAAACCCAAATGCGGCAGGAAAATACCCTGCCCAATGCCCTGGCCACTTATCGGGAAGCCCTAAACCTGGAGCCCGACGAACGACTGAAACAAGTGTTGGGCCGCGCCGAAAAATACCGCGACAGCCTGGTGCAAGTGCAGTACAACTTGGCCATCAGCCCTGGCGTACCTACCAACTTAGCACGTGCCGCCTGCGAGCGCGGCTTACGGATGAAACCTGGGGAGCCAAGATTGAGCAAAAAACTGAAAGAATTGCCGCAATAAACGGAGGGCATAAAAAATAAACCCTCGTCCAACCTGTAATCGAACGAGGGGTAATCGAAGCCTTGGGCTAGCCCTAATTCTTCTTGGCCTCCTTGGCGGCTTTGGCCTTTTCTTTGGCCAGCATTTCCTTTTCTTTAGCAGCGTCTTTTTTAGCCTGGGCTTTTTCTTTGGCTAGTTCTGCTTTGTCTTTTTCGGCATCTTTTTTAGCTTGAGCTTTGGCCTTTTCGGTCTCTTTTTTGACCTTTTCTTTCTCCTTCATGGCCTCTTTTTTGGCTTTTTCCTTGGCTTTTGCAGCTTCAGCTTTGTCTTTGGCGGCCATTTTTTGTGCTTCGGCTTTTTCTTTGGCCGCAGCTGCTTTTTGCTTTTCGGCGTCTTTTTTGGCGTCTTCTTTGGCTTCCGCAGCGTCTTTAGCAGCCTCCGCTTTGTCTTTGGCCGCATCCTTTTTGGCTTCTGCGGCTTCCTTGGCCGCTTCTTCCTTGGCTTTTGCCGCTTCTTTGGCCGCGTCGGCTTTTTCCTTGGCGAGTTCTTTTTTCTCCTTGTCTGACATGCCGCCTTGGGCGAGGGCTGGTGTACTCAGTGCAAAAACGCCCAGCAAGAGCAGGTACGCTATTTTTTTCATAGACTGTGTGTTTTTTGGTGAACAGTTGCTAGGGCTAAAGTACGAAATATTGGGTAATGGAAAAGGAGAGATGATTTTGAAACGAAAAAAGGCAGCCTCACATTTCTGTAAAACTGCCTTTAGGTTGTAGCGCGAGAGAGACTTGAACCCTCGACCTCACGATTATGAATCGTGTGCTCTAACCGACTGAGCTATCGCGCCATTTTGAGCCAAAAGTAAGCCCTTTGGCCAAAGCGAGTGCAAAGATAAGCTTTTGTCGTTTTTGTGCAAGAGCTAGGGTGGATTTTTTTATTCCCAAGTCCTAATCATGCGCCCGAAGATGTTACTTTGTCAATTCTTCTTAAAAAGCAACTCCTCTTTTGCAGTTGCATTGCTGAAATTCCCAGCACCTGCAAAATTGTCGGTACTTTCCATCACCCAACTGCCTAAAAATGCCCGGTTAGGTTGGGCATCCAGCCCCATTAGGTTATTACCCGCGGCATTCAAAGCCAGTACGCCAATCCCCCAGCTACTTTGAATGAGGATGTCTTTTTTATTGTCCCCATTTAGATCCGCAACACCAGGAAACCAATTGTCCGCTGAACTAAAATTCCAACCGCCAAACCAAGTGCCGTTGGGTTTGGCTACATAAGCGTTCATCGAACTACCAGCAAGGGTCAAAATGCCAAGGCCCCAACTGCTGCTTACCAAAATGTCAGCTTTGCGGTCGTTGTTGAAATCTGCAATGGCTCGGATTCTGTCTCGCCCGGCATTTACGCTTGCATCCCAACGCCAGGAGCCAAACCAGGTATCTCTTGGATGGCTCATCAAAGCAGATAAAGAACCAGCATTGTCAAAAGAAAAAACACCTAGGCCCCAGCCACTTTGTAACACAATATCGGTTTTACCATCACCATTTAAATCACCTACTCCTGGAAAAGAATTGTCTCTGGAACTGAAATTCCAGCCACCAAACCAAGTGCCGTTGGGTTTGGCAACGTAAGCATTCATGGAGTTGCCTGCAAGCGTCAGAATGCCGATCCCCCAAGAACTGGTGACTAAAATATCGGCTTTCCGATCATTGTTGAAATCGCCTATTGCCTGAATTTTATCTCTCCCTGTATTTACAGTTGCATCCCAGCGCCAGGACCCAAACCAAGTATTGCGGGCTTGGGACATGGTAGATTGAAGCGATGAACTGCCATCAAAACTAAGGATGCCAAGTCCCCAATCACTTTGGATCAAAATATCATCTTTGCCATTGGCATCAAAGTCACCGGAGCCGATGACCTTGTTTTGCGTGGAGTTGAAATTCCATCCCCCAAACCAAGTACCGTTGGGCTTTACCACCAGGGCTCTCCAATGCGGCTTGATGTAAGTGACAATGCCAATGCCCCAGTTGCTGAACAAGATGAAATCTCGATTTCCATCGCCATTGAAATCACCCGTACCCACAATTTTGTTGTCTGCTGAATTGTAATTCCAGCCCCCAATCCAATCCTGATCGCCCCACATGGCAAGGTCAGTAAGTTTTCCATTGTTTAGTTCGAGAATTCCCAGGCCTTTTTTGCCTGGATCATTCACACAAGAACAGGTTGTGCCACCCAATCTATCTAAAAGTTTGATTTGATTCGGACTTGTGCAACTGCGAATGTCACCACAGGCCCGCTGCGACAAGTCCAGAACCTCGGATATACAATTGCCTACGATATAAGGTACCGTATTGTTTTGGAAATGCCAACTGGTATTGGAAGCTGGTATACCACATGCTATTTTGGCTTGTGGGTTCTCGTCAGGACTATTGGCTCCATGCACATAACCGTATTGGTGCATCAACTCGTGCCAAACGGTGCCCGCTGCCTGGGTGTAAGGCCAAGGAAAAGGGGCCCAGGTACAATTGTTTTGTATGGCACACTGCGAAACACCTTGGAACCAGCCACCCCAAGAAAATTCAGGTATTTTGTTCAAGTCGTAATTGCTAATGCCTGCCGATGCATTACCAGAACCCCCAGTGCAGTTGATTTTAATTGATCTGGGCGCACGACAAGCCGCCAGAACTTGTCGAATTTGGGTTTCCAAATCACTGTCATAAAAGGGATCGCCATTGCATTTGCCATAAGCTTCGCGCATTTTTTTGCGGAGCAATTCTTCAAAAATCTTAGAGGCGACTACCGTTCTACCGTAGGCCACTACTGTCCGATTGAAAGTCTGTTGCTCAGGTGTACAATCGCTTCCAAAAATCGGCTGCGAAGAGGATTTAAGTACTTTCTTCAACATAGCCGCAGGCAACTGCTGGGAAGAATCGATCGACTCAATGCTGATCATTAAGGGTTTGTTTTGTTGAGCATGGCTCGAAAAACAGCCCAACAATAGGGCTAAAAACCAGGAATAAAGACCTTTTCTCATTAGAAAACAGGTTTTGGTGTTTTGGCATAAGCCGATTAGGTGTGATGCATATTTCAGCGCTTACGCAAAAATAGGTCCTGGTCGAAATTTTCAAAATCCCTAAAAAAGGGGGTATAAACCCTTAAAATCCAAAATTCCTGCACTTTTCTGAAACCCAAGCCCCCCGTTTTATCGTTCTATCAGTAGACCACGAAAAAAAACAGCACATGGATTCACCCAAAGCCAACCCCAATCCCATCGGCAAAGTGTTTGAACACACTGGTGCCCTCGAAAAACTGCAAAACGAAGCCTTGCGCCCCATCCTAAAAGCCCAAAACGAGGCCCTGGTGCAGGTGTACCGCTATTTTTTACAAAAACGCCACGTACCTTTTGCAAAAATGGCTACTGCCGAACAAAAAAACTGGATAGCCGATAGCCTCAGCAAAGACAATCGCCTGCGTGGGCTGCTCATCGGTATGGTGATCGCTGGCTTGAATGCGGAGCAGTTGGAACTTTACCTGAATGAAGAAGCAGAAGTCAATCGGCGGATCATTGGGATGGCTACGCAGCGTTTGCAAAGTCAACTTGAAGTTTTGTTGTGATGAGAACATTAGTCGGATGAGAACTTTGTTGTTGATGCTCGTCTTGCTTTGCTTGATTTGTGAAAATGGGTTTTCGCAGGATAAAGTGCTTTTCAAAGCGCTGAAAAAAGCGAACACGAGTAACGAAGTTCAGGACTTGTTGAAAAAAGCAAAGACTTTGTGCAAAGGCGAATCCATATTGGATCGATTCATCAAAGAGGGTTTTGAACAGACCTATTTCAGTCTGGACTTTACAAGGACTTTGGTTTTGTTGACCCACGAACAGCAGATTGCAGTCCTTTTAGTGGAAGAAGATGATAAAATCGACGTTTTGCAATATTGGCCTGAACGGGTAGCGCCTTTGATTGAAGCAAGGAAAAAACTGGGAATTAAAGTTTCTAATCACCAATTTTTGAAAGAAATTAGCCATCGGCATGTTTTTGCACTTAGTTGCGGAGATATGAATATATTCAACTTTGGACCAGAGGCCAGCATGATGTATAAAGCGGTGTACAATCGAGATGTAAAACCGTTGAAAGCCTTATTGGGAAATTTCAACTTGGAGATGCAAGCCTATGGAGTGATGGGGCTTTTAGAATTAAAGCACAAGAAAGTTGACCTGGAGGCGTCCTTGCTTGAATATGTGTACGATTTATTGGAATACAACCCAAAGATCATGGTCTGCCAGGGCTGCATGTCTGGGATCCCGATTTCACTAAAAGAACTCGTTTTCCAACAGCCCTGAGTATCGAATTTTCCCTACCTTTACCCTAAATCCGTTCGCCATGCACACGAGCTCCGATACTCAAGTCTCTACCAAAGCTGATATCCTGGCTAAACAGCAGCAGTACCTTTGGCCCAACCACATCCTTTATTATACCGAACCACTGCCCCTGGACCGGGGCGAAGGCGTCAATGTTTGGGATGTAGATGGCAAGCAATACCTCGACTTTTTTGGCGGCATCCTCACCACCAGTGTGGGCCACAACCGCCCTGAAGTGAATCGGGCCGTGCAGGAGCAAACGGAGAAAATGATCCATTCTTCCACCCTCTATCCCAACGAAACGCATGTGAATTTGGCCGAAAAAATGGCCCAAATCACGCCTGGAGACTTGCAGGTTTCGTTCTTTGGCACATCGGGTACGGATGCAGACGAAACGGCAGTCTTGCTGGCGCGCATTTACACGGGGCGGCAAGATATCGTTGCCCTCAGGCATGGCTACAGCGGGCGCTCGGCCATCGGCATGGCACTTACCGCCAACAGCAATTGGCGCTTGGGGGCCACCCAAGCGGCGGGAATTTCACACGCGCTCAATCCCTATTGCTACCGCTGTCCGCTGAAATTGAAGTACCCTTCGTGTGGCGTGGCTTGCGCGCAGGACGTGGAAGACGTAATCAAAACCACCACTTCGGGGCAAATTGCAGGCTTTTTAATCGAGCCCATCCAGGGGGTTGGGGGCTTCATTACCCCGCCGGATGAGTATTTCAAAATTGTTTACAACATCGTTAAACACTACGGCGGCTTGTTTATTTCGGACGAGGTGCAAACCGCCTTTGGTCGTACTGGCGACAAGTGGTTTGGCATCGAACATGGTGGCGTCAAACCCGACATCATGACCATGGCCAAGGGCATCGCAAATGGGTTCCCGCTCAGCAATACCATCACCACCAAAGCCATTGCCGATAGCATGGTGAGCCAGGGCTTGAGTTTGAGCACTTTTGGCGGCAACCCAGTTGCCTGTGCTGCTTCAATGGCCACGATGGAGGTGATCGAACAAGAGGCCGATCCCGCTCGCAGCGCCCGCTTGGGCAAAATGCTGCGCACCGGGCTGGAAAAATTGCAGGAAAAATACCCGATCATCGGCGATGTAAGGGGCAAGGGCCTGATGCAAGGGCTAGAGTTGGTGAAAGACCGCCAAAGCAAGGAGCCCTACACCGAGGGAATCAAACAACTCTTTGAAACCACCCGCGAATTGGGGCTGCTCATTGGTAAAGGTGGGTTGTACGGTAATGTGGTCCGTATTTCTCCACCACTCACCGCTCAAGAAGAGGATGTAGCCAAGGCTTTGGACATTTTGGATCGGGCTTTTGCCAGGGTAAGGTGATTTTAGTTTAAAACTTGACATGTTGAAGGGGGGATGAGCGACGAAGGAGCGAGTTTGGTGGATTCCCGTTTTTCCTTGGAACTGCCCTTTCAAGCAAAATCGCAGGATTTGATCACAACCCTTGGCTTTTTTGTCTCTTTTTTTGTTAAGTAACGGTTCAAAAATAAACCTTACCAAGTTTTTTGATTGCCAGTTGTCAACATCATGGTCAACGTAATGCTGGAAATCCACAAGAAAGGGTTTGAAGTGTGTAAGTGCGAGTTCGAGTGTGGGAGCTTCGAGCATTAACCTTCGTCTCCGATCACTTGAAAACGGAGTTTTCTCACACTCACACCCAAACCAACACACCCAAACCCAATTTTATCCGCGTTCCCAAAATAGCCTCGCGCAGCGGGGCAACCAGTTGCGATTTGGTAAGGTTTATTCGTGGCTTGTCACTAAGTTCACGTCCCGCGTAATTGAAAAATAAAAAAATGGAGCAAAAACCTGCTTTTATTTCGTTTGCGCTCAAATTGCAGAGTGAAACGAAATTTAATTTTTTATTTATTTTTAATAAGTGTTAAAAATCCTAATAAGAAAATTTTATCCTGATTTTGACCTATATAAACCCGGATTATCCGGCAGAAAAGCGGTCATTTTCATTTTTGCTAAAATTTTGCGCGAAACGGGAAGTCAAAAAAAAAGGAAAAGGGCTTTATTTTGAAATCCAATACATTAGACTTCGGTGTACTTTTTCGTTCAAAATTACATCAAAAGGGAGCCACACCCATTTGAAATCTATCCAGCAGTTGAGTCAACACCTCTTGCAATCCAGCCTTGCCCCGCAAACAAGCGCTCCA
Organism: Chitinophagales bacterium; assembly: GCA_013299105.1. Lineage (GTDB taxonomy): Bacteria > Bacteroidota > Bacteroidia > Chitinophagales > Saprospiraceae > Haliscomenobacter. The sequence goes on along the minus strand of JAAFJY010000001.1, from coordinate 215,978 downwards.
CATCGCGCAGAAAAGTAGCCGTATCGAAATCCTGGATTTTCTTTTTGGGCAGGTAAGTTTTCAAGCCGTTCAGATAGGTGTGCACCATCATTAGCAGCACTTCCTCCCGGCTGGCGTGCAGTACGGTTTCGTAAGGCAAGCGCAATTGCAGGTGCAGCTCTCGTTCTTTGCTGCTGTAGCGAGTGTATTCGTGATGGATGATGTCTTCTGGTGCAGTGACGATAAAATAAAAGGAAATGCCGATCAGGCCAGTGCCGTAGGTACTGAATTGAAGTTTAGCATTCAACAAGTTTGCAATGGTGGTAGTGTTGACATAGGAAACTTTATCTGCAATGATTTCATCTAAAATTCCAGTGACTACGAATGGTTGGTAAAGCATGAGTCAATATTTATAAGTCATTTTTATTCCCCGGTGGGCGATTGATTGGACGAAGCCTTTTGATGTTTTCGGGCATAAGCGGGTAATGAAATATCATTTTTGCCTCAGCCTTCAAACAGTTATGGATATTTGATCGGAGTTGAACCCTATAATCGAGTCCCATTCCATTCAGTTTTTTCGTGCTATATCTTCCTTTTTGCCCTTGAATGGTGACACCATATTTCCAAGTCTCTCCAGCGAAAAGGAATATTTTTAGCGTATCAGGACCGCAATTATAACATGGATAGTGCCCATCATACATGGCTATTAATACATATTGTTCAGCATTGTCCAGTCTATAGATCCTTCTATCCAGTTCATCTTGGCGTTCGGGAGAAAGCACCAAGGCTCCATCATCACCGATGATCACCTCATCCATGCCGCGCCAATACGCAAACAAGCCAAATATACCACAAATCAAAAGGAAAAGCAAGAACTTTTTAGGCCCTTGCGGAGTGGGTTGTAATTTAGGTGGGCTGGGCCGGGAAATGGGCCTAGGGGCAATGATGTTGTGCATAGCTTTAGATTAGACTTTATGAACACTAAATTAATTGGCCATAACAGGGTCTTTTTCGCCTGCTTATCGTTTCTTTTTTAGCCCGTAGCTGGGCTACGAGCTAAAAAAGAAGCCTCAATCAGCCAAAAAACTCCTCTGTTCTGCCTCAAAAATCTAATGTGCATAAAGTCTATTTATTGGAACATTATTCGGAAACCTATCCCATAATTGATTTACCTTGGTGAAAGGTTCCTTGTGGGGGTGAAAATACAAAATTTTCTTCTGCAAGTTAAATTTTAACTTATTTTTTATAAATTTTTGTAAAAGATGCCGGATCAACCCGACAAATACCAGCAGGTAAAAGGAGTCATAAAATCACTGGGACTGGACCAAGCGGACCTGGCCGACAAGCTTGGCGTGAAGCAAGCCTCCATCAGCCAAGCCTTGAATGGGGGCAATAACAAGGCCTTTCAACGCATTGTACAAATACTCGAAACCGAATACAGCATCACCTCCCTCAACCAGCACCTCGAATCGGCAGTAGGCAATGAACTGGCCGTCATCAAAAACATGCTGCAAAACCTACAAAACAGTGTTGACGAGCTGCGGCAGGAGATTAGGGATTTGAAGAAGGAATGAGCGAGCTTTCAAACAAGGCCCAACTTTTCAACCCTGATCTTTTCAACCCTGATCTTTTCAACCCTTCAACATTTCAACATTTCAACTATTTTCCCCCCACAAAAGCCCATAACCATGCAAAAACCATTGTACCTGGCCCTTTTCGGCCTACTCCTGCTGGCCCAAGCCTGCAATCCCAAACCCAGTACAGAAAAAACCAGCGCCAAAAAAGCCAAAACCTATGATGCTTTTGTAGGCACTTACACCCGCAAAGAAGGCCATGTGGACGGCAAAGGCCAGGGCATTCACCTCTTCAGCCTCGACAGCACTTCGGGCTATCTCGATCCCATCGAAGCCCAGGGCGATTTGGTCAACCCCTCCTTTTTGTGGCCCAGCGACAATGGCCGTTTTGTGTATGCCGTCGAAGAAATTGGCTCGCCTGAAGTGGATACTGCGGGCCGCGTAGTGGCTTTCGCCTGGCAAGAGGGGCAATTGAAAAAACTGAACCAGGTTTCTTCGGGTAGCTTTGCACCTTGTTATGTGAGCGGCGACCGGGCGGGCAAGGCCCTGTTTGTGGCCAATTACGGCGGCAGCATCGCCGCATACGGCTTGAAAGACAATGGCGAACTGAGCCAAAGAACGGTTTGGATGAAATTCCCCGGCAAAGGCAGCACCCCCCGGCAAGACGCCTCGCACCCGCACAGCACGGTCCTTTCTCCCGATGAACAATACCTATATGTACCCGACTTGGGGCTGGATCAAATCCACTGCTTCAAAGTGCGTTACGTAAGCAATGGGCCAATACTGGAAGCAATGGCTCCTTGCAAACTGCCTGCGGGATCGGGGCCGCGCCACCTGGCTTTTCACCCCAATGGGCAGTTCGCCTACGTGGTCAATGAACTCAACAGCACGGTCATTGCTTTGAGCTGGGACAAGAGCAAGGGAACTTTGAGCATTTTGCAAAAAATCAGTACCCTACCCGCCGATTTTAAGGCTGCCAATTATTGTTCCGACATCCACCTCAGCCCCGATGGCCAATTCTTGTTTGCCGCCAACCGGGGACACAACAGTCTGGCCCGCTACGCGGTGGCAGTCAATGGGCAGCTCAATGCGTTGGGGTACACGCCAACCCAAGGCGATTTCCCGCGCAACTTTGCCCTTTCGCCCGATGGCCGCTTTGTGTATGCCGCCAATCAAAACAGCGACAACATCGTGATTTTTGCCCTCGAAGCCAATGGCGACCTGACATTCAGGAATGAAGTCAAGACACCCACACCTGTTTGTGTTAAGTTTAGGTAAGGGAGCGTAAAAAAATAAGGTGGACGGATTTGGGTTTAGTGAAAAAAGATCACTACCAGTTTAAGCAACTGGATGAAAGGAAGTTGTGTTCTTTTTTTGCTAAACCTCAAAAGCAAATATGGCCACCTTATTTTAGCTCAAATACTAAAGTTGAGGAGGGAAAAACATTCCCTTTCGCTTTCAGATAAAATCTTGTATTTTTGAAAATCGATAAACTTAGGCCAAGAACACTTCTTCCACCAGAAAGCAGCAATATCACATGATCCTAAGCGAGATCAAGCCACCCAAGGCAGCGCAACGCGTTCAACCAGGCAACTTTGAAGCCAGCCAACACTGGTATCCCAAAGCCCTGAACGCCACCATCCACCCGATGGTCAATTTTTTCCTGAACCTGAGTCGGGAAAGAATCATTCTGCGCTATTGCCACCTGCATCCCAAGGTGAAAGCCGAAGCCCTGGAAGCCATGCTCGATTACCGGTGTAAACATTTTATGTGGGCTGGTGCCGATTTACTGAATGTAACCTCGGCGTCGGGCCGCCGACAAATGGTGGTCATCGAAAACAACTCCTGCCCCAGTGGCCAAAAATCCATGCCGCTTACCGATGACCACCAAGAGCAAGGAGGCTACCGACTGCTGATGGATCGCACCTTCGCTCCTCTGCTCAACAAAAAGCGACTGCCCGTAAGTGGTGGCCTGGCTGTGGTGTACGACAAAAATTACATGGAGGCATCGGGCTATGCTGCTGTGATGGCAGATGTGTTCAAAGAAACGGTGTTTTTCACCCCTTCTTTCGACGAAGACCCCAACCCTCCTTTGCGTTTTGTAGACGGCGTGATGGAAGTCCGCGACGAAGAGGGTACCTGGCATCCTATCCGTGCTGCCTTTCGCTACGTGACCCAAAAACCTTGGAACCGCCTGCCACTGCACAGCAAGACCAAGGTTTTCAACCCTACGCTAGCTTGCTTGGCTGGTGGACGCAATAAAATGATGGCGGCCAAAGCCTACAACCAGTTCAACGAAGAATTCGAAGCAGCCGGACTTGAAGTCAATATCCCCGAAACAATCTGGGACGTGGCCAAAGAAGACATTCCCAAGTGGGTCGCCAGCATGGGCGGGCAAGCTGTAGTGAAAGTGCCTTATAGCAACGCAGGGCAGGGCGTATTCACCATCGTTTCACAAGCCGAACTCGACGAATTCATGGCCCAAAACTTTAGTTATGATCGGTTCATCGTGCAAAGTTTGATTGGCAATTACCAGTGGAGTTCGCTCAGTTCTACCGGTAAACTTTACCATGTAGGCACCATCCCTACCGCCAACGGTAAAACTTATGTAGCTGACTTGCGCATGATGATCAGTAGCACCGAAGAAGGGCTCCTGCCTTTGTGCGTATATGCGCGCCGCGCCCGCAAACCCCTGGAAGACGAGATTGAAGCGGGCAGTGAAAGTTGGGACATGCTGGGCACCAACCTTTCCGTGCGCCGCGCCGACGGCTCCTGGGACTCAGATACCGAACGCTTGGTGCTGATGGACCGCCGAGATTTCAACAAACTAGGCATCGGGCTCGATGATTTAATTGAGGCTTATATTCAAACGGTTTTGTCAACGGTAGCCATCGACAAAATGGCCCAATCGCTGGTCAATAACCAAGGAAAATTCCGTTTGAAGTTATTCAGCACGCTCAACAACGACCCCTCCCTGTTGGAAGAGATCATGACAGGTAACCCTGACCTTACCCTGCGCTAATCCCTTAACTACATGGACGCATTGCTACAAGACCTTTCTACCCCCGCCGAAGTCATCCGCAAGTTGGAACTTGAAAAAGTTCCAGTTGGCAGCATCCGCCGCTTTTGGTTACACATCGTCACCGATGGCATGAGTGTGCCCGTGCATGTGCCTGTGATCGTGGCCAGGGGTAAAAAAGACGGTCCTGTTTTTGGGGTTACTGCGGCAGTGCGTGGCAATGAAATCAACGGTATTCCGCTCATCCAGCGCCTTTTTTCTGAAATCGACCTGGAGACCTTATCGGGCTTTGTGGTGGGAGTGCCAGTGGTCAATGTGCCCTCCTTTTTGTTGCGCGAACGCAATTTCCTCGACGGCAGCGACCTAAATGCCATCATGCCGGGCAAGGCCAATGGCAGCAACGGCCCCTTGTATGCTTTCCGCATCATGGACCGCCTGATCAAGTATTTTCACTATCTTTTGGATTTTCATACAGCCAGTTTTGGCCGCATCAACGCTCACTACATCCGCGCCGACCTCAACAACCGCATCTGCCGCGAGATGGCGATCTTGCAAAATGCCCAAGTGATTGTGCACAACGAGCCTGCCGATGGATCTTTGCGCGGAGCTGCCAATGCCTTGGGAATCAATGCCATTAACCTTGAAATTGGTAGTCCACATACTTTTCAAAAAGGCTTTTTGCGCTCCGGCCTAATCGGCATACACAATGTACTCTGTAACCTCGGAATGATCCCTGGTGCTTTGGAATTGCCCGAAGCAAAAGCGTATGTATGCAAGAACTCTTACTGGCTTTACACCGATTCAGGTGGCCTGCTCAGCGTAAGCCCCAATGTTAGTGAGCTGGTTTTCAAGGGCGAAACCATCGCCACCCTGCGCAACATTTTCGGCGACATCATCCGCGAGTACCAAGCTCCCGAAGACGGCATCGTCATCGGCAAAAGTGTGGACCCAGTAAACCAAACAGGGGGACGGATCTTGCATTTGGGGACGTTTTGAGGGGAGTTATGAATGATGAGTTATGAGTAGGGGGGGTGAATGGTGGGTTGGGCTTTGTTTTCCTTACGCTGTTGGAAAAGGATGCGGCTCCCGTTAGATGTACTTTTAAACGAAAAAGTTCACTCAAATTTGATACATTCTGAAAACTTCGGAGAAAAGCGATCTCGATAATCAAGCAAGACTTTTTCGTCTAAACCAGAATTTGAAAGAATTTCAGAATCGGCCCGATTCGCGGTCATAAACACTGCATGTTCACTATAAAAATCGCAGCTACAAAAACTTCACCGAAGTTTTCAGTACATTAGTTTTCACAAAAAAGTCCTTTTTCTTTTTTTCTTGATCTCAGGTTTCGCGCAAAATTTTCACAAAAATGAAAAAGACCGCTTCATTGCCCAATAATCCGGATTTTCATAAGTCAAAATCAGGGTAAAATTTTCTTATCGGGATTTGCTCAAGGCCCGTTTGAGCTCCGATAAATATCTGTCAAAAAGCTTGACCTCTACATCTGGAGCTGCACCCTCTGTTTAAGCGTTACAAACATGTGGAAACAAATTCCGGTTAGAGACCTAGAACCAACTTCAAGTCGAAGTTATGCTGGTGTCAAGTCTTCAGACAAGGCCAAATGATTTCCCTCTCTTCAGCCCTTCAACATTTCCACATTTCAACTAAAACACCACAAACTCCGTCCGCCGATTCACTTGCCGACCTTCCGCCGTATTGTTGTCGGCAATCGGTTTGCTTTCTCCGAAGCCTTGGTAGGCAAGGCGGATAGGTGGTATGCCTTGTTGCACCAAGTAGTCGTACACGGCTTTGGCCCGTTGCTCCGAAAGTTTTTGGTTGGTGGTATCGTCGCCTACATTGTCGGTATGGCCGTGGATGCGGATTTTCAGGTTAGGGTTTTGCTTGAGTAAGTCGTTTAGGCGCTGCAACTCGGCATTGGATTCGGGTTGCAAGGCCGCCGAGCCGCTGGCAAAAAACACGTTTTTCAATATTACGGGCTGCCCAACCACTGGCGTATTGTTGCTAGTAATGGCCTGCAAGGGCACTTTTAGTTCAAAAGGCTCGGCTTGGTTGCGTTTTTCTTGCAGGGCAAAATTGTCGGAATAGAAAAGGTACTGGGCCTTGTTCACGTTCAGGGCGTAGTTTTTGCCTAAGGGCAGGCAAACCAGGAAAATGCCATCTGCTGAGGTTTCCTGTTGGATCAGTACTTGCTTGGTGGCCAAATCAATCAGTTCTACTTTGGCAGCCAGGCTTTGCTGGGTTTTGGCATCAAATACCAGTCCACGAGCGTAGGTCACCGGTTGTGGACGATCCTCGGCGGGTAGAGAGAAGGTATAAATATCGAGTTTGCCGTCAGGTGTGCCGCCAGTGTAGTAAGCTTGGGTGCCATCCAAACTCACGACCAGGGCCCCTTCATCGGCGCGGGTATTGATCGGATAACCCAAGTTTTGGGGTTTTCCCCAGCTGCCGTCGGCTTGTTTGCGGGCTACAAAAAGGTCGGTGCCACCCATGCCCGCGTGCCCGTCCGACATGAAGTACAAGGAATTTCCGTCGGGATGAAAAAATGGGGCCTGGTCTTCATCGGGCGTATTGATTGTTGCGCCTAGGTTGCTCGGGGTGCTCCAGTTGCCATCGGATTGGCGCTGGGTTTGCCAGATGTCGCGCCCCCCCAGTCCGCCGGGGCGGTCGCTGGCAAAAAATAAAATCTTCCCATCTGCCGAAAGTGAAGCTTGTGACTCCCAAGCACGGGTATTGACTGGACCTTTGAGGTTGGCGGATGGGGTCCATTGTCCGTTTTGTTGGCTAGAAATGTACAAATCACAACTACCCAGGCCACCCGGCACGTTGCATCCGGTGTAAACCAAAGTCCGCCCGTCGGCGCTCAGGGAGTGTCCCCCTTCGCTCAGTTCAGAGTTGAGGGCAGCGAGGGCTTGCGCAGGCATCCATTGTCCGTTTTCTTTTTTGCTGACAAAAAAATCTTCCTGCTTGCCCAGTCGGCGGGTAAAAATGATGGTTTGCCCATCTGCGCTGAGCGAAGGCAGGGTTTCATTGTGCTCGGATGTGTTGATGCTGGGGGGAAGTTTTTCAGGTTTGAACGACACGGGTTTCAGCACCGCGTCTTTGGCAAATTGGGCATTGCGCAGGTGCTTTTGGGCCCTTCTGATCAGGTCTTGGTTGGTTTTTTCGCGTTTCAAAAACTGTTCCAGGCTGGTGATGGCGTCGGTATACTGCTCCAGGTTCAGTTGCGTAAGGGCCAGTTGATAATACAGTCGGGGGCGGTAGTCTGGGCCAAGGGCCAGGGCTTTTTGGTACAGGGCGATAGATTCGGCATATTTGCCCTGGTCGTACTTGATTTGGGCCATCAAAATGGGCGCGTCGATGAATTTGGGGTCTTGCGTCTGCGTTTTTTGCAAAATCTCCAGCGCTTTGTCCAGTTTTTGTGTTTTGACCAGTTCAAATGCTTCGTCGTAGGCTTTCAGCACCTTGGGGCTGGTGGTTTTGCGGGTGGTAAAATTGTCTTGAGCGAACAGCGTTACAGTGTTCAAAAAACTAATGCAGCAGAATAGCAGAACTTGGCGCATGAGAAGCCTGATTTTTGTGAAAAGACGCGCTTTGTGGCTTTAAAATTGTGTTTTGCTTGAAGTGTAATTTAGAGTACCAAAAGTCTTTTTGGCAACATTCCTGGCGCGACTTTTTTATGTAGGGTTTTTGTCTAAACCAGAATTGCCAGAATTGCAGAATTTCTTGCATGACGTTGACCAAAACCAGAAGTTCAAAGAATTAGAGAATTGGCCCGCTTTCATGCCAAGGCGTGACACGGCACGTGATGGGAACACAGAAAAAACAGATTCAACTGATTTCCAGCATGATGTTGGCCCCCACTTAACTCAAAATTTGCCCTGCCAATTTTTATAACTTATTCTTTTGCAAGCCCTAAATTTGGTCAACACCACGTAAGTAATTCTGGAATTAGGTAACCCTGAAAATCCTGAAAATTTCGGTGAAGTTTCGGTAGTTATGAATTTTGTGATTTTTATGATGAAGATGAAGCGTTCATGGCCGCAAATCGGGCTAATTTTCTAATCCTTTAAAATCCTTGTTTTAGTCAACGTCACGCAAGTAATTCTGCAATTCTGATTTAGACCAAAAAAATCCCGCATAAAAAAACGGTGCCCAAAAACAGATCTGAGCACCGCATAGGGTATATTCAAAGGTATCTACGAATCAATGATCGTTTTAAGCTCGAATGTTGCACTTTTCCAGTACATCATTATAAAGACTTTTCAGCGCGTCAGAAGGCTCTGACTCAAACTGGAGGGCGCGATCCAAGGCGGTTTTAGCCTCGGTGAATTTGTTTAAACCATGCAGGGTACGGCCATAGTTGAACCATGCGCGGTGCTGCCAGGCAGCATTGGGGTCCTGGTTTGTGAAGCTACGGGCCGTCACCAGTTTCAACTCGAACTCAGCCTTCGCAAATTCGCCCAATTCCAAGTGGCATTCCCCTTTCATGCGGCGGGCGCGGAAGTGGATGGTTTGGTGTGGAATCGAAGTTTTGACTGCGTTTTCCAAATCCGTGATGGCAGCAGTGAAGTTCCTCTGTGTCATACGGATAATGGCACGCCCCATGTGTGCATCCGGGCTATTGGGGTTGAAGTCGATGCTCTTTGAAAAATCGTACAAAGCATCTTCTACATTGCCCAATTGAAAGTTTACAAAACCTCTTTTCTCGTAAGCCAACGCGTGGCGTTCAAATTTTTCAATAGCTTGGGTCAAAGCTGTATGGGCTTCACTTTGCTTGCCTTCGTGCAAGAAAGTACGGCCTTTCAGAAAAGACTGAACCGCAGTTTTATCACCTTTGGGCTCCAATGTAGCATTATCAGCCAGGGTGCTGTTGTCCAGTTTCCAGGCTGAAACTGAGCCTGCGAGAGCAAATTGCGCCATGTTATCCAGGATACTTACAGTGTTGCGCCAAGACTTGTCACTAGCAACTGGGATAATTAAACGTGGAATATCTAACACAAAAGCATCTGCAACAAAAACTTGTTCAGCTTTGAGTAATACATCATTGCGGTAGAGACTTTCTACCTGATGATTGAAAGACTTTAATGCAATTTCAAAAGACCTGTCGTGACCAAATTCCAATCTTCCCGACAGAATAACCTTGAATGTCATGGCGCTCTGTTTTTTATAGCCTCAAATTGGCTGTTGACGGTGGCACATCACCCCGCAACAGCGATTGCTTACTGAATTAAAAATTGGTAAAAACTTACCCTGCTCCCATTTCGGCCCCAAAAAGCCGTTTTCCGTGATCCTTCACCTCTTTTAGCGAAAGCAGTCCCAGTTATCTTCGCTAAAAGCAAGCTCAACTGACGAAAAACCGTTGTGTTTTTTGTCTCAAAGCCGCTAGGTATCCGAGCTAAAACAAGGTAAACAACTTTGCTATTGAAGTTTAGCAAAAAAAGTACACAACTTTCTTCCAGTCAGTTGCTTGTCTTTTTTCACTAAGCCTAAACTCGTTTATCTTGGTTTTTTGCTTCCTAGGCTAAGTTTTTAAAAACTTGCGTGTGTTTCGACGCAAAAAAACAATACAAGTCATTGAATTCCAAGAAAAATTTTTATTGCGTTCAAATTGTGTTTGAACAGGAATAGTACGTTTCTTAAAGTACAGTCAATGACAAAATGTCCTAAAAAAGTTTACAGTGCAGAACCAGGGATTTGTGTTTCAAAGGCGGTTTTACTCAGAAATCAGCTATTTTGAACTCCGAGAGAGTCCAAAAATCGAACCAACGCACTAAAAACCTGTTTTCCATCAAGCGACGTGGCTATAAAGTTCTACTTATTCAAGCGATTATGCAATTTTTCAAAAGCATTTTTTTTGTATTTTTTATTTCTTGACGAAAAAATGACAGAGCGATTGTTTGGTGTTTTTGCCGAAAAAACATTGTTACGATGCCTTGTTTTCTTTCTGGTAAAATAAAATTAGCTGAAGTACAGATTACACCTCAACAAAATTTTAATTTACTTCGCTCACAATCCAGGTCTCACAACCCTCCGTGCAATTGGCACATATGTCAATTTTTTTCCTTCCGAGGAGCAGTTTTTGTCGAAATTGATGGTAAGCATCACTTCGCCAAACCTCGCCCAAAGAATTTTGGCGAAGATCGCCCAAGCGGTATTTTGCGTCTTTGTCAAAACAGCAGGGTACCACTTTTCCATCCCAAGTGATGACACAAGCATGCCACAGTTTCCAGCAATGATTCAATAAGCGGTTTTTGATGCGAAAAGTTCCATCGGGCATTTTTTTATAGCGCGAATAACGCTCGTTTTCAGGAATCAGCGGATTGCCATTTTCAAAATCGTAAACCTGAGCCGATTTAAGTTTGACTTCATCAACTCCGATTTCTTTGGCCAATCGGTAAATCTCTGGAATTTGGTGTTCATTCGGTTTGACCACCAAGCACTGGAAAATGAGGTGAGGTGTAGGAGAGTGGAGGGCTTTTTTCCATTTCACTACATTGCGGGCACCATCTAGCACTTTTTCCAAGTCACCAGCTACTCGGTATTGTTCATAAACCTCCTGGGTGCTTCCATCGATCGAAATGATGAGTCGGCTGAGGCCGGACTCAACGGTCCTGCGGGCATTTTCATCGTCCAGGAAATGTCCGTTAGTGGAGGTGATGGTGTAGATGCCGCGCTGCTCGGCGTAAGTCACCATGTCCAAAAAATTGGGATTGATGTATGGTTCACCTTGGAAATAGAAAATCAAAAAAAGCAAGTGTTGTTCTAATTCATCGATGCTTTTGCGAAAAAAATCGGCTTTGAGGCTCCCGGTTGGCCGACTGAAAGCGCGCAAGCCGCTGGGGCATTCCGGGCAACGCAGGTTGCAAGCGGTGGTGGGTTCGATAGAGACGGTGAAGGGCAGGCCCCATTGTACGACCTTACCAGTCCAGCGGCTCAGGTAATAAGACGAGTAGATTTTGCCAGCGTTCCAAACTTTGCGCCAACTCAGCTTGCGGGTTAATCTTATGGAGTCTAAAATGGAAGAAGCCATGGACGAATCGGGTTTGGGCAAAAAAATATTCACCTGGCAAAACAACAGCGCTTGCCAGGTGAATATTATGACTTTTTGTGCATTTGCACGCAAAAAATCCTTACTTGATGCCCAACTTGGCTTTTACCATTGGCATCACATCGTCGGTATCCTTGGTAAAAAGCACGGCATTGAATGAACTGGTATCAAAAATCAAAGAGAAGCCACCTTCTTTGGCTACGTCTTTGATGGCTTGGTCCAGTTTGTCGAGAATCGGGCTGAGCAGTTTTTCGCGCTCGGCAGTCACTTCATTCTTCAGGATATTCTCGTAGTTTTTCAAGGTTTCCTGCTCTTGTTCCAAAGCACGTTGGCGCTCCTGCTGCTTCACGGGCGTTAGTACACCTGCCTGCGAATCCTTCATAAAACTCAGGTAGTTTTCCTTGAACTTGTTTTGCATTGATTCACCAATTGCAGCACGGCTTTTGGAAAATGCAGCCAAGGTAGAATCGGCTTTTTTTATAGCAGGCATGGCTGCAAGCATGTTGCCATAGTTGAGGTGGCCATACTTTTGGGCACTTACTGAATTAGCCCATGCGGTAAGAACCGCCAATACCAAAATGATTTTTTTCATGTCTGTTCGCTGATTTCAAAAACTTGCGCAAAGGTAGGAGTCCCTCGCAAACTCCCAAATAATTTTGAGTTTTCGCTTGTAAGGGAGCGTAAAAAAATAAGGCGGACGGATTTGGGTTTAGTGAAAAAAGACAACTACCTGTTTGAACAACTGGATGAAAGGAAGTTGTTTTCTTTTTTTGCTAGACCTCAAAAGCAAATACGTCCATTTTATTTTAGCTCAAATACCAAGGTTGTTCCTTACACCTCTTCTTTTTTACGCAAAATCACTTCGCGGGTCACAAAAACCCAATGAAATTGAGGTTTTTGTACAAATCAAACCAAGAGAGCGATGATTGCAGCAAAAGGTTGTACGGATGCACGTTGATTTTAAAAAAAACTTTTTGTGTTTTAAATTTTGGATTTTAAAAAATAATTGTTTTAATTTGCACTGCACATTTTCCTTTCACTATTGGTAAGCAGCATAAAGCCATGAAAAATCTTACACTTTTAGCCACTAGGCTCAAGCAATTCCGTACTTTACTCAAGCAGGTTGATCGCCAGTTGAAAGAGATTCAACTGTACATTGAAAAATATTGGTTCTGGGCGGCCCTATGCACCATTATAATGTATGGGTTGATAGAAAGGGGCTTGAGTATTCAAGTGAACATGGCCCCTCAAGCCCAAACAGTAGCCCTGCCTGCAGTACCACACAACGGAGATGGGCTCAGCACCAAGCACATGGCGGCTTCCTTGCACAACAGCCCCATCAATATTTCGCTCAATGAAAAATCGAGCTCCCCAAACTTGGCAGAAAGTTCAACAAAATCAACAACAATTTCGACAGCAAACACCACCAGTCCGAGTAGCACTACCCGCAATAATTCCTTGGGTGAGCTCGCCAATGAATTCAAAAATGTAAGCTTCCCCGATCAGGATGGCCGTTATGAATCCCTGGACAAACGGGCCAGCAAAAGGCAAAAGCAATTGGCCTACGTCAAGCGTTTTTCCAATTTGGCCCAAGGCGAACAAAGTACTTATGGTATTCCAGCCAGCATCATCCTGGCCCAGGGTTTGTTGGAAAGTGACGCTGGAGAAAGCCCTCTTTCAGCAGAAGCCAACAACCATTTTGGCATCAAATGTTTTTCCCGCAGTTGCCGCCGGGGGCATTGTCGTAATTTTACCGACGATTCACACAAAGATTTTTTCCGGGTATTTCCTACCGCCTGGGAAAGCTATCGCTCGCATAGTTTGCTATTGCAGGGGGCACGTTACCGAGGGTTGAAAAAACTAGGCGATGAGAATTATGCTGCCTGGGCCAGGGGTTTGTCTAAAGCAGGTTACGCTACCGACAAAAAATACGCTGAAAAACTGATCCACTTGATTGAAGACCTGGAGTTGTATCAATATGATTAAGAACGGTTTGAGGATTAGTACTGGGCTTTTTTGCATTTTTTTCAAAAAAAATTCAGCGCAATCAGTAGATTTCACTTATCTTTGCATCTCCATAGAAATATGGAATTTGATGGTCGGGTGGCCGAGTGGCTAGGCAGAGGTCTGCAAAACCTCGTACGGCGGTTCGAATCCGCTCCCGACCTCAACCAAAGGGATGGCAATTTTGCTATCCCTTTTTTTATTTCGTGAACTCTCCAAGTGGCTTTGCTGTTAAATTGTCCTGCTGAGGGAATGATGACCGGTACAAGTATACCAGTGTTGATCACCTATTTCTTTAGGGTTTTAAATTTCCAGGCAATATTCATGTGCATCGGCTTTTAAGCGCCGGGCCTTCACCTTTGATCGTAGCTTCGTTATGGGATTTTGGATTGGATTTTTGGTATTGATCGCCATCTTATTGGCCTTGGACTTGGGAGTATTCAACCGTGATTCTCACACGATTACGGCCAGAGAAGCTTTCCGTTGGACGGGAGTCTGGGTCAGTATTTCTTTGTTGTTCAGTATTTTCATCTATTTCGCATACGAAAATCACTGGATTCACGAAACCGGAGCGCCTAGTTCGGGGCGCGAGGCCGTTGTGACCTATCTTACTGGCTATTTAGTCGAGCAATCCTTAAGTATCGACAATATTTTTGTGATTGCCGTAATTTTCAGTTATTTCAAAATTCCACAGCAATACCAGCACCGGGTCTTGTTCTGGGGGATTTTGGGTGCGGTTGTTTTCAGGGGCTTTATGATTGTGGTGGGTGCAGCGCTGCTGCACCAATTCAGCTGGATCACTTATATTTTCAGTGGGATCCTGTTGTACACGGCTTACAGCATGTTGGTAAGCGGGGATCACGATGAAATGGAGATGGAAAATAACCGGGTGGTACGCATGGTTAAAAAGTTTTTTCCGGTTACCAACCAGTTTCATGGCGATCATTTTTTCATCCGCGAAGAGGGCTTACGCAAGGCTACACCTTTATTTATTGCCCTAATGGTAGTAGAAGTTACCGACGTTTTATTCGCCTTTGACAGCATCCCAGCAATTTTTGGCATCACAACTGATCCTTTCTTGGTGTTCACATCCAATATATTCGCTATCTTGGGGCTGCGATCATTGTATTTCGTGCTGGCCTCCATGCTCGACAAGTTTCAATACCTGCGTTACAGTCTGGTTTTTATCCTGGCTTTTGTGGGTGTCAAGATGTCTGTAACACATTTTGTGAAACTTCCAGAGTGGTTGTCGCTGGTAGTGATCGTACTGGCTTTGGCAGCCGGAATAATTCCATCCCTCCCCGAATTGATCAAAAAGCGGCGGGCGGGAGCATGATATGGATACAATTTTATGCCTTACGGATTATCACTCGGGTAACCAACATCCTTTTCTTTTTGGCCTTCACCTTGCCCAAGAGCTGGAAGCCGCTCTTTGTGTTGCACACATCAAGGAGGCTGCCACCTTTGGCTTGACCGAAGAAAAAGACGTGGCGCTGGTAAAAACAAATACCGAGGCGCAAGAGGAAATAATCAAACTCAAAAAATTCACCCAAGCCCTCCTTCCCGCTGATGCTGAAGATTTACAATTACTGCACTTGGTAGCGGGAGGGGGCCGCTACGAAGCAGTTCAAGATTTTATTGGAAAATACGACATTGACCTGGTAGTCATGGGTATGCGCAACCGCAGCTTGGCTGAACGTATTTTTGGCTCCCTGGCCATGAAGCTGATCTACTCTACCGATTGCCCTTTGTTGCTCACGCCACCGGGCAGTCAATTTTCGCCGATCAAAAATATCGTGTACGCTACCGATTTCGACGCTGCCAACCTCGCATCGATCGAAACCCTTATCCATTGGTGCCAGGGCTTGAATGCCCACCTGCATCTGGTACATGTCAACGAGGAGCCAGAAGACAACAGTTGGGCTCGCCAACAAATGGATAAAATCATGCGTGCTGTGGAAGAGGAAAATGAAGACCATGAAGTGAGTTTCAGTATCCTGGAAGGTGACATCATGGACCACCTCATCACTTTTATCCAAGAGGTCAAGGCCGATGCGGTGGCGCTGACAGCTTACAAAAAAGGTTTCTGGGACCGAATTTTTCAAAGTGGCCTGGCCAGTGAGATCATTGATGAAGTGACGATTCCAGTTTTGATTTTTAAGAGTTGAGGGTGCAGATCTTGGGTTGATGTCGATTTTGTATAAACTCAGCAACAAGCCAAATGTAAATCACGCTAGATTCAACTGAATTTCCTCTCCTGAGCCATGTAAGGGAGCGTAAAAAAATAAGGTAAATACTAAGTTTATGAACATTTGCAAATTGTCCGAATTTCAAATTCCACCCAAGTTTCGCGGACTCTTTGTCTCCGTAACTGCGTTACTCGTTGGTCAAATAGTCTGCTATTTTCCCATCTCGCACCTTGCCATCTTGCCAAACAGCCTCCCGAAAATTACGTGTTGTTTTTAATTTGCATAAATATTTATTTTTAAACAATTGTAAATGAGTGATTTAGTGTTGTCATTAAGGGATGGGGCTTTGCTGCGTTGCCTTCAACAAATTGAGCAAAAATTAGCCTGGGGGAGTAGCGATGATTGGAAAACCCAGGACTTTGAGCGGCTGAGCAGCTTGATTGCCGACAAAACCGGGGTGCAACTCAGCAGTTCTACACTCAAAAGGATTTGGGGCAAAGTACGCTATAATTCGGCCCCTAACTTGAGTACTCTGGATGCATTGGCACAGTTTTTGGACTACCAGGATTGGCGGCAATTCAAAGGACAATACCAAATAAATGATCTTTCCGGGCCATTACCAAAGCTCCAAAAGCAAAAAAGGTACCTGTTTTTTGTGCTCATTCCGCTTTTATTGATTGTTTCCAGTTTGGTTTATTTTGGCATGAAGTACTTGAGTAGCTCCACGCCACTACATCCAGAGGATTTCAGTTTTTCTAGCCGCCCTTTGGCCAAGGGCCTGCCCAATTCGGTGGTTTTTGAGTACAACGTAGAAAAAGCGCCCGAAGGTGCTAAAATTGAACTACAGCAAAACTGGGATGAGCGAAGGAGGAGTACCATCTCTCGTTCAAACAAAGTATTCACTAGTATTTACTATGAGCCTGGCTATTATGAAGCAAAATTGCTGGTGAATGGTCAAGTGGTGAAAGAACACCCAGTTTTTATCCCCTCAGAAGGCTGGTTGGGTTTGGTAGAAGGGGACGAATCGCCATTGTATTTCAAGGAGTCAGAAATTCGTCAAATGGGTTATTTATCCATTACGCCGGAGTTGTTGAGGGCTAAACAACTCAATCCGGAGGCCCAGGAAATTTTTGCTAATTTTTCTCTCGTAAAGCCTTTTCAATCCCTTTATACCGATCATTTTACCTTTGAAACCGTTTTGAAAAATGAATTCACTGGAGGAGCCAATGCTTGTCAGCAAGTCAACGTGATGATTTTGTGTGAGGGAGAGGTCATCATGATTCCCCTTGCTATCAAAGGTTGTGCTGCGATTAATCGTTTGTATGTGCCAGGTAAATTGGTGGATGGAAAAACCAATGACTTATCTGCATTCAGCAGCGAGTTCAAAGACTGGGTGCAGTTGCGTTGTGAAGCCAAAGCTGGAAAAATAAATTTTTTTGTGGATCAAAAGCAGGTCTATACCCTGCCCTTGTCAAAAGAAAAAATAAAAATTGTGGGGTTGCGCTACCTTTTTCAAGGCGCAGGCAGCATCCAGGAAGCAAGGCTTTGGAATGGTGCTGGCGAATTGTTGCTCAATGAAAAAGGAGGATAGTCAATCCCCTTTCACAAGTCAAATCCGATGTCCTTGCGGTAATAAACGCCCTCAAACCGAATAGCAGCAGCGTCGCGATTGGCAATGACCAGGGCTTCTGGAAAAGTATCACCGTAAGCGGTAATGGCCAATACCCTGCCGCCATTGGTACTCACCACGCTTTCTTTCAAGCTGGTTCCGGCGTGGAAAACCATGCTGCCTTGTATCCGATCCAAGCCTGATATGGGTTTTCCTTTTTCATAATCGCCCGGATAGCCCCCTGCTACCAGAATGATGGTTGCAGCAGAGCGAGGATCTTGTAGAATGGTATGCTCATTGAGCTCACCTTTGCTTGCAGCCACAAACAAGTCGACCAAATCATTTTGCAAGCGAGGCAGGACCGCTTCGGTTTCGGGGTCGCCCAAGCGGCAGTTGTATTCAATGACATAAGGCTCGCCAGCTACGTCGATCAGGCCGAAAAATACTACCCCGATGTAGTTCATGCCACGTTTGCCCAAGCCCGCAATAGTTGGTTGAATGATGCGTTTTTCGACTTTTTCCCACATGGTCGCATCTACAAATGGAACTGGCGAAACCGCCCCCATGCCACCCGTATTAAGGCCAGTATCACCTTCGCCAATGCGCTTATAGTCTTTCGCTTCGGGCAAGATGAGGTAATTTTTGCCATCGGTAAGGGCAAAAACGGAGAACTCAATACCCGACAAAAATTGCTCGATTACCACTTTTTCGCTGGCTTGGCCGAATTTTCCACCCAGCATGGCGCTCAATTCGGCTTGGGCTTCGGCCACATCATTGAGGATCACCACCCCTTTGCCCGCTGCCAGGCCATCGGCTTTGAGTACAAACGGTGGAGTTTGAGTAGCCAAGTAGTCTAAGCCTCCCTGTAGCGTTTTCGTGTTGAATTCGCGGTAGGCGGCAGTCGGAATGCCCATTTCCTGCATAAATGCTTTGGCAAATGTCTTGCTGCCTTCCAGTTGTGCGCCAAGCGCTGATGGGCCAATGACCGGAATGTCTTTCAACTGTGCCTCGGCTTGGAAATAATCGACAATGCCGCGTACCAAAGGCTCTTCAGGGCCAACCACGACCATATTGATTGCATTGGAAAGGACGAATTCGGACACTTTAGCAAAATCCAATGGATTAAGGGCTACGTTTTCGGCAATGGCAGCAGTACCCGCATTGCCTGGTGCTACATACATTTTTTTGCACAAAGGACTTTGCAACATTTTCCAAGCCAAGGCGTGTTCGCGCCCGCCACTTCCCAATAGCAGAATATTCATGTCGTGATTTTTTTGCGGTGGCAAAAGTAATCAAAGCACTGAGAACTCGTTTGTACTAATTTAGTACTTCCACTTGGTATCAGACCCGATGTTTACTTTCTTTTCAACATATCAACTACTAACTCTTCAACTCTTTGTCAACTTTAACCCAACTAAATAGCTAAACGTTCAGTTTTTTCCTACCTTTGCGGTTTGTACTACTTGTAAATACATGGGTCCCGAAATATTACTTACCATCTTCTTGGTATTGCTGAATGGTTTCTTCGTTGCTGCTGAATTCGCCATTGTAAAAGTCCGTTTGTCTCAAATTCAGGTGCGTGCCGAAAACAGTTGGACGGCGCGTCTTGCAGAAAATGTGGTCAGCAACCTCGACGGTTATCTAGCAGCTACCCAGTTGGGCATCACCTTAGCCAGCCTTGGTTTAGGCTGGATTGGCGAAGATGTGGTTACCAAACTGATCCTCGCGCTGGTGCACAGCTTGGGCATTGACTTGAGCGATGACATGGCTCATCGCATTGCTGTGCCGATTGCTTTTGCAGTCATCACCATTTTGCACATTGTTTTTGGTGAATTGGCACCCAAAACCTTGGCCATTCGCTATCCTACCAGTACTACTTTGTACACATCAGTGCCTTTGAAGGTGTTCTACTTCTTCTTCCGCCCCTTCATTTATGTGCTCAATGGTTTTGCCTCCTTTATTTTGCGCTTGGTGGGAATCAAACCTGTGCCTCACGCGGAAATTCACTCCGAAGATGAGCTCAAACTCATCATTGCAGAAAGTGCCGAAGGTGGGGCCATTCACGCTTCTGAGCGCGAGTTGATCCAAAATGTTTTCGACTTTGACGACCGTACAGTGCGCCAGGTGCTCAAGCCTCGTAATCAGATCTCTGCCATCGAAATTGATACCCCGATTGACGAGGCCATTGAATACGCCATCCAAGAAAGTTATTCCCGCTATCCTGTATATGAAAACAGCATGGACAAGGTTCTGGGCTTCATTCTCACTAAAGACCTATTGGCAACCCTGAGAGATGACAAGCCAGCCGAACTCCGCTCGATGGTGCGCGAAGTGCCTTTCATTTCTTCCAGTAAAAAAATCAGCCAGGTCCTGCGCTTGTTTCAACTGCAAAAGAGCCAGATCGCCATCGTAGTCAACGAATTTGGCGGTACTGTTGGTTTGCTAACCTTGGAAGACATCATCGAAGAATTGGTAGGCGACATACAAGACGAGACCGATATCGAACCACCCGTGGTAGAAGCCATCGGCGAGCGCAACTTTAAAGTGTTGGCCCAAAACCCAATGGACGAGATCAATTCCTTCTTGCCGTATCCTTTTCCAGAAAGCGAAACCTATATTACCCTGGCGGGTCTGATCATGGAAAAAAGCGAGGCCATACCTGAAAAAGGTCAAGAATTGGTCATTCATCCCTACCGGGTCAAGATCGTTGAGTTGATGCAAAACAGCCCAGAAGTACTGGAAATTGAGCTTTTGGACCTGCCCAACAAACCTGTGGGAGAATAAACCTGCCATGTCAGCCATCATCGAATGCGTACCTAATTTCAGTGAAGGCCGTGACCCCTTCGTCATCGAAGCGATTGGCCGGTCCATTCGTGAACAGGAAGATGTAAAACTCCTACATACTGACATAGGCTACGACGCCAACCGCACGGTTTTAACCTTCATCGGCAGCCCTGATGGGGCAATGGAGGCCGCTTTCCAGGCCATCAAAACCGCTGCCGAGTACATTGACATGCGCTGGCAAGAAGGCCAGCACCCCCGTATCGGTGCCGCCGACGTGTTTCCATTTGTGCCCTTGCGCGACATCAGCATGGAAGAAGTGGCGGCTTGTGCCCGTTTGGTAGGCCAAAGGGTTGGGCAGGAATTGGGTATTCCCGTTTATTTATACGAAGAAGCCGCTACAGCTACCCATCGGCGCAACCTGGCAGCCATTCGCAAAGGCGGCTATGAAAATTTTGCGGCCAAAATGACCCAGCCTGAATGGGTTCCTGATTTTGGTCCCCAGACCTTCAATCCCCAAACTGGGGCCACCGTGATTGGTGCGCGCAAAATCCTGCTGGCTTACAACCTCAACCTCAATACCGACGACGTCAACATTGCCAAAACCATTGCTGAGATGATCCGCGAAAGTGGCTACAAAGCAAAGGATGAACAGGGCAATTGGGTGCAAAAACCGGGCCTTTGCCCCAGTGTAAAAGCCATTGGTTGGTACATGCAGGAATATGGCCGAGCCCAAGTTTCGCTCAACATCACTGACCTGGATCGTACGCCCTTGTATTTGGCTTTTGCGAGTTGCCAAATCGCCGCCCAGTCGCTTGGGGTAGAAGTGACAGGCTCAGAATTGATCGGCTTGATTCCCGAAAAAGAGCTGCTGCAAGCGGGTGCCTTTTTTGAACCGGGAAGTACGAAGTCGAAATCAGCGATGATCATGGCCGGGGTCAAAGCCCTGGGGCTGGATGAATTGAAACCTTTCGAGCCAATGGAACGGATTTTGGAATGGGCGATTACGGGGTGAGGGGGCTCCATTTTCAGTGTTTGAGCTAAAATAAGCTGGTTCTTTGACAAATCATGTAGTCAAATATTTTGCTCAAGATGAATTTTAGTAAGGCGAGTTGTAAATAAAAACATACCCAGATACAACAGCAAAACATGCTGATTCGTGGATGGATATTGTTCTAAATCGGCATGCTTTTTGGCGCGTGACAAGGCTGAGTGCAAATCTAAACATCTGATTTTCAATGAAATATTCTTTTTCTTTTTTTCTTGACAAAAAAAGAAACAAAAAAGTCAAGGGCTGTGATCAAATCCTGCGATTTTGCTTGAAAGCGCTGACGGGAATCCACCAAACTCGCTCCTTCGTCGCTCAGACAGTGGTTGCTTCTGATCCGTCATCCCTTTCGCAAAATCGGGATTTGCTCAAGACCCGTTTGGACCCCGGGCAAAATCCCCACAAAAGCATAGGCTTACATCGTTTTGAGTAGCACTTTTTTCGGGTATCTTATTTTTTGTACCACCCCGAATGATATTGTCTTATTAATTGGTTGCATCTACCAGGACCTGAAAACTTTTGATTGCTTCATTTGCTGCCAACGTTCGACAACACACGCCAAGGTATTTGGGCTGGTAAGGGCTGAAATGGAATAGGTTCCTTTCCACACTATTTGTCAAAGAACCTTTTTTAGTAACGGTTCAAAAATAAACCTTACCAAGTTTTTTGATTGCCAGTTGTCAACATCATGGTCAACGTCATGCTGGAAATCCGTGTAAATCCGTTTAATCCGTGTCATCCGTGTTCCCAAAATAGCCTCGTGCAGCGAGGGCATAATCTATAAAGTCCGCAGTTGCGATTTGGTAAGGTTTATTCGTGGCTTGTCACTTAACATCATGCAGAAAACGACGAAATTTTTTAAAAATCTCGATTCTCTGCTCCACTTTTATACAAAACCACCTCAGTTTCCCCTCCAACAATCTTGCAAAAGAAAACCATCTCATTTTCCTTGGGCACATAATCGTATTCCACCTCAGTGCATACCTTGCCGTCGGTAGCAATGTATCGATCCCAGTTGTCGCCAACATTGTCGGGCATATTTTCAAAAAGATAATAGCCTGTAACCAGGTTTTGAAATTCGGTAAGGTTCATTGGTATTGTTTTATGCTTAGATATAGAGGTTCATAGGCAAACCGCGTTAAATGTACCTATTTTCGGTAACTATCCGATCTGTTTACATTTCGATCAAACTTTTGCGGGGTGTAAAAAAAAAGTCTAAGCCAAATAGGGGTGAAATCACGCACCCTCCATCAATAAAGCTGTACGGGCTACCAGTGATTTCCAACACAATCGTATCTTCAACTCATGCCCGTACGGTTTCATTTTTTCTGTTCTCAAATCACCCGACTTATGAAATTTTTTGCAAAAAGCAGCGTGCTGTTTTGCCTGACATTCCTATTCCCTCTACTCAGCCAGGCTCAACAAATTTCCCAAACCGTCAAAGGAATCGTGATGGACAAAGCGGTGCGTTCACCCTTGATAGGGACAACCATCGAATTGCTTAACGCAGGCGAGGTACGAGGCACGGTAACCGATGTAGATGGCCGTTTTCGCCTTGAAAACGTGCCCGTTGGCAAGTGTACCTTGCGCATCAATTACCTAGGCTACCGCGAGATTTTCATGCCCAACGTGACGGTCAACTCTGGCAAAGAAGTGGACCTCAACATCGAAATGGAAGAAAGTGTAATCATTGCAGATGAAGTCGTAGTCAAAGCCCAGCGTGAGCGCCAACAAGCTCTAAACGAGCTATCTACGGTCAGCTCACGGTCTTTCTCGGTGAACGAAACTCAGCGTTTTGCCGCCGCCCTCAACGATCCGGCCCGCATGGCTCAATCCTACGCTGGGGTCATATCGGGCGGGGATAATTCCAACTCACTCAGCATCCGAGGCAATGGCCCTAATGGTTTACTTTGGCGCATGGAGGGGGTGGACATCCCCAATCCCAACCATTTTTCCTCGGTGGGTAGTTCAGGAGGAGGGATTTCCATCCTCAGCGCCCAGTTGTTGAGTAATTCCGATTTCATGTCGGGGGCTTTTGCGGCGGAATATGGCAACGCCCTTTCCGGGGTATTCGACCTGCGTTTGCGCCGGGGCAATACCGACCGCAATGAATTTACCTTACAATTGGGGGCCCTGGGTATCGACGCGGCTGCCGAAGGACCGATTAAACTGGGCAAAAACAAGGGCTCTTTTTTGGTCAATTACCGCTACTCAACGCTTTCGGTGCTCAGTCGCTTGGGCTTGGAAATTGGCGATGCACAAACTGATTTTCAGGACTTGTCTTTCAACCTGTACTTGCCTGCGGGCAAGGCGGGCACTTTTAGCGTCTTTGGTTTTGGCGGGATCAGCAATCAATTTGAAAAAGCGGAAGCCGACTCGCTGTTGTGGAAAAAGGACGGCGACAAGCGTTTCGGCTACGAATTCGGCTCCAACTCCGGGGCCATTGGCCTGACCCACAGCAAAATTTGGGGCAATACTCACCTGAAGACCGTTTTGGCGGCATCTGGTACTTTGAACAACGAATTTGATGAGCGTTTCGAGCGTGACTATTCCAAATTGCGCACTTATACCGACAATTTTGAGCAAAACCGCTTCACCTTGTCATCGGTCTTGAGCCATAAATTTGACCGCAAAAACTTCCTCCGCGTAGGCGCTTACGCCAATTTGGCTGGCTTTGACCTGGTTCAACAACGTTGGAATTTCCAACAGCGCAAACTGGAAGAACGCCTCAACCAAGAGGGTGACATGAGTTGGGTAGATGCCTTTGCCCAGTGGCAATACCGCATGAACGAAAAATTGACCTTCAACGCTGGGTTTCACACTTTGGCCTTTGGCTTGACCAATCAGGTTTCTTTCGAGCCCAGAGCTGCTTTGAAGTACAGTTTCTCCGGAAAAACATCACTGAGCATGGGCTATGGCCGCCATTCGCAAGTGCAGCCCATTGGTTTGTATTTCAATAAAGACATTGCAACTGGACAGGTTTTCAATCCCGATTTGGGCATGAGCAAGGCCGACCATTATGTATTGTCTTTTGACCAATACTTGCCCCGCAACTACCACGTAAAAGCCGAATTGTATTACCAGCACTTGTTTGATGTGCCGGTGAGTAGGGGAGCTGCTACTTCTTTTTCTATCCTCAACCAACGCGATGGTTTTGTGTATGGAGCCCTGGAGAATATGGGGCTGGGCCGCAACTATGGCATGGAGCTGACTTTTGAAAAGTCGCTGACGAATGGACTTTATTTCATTCTGGCCACTTCCATATACAATTCCGAATACCGTGCTTCAGACCTGAAATGGCGCAATACTCGCTTCAACACCAACTACGCCACCGCCTTCACCGCAGGCAAAGAATGGCCTTGGGAGCGCAAAGGTAAAAAACGCAGTTTTGCCCTCAACCTGCGCGTGACCAGCGTAGGCGGCTACCGCGAAGCACCGATCAACCTGGCAGAATCCGCCAAACAAAAGACCACGATTCGCGACAATACCAAAGCTTTTGAGGCCCAATTGCCTGCCTATTTTCGGGCGGATGTCGGCATGAGGATCATTCGCAACTACAAAAAACTGACCACCACTTTTGCCCTCGATATTCAAAATGCTACCAACAACAAGAATGTCTTCAGTCAATTTTACAGCGTGAGCAAAGGCAAAATTGATTACGATTACATGCTGCCGCTGATTCCAGTGCTGGCTTATAAATTAGAATTTTAGGGTTTTTGGGAAATATTTCTTGTGGCCGGATCAAGTACTTGGTCCGGCTTTTTATATTGTGTTAAATCTAAGTCATGAGCACGCAACTTACCGGGTTGATTCTTTTTGTAAATGAGGTTGATCAGCTTAAAAAATTTTACCTGGATCATTTTAATGGACAGTTGGAAGAGGAAATTCCAGGCCAATGGGTTTTGCTAACATTTGGCCCAATGAGCCTGGGGTTGCACAAAAGCGGGGTAAGTTTTGAGCAAGGCAGCCTCGAAACAAATGTCAAATTGATATTCGACACCAGCGACAAACTCAGCGAAAAGCGACTTCTCTTTCAAAGTCTGGGTCTGGAGACCACCGAAATCAAGACCTTTCCTAGCTATCCTTACCATGTATTTGATGGCAAAGACCCTGAAGGCAATGTATTTCAGGTGAGAATGAAAATAAAAACTGACAATTAAGCAAGGACTTGTAAAAACTTATCTTAGTATTTGAGCTAAGATAAGATGGACATCTTTGTTTTTGAGATTTAGAAAAAAAAGAACGCAAATCCTTTCATCCAGTTGCTTAAACTGGTAGTGATCTTTTTTCACTAAACCCAAACCTGTCCACCTTATTTTTTTACGCTCCCTTACTCGCATTTCGACCCAATACGGAGAAAGAAAAAACACACGTCATTACAGTTTATTTCCATTCCAACCGCACTTTTTTCCCCGTATCCGCTGACCTTACAATGGCCTCGATGATTCTTAGGTCGATCAAGCCTTCTTCGCCAGAGGCCAGGGGCATTGTATTTTTCAGGACGTTGTCGGCAAAAGCATCCATTTGCTTGGTTTGTTGAAAAGCTGGTTTGCTAAAATTCATCGGCCCTTCCGAGGTTTTTCCACTTGCCCCGGTGGCGTTGAAAGAGGGATCCAATTGAAACCAGCGGTAATCGGTGGTGGCGTGCAAACGATCTACGTATGAACTGTATGTGGTGGTCGAATTGGACACCGCGCCGCTGGGAAATTCCAGCTGAAACATCATCATTTCGTAGATGTCCTTGAACACGGTTTTGTCTTTCACGTAGCCTTGGCCAGTCACAGCAGTGGGTAGTTCTCCCAAGGTACGCCTAACGCCCTGGATGCAATAAACACCCAGGTCCATGATGGCCCCGCCGCCGCCCAGGGCTTTGTTGAGCCGCCAAATTTTGGGGTCGGCCATCGAGAAACCCAAGGAGGACTCGATCATTTTCACGGCCCCTAGGCTTTTTTCGGTGCCCAGGCGGCGCATTTCGAGGTGGTGGGGCTCGTAGTAGAGGCGGTAGCCAATGCCCAGTTTGACATTTGCCCGTTTACAGGCTTGGATCATCTGCTCGCATTCGCGGGAATTGAGCGCCATCGGTTTTTCACAAATCACATGTTTGCCAGCCTGTGCTGCACGGATCGTAAACTCGGCGTGCATGGAATTGGGCAAAACCACGTAAACGATGTCAATGTCGGGGTTGTCGCGAATGGTGTCAAAATTGTCGTAGTTGTAAATATTCTGCTTGGGGATGTTGTGCTTGGCGCTCCATTCGGCTGCCTTCTGCGGGCTGCCCGTGACAATGCCGCGCAATGCGCATAGTTCGGTTTCTTGCAGGGCTGGAGCCAATTGGCGGGTAGCGTAATTGCCCAAGCCCACCAAGGCTACGCCCAATTTGCGTTCAGTGGGTAGGGCACAGGCTTGTAGTTTAGCAGTGGACAAAGCCCCCAAGGCTAAGCTGGATTGGAGGATGAAGTTGCGGCGGGTGGTTTTCATAGCGAGTTAGTTGAAAGGTTGAAGTGTTGACATGTTGAAGAGAACCAGCAATAAAGGTACGCTAGTCATTTTAGAAGTCATAAGAATAAGGTCAATGTTAGTTTATTTGTGATTCTGTGTTGAAAAGTTTTTTATTTTTGTAAAAATTATTAAAAGTTTAAAAAATGGCGAATAAATTTCCACTATTTGAAGCACCAAGTGACGAAAAGCTCATCATTCCTGGGCTTCAATACATTTCCGATTTTCTCAGCCAAGCAGAACATGATTTTCTACTGCATAAAATTGACGAACAAACTTGGCTGGGGGATCTGAAGCGCCGGGTGCAACACTATGGCTATAAATACGATTACAAAGCCCGCTGTATTGACGCCTCGATGAAAATTGCGGATTTGCCCGATTGGGCGATGCGATTGGCTAAAAAGCTGTGTGACCAGGGCTTTTTCCCGGAAATACCCGACCAATTGATCGTGAATGAATACTTGCCCGGTTAGGGTATCGCTCTGCACATTGACTGCCAGCCTTGTTTCAGCGATACGATTGCTTCGATTACGTTGGGTTCAGCTTGCGTGATGGTATTTACCCATCAAAAAGATGAGCATTTGAGTCTCCCCATTCTACTCGCCCCCAAGAGCTTGGTCATCCTGCAAGGCGAAGCCCGTTACCAATGGTTGCACGGCATCAAAGCAGTCAAAACGGATGTGTGCAAAGGGCAAAAAATCCGCCGAGGGCGGCGGGTTTCGCTTACTTTCAGGAAAGTGGTGGTTGGGTAAAACGCCCTACTCCTTCGTAGCCTCGTGAATTTTCTTCTTGATCCCTTTGAGCAAGTTATTGCCCACGTTTTTGTAATAAGCTTTTTCGTAGCGGCTTTCCAATTCCCGGATAAAATCGCGGTCTTCTTCGGTCAAAATGGCTTGCAACTCGTTTTTTTCAATGCCCGTAAACTGGTCCAATGCTTCGTCGGTAGCTTCCCAATCTTTGGCGCTGAAGTCGGCACCTTTGCTTTCTACTCTTTCCACCAGGGCATTGAAGCGTTTGAAGTAAGCAGATTTTTGGCGCTCCAGCTTGGCTTCTTCGGAGCAAGCAAAAAGAGCGAAGGACAAGATCAGCAATAGTGAGGCAGCTTTCATGTTTTAGTGTTTTTGTGCAAAACGGAACAAATGTGTCGTTTGGTATTTTTTGCAAAAAATCAAAGTCTCATAGTCAAAATCACGTTGGAAATCCGTGAAAATCCGTTTTATCCGTCTCATCCGTGTTCCAACAAGGGCTGCGCAGCAGACCAACCCTGCGAAGCGAAACACACCATCCGTGGCCCCCTCACCCCAAATAGAACAACTCAGCAGCGATATGATCGGCCAAAAAACGGCCCTCGCGGCTCAAGCGATAAGTTTGGCCTTCTTGAACCAGGTGTTTTGAAGCCAAAAACTCCTGGGCGCTTTGTAGGAAATGGGCTTGGAACTGCGGCTCAATCAGCTTCCAGTCCAGGCCCCATTGGGTGCGCAAGCTGGTCATCACCTGCTCGTTGTAGCGCTGGGCGGGGCTGAGTTTTTCGATTTCATACAAGCCACTTGCGGGTAATTTTTCAGCTTGCGTATTTTCCAAAAGCTGTATGTAGCGGGCATTGTTGGCCAGGTTCCACTGCCGGGAATGGCCGTCGAAAGAATGCGCCGAAGGCCCCAAGCCCAGGTAGGGTTTGCCGCGCCAGTAATTGGTATTGTGGCGGGCATAGCGACCGGGTTGGGCAAAGTTGGAGATTTCGTAGTGCTCAAAACCCGCTTTTTCGGCTTCTACCATCAAAGTATTAAACTGGCGGGTGGCCTGGTTTTCGTCCACTGGCAATGCCTGACCCGTTTTTACCTGGTGGGCCAGGGCCGTGCGCGGCTCTACCGTCAGACAATAAGCCGAAAGGTGGGGTAAAGGGTAGTCAAAAGCGATCCGCAGGTTTTCGAGCCATTGCGCATCGCTGGTGCTAGGCGAGCCATAGATCAGGTCGATGCTGAAGTCGTCGAAGCCCATTTTCAGGGCGTTTTCGATGCAAGCCCTGGCCTCATGGGCTTGGTGGGCGCGGTTCATGGACCGCAAATCTACTTCGGCAAAAGATTGGATGCCGATGCTGAGGCGGTTGACTGGGCTATCCCGCAGGCTTTTTAGCTTTTCAATACTCAGGTCATCCGGATTGGCTTCCAGGGTGATTTCAGCTTGGGGTTCCAATTGAAAATGTTGCTCAATGGCCTTAAAAATCGCCGCCAACTCCATTTCATCCAGCAAGGAAGGCGTACCCCCACCAAAATACACGCTACTCAAAACCCGCTCGCTCAGGTAATCGTTGCGCAGTTCCATTTCGCGGATCAGGGCATCGACCAAAGCCCCCTTTTGCCGCAGCGAGGTGCTGAAGTGAAAGTCACAGTAGTGGCAAGCCTGCTTGCAAAATGGGATGTGGAGGTAGAGCAAAGTTGATTATTTGAATTTTTGAAATGACGATTTTTTGGACATACAACATACGATAGACGACATACGAGATATGATTTTAGGGGCGCTGATCAAGATTCGTTTGAGAACAAGCGAGCAGTCTATCTTCTCAACTCATCAACCACTCAACTCCTCAACTTCCCTTCAATTTTTCGTTGTTCGCGTGCCGCTCGGCGTCGCGTTTGGTTTTCTTGTCCAGGTTTTTTTGCAGGGCCAGGCTGAGGTCCACCCCAGTTTGGTTGGCCAGGCAAATCAACACGAACAAGACATCGGCCATTTCATCAGCCAGGTTTTCGGGGGCGTTTTCAGCGTCTTCCGTTTTTTTGAAAGACTGTTCACCGTACATGCGCGACATCAGGCGGGCTACTTCGCCCACTTCTTCAGTGAGGATGGCCATGTTGGTCAGTTCCGAATAATAGCGCACGCCGATGGTGCGAATCCACTCGTCTACGGTTTTTTGGGCGGCTTCTAGCGTCATGAATCGTTTGTTTTATTGGGCTCAAGATCCGAAAATGTTGTTCCAAAAACCCGAGTTTTTCTTTTTCAACTCTTCCAGCTTGGTTTTGGCACTCGTTTCACCCGCTTCAATGGCTTTGTTGTAGTATTCTTCGGCCAGTTTGTAGTTTTTTTCTACCCCGGCTCCTTTTTCATACAACTGGGCCAGGCGCGACCAAGCAAGGGCAGACCCGGCTTGGGTGGCTTTTTCGTACCAAGCTTTGGCAATGGTAAAATTTTGCGCAGCACCCAAACCTGCTTCGTGCATATGGCCATAATTGATCATGCCAGCAGCACTTCCGTTTTCAGCTGCAAATTTAAAATGTTTTAGTGCAAGTGCGTTGTCAACACTTACTCCCAAACCTTGCAAGTAGAGCCATCCAAGGTTATTGGCACCATCCACATTCCCTTCTGCAACCGCAGCTTCAAAATGATCCAAGGCTTCCGCATAATTGGGTGCATCCAGTCCCATGCCCTCCATGTACATGTATCCGAGTGCGTTCAAGGCATCAGCACTTTCATAATCGGCAGCCTGGTTGAACCATTTGAAGGCCAAATTATAATTCACTTTTACCCCAGTACCATCCCGATAACATACGCCCAGGTAGTAATAAGCACTGATATTCTCTTGCTCAGCTGCCTTGCGGAAATAAGAGGCGGCTTTTTCCAGGTTTTGTTTGTAACCTAATCCATTTAGGTAACAGTATCCCAGGTTGAATTGTGCATTGGCATTACCCGCTTTAGCAGAAGCTTCAAACCATTTACATGCTTGTAGAAAATCTTGCTCCACACCTTCGCCATTCAAATACCACATGCCCAGGTTGTTTTGAGCGCTGTCGTTGCCGCGATCGGCGGCTGAGCTCGTCAGTTGAATGGCTTTTTTAGGATCTTTTTTCAGGCCCTTGCCACCATACATGTACAAGTAGCCCAGGTTGTTTTGGGCTTTGTTGTCTCCCTGGTCTACGCCTTTTTGGTAATATTCTACTGCTTTTGGTAGGTTTACTTTGCATTTCCCCCAACCATTGGCCCAATACAAACCACAATAATTGTAGGCTAGGGAATGACCAGCCTGGGCTGCTTTTTCGAGGTATTCGAGGGCCGTTTCAAATTTATCATCCACCGGTACATTGCCCTCCAAGTACAACAAACCTATCTGAAAATCTGCTTCCGGGATGCCGCTTGCTGATGCAATTTTGAACTGGCTTAAAGCCTTGGGATATTGTTTTTCCTCCAGCAATTTTTTCCCTTGCTCCAGGGCTTTGTTGGATTTGGTCCAACTGATGAGTTGGTTTTCTTCTTTTGGAACCGATTCGGTTTGGGGCTGGGTTTTTGGTGGTTTTGGAACATTTGGAGCGGGCTTGGAAACTGCCTCCACGGGTGGAGGCGCAGGTTTTTCCTCCAGAATGGGCTCAGTTTCTGACCATTTTGCAATCCTTTCCTTTGCCGCTGTCGCGTAAGTCCCTTTTCCAAAACGCTTCACAAAAAGGTGATAGCCTGCCAAGGTACGCTGGGCTTGGGTTTTTTCCCATTCCAGGTTTTCTTCGGCTGCTTGCAGGGCATCTAAAGCTTGTTCAAATCTTGGGCTATCAGGGTATTCCTGGATAAAACGGTTCCAGGCAGCGAGGGTGTTTTGGTTCTGGGCGGCCTCAAAAGCCTGGTTTTCGGCGCTGGCTTGGGCTTTGAGTTGAAAAACAAATTCTCCGCCTTCGTCGCCCGCGTCGCGCAGCGGAAGGCCTTCAGGAATTTGGTCAAAGTTGTTGCCCACCGCCGCTTTGAGGAATTGAGCCAGTTCAGAGACCATCAGGCTTGTTTCCTTGTTTTCCTGCAAAAACTGCAATACTTTTTGGGCAAAAGGACTGTGCATGCCCGGTGCTCCGTCCAAAACGGGCTCTTTGCGGCCAGCAGTGATGGCCCAACGCGATTTTTGCTCGGCCAGGCGGCTGGCGGCATTTTTCAGCAGTTTTTGACGGGCGAAAAGGGTACCGGAAAAACAAGAATCAACTACCAACAAGACATGTCTGGCCTTGATCGCCTTGAGTTCGCGCAGCACATCCTGGTTTGCTACGCAATCATAAGTAGCATCCAAACTGCCGTTGACCGGAGCCCAAAAGCCCTCTTTGCGGTCTTCGTCATAAATGCCGTGCCCAGAGAAATAGATTACCAGTTGGTCGTCAGGGCCCAGGGTTTTCACGTATTGTCCCAGGTTTTTCATGATGGCCGGACGGGTGGCAGCTTGGTTGTGCAGGCGGGCGGTATGTTCTTCAGCGAATTGGTATTGCTGGTTCAAGACCTGGGCAAAAGCTTCGGAATCTTTGACACAATTGTAAAGGCGCGGGCATTGCTCGTACTCGTCGATGGCGATCAGCAAAAGGTGATTGTCGCCAGATTTGGGTGACAGGCTGCTGTTGCGGCGAGCGGGGCCCTTGTTGTTCTCATCAGTACTTGGCATGGCGATCGGTGCAGGGTTTTCTTCAATATACGTTGCGAGCTCTCCTGGGTTTGTTCATTAATGGTAAAAGTATAAAATTAGGTGTATTTTTTAAGCTCACGAAGTATTTGCACTTGTTGAAAACAGCTAGAATATCCTAAACTTTCATCTAAGCCTCCCTTCTCAACTCCTAAACTACTCAATAAAAAATCACCTTCTCTTCCCAAACAGCAGCAACACATTGCTCACCGGCCGCTCGCCGTACTGGTCAAATTTTTTGTCGTCGCAAGGCATATTGACCACGCCAGTTTCGGTTTTGCCGTCGATCCACAGCGTGGTACTGCCTCCACCGTCGAGGTTGATGGCGGCAACACAGTCCAGGGCTTTCATGAATTGGGCCAATTCAAACAGGTCCATGCCTGCGGATTCCTGGGCCCGGCCATCGACGGTGACCCACAGCACTTTTTTGTTTTTGGTGATGCCCAGGCAGGTGCGCGGGTGGCGGGTGGTGTTGAATGGGCGCTTGCTCAGGGGCTCGATTTTGCCCTCGTAAATCAGCAAAGGACCAGTTACCATCAGGTCTTCAGCAGTCACTTTTTGGTCCCAATTGCCGATGCTATCGCCTTTGATGACCTGAACTTGGTTATGGTCAATGCTGATGGCGGCCCGTTGGTGTTCAGCGCGTACTTTGCTCCAACGCGTGGTGTCAAAAACCTGGCCATCGACCTTGATCAAATCCACCGAGCCGCCGTTTTTGGTGTCAAAAAAAGTGCCATTGAGGGCGGCCAAAGCCTGGGCGTTTTTTCCCAAGGTGCTGGTGGGAATGAGTTTCTGCCCGGCAGAGCCCAAGTCATAACGCAACTTGCGACTGCGCAAGGGCATGACCAGGATGTTGACGTTTTGCTTGTTGCCCAATAAGTTTTTTTGCTGAAAATGGTATTGTCGCCACTCCGTTCGTGGGGCGATTTTTTGCTCCTTCCACTTGGTTTTGCGCAACTGTAGAGCCAAAGTATCGCGTTGGGCGAGGCCGAAAAATGAACCCAGCAAGCAAGAAACAAGCAGCAAAACACGGATTAACATCAGGCTTCGGGTTGGTTCACAAAAGCCGATTCGAGCTTTTGCAGGTATTGTGAAGAAGTGGCTGGCATGTAATAATCGAGGCTGATCGCGGCCTTGTCGATCACGTTGAGTAGGAAGTAACGATGGGCAAGATTGTGCTCCACCCCACTGCTCAAGGCCAAGCGACTTTTGGCGATCAGGGCCTGTTCGGCAGCAGAAATGTTGTCTTCTCCGCCTACGTCGATGTATCTTTTCAGGCGATTTTCACACACTTCCAAGGCATCGGCCAAAATGCTGAGGTCGCGGGCGCAGTTGCCGAGCAGTTTGCGTTGGAAAAAAATCGCTTCCAGGGCTTGTTCTCTTTCAGCTTTGACTTGGGCATCGGTTTTTTCGACCGAATAATAATGTTCGCCCACCTCGTTATTGTACTGCTTGACGATGTTGAGGTGCAGTTCGGCCAACTCCCGCATGGGCACGATGATGCCACGAAACTTGTTGCAAAGCAGTTGGTGATAAGCCTTTTCGCGCT
Source organism: Chitinophagales bacterium (assembly GCA_013299105.1). Taxonomy (GTDB): domain Bacteria; phylum Bacteroidota; class Bacteroidia; order Chitinophagales; family Saprospiraceae; genus Haliscomenobacter. The sequence continues at coordinate 182,254 of JAAFJY010000001.1, read as the reverse complement.
GCATGCTGTCCTGCTCGTGGGGATCGTTGGGGTTGACAAAAAGACGCAAAACCGGGCTTGAAGCGATCCAATTGGGCTCGTGGTCCACGGCATTGGTTTGACTCAAAAGGCGGGAAAGACCGATGGCTTTTTGCTCAAAAACTGCACTTTTGGCCAAAACTTCGTCCAGAGACTCCGGGCTGTTCTCCGGAAAACGTGGATCTGGCTCCAATGCACGAATGGGCGTTTCAGGAGCGGGCTTGTTTTCGCCTTGCTGGTTAAAAAAATCATCGAATGGGTTCGATGCCATAAGTTTTGCTTGCTTTTCTGGGTAAAAATAGGGAAAAAAGGGGAAGGGGCGGTGTTTTTTAAGATACGATAGACGACATACGAAATATGACCTATGATTTGGGGACCCTGTGGGAAGATTTGAGCTGCCCTAAGCTCCGCTGGTTCCAGGTCTATGACCAGAACCAGCCTCCACGCATTTTTAAGGCATAAACGTAGGTTTGCTCATGGCCACTAAAATCCATCAATTCCCCCTCACCAAAGCCGCCAATTTCGCCCAATTCCCCGCCGGATTGCCGCGCCAAAGGATTTTCATGTTGGGGTCCAACAGAATGGCGTGGGGGATGCTTTTGCCGGGGTTCAAAAAAGCCTGCAACAAGTTGCCTGCATAGCCTTGGGTGCCACTCATTTTGTTTTTGGCCATGATTTGCTGCACATAGTCTGCGCGGTGATCGCCCAAGTTGAGGCTGATGACCTCCAGCAAGGCGGCTTGTTCGGCTTGAAAAGCTTGCAAATGGGGCAATTCGCGCAAACATGGTCCGCACCAAGTACCCCAAAGGTCGATCAGGACGAATTTGCCACTGTCCAGGCGGCTGTGTAAGTTTTGCAATTGATTGCTGCCTACTGGGTAAAATGAAAAATCGGGCATCCGGGGGGCCTCTTCAATTTTTTTGCCCGCGAGGTGTTGGTTGAAGCGCTGGTCGGCGTATTGCAAGCTGTCCAAAGTGCCAAAATCAATGCTGCGCAGGCGGGGCAAAATGGGCGCAATAGGGCCTGGGGTGATTTTGCGGAGGATGGTTTGGTATTTGTTGCCTTTGACTTCGGACTCTCTTTTTACAATCAGCCCTTTGGGGGTGAAAATTGAATTGAACGTGTAGGGGATGAGTTGTGCTACTCCAGCTTTTACTTCGTCGGTGATCCAGTAAAAAGTAGGATCATAACCAGGAATACTAGAAGGCAAGGAATACACCTGGCAAGTCAAGGTCTGAATCACTTCGCGGTGACGGGAAATTTTTTCCAAGCTGGAATAGTCACGCCTGAACCATGAACTCACATTGATCTTGTCCTGGCTGTAGGGACTGTCCTTGTTTCGTTCCAGTTTATTGAATTCTTCTTCAATCTTCTTCTCATTGCTAAGTATGACTCGCTGACCAGTAATAGGGTCAATTGTTTCTAAAAAAAAACCAGCCTGGAAACTGATTGAATGGATGGTAGTATCGTCGTTGAGATAGACTTCTTCCCAAAGGCTGTCTTGCTTGATGTAGAAGCGTTGATGCATAGAGTCCGCATAAAAAAACCTGAGTTTACGCTCAGATGTACCCAGCTTACGAAATCCATCAAGGGTTTTTTTAAGGTATTCCTGGTCGTGTTTGATGAAATAAGTATACTCCAAAACACCCTCAAAGTGTGATTTCTGTGCTTGGAGCACAAATGTACACAAGAGTAAAAGTAGGCTCAATTGAATGCTTCGCATGGTAGAAATTTATAGGGGAAACGAAAATTACTTGCGCCCTAGGGCCTGCAACTGCTCGTCCAGGAAATTTCGAATCTTGGTAAAATCCAGGCTAGGATCGCCTTGCACCACCACTTTCCCATTGCGGTCAAAAACCACCATTACCGGGTAAGCTTTCACGGGACTCAGGAGGTGGTGAACCTGGTGCGAGGCAAAGCCCAGCGGCCAGGTAGGTGCTTGTTTTTGCAAAACAGCCTGTACTTTTTCGATTTGGGTATCTCCGTGGTTCAGCGACAGGATTTGCAAATTGCCCTGGTATTCTTGCTTCAGTTTTTGCAACTCTGGAAAAGCCCTCACGCAAGGTCCGCACCAGGATGCCCAGATGTCGATCAGCAAGAATTCCGCATCGCCCATCAAGTCCTTCAGGTTCAGGATTTGGCCTGCTTCGATGCCTTTGAAGTACAGGTTGTCGATTTGCCATTCCGTTTTTTGTCTTTTGGGCAAGGCTTGGTTTTGCTCAAGGTTGGCGTAGTCCTGATACATGCCTTCTTTTTCGCGCATCAGCCTGTTTAGCTCGCTCATGATGTTGAAGCCGAAGATGGTGTCGATTTTTATGAGTAGGAGTTCTTCTTCTCGTGGTCCTAAAATGACTGAATTGGTTACAGACTTGATTACCAGTTGATTTTTATAAACCAGTCTGCTCTCAGGGAATGCATAATTCAGGTGGTCCGCAGAAGCGGTCCAGTAAGTCGTTTCGCTGTCAAATGCTGTCAGGTATTCTTCCCAAACGTCGCAGGTAAAACCATTGACAACTTCTTGTTTCTTAAACTTTTTAGTTTTGACTTCACCAGGTGGAGGGGGAGGTAGCTTGACCATTTTGTAAAAATCATTTACACCTTTCTCTATTTGTGTAGGCGTAAAAGTTATCCAATCTCCATTGCCTAAGTTGACCATCCAGCTAATCCCATCGAACTTGAGACCAGTGTTTCGTGTCAATTTATCATTAAGAAATGTCAAGGAAAAGGTGGTGTCTTTGTGAACGTAGTGCTCATAAACAAGGTGATCGGCATCCATCAAATCTACCATTTCCCGTGCGCCTTCCACCTCACCCAAGGCTTTAACTGTGTTGTTTTTTCGCTCTTCGGTAAAATGTTTTTCAATCTTCCGATTCTCGTGGTAAGTCAGCTTCAGGGTAAAATCCCTGTTTTGGGCAATAAGCAACTGGCTGGAGACAAAGAGGAGCAAAAACAGGCTTTTGCAGATCAGGGAGCCATAGCTCATGGCTTGTTTTGGGTAAAATAGTGTGATTTTTAGCATCGCAGTGTATTTAAGCACTCACCATTTTGGGAGGTGAGGGGTGAAAAGATCTAAATTGGGTAGGTCTAAACCAGCATTTACGGAATTTCCTAATGTAGTTTTGACTTCCCTCTAAATGTTTACCTTATCGCTGTCGAAATAACAAATATATAACACTTTGAGGAAAGATGCAAGACCTCTCAATTTGGTGACTTCTAGCGTAGCGTTAGACAGGGCATGCCCTGTCTCTACTAAAAATCCTGCTCCAAATACTTACGCGCTTTGGCCCGACACTCCCCAAACACCCGCTGCTCGCAATTGGCGCATACCTCATCGGGCATCAGGGAATAGAGGTAATGGATGGCGTCTTTTTTGGCCAAAAAGAAATGATCGGGGCTGATTTGATTTTTGTAGCCACTGGTGTTCAACACATCCTGGGCGATGACTTTGAGGTTGGAAAAGTAGAGGCCACCGCCGCGTTTTTTCCACAATTCAGCCTCTTCACTCAGCCATTGGGCACCTGCCAAGCCGATGAAATTGACTCCCTCGCAGAGCAGCAGGCAGTACTTGGCATCGCTTTGGCGCAGGGTGTCAAAAAAAGCGGCAATGTGCTCCACTGAGCCATAAAAAATAGGGCCATCGATGCGCACCAACTTGATTTGGCTGCACTCGCGCAGCTCAGGTTTGCGCACGATGTAGGTGAGGCTGTTGTCGGGCTTGACGGGGTCCGGGGCCATGATGGCAATGTGTGGCGTGGATATTTTGTACAAAAAGAAAGACAGAGAAGTGATGATGCCCAGCAAAATGGCATATTCCAGATCGAACAACAAAGTAGCCAAAAAAGTAACACTGAACACCGTGGTCTCCATTCGGCTGGACCGAAAAATGCGGCGAATTTCGTGCAGGTCAATCAGGTTGAGCGCCACCAGCAGGATGATGCCGCCCATGGTTGGAATGGGCAAATAGGCAGTCAAAGGCGAGATAAACAGCACAATGACCATCAAAATCAAGGCCGAAAAAACGCCGGAAAGGGGAGTCTGCGCCCCCGATTGGTAGTTCAAGGCCGAGCGGGTAAAAGAGCCCGAACTGGCAAAACAGGAGAAAAAACTGGCCACCAAGTTGGACAAACCCTGCCCAAAAAACTCGCGGTTGTTGTTGATCCTTTGACCTGATTGCGAAGCCAAACCCTTGCTGATGGCCACCGTTTGGATCAGGCCGATCATGGCTAGGGCGAAGCCATCGGGAAAAAGGATGCGCATCTGCACAATGTCGAAATGCGGCCAGGAAAAAGGCGGCAAACTGCGCGGAATGGCCCCCACAAACTGAATGCCCACCGAAGTACCGCCCAACAACTGCGCCAAACCAGCTCCGACCACACTGCCGAAAACCAAAAACGGCCATTTTTTGCTCCAGCGCTTGAAAAGGACCGAGACCAAAAAACTGGCCGCCGCCACCATGAATACAAACCCCTTGAAGCCCTGCAAGTGGCTGAAAAAGTACTGCCAGGTCTGAAAAGCCCCAAATCCATTGGGAATGGCAATGCCAGAGATGTTTTTCAACTGACTGCTGATGATCAATAAGGCGGCCCCAGTGGTGAAGCCTACTACTACAGTGTGCGAAACAAAATTGACGAAAACACCCAGGCGGGCCAGGCCAAAAAACAATTGAACGATGCCAACCAAGAAGGTCAAAGTCAGCACATCGGAAAAATACAGGGCGGAACTAGGCTCAACCATCGGACTTACCGCCGCAAATATGGCCAAGGATACTGCCGTATTAGGCCCAGAAATGAGGTGCAATGAGGAGCCGAAAAAACCAGCCACGATGGCGGGAACAATGGCCGTGTAAATACCATATACAGGGGGTAAACCCGCAATCAAGGCAAAAGCGATGCCCTGGGGCAAAACCACAATGGCATTGGTCAAACCCGCCCAAAAATCGGCCTTCATGCTCCGACGGTTGACGCCAGACCACCAGATTGGGCGTAGCGAGAAGTCTTGCCAGTAGTGGGATTTCATGCGGTGCTGCTTCGTTTTGGCTTTTTTGTAAGGTAATATAACGCGAGTTCCGGTTTGTTCGGCATGTTCTTTTTGACATACGATAGACAATATACAATATACGACACATGATTTAGGGGCTCGCTGGGGAAATTTGTCATATTTTAGGTTTTCGTTTGAACGGTTTGAGATTATTGCAATTTAAAATTGATAAGACTTTGCCTGTTCTCTGGAATAAATCCTCGAAAAACAACCTTTTTTACTCAGAATTCACGTTAATATACTAAAAAAATCGGAGAACGTGGTCTCAACAATCGAACGAGATATTTAGTGTAAGTAACGGTTCAAAAATACACCTTTCCAGTTTTCAACATTGTTAATGGTCAACATCATGGTCAACATCATGGTCAACATTATGGTCAACATTATGGTCAACGTCATGGTCAACGTCATGCTGGAAATCCGTGTAAATCCGCTTAATCCGTGTCATCTGTGTTCCAAAAATGGCCTCGCGCAGCGAGGGCATAATCTATAAAGTCCGCAGTTGCGATTTGGTAAGGTTTATTCGTGACTTGTTACTAAACCAGAATTTTCAGAAATACAGAATTTCAGAATTTCTGGCGTGATGTTGACTAATTTTTTCTAAACCAGGATTTTAAAGAATTTTCAGAATTGGCCAGCTTCGCGGCCTAGGATGGGCAACGAAGTAGCGAACGGGTATGGTTCACGGCTTGTTGCTCAGGTAAAATCAACACTCCGGCAAAGCGATGGCAATATTCACTGCCAGGCCGCCCAGGCTGGTTTCTTTGTACTTGTGGTTCATGTCTTGGGCGGTTTCCCACATGGTTTTGATGACCGTATCGAGGGGCACTTTGGCCTTGGTGGGATCGCTTTCTACGGCAATTTTAGCGGCTGTAATGGCCTTCACCGCACCCATCGAGTTGCGTTCGATACAGGGAACTTGCACCAGGCCGCCTACGGGATCGCAGGTGAGGCCCAAGTGGTGCTCCATCGCAATTTCGGCAGCCATCAAGGCTTGTTCGGGGCTGCCGCCGATGCGCTCGGCCAAGGCTGCTGCGGCCATCGCACTCGATACGCCGATTTCGGCCTGGCAGCCGCCCATGGCCGCGCTGATGGTCGAGCCTTGCTTGAAGAGGGACCCGACTTGGCCTGCTACCAGCAGAAAACGAATCAAATCCTGCTCGGTAGCTTTGGGGTTTTCAAAACACAAATAGTACATCAACACGGAGGGAATCACTCCCGCCGCCCCATTGGTGGGCGCAGTGACGATGCGGCCAAAATTGGCGTTTTCTTCATTCACCGCCAGGGCAAAGCAGCCGATCCATTTGATGATTTCAGAAAAGCCAAAACGCGAATGCCGGATTTGTCGCATCCAAGTTTCAGCTTTCGAGTATTCGGCATCGGCCAGCATTTTTTCATTGATTTCGCTGGCGCGGCGGGCTACTTCCAGGCCACCAGGCAGGATGCCTTTGGTGTGACAGCCCCGGTACATAGCGTCGAGCATAGTGCGCCAAATGGCCAGGAGCCCGTCGTTGATCTCAGCGCGGCTGCGCAGGCGCTGCTCGTTTTCGTAGACAATGTCAGAAATCGACAACTTGCTTTGCTGGCACCAGGCACTCAAGTCATTGCCACATGTGATCACGAATGGCACCTGCGGAACGTCTTCTTTGCTTACGTTCTCTTCACCTTCTTTGACCACAAAACCACCACCAATCGAATAAAAAGTACCTTGGTGCAACATGCACCCATGTTCATCAAAAACGTGCAAACGCATCCCATTGGCGTGGTAATGCAGCATGGTGTAATCGTGGAAATGGATGTCCATTTCGGGATCGAACCGGATGGATTGTTCATCACCAAGTCGAAGTATCCTTTTCTCCTGGATGAAAAGGGGCAGGGTTTTGACCTCTTCTACCGGGACTGTTACGGGGTCTTTGCCGCTCAGGCCCATCAGTATGGCGATGTCGGTACCGTGCCCTTTTCCAGTGAGGGCCAAAGAGCCGTATAAATGTACCTCCAGGCTTTGAACTCGCTGCAAAAGACCTCCTGTTTTCAGCTCCTTGACAAAGCGTTCAGCCGCTCGCCAGGGTCCCAAGGTATGTGAACTGGAAGGGCCAATGCCAATTTTCAACATGTCGAAAACACTGATGAAGTCCATTAAGTGCTAGGTTTTTCTCAAAAATGCTTCCAGCCCTGGGCCGTGATGGGGTGGATATTGCCGCCTTTGGTGTGCAGTTTAATCCCATCCTTGGCGTCCACAATTTCGCCAGCGATGTAGATGTCGGGCAGGAAACGCACTTTTTCGAGGTCTTTGGGATCAATGGTAAAGAGCAGCTCATAGTCTTCGCCACCGCTGAGTGCACAAGTCACTGGGTCGAGGCTGAATTTGAGGGCTTGCATTTGTGCATCAGGGTGAATGGGAATACCGTCTTCCTCTAGGTAAGCTCCAACGCCTGATTGCGTACAAATATGGTACAACTCCGAAGCCAGACCATCCGAGATGTCGATCATAGAAGTTGGTACAATGCCATTTTGAGCGAACAAAGCGATCATGTCGCCCCGCGCTTCAGGCTTCAATTGTCGCCCTACGATATAGTTTTGTTCCTCCAGGTCGGGTTGCACCTCAGGGCTGTCGAGGTAAATTTGCTTTTCGCGCTCCAGGATTTGCAAGCCCAGGTAAGCTGCGCCCAAGTCGCCAGTGATGCAGATTTGGTCGCCAACTTTGGCAGTATTGCGATAGACCGCCTTGCCTGGTTCCACCTGCCCGATGGCAGTAATGGAAATGATCAAGCCGCGCAAGGATGAAGTCGTATCTCCACCGATGAGGTCTACTTGGTAGTGCTCACATGCCGCCCGGATGCCCTCATACAATTCATCGAGGGCCTCTACCGAAAAGCGGTTAGAAATGGCAATGCTCACTGTGATTTGCCGAGGAATGGCATTCATGGCGAAAATATCGGAAAGATTGACCACTACCGATTTGTAGCCCAAATGTTTCAGTGGGCTGTACATCAAATCGAAGTGAATGCCCTCTACCAACATGTCAGTTGACACCACAGTGTGAAAGCCCTGGTTGTCGATCACCGCCCCATCATCACCTATGCCTTTTTTGCTCGAAGGCTGGACAAGGGGGAATTTTCCTGTCAAATGTTTGATCAGCCCGAATTCACCGAGGCTGTTGATATCAGTACGTGTTGTTTCGCTCACCCTTGGTTTAGCTTAATTTCATCATAAAACTCTTTACCCGCAATTGCGCGTCATCCCCTTCTGCTTCAGCCAGTTTCATTGCTTTTTCGGCCATGATTTTGGCTTGCTTTTTATCGCCTTTCATCAATAAAAGGTCGGCATAACTGAGGGTGTAGATTGATTGCTTGCTTTTTTCAGCTGCGACTTTGATGCAAGCCAGGGCTGCATCCAGCGCACCTTTTACCCCTTTTTCCGACATTTCTTTCAGGTTGAAAGACACGTCGCGCAAGTCGGCGGGAGTTTCGGTTTCACCTGCTTTGGCGAAGTCATTTGCCGCGCTGACGTAGGCTTTGTCGTCTTCGTTGTTGCTGGCTTGATCCAGGTCGCAGCGTGCAGCAAATGCTTTGGCGCGCTCAGGCAGCAAGGTCTGTACTTGTTTTTTAGTGGCCTTCAGCAAATCCTCACTTTTCATGCTCACCGCTTTTTTGGCCGTGTTGCGACAAGCATAAAGGATCACATTGTCCACTTTTTCTTTACCGATTAGTTTGCTGATTCCCTCGCGGTCGGCAGTGAGTAATTCGAAGGCTTTGGTATCGCTTTGGTTGGTAGCGGCTTCAAATACGATTTTGCGGTTCCAATCATCCGTCAGGTTACTTTGCGAGCGCAGGTAGTCGTTCACCACTTTGGGATTCGACTTGTTGGCCATGTTCATTGCGCGGATGTATTTGTACACGAACGCGGGCTCGCGGTTGCCTTTTTCGTAGGTTTTGGCCAGTTGTTCGAGGTTTTCCGACTTGCCGAGTACTGATTTGGCCTCATTGATAAAAGCGTCCGTGCCTTTTGCGCCAATGATGCGCTTGAGCACTTTGCCATCTGAACCAATGAAATATAAGGTAGGGTAAGCCGTCACCGGATAAGTTTTTTGAAAGCTCAAACCATCGGCTTGCTCCATGTCAATCTTTACACTGACAAAATTGGCGTTGAAAAAATCGCCTACCTGTTGGTTAGTGAACACGTTTTTGGCCATCATTTTGCATGGTCCACACCAGGTGGTGTAGGCGTCCACAAAAATGGGTTTTTCTTGCTTTTTGGCTTCTTCCAAGGCTTCTGCAAAGTCGCCGTGAAAAAACTCGATGCCTTGGGCTGAGAGGCTGAAAGCCGAGCACAGCAAGCAGAAAAAGGCGATGGTATGGTTTATTCTTTTCATTGTCAGTTGATTTCTTTTTGGAACAACAGGAGGTTTATACACCTACAAAAATACAATCCTGAGTCAATTATTGTTCTTTTTCCTTGAACTGTTCGATGAGTTCCTGGTCGGTAAGACCTTGGCGCAGGTTTTCGATCAACAGTTCAGCGTCATCGGCTATTGGGTGTTTAGGGTATTGTTGCAGAAAACGTTGGTACAATTCGATGGCTTTTTTGCGGTCTTTCAAATCATTTTCGGCTACAAAAGCCTGCATGAAGGCGGCATCGGCAGCACGCTCGTGCACGGGGTATTTGCGCTGCATTTCAGCCCAAAGTTCAATGGCTTGTTCGTGTTGGCCAATCACATTGCTGGCTTCAGCTGCACGGATGAGTCGGCTTGGGGCCAGGCTGTCTTTGGGAAAAAGGGCGGCCAATTGGCGGGCCAAAACCACATATTGTCGCACCAGTGCCGTATCTGGCATTTTGGTTTCACGAAATTGGGCTTCGATTTTTTTGATCTCGGCATTTAGGCTTTCGGCAGTGGGCGCTGGTTTGGGCTTGCAAGCCAATAAGCTGGCAAAAAGGGCAAGTGCCAGGCACTTGGTGAGGTTCTTGTTCCACATGTTTTGGTAAAAATTGATCGCGAAGGTAGGGAGAAATGGAGTGTTGAAAGAAGGGAATCACGTTTTTTGCGCTGCTTAAGAAACGCAGCAAAAATAAAGCTTTCTAATTTCTCAAAAATGCTAAGTCTAAACCAGCATTACCAGCGAGATTTTTTTGTCTAAACCAGAATTTTCAAAATGGCAGAATTACAGAATTTCTTGCATGACGTTGTCCGAGACAGAATTTGAAAGAATTTTCAGAATTGGCCCGCTTCGCGGCCTGGACACCCCAAAATCAGTCCTTTGGAAAAACCTCACCCCATCCGCACCCGAACCCAATAAGTCACCCAAATGCTCCAGGCCAGGGTAATCAGCATGCCAAAGATGCGCAGCAAAAGCACCCCGCCTATAACCCTGGCTCAAAAAGCCCTCAAGTCTCCGACTGATTTGCCTTACTATCTTTTCTCGATATTATCAAAGAACTATCATGATTTTTTCAGCTGTTTTACCTGAAAAAAAGTGTACGGCTGGCAAAAGAACTATTCCTTTTTTCTTTTTGTAGGGTTTCAAAAAAATGCTCAAAAAAATATAATCAATGAATAAAAACTGTATAATGCGTTGGAAAAATGTTCTTTCAGGATGTACAATAAGCCTAACAATTGGCTTGAGTCAAATTATGGCACAGGGATGCGTAGGGGACTACCAAGATACTGCCCTTCATCCAAAACACAATTGCTATCATGGGATAGGGTGATATTTGGAACGTTCGGCTATGCTGCCAGTTACAAAGGGCCAAAGAAAGTTTCCACCATGTCTTTGGATGGTGGTTTGCCCACTAGGTGGACTTATTCAGAAGGTTCGAATGCAGTGGCTTGGACACCGATCTAGAAAATAATTTATAAAACAGCAGCATTCAGCAGACTGCCCAATGATCAGTTGGTCACCATTGATCATACTTCAAAAATAAAATCATTGTCCCTCGTCTCAATGATAAACATGGTACAAGCCTACGACCAAATGGGCCTCATGGGTCCATTCAGCAAGGGGCAGGCTATGGCCGTGAAAACGGGTAAGCAGGTATTCGATGCTATCCTCGGTGTGCATTTGTTTGGATGATTTGTCAAGTCAAAGCTAACGTACACCTTGGTAAAAATAGTTCCGGGTTTGTTCTATTTCCCAAAAGCCAGTTCCCGGATCGCGGTGGTGAATCCCTTCATATTGCCACTCATGTTGCTGCGTAGCTTACCGCCACAATCGATGATCATACCTTCAGCAATTTTTTGGCCTTCTTTTGAAAAGGTCAGGGTTTCGCCTTCCCCACCTAAACAACCGTCATAGTTTAACTCTCCAACTATTTCGATTTTGTATTGGGACTTCAAGTTCAATATCCGGTCAAAATCTTTGGTGCTCAATTTACGGCTTACTTCAATTCCTGCCTTACGTAAGCTGTCGATGGACAAGGTTTGGTTTGTTCGGGACAGGATGACTTTAAAATTATTGTTGAACTCAGGCGGCGTTGGAGGTCCCGATTTGCGCCAAATAATCTCGTCAATGGCTGTTTTGTCAAGTATCGAGTTACTTTTCAATGCATTGCCAGCACCGCAAGCACCCAATGCAAGAATTAGTACCAGACTACAATAAACTGTGATTTTCATAGCAAAATAGATTGAGAGGCAGCAAAGACAAACTATTGTGGTCTTTGCTGCCTCATTTTATCATTGGAATTTGAGCTAAAATAAGGTAAACAAATTTGCTTTTGAGGTTTAGCAAAAAAAGAACACAGCTTCCTTTCATCCAGTTGTTTTTCTTTTTTCACTAAACCCAAATCCGTCTACCTTCTTTTTTTACGCTCCCTCAATAAGAACAACTAATATTCCCGTATTCGGTATCAAAAATGGTTCCCCATATTTTGTAACAGGCTTGTACGGTAGCTGTGGGCCAAGTTTGCTTCAGATTGAGTTTATCCAGCACCCCATAGCCACCTACTTCCAGGGTAATGTTAACAGCACCTACTGGGATTGGTTTTCGGAAGGTAAAGCCCAGGCTCAGGTTTTCCTCGATTACTTTTTGCTCACCGTTCGACTGGGTATAGGTAAGCTTACACCAGGCCACATACCCGGCTTCGCAATATACGGAAACATACCCAGGCACCGTCACATTGAAAAAGTTGAGGTTGTCGGAGTAAGTGACATAAGCCTCCATAATGGCTGTTTTGGCGAATTCATAATCAAGCCAGGTGTAGCCCTTGTCGCCCCAGTTGGTGCCCCAGGAATTTTGTACCTTATAGGCTTTTTTAGCATCATCATACCCCATAATGACCATGGCATGGCCGCTGAGAGGCCCCCCTAGTCCGGATTTCCACACAAAACCAGGTCCTGCACTCATAAACTCATCACTGACTCGGGCAGAAAATATGATTGGGTGCTGGTCGCTCAAGAGTGTTTTTAAACTGGTTGGAGAAAGGTCTAGGATTCTTGCATAGTTTTTGATGCGATTCGCCGCCGCCAATGGGTTTGCGACCTCCTTGCTGTTTTCCACTGTTCCGCATCCATCCTTGTCCGAGTAGGGCTCGTAAGCCCAAGCCAAAACGCCTTCTGATTTGAGCACATCCAGGGCTCCCCGATTTTGGTCATCGCCTACAAAATAAGAGCCCTTTGTACAATCTTGATTGTTAACATTAATCCGATTGAAGAGGTACTCCGGGCTGGCTATCGAGAAGAGGTTAGCTACTGCTGGGTTGGTAAAATCAACTCCGGTAGCCTTTTTCATTTCAAAGCTTTTTACCCCATAAGCACAGGCCCAGGCAACACATGACCCCTCGTTACCCTGGAACCCGATCGGAGGCATATCCAGGTTTAAGACGGCAGGTAATGAGCCAGCAGCACCAGGAGCCATTGCTGCTGGCGCATTGGCCTGTACCTGGTTGGCCTTTCGGACCAGTGTCAAGTTGGCAGCGGGGGTAGCCAAAGCCCCCAATCCTACTCCGGTGATGCGTGGGCCAGTCGTTGGGCCATTGTTCGGCACATTATTTGGACCATTGGTTGTATTATTGGTGTTGCCACGAAACCCCTCCAACTCCCACTGGGCACTCCACCAACCAGGTATAATGGTCCCGGAAGCGGGGACCGGTTGTTCTACATGGATATACTCGGTGGGTTTCCAGCGGTTTTTGATGCGGTAAAAATTGCCCTCGGCTTTTTCCAGGCTCCATTGGGCGCTCCACCAACCGGGCTCTACTGCACCAGCTTCCAATCTGCCATTTTGATTGTGGAGGTAAAAATTGGTTTTGCCGTCTTTCATCCAGCGGTTGCGGAAGCGATAGAACTCGGTACCCTGCACTGGCTCCATTACCCATTGGGCACTCCACCAGTTTGGGTCTGCAATCCCAGCCGACAAAGCAGGCTCCTGAATATTTAAACAATGATTGACCTTCCAGCGATTTTTGATGCGGACAAAATCTTGCGCATCGGCGCTGATCGAAAAGAGGAGTAGGAGCAAGGGAATTAAAAAAAGGGGACATGAAGAAAATGGTCCTTTGGGTTTGCACATGTTGCTGCGTAGCATGGTTACATGGTTTTGAGGTGAGCAAGTTGCATTGATTGCAAGGTAAATTTGCCCACTTCTTCAGCAACGATGTTTAAGTATGGTCTTGAATGGCCCCAGCAGGTGCATGAGCGGGAGGAAAATGGTCACGAACGGGGATGGGCTGGATCAATGCTAATTTACGTGATTGGGCTATGGTGATGATAAAGGACAATGCTAAAAAGTGGTAAAAGCTTAGTGACAAGCCACGAATAAACCTTACCAAATCGCAACTGCGGACTTTATAGATTATGCCCTCGCTGCACGAGGCCATTTTTGGAACACGGATGATACGGATTAAGCGGATTTACAAGGATTTCCAGTATGACGTTGACTATGATGTTGACACCTAGCATTTATAAAATTGGCAAGGTTTATTTTAGCTCCATTACATACGATAGACGAGATACGACTTACGACATATGATTTGAGGGGCTCGCTGGGAAGACCTTAGGTACTTTAATCTCCAATGCTACGGTTTAGGTTTCCTGAGAAAATACCCCCTCAAATCCAATTCAACTTGGCCACCAATACCTCTTTTTGCCTTTTGCTCAGGGGAATTTGGTGCTCTTTCAGTTGAATGAAACTGTCTTGCAGGTCGATGCTGCGGATTTTGTCCACATTGATCAGGTAGCTGCGGTGGGTTTGGATAAATATTTCTTTCGGTAGCTTTTCTTCTAACTCCTGGAGGCTCATGCGCACCAGGTATTTTTTGTTTTCAGTAAAAATTTGGCAATAACGACCGTCTGCCTCCAAAAACAGGATATCCTGGATGGATACTTTTTCCAACTTGTTGCGCACTTTGATGAACAAGTAGTCTTTCACAAACAGGTCGTTTTCCCATTCTGGCGCATTGGCTGGGCTTGTGGCCAGGTTTTTGATGCTCAATTCTATGCTGCGCTGCAATTGCAGGTCATTGAAGGGTTTTTGGATAAACTGGATGGGATTGACCCTGGTGGCACGATTGAAAGTCAGGTCATCTTGCAAGGAAGTGATGAAAATGATCGGAATCGACTGGATTTTTAAGATCAAATTGGCCAGTTCAATGCCATCGTGCTCGCCCCGGATGTAAATGTCCATTAGGATCAGGTCCGGCGTTTGTTCCCGCACCAGGCGCAAGGCGTCGCTGCTGTTGTCCACGGTAGCGAGGTGCTCATATTCGAGTAGTTCGATGAGCATTTCGAGCTTATCGGCGTATAGGGCTTCGTCTTCTACGATCAGGATTTTCATACGATCAGGTGTTATGTTGCTGGCAGAGAAACTGTAAACTTGGTGCCTATGTTGAGTTGGCTCTCCACATTAACAAATCCTTTATTCAGTGCTGCAAACTCTTTGACCAGCATCAAGCCTAAACCCGTGCCTTTTTCATTGTTGGTGCCTTTTTCACTTTTGCGATCCAGCGAAAACAGGTGGGCTTGTTTTTCCAGGGCAATCCCGGTTCCGCTGTCGTTGACGCTGAGTTGGATTTGTGGACCATTGGTGTTTGCTCCGATCGAGACTTGCCCGCCGTTAGGGGTGAATTTGATGGCATTGCCCACCAAATTGCGCAGAATGACTTGCAGCGAGTTTTCGTCGGCATAAGCCTCCAGACCTTGCTCCACTTGGTTGAAGATTTTGATTTCCTTGGCGCTGGCGCTGGCTTCGTACATGTCTAATACCTGCCCGGCAATGTCCCTCACTTTGATGGCTTGGGGGCGATAAGGCATGGTCCCTTGTTGCAGCAAGGCCCAATTGAGCAGGTTGTCGAGTAGCTTGCTGAGTTGGCTGGCGGTTTGATCGACCCTGCTTGACAGGCGTTCCAGTTTGTCAAATTGTTGTTTTTTCAGGTAAAATGCCATCTGTTCTCCCACGCCCTCCAGCGCAACGATTGGGCTGCGGATGTCGTGGGCAATGATGCCAAAAAACTTATCCTTGGTGGCATTGAGCGCCTGGAGTTGTTGATTCTGGGTTTGGAGTTGCTTTTGGGCTTTCCTCAATTGCCAAAACAGGAAGCTGACCAGGGCGATCACAGCTAAAAGCCCAACCAACAAAATCAGGTACAAGCGATTTTGCACATTGAGCAATTGGGCTTCTTTTTCGGCTTGTTCTTTTTTTTCCTGGTAATCTGCCACATTTTGGCGTACCTGTTCTGCTTTGAACTTGGCTTGGGCATTCACTGTGAAAATGCTGTCGTGTAGCGCAAAGTAGGCTTGGTGATGGGCCAGCGCGCTTTGGTAGTCGCCGTTTTTTGCCGACAATTGGCTGAGGAACAATTGCACATTTCTTTGCTGGTCCAAGGTGCCAATTTTAGCCGACAAATCGTTGGCCAGGGTTGCGAAATGCCTGGCTGAATCGAGCTGGTTCAAGCCCAGGTATGTTTCGGCCATTTGCAGGGAGTTGTTCAACAAGGCCTGTTGGTTGTTGAATCGTTGGTTCAGTTTTTGGGCTTTGTGGAATTGTTGTAAGGCAGCACGAAACTTTTGTTGCCCCTGGAGCACTACGCCAATATCAGATGCAAAATAGGCCATGTTGATCGAGTCGCCGATCAAATGATTCAGGCGGGCCGCTTCCTGGTGGTTTTGCATGGCCTGCGCCCATTTTTGCTGAGAACTGGCCACCTGCCCCAAGCGGCTGTAGTTGTAAATCATGCCCAAGGTGTCCGGGAATTCACGACACAGGCTCAGGGCTTTGAGAAAATGTCTTTCGGCTTCGTCCCAATCCTCCAGGCGATAGTACAATGAGCCCTGTTCTCGAAAAGTAGCGGCCAGGCTTTCTTTGGACCCCAGTTGGGTGTACAATTTTGCCGCCTCCTGGTAGCTTTCGAGGGCCTGGTCCAAATGGCCCTTGGCAGTGTGGATCAGGGCCATTTCTTCGTTGGCCCATGCTTTGCAATCCCTTAGTTGGTATTTACCTGACAAGTGGTAAGCTGCTTGAATCAAGGTTGCCGACTCTTCAAACCGTCCTTGATCGTGGTAGATACGGGCGGTATAAAGCATTACCTGGATTTTATTCATTTCCCCTCCATCGGCATCCATCCAACTTGCCCTGCCTAGTTCGGGCACAATAAAAGGCTGTTTTTTTACCCGTTCGAAGTAATCAAGGGCTTTTTGAAAATGTTGTAAAGCCTGTTTCTCATCGCCAGCCCACTGATAAGCATTGGCCATGGTTTTGTGGATATTGCCCAGGTGCTTGTCGGCTACTTGTTCGCCCTCTGCCTCTTTTAAGGCCCTTTGAAGAATTTTTATCCCACTTTTGTAATCGTTCCGATAATAAATAGGTCCTTGTGCCAAGTGATACGCCACAAATGCCCGTACTGATTTAGAAGCAGCAAGTTGGGCAATTTTTTGGGCTTGCTCAAGGTAAAAATAGCTTTTGGCAGGCTCAATTTCATCAGCAACCATGTGCTTGAACAAATAAGCCATGACCTGCCCGTCCGGGTATTTTTGAATTTTGGACAGGCTCAGGGCTTGATCGGCGTACCCATCGGCCAGTTTGGTCTGGCCAGTAAACACACTGGCACGGGCAAGCCCCAGGTACACATCTACTTTCTGAATAGGATGCTTGGTAGCTGGCAAGATTTTTTGCAAGCTGTCAAGTAGGAATTGCTGGGCTTGGGCAGGCACACTCCAAAGGCATACCGCCAGATAAGTAAAAACCAAAATTCTCATAGGCCCAGGTTTTTGGGTTATAAACAATCATATGGGCTCGCAGCATGAGTTTTGCAAGCAATTTAAGACTAAGTTCCTGGATAAACATGCTATTTTAATGGCCCCCTGTTCAATCTTGCCTCAAATCTTCAAATTGGGCTTATTCAATCATTGATTTTGCTGAAGCCCTTTGACTAATACGGTTTAGCGATTGGGCGGCTTCAAGATCACAGGAATGTTCGTAAATATACAAATGATCTGGCTAAACTATTATGATAAAGCCCGGACTATGTTCGGATGCATATTCATAGAAAAAGCCGGGTCCCCATCGAGAACCCGGCTTTTCAGCGATAGATATTTGCAGTTTATTTCAACATCTCTAAGCTGCGCTTGCTGAACTCCAGTAGGTCGCTGCCTTTAAGCATTCCCTGGTTCAGCAGGGCCAGTTGGTAGAGGTGCTTGGCCAGGCCAGCATTTTTGTCGCTGTCTTTTTCCTGCAAAAGTTTTTTGGCCACCAGTTCGTGGTTGGTGTTCACGATCACTTCAAAGGAGTCGGGAAAAGCGTCGCCCATGCCCTGCATGGCCTGCATCTCTCTCATGCGACGCATGAACTCAGGGCGGGTAATGACCACAGGTGCGTCGTTGGGCGAGAGTGGCTTGGCACTAACGCGGGCCATGGCATCGCTGATCACGGCCTGGAAGGCACTTTTTACCTGGTTTTGCTCCTCCTCGCTCAAGGCTGATTCGGGCGCATCGTCTTTCTGGATCAGGTTGTTGGCGGTATCGGAATCAACGCGCACAAAAAGCATATTGCCCAATTTGTGCTCAAGGTGCTGCATGAATGGCCCATCGATCATGGGTTGGTCCATGATCACCACGTCGTAACCGTGCGCTTTGCAGGCTTCGATTTGGGCGTGTTGGCCTTCGGTCGAAGTGGCGTAAATCACTACCGTTTTGCCGTGCTTGTCGGTTTGGGTGGCTTTGATTTTTTCAAGGTATTCTTCAACTGGTGCAAATTCACCTGCGGTATTTTTGAGCAAAGCGTACTTGATGCCTTTTTCGTAAAACTTCTCCTCGGTGAGCATGCCGTATTTCACAAACAGGCCCAGGTCGTTCCATTTGGCTTCGAAGTCGGCGCGGTCTTTTTGGAATATTTCACCCAGTTTGTCGGCTACTTTCTTGGTGATGTAGCCGCTGATGCGCTTCACATTGGCATCGGCTTGGAGGTAGCTGCGCGATACGTTGAGCGGAATATCCGGCGAGTCGATTACCCCATGCAACAAGGTCAGGAACTCTGGCACAATTTCCTTCACGTTGTCGGTCACGAACACCTGATTGGAGTACAACTGGATTTTGTTGCGTTGTACTTCGATGCTGTTGCCCAATTTGGGGAAATACATGACCCCGTTCAGGGTAAAAGGGTGGTCGATGTTGAGGTGGATCCAAAACAGCGGGCTTTCATAACTGTAAGGATACAATTCGCGGTAAAAACTGCGGTAATCCTCATCGCTCAGTTCGCTGGGTTGCTTGCGCCAGGCTGGATCAGGGTTATTGATGATATTGGGGATGGTCTCGGTGTGCGTGGTTTTTTCCTCACCTTCACCTGTTTCGTGCTCCTCTTCTTTGGTACCAAATTGGATTGGGATGGGCAAAAACTTGCAGTATTTTTCAAGTAGGTCACCGATGCGGCTCTCGCCCAAAAACTCTTCACTGTCTTCGGCAATGTGCAGGATCACATCGGTACCGCGTTCGGCTTTTTCAGCGGGTTCGAGGGTGTATTCGGGATCGCCTTCGCAGCTCCAGCGCACGGCAGGTTCATCGGCGCGGAAAGACTTGGTGAGCACTTCTACCTTTTTAGCCACCATGAAGGCCGAGTAAAAGCCCAAGCCAAAGTTGCCAATGATGCTGGCTTCGCCTTCGTACTTGCTCACAAACTCCTGGGCGCTCGAAAACGCCACTTGGTTGAGGTATTTTTGCACTTCCTCTTCGCTCATCCCGATGCCTCGGTCGCGAATGGTCAGGGTTTTGGCTTCGTTATCGATGATGATTTCGATGTGGGTCTCGCCAATTTCGCCAGTAGCTTCACCGCGGCGGGCCAGGGTTTTGAGTTTTGTACTCGCGTCAACGGCATTGGAAACCAATTCGCGGAGGAAGATCTCGTGGTCCGAGTACAAAAATCTTTTGATGATCGGAAAGATGTTCTCGGTTTGTACTGCTATGTTTCCCTTTTGCATGTGTGCTGATTTTTTTTGCTTTTGTTGACAAAGTGTATGCCAGAGTGGCTTAAACT
The DNA here is from genome assembly GCA_013299105.1 of Chitinophagales bacterium. Classification (GTDB taxonomy): domain Bacteria; phylum Bacteroidota; class Bacteroidia; order Chitinophagales; family Saprospiraceae; genus Haliscomenobacter. Next base: position 162,749 of record JAAFJY010000001.1, on the reverse strand, counting down.
GCCATTTTGACACAGTTATAAAACAACGAAGCCGCCACAGAACAAATCCGCAGCGGCTTTGCAACCCAACGTTTACAAACTTCAAAAGTTTAGCGAACGTGCGTTCTTCAAAAAGTCCAGTAGCTTGCTTGGAATTTTACTCAACCTTATTGAAAAAGTTTTTCAGCCCCAATTTGTAGAACACGCCCTTGATGGTGTTCTTCAAATTTTCCTTGATGGTGGTTTTAATTTTTTTCGCACTGCTCTCCGTAGGACGGGCCTTGAAGATCGTATCGTGGTACTTGACTCCAGGAGTCAGGTCGGTGTAGTAGTAGGCAAAAATACTCTTGCGCGATTCGTCTTCGGGTAGGGTAATCTTGTCGTAACCATGCCAGCTCACTTCGTTGCATTCAAAAATCACACAACGGTTGTAAAACGGCATGTAGCACTTTTCGAGCTTGGTCATGTTGGCATTCCAGAGCTCAATGCCACCTCCGTATTCCTCTTTCCAGTTGGGGTTGAGGTAAATGAGCAGGTTAAGGCGTCGGTGCAACTTGAGCGTAGGGTGTACGCTGAAATCCACGTGTACGTCCAGGAATGATCCATTGTAACCTTGGTGCACACCCGAACCTCGGTGGTCGGCCGGAATGATCAGGCCGGGGATGCCCGTGATGTATTCCAGTTTTTTCAAAAATTCGGGATCCATGATATCGCGCTGCATGGCACCAAATGCTGGGTGATAAGCCTCAAAAGCCGAACCTTCTGCCTTGTTTTCATTCAAGCCCTGATAGTTACGGCGCATTTCGCTAGCCTTGGGAAAGTTTTCGTACAAGGCCCGTGCGGTTTCTTCGCTCAGGAAATTTTCAATGGCAATGTGTGGATAAGGCCGGGCATTTTGGAACGCTTCGCGCATTTTTTCCAAATTGGCATCATCCAATACAGCTGGGTTGATCGTGGATAGAGCGGTTGTAGTCATCGTGATTGTTCACTTAGGATCGAAAATGGTGCAAAAGCGGATGCTCGTTCAATTCTTTTTGCCTGAACGTCCGACAAAGATAAGCAATGCTATGATCCTGTACAAGTTCAGGAAGACTCCACTTGTCTGATCAATTGCATTTTGGGGCAAAATATGAACCTTGCAAACAATTTCGTTTTTTGTCTAATTGCTTGGTAATTAGAACAGAGAAGAAAAAATGACAGATTTGTGAAAAAAAATCTATGCAAACTCTTGACATGTTCGCAGTAATAGCTTTACTTTGTGCTATCATTATTTCTTACCAAAAAGAGCTTTAGAGAAACAACACCACGAATTCTTCGTTTTGGTGCTACATTCCATCTACAATTTTTTTCTTCTGACAAAAGTCGCTTTGTGGCTATTGGTTTTCGCATTTCTGCACTAATCGACCATAATCGATAGCTTCTGTAAAATGTATTCCCAATACCCGTAAACGTAATGCGGCGGATGGAACGACCAACAAGGGGGGACGCTTGGTCCGGATATTCGCCGCAAATTTTTTCTCAGAATATATTGTCTTTACGTGCTTTGAGGTGCCCTCAAACAGTGAAAGTGTATTGCACGTAAGCATTAACATCGGAAGTAAACCTGAATGGATATTTACAGCCGGCTCCAATTTTAGGGGGGAGAGCCGGCTTTTTTTTGGCTCAGACTTGTAATTTAATTGTTGTAATATACTCGGAGACCATTTTACAGCCCGAAGGGTGATTTAAACCAGTTTTTAAAGGAATACGACCTGCAGGGTTGCTTTCAAGAGGGTGTGTGTAATGCTACATAGAGCTGAACTTTTTGCATTAACCACAAACAAGTGCCATCACCTTGTTCTTTTCGATCAATAACGAACCTTTGATTCTGGTATAGACCAGCTCTTTTTGGTAACTAGCTTAAACACAGACCGCTCCTATGAGCCTTCGAGGCAAATGTTCATTTTGTATAAAAACTTGGTCTAGTGGTTTCGAGAAAAAAAGCAAGCAATTTTCGTTCCATCAAGCCTATTTTTTGTAGTCAATGCACAGCATTTGTGAAAAAAATGGCGAAGAGGGGGCGAAAATTGACCTTTTTGGCCGAAATGAGGGCAGGTTAAGCTTTTGCCATTTTGTGCAAAAATCTTCTTTTGACTCAGCAATTTACATTTCCCCTTGATCCAAATCGAAACAATGAGACCCAAAAGAACCACAAATCTCCCCTACGACTCTTCTCCTTTGTCCTTCATGGCTCATCGCTCACTTATTGCGCTTAAGGGTATCAAGTACCATTGCCCATTGATCTTCATAGGGAATGATCTCCAACTCATGGCCTTGCCCGCTGATTTGTAGCGGATGGGCCTGTAGTTTTTCGCAGAGTATTTTGGTGTGTCGTTGGCAGGCTACTGCATGAAAATAGGCCTGCCTGGTCGTCAAAACCATGCTCAGGAAAATATTCAGGCGGATGGAAGCATTGTTGCGCAAATGACGGCGTTGGTAGCGGTCCATCGACTCCATGCGATTGGCTGCTTTGCCGTAGCTGCCTTGGGCCAATAAGTAAAGGACCTGCAAAATGAGTACCGGAACATTCATGCCGCTTTTGTCTTTGGTAAAATTCGGCACCGCATTGAGGAATTTCGACATCCTGAAACTGCGGCCTTCTGGTTTGCCTTCCAGTTGCAAACGCCCCACAAAAACCAAGTAGTGCAGGTAAGCTTCGTACAATTTCCAGTGTTCGGCGCTGAGACCCGAAATCAGACGGAAGGCAGGAAGTTTGACCGTACCTTGAAAAATGGTCCACGCTTCCAGGTAGTTGTTGGTGTGAAAGGCCAAAAGCAAGCACAACTCCCGGTTTTTGAACCAATTGAAGGAACCAGGAGCCTCGTAAGCCAGCATGTACTCAGCAACTTCTCGCCCCTGCGGGTACTCACGCAGGTGGATATGCCCCACCAATTGCTGGTAATAAAAAGTATTGAGGCTAAGGGCTGAGATGTGGGTGAACTGGCCCAGTTCCTGTATCGCTTCCTGGCATTGATCAACGGCTGCGGAGTGTTGACCCTCGGCTTTCAACGCAGCGATGTGGATCAGATAGGCATGGCGCAGAAAGTGGTAAGAACGGTGTTTGGCCATCAAAGGTCGCAGGGTTTCAAAAGCGCAGCGGGCTTCATTGGATTGGCTCAGGTTTTCGCCCCGGTAAAAATGATACGCATTGGCCAAGCCCACGTAGAGCTCCTCGGCCAAGTTTTCGGCTTGCCAAAGAGACACATATTCTTTGTACAGGGCGTCGAAATATTCGTAACGGTGCAGGTCCGGGCTGCGGGTCGAGTAGTAGAGCCGCAAAATGCGCGTGATGTTGACCAGTAGCTCTGAAAACTGAAACTCCTCGGCTTGTTTCAACACTTTTTGGGCCACTTCCACGCCTACTTTGGCAGCACCCCGATTGAACAGGATTTTGGCCCCTACCCATTCGCGCCAGCAATTGATGTACGCCTGGTCGAGTTCGCTGTAGCCCTGCTGCTTGACATCCACGAGGTAAACAGCGTCGATGAGGTGGTTTTTGAACCGGTTTTTCAACTTGCGGTAGCGCATTGCCGAGGGGTCACAATTCAAAATCAACTCCGCAGCTTCTTCATCGGAGTTGATTTCACCAGTTCTGATTTTTTCATAAAAATCCCCCAGGATAGTAGTTTGTTTTTTTTGTTTGTGAACTCCCAATCCTTTGGCATTGTTGCGATTGAGCACCTCCATCAATTCCAAAATGGCTTCCATGTACTAAGTTTTTTTGGTAAAACAATGGCTGTGGTGCAGCCCGGCCACACCAAAAAGGAAAAGGTCATCGCAAAAGGAAAAGATGGAGGTTCAGTTAGGTCAAAGCACTAATCTTTCGGGCCAAAACATAAGCTTTGGCAATAAGTACAAAGGTTGAAAATTGGGAAATCGTCGTAAAAAGGTAAGCAGATCAAATATGAAGCAATTCAATCAGTTTTGCAAGGATTTTTGGAAAAAACTGCTCAAAGAGGGCGATTTTTGAGAGTTTTACTGAAAAAACAACCTATTAACCTCCAAATCTGGGACCTTGTGGGGATGCATTTACAGCGAAAGTTGCACCAAAAAACTTATCTTTACCCCATGAAAAGATTTTTCAACACGACTGGTTTTTGCAATCCTGATGACCACTACATGGTGAATCCCTTGCGGGGAATTCTAAAGGAATTGTATGCGCTTATCGAAAAGAAGCAATATTTTTTGATCCACGCACCCCGCCAAACAGGCAAAACCACCTTGTTGCATGCTTTAGCTCATCAAATCAACCAAGAAGGCAAGTACATTGCCAGTGTCATGTCGGTAGAACAGGCAGGGGTGCCAAGTTTTACCATTGAGCAGGCCAATCAGGCCATGACCGATGCCTTATTTTCGCTTTCTTCTCGTTTCTTATCGGAGGCAGAACGACCTCAAAAGCCAGCGCACCCCATTTCGCTGCACAATTATTTGGCACAATGGTCGAGGGCCCAGCCCAAGCCCATCGTGCTGCTCATCGACGAAGCCGATTCACTCTGGGACGATGTGATGGTCTCTTTCCTGCGCCAACTGCGCGATGGTTTTCAAAATAGGCCCCAGGATTTTCCTCAATCGGTTGCATTGGTGGGCTTACGGGATATTCGAGAATACCGCCTCAAAGCCAGAAATGACAATCCATCTTTGGGCTCGGGGTCGCCTTTTAATGTCAAGTCAAAATCTTTTTTTCTGCCCGTATTCAGCTTAGAGGATGTTACTCAATTGCTTCAACAACACACGGCAGACACTGGGCAGCAATTTTCAAATGCCGTAATTGAAAAAATTCATGAATTTTCCGGCGGCCAACCCTGGCTGACCAATGCCCTGGCGAATGAAATAATATCTGAAATGCTGGGCGATGATTATTCTAAAACCATCGAATTGGGAATGGTCGAAACGGCCAAGGAGCGCCTCATCGCAGCTAGGCAAACCCACCTGGATAGCCTGGCCGACAAACTGAAAGAAGACCGTGTGCGCAAAGTGGTCATGGCCATTGTGAGTGGGGAGGCCCCTTTGTACGACGACTGGGACGACAGCCTCCGCTATTGCCGCGACCTGGGCATCATCAACAATGTACGGGGAGAAATTGCCTTCGCCAATCCCATCTATCGGGAAATCATCACACGGGTACTCAACAGCTCTTTTGAAGGGATCATGGTGGGACAGGAGATTTACCAAACGCTCTTTTACCTGCGAGCCGATGGTAGTTTAGATATGGACAAACTGTTCAAAGAGTTTCAAAAGTTTTACCGTAAAAACAGCGAGCACTGGTTGGAGCGCTTCCAATACAAAGAAGCTGGTCACCAGTTGCTGCTGATGGCTTTTTTACAGCGTATAGTCAACGGTGGTGGTCGCATTGAGCGCGAAATGGCTGCTGGTAACGGACGTACCGACCTGGCTGCTTTTTGGAAAAACCAGGTTTTTGTCATCGAAATGAAACTCAAGCGCGATAGCAGTACCAAAGAAGAGGGGCTCGATCAACTCTGGCGCTATCTGGATCGCCTCAACCAACAACACGGCTATCTGGTGCTTTTTGAACTCAAAAACACCGAGGAAATTCCCTGGGAACAGCGCATCAAATGGGAAAATGTAAGCCACAAGGGGAAGGAGATTGCGGTGCTGGAAATGTGAGCAGCAAGGAAACTACCTCAACTCAAAACAGCCCAGACACACCAAGAGCATCTGAGCTGTTTTTTTACTTTATAGTCAAGCCAACATCACTTCTCACCAGCGTGTGAGCGCTGCAAAAACTCCTGGTACAATTGGATATGGCGGCTGTCGAGCGGAATCGAATAGCCACCGATGAACAGGTGTTTGATCTGCGTTTTGGTCTCCAGCGGATCGCCGGTGGCGGCAAAAACATTGGCGATTTTGCCCACTTCCAAGGAACCCATTTTGTCGGCTACGCCCAAAATTTCGGCAGGTGTGATGGTGATGGCGCGCAGGGCTTCGTCCTTGCCCAGGCCGTAAGCGGCGGCAAAAGCGGCGTTGAAGGGCAGGTTGCGCACATTCTCCGTGTCGTTGCTGCGGATGGCTACTTTTACCCCCGCCTTGTGCATCAGGCCCGCATTGGCATAAGCGCGGTCGTAGCGGTCTGATTCGCGGGTGGGCATGGCAATGATCGGGCCTGTGATCACCGGGATTTTGGCCTTGGCGATTTTATCAGCTACCCGCCAGCCCTCAGCTACTCCGGTGAAAACTACTTTTTTGATCTTTTTAGCCTGCACCCACTTGAGGGCGTTTTCGATGCTCTCGGCCTTGTTTACCTCGATCATCAGCATCATTTGACCACGAATCACCTGGGCCAGGGCTGCCATTTCGGGGTTGTAGGCCACTTTTACCTCCCTATTGGTCTGTGCCGCAGAATCAATGCGGTGGTAAAGCGTAGCGGCATCCCAGTACTCATTGAGTTTTTTCAGGGCATTTTCCTCGTCTTTTTTGCGTTCCTCATCGCTGCGGCGATCAAAAAAGCCCCCACCCGCAGTCGGGAAGTTCATCACAATGCCCTTGAACCCTGCGTACATGGCATCGGGCGAATACCCCGCCAGGTTGATCAGGGCCGCAGTGCCCGGAAAGCGCCCGCCTTGGGGGGCTGCCACTACGGTGGTTACGCCTTCCACGCGGGTTACAGGAATGGCCACTGAGTTGGGATTTACCGCCGTGATGGCCTCCATGTGGGGTGTCAAGTCGCCCAATTCGTCGGCGTCAACCGTTACGTCAACCGAGCTTACTTCCACCAAACCCAGGCTGGTGCCCCCGTCAATGAATCCAGGGTACAAAGTCAAGCCCTTGCAATCGATGACTTCGGCTCCACTTGGAATGCTCACATTGGCCCCAAGCGCGGCAATTTTTCCATCTTGAATCAGCAAAGTACCACTGACAATGCCTTTGGTGATGGTGTTGATGCTGGCATTGGTCAGGGCAAAGGTGCCTTTTTTGGCCTTGGCTACTTGTGCCTGCGCAGCAAAGCTCAGAAGCAGTACTGCCACTAATATTGGAATGGTTCTTTTCATGTTTTTCATGTTCGGCCCAGCTTAGTTTTGAAACAGGTAATTCATCAGTTCAAACACCCCTTGCATGCAACGATCATGGTCGTGGCGGCTGCGGGCCTGCATGAAACTTGGCGTTGACTTCACTGGGTCCACGCTCAGGCGCTGGTCGTCGGCGTCTTTGGCACGGTCGAATTCGACATTTCCATCCACGATGGCATATTGTGGCACGGCATAAGACGAAAGCGGATGAGCGTTGAAAATGGCGATGTCGCCGTCTTTGCCCAACTCCAAGGAACCTACGCGTTTGTCAATACCCAATTGCTTGGCGGGGTTGATGGTGATCAAGGCCAGGGCTTCTTCGTCGCTGAGTTCGCCGTAGCGCTGGGTTTTTCCTGCTTGGTGGTACAAGTGACGGATGTAGTCGCCTGAATCGGAATTGATTGAGGTCACTACCTTGTTTTTGGTCAAAATGGCGGCGTTGTAAGCGGTAGAGTAATACACCTCAAATTTGTAAGCCCACCAATCGGCAAATACTGAAGCTGAAGCCCCAAAAGCTGCGAGTTCAGGTGCTACTTTGAAGCCCTCGTTCACGTGTTGGAAGCATATGCTTTTGATGCCGTAATCTTTGCACACGTCCATGAGCATCAGGATTTCGTCGGCGCGGTACGAGTGGCAATGGATCAGAATATTGCCCTTGAGTACGTCTGCCAAGGTCTCTAGTCGGCGGTCATACTTGGGTGGCAGGGCCTTGGGATTGCTTGCAACTTCAGCTTTGTACTTGCTCATGGCCTCGTCATAAGCCTTGGCATCGCTGAAGGAACGGCGCATCACTTGCTCCACGCCCATGCGGGTACGTGGCATCACGCCCCTGCCGATGCCGTGTACACGGGTAGGGTTTTCGCCCAATGCAAATTTGATGGTGCGTGGTGCGCCTTCCATGCGCAGGTCTTCAGGATTCACCCCACCGTAGCGGTGCTTGATTGTTTGACATTGCCCGCCGATGGCATTGGCCGAGCCATGCATGGCGTGCGAAGTGGTGCAACCACCCGCCAAAGCCCGGTAAATGGAGATGTCAAGCGGGTCCAAGGCATCGCCTACGTTGACCTCGGCAGTGACTGGGTTGGTGGCTTCATTCACTGCGTCAATGGCGATGTGAGAGTGCGCGTCGATGATGCCAGGCATCACGAACATGCCTTGGGCGTCGATGGTTTTGGCACCGGCAGGGGCCGTCAAGCCTTTTCCTATTTTGGTAATCTTGCCGTTTTCGATCAGCAAATCACTGTTTTCCTGGTTGCCTTTGGTCACGGTCAGGATGGTGCCGTTTTTGATCAGGAGGGTGCCTGGTTTTACTTGTGCTTGCAGGTCATAGGTCAGCAGGGCAAGTAAAATGGTCAATGAAAAGATATGTTTCTTCATGGCTTATTCTTTTGGATCGGTTTTGCTGGCTTCGACGGGGAAAGCGCCAGCGTCGCCAGCCTTGACTTTGCCGCTGAGTTTGTTTCCATCAAGGGTGAGTTCAAAGCCAAGGTTTACTTCCTGACCCATGGTCACCACTGAGGTAAACGTCACTACATTTCCGCTCAATTTTACATTTTCCATGCTTTTGGTTTCCCCTTGTGCGGTGGTCCATGTGCCACTGAGGTTGCCGTTTCCTTCGTCTTTAAATACCATATCGCCGCCAAAACTCTGGCCGGGAGTTTCAATGTTGTAACGCCACTTACCAGCAATTTTTGCCGCTGCACTGGCCTGGGCACCACCACCTGCTCCTGGGCGTCCTGCGGGAGCAGCAGCTTCTGGTTCAAACTCATATGGGGTACCATCGACAAAGACGTAACGCACCTGTGATTTTTCGTCGAAATAGGGCTTTTTGCTCAAAACCAGGTTGGCGGTTTTGCCTTTTTCAACCGTTCCCAAGCTACCCGACACACCAAACATTGCTGCTGGGGTAGTGGTCAAAGCAGCCAGCATTTGGTCTTCTTTCAAGCCATTTTTGATCATGCGGCGCATGGATTCGCGTACGTCAGCCAATTTGGAGTTGAGGGTGGAAAAACCAAAGTTGATGCCTTTTTGGGCAAAAACAGCTGCTTGCGTTTCGTAGGACTTCATTTCAGCAGCACGGCGGGCCTCCAAAGCTTTCAGCTCGGCGTCTTTGGCGATGAGGGAGTCTTTTTTGGCGTCTTTTTTCTCAGGTTTGGGCAAATCCAAAGACAAAATCACGGGGATGTTTTTGGTTTTGATTTGGTCCGCTACATACCAGCCTTCACGGACGTTGGCCAGGATCAGCGGAAAACCCAACTCTTGCTGCAAGGACATCACGCGGTAAATCGACTTCACATCGGGTGCCACAAAGCATACCGAACGCTGCTTGTCGATCACTGGATAAAAAGCCTGCAAGCTGCGGTCCACTTCTGGGCGAGGCATGCCGCCAGGGTTACTGGCGTACATTTTCTCGTGGCTTTTGGCTTGTTCAGCTTGCTTGTAGAGCTCGCGGTACTTCGATATCACGGCGATGACGGTGTTTGGATAAACCGTTTGTGCACCAGTCAACTGACTGCTGAAAGCGAAATTGTCGCGCAGGATCATGTTGTCGGCTTGGGTGCCGCCCAAAGCAATCAGAGCAGTATGGCCTGGCAACATGCGACCAAAAGGCATGGTATGGGCGCTGGTAAAACCCAGTTTTCTCCAGTCTTCGATCGACTTGTCGGCGGGCTTGATCAGGTCACGGGCCCTGAGTTCGGGCTGGATGCCCGCTTGCTCATTGGTTGGTGAGCCAGTATTCACACCCGGCTGACGAAATCCACCACCACCGGGGCCCCCAGTAGGGCGGGCGGGTTGCTCAGGTTTGGGGATGCCTGTGTTGCCCAGGGCATCGATGAAGCCTGCATACACATAGAGCGAATCGCTAGGTAGGACCTTGGCGTCGGGTGGAATGGCAATATTCTGGCCCACGGCGTGGATCAGACCGTCTTTTACGATGACAGTCCCGTTGGAAATGGTTTGGCCGGGTTTGACCACAATGGTTACGTTTTTGAGCGCGTAAGTGCGCGTAACCGGTTTCATGGTTTCTTCGCCTACTTGGGCAAAACTTTTACTCAGGCCAACCACCGCAAATAGCACTGCAAAGAGTGTCGATGGTTTTTTCATAAAAAAGTGGATGCTGTTTTTAGTTGAGAAGTTGAGTATTGTTCAGGAGTTGAGGAGAGGCAGACTTGGTCCGCAGCTCTGGATGTCCTTGGTCAGCCCTTGCTAAAATTCAAAAATTAGCTAAAGGTTTAGACAAAATACAAAACCGATGTTAAGACAAAAAATGTTCTTGCCCAAAATAGAAAAGACCAACGGCCAATTTGCAACGCCAAACAGCACCACAAGTAGGCCAAGTGCCAAAATTGTGCATGGTTGTGGCTTTAACTTTTCCTTAAATCGCTCCAACTTGATTGTTATTGAATCCCGTCTTAACTTTATACCGTGTTTAAATATTAGAGGTTGAGTCGGAGAACGAGTCAAATTTTGACTAATCGAGGCAGGAAAAGCGGAGTTATGCAGCGCATAATGAGCATTTTCCTAACGGAGAGTTGGCGAAATTGGGCCGTTTTATGGCAAACAAAAAATTTCAAACATGCTCTAACAAACTGACTGCTGATGAAAAATAAGCTATACACCCTTGGATTTTTGCTGACTTATACCCTGATTTTAGGCTTGCAATCTTGTGCGGTGCCCGCTGCCGTGATCCGCATGGAACCGGAAAAGAATGAGCAAGTACGCTGGGATTACGGTACAGCAGTGCTGGAAAAAGAGGCTGACCAATTATTGGCCCGCGCCATGTACACCACCAACGACAAAAAGTACCTGGTGTTCAATGTGGAAATCACCAACCTGAGCAAACAAGACATTCTTGTTTCGCCCAAAGATTTTTACCTTGCCCTGCCAAATGGCCTGCGCGTATCTGCCATCGATCCCGAAGTTCAGTTGTTCAGCATGGAAGTGCAGGAAAATCGCCGTGAAGCCAATGCCAAAAATGCGGCCGTGGCCATGGGAGTCTTGGCCGTAGCAGCTGTAACCGCAGCGGTGGTCGCTGATGTCAATGACAATACTGGTTCGCGCAATGCCGAAAATGTGGCCCAAAATGTGACTCCGAATTTTGTCAATACCGCCATCGCCTTGGACCTGGCCCACAGCCTGGGTACCGCAGCCTGGAGCATTCCCATGGCCCTGGAGGCAAGGCGCGATTTTGAAATGAGCAATCCCAACATTCCTAGTACCAATGAGCGCCGCCTTTGGAGTGATTACACCCTGCGCAAAACCACCGTTGGCCCCAATGAAAAGGTAAAAGGCCGGGTGATTTTTCCTCGGCAGGATGCCATGCGGGAATACCTGATGATGGTGCCCGTAGAAGGCACGGTGTTTGGGTTTGGGTTCAAGCAGCGGATCTTTTTTCCTTGAGTCGCAGCAAGCCCCGAATGAACCTTTCCAATTCGCAACTTCGGAATTAAAATTTGGACCACCAGGATCTTTTTGACCGTGATCTTGACCATACTGTTGACATTTGTTGCAATCAGCAAACGTAAATATTAGAAAGCTGTATTCTTGAACCGTGTTAAGTATTTGAGCTAAAATAAAATGGATGTATTTTGCTTTTGAGGTTTGGCAAAAACAACACGACTTTTATTAAATCAGTTGTTTATGTTCTTTCGCTAAACCCCAAATCCGGCCACCTTATTTTTTAAGCTCCATAAGTTCTTCTCCCTACTCCGGTCGATAAGCCTGAAAACTCAAATCCAGTCTCGTCCGAATGGCCGTAGGCGATACCATGCCGGGCCGCACTTGAAAAATCACTTCTAATTTAAAGCGATCCCGGATCATGGTCTTGCGGGCATTGGGCAGTGATGGCGTGAGCAACAAGCGATCCAATACCCGGCGATTGTCGATGATTTGGTAATAAAATGCTTCCTGGGTGCTGGAACATTCTTTGGAACCATCGCGGCAAATGCGGATGGTGACTTCTTGTAAAAACGACCAATCTACGTTGTTTTGCAGGGCGGTCATGGTTGCCGTACCAGGGCGGATTTCGGTGATGATGGTGGTGTCGGTCCCTGTGCTTTGCAATTGGGCTTTGATATTGGTTGCGATATTATCCAGGGTGTAAACGCGGGGCAATCCTCCGCTCAAACCTGCCGGAATGTCGAAAATGATATTGGGAAAAATCAAATCAAATACCCGGATGCCGCTGTCACGCTGGCAGGCCAGCAATACAAAAGCAAGGCAAAGCCCCTGAAGGCCACGAAGGATCATTTTTTGAGCAGGCTTAGACATGAGATTTCCCATTTTCCTCAGCAAAACGTAGTTTTCGTAAGGAATGGTTTGAAGGAAGCCGGATTTTTTGCCGATTTTTGCCAAAACTACCTTCCTCGTATGTCCAAGGGCAAAATCTCTTCTCGGTCCAATACAGCTGGCATGCATACCTTCATGCGCGCCCTCCTGGCCGATGTGGAAGCCCTGGAACACATGCTGGACCACGACTGGTTCGAGACTGATCCCATCCACATCGGGGCCGAACAAGAAATGTGCCTGGTAGACCGGGCTACGCTCAAGCCCAAGCCCATCGCGATGGAGGTGCTGGAACTCATGCCTAACTGCCCCTGGCTCGATACCGAACTGGCGCGTTTCAACCTCGAAATCAACCTCCAGCCCCGGCGTTTTGCCACCAATTGCTTGGCCGCAATGGAGGCCGAAATTCACGAGTGCCTGCGGCAATTGCGCAGTACCCTGCACACGATGGACGCCGACTTGATCCTCACTGGTATCTTACCTACCATCCGCAAGCACGACCTGGAACGCCACAACCTTACCCCCCGCGAGCGCTATGTGCTGATGATCGATGCTTTTCAGGAGCTCTTGCAGGGCGAAGCTTTTGAGTTTCGGCTGCGGGGAATTGATGAAATTCTGGTCAGGCATGAATCGCCCTTGCTGGAAGCTTGCAACACCAGTTTTCAGGTGCACTTGCAGGTCAATCCGCACGAATTTGCTGATTATTACAACACGGCCCAAGCCCTGGCCGGGCCGATTTTAGCGGCGGCGGCCAATTCGCCCATCGTTTTTGGTCGGCGTTTGTGGCACGAGAGCCGCATTGCCCTGTTCCAACAAGCATTGGATATCCGCAGTACCCACGACCATTTGCGCGAGCGCAGCCCACGGGTCAGCTTTGGCAACGGATGGACCAAGGACTCGGTGCTGGAAATTTACCGCGAAGACTTGGCTCGTTTCCGTGCCCTGATCTGCATGGACCTGGAAGAAGACACAGTGGCCAAAATCCAAAGGGGCGAAACGCCACGTTTGCAGGCTTTACAGGTACACAATTCCACCATTTACCGTTGGAATCGGCCTTGTTATGGCATCAGCGCCAGTGGCAAGCCCCATTTGCGCATTGAAAACCGGGTTTTGCCCGCAGGACCCACGGTAATTGACCAAATGGCGAATGCCGCTTTTTGGCTGGGTGCCATGATCGGCCTGCAAGCCACCAGCCCCCGCCTGACCCAACGCCTGGATTGGGAAGATGCCCGCAGCAATTTTGAAAAAGCTGCCGCTTTTGGCATCGAATCCCAATTTACCTGGCTGGATGGTCATAAGCACAACGCACCAGACCTGATTCTGGAAGAACTGCTGCCCCTGGCCCGCTTGGGGTTGGAGCTCCGAAAAGTGAATGAAGTGGACATCGACCGCCTGCTGGGTGTGATCCAGGAGCGGGTAAAAAGGCATACCAACGGGGCCCTATGGCAATTGCAAGCCTATACCAAACTGCACCAGCAAACCCGCGAAGACGAAGCCCTATTGACCCTGAGTGCAGCCCTTTTTCGCAACCAACAAACTGAAAAACCCGTGCACGAATGGCCCTTACCTGAAGTAGGCGATTTGGGCGATTACCAACCCGCTCAATTGCGCGTGGAAGAGTTCATGGAAACTGATCTGTTCACCGTGCAAAAGGATGACCTGATCGAACTCGTGGCCCAAATGATGGACTGGAAACGCATCCGTTACCTGCCTGTAGAAGACAAAAAAGGCCACCTCTGTGGCTTGATCACTTCTCGCTTGGTACTCAGGCATTTTGCCCGCCAAACCCAGCTGCAAGGGGAACCTGCCTCGCTGGTTGAAGAGATCATGATCCAACAACCCATCACCATTGGCCCACAAACCTTGATTTTGGATGCGGTCAGGCTGATGCGCGACCGCCAAATCGGTTGCCTGCCGGTAGTGCAAGACGATGAATTGGTCGGCATCATTACCGAAATGGATTTTTTGAGCATCACGGCGCGGCTGATTGAGCGGGGATAGTGTTGTTTGAGTTGAAAAGTGGAAGGGTTGAAGGGTTGAAAAGAGGGGCAAAATTGAGTTGGTGTGTGATTGTTTGAGTGTGGGTGTGTTGAGCGCTGAAAAGAACATATTTGCTTGGCTATGAAGACAGTTTCCATTTTTATGGTCTTATTCATTTTACTTGTTTGTTGGCAAGTGAGGGGGCAGACTTTTGAGCGACTGCAAGTGATCGGAGGGCCTGGCAACGAAATCATGGAGGACCTGGCTTGTGGCGCGGATGGCTCCTGTTTCCTATTGGCTACGTTTGAACAACAAATCAGCATCGGACCCCGCAACCTGAACAGCCGAGGTGGCAGCGACTTGCTTTTGCTCAAAAAAGCAGGAAACGGAAATTACAGTTACTTCACCCATGCTGGCGGGCCATTGGACGAAGAAGGCATTAGCATTCGGGTGCGCAGCAATGGCGAAGTGATTTGTGCGGGCAATTTTTGGCGCGAATTGGTTTTTCCAGATACCACTTTGCGGGCCAGAGAAAATGGAAAAGCTTCGTTTTTGGCGGTGTTTTCGGCGGGAGGGGAAATATTGAGGGTCCAAATTTTCGATGGACCTGGCTTGAAAACCATCAGCGATTTGGCCTTGGGGCCGGACGGCACCTGCTATTTGGGGGGGTACTTTGGCGATACTTTGTTTGTAGGAAAAAACACCTGGACTTCCAGGGGTGAAACGGATGGATTTTTAGCCGCTTTTGGGCCAAAACTGGAGCTCAAATGGCTCAAACAATACGGTGGAAAGCGCCAGACCCTGGTCACTGGCCTAACTTTTACGCCCCAGGGCCCAGTACTTTGCGGGCATTTTGACGGGGTAGTTTACGTGCAAAAAGACTCTATCGTGGCCAATACCAACGATGCAGATACCTGGGTTTTGGCGGCCCGACCCAATGGCGACTTGCGTTGGTTCATCAAAGGAGGCGGCGTTTTCGATTCTTTCGCGGTGGATATTCAAAGCGATGCCTTAGGGCAGACTTACGTTTGTGGCAACCTGGTGGGTTTGATCCGTTTTGCCAATGGCCTTTCCATGCAAAGTGGCGATCGTTCCTTCGACGTGTTTTTCTATGCTCTCACGCCAGAAGGGGTGCCTTTTGTGGCCCGAACTTTTACGGGCGAGCAGGGGCAGGAGGCCGCAAGTATGATTTTGCACCGAAGTCAGCTCTACATTTGTGGCTACAGCGCTGGCATTTTCCGTTGGGACCAACAAGTGCTGAGTAACCGCAATTTGACTGGTTTTATTGGCGTGTGCGACTCCTTGGGTCGGGGGCGTAGTATTCGGGCGATCAGTGCCTCTGAATCGCTTTTCCCCCAGGCATTGGCCACGGATGCTCGTCAAAGCTTGTTGCTCGGCGGGGTTTATCGCGGGCAAGGAACGATCGACGGATTGGCTTTTGTAGCAGCGGCAAGTTTTAATTTGTTTGTGTTGGAAACGCCTGCATTGCTGACCGCTACCCGCAATTTGGGTTCACAAGACTTAGGATTCAGTGTTTTCCCCAACCCTTTTGCAGAAGCACTACAAATTCGATCAAACGAAGTCAAAAAATACAAGGTAGAATTGTTCGATATTTTTGGTCGAAAACTAAGAGAATGGCAAAATGAGGCCTCAATATCAACCAATAGCTGGCCAGTGGGTATTTATCACCTGAAAATCTGGCGGGAAGGGCAGTTTCAGGTTTTTCGATTGGTCAAGTCATGAGTGCGCCTTCTGTAATCATGCAAACTCCAAAAACAAAAACTCCCTGCCGACATGAAGCCTGACAGGGAGTCTTGGTTTTTTGCGGTTGAGGGACAGGAAATGCTTATTTGTTGAAGATGTTACTTCGCTGGCGAACAGTAGGCTTTGGCTCGTGGATCATGCCTTGCAGGACCTGTTTCTTGGCCAATTGAGCGTAGTGTTTCGCAAAGTAAGTAATCAGTACATCGGCACCAGCGCGCTTGATACAAGTCAGGGTTTCTTCTACCGCGCGGTCCAGGTTGAGCCAACCTTTTTCGGCAGCAGCTAGCAGCATGGCACATTCTCCACTTACATGGTAAGCTGCAACAGGAGTTTCGGTGTTGTTTTTGAGGAGGCTGATGACGTCCAAGTAGTTTAATGCTGGCTTTACCATGATAAAATCAGCACCTTCCTGAATATCCAGTTCTGCTTCGATCAGGGCCTCACGCTGGTTGGCGGGGTCCATTTGGTAGGTCTTTTTATCGCCTGCTTTGGGCGCAGAATCAAGCGCATCGCGGAAGGGGCCGTAAAAAGCACTGGCATATTTGGCGGTGTAAGCCATGATACCCGTGTCGATGAAGCCAGCCTCATCCAAAGCAGTGCGAATGGCCCCCACACGTCCATCCATCATATCAGAAGGCCCTAAGAGGTCGAAACCTGCATCGGCTTGTGCTAGGGCCATGCGTGTGAGGATCGGCAGCGTTTCATCGTTCAGGACCTTACCGTCACGTACCAAACCATCATGGCCGTCAACGCTGTAAGGATCCATTGCGATGTCGCTTATCATGCAAATTTCCGGAAAGTGGTAGCGAATTTCTTTTGCATGTTGCAAGTAAAAATTGTCATCACGGTAGCTGTAGGTTGCGGTTTTGTCTTTATACTTTTCAGGTATAGCAGGAAAGAGAATGAAATTGTGGATGCCTAGTTTGAGGCAGGCTTCAATTTCCTTCAAGGCCTCATTGAGGCACAAGCGGTAATTCCCAGGTAAAGATTTGACTTCCTCACGTACGTTCATTTCTTCAACAAGGAACAGGGGTTGCACCAGGTTGTCAACTGACAGGTGCGTTTCTCGGATCATCCCGCGTATCGCGGATGTTCGCCGATTGCGTCGTGGTCTTCTAAGCATAATGAATAGGTGTTCTATGCAGCGTTAGTCAAAAAATCAAGTCATTCAGTAGCAAAATGCCTCTCCTATGAGGCAGGCTTTTTGGGTATGGGGTCATACCCAAAACCACCCCAAGGATGGCATCGACCAATTCGTTTTAACCCCATCCACACTCCACGTAAACCCCAAATATTGATGGCGTCAATCATGTAGGCAGAACAGCTTGGTCCATAGGCGCAATGTGGTTTGAACAAAGGCCATAGAAATAGCTTGTAAAAACGGATTGGTAGAATTAGGAAGTGTTTGAACAAAGCGTGCATACTGTTTCTAGTGATGCAACAGATTTGATGAGGAAGCTGACTGGGGGGTCAAGGGGATTTCCTCATTTGGTCTGTTGCTAAGGTAAGGAACATGGATTTCAAATCCTAATTTCCGTAAAAAAAACTACCCCTTCAATAAAAAAAAGAAACATGACATGAGTATGACGCTATGACCAAGGGATGCGTTCGAGCGCCATAACCAATGCAAGACTTGCCGCCCCGCCCGAAACAAATAGATTCCATTCCCTCTGTTTTACCGCAAAATAACCCATAAATACCGCTCCTAGTCCCAATACTACCGTTAAAATGACTATTTGCCCCAGTTCCACTCCGATGTTAAAGGCCAACAGTTGTTCTAACAAACGATTTTTTTGACTAGGCATGGTCAAGGCACGGAAAAAATTAGAGAAACCCAGCCCGTGAATCAAACCAAATAGGAGTCCGAACAAATAATTGATGCTGATTTTTCGCTCAAAAAGCCCTGTTTCGCTTCCTTCCTTGAAACGGTGCATGGTGACGTTGTACATTGCAGTGATGAAAATGGTAATCGGAATCAAAAATTCCACCCACTTTGAATTGATCGGAATAATATCTAGAGCAGCCAAAGCCAGCGTAATGGAATGTCCGATTGTAAAGGCTGTGACTAGAATCAAGACCTTGCGCCATTCACGCAAACGATAAATAGCACACAAAGCAGTGATGAACAAGATGTGGTCGTACCCCGCCAAGTCGGCGATGTGGGTAAAACCCAATTCGAGGTAGGTTTGGAAAATGGATTGCATGTTTACCTGGTTAAATTGGTCAGGGAAGTTGGTTTGCCCTTGCGGCCTTTTCTAACCGACAAAGTAAAAGCACCTTGCGGGTTTTTAACCAACAATTGATCAAAATCTTCCTGGCTGAAGCCCTCTTTTTTTAACAGTGGAATCACCAGTTCAAAAATATTGCTGAAAGGCATGAATTTCCCACCTCCAGGCATGCCGTGAGTGAACCAACCTGCATCGTGCGAGATGAGCAAATGTTGTAGCAAGCCTTTTTGCTTGAGGAAAACGATTTGCCGGACATATTTTTTCAAGTCGGTGGAATCCCCATTGTGGTCAATCGGATGCACCCAACCCAGGCCATCGAGCGAGATCCAGGCTCCACGCCGGGCCAGGTCTTCGTGCTCTGCTGAGTTTCCGCCTTGAGCGTGGGTCCATACCCAGGCACTGGGGTGCAGGCCCATTTCCGTGATGATGTTCACTTGTTGGCGCGCTGGAGCATAAGGACCCGTATGTGCTACGATGGTCAAGCCCGTTTTCAGGTGAGTAAGAGCAGCAGCCCGAATCAGTTTTTCATGCATTGGCGACAAAGTAGAATCGCCATTGACACCAATTTTGATGAATCCCGGCCTGATGCCCGTTTTTCCGATGCCTTTGCGAAACTCACGGATCCAAATGCGAGACAAGTGGCGTGCACTGGCTTTGAAAGCTATTGCGGGCAAGTATTTGTTGTTCACCGCACCATAGTAGCCTGTATTGGTCATGAACTGCAAGCCCGTACTATCCGCTAGTCTTTTGAGCAAAAGTGGGTTGCGGCCAATGAAGTTCGGTGTACAGTCCATAAAGGTCTTGATGCCCAGGGCCTGGCATTTTTTCAAATGCGGCAAGATCACCTTGAAGGCATCTTCATTTTTCCACAGGCGTGAATTCATGCGCTCGGCCCCGGTCCAATCCAGAAAAACGTGCTCGTGAACCAAGGTGCTGCCCATTTCACTCGGTTGAATGGGACCATTGACGGTCATGACTTGCCCAATTTGAGCAAAGGCAGGATTTGAGTTGAGTACCCCTCCTAAAAGAAAAACCCAAACCATTATTTTTGCCAAACGCATACCTTAATATTGTATGTACACTTGAACCCTATTGCTTGATTGAGCCCTGAACAGCGTCCCTCTCTTCAACATTTCAATCCTTCAACCTGTCAACTAAACATTGGACAACAGTTGATCGAATAAGTTCAAATATTCCTTTAACTCATCTTCTCTTTCGCCCAACCAGGCCAGTTTTTTTTCTACTTGCAAGGGGAAATCGGGCAAATCCAGCCCTTTGATGGCCAAGCTGACTCCTTTCAGTGTGGAACGCCCCATCACGCTTACCCCCAGACCAGCCTCTACCAGGCGCAAAACACTGGCTGCATTGGGCGTTTCGTAACCTACATTCGGCGTGAAACCATAAGTTTGGAAAATATTTTCGACATTTTCGACGTAACCATGCCCTTCATGGCGTTGGGGCAGAATGAAAGTCTCATCCTTCAAGTCCCGCAAGCTTTTGAAGTTCTGGGCGTTCAGGCGATGATTTTGCGGTAAAATCAAAGTGAAAGGTTCTCGGTATACTACCCTGGAGCGCAGGTCTTCGGGTACAAAGGTATTGGGCATGAACCCGAAATCGATTTCCCGATGCCGCAACATCTCCATTTGCTGGCGGTTGGTGATTTCATAGAGTACAATTTTTACCCCTGGCAGAGACTCATGCAGGTTTTTGATCAAACCTGGAAGTACCGACTGCATCGTCGAGCTGGCGTGGCCGATGCGCAGGGTTCCCACTACGCCTTTTTCGATAGCTGTGGCACGTTGGCAAGCATACTCCAATTGGCCCAACAGGCGATCCACCTCATTGCGAAAATATGCCCCACTTTTGGTCAATTCCACATTTCTGCTGTTGCGGGCAAAGAGCTGGGAACCGATTTCTTCTTCCAGTTGTTGAATCTGACGGCTCAAGGCCGGCTGGGCGATGAGAATTTGCTCGGCTGCTTGCCGAAAATTCAAGGTTTCGGCCAGTACCAGGAAATTTTTAAGTTGAGGTATGGTCATAAAAGCTGTAAATCAATTCATTTTTTGAATCAATCAATCAAAATTAAGTATTTTTTTTCATTGAAAACAAGCGTATATTTGAATTGAAAAATAGTTTTTGTTTCAGCATCTAATTTGTGGTAGGGCAGGCTTCGGCGCTGCCCTGTTTTTTTGGTGCAAATCCGGTCGCTATGTCACAGCTTCTCAGCGCTCAATCTCCAAGTGTTGATCCTGAAACCTTGGTGCAAAAAATCTACTCTGCGGATAGTTTTCGTCAGCAAGGCCATGCTTTGATTGATTTATTGGCCAATCATTTAGAAGCTGTTCACAGCCAAAAAGATTCCTTGGTTTTTCCCCATCAAAGCCCGGAAGAAAGCCTGGCTTTTTGGCAAGCAAAGAAACTGAAACCAGAGGAAGAACCACTATTGGAATTGACGCAAGACCTCATAGATCGTTCAGTACGTACCCAGCATCCTCGATACATTGGGCATCAAACGGCAGTGGTAGCACCATTGGCGGCTTTGGCTGGGTTGGTTTCCGACATCATGAACCAAGGTGCGGGCGTGTACGAAATGGGCATGGCCGCCAATGCCATTGAAAAAGTCATTTGCGATGAGCTTTGCCAAAAAATTGGCTTTGTCCCAGGCAGCAACGGCTTGATTACCTCAGGTGGTTCTTTGGCCAACCTCACAGCCCTGTTGACGGCCCGTGCAGTAAAAATTCCTGAAAACATATGGGAGAATGGACATAGTAATCAAAAATTGGCCATCATCGTCAGCGAAGAAGCCCATTATTGCGTGGACCGGGCGGCACGGATCATGGGCCTGGGCTCAGCAGGAGTGATTAAAATTCCAACCGATCCTTGTTTTAAACTGCGCACTGGGTTATTGGAGGAGCGTTTAGCCGCAGCCCAAGTGCAAGGGCTCAGGGTTTTTGCAGTAGTGGGCAGCGCTTGCAGCACTTCAAGTGGCTCCTATGATGATTTAGTAGCTTTAGGGGATTTTGCCAAAAAACACGGGCTTTGGTTTCATGTGGATGGTGCGCATGGTGGGGCAGTACTTTATTCCAAGCAGTACCGCTACTTATTGCACGGGGTGGAAAAAGCCGATTCCTTCGTGATGGATTTTCACAAAATGCTGATGACTCCGGCCTTAGCGACGGTTTTGTTGTTCAAGAATGGCCACAACAGCTATTCTACTTTCCACCAAAAGGCACAATACCTTTGGCAAAACAATGTGGAAGAATGGTTCAACTCAGCCAAGCGCACTTTTGAATGCACCAAATATATGATGTGCTTCAAGATTTACACTTTGCTGCAAACTTATGGCGAACGTGCTTTTCAAACGGTGGTGGATCGGCAGTATAATTTGGCCCGTAGTTTTGCTGGGATGATCCGCCAAAATCCCAAATTCGAGCTGGCATGCGAACCAGAGAGCAACATCGTATGCTTTCGTTACGAGCAAGCCGAGGAAGATAAACTGGACCAACTCAACCGCAGCTTGCGTGAAAAAATCTTACAAGAGGGACATTATTATGTTGTACAGACCCTGCTGGGAGGGAGACACTGGCTGCGAGTAAGCTTGATGAACCCAATGACTACTGAAGCCGATTTGCAGGAGCTTTTGCAGAAATTGGAGTACTTGGCTGCTCTTTGAATATCAAATTTTCGTAACTTGCTGTCAAAAATATTCAAAATGGCAGCGGCCGATGAAGTTTTTGAATTTCATTCGTTTGTAGGCGATTCCGGCAACAACATCTGGGGCGCACATCTCATGGTGCCTCCACATATCGTACAGGCTGTGGTTGATATTGCGCCCGACAAGCGAATTGTATGTCGCATCAATGATGCTTTGGAATGGCAATGTGCTCTTTTATCCAATGGCAATGGTGATTTTGTGATCAGCATCAACAAGAAAAACCGCGACAAATTCAAGCTCAAGCCTGGTATGCCCATCAAAGTGGCCCTGCGCAAAGACGACAGTGAATTCGGCCTGCCCATGCCCGAAGAATTCGAAGCCATTCTGGAAAGCGATCCAGCAGCCAAAGCACATTTCGATGCCCTGACGCCTGGTAAAAAACGCTCCCTACTCTACATCGCTAACAATGCTAAAAGTTCAGATCGGCGCATCGAAAGGGGCCTCGTCATTGCCGAACACTTGGTGCAACAAAGAGGCACCATTGACGGGAAGATCCTATACGCGGCTTTGCGGGGAAAGTAAAGGTTATAAAACTGGCTGGGCTAATGCCAAAATTGTACCTTGTTAGCCAGTTTTCAGCCGTGGTTCGGCTGGATTCACGATCACAATTCTTCCAACAACATAAACAAACATGAAAACGAACATTTCTTTTTTGACTTGTTGCCTGCTGTTGCTGTCAACTTATGCTCTTTCTGCGCAAAAGAAAGGCTTGTACAAACACGCTTTTGGGGTCCAGTGTTGGACTTTCCGGGATCATTTTCCCAAAGCGCCGATCGAAACGCTGGACAAAATTAAAGCGATGGGTTTTACGGAAGTGGAGGGTGGTGCTTCGGGCATGACCATGGAAGCTTTGAGAAAAGCCTGTGACGAGCGCGGCCTGAAAATTCCGTCGATTGGAGCAGGTTATGAAATGCTTTCTAAACCAATGGAGGTGGTAAAGCAAGCCAAAATAGCGGGTGCCAACTTTGTGATGTGCGCCTGGATTCCGCACAAAGGCGATGACTTTACGTTTGAAGACGCCCAAAAAGCCGTAGCCCTGTTCAACGAAGCAGGAAAAGTGTTGAAAGAAAACGGCATCACTTTCTGCTACCACAACCACGGCTACGAATTCCGGCCTAATCCCAAAGGAGAGGGTACTTTGATGGACTACATCATTCAAAACACCAATCCGGCTTACGTCTCCTTCGAATTGGACATCCTCTGGGCCCTGCATGGCGGAGCTGACCCGGTCAAGCTGATGAAAAAATACGGTTCACGCTGGCAGTTGATCCACGCCAAAGACTTCAAAAAAGGGGTAGTGGGCGACTTCACAGGCCATACTCCGGCAGAAAACGATGTGGTATTGGGTACTGGCCAAGCCAATTGGAAAGCTTTACTCAAACTGGCCAACAAAATTGGAATCAAACACATTTTCATTGAAGATGAAAGCAACAATGAAATGGTGAACGTGCCCAAGAGCATTGAGTATTTGAAGAGTTTGTAGGGATTTTAAGGCAGTTTGAGCCCACCTGATAACGGCTCAAACTGCCCTTCAACCAAGACCCGATCAAATTGGATAGTTGTAAGGAATTTGCTATCTTGCACTTTGATCGACTAAGAGTATGTTTAAAATTTTTTGTTTGCCGTAAAACGGCCCAATTTCACCTATTCTTCGTTAGGAAAATGCTCATTATGCGCTGCATAACTCCGCTTTTCCCGCCTCGACTAGGCAAAATTTGCCTCGTTTTCCGGCTAAGCCTCCAATATTTAAACATACTCTAGCGAAGCGCCTTTCAGGCTCAAAACAAAAGTAAAGTCAATTCGTATGTGGGTAGAGGAAATAAGCTTGGAAAACATCAAGTGCTTCGAGCAGCAAACGCTGCGTTTGGGTACGAAGACCAAACCCTACCCCTGGATTACTTTATTGGGTGAAAACGGCACGGGAAAAAGTACCTTTTTGCAGGCCATCGCGCTTTTACTGGCGGGGCCAGATGGCGCTAAAAACTTGATGACACCTGATGCTTGGCTGCTCAATGAATCGAAAAAAGGGATTATCCACATTCGTTTACAGCAGGGTGAAAAAGATGGCGGTGAATATTTAGACAGTAGTTTTTTCAAAATCAAAGCAACAGAAACCAATATTGCACAAGAAGAACCTGCCCCATTCAATGAACATAATCCAAAAAGAAAAGTAAAAGTAAAACCCTTAGCATTCAGTAATTTTGAATACTCACTCTTCATCACCGGGCACGAAAAAATAAAGATCAATGATCGGGTTTATTCGGAGCCGATGATCCTTGAATCAGTAGATGAAAATCGCATTATTCCCTGGTTGCTAGACTACCTAGACGGACAAGCAGGTTGGTTTGGAGCTGGGTATGGCGCATTCCGACGCTTGACTCGTAAAGATAGCATTAGGGTCCCTTCCTTGCAAAAACCTTTGCGTTTCAATAATTTTTATAGCCAATTCAAAGAAGATGAACCATTAGCAGGTTTCCATACTTGGTTGGTTTATTTGGATTATCGGATTTCGAAAAACGATGATTTTATTGCCAAGCAGCAGTTGCAATGGGGGATCCAGGCCATCAATCAATTGTTGCCAGCAGGCAATAGTTTCGACAGCATTGATGCGGAAGGTCGAATTTGGTTCAAAACAGGAGAACATAAAGTCAGTACCTCTGTCTTATCTGACGGGTTTCGCAGCATCATGGCATTGGTTGGTGATTTAGTTTGGCGACTCATTGAGGCTTTTCCCAAAAGCGACAATCCGCTCCATGAAGAGGGTGTGGTCTTGATCGACGAGTTGGATATTCATTTGCATCCAACTTGGCAAAGGCAAATCGCGGGCTTGCTGAGAAGAACGTTCCCTAATTTGCAATTTGTCGTAGCCACCCATAGCCCAATTGTAGCAGTTGGAGCGGGAAAAGATGCAGTCACTTATCGTTTTTATCGCAAAAACCGACAAGTAGAAATAGAACGAATCAAAAACCTCCACGCCATGAGTGTAGACCAGATTTTACAAAGCGAAGCATTTGGTCTGGTTTCTGCTTTTTCAGAAGAAACCCAAAAGCAAATCGACAAATACTATGCCTTGAAGCGCAAACCTAAACTCAATGCCTCCGAAGAAAAAGAGCTGCAAAAAACCCTGCCTTTTGTAGAAATGGCACTAGGGTATGGTGTAGAACAATCGGAAGCGGACCAAAAATTGAACGAGTTTATCAAGCAGCACTGGAAATGATTAAGGTAGAAAGAATTGCTAAACCCTCTATTTTAGTGGATCAAGCAGATAACTGGCGCAACAATTACCAACAGGCCATTACTGGATCAAACAACAACCCTCGCAATAAAACTGCCCAAAACAACAAGAAAAAAGCCGAGAAAAAATACAACCACAAAGACATCAAAGCTGCCCTCAAGCAAATGTTTAACGGCAAGTGTGCTTATTGCGAAAGCCAGGTCCTGCACATCGACTTTGGTGACATTGAGCATTTTCGACCGAAAGTCATTTTTTCTGAATTGTGCTTTGAGTGGGAAAACCTTTTACTCGCTTGTGGGCGCTGCAATTCCAAAGAAAACAAAGGAGACCAGTTTCCAGATGCACAAACGGGCGGGCCGCTGGTCAATCCTGTGGAAGAAGAACCGGGTGATTTTTTTGACTTCATTTTTGATGCCAAAACTGGTACGGCCAATGTTATTCCAAAAGGAACCAGAGGAATAACTACAGAAATGGTTTTGGGTCTGAATCGCCCGGACCTGGTCAAACAGCGCAGCGATAGGGTAAGAACCATAGCCTACTGCGCATTGAAAGCTAGGGATGGAGACCTTCAAGCCCGTCACATTTTGGAGCAACAATGCCAAAAAGAAAGCGAATACGCAGCCTTTGCTAGGGCCATTGCCGATCGAGTAGGCATTTCTTACTGAATGGTTAGTCCAACACGACCTGTCCGCCCTGTCCGAATCTGCACACAATACGGCGGTCTACCTTCAATAAATGTAACTTTTTTTATTTGTTGCATTAAAAGTTTGAGCCGACTTTGCATCAAATTCACTCCACCATGCGCACACCCACCGCCCAACTCTGTCAACAGTTTACCCAAAATTTTGAGGGAAAAACTTGGTACGGCGAAAGCCTGCTGGAAAGCCTGGAACGCATCAGCACGGAAGAAGCTTTGCACTCCATTGCAGGCCGCAGCATCATGCGATTGACCCGGCACTTGCTGGCCTGGCGGGTTTTTGCCCTGGAAAAGTTGAAAAACAACGAAGGGTTCGACATCGAGCTCAATAGCGAAGCCGATTGGCCCTCGGACGAAAGCGCACCGAGCTGGGAGGAAGTCCTGTCTGAATTGAAGGAAAACCAAGCGCAAATGCTGGCCTGTATCGAAAAAATGAGTACCGAAAAATTACTGGAAAAAGTACCAGGCAGACCTTATCGTTATGCTTTTTTGTTGCAAGGTATCCTAGAGCACGATGCCTATCACCAGGGGCAGGTTAATTTGCTTTATCAGTTGGTGAAGGCTTAAATTTTCCCTACCGCCTTGATCAAACGAGCCCAATCAAAAGCTGGTCCGATGTCCCATTTGCCATTGGGGCGGTAATTTACATGCGAGCTGATGCCCCTAAAAGCCTCTGCTTCGGCTGGACTGAACGTTTCGTAGCGTTTGTTTTCAGGCAAAAAAGTGGCTGGAATATTATAGGCAGCGCACAAGTAACGCAGCAAACGGGCCAGGTTTTTGTACTGATCGTCGGTAAAGGCTGCGAAATGGGTTTGTCCGCGATAAGGCTGGTCCAGTTTGTTGTAAAAACGGCGCTCGCGGCGGGTGCAGTACACGTCTCGATCGCTGTAGAGCGTCACCAGCTTGTCGCCAATGGGTTTGAGGTAGCCGATGTTGGAAATCTCGATGGCGATGCTGCGCTTGCTCATTTCGGTATTTCCGCCTACGGCTCCGGGGCCGAGGTGATAGCTCCAGTACTTGGAAGACCAAAGGTTGACGATCGCCCCGCTCCGGGCGATGATAAAGGGCACTGAAACGTGAAAATCCGGGGTGGTAAGCGTGGCCACATCGCCGCGCAAATAGCCTGCGGTGAAGTGCAAAACAATGCGGTCTTTGGGCGTTTCTTCTTCGTAAAGATAGCTGGTATCGCCATTGCTGCGGGGGCAGAAGAAGAAAGGCAGTTTGCGTTTTTCACCAGGCACTACCAGGCTCTGTTCGCTGATGTCGAAGGCTTTTCCCATGACGTCTTCGCCAGTTTCAAAGAAAGCTTTTTCGTGTTCTGGAATGCTAGTTGCCAGCATGGATTTGGGTTTGTGGTGTTGACATGCTCAATCAAACGACTGATTTAGGAACTTATTGAGCGGCTGCATGGCTTTGAAGCCTTCTAAGATAAACTCTTCAAAACCTTTTTCAAGGGTTTTTTCGTCACCAAAATTATTGGATACAGTAAAGCTTTTGAGCTTGAGCAAGTCGATGGCGGGATTGTCTTCGGTGTAGCCTTGCGGGGCTTTTTTGAGTTTGGACTCTTGGCTAAACCCTCCTGAGAAATAAGCCTGAAAATGTTTTCCAGCCATGATATTGAGCAAATCCTGGTGGTTGTAGTCAATTTCCTGCCGAATTTTCTTCAGGGCATCGGCTTCGGGCAGGTACATGCCGCCTGCCAAGAAGCAACCGCCTTCTTCCAGGTGTAGGTAGTAGCCTGCGCGTTGCAAGCCCTTTGCTCCAGGGCTGAACCAAGCCCCCATGTTGCTTTTGTATGGGGATTTATCGTTCGAAAAACGGGTGTCGCGGTTGATGCGGAAAATGCATTTTTTGGGCTCCAGGTGAGACATGGCGATGGCCGGGTCAAAAGCTTCGATGCCCTGGATCAGGTTGGCAACCAGCTCCAAAAAATCTTCTTTGGCGCTTTGATAAACCTTGCGGTTGGCTTCAAACCATTCTTTGCTGTTGTTGTGCTTGAGGTCCTTGATGAATTGGAAGGTGCTTTTTTGGAGCATGTCTATTTGAGTTGAAAGGTTGAAGTGTTGAAAGGTTGAAGAGACTTTAACCCAGTACTTGATAGACAACTATCGGCTTGGTTTTGTTTTTCACCACTGCATCTTCTTTTCGTTGGCAATTAAAATGTGATGAAATGTACTGATGGGTGTTTTCGCCCAACAAAATTTCCCCTGGGCTGGCATGAACCTGGATGCGTTGGGCAGTATTCACCACGTCGCCGATTACGGTGTAGTCCAATCTTTTGAGCGAGATGGCTCCGATGTTACCCGATACCATTTCGCCACTGTTGACCCCGATGGACAGTTGGGGTTGGTAGCCCACTTGTTTTTGCAAATCGTCTTGGGCTTGGGCAATTTCCTGCATCACGGCCAGACTGGCCTGTACAGCTCTTTTGGCATGGTTTCCTCCTTTGAATACTGCCATTACAGCGTCGCCCATGAATTTGTCCACGTAGCCATCGGCAGCGATGATGTGTTTGACGATCAGGTCAAAATATTGGTTGAGCAAGTTCACTACGATGTCGGGCGGCTCCTGCTCGGCGATGCTCGTAAACCCACAAATGTCGATAAAAGCTACGCTGGCCTCGATCGTTTCGTTGGCGCTAAAATCTTGGGTAATTTCGCTGCGGGTCATGTACTCCAACACCGAGGGATCGACATACATTTTCATGATGTTGTTTTCGCGGATCGCCTGCAGGGTATTTTGCAATTGGGTGATGTACTCAAAGGTTTTGTCGATGGTGATTTCGAGGTCTTCAAAGTTGATGGGTTTGGTCAAAAAATCATAAGCCCCCCGATTCATGGCCGTACGGATGTTGTCCATGTCGCCATAAGCCGATATGATGATGGTTTTGATCAGCGGATTGTGAGTTTTCAGGTGCAAAAGCAGGCTAAGGCCATCCAACTTGGGCATGTTGATGTCGCTGAGTACGGTCATGATTTCCGGGTCGGCCTTGATGAGGTCCAGGGCTTCCAGGCCATCCTTGGCAAAAATCAGTTGATACTTGCTTTCGCGAATTTGCTTCCTTAGTTTTTGACTAATCAGGACTTCCAAATCTTCCTCATCATCCACTACCAGTACCTTATTCATGTAGTTTTTCTTTGAGGTTGTTAAAATCAATAGGCTTGGTCAAAAAGTCGTCAGCTCCTAGCTCGGAGGCCTTGGTTCGATTTTCTTCATCGCCATACGCCGTGATCATGAAAATCTTGGGCGGCACATCAGGATGGATTTTACGTACCCGCCCCAAAAGCTCCAGCCCACTCATGCCAGGCATATTGATGTCTGATAAAATGAGCACAATGTTGTTGCTACCGTCTTTGAGTTTGAGCATAGCTTCTTCGCCCGAGTGGGCAAACTCAAAAATATAGGTTCCGTCCTTGATCTCGCGCCTAAATTTTTGCTCAAAAAGGATGCGGATGTCCAGTTCGTCATCTACTACTAGGATGTTCATGATTTAGGGTTTTCGATGGGTAAAGCAATGATGAAAGTAGCTCCTTCCGCTTCTTTTGATTCCAGGGTCAGGCTTCCGCCATGACCTTTGGTCACAATGTCGTAGCTGAGTGAAAGGCCCAAGCCCGTTCCAAACCCAGATGGTTTGGTGGTGAAAAAAGGCTGGAAAATTTTGTCTTGGATGTTTTTGGGAACCCCCATGCCGTTGTCTTGCACGCTGATTTCTACTTGCTTATCGCTCAATTTACGTGTACTGACTTTGACCATTGGCTTTAGTGCAGTATCGGTTTTTGCCCGTTCATTGCTGGCATAAAAAGCATTGTTGATCAGGTTGAGCAAAACTCGACTTAGGTCTTGGGGAATTACCAGGATTTTAGGTATTTGAGGGTCCAGGTCGGTTTCAAACTGTACGCTGAAACTGCTGTCTTTGGCCCTAAGCCCATGATAGGCCAAACGCAGGTACTCATCGACCATTTGATTGAGGTCACTTGGTTCTTTGGTGCCTGTACTGCTGCGCGAGTGCTCCAACATGCCTTTGACGATGGAGGAAGCACGTTTGCCGTGCGAGGCGATTTTCCCCAAATTCGACTTCAGGTCATCAGCGATGGCTTTGGCTTGAGCGGTATCTCCTTTGTCCAATTCTTCTTGCATTTCGTCCAACAACTCAGTACTGACCTCGGCGAAGTTGTTGACGAAATTGAGCGGGTTTTG
Organism: Chitinophagales bacterium; assembly: GCA_013299105.1. Classification (GTDB taxonomy): domain Bacteria; phylum Bacteroidota; class Bacteroidia; order Chitinophagales; family Saprospiraceae; genus Haliscomenobacter. Next base: position 132,604 of record JAAFJY010000001.1, on the reverse strand, counting down.
GATCTCGTGGGCAATGCCTGCCGTGAGTTCGCCCAAGGAGGCGAGCTTTTCGGATTGGATGAGTTGGGCTTGGGTGGATTTTAGCTTACTCAAGGTTTTTTCCAAAAGCTTATTTGCCTTTAGTTTTTGGCGATTGTTTTGGTAAAGGATGAAAGCCAGTATCAAAACCCCAAACAGCGCAAATAATATACCCCATATTTTCAGTTGCTGTTGTCTGGCCTCTATTTGCCTTTGGGCCTGGGCCTCCTTTTCTTTTTCCTCAAAAATGCGTTGTTCTATTTTTCTGATTTTATCTTGGCTAAAAAGACTATCTCTACTGGTATTTGCGATTTCCAAATATTTCAGAGCAAGGGCTGGGTTGTCATTGCGATACAGTTGATGCAACAAATCTGCACTTTTGAAGATGTATAATGTTCGATTGACTTTTTGTTCCCATTCCAGGGATCGATGGGCATGAAATTTGGCTGAATCCAATTGCCCCCATTTTTTAAAGAGTAGTGCAAAATTGTAACGTGCCTGTCCTTCCATTCCACCACTACTGCGCAGGGCCTTTCTGAAATATTTGGTGGCAGCCGCCGTATCCCCTTTTTGCAGGTAAACTTCGCCAAAATGGATGTTGTAATTGCTCGTATCAATGGGAGAATTCCCATTTTTTGAACTGAGGTAGCCTTGAGAAAGGTAAGCCAAAGCGGAATCAGGCATGTTCCCTTCTTTGAAAACGTAGCCCATGGCGGTGTAAATAGGGACAATACGCTCTGGAATGTTGGCTTTGAACATCAAATTTTTGCAAACCCTGTAGTTTTCCAAGGCTTTGTTCAAATCAAACTTGGTGTAAGCGTATCCAATGAAACCCAGACAGCGAGCGAGTTGAATGGTATCCCGTTCGCGCTCACACAGTGGTTTAATCTCTAGGAGCAAAGTCAATGCTTTCAAATAATCCTGTTCCACCATGTTGAAGGCAGTCGTAATGCCCCAATCCATTTGTTGTTTTTTGATGGCTTGGTTTTTGGCAAAACGGTAGGCACCCAGCCCCATGTTGATTTTTTGGGCATGATTGGGGAATTCTAATTTAAATAGTTGATCATAAATTGCAATTTTGGTAGCGGTACTTTTCGCACGATCAAGTTCAGATTGCAGGCTGTCAATAGAGGAGTGCTGACCCGATAGCGGGATCGTCAAAAGCAAAATAAAAAAGGCCATGCTTTTCATACTTGTTCTCTCGTTTAAAGCGATATGCCAAGGTGAGAAGTAGAGCCCTGACCGTGCTGAATTATCAAAATTAAAAATTTTATTGATTTTTCGCTGTTTCAAAAACCTTCGGGAGCGAAAAAAACTAGGTGGACAGGGCGGTAGAAAATTCTAGTTCAATACTTCCCCCATTCCCTCCACTGATGCACCTCCCCTCCGAGGAAAACCACATAAAAACCCTTTACATCGGGCCGAGCAAAACGGGCGCTGCGTAGGTAGCTATCCAACTGTTTTTCCGCGTCAATAATTTTTTCTTGCATTTTGTTTTGCTCCGATTTTTTGACATATTTCAACTCCAATACCACGTCAAATTCGAGAGGCACATTGGGCAACCTTTCCAAGAAAATGTCGGGATAGCCCCTTCGAGCCTCATACTCGCTGTGGATGTAGTACGATTCGTAAGGGCACAACAAGCCGATCATCAGGGTCTGGAGGTGCTTTTCAACATAGGCCATCTCGTCGCGGTTGGAATGGTGTTCCAGCAAGACTTCCTCCACAACCTGGAAGAAGGGCTCCGGGTTACCCTGAACGATCAGGGCGGATACCGATTGGGCGATGGTCGGGTAGCCGTGGCAAAGCGGGTGTTGGCCAAATGTAGCGCCGTGAAATACTCAAAATACAGTTTTTTGATGACATAGTTGGGGATATCGCAGCGCCAACCGATGCCTACCCTTTCGTTGAATGACAACATGCCCATGTAAAACAGGAGGCTTAAGAAGTCATCCTGAGTGAGCTCATAGTCCAAGTTGAACAATTGGGTGAGTTTGAACTCAATTGAGCCGTGCTGCACCAACTGCTCTAATAATTCGTACCGGGAGTTTTCTACGCCTCCGATCTTGAAAAGGTTCCTGATTTTGCGGTAGTCCGATACCACGTTGGTGTCCAGCATGACCTCTGGGTAGCTGCCGTCGATGCTGTATTGCTGCAAAAAATACAGCACCATATCGGGGTTGAAAAGGGCGTGTTTGGACTTGGTGGCAAAACGATAGCCGTTGTACCATTCGGCCAAGTCGGACATCATGCCCGGTACTACACTTTGTGGGATGTTGGATTTGTACAAAATAGCTTCTACCTCTTCGTGTGTAAAGCCCATCATGTCGTGAAAGATGGGATTCGTAGTGATGTTGCTGCTGATGTTGAAGCCACTGGTGAGCGAATCCAAAGTAATCGGTGATACGCCAGTGATGAAGATGCGATCTACGATGCCGTCGCCAGCGGCAGTTTTGAGGCTTTCGTAAAACTTGCGGACAAAGCCGTTGTGACTCACGTTTGACTTAAAACGCTCTAGGTCGAATGAGAGCAGTTCATTGGCAAAGTGGTCGTATTCGTCAATGAGCAAATAGATTTTGTGAGGTATTTTATTCGCTTTGGCAATGCTGAAAATCGTTTTGACAACCGCTTCCGGACTGATTTGTGCCAAGATGGTTCTTTGATCTTCTGCACTAAAGAAGTCTCTGTAAGCACCCAAAAAAGCACGTGCCCCCGAAACAACATTAATCAAAAACCCCTGATAAGTACTTTCATGGTTCGCGGTATCAATGCGACTGAATTCAAAGCGCAAAACCAGGTATTGGTTGGCCAGCGGGGTAGGGTTTTTGCCAATGTACAACTGACCAAACAAGTTTTGAAAATTATCCCGGTATTCCAAGCCATAATAATGGTGCAAGGTGCTAATAAACAAACTTTTTCCGAACCGACGCGGACGCAAAAAAACGGGATATTTAGAATTCCATTTTTCTAATTCCTCGATAAAATGAGTACGGTCTTGATAGAAATAACCTTCTTCTATCAAAGACTTAAAATCACTTACACCGTACGGAATTTTGATCATCATCTATTTATTTCCTGTAAAAGTACAAAATGTTGTTGCTGTTTACAAGTTTACACTAAACGAATGACGAATTGGGTGCCCGCATTAGATTGGCACTCTACGTCAATGGTGCCCCCATGCCCCTTCGTCACAATATCATAAGTCAAACTCGGCCCCAAACCCGTGCCTTGCCCGGTCGGTTTGGTGGTGAAAAAAGGCTGGAAGATTTTGTCTTGGATGTTGTGTATAGGAGCAACCACATATGGTTACCGCTACGCCCATTCTTTCCACTGGTAAACCTCGCCACCCAAAAAAACAGCATAAAACCCTCGTACATCCGGACGAGAAAATCGTTCACTGCGCATGTATTCGTCCAATTGGATTTCTGCTTGTTGAATGACTTTTTCCAAGGTTTTTTCAGCTGATTTTTTGACGTATTTTAATTCCAAAACGATGTCAAATTGGAGGGGTTTATTGGGCATTCTTTCGAGAAAAATATCTGGGTAGCCCCGTTTGGTTTCGTATTCACTGTGGATGTAATAGGATTCGTAGGGGAATAACAAGCCGACCATCAAGGTTTGCAAATGCTTTTCGCCGTAGGCCAATTCGTCGCGATTGGAGTGGTTTTCGAGCAATACTTGTTCGACTATTTTGAAAAAAGGCTCGGGATTGCCAGTCCCCAATAGGGCATCAATGGTTTGTGCAATTGGGCGGGTAGTTTTTGCAAAACGGGTTTTGGCCAAAAAGATGGCCTTGAAGTACTCAAAGTAGAGTTTTTTGATGACGTAATTGGGGATTTTGCAGCGCCAGCCAATGATGGCCTCTTCTTGAAAACTGAGCATGCCCATGTAAAACAACAAGCTCAAAAAATCATCCTGGGTAAAATCGAGGGTTAAATTGTAAAGCCGGGTCAGCGGAAAATCAATGTAGCCTTTTTGCACCAAAGTCTCCAATAGCTCATATTTTTCGGTTTCTTCGCCGCCTATTTTAAAGGTGTTCTGAATTTTTCGATAATCTGAAATCACATTGGTATCCAACATGACTTCGGGATATTGCGATATTATGCTGTACTCTTTCAAGAAATAGAGCACCATATCTGGATTGAACAACTGGTGATTGGCTCGGGTCGTAAAACGATAGCCGTCATACCAGGCCTCCAAGTCAGCCATCATTTCGGGTATTTTTTCGATTGGAATAGCCGATTGATGTAAAATAGCTTCCACCTCTGGATGGGTAAAGCCCATCATGTCGTGGAAAATGGGGTTCAAACTAATGTTGTCACCAATGTTAAAACCACTGGTCAAAGAATCCAGGGTGATGGGGGAAACGCCCGTGATGAAAATCCGATCAACGATTCCTTCACCAGTAGCGGTTTTGAAACTTTCATAAAATTTGCGCACAAAACCATTGGTGCTCACATTGGATTTAAAACGATCAAGATCAAAGGACAACAATTCATTGGCAAAATGGTCGTATTCGTCAACGAGGAGGTAGATTTTGTGGGGGATTTTATTCTTTTTTGTAAAATCAAAAATTGCCTTAACCACTGTTTCAGGGCTTTTCCCGTTTTCAATAATGGTTTGCTGTTCTAAAGTGAAAAATTCTCCATAAGCGCCCAAAAAAGTACGCGCTCCAGAAATGACATTGGTTAAAAAGCCATGGTAGGTACTTTCATGGGTAGCAGTATCAATGCGACTGAATTCAAAACGCAGGACCAGATAAGAATTGGCAGATTCGCTTGGGTGCTTGCCAATGTATAGATTGCCAAAAAGGGCTTGAAAATCGTCTTTGTATTCCAAACCATAATAATGGTGAAGTGTACTGATGAACAGGCTTTTGCCGAATCGACGAGGGCGTAAAAAAACGGGATAGTTGGAGTTCCATTTTTCGAGCTGCTCAATGAAATGGGTACGATCCTGGTAGAAGTAGTTTTCCAGCATCAACTTTTTAAAATCGCTTTCACCGTATGGAATCTTGATCATCATCCAGTTATTTGAAGGTAAAATTACAAAATGTTGCTGCTGTTTACAAGTTTACACTAAACGAATGACGAATTGGGTGCCCGCATTAGATTGGCTCTCTACTTCGATCGTGCCCCCATGTCCTTTGGTCACAATATCATAAGCCAAACTCAGCCCCAAACCCGTGCCCTGCCCGGTAGGCTTAGTAGTGAAAAACGGCTGGAAAATCTTCTCCCGAATGCCCTCTGGAATGCCCATGCCATTGTCTTGCACCTTAAGCTCAACTTGTCCGTTAACCAAAGCTGAACTGACGCTGACCTTTGGTTCGTAGCCTTCAATGGCCATTTTGGCTTTTTCTTGCACCGCGTGCAGGGCGTTGTTGATCAGGTTGAGTAGTACCCGGCCAATATCTTGCGGAATGACAGCCACTTTGGGCAGGTTTGGGTCAAGATTCGCTTCCAATTGGCAATTGAAGCCACTGTCTTTGGCCCGCAAGCCATGATAGGCCAAACGCAAATATTCATCGGCCATCTGATTGAGGTCGGTGGGTTCTTTTTGGCCCGTGCTGGCCCGCGAATGCTCCAACATGCCCTTGACAATGGAAGAAGCCCGCTGCCCGTGGTGGTTGATTTTTTGCAGGTTTTGCACCAGGTCGGCAGCGATGACCTTGGCTTCGGCGGTGTCGCCTTTGTCGAGTTCTTCGTTCATTTCGGACAGTAACTCTGCGCTGACTTCGGCGAAGTTGTTGACGAAGTTCAGTGGGTTTTGGATCTCGTGGGCGATGCCTGCAGTGAGTTCGCCCAGTGAGGCCAGTTTCTCGGATTGGATCAGTTGGGCTTGGGTGGAGCGGAGCTCGCTGAGGGTTCGTTCTAATTTCTGTTTTTCTTCGGCCAGATTGAAAGCTTGCTCTTCCTTTTTCTGTAGGTCTAAAAAACGCGTATAGGTTTGTTCAAATACCACTGCAAATCGTTGTAGGATTTGGGCACGGTTGTCATCAATCGGGTCGGTACCCCATGACAAGGCTCCATGTTTCATGTTGGCGTTTGAAAAAATTACTTTTTCAAACGCCAACATGATTTGCTGTGCTTGTAATGGAATTCTGACAAAATCTGTTCTGCTAAAAATGACTTCATCGTATGCCTTTTTCTGTTCACCGGATGCTTCCAGCACCACAAATTTTTTGCCTTCTTTCCACGCATTAAGCTGTGCCAAATAAAAGGGGTGATCGAAAAAAGGGATGTAATAATTTTCTGGGTAGGCTTCTTTTCCAAAACCAGCCATCCACCAATCCATATCGCCAGATGTTTCGTCCATAATCACAATGCCTAAAGCGCCATAAGTAAAACCCAAGTTTTGTAGCTGATCATAGATAGTGGCTACAACCTCCCGAAGTTCTTGACTTTTTTGCATCTCCATTGTTCGGCTCCTTACCCTTTCTAAGGCTACTTCAATTTGTGCTTCTCTCGCCTGTGCTTCTGCTTTTTGCAAATCAAGGGAACGGGTATAAGCCTGCTCAAAAACCTTGGCGACTCGTTTCAGTAGCTCAAATTCTGATGCCGTAAACAACTCTCCTGTCCAGCTATTTGCACCAAGCAATGAGTTGTGCTCTGCTACAAACGTAGCCGTATAAGCAGGTACCGAAAGGATAAAGTTCCTGCCTATTTCAGGGATTTTGTCATAATCATTGTGTTTGAATACATACTGAAAATACCTGTTTTTTTCTTCAAAGGAATAGTTTTTGTTAAAGATGTGCTGTCCTGTTTCTTTGGCCTTCCATACATCCAAAATAATGGGGTTGTCTACAAATGCTTCTTTGTCATAAGGTAGGTCTATTTTGGTGGGCGCTTGTTGTGGCGAAACAACCCAGATGGCGGCATCTTTTGAGCCCTCTTCAAAAACGTGAATAGCCGCCCCTCCGTCGAATACCAAACCCAGTTCTTTTAGTTTTTCATACAATACCGATACTACGGTTTCGATTTCATCGGACCGCTTCATGGCCAAGGAAACAGTTCGAATTTTATCCAAAGCAGCCTCTATTTCTAAATCCTTATTTTTAGCTGCTAACTCAGCCGTGCGTTCGGTCACTTGGTTTTCCAAGGTCTCGTTCTGTTGGGCCAAAATTTGCTGCTTTTCCTGCTCCTGGGCAATGGTCTGGTCTTTTAGCACTTCGTTTTCAGCCAATTTTGCGCTTAATGCTTTGTTTTGATTGCTTGCATCAAGGCCCATGTACAAGGAAAAACCAATGGGCACGGCTATTATGGATAGATTAAAAACAATGTCCACCAGTAAGCCTGGAACAGATACGTTAAGGTTGACCAACTCAATGAATACAAACCCCAAAGAACTGATCATTACCGCAACAGTCAATATTTTGAAGCCTCTCAATTGCTTTTTGACCCCAAGCAGGGACAAGCGGAGGGTGATCAAAAAACTGATCAATGCCTGAATCAAGGAAAAAGGGATCCAAAGCCTACCATATGTTAAACTTGAAACGAGCAACATGATGGCACTAACGACAAGGATTACGGTAAAATAAAAGTCTCGCTTAATCCGAGTAAGTTGGTACATCGCCGCAAGGCCAAATAATTGTCCAATATTCGAAGACCAAAATGAAATATTGATCAGGTAGTAGCGTGCTTCAACGGAAACTTCATTTTGTCCTAGAATTTTGAACACATACTGCAACGCTGTCCCTAGAAAAAAGATGCTTAGAAAGAGTTGGATTTTGTTGTTCTTTTGGTACAAAAAAAATGCGAAGTGCAAAATAAACAGCATCACAAATACACCAATTTTGAAAGTCTCCATGCCGGTGTAATAGACCCTAAACTCGCGCTGCTCATCCTGGGTAGGGACCAAATTGACCAAAGAAGCATCAAAAACTTTGTTCAAGGTCAAACCATACACGGTGGTGTAGCGGATATTGGGCTGCAAGGCATACCGGACAGCCAAAACGTACTCGCCCGCAGCATCAATGGGTAAGCTAAAAGGGTATTCAAGGGGGTCTTGGGCGATGCTTGCTTTTGAATTGATTTGTCCGATTTTGTGGATCAGTTTTCCATTCAGGTAAATTTCAGAAGCACCAGCTTGGGTTAAGGACAAACCCAATGCGGTAGTAGGTTTTTGATCGACTTCAAAACGAATCCTTAGCCAGCGAACTTCCCCGTCAAATAGTTGAGGATAGTCGTGAATGTCTTTGGTTGGGTCGAATTTTTTCCAGCTCGAGTCATTAAAAGTTGGCTCGGCAAATGCGGCTTGGTCGCCTTTTTGCCATTTCCAGCCTTTGTTGAGGGTAATGCGTTGATCTTCCAGCTTGTAAATTGCTAGCTGATCTTGTGCGTTTAAGGTGAAAAGACTGCAAAAAAAGAAAAATAGGGTTGTGGTGGTGTTGCGCATTTGTCGGTTTTAGCTGTTTAGTTTAAGGGGAAAAATGGTTCCTTCTTGATTTGGATTTCCACCTCTAAGTTCCCCTCACGCCCCTTCACCAAAAAATTAATTTTCGGCATCATAAAAGGCATGATTTTTAAAATTTTCGGCATCATAAAAAGGGCAATTTCACAATAAATCCCGTCCCTTCTCCCTCTTTCGACTCCACTTCCAAACGCCCCCCATGCCCCTTCACCACAATGTCATAAGCCAAGCTCAACCCCAATCCAGTACCCTGCCCAGTAGGCTTGGTAGTAAAAAAGGGTTGGAAAATCTTGTCACGGATGCCTTCAGGGATGCCATTTCCATTGTCTTGTACGCGGATTTCTACCTGTTTATCACTCAATTTACGCGTGCTGATGCTGACCATTGGCTTTAGTGCTGCATCGGTTTTTGCCCGCTCGTTGCTGGCATAAAAAGCATTGTTGATCAGGTTGAGTAAAACCCTGCTCAGGTCTTGAGGAATTACCTCAATTCTGGGTATTTGAGGATCCAGGTCGGTTTCAAACTGTACGCTGAAACTGCTGTCTTTGGCCCGAAGGCCGTGATAAGCCAGGCGCAGGTATTCCTCCGCCATTTGATTGAGGTCGGTAAGCTCCTTTACGCCGCTGCCGCTGCGCGAGTGCTCCAACATGCCTTTTACGATGGAGGAGGCGCGCTTGCCGTGCGAGGCGATTTTTGTCAGGTTCGACTTGAGGTCATTGGCAATTGCCTTGGCCTCATCGGTATCGCCTTTCTCCAATTCTTCATTCATTTCATCCAGCAATTCAGCACTTACTTCGGCGAAATTGTTGACGAAATTCAAGGGGTTTTGGATCTCATGGGCGATGCCCGCAGTGAGCTCACCCAGTGAGGCCAGTTTTTCGGATTGGATGAGTTGGGCTTGGGAGGCTTTGAGCGCAGCCGTTCTTTCATTGACCTGAATCTCCAGGGTTTCATTCTGGCTGGCTAAAATTTGCTGTTTTTCCTGCTCTTTTTGCAAATTTTCAATGGATAGGCGCTGGATAGACTTGTTTCTCTTGAACAATTGACGGTTAAGCCACAAAAGCGACAATCCTAGCGTAGCCAGCAAGCCCACCACCAGGTACAAGAAATTGCGGGTGCGCTGCTGGAGAGTCAGCCTTTGGTTGAGCTGGGCGATTTCGAGTTGCTTGATTTTTTGTTTTTGGGTTTCTTCCTTGCGTTTTGCTGCTGATTCCTTGCGGGCAGCTTCGGCTTGTAGTTGTTCGGTTTTGAGTTTTTGGGCCAGGGCAATGGTTTGGAGTTTCTGGTTTTCGAGCAGTTTTTGCAGGGCAGCTTTTTTCAGGTCCTCAGAATACTTGGCATACTGCACTTTTTCGAGTTCCGAAATGATGTACTTGTCCCGAAAAATAGAGCTGTCTTCCGGCACTAAAAAAGGGTTGGCATTGGCAGGTTTGAAGTTGGTATCGGGCTTTTGAGCTGGGGCTTGAAATGGAGCCCAGCCCAGTAAAAATACCAATCCCAGCCTGCCAAGCGCCCCTGTCAGTACCTTATTTCTTGTCCGTCTTTGGGAAATATTTGTCATAAAGCGCATTGAATGCATCAACATCCAGGTTTTTGTAGGTTTTTAATGCTGAAGTACGGTAGGGAGTGCCAGAAATGTCATTGCCATTTTCTTTGACCGAAACCTGAAGGGCTTTTTCCAACCATTGCAGCGCCACTTCGGGTCTATTTTGTTCTAAGTTAAGCAAAAATAATTCATGGTGAGGTTCTACCCGATAATGGTAAACATTTTGGCCTGCGATTCCGAGCCCCAGTGGAAAGGTAATTTCGCGATCCTTCATTTCGTAAACTCCACTTCCCATCATTTTCATGCGATCCAGATAGGGAAAACCCTCTACGGAAACAGCAATTGATTTGAGCAAATACTGTTCTGCTTCGGTGTAGCGCTGAAGGTTCCGATAAGTAGCCCCAATGGCCTTGAGGTTCTCTCGGTAGAGAATGTTTTGGAAAGCTTGGTCCTCAATATTGGCCAGGGCCAGGTCAGCTTCCATCTTTTTTTGGGCGGCCAGCATAAAAGCCAGGCTTTTTTTCAAGTGGAGGAAACTAGAGTCTACGCCAAAAAGAAAATAATAATTTATGGCAGCCTGCATCATAAAATTGGCAGCATTTACCTCTGTGCAAGTGTTGACCAATTTTTGCTCGTACTTGTGGGCGTTGATTGAATCGCCAATTTGTGCGTAACTGTATTCCAACCAAAGATACTGTGACAGCGTCAGCCCAAAATCACCCCGTTGTCTACTAGGTTGCATGAAATTGGCTTTCCCTACGGGTTTGTCAAAACCCATTTGTTTGATCTCTTCCAGTGGTTTTTCCAACAAACGCAATGATTTTTGTAAATAGGGAATGGCCCTTGTAAAATCATGGTAATCATCATTTCTACGGCGGCCAGTGTACATCTCTGAAAACTGGATGTAAGGGCGTAAAAAAGTACTGTCGAGCTTAATGGCCCTTTCGAGGTAGTATATCGCCTTTGGATGCGCCAGGCGTTTCCCATTTTCCTGGTATTCTATGCGGCTGTAAATATCACCAGCGTCACAATTGAGGGTGAGGTTGTTGGGCAAGAGATCGGTGACCTTTTCCAGGTAATACACCGCCGAATCCCGCTTTGAGTCGGTAGTATAAAATCTAGAGAGGAGCAAATAAGTAGAAACCATGTTGGGTTCCAGTTCCAGACTCCTGAGCAAAGTACTGATTTTTTGTTGGGTGGAGCGCTTATACTCGTTCAGGATATCGTCAATCGGGGTCTCCAAGCTTTTGCTAGGCTTGGTGTATAGCGTATTGAGCACCAGTTTGCGGGCCTGAAGGAAATTATAAAAGTAATGATCGGTGCCAAATAGCAGGGCGGTTTCGTCCAAATTACGGATGGCTTTTTCCACTGCTTCTTCTTTGACCATGAAAAAGGACCGAGCATTTTGTCGGGGCTCTAGCATGATGTCCACTTCACGCTGGAGCAAAGCCGCCGCCAAGTTGCGCTTCATGATGTTGAGTAGGGTGTCGGGTACTTTTCGTTTTTCCAGCATTTTGTAATGCAACAAGGCGTAGTCATTGGGGTCGTCGTGTGAGGCCAGCCTTTTTTCTTTGAGTGAGCGGGTAAATCTTTTGTAAGCCTCCACGATGCTGGTGTCCATTTTTACCAGTAGGTCTTCGAGTGGTGCGGCCCGGTTTTTGAGGTTCACTTCGCTGATGAGTGGTACGTTGCGCCTTTCGGCATCGCTTAGTTTTTTCAGGTTTATGGCGCTGGTCTTGGCCAGCATCAGGTTGGGATCGCCCAAGGCTACGGGAGTTTGGACGTTGGGGGCCGCCTGGCGTGCTACATTTGCTTTGAGGTAGGCATCCAATTCGCGCAAGGACACCTTTTGGTTGCCATTTTGATCGGCCCGCCCAGCCAGGCCATTGATGAGGTGGTAGGAAAAAAGGCCACGTCCACCGCCCCATTGTTTGCCTTCCAGCGAGTATTCACCTGCTTGGCTGGATAGGATTTTGGTCACTTTGCCCCAGTTTTCGTGCAGGGCCTTTTGGGTTTTGGAGTACCCTTCCTGGCCTCCGATCAAGGCTCCTGAGTGGCAAGCATCGGCGATGAAAACAACCTCCACTTGCTTGCTGCTCAAGTTGCCGAACCAGGTTTTTAGCTCACCCAAGCTTAGGAAATCGTTGCCTTGCAAGTAGCCAGTTTTGAAGGAATTGTAAAGCAACAGGAGGGCATTGTCGTGACTAAGCTGCGCCTCTAAGTCGCCATGCCCACCAAAATAAAAATACAGGCGATCATGGGCTTTTAATACTTTGCTGAGGTTAAACAATTCGTCAACGATGTTGATTCTGGTCGCATTTTCATTGAGAAAAAGGCGGATTTGCTCGGCAGGTATTTGTTGGTCTTGTAAATAATCGACCAAGGCCAAAGCATCCCGATCAGCGTATTCCAAAGGCGTGAGTACCTTGTACTTTGAAAGCCCAATGACCAAGGCATAGGTTTTTTGGGCAAATAAATGTGTAGCTGACAAAAAGCCAAGGGCAAGGAGGCCCCAGCACAAGAGGTGGCGGCAAGTCTTCATTTTTAGGGTTTTGGTGTATAATAATATTCGGGGCAGATCAAAAGTGCAGGAAAAGTAAGAGAGAATCAAGTTTTGGGCCTTTTTTTGGCTAAAAGATAGCTGAAAATGAAGGGATAATGTTAGAAGGCGAATTTTGAAATATGGTCTGAAATGAAAAAAATCAGCCCCTGATCCTAGTTTGGATCAATAAATGCGTACCTTAGTTCAGAACATCTTAGTATTCGAGCTAAAATAAGGTAAATTACTTTGCTTTTGAGGTGTAGCAAAAAAAGAACACCACTTCCTTGAATCCAGTTGCTTAAACTAATAGTGACCTTTTTTCACTAAATCCAACTCGTTTACCTTATTTTTTACGCGCTCTAAAGTCTTTTTTCACACCTAAAATATTGAATCATGGATTTGCTTTACGTTTTACTCATTGGCGCGGTATCCGGCTGGTTGGCTGGTCAGTTGTTCAAAGGATCGGGCAGTGGCTTGCTTTGGAACATCATCTTGGGCGTACTTGGTTCCTTTGTAGGAGGCTGGGTACTCGGCAAATTGGGGATCAACCTAAACTTGGGTAGCCATTTGGTCAACCTGATTGGCACTTCGGTCATCGGGGCAGTTGTACTCCTTTTGCTAGGCCGCTTATTGGGCTTGGGGCGGGGGTAATTTGACCTATGTTTCAACATTCTTGCGTTTTTGGCGTTCTGGAGGGAAAACTGCTATGCATTTTCTCTGCATTTTGGGCTGTCTTTCTTTTTTGCCCTCAACGGGTACGCTCCAGGTCAAGGTAGAATACCTTCAGAACGCCAACGCTCCTATTCGTTTGGCCCTTTATGACCATGAGCAGAATTTTTTGCAGGAAGGGAAAAGCGTCAAAGGAGTAGTATTGCAAGTCGCAGCACCAAGCAAATCCACGATCCATCGGGAAACCAAACTCCCTTTTGGTTCCTATGCCTTGGCCGTTTACCAAGACCTGAACGGCGATGGCCAGCTCAATAAAAACAAACTCGGCATTCCCACTGAGCCTTACGGTTTTTCCAACAATGTAAAAAGCAAATGGCGCAGCCCGAAATTTGCTGAAGCTGCTTTTGCATTTCAACGCGATGAGCAACAAGTAAATATCGTTTTACAAAAATGGTCGGAGCGCTAAACAGGTTTTAACTTGGCCTGTTTAAATCGAACATCATTTCCCGTAAATCACCGACTATGCGCAATACCTGGTACTTCAGTTTATTTTCAGTGGCTTTTGCCACCATACTTTTTACTTGTGCCAATGAACAAATGGGGCCTACCGATCCTGAGCCGCCTAGCGGCACCAGTCGCCTGCCTGCCAATGCACAAATAATCACGGGCACCGCCCAAAAAGGTTGGGATTACTTGCGCGAAGGCAATTTCATCGGCGGTGGGGTGCCTTGGGAAGTTTACAGCGCTTTTCCCGGTAATTTGAGCAACGAGAACCTCTTGAATCGCAGTGGAGACAATGCCAAATTACCGCCGGGGTTCAATGTTTTTACCATGCCTTCTGGGGTCAAAGTTGCGGGTGGCATCACTTGCTTTGGCTGCCATTCGGCCAAGGTCAATGGTCAGTTTGTGGCTGGGCTGGGCAATAGCGTAATGGATTTTACGCAAGACAATAGTCAGCTGCTCAATCTTGTCGACTTCGGTATCCGAGGCCGTTATGGCGAGAGCTCGCCCGAATGGAAAGCTTATGAAGCTTACGGCCGTGGAGCAAAAGCCTCTGCGCCTTACACCATTTTGCCTTTTGTGGGCATCAACCCGGCCTTCATGCTAGAACAAGCCAGCGTAGCCCATCGGCAGGCCAACTTGAATTGGAACGGCGGTCAAACCGTTTTTTCCATCCCCAAGGAAGTGATCGGCTCGGATGTGCCCCCGCTTTGGAACGTGAAGAAGAAGAGAGCCCTGTACTACAATGGCATGGGCAGAGGCGACTTCACTAAGCTCTTGATGCAAGTAACGGTGGTAGCAGTGGAAGATACCAGTACCGCCCGCAGCATCAACAACAATTTCAAGGACGTGATGGCCTGGTTGCAAACCCTGCAAGCGCCAAAATATCCCGGCACGATCAATGCGGCCTTAGCGCAGCAGGGCAAGACCCTTTTTCAGGAAAATTGCGAAAGCTGCCACGGCAAATACGATGGCGACAACTATTACCCCAACCTACTGGTAGAACTGGAAAAAGTAGGCACCGACCCGGTTTACGCCCGTTATTTTGTGGAAAATCCTGCTTTCTCAAATTGGTACAACCAAAGCTGGTACGGTCAGTCAAGCCCCAAATCACAGGCCATTCCCAGCCTAGGATATGTGGCCCCTCCGCTGGATGGCATCTGGGCCAGTGCGCCGTATCTGCACAATGGCTCAGTGCCAACGCTCGATGATCTGATGAACAGCGTGGATCGGCCTGCGTTTTGGCGGCGCAGTTTGTCCGACAAGGATTACGATTTTGATAAATTAGGCTGGAAATACAGCCGCGAAAGCACGGCCAAAGACAAGCAAACCTACAATACCGAGTTGAAGGGCTATGGCAACCAGGGGCACCGTTTTGGGGATAAGTTCAGTGCGGAGCAACGGAAAGCGGTGCTGGAGTATTTGAAGGGATTGTAAAATGCCCCTACACGATCAAGGTTTCATGTAGAGGCATTTTGCTTCAGCTTCACGGCGGGAAACGATGCTAGCTCGTCGGCCCCAGTCTAATCTCATCGTCGTTTTCAAAAAACTTATACGATGTGAGGTGGTAGGAACTATCGGCTTTGATATCGACCCACTTGAAATTGCTCAGGTACCATTTCCATTGCTTGCTGCGGAACCAAGCACCTTGGGTGAGGAAGGCTTGCAGGAAGGGGTGCACCACCAACTTTACTTTGGAGTTGGCGTGGGTGCGTTGGATGTACTCCAGGTCGCGCTCAATGTCGTTGATGATCAGTGAAGGTGCATTCATTTTGCCCGTTCCGGAGCAGGTAGGGCATACCTCGCTGGTATCGATTTTGACTTCGGGGCGCACACGCTGGCGGGTGATCTGCATCAGGCCAAATTTGCTTAAGGGCAGGATCGTATGCTGGGCGCGGTCTTTTTTCATCGCATCTCGCATCGTGTCCTGCAAGAGTTTTTTGTGGTCCTGGTTGCGCAGGTCGATGAAGTCGATGATGATGATGCCTCCGATGTCGCGTAGGCGCAACTGGCGGGCGATTTCTTCAGCAGCCTCAAGGTTGACCTTCAGAGCGGCTTCGTCGGCGTTAGAACTGGAGGTCTTGTGGCCGCTGTTCACGTCGATTACGTGCATGGCCTCGGTGGACTCGATCACCAAGTAGGCACCGCTGCTCATAGTGGCGGTTTTGCCAAAAGAAGCCTGGATCTGGCGGGTGATGTTGTGAGTGTCAAAAACCGGGCGAGGGCCTTTGTGCAGTTGCAAGATGCTCAATCTCTCAGGGGCAATTGAGCTCAGGTAGCCTCGAATACTCTGGTACAGGTCCTTCTCATTGATCACAATCCGGTTGAAGGAGTCCGTAAGCAGGTCGCGCAGCAGGCTTGAGGTTTTGTCCAGCTCACT
The DNA here is from genome assembly GCA_013299105.1 of Chitinophagales bacterium. Lineage (GTDB taxonomy): Bacteria > Bacteroidota > Bacteroidia > Chitinophagales > Saprospiraceae > Haliscomenobacter. The sequence continues at coordinate 116,539 of JAAFJY010000001.1, read as the reverse complement.
CATGAGCTTGGCGGGGGCTTCTGCTTTGTGCATGTTGCGAAACATGTCTTCCCACTTGTTTTGCATCAAAGTGAGTTCCTCGTGCAGGTCGGCCACTTTTTTGCCTTCAGCCGCAGTGCGCACGATCACGCCAAAGTTTTTGGGTTTGATGCTTTCGATCAAAACTTTGAGGCGTTTGCGCTCTTCGTTGTTGGCAATTTTTTTGGACACTGCCACCACATCATTGAAGGGGGTCAAAACCAGGTAGCGGCCTGGAATGGTGATTTCGCAGGTAAGGCGCGGGCCTTTGGTTGAGATTTCTTCCTTGAAAATCTGCACCAATAGGTTCTGGCGTTTGTGTAAAACCTGGTCGATTTTCCCGCTTTTGTGGGTTTCTGGCTCGATTTCAAAATTGTCGAGGCTGGGGGTGTTCATGGCCCCCGTAGTCACTTGCTGGGTGAACTTTACCACCGAACGAATCTTGGTGCCTAGGTCGGAATAGTGCAAAAAAGCGCCTTTTTTGTGGCCAATGTCCACAAAACCTGCATTGAGTCCAGGCGTAAGGCGTTGCACCTTACCCAGAAAAATGTCTCCTACACTGAAGTTGTTGCTGGTTTTTTGGTAGTGCAATTCTACCAATTTGCCGTTTTCCAGCAAGGCAATCTCAACATCCGTTGGGGTGGAGTTGATGATCAATTCTTTTTCCACAGGTATGCCAGTTTTAAATGGATACTCAGACAATGTAGCGTGAAAATTCAAAATAAAAGTTGATTTCCAACACCAAGTTGTCGTGTCGGGTGTTTAATGATCCACTTTCACAGTGGTGAAATTAGTCTACCCAACTAAAATCCAGGGTTCAAGGCGTAAAAAAGTGCTGGCAATTGCGAATCACAGGATAAGGGATTCGCAGCGTATGCAAGAAAATAGCTGAAATACGCACTAAAAATAAGTCAGTTTAAATCTGCCTTTGTGGTAGCTGAAATGCTGTGTCTTCTTTTCAACATTTCAACTTTTCAACGTTCATTTTTTCGCATCACTAATTGGTAGGCCCTATGGTCATTCACCGAAACTGGCATCGAATAAGAGGAGTTTTTTTAATTGGTGTAGGGGTGGAAACTGAGCCTGAGAGGATGTTTTAGCATGCTCTAAATTCGTTTGCGGGTTCTGATCACATGAAAATTGACTACTCGGTTTCTCGAAAAACAACAACAAACTCACCGTTCTTACTGCACAAAAACTCTTATTCAAGCGGCCAAATGGCTGGACATATCGGGGTTGAAAGCATTGCTGCTGCACCAATTTTATACATTGCCCAAAGCACAGAATCCAGGTCGCGGACACACAGCCTGCAACCTGGATTTTGTACTCTCAAAGAAGAAATACTTGCTTGATAACAAGCAGTAACTTCTGCTCACTGGTCTAACGCCACAAAATATACAAGTAGGGAGGTCAAAAGGTTCAACCAGCTACTTGAAATAGTCGCTGAGGAATTATGCAACTGAGAAGCAGCTGGATAATTACCTACTTAGTACTATCTGTTCTTCTTCTTATGACGATTCTTACGCAGGCGTTTTTTACGCTTGTGCGTAGCAATCTTGTGTCTTTTACGTTTCTTTCCGCAAGGCATGTCGAAACCTTTTAACAGATGAAAAAATACGGTGATAATTTGTAAACAAGTTTCACCAAAGAATTCTTAAGAACGCAGCAAAAGCATCAAAGTTTTGGTTGATCATTATTTTGAGGTACGAGTTCCTTCTTCTCAACTCCTCAACCACTTAACTTCTCAACTCTTTCGCGGTCATTGGCATTTTTGAGCATAACGCTCAGCTTCGGCTTGTTTTCCCAAGCCAGTATAAGCATCTGCCAACAGGCAATTGGCTTCTACGAGGCTGGGGTCTGCTTCCAAAGCTTGTTTGAGGCGTTCTACGGCTCGGTCGAACTGGTTGGTCCGAATGGCCAAACGTCCCAGGTTTAGCAGGATGCTTGGATTGTTCGGGTTGGCCTCGTTCAGTTCCCTGAGCATCAAGACCCCTTTCATAGGGTTCTCTGCTGGAGGGACATCGGTGTGCACCAAAGCCAGGTTGATTTTGTGCGCCAACTCATTCGGATTGAGTGAAACGGCGTTTTCAAAAGCCTTGGTGGCACGTTTTGCAGCGAATTCTCGCATTTTTTGATCGGCAATGCGCTGCAAGGCAATGGCAAACGTGGTGCCAGTGATGGCCCATGCTTGCTCTGAGTTTTCTTTTTCAGCTACTTCCTGGGCGTAATGACCAGCAATAAGTGGTTTTCCCAGGTCGAACCAAGCGGCAGACAACTTTTTGTCAACCCGAATCCTGGCTGTATCCGTAGACTGACGGGCCAGTTCTGCTTCCAGGGTTTCGATCAGGGCCTGGTCGGCTTTGCTGATCGAATCTTTGGTACTTTGTGCCAAACCAGCCAGATCGGTGGTTTCTACAGTCAAAGCCCTGGATTTCTCCAGGTTTTTGATGTTGGGGGCTTTGGTTTCGCAAGCAAAACGCAGAACCAGGAAAAGCATGAGTGCCGCTGCTACAACGGCGTATTGCAACTTGGTCATAAGTGCAGGCAGAAGGTGATGGCACACTCAGCAGGGCCGAGGAGCCAAGCGGGCGAATTAATCCTCGTCGTCTTCGTCGTAACCTTCAGGCAGAGAATCTACATTGGCTTTTACCTGCTCCACAAAGACCTTTGCAGGCTTGAAGGAAGGGATAAAATGTTCAGGAATCTCGATCGCTTCGTTTTTCTTGATGTGACGACCGATTTTCTTTGCTCTTCTCTTGATGATGAAAGAGCCAAAACCACGAATGTAAACATTTTCACCTTCAGAAAGAGATCCTTTCACTTCTTTGAAAAAAGTTTCCATCGTCACCAGCACGTCAACCTTGGGCACACCTGTCTTCTCAGATATCGCTGCTACCAAATCAGCTTTTCTCATCGGTATATACTTGGTTTATAGTAAGTTATGAATAAATTTCGTCTTGTTTTACAAGCGAGTCGCAAATCTCGGAATTTTCTTTAGTATTTTACAACTATCACACTGCTTATTTTTTCATTTCTGATTAACTTTCAATTTCTTGCAAAGATTTGGCTACTCTTTTATGAGATTAGGGAGCATAAAAAAAATAAGGTGGACTGGTTTGGGTTTAGTGAAAAAAGGTCACTACTAGTTTAAGTAACTGGATGAAAGGATTTGTGTTCTTTTTTTGCTAAACCTCAAAAGCAAAGATATCCTCCTTATTTTAGCTCAAATACTTAAGTGATCAGCCCAACATTCTTGTAGCGATATGATGACTTAACGCAATTATTTTGGCTGTTCTCTTTTCGGCCCAATTACTTCGATAAAAGAAAAGCTTTCACTTTGATGACTCGAAGCCAGAATGCTAAATTTTTGTAACAAAGCATTTTTTCAAAAACGGCTTTGACTCGACACTTAAAGCATTTTAAACTATATTTGCCATTCTTTTAGGTTATCGAAGGCGAAAATGTCTGATTTGTAACTAAAATCAGTAACTGCTAGTCATAATCTAAGTCATAGGAAAATCGTCCATCACCATTGGGCGGTGGCGCTGTACCTTATATATATGTTGTTATCGATGACTGGCTATGGCCGGGTGAGCAGGAGTTTTGGCGACAAAGTGATCATCATTGAGTTGAAGTCACTGAACAGCAAGTTTACCGACTTGCGCATGAAGGCCCCACTCAACTATCGCGAAAAAGAATCGGATATCCGCCGGATGGTAACTGAACGCGTAGAACGTGGCAAAATTGAACTCAACCTGGAAGTCAATTCAAAGCTTGCTGACGATGGTTTTGCATTGAACGTGCCCCTGTTCAAGCGTTACGTAAATGAGCTGGTAAAAATTCGTGAAGAACTCCAGATGCCCGCTGGTGATTTGTTTCAAGCCATTTTGCGCCTGCCCAATGTGGTAGCCACCGCCAATGATGAAGTGGAAGAAAAAGAATGGCAGGAGGTTCAATCGGTTTTGGAAGAAACCATACAAGAATTTGAGCGTTTTCGCAATACCGAGGGAGGGGTAATGGCCACCGAACTCAACCACCGCGTTCAACTCATCGAGCAGAACCTGGAGAAGATTGCCCCCTTGGAAGAAGACCGTGTTGTGCGTTTGCGCCAACGCTTGTTTCAAAACCTGGAGGAAAACATCGGCAAAGACCGGGTCGACAACAACCGCTTTGAACAAGAACTGATCCATTATTTCGAAAAATTGGACGTGACCGAGGAAAAAGTACGCCTGGCCCAGCACTGTGCCTATTTTCGGGAGGAGCTGAAAAAGCCTGGCACCCAGAAAGGCCGCAAACTGGGCTTCATCAGCCAGGAAATGGGCCGCGAAATCAATACCCTCGGTGCCAAAGCCTACTCGTCCGACATCCAACGCCTGGTGGTGGAAATGAAGGACGAACTGGAAAAAATCAAAGAGCAAGTCGCAAACTGTTTGTAAACCATGAGCAAGCTGCTGATTCTCACGGCACCTTCCGGGGCGGGTAAAACTACGGTAGTACGGCATTTGCTAAAGACCCGCAACGACCTGGCCTTTTCCATTTCGGCGACTACCCGTGCCATGCGCCCACACGAAACCGAGGGCAAAGATTATTACTTCATCAGCCCCGAAAAATTCAGAGACTTGATCGCCAAAGATGAGTTTGTAGAATGGGAGGAGGTGTATACCAACCAATTTTATGGTACCCTCAAGGATGAGATCAACCGCCTTTGGGGCATGGGCAAACACATCATTTTTGACATCGACGTAAAAGGTGCTTTGAACCTAAAACGAATCTTCCCCGACAACTCCCTGGCTATTTTTGTCAAGCCACCTTCCAAAGAGATTCTGTTTGAGCGCCTACGTCAACGAAAAACGGAAACGGAAGAGAGTTTAAAGAAAAGATTGGCCAGGGCCGAAGAAGAACTGAGTTACCAAAACAAATTCGACCATATCTTGGTTAATGATGTGCTGGAACGCGCTTTGAAGGAGGCGGAGGAAGTCGTTGCCGCATTTCTAAGTGTTTAGCTTGCTCAATTCCGATAAAAATGGAGACTCAGATTACACAAGGCATAAAGGTTTCGGTGGAGGTAAGCTACCAATTCGAACATTCGAGTCCGGCGGATGCCAAGTACATCCATGCCTATCGCGTAAGCATCGAAAACCTGAGCCCCCGCACCGTACAGTTGATTAGCCGCCATTGGATCATCAAAGACGCCGACGCTTGTATCCGCGAAGTAGAAGGCGAAGGTGTAATCGGCCAACAACCCGTGCTTGAACCCGGCGAAACCCACGAATACGTCTCTTTTTGCCACCTCTACACGCCCATTGGCCAAATGCACGGCAGCTACACCATGCGCGCCTTGCACAGCGGCGAGACTTTTAAGGTGGATGTTCCGATGTTCAAGATGGTGGCTCCGGTGGTGCTGAATTGAGGTCAGCGTTCACCTCCTTAAATCAATAGCTGTAAGGATCCATGATGCCCTGTGGGATGTACGTTTCTACACGCCAAAACTGGGCTGGATTGATGCTGGCCTGGAAAGTATTGCTGTAAATTTCCAACATTTTAGGCTCTCTTTTTCTCACTTTCACTTTGTAACCAGGCAAAACCTCATCAAGATTAAGCGTCTTTGACCCTTTTACGCTTTTGAGCTCGTAATAGCTTAATGCTGCTCGAATTTTGGTGTTAAAAACGCCATTGTACCGAAAAACCTTAAAACCCCAGTACTCATTGTGTCCCAAGGTCAAGGTATGGTAACTATTTCCACAATCACTACGGGGCAAAAAATCAATGTCTCTCCATTGGCCATGCGCATCCAATGCCTGGATGCTGAGCTCAAGCCTACTGTCTTGAGCTGGGAATTTCGCTTTTTTGCCGCTTTTATTGACGACGTACAATTTATATGTGTTGTACATACCTGGCGTTTGCACCAAATTTGAGGTATCGATCCAAATGGACAGCGATTTCCGAGAAAAACCCATCCTTGGCTTAATCTTTTTGGGTTGGTTATCCGATCTACCAAATCCTCCCAGGTCTAGTTCATCTACTTTGGAGCCTGCATAAAAATAGCCCCGATTCATGTGGTCAATGTTGATGTCTTCAGCTACCCTAAGCTCGGACTGTTGCCAAATGATCTCACCTTTTTCATTGAAATAGGTCAAACGGCCCTCCATGATGGTAGCCAATACCCCATATTGAAACCCCTCTTCAGCAATCCGAGAACACCAGGCTTTAATAATGACCTTGCCCGTGGTATCATAGACCCCATAGCGGGTGCTGGGCCATTCTTCGCCTGGTTTTAGTTTTTGCTCGACACCAAAAACGATGTGGTGATCACCAATGACGTGCTCTCCTGTAGTGCGACTCACTGGAGAACGCAATCGCACCTCGCCATTCTGGTCAATCAATGAGTAAATCCTATCCCCTTCAAGCATCACCGCTGCGAATTGGCCATTTTTTCCAAATGTGGCTTCAAAAAGGAATAAATGAGGCGCTACTTTCAGCATATTGGTATCGATCAGTTGATAATCGCCATTCTTCAAGTGAATAAAGGCAAGCCCATTTTGGAAATCATTGGCGGAATCAACACTGGTATCTTTTAGCATGATTTTTCCTTTGGTGTCAATATAACCTTCATATTTTTTTGAAAAATTGGAATAGCCCGATGACATGCCTGGCCAAAAACGCAAACTGGCCCGGCCTTCGTGAAATGGACCCTTGATTATGCCACTGTCGTCACTTATGATGTGTTCAAATACGATTTGTCCACTGGTGTCAAAAACCAGGTTTTTAGCCAAATCATCCTTTCCTAGTCTCCATTTGGCTACTGCAAACCCTTCCGAAAATGGCCGAATGTAATCAAATGTATCCAAAGGGACGATGGCCTTCCCCAAGCGATTGAAGATGCCATACTGATAGCGTCCAGGGGCTTTCCCATCCAATTCGACAACGTATTGACCAGACTCACTGGGAAAAATGCTTTCAAAAATGGTATCGATAACTAATTTTCCATGTACATCAATTAGCCCCTTTTTTCCACTTTTAGAGATCACTAAAGCCCGCCCTAAATGAAAACTACCCATTTCAGCAAAAGAGCTGGAAAAACAGTGCTTCCCATCCCGCTGAATCACCATCTGCCGCTCGTCCCGCACCACCACTGCCAAATCCTCAGAAAAAGGCTCGGCATAGTCATAAATAGGGGGAATCACAAAATCGCCCAAGGTGTCAATGTAGCCGTACAAGCCATCAATCCTCGCCGGAGCAAGTCCTTTCACAAAAGCTCCAACACACCTGAAAATGGGTTTGATCACAACATCACCTGTGCGATTGATGAAGCCAATGCGGTTCTTTTCGACAATTTGAAAAAGCGGGTTTCGCTGGGCTTGTGCGCAAACAAAAAGGATACAAGTAAGAATCAGTACAATGAAATTGCGACGCATCTTTTTCGATTTAGGTTTTAACAAAAAGATGCATAACCAAAGCGTAGTGGTGTGCCCAAGTGGGACTTGAATTGTTATAGGAGCATTGCTGATTTAATACGCAGTGCAAAAATGGTTACACATTCCCCAGAAAACAAAACGAGCGACCCAAACTCGTCCCCAAGTCTGAATCGCTCGTTTATCACTTTCGAGGGCCGAAAAACTGAACCCAAAGAACCTAAACTTTTGTACAAGGCCCTTTCTCTTCAACATTTCAACCCTTCAACATTTCAACTCAATTCAACTCACCGCACTACCGGCAATTGCGAGTACACCCCAATCAACTCCTCGTTCTTCTCGTTTTCCTTGATGGACTCGATCATTTTGGTCAGGCTTTCGGCGCGAGTAGTGAGGCTGGTTTTGGTAGCCGTATCCCTTGAGCGGGCTGCCAATACCTTGAACTCGTTGCGCAGGGAGTTGAGCGCACGGGTGCTGGCAAAACGACGCCACAAAGAGTGGGTCGCTGACATCGAAACGCTGTTCATTTTTTCAATGGCCTTGTCCAATGCCGCAGGTTCGGCTTTTGACAAAAGAATCTGGAAGTTGTCGTAGAAGGAGAGTGCTGCCGGGCCGTCCACTTTGAACATGTTTTGCTCAAAGAAAGACATGTACTTCTGGTCGCCAGTGGCACCGTATATTTCAGCGATGGCTTCCAGCAGCGGGCCAGCAGCACGGTTGTCCTTTCCGCTGGTCAGTTGGTCGGCCAGGGCCAGGCCCTCTGTACTGTTTTTCTGGTTGATGATCTGCAAAGCGCTGGCCGCTACCGCCAGAGCCTGGTCTTTTTGGAAAGCAGCCTTGGCCACCCCCAAAATCTCTGGGTCATTGGCTGCGGCTAGCGCGCTCAGGGCCTTGGCACGGCATTCGGAGTGGCTGTCTTTTTCGGCGATTTCGCGCAGGCGGGTGGCTTTGCCACTGAGCATTTCCTCATCCAGGTTGTCGAGGGCTTGCGAGCGGATGAACCAATAAGGATCATCCAAGGCTTGTTCTACTACCTTACCGAACAACTCACTTTCTCCTTCCAACAAGCGATTAAAGGCATCAATGCGGTCGCGGAAACGAGCGCTGGTTTTGAACTGAAAGGCCAGTTGTTCCTCGGTTTTGTTGTCTTCGGATTCGCACAAGAGGGCACGGTCGCCGTCCAGATTCACCAAATCTGGCTTGCTGCCAGCGGGGAAACGGAAGGTTTGTTTGCGCTCTTTCATCCAGATGTCGTAGGTCTTTTTCTCACCGTACAAGTAAACATCCGCCTTCAAAGGCAAGGTGAATACACTTGGCGTACCTTCATCGGTCGTTTGGGTTTGTTCCACTTCTACTACGGCTTCTTTGCTGGCTTCATCGTAGCTGTAGTTGATGTTCAAAATGGGGTGCCCGGCGGCAAAATACCATTGGTTGAAGAACCAGTTCAAGTCTTCTCCACTCACTTCTTCCATCGCCAGGCGCAGGTTGTGGGCCTCTACGGATTTGAAAGCGTTTTGGCTCAGGTAGTTTTTCAAGGCAGTGAAAAATACCTCGTCACCCAGGTAAGTACGCAACATGTGCAAGATCGAGCCACCCTTGTTGTAGGTATGCGCATCGAACATGTCGTCCTTGTCCTTCACCGCAAAGTGGATCAGTGGGTGAATGCCCCCGCCGCCCAAATAGCCGGCGTGCTCGTCCATCAGGTGGTGGTCGGCGCGGTCGCGGCCATATTTTTTCTCAAACCACAGGTACTCGGAATAGTTGGCAAAACCCTCATTCATGCTCAGGTTGGGCCAGCTTTCGCAAGTCACATAGTCGCCAAACCAGTGGTGGAAAAGCTCGTGGGCTACGATCTTTTGGTTGTCGTAGTCGTCGATCAGTTCCCATTTGTGTTTTTGCACAAAATCGCCAAAAATCGTCGCGGTGGTATTTTCCATGGCCCCCGACACGTAATCGCGCACGATCACCTGCGAGTACTTGGGCCAAGGGTAGTTTACGCCTAAACGATTGGAGAAAAACTCCAGCATTTCGGGGGTATGGGCAAAAATATCGCGGGCGTCGGCCTCGTAGGCGGGCTCCACGTAGTAGTTTACTTCAATGTTGCGCCATTTGTCTTTGACCACCGCAAATTCACCGATGGCCAGCATAAACAAATATGGCGCGTGCGGCAAGTCCATTTTCCAATAGTCGGTGCGGGTGCCGTTGGGGTTGTTGGTGGAAGAAACCATTACCCCGTTGGAGAGGGTCACAAATTTTTTGTCGACCGTCACATAAATTTCTTGGGTGCAGCGCTCGTTGGGGCTGTCGATGGTAGGAAACCAGCGTGAGTTCCACTCGGTTTCGCCTTGGGTCCAGATTTGCTGGGGCTTGTCGGGGTCTTCCTTGCGGGGGTTGATGAAAAACAAACCCTGATTGGAAGTGATGGCACTGCTGCCACCGCTGGCTTTGGGTCGGGCAATGTATTCGATGTCCACACCATATTCCTCATTGCGGTTGTAGGAGCGGCCCAATTGGATTTTCAGTTTGTCCTCGGCGTAGGTGTAGTTCAGCGGGGTTTTGCTGCCCGCTACCGTTACCGACTTGATTTCAAAACCCTTGGCATCGAGTTCCAATACGCTGCTGGGGTTGAAATAAGGCTTGAATTTCAGGCTGGCTTTGCCCATGACTTCTTCCTTTGCCCAATCAAAGCTCAATTCGAGCCGGGTATGCAGCAGGTCATTGATGCGTGGGCGGCTAGGGGTGTAAGGTTTTGGACTAGTGTCCTCACTGAGGTCCTCAGCATTTTCATCTTCGCCCATGCCTTCCCCTTCCACCACGAGGGTATCAAGCAGGGTTTCGGCCACGAGTTCAGGGATTTCTTCCGTGGTTTTCGGGGCTTTTTGGGTAGTTGTGCAAGTCCAAAGGACCAAGGTACAGGCGAGTAGCCAAATGGTTTTTTTCATATTGAAAGTGGGTCTGTTGTAGAAGTTGAAATGTTGAAAAGTTGAAGTGTTGAAAAGAGAGGGCACCAGGACCTCTGAAAGGCCTCGTTTTTTTCAAAGCTACCTTTGCAAGGGCTAACGCAAAAACGAAGCAAATACCTGCAATATTCTGCCTATTTTTTCACCTGAACTTCCCCCAAACAGGGTGATTCGGGTATAGGCAGGCTCGCATCGCGCAAAAATAACCTATTTCAGTGCAGTAAAACAAAAAAATCTTTGCGCAAAAGCTTATAAATCAGCGATTTTATCAGCTTCACGGAGTCCACTCAAATAAGCACCGTGTACAGTACCCCGGTATTCGCGCTGGGTATGTTCACCTGCGAAGAAAAGTTTGTTGTTGACGGCTTGGGCCAATACGTCAAAATCAGCGCTCCTGCGGCCATTGGTCGGGAAGGAATATGAACCATAGGCATTTGGGTTGCTGCTCCATTTGGTGCGCAGCATGGCTTGGGGATTTGGGATGTTGTTGCCGTAAATGGTTTTGAGTTGGGCCATGATTTCTGCGATCACGGCGGCGTCGCTCATGGTTTCAGTTAGTTTGCCGTAGTTGCCAAAAGCAAAAGTCATGAGTGCATTGGCCGGCATGAATTTTTTGCAATTCATGAAGTAGTTGAACTTGCCTTTGGTTTCGGGGGTAAAGCCCACGTATTGCAGGTTGTTGTCCCAGAAAACGCTGGGAAAAGTCAGTAAAAACTTATTTACCGCACTCATTTTGGTCCCTGCGATGGCCTGGCGTTTGTTGTTCGGCAGAGTGGGGTTGAAGTTGATTACCTCTTTTTTCAAAACGCCTAGCGGCACGGTAATCAGGCAATAATCAGCTTCGTAGTTGCCTTTGTTACTGCTTACTTTCACTTTAGCCCCGCTGTAGTCAATGGTATTGACCCGTTCATTTAGTTTGACCGTCAAACCCTTGGCCAGGTACTCGGCAATGGTATCGTAGCCATTGGTGATGATTAGGTCTTCACCCTTGAAAAGCTCATCATCGTCAAAGTCGGTGGAAGACAACTCAGAAATATCCGATCCAGTATCGAATTCAAGGTAAGCTGAAAGCATGTATTTCCACAAGGCATCTTTGGTTCGATCTGGATAAAGGCCATTAAAGACCGCTTCAAAACTTTGGTTTTGCGTCCCTTTGGCGGTCACTGCTTCCAGGGCATCTTCGTAAGCCGCATATTCGCGGTCCAGAACGCTGTCGCTGATGGCTTTTCCTTTGCCGTCGTACACCAGCAGGCTGTCATCGTCGGTGAGGAAGGTTTTGGCTTTGGCTTTTTCGGCCAGGTCCGTAATTGGGTTGCCCTTGGGGCCGTGAATCCAACTGGCTCCTTCGTCAAAAGGCACGCCGAGGCTGCGGTCGGTGCGCAGGCGACCCCCCACTTTTTCCTGCGCTTCGATGACGGTGACTTGGAAGCCTTCTTTTTTGAGTTGGACGGCAGCGGCCAAACCAGCAATGCCCGCGCCAATGACCAGCACGGATTTGCCATTGGGAGCTTTGTCCGGGCCTTCAGATTCATCACAAGCGGCCAATAAAGTGGAAGAAAGGAGTACTGCGGGTACGCCAGAAAGGGTCTTTTTGAGGAATTTTCTACGGAGCATGGGTTTATTTTTGGAAAATAGACCCGGCAAAATACAGTTTATTAGCAAGCGGTGCACCGCCAATTACCGTTTTTTTAACACATCAATGGCAAAGTCAGCGATTTCAGAAAAATCCTGGTTTCCAGGCATGACCTTGCCCAGCGTGCGGATACCAATTGACAAGGCAATCAAGAATTTAGCCGCAGCAGAAGGATTGAAATGGGACTCAAATTCTCCATTTTCTTGACCTGCGCTGATCCGATTGCTCATGCTTTGTATTGACTCATGGTCAATTTTCAGGTAAAAATCTACGACAGCCTGGTCTTGTGGGGCCAATTCACCCAGTGAGTTGAGTAACATGCAGCCCATTTCGCCGCTGCTCGTCGCCAAATGGGAAATTTCGTGCATCATGCTTCGCAGGCGATCTTCAGCTTTATCGCCTTTGATGCCTTCATAAACTCGATCCAATTCATACTGCCAGTACATTTTCAAGCAACGCATAAACAAAGAATGCTTATCGCCAAAAGTATTGTAAATGCTTTGACGATTGATCCCCATTGCTGCTACCAAGTCATCCAGTGAAGTTCCCGCGTAACCCCTGGCCCAAAAAACATGCATCGCTTTGACCAGAACCGTGTCTTGATCAAAGGCCTTTGGACGTGCCATAATCATTAGATTTTAAGAAATATGGATGCTTAGGTGGGCGGGCAAAAAAGGAAAGGTTTGAAAAGTGGAGGGACAGGAATAGGTAGTAAATGGTAAAGATCAATTTATTCTACAAAAGTAATGGATCAACTGCTCAAAAACAGTGTATTGGGAGAAAATAAGGCTTAATACCAGACTTAATCGCCAAAATCAGGGGTGGTCATTTTGCGAAAAAAGTGAACGAAGCATGAAAACTCCAATGCTTCGTTCACTTTTTGAGCGTCAACGCTGGGTAAAAATCTCTTTCAATTTGGCTTCCAGCGTAGGGCCACGCAGGTCGCTGGCAATGATTTTTCCTTGTGGGTCGATCAGGAAGGTTTTGGGAATACCCGTCACTTCATAAAGTGCGGCTACTTCGTTTTTCCAGCCTTTCAGATCACTTACATGTTTCCAGGTCAATTGATCTTCCTGGATGGCTTGCAACCAGTTGGGTTTCGCCTGGTCCAGGCTCACGCCCAGGATTTCAAACCCCTTGTCTTTGTACTCCTGGTACATGCGCACCACATTAGGGTTTTCGCGGCGGCAGGGGCCACACCAGCTCGCCCAGAAGTCGATCAATACATATTTGCCGCGAAGGTCGCTCAGTTTTAGGGCCTTGTCGTCGGTGGTATTTTGGGCAAAATCGGGTGCAACTGCACCAGGCAAAAGGCGTTTGGCCTTGTCTAGTTCTTCTTGCAGGGCTTTCACTGCCGAAGGGGCGGTTTTGTCAAAAGTTTGGATGAATTTTTCTGCGTATTGGGCATACACCGGGTTGCGGCGCTCCTCCAGACCAGTAATGATTCCTCCCATCGCCAATTGCTGCGCATTGCTGCCCGCAGGGAATTTGTTGAGCACAAAATCCAGGTACATTTTCAGTTCTTCTTCGGCCAGTCCAACGCCACCCATGGTTTGGGCAAAGGCTCGAAAATTCTCATAGACCCAAGGCAAGTGGTTGTAACCGGGGTCCTCAAAATTGACAAACTTGAAGAAGTTATTGGCAAAATATTCCAATTCTCCAGGAAAACCTGCTGAGTTATTGGGGTACGACAAGTAGGTATTGATTGCCGCCAATCGTCCAAAAAAAGGCTGTGCTTTGGCCAAAGAGTCTTTCAGCGTCAACTTCTTTTTATCGGCGTCCTTCATTTGCTCTAGACCTGCCTTTTTTGCAGTTTCATCCTTGGCAGTTGCCCAAGCCCGCAAAGCCGTACCGCCCTGGTTGGTATTTTGGTTGATGGCGACTTTGATTTTTTCATAATCAGCATTCAAGGGCGAGTTGCTGATGCTGATGGCCCCTAGGTTGCCACAAGAGCCCTTGATGGCAATATTAGGCTCAGTACCCAAAATAATTGGGCGGCTTTTATTGGGGAAAGCACCCATCGAGTAAATGCGGGGCTCAGTAGCTTTGGGCAAGGAGAATTCGTAGGTATTGTTCCCAGCATCCATCACCCTTTGCACTTGCTCAAAAGCAACTCCATTGAAGCTGAATAAGGCCAGGGAGCCCTGGCAATCGGTCAGTTCAGCTTTGACTTTGATGGTTTGGGCTGAAGAAATTAGAACGAACAAGCACAAGTTCGTTATGGTCAGCAGATATTTCACGGATTTCATCACACACGTTAAATTTGTTGCAAAACTAGCGATTATCTGGAAATCAGTACTTAAGGAAATGCTAAACTTTTCATTCTGAAAGCTCAAGATGCCAAAAAAGCAATCCAGGCCGCTTTGACATCACCTGTTGAGAGCAATTCTTTTCCTTTTGCAAAGAAGTCATGCTCCACAGTAGCACTCCGATAGTTGTGTACTTCTTCGGCACTGGGCAGGCTTTCAATATTGCCCAAACGCCCCAATTCGTTGCCACTCAAGCGGGTATCTTTGCGCAGAAAATCGGGGATCGCATCCACCCCAATGCCCTTGTGTACGCTAGGCTTGGGCACTTCAAACAAGGATGGTGCATTGGCTCGGCAGTACCAGTTTTCGCCCATGCGGGCCACCCAATCGGTTTTCAACTGGTCAATCCGGCCGTGTTCATTCAGGATTTCGGGCGAAAAATGGGCCAAAATCACCTCGCAAATCACCAGGTTGGCCGCGCCGCCTTCTTCACCCATCGAGATCACTTGTTTGACCTTGCATTCAAATACCGCTTTTGACTCTGCAACCCTGGGCGGCTTCACTTTTTTAGCAGGCAGGGCAGTGAATCCAGCTTTGACAAACTCGTCCACGCCCTTGTCGTATTCACAACTGGCCAGCGACATTTGCTCCACCATTGCGTAGTCGACCATGTTGATAACCACCTCGTCGTGTTCGAGCACGTTTTCGAGGGTGTGTTTGGTACTGCCATCGCGCACCCGCCGATTGGGCGAAAAAATAAGCGTGGGTGGCTTGGTGCCAAACACGTTGAAAAAACTGAAGGGGCTGAGGTTCACCCGGCCTTCGGTGTCTATGGTGCTGGCGAAAGCAATCGGCCGAGGGGCTACTGCTGCTTGCAAATAATGGTGCATTACCGGCACCGAAACGGATTGTGGGTCGATGGTGAGCATGTCGGAGTGCTGCATTTCTTGGTGTGTACTAAAATGGATCAGCGGGTAAAACGGTACTGCTCACTTGCCCAAAACCGACCCGCAGGCCATCTTTTTGCGCAAAACCCCTGATCCTCACGGTATCTCCATCTTCAAAAAAGCGCCTTTGGCTGCCGTCGGGCAAAGTCAAAGGGTTTTTACCGCCCCAAGTCAGTTCCAGCATTGAGCCATAACTCCCTGGTTCTGGTCCCGAAATGGTACCTGATGCCATCAGGTCGCCGACGTTGAGGTTACAGCCATTGATGGTATGGTGCGCAATTTGCTGGGCTACGGTCCAGTACAGGTATTTGAAATTGGACTGGCAAATGAGCATTTTTTGGCCGCTGCTTGTTTCCAATTCTACTTCCAAGGCCACATCGAAGTTTTGATGTTTTCCGCCTTTTAAGTAGGGCAAAACTGCTGGATCTTGTTCCGGCGCAGGCACGCGAAACGGTGCCAGGGCTTCCGTAGTCACCACCCAAGTTGAAATCGCTGAAAAGAAGTTTTTGGCCAAAAACGGCCCCAGGGGCACATATTCCCACTTCTGCACGTCGCGAGCCGACCAATCGTTGAACAATACAAAGCCGAATACATAGTCCTCGGCTTCGGCTACACTGACCCTTTGGCCATTGCTGGTGTTTTCTCCAATGATGGTGGCCACTTCCAGCTCAAAGTCAAGTGAGCGGGTAGGGCCAAACACGGGTGGCTCATCGTCTTTGGGTCGTGTTTGGCCCAAAGGACGCTTGAAATCAGTGCCGCTGACAAAAATCGAGCTGCTGCGCCCGTGATAGCCTACTGGTAAGTGCTTCCAATTCGGTAAAAGCGCATTTTGTGGGTCGCGAAACATGGTGCCTACATTGAAAGCGTGCTGTTCGCTGGAGTAAAAATCGGTGTAATCGCCAATTTTTATGGGCATGTGCATTAGGGCCGCAGTTTGAGGGTGCAAAAAACGCTCGCTCACTTCGCGAAAAGGGGAGGACTCGTCCTCAAAAATGGCGGTTAACCTTTTGCGCAGCGCAGTGTGTACACTTTTGCCCAGGGCGATGTAATCGTTGAGAAAATCACTTTGAAACACGCTGGAATCAATACCTAGATCGCTGAAAGTGTCCATTTCGCTCAAGGCGTACAAGTCGATGATTTGATCACCCAGCGCTACGCCTACGCGCTTGGTTCCGCTGCCAATGCTAAAAATGCCATAGGGCAGGTTTTGGATCGAAAAATCCGATTGTGGATCGATGGGAAGCCACATGTCTTGGTTTGGTTTTATTTGGTGGTGTATTCATCAACACCTGAAGAGCTACAAAGTTAATTCCCCACCGCAAAAACCAAAGTTGCCCAATAGCTTTGGTAATCGGCCTTGCTTTTGTCGGCATTGGGCAGCATGTGCACCAGGCTCACCATCCATTCGCCAGCGGCTGCGGGCACAAAACTAGCTTTGCCCTCAGCATCGCTGCGCAAGCGGGCTTTGGCCGTTTCCTGATCGGGGGCTTTTTGCCAGGTGCGCACCACAGCGTTCGGCAGTGGTTTGCCCTCAAAAAGGATTTGCACCGTCAAGGTCTCGTTCTTTTTCAGGGCATAAGGATTTTTCAGGGGCACAATTTCCAAGGCTTGGCCCAACACTTTCAGCGGGGTATCGTCGGGTTTGTTGCCTACTTGCAGCAGGGTTTTGGCACAGCGGCGGTAGAGTTCGCGGGCACCTTTGTTGCTTTCGCCTTTGTTTTGGCGCAATTGCAGGATGTTGTCGATGCCGTCTTCTTTCAGGTATTCCGTAAATTTTTCTCCTTCCAACTCAATGAAAGAGTTGTTGGACTCCATCGCAAACAGGTGTGTACCAGCTTGCTCTACTTTCAGCGCCACAGGCAGGGTATCGTCTTCCGTTGCCAGTTTAGTCAGGTCATTGATGCCCACTGCAGTGTGCTGTTTGATCGAGGCGAGGCGTTCTTTGCGTTTGGCCCAAGGATCGCCATGAAAGTCTTCTCCCACAAAAAAAGTAAGGCTTACTTCGGTCCCAGGGTTGACGCGGTAGCGGGTCAGGCCCAGCCAGAACTCATGGGCGAAAAGACCTTGAAAAAACAACACCACGATCGTGGTGACGAGTAATTTGGTCCAGGAAAATTGGCTATTTTTCATCTTGCAGCTAAAGATTTGAATTGTACGGTGCAAACGTACAGCAATCCTAGATTAGTATGGCTAACAATTGCTGGTAGGTCAGGAGCAAAATAAATGTCTATATACTTGGTGAATGAATGCTTGATTTTGATTGAAGCCTAAAACCATCCTAGTGGTCCAAATTGTAAATCTGCCCCAAGTTCCACGGGCTCTTTGTCTCCGTAGCTTCGTTGTTCGTCGGTCAAATAGTCCACTATTTTCCCTCCTCTCGCCTTGCTACAAAGCCAAATAGCCTGCCTGGAACCTAGGGGGTATTTGTAATTCGTACCACTAGTTGCTCAAACGTGTAACGAAATATCCATTTTACCCTTGGAATCCCATTAGCGCACGCGCTTCGCAAGAAGCGAAAAGCTTTGTAGAATTTGGATTCCAAGGGCAGGTCCTGGCTTCGCAAGAAGCCTAATGCATCAAAAATCTTAGGCTTCTTACGAAGCCAGAAGTTGGGAAATGGGGAAGGAATGACCAATGCTACAAATCTTGTGCTTCTTGCGAAGCTGGACATTCGGGATGCTTTAAACCATAAATTATTAATGGCCTATTGTTTCGTTCTCCTTGTACAAAGCTTTCGTTCAAAACCACTTTACATTGAACATTTTAGCACTTAATTTCAGGAAATGTCGTAATTTTGCGCCGTTTTTACGCTAGGTATAATGGTGAACGGAGAAAGGGAATAATGTTGGCCTCTTTTCAACATTTCAACCCTCAACTCTTCAACTTCACCGGGGTAAATCCACAAAAAAGCCAAACATGCTCGATAAATTAGAAGCGATCTACAACCGTTTTCTTCAGTTGGAAGAACAAATGTCTGACCCTGAGATCATGTCAGACATGGATCGTTACAAGAAGGTAAGTAAGGATTACAAGGATTTAAAGGCCATTGTCGATGTGTATTTGCATTACAAAAACCTGCTCGACAACCGGGAGTCAGCCCAATTGGTGCTCAAAGAAGAGGACCCCGAAATGCAGGAAATGGCCCGCGAAGAACTGGATACCCTGGCTCCACAAATCGAGGAGTTGGAGGAAAAAATCAAGTACCTGCTCATTCCCCGCGACCCTGAAGATTCTCGTGACGTTTACTTTGAAATCCGTTCGGGTACTGGTGGAGACGAAGCCAGTCTATTTGCGGGTGACCTTTACCGCATGTACAGCCGTTATTTTGAAAGCAAAGGCTGGCAGGTGGAGGCATTGGAAGTGAACGAAGGCACGGTTGGTGGCTACAACAAACTCATTTTGGAAATTCAAGGGGAAGACGTTTATGGCACCCTCAAGTTTGAATCGGGAGCCCACCGGGTGCAACGCGTACCCAAAACCGAGTCACAAGGCCGCGTGCATACTTCGGCGGCTACCGTCGTAGTCATGCCAAAATTGGAAATGGAAGACGTGGAAATCCGCAAGGAAGACCTCAAAGTCGATACTTTCCGCTCCAGCGGCGCAGGTGGTCAGCACGTCAACAAGACCGAGTCTGGGGTGCGTTTTACCCACATTCCTACGGGCGTGGTATCGGAAAGTACCGATGGCCGTTCGCAGCACCAAAACCGCGAAATCGCTCTGCAACGCTTGTACCAGCGCATTTACGAGGCCAAGAAAAACTCACACGAATCGCAAATTGCTGCCCAACGCAAATCGCTCGTAGGCAGTGGCGACCGCTCGGACAAGATTCGCACCTACAACTTCCCGCAAAACCGGATGACCGACCACCGCATCAACCTGACCTTGTATTCACTCGACAAAGTGCTGGAAGGTGACCTGGAAGAGACCATCCAAGCCTTGCAAGTGGCTGAAAATGCTGAAAAATTGCGCGCTGGTGAGGAGACTGGCATTTGACCGCGTGAAAAAAAATGTAAGTTCTCAATCCGTATTTTTTGTGAGCGCTTTACTTCGTAGAAGTGAGAGGTTTGTAGCTCGAAGTGCCGAGGTGATACGTGCACTTCGGATGAAGTGCGATGTTAAAACAGCAATGGTTAAAGGTCGCACTTCATCCGAAGTGCCAAAAAAGCCCACGTCGCTGAAGCTACAAACGTCAAAGTTCTCCGAACTTTTGCTCGCCTCAAGATAGGTAAGGGCCATTGGCATTAGGGCAGCCGTTTAAAGGATCAGGAAAGCCGTTGGGATCAAATTAATCGTTTTCGACTTCATCCAAAGCTGACTTTTTTTGATTGTCTTGAAAAAGGATTGAGAACTTCCAAAAAATCGCGTAAAAATTTGTTACTCAAGCCTCTATTCCTCGTCGAAATTCACCACGAAAAAGATTGTGCGAAAATTCATTTTGGCATTTTCGCGAAGTTTCTACATTTGCACCATGAAAAATACAACTGAGGAATTGAAGCCATTTTTGGAGACCTTTTGCTCCAAAAAACTCGCCCAGATCTCGGAAGACTTACGCATTACTGAGGATTTGGGCATCGACGGAGATGACGCACAAGAGTTGATGGACAGTTACAGCGCCCATTTTGGAGTGGACTTGTCATGCTTTGAGTTTCGGGATTATTTTTTTGATGAAGGTTTTTCGCCATCCGGCCTCAAGGGATTCTTCTCGTCCACCTGCCAATGCAAGTCTTTATTGGTAAAAGATTTAGAACAAGGAATTATCGAAGGAATTTTACGCCCAAGTAGTTAATGCCAGCACTTTTTATTTCGCCTTCGCGCAACCTTTTTCGCCTCAACCCGCTCCCAGCAGGGCTTTGAGCAGCTCTTCTTTGCGCAAGCGAGATACGGGGACTTTGACAAAGGCCCACAAAAGAACAGCTTCTCTTGTGGGCCTTTTGAAAGGCCCTTTTTTAACATTGAGCTTCTTGCAAAGTTCCAACGAATACCTGGGGCAATATCTTTAAAAAAGGGCTCCAAATCAGGTCGGATTGTACCAAATAGAGTAGGATTCGAATAAACAAGGATCAAACAGAAACATAAACTTCTCGGCAATCCTCAAACGCGAGCCCCCACTTCGTAAGTCGTAAGTAGTCATTCGTAAGTCGCACTTCAAAAAAATCCGACCAAAAAGCAGCAGCTTGTTTCCTTGGCTCGCATCAAATCAAAACGCCCCCTCACTTAATCTCCGCCAGCGCCCTTTCAATCATCGTATCAATCCCTTGGTTGGCTTTCACCGGGTCGAGGTCTACGCGGATGTTAACGGGCATGCCATCCTCGTAGTTGAAGTCTTTCATGGTAGTCGTGATCGTGGAACTGTAACGAAGGTTCCAGCCATTGGGCAATTGGGTACTGGTCGGTAAGCCACCACCGCCGCCCGTGGTATCGCCCATCAAGATCACGTTGGGCAATGCGCTCATCATGGCTGGGAAAAAACTCGCCGCGCTGTAACTGCTGCGATTGGTCAGCACCACGATGGTTTTGTTGGCAAAATACTGCTTGTCGGCGGGCTCAATGTTCAGCACAAAAGGGCCATTGAATTCTTCGGGGCCGGGGCCTACTTTTTCGAAGTATTTCAACACGGGCGTTTTTTGGGCAATGAAGTACGATACCATCAGGTTGGCATTGGAGATTGCCCCACCACCATTGTTGCGAATGTCGATGATCAGGCCCCGGGTGTTTTTGAAACGCTCCATCACGTAGGTAAAATCGGCGTCGCTGATGGGGTTGCCAAAGCTGCTGTAACGGATGTAGCCCACATTGCCTTTCAAAATTTGATTGGGCAAGGAACCCGTACTCAGGAAGTCTTTGCCCAGGTAGTTGCGCTCCATCACGTCTTCGCGGTAGTTTTCGGGGTAGTTGAGGTACCAATCCCAGTTGCGCGAGCGGTCAAAATCGCTGGCAAGGTTGACGTGGCCATCGTGCAATTGGTACAACATGTTGGACAGGATTTTGAACAGTTCCTCCTGCGACATCTCATCATTTACTTTGGGGCGATTGGCCGTCACGATCGAGTCCCAATTGACCCTTTTGAACTCCAAGAAGGCGTATTTTTCTTCGATCGTTGTCGATAAAAACTCGAAACACTCGGTAGGGGAGTTTTCAAAGTCGGACTGGACCAGGGCCAGTTCGCAAGCGGGCAAAGTGGCCACCAAAAGCAAGCCCAAGGCCCATAATTTCAAGCGTTGAAAAATCATTTTGGAAAAATTTTGGGTTTGGGAAAATCAGAAATTGCGGCGGCGTTCGCGTTCAGGAATGTTGAACAACAAGCCAAAAGTGAGGGCTCCATAGGCTCTTTGCAAGGTGCCATTGGGCTGGCTGCGGTCGCTCAGAAAGCCTCCACGATAAGCAAAGCGAAAGCGGTTGCCATTGCTCAAGACCCGATCTATTCCCAATACATAATCATATGCCAGGTATTTGTTGAGAAAAACAAAGCGGGCATTGTCAAAAACTCCGGTCTCGTCACTGATCACGGAAGGATCGACACCAATGAATGTAGGGCGAACCGAGTAGGCTGCCAAGGGCAACCCCAGGCCCCAATGCGCCTCAAAATCCCTGGATTTAAACTGAAAAGGCAGACTCAACTGCACTTGTGGCCCTAGCGTAGCAGCCAACTGATACAGGAAAATATTGTTGTCGTTGCTGGTAAATACCTGGATTTGCGAACCTGCATCCAGCCTTCCGCCCAAGTCAATGCGCAGTCGATTTTGTTCAGCACTTAGCCTGCGCAGGTAGGCTTGGCTGGCTCGCAGGTTGAAATGCAAGGCCGATTGTGCGATGCCATCGCCTGTCGCGTTGGCCGTGCCCACGCCAAAACCTGCCATAAAACCCGACTCCATCCGCCAATCGGGGCTGATCCGCAGGCCACCCATGTCTAGCATGATACCCAAACCACTGAACGCCAGCGAAGAGCCCAATTGGTCTTTGAACACGGGCAAATACAAACCAAAATCTTGGCGAAAAAAACGTTGAGGACTTGTTTGGGCCAAGGCCAAATGGCCGCAACCCAGGAAAATGATGCAAGCGAAGGCGCTCGCAACCGACTTTTTAATGTTGATGAACATAGTTTGAACTAATTTTTGCCAAAAGTAAAAAAGGCTTTTACAACAATTAGCATTCGGAAGGCTATTATCTATCAAAAGCCCTCGAATCCGAAATCAGCCGGATCAATTACTCAGATAACGCGAATTAATCTTACTTTTGTTGCTTCATCTGATTAGCTAAGTATTTGAATGGAATTTTTACAAGATTTTTTTGGACAAGACGCCAGTGCAAACATCCTGATTGTACTCAATTTGATCCTGATTGAAAGCTTGCTTTCGGTCGATAATGCTGCGGTATTGGCGACCATGGTCATGGACCTGCCCAAAGAACAGCGCGACAAGGCCCTGCGTTATGGCATCATTGGTGCCTATGTGTTCCGGGGGCTTTGCCTCATTTTTGCAGCCCAGTTGATCAAAATTTGGTGGTTAAAACCATTAGGGGGCCTGTACCTGCTATATTTGGCCTACGGTTTTTTCAAAGGCAAATCAACCCCGGATGATGAATCAGACGATTTGCTCGATAAAAAAGGTAACTGGCTGTATCGGGCAACTGTAGGCTCTCTGGGTAATTTCTGGGCCACCGTGGCTTTGGTAGAATTAATGGACCTGGCTTTTTCCATCGACAACGTTTTTGCAGCGGTGGCTTTTACCGATAACATTTACCTCATCTGTTTGGGGGTTTTCATCGGTATTTTGGCGATGCGTTTTGTGGCCCAGGCTTTTGTGAAGTTAATGGAGCGCTTCGCTTTTTTGGAAAGCATTGCCTTCATCGTGATTGCTATTCTGGGGATCAAACTCACCGCTTCCTTGTTTACCCATTTTCAACCAGACTTGGCCATCAGCAAATTTTTGGATGGTGAAACTGCGGATGGCATTGTTTCCATTCTAACAGTCTTGATTTTTGTGGTGCCGATTTTGACTTCCTACTTCTTTGGGTTTCCCAAGGGCAGTGAATCAAAAGAGTAATAAACCCTATCATCAAAAAGGGCAGTGTTGATGATTCAGCACTGCCCTTTTTGATGATAGGATGTATTTATGCTTCGCCCAAAACCGCTCTCCTCAACCTCTAAACCTCTCAACTCCTCAACCATAAACTTATCCCTCCACAAACAATGCCGAGATCGAGCGGTGCTCGTGCGTATTGCGGATGGCGCGGGCAAAGAGTTTAGCAGTGGACAAAACCTTGATTTTTTTCGATTCTTGTTTGAGTGGAATGGTATCACAAACGATCATTTCATCAAGCGCCGAATTTTCGATATTCTCGTAGGCATTGCCACTCAAAATGGGGTGTGTACACAGGGCTTTTACACTTTTGGCACCTTTTTTCATGATAATATCTGCGGCTCGACACAGGGTTCCGGCGGTGTCGACCATGTCATCTACCAAGATCACATTGCGGCCTTCTACGTTGCCGATGACGGTCATTCCGGCCACTTCGTTGGCTTTTTCGCGGTACTTGTCACAGATCACCAAGTCGGTAGAAAAGTACTTGGAATAAGCACGGGTACGCTTCACCCCACCTACGTCGGGCGAGGCAAAAATGACATTGTCCACGCCAGTTTCTTGCAAGTATGGGATATAAATGGCCTCACTTTTGAGGTGGTCCACCGGGATGTCAAAGAAGCCCTGGATTTGATCAGCGTGTAAATCCATGGTCATGATCCTATTGACCCCGGCTGCTTGAATGAGATTGGCGATCAGTTTGGCCGAAATGGGAACGCGAGGTTGGTCTTTGCGGTCTTGGCGAGCGTAGCCAAAATATGGAATAACCGCAGTGATGTAGCCTGCTGAAGCGCGTTTGGCCGCATCAATCATCAGCAATAGTTCCAGTAGATTATCAGCAGGCGGAAAAGTGGATTGGATAAAAAACACATAGGCTCCACGTACCGATTCCTGGATTACAGGTTGCATTTCGCCGTCGCTGAAGCGATGGATATGGCGTTCTCCGAGCGGGCTGCCATAATAGTCAGCAATTTTTTCAGCCAGGTATTGGGATTCCGTACAGGAAAAAAGTTTTACCTCAACCATGAGTTCTGTGTACAATTTGACGAATGTTTTTACGAAACGGAGCACAAGGCTGCTTTCGTGTCTGTTTTGAGCGATTTTTGATCAAAACACTTTTTCGACCACAAAGGTATTAAGAAAGTCGTGGAGGGCGTAAAAAATAAGGCTTGAAATAGCCCTAAAAATAGAAAGGCCGCCCATTTTCGGAGCGGCCTTACTGACCATCAAATAGTTCTTGGGTATCAGCATTCCTGGGTTGACTTTCGTTCAAGTCAGGTCCCGGAAGCAGTACCCCATTGCCCGGATTGTTTTTATCTTTAGGGGGAGGGGGATATGTAGATTGCCTCTCGCTCGTATTGGGTTTTGGGATGAAAATTTAAAAGTTTTTTACGGGACAAAACAAAGGTAGCTTTGTAATTTAGCTACCAGCTTAGGGGTTTCACTAGTGTCAAAAAAACTTAGGGTTTTCCCTAGTATTTTTCGCTCAGATACTCATCATGTACACAAAGCCTATGTTTTGAAAAAACTGGGGGCCGCCCTTGCCCTTAGCGACCCCCATTCCAATAAAATAGTTTTTGGTATCAACCTGCTCAAAAAAAGCGCTTCAGCAGGACCTCATAAAAGTGCGGATAAACCTGCTTGAAGCATATTTTTGGTTTTTTGGAAATAGGCTTGAGGATGGCTGGAAGTACTTCGATAGAAACTGTTACTACACTGATTTCGACCTAAAAACCTCCAACTGATCTCGTTTGATCTGGTACAAAGGTAGGCCCATGCACAAGAGCAAACCCTAGGGGAAACCCGAAATGAAAAAAGTTTTGGGTTTTTCCGGGCGCTGAAAGGTGGAGTAGAGATGGGTGTATTTTTGATATAAATAATTGATAATCAATTTCTTAAAAAATAACTAGTGAGCTCCCTAAATGATTTTTTTAAAAATAAACTGCAAAAGAGTTGGTGCAAAAAGCAAAAAGGAATTTTTTGAAGCGCAAAAGATGCGAAAGAAGGTTGGAGCGTTACAAATGATATAAGTATTTGAGCTAAAATAAGATGGACATCTTTGTCTTTGAGGTTTAGCAAAAAAAGAACACAAATCCTTTCATCCAGTTGCTTTTCTTTTTTCACTAAACCCAAACCTGACCACCTTTTTTTTTACGCTCCCTAAGAGATCACCTGGCTCGCATTTCGGCAAAAATCCCATAAAAAAAGAAAGGCCCCCTAGGCGGCCTCTCATTCCATTGACAGATGGTTCTCGGATATAAAATAAACGGTATGTTTACTAAAATGCACAGGTTCTGTAAATAAGCCGGGAAACGGCTGCTTCGCATAGATATGGGTAGTAGGCGAAGCTTTAGGTGTGAAAAATCAAGTAAACAGTTCACTGTTGGCTTGAGGAAAAATCCTCCCTTTTTCACTGTCGCAAAATTAGAAGATATTGACAGGTAGTAAAATAGGGTAAACCCTAAAGTTGCTGATAACCAGCATCAGATTACCTTGTTGTTATGTGAACATCCAAGTTGTTGTGTAAATTACAAAGGAAAATAAGCAAAGACGAACAAGATGTAGAATGATTTATCTATCTGAATATCAAATGTTTGTGATTTATTTCTATTTTGTAACAATATTGAAAAATTCGGAGAACGGCGATCACAATAGTCAAGCTAGTGGTCCAAATTGTAAATCTGCCCCAAGTTCCAGGGGCTCTTTGTCCCCGTAGCTGCGTTGTTCGTCGGTCAAATAGTCCACTATTTTCCCTCCTCTCGCCTTGCTACAAAGCCAAATAGCCTGCCCGCAACCTAGGGGGTATTTGTAATTCGTACCACTAGGTATTTTTTGTCTAAACCAGAATTCTCAGAATGGCAGAATTAAAGAATTACAAAATTACTTGTATGACGTTGACCTAACTAGAATTTGAAAGAGTTTGCAGAATTGGCCCGCTTCGCGGTCATAAACGCCTCCTTTTCAACATGAAAATCACAAAATTCTCAGCTACGGAAACTTCTCCGAAGTTTTCAGAACAATATCTACTTGTGAATGTCAAAAAAAATATGACACTTGGGCAGAATAGTACGGGCTAAATAATTGAACAGCAGTCCTATGGGCTGATAAATATAAAATTATTTTTACATAAAAAAATATAAATCAGTAGGTTTTAGTCAGAAAAGATGACAATTTTCGTCGGTTGTGCCGGCTATTTGTAGGCGATGCTCATTACAGAAATTCCTGCTGCTTTACAGTAATTTCCCTTCAAAGACGTAGCGTTTTAAGTAGAAATTGTAAAAAAATACGATACCTGAAGTCATCACTTTAGCAACAATTCTGTATTCATTCAAAAAAGAAATGTGATCGGTAAAACCTTTCATCAAAAAACGACTGAGCAGCAAGCCACCAGTAGATACCAATACGACCAAGCCAAAGGTCATCCAGAGTGAGCGGGTTTGGGTAAAAACAAAACGCCGTTGCAGCAGAAAGTTTACCAACACCCCCACTGGATAGGCGATGCTTTGGGCTTTGGCCACTGAAAAATTCAGGGTCTCGCTAAGGTAAAAAAACACGCCATAATCGACTGTAGTAGCTACAACTGCCGACGCTGCGTATTTGATCTTCAAGCGCAGCAGCGCTTGGATTTTATTCTTCCAACTCAAGGGGCAGTGGATTTCGTAGTGCGTTCATTTTCAAAAAAAGCCAACACTTCGCTCCAATCGTCAAGGCGGGTAAATTCAGTTTCGTTGAGGTTGTGGTAGGCTGTAAACAATAGTCCTTTCCCGCTGAAGGTGCGCAGGTTGAAGGCGTGGTCATCCAGGAGGTAATCGGTTTGAATGACACTTTTATCGCCACAAAACACAAAATGACGCCAGTCGATGAAAGGAAAATGCTGGATCAACCAATCGTATTTGTCCTCAAAACTATTGCGAAACTCTTGTGCTGCGGTCACAAAGAAAATTTCATAATGCTTGGACAGCTCCAAAACGCCTTCTTTGGCCCCCGGAATCAATGGTAGATCGAGGAAAAAACCTTTGTCGTAAATATGCTGTCGTACTTGTTTGCCTCCTGGGAGGTCGTAAATTTTTCGACCAGCCAGTTCTTCTGGGCTGGGTCTTTTGCCATTGTACTGTTCAAAGAGGTCTAAAAACTTGGGTAGAACATCGGCGACGACCTCGTCCATGTCCAGCGCAATTCGCAGCATCGAGATGAATTTTTGCCTGGATGGGCCTTTTATTGAAGGCCCATCCAGGCAGGTGCCTTAGTATTTGAGCTAAAATAATGTGGCCATATTTGCTTTTAAGGTTTAGTAAAAAAAGAACACAACTTCCTTTCATCCAGTTGCTTTTCTTTTTTCACTAAACCCAAATCTGTCCACCTTCTTTTTTTACGCTCTCCTAGTTCAATGAGAAGTGAAGCGTAGCTTCGGAAGTGGTGTGGAACATCAGTTCCGAAATGAAAGGCTGCATGTAGTCGCTCAGTGGGAGTTGGGCAATGATTTCCATGGCCTCAAACTCAGAATTGGCGTCCAAAATCATCCATAAAACAGAACGATCCATGGCCAACGAATAGGAGCGTACTTTGCCTTCGGTCATCAGGTTGTCTACCATCAAACGTTGTTCGGGAATCAGCGTCAGGAAATCTTCGGTGAGTTGTTCCGGAAGCTCAAATTCCACCATGTACGATCTTTTCATCAGTTCTATTCAAGTTATGCGTCCAAAGATGCTACCCCTTTAGACATGTTGCTTATGATTTGTTTCACTCGATGTACACTCCCATTTTTCCCATTTGGTAATCGCGCATGGCTTCTAGCAATTCCGTTTGGGTATTCATCACGTAAGGGCCCCATTGGGCTACGGGTTCGTGAATGGGTTCTCCGGCTAAAACCAAGACTTGCGCCGCGGACACTCCTTTTAACGTAAAACCATCGCCAGAGTTACCAAATTGGACCAACATTTCTCCAAAAAAATGTTGATCGCCATTGATTTCCACTTCGCCCCCCAAAATATAAAGGAATGCATTAAAAGTGGAAGGAATCGGGACAAAAGTTTCGCCACCCGCCTCCAGTTCAGTTTGCAAGGCCATCAAAGGGGTGAAAGTACGGGCAGGGCCTTGTTTATCAGCGAATTGCCCTGCTACCAGGCGGTGCGTAACCCGGCCCTGGTCTTCTGTCCAACTTGGGATGCGTTCACGCTTGATGTCTTGGTAAGCAGGTTGAGCCATTTTATCGGTACTTGGCAGGTTGACCCACAATTGAATGCCTTCCATCGTACCACCTTCTTGCAAAAACTCCTTTGAAGCGTACTCGCTGTGAATGATGCCAAGGCCAGCAGTCATCCATTGCACATCTCCTCCGCTCAGGAATCCCTCGTTGCCTCGGCTATCCTTGTGTCGAATGCCGCCCTGGTACAAAAATGTGATGGGTTCAAAGCCCCGGTGTGGGTGCGGGCCAACCCCTAGTGGGTCATTTCCTGGGGCTACTTTGGTGGGGCCAAAGTGGTGCAAGAGCAAAAAAGGGCTGATTTGCTCGAGCTTTGCATCAGGCAAAGCCTGCTTGATGGCGGTTTTACCCATCATCATTCTTTCACTTTTGGCCGAATAAACAACAGATCTTTGGTTCATACGTTTTTGCTTGGAGAATGCACCAGTTGCTGAAAAAGGGCTTGCTCGCAGCCAACCAAATGCATTCAAATTCGTATAAACAACTTTCGGTCCAAGCTGGTTGAACTGTCGATTTGACAGCGAACTGAAACAAAAGATGACAATTTTCCATGAACTGCGTCAGAAGTCTACAAATCGGGCTTTGGACGAGTCCCAAAAAGCTAAAAACTTTGCCATGCGCAAAAATCTAACATTCTTATTGGCCTGCTGTTGGGCTGTTTTGTTAAGTGCCCAAACCAACAACAACAGCTATTACACCATCCATTTGGGTACCTTCAGCAACAATACTACTGATTTCAAACCACTGGGTAAAGTAGGCTATCTGTTTGCCAAGGAAAAACCAGCCCAAGGGGTGTATGATGTGTACATGGGGGGCTATGATGCACCCTTTGAAGCCGCACTGGCCCTGCACCAGGTACAAAAAATGGGCTTTTCAGCCGCTAAAATCCAACAGTACCAGGTCAAGGATAACCTTTCAGTAGCTTCTATTCAAATTGCGATCCTGAGCAATGGCAGCAATACCAACTGGGCACGTCTGAGACAAGCTGGTGACTTATTTGTCATTCCCAACCAGCAAGGGGCCAAGGTCCTGGCGGGTATTTATCCCAACATTGAGGAAGCCAAAAAGCACTTGGCAAAAATCCAGGCCCTCGGCTTTACCGATGCTTTTGTGCGTACCGCCCATCCTACTTTTTTGGATAAAGTAAGCAATTTTGAACTGGGTGAACCCGTCAAAGAAATTGGCGCGACTGTAAAAATAGGTCCCAAACCCAGTAATGTCACCCTGGGCACTTATCCCCAACACAAGGAACCAAACTTCATCCCAGTTGATTACACCCTCGACAATTCAACGCCGATAGCCAGCACTACACCTGGTGTACCCACTTATTCTACGCCCAATCCTGGTACCTACACCAGCGTGCCCAGCAATCAGCCCCAGCCCCAAAACAACTATCCCCCGCAGGGTGGTTTCCGCTGGGATCAAACACAAGGTAATCAGCCGCAAGCAAACTATCCTCCTCAAACCCAGCCAAGGGGCGTGCCCAATAACCCAAGTCCCAGTGTTTCCAGTACCAACCCTGTCCCCAGTGAGTACAGCTACCAAGCGCGTGGCGGAGTGCAGCCCAACCCAAACGCCAACCCCCAAGCGAACAACAATAAACCAAATGCCAGCTTGGCCTATGCCCATGTGCAGCGCCAATCGGTACAAGATCTGCAATTGGCTTTGCAAGCAGAACAAGCTTACCGCTTCAATGCCGATGGCTATTACAACCTGGCTACCGAGCAAGCTTTTGATTATTACAAGACCAACAACCGGGTGATGCAGCGCTACAGCCTATGGTCGCAACAAAACAAAGGAGGAAGCAGTAGTGAAAACCTGTCTAATGTCCTCAATCGACTGGATCGGGCTCCAAATGCCAGTACTACCCTGGCACCCTACCAGCACCCCCTGGCCAAAGCTTACCAGGCTTACGAGTTGTTTCGCAGCAAGGGCGCGGGTTTTGAGGTGAACAACCTGATGAATAGTGCCATCCGTGAGGTGTACAACAGCAACCCCAATGCCAACCAAATTGGCTTGGATGGCCGCAGCACTTACGCCTATGCTAACCTGCGGCAGGTACTCCTGCACTTGTTCTGCTTGCATGCCGCTTATGGCTCAGAATATCCATTGCCCTGTTGGTTGCAGGATCGCCACCCCAACGAAAGCGCCGAAGCCCAAGCTCAATTCAACAACGTGTCGAACATGGCTTTGCCCAGCCAGCCCTGTGAAGAAACCAAAGAATGGGAGTCGGTTCAAATCCTGAAAACGATCGCCCAAGACATTGGCGTGCAAGACCCTTCTCCCGCGCTGATGACCCAAGCGTTTAACCAGCGCAACAAACTCTACCAAGGTATCACTCCGCCCGACGCCAACGAGCAAGCCCAATTGGAAAACTGGAGCCAGGACCTCTTCACCCGCCTCGATACCTGGGCGCAGCAAGACCTGATGCACCAAGACCTGGTGAAAAGTTTCAAAATCGTTTTCCAGCGTAGCTTGATTGATATGGAAGAGTATTTCCTGGGCAAAGGCAACAATCCCTCCCAGGCCCGCAGCCTGGCATTGGCCACTTTGCATACGATGGTGGATCCGCATTTGCAGCGGATTTGACAGGAGTAGGTTAGGAGTTATGAATTATGAGTTATGAGTGTGGGTTCACTGAGGAGCCTCCACTCATAACTCATGTTTTTTTCAACGCTTCTCTATTGCTATTGGGCTTATCTCATAATCCCCCAAATCCATTTTTTTGAGCAAGCGCCTGAACCTGGTATTGGTACGGGGAAAAAGCGTGGTGTTTTTGCCCCCATCGCTGAGGTAATAACTCTGGCAGCCTGATGCCCAGGCGGTATCTTTGAACTGGGTTTGGAGCGCTCGATTGTAGGCCGTTTGTACTTCCGTTTTTACATCAAAATAAGTACCTGGTGGCATGGCCCGTAGTTTTTGGTAGTAGTCCAAAATATAAGTCATCTGCGACTCCATGATGTGGACAACCGAGTTGTGACCCAAGCCAGTATTGGGTCCGAGCAGGAAAAGCAGGTTGGGAAATCCATACGTACTGGTTCCTTTGTAGGCTTCGAACCCCGTTTGCGACCACTGTTTAAACAAATCTCTCCCTTGCAAGCCAAGTACTTTGAAGTTTTTGACAAACTGCTCCGGGTAGGCTGAAACGTGGAAACCCGTGCCAAAAATGATCACCTCTGCTTCGACAAAAGCCCCAGCTTTGGTCAGCAAACCCTTGGGTTGAATTTCGGCGATGCCATCGCAAATCAAATCGACCTGCTCCAATTGCAGGCTTGGGTAGTAGTCATTGGAAACCAAAATGCGCTTGCAGCCGATGTTGTAATCAGGCGTCAATTTTTGGCGCAACACGGGGTCTTTTACCTGGGCTTTGAGGTGGTCCAAGGCCTCCTTTTTGGCCAATTTACCAATGCTCTTGTTGCCCATGATCCCCAAACCGACGAACTCGTTGAACCAAAAAATGCTTTCTCTGCGCAATTTCATCAGCCCTGGAAAATGCTGGAACAAAGCCTTGGTTTTTTCCGAAATGACGGCATCCGGTTTGGGCGTGACATAAGGCGGAGTACGCTGAAAAATACTCAATTTAGCCACTATTTTGGCCAATTCAGGTACAAATTGAATCGCGCTGGCTCCAGTGCCAATTACTGCTACTTTTTTGCCTGTCAAATCCAAATCGTGCTGCCAATTGGACGAATGAAATACCGGGCCTTCAAAAGTTTCCATTCCTTGCAATTCCGGCACCTGTGGTCGATTGAGTGGCCCCAAGGCCGAAATCACCAGGCGTACCTTGTGGGTTTGCCCCTGTTGATCGCTGATGTGGTAAAGCCCTGCTTGCTCCGAAAAAACTACTTTGACGATCTCCGTGTTCAGGCGCAAATGTGGCGCTAAGCCATGCTTTTGCACACAATCCAGCAGGTAGGCCAAAATCTCCGGCTGTTTTGAAAACTGCAAGGACCACTGTGGGTTCAACTCGAAGGAATAACTGTACAAGTGCGAATGCACATCGCAGCCACAGCCCGGATAGGTATTGTCGCGCCAAGTGCCACCCACCTGTGCTGCTCGCTCAAACAGCACAAAGGAATCAAAGCCAGCCTTTTTGAGCCTCATGGCCATGCCAATGCCTGCAAAGCCTGCGCCTACGATTGCGATATCGAAATCTTGTTTCTGCATGACTTGTACAAAATATATCCCATTTCGATGGACTGCGCCCATTCCGATGGACTGCGCCCATCGCTGACATATCTCGCCCTTTCAGGGCTTTTGGAGTTCAAAACTTGATTTTGTGAGCGTCAGTTTCGTATTTCTCCCAATCGCTTCTTGAACCCGTAATACTCAGTGTTGTTGATGAATTTCACCCGCTCCAGGCCCTTGCGTTCAAAATAGCGATAAGCCATGCGCCGCATCTGCGCCTTGTCGAGGCGGCTGTGCGAGCTCAGGTAAATGCTCATGTCCAGCAGCAAGTCGCGGTGGGCTTCCAGGATTTCCTGGCCACGAGCTTCGCAGGCTTTGACCAATTCCAGGGCTTTGGCCTCCAGTTCTTCCGTGAACGTGTACTGGAAAGGATTGCCGCCGTAGGCATGGTTGTTGATTTTGACCGGATCACCACCCATGCCAAACTCTCGCAGGCATTGCTGCGACAACTCCGACACCCGCCGCAAATCATCGGACACTCCAGTTGAGGTGTTTTCGGCACCAAAAATCAGTTTTTCGGCCAGGTAGCCGCCCAAGAAAATGGTGATCTGGTCCCGCATCAGGCGATACGAGGAAATGTCTTCGGGGAAACGAATGTAGGTAAAACCCTGGCTCTCGCTGTCTACCGTACGGGTAATGACGTACTCTGGCAACAAACCCGTGGCAAATATACAAAGGATAGCATGACCCGATTCATGTACTGCCACTTGGCTTTGCAGGTCATCACTTTTGCTTTGGCGTAGGCTGTTGATTTTCAAGGTTACAGGTAGGCTCCACTGCTTATGCATTCCTTTTTTAACTTCTTCAAAATCAAACCAGTAACGGTTGTTGCGGTAGCCCCAGTGGATTTTGTCCACTGCGCTCATTTTGTTTTCTACCAGGTGCAAAATGAGTTTGCTCACATAACTTTCCACCAGGTTGCGAATCGTACTCATTATTGGACGCACGCCTTGGGTGGGGAAAACGCCTTCTTTGAAAATGATTTCGCGTATGCTGTCGTCCCAACTGAACTCAAAGCCATATTTTTCCTGTACCGTTGAAGACAGCTTAGACAAGGACATGTCGATGTACTTGTAATAATCGCTGGAGCGGAAGGCGTGGTAAATGATGTGATTGTTGCCCAGGCGTGCGATCTGCTCGTTGCGAAAGCGCCTTTGGAGGGCAAATTTCACGTCGGCGATATTGATTTTTTTGGTGTTGCGGTAAAACTCGTCCGGCGAAATATCGGGGTTGATGTTGCTGCTCATGTAAAAAGCTTCATCGAGGTTACCGACCACAAAAATTAGCGCGTGGGAGAGGTTCATGATCTTGGGCTTCTCCTCTTCCTGTACTGTTTTGCGAATGAAATCGACCAATTCCTGCAAGCTGTTCATTTCTTCGATTAGGTCAACGATGTCCTTGTAAGTGTGGTATGGGCCAGGCCTTACTTCATAGATACCCGTACAGAAATGGTCGGTCAGAAAATACTCTTCATCTTTGTAGGGCTCGCCCTCACTACGGTCCACACTGCCATCGTAATATCCCATCACAAAGTCGCCAAACATCGATTTCACGACCTCGGTGCCTTCTACAATGCGGCCTTTTTTGATCACAACTCCCTGGGCCATACAGCGCTCAATGAGCTTGACTGCCCGGTAGGCCCGACCAATATAATAGACGTTGGAACTCGATTCTACGTTGATGATTCCGCTGTCCAGCAGGTCCCAAATAGCCCTCAAGGCAATGTTATTGGCTTCGCGGCCGCCTTCATCCAGGGTTTTGGCAAATTGGAATTCATCGAAAAGCAAAATCGGCGCTTTTTCGTTGAACTGAGACAGTTGATTGGACAGGATATATTTGAGAAAAGTGCCCGAAGTACCAAATTCGCCCATGTCGAATCGCAGCAAGGCATGGTCATAGCTCAAGGTTTCTGCTAGGCGGCGGATCAGGGCCGTTTTGCCACTGCCCGTCATGCCCCACAAGTTGATGATGGTAGGCCGCAATTGGGAGTCGGGAAACAGCCACCAGGGCAGCATCAAGTCGGCGATCTCGTCAATCACGCCATCCAGGGCTACAAATTCTGTTTTCAACTGGGCAACAGCAGAAGCTAGTCTTTCCTTTTTTTCCAGCAAATCACTGGGGAAATTGTTGATGTTCATAAAGGTTCGTGGGTTACTTTTGGCTTGGATGCAAAATAGCAGGGGTTTTCTGGCAAGCGACACAATTTACAAAGTTTACAGATAAAAGCATAATTCCGCTTTTTAGTTCCCGGAGTAGTGAAAACTTCGGAGCAAGGCGGTCCCAACAATCAAGCGAGTTTTTTTTGTCTAAACCAGAATTTTTTGTCTAAACCAGAATTTTGTCTAAACCAGAATTTGCAGAATACCAGAATTACGGGATTTCTTGTATGGGCCGCAGATTAAATAAATTGGACATCTTGGTTGCCTCGCTGCGCGAGGCTAGTTGGGAACACGGATGAAACGGATAAAACTGATTTTCACTGATTTCCAGCATGATTTTGACCGTGATTTTGGCGATAACGGTGCCACACAAAGGGCTTAATCAAAAGTCAAAGATGTCCACTTTATTTCTTTCCTGTTCCTATGACGTTGACCAAACGTGAATTTTAAAGAATTTTCAGAATTGGCCCGCTTCGCGACCCTAAGTAACGGTTCAAAAATAAACCTTTCCAATTTTTTTAATTGCTAGTTGTCAACATCATGGTCAACGTCATGCTGGAAATCCGTGTAAATCCGCGTAATCCGTGTCATCCGTGTTCCAAAAATGGCCTCGCGCAGCGAGGCAACGCAGTTGCGATTTGGTAAGGTTTATTCGTGGCTTGTCACTAAGCCTTTTCTGATGCTTTCTCCAAAAACACGCTAGGCGTAATCTTTTTAATCTCCTTGAATTGCCTATTGAACAAAGACAGGTTTTGATACCCACATTCAGCGGCAATGCTGCGGATGGTGTGCTGGTTTTCACTCAGCATTTTGCAGGCAAAAGCGATCCGCAACTCAGCCAGGTACTGGATGTAGGTTTTTCCTGTGTGTTGTTTGAAAAAACGACAAAAAGCGGCCTCGGTCAAATGTGCCAACTTGGCTACGTCCGAAATGAGAATTTTGTCCATGAAGTGGTTAACCGAGTATTCGTACACCCGATTCAACTTATGGTGATGCGATTGGCTGTAGGTCTCCACAAAAGCGGTACTGGCGAGTGGTTTGCTGGGGGTTTGAGACAAGCACAGCAACACATTCAGCAACTCCAACAAGCGCGCCGCTGGGCTGAGGTCAACAAGGCCAAGTACACGCGAACCCAACTCTCCTAAATCTTGCGGGGAAAAAAGCAAACCTTCGCCTGCGGTATCGAAAAACCGCTGCAAGCCCTGCATCTCTGGGCTGCGCCAAAAGTCTTTTCCCAAAAAGTCGGGTAAAAATTGGATGATTTTCACTTGTGGGCTGTCGTGAATGGCTTGCTTGTAGTGTTGCCAATTGCGTTGGATGCAATGGGGCAAATTGCTACCAATCAAAACCATTTCACCCTCATTGATTTTGCCGATGTTGTCGCCGATGAAACGGGAACCTACTGCACGATGAAAATACATCAACTCAATTTCTGGATGGTAATGCCAGGGATTGTGCAGTGGAATGTCATCGGTCTTGATCAAAAAAGAACCACCGATGGGACTGTCTAGTTTACGAAAGGTAGGTTTCATAGCCTGGTATGGTGCAAATCTTGCTCGAAGCTGATACGATTTTCACAAGTAAGCAATTTCTTGCAAAAATAGTATTATAGCTCGCAAAAATACTGATTAGAGGGCTGAAATTTTACCAATTATATTTGCCCCGGGCTACCCACGTACGAAACAAACAGAAAACATTTTCATGAAATTCGCAATTATTGGCGGAACTGGCGCAATGGGCAGCATCCTTGGCGGTAGGCTGGCCCAAACGGGCCATGCCGTCACCCTCATTGATGTCCACGAGCCAAGTATTGTTCAAATCAACACCAAGGGCCTGCAAATCACCGACAAAGAAGGCAATACCGATACCATTCAGGTTGAAGCCACTTCGCAACCTGAGCGCGTTGGCATCGTGGACGTGGCGATTGTTTTTGTTAAATGTTTCCATACTGAAGCAGCGGTTAAAAAAGCCATGCCTTGTATTGGTCCCCATACCATTGTTTTGTCCCTGCAAAATGGCTGGGGCAATGGCCCGTTGATTTCTGAATTGCTCGGCCCAGAACGGGTGCGTTTGGGGGTCACTTACATCAGCGGCACTACTTTGGGCTTGGGGCAGGTGAAGCAAGCTGGGAATCCTATCGCATTCATTGGCAATCCTAATGGACCTGCTGATCCGATTCTGAATGAATTGGCAAAAGCTTTCAACGCTTTTGGCCTGCAAACCACGGTTTCCGACAATATTGTACGCGACATCTACGCCAAATTGGCCTTGAACGTTTGCACTTTACCTACATCCGGCATTTTGCAGTTTCAAGCCCACATGTTAGTAGAGCACGATTCGATGGAAAAACTCATGGCGGCCCTCTTGCACGAGATGGTAGCAGTGGCCAAAGCCCAAGGGGTTCCACTTGACTTTGACGAACGTTGGACCGCCATCACCACCGTGTTGAAAAACGCAGTGGGCGGCAAATCGAGCATGTACCAAGACATAGAAGCCCGCCGACAAACCGAAATCGACGTAATCAACGGTGCAATCGTATCAATGGGCAAAAAAATGGGCATTCCCACGCCTTATAATGATGCGATGGCATGGATGGTGAAATCCTTGCAAGCAACTTTTTAAGAGTATGTTTAAATATTGGAGATTTAGCTGGAAAACGAGTCAAATTTTGACTAATCGAGGCAGGAAAAGCGGAGTTATGCAGCGCATAATGAGCATTTTCCTAACGAAGAGTAGGCGAAATTGGGCCGTTTTACGGCAAATAAATAATTTTAAACATACTTAAATGGCTGCCAAACTGCGTTTCCTGGGCGTGGCCGCTTATGAGATCATCAACTCCCGCAGCCAGCGCATCCTGATCGACCCTTTCATCGACTCATCGCCAGGTTGCCCGATCAAATCCACGGAGTTTGACAAGGTGGACCTGATTTGCGTGACCCACGCAGCGATCGATCATTATGGCGATACAGCGGCGATTGCGCTGCGCACTGGAGCCCCGGTAGTATGCGGAGCCGAGATCAAAGCCGACTTGTTGCAACGCGGCATCCCCGAAAAGCAGATCCAAGCCACCACCTGGAACATTCGCGTGCGGGTCAATGGCATCGTGGTGCACCCCGTAGAATGCCACCACTGGAGCACTTTGTACCTGCCCAACGGCCAATTTGCCTCCGGGGTGCCGAATGCCTTCATCGTGCATGTGGACGAAGGCATTCGCTTTTATCACTACGGCGATACGGCTCTTTTTTCCGATTTGAAACTAATCGGCGACTTGTATAGGCCCACGCATGGTGCCATCGGCATTGCCCAGCCCGTGGAGTTGTTTCCGATGTTCACGATGGCTGGCGAGATACTGACAGGCGAAATGGACCCTCGCGAGGGCTTATTGGCCGCACAATGGCTGGGTTTGGACACTGTTTTGCCCTGTCATTACTACAACGCTGCTTGTGAGGATGTCCAAACCTTTCAAAAAATGTACGCTGAAGCCCAGAGCAGGGGAGAGTTTGTGCCGCCCAATTGCCAGGTGATGAAGCCCGGCGAATGGCTGGACCTAAAACCTGTGCTGCCATGAAAGCTGTGATTTGCCCTGCGCCTTTTGAAATGTTTGTGGGAAACATGGACCGTCCGGTGCCAGGCCCCAACGAGGTTTTGGTAGAAGTAGGTGCTGCGGGCATCTGCGCAGGCGACCAATACATCTACGGCGGCAAAAATCCATACGTCATTTATCCCTGCATACCTGGACATGAGATTGCAGGGCGCATTGTGGAATTTGGTGAAAATATCCAGGGCTTGAATGAAGGACAAAAGGTGGCCATTGAACCTTTCATTGGCTGCGGCACTTGCTACCCTTGCCGGGTGGGCAAGCCCAACTGCTGCGCCAATTTGACCATCATTGGCAATCAACTGCCTGGAGGTTATGCCGATTACGTGTTGGCTCCCGTACAAAACATCCACCCTGTTCCTGTCGACATGTCACTCAGCAAGGCTTCAATGGCCGAGCCAATCACCATTGCCATTCACGCCTGCAATCGTGGCCAGGTTACGGCTGAGGATACCGTTTTGGTGATGGGTTGCGGCCCCATTGGCCTCAATGTCATCGAGATTGCCCGTGAAAGGGGGGCTCGTGTGGTGGCTTGCGACATCAACCCTGCCCGTTTGGAAGTAGCGCGTTTCTTGGGTGCCGAAACCCTGCTTTCGGACCAAAACCTCCTGCAAAACGTACTCGAGTTGACCAATGGCGAAGGCATGCCCGTGGTTATCGAAGCATCGGGCGTAGCTGCGGTGATGGAGCAAACCGTAGACCTCGTGGCTGCGGGTGGCCGCATTGTGATCCTGGGTTTGGTCAAACGCGGCACTCCGGTGTCTTTTCCAGGGCTGGATTTTACCCGCAAAGAACTGACGATCCTGGGCAGCCGTACCGAAGCAGGGGATTTTCCAGAGGCCATTGAGCTGCTGTATTCCGGCAAACTCAAATTCGCAGACATGGCAACTGAGCTGGACATGTGGCGAGGCCCGGAGATTTTCAGCCAATTGGCCATGCAGCCCGATAAATATTTCAAAGGAATTTTAATCCGCTAGTTTTTAAGCTCCCTTAGACCTGCAAGCACATGAAGCTTTACACGTTCAAGTATCACAACAAACACACCATTGGGGTGGAAAAAGCCGGGAAGCTGATCGATTTGCAGCTTTCCGGCAGCCCACTTTGCCAAGACATGCTCAGTTTCATCATTGGCGCTGAAGAAGCCCTTGACATTGCCAGGGGTTTACTTGCCAAGGTTGAGCCGGAACACTTGATTCCTTTTGCAGAAGTGCAAATCCTCGCCCCCTTGGTGCCGGGAAAAATCCTTTGCTCAGGTGTCAATTACCAAGGGCATTTCAACGAAAACCCAAACGCCAAACACACGGCGTTCCCTTTTTTCTTTTCCAAACTGCCTTCTTGTGTGATCGGACCGGGTGAAGCCATTCGCCTGCCTCCGCAGTCCCTGCAAGTGGATTATGAAGTGGAGTTTGCAGTAGTTTTTGGCAAAAAAGCCTTTCTGGTGGGGGAAGACGAAATCATGGACCACGTTTTTGGGTACACCATCCAGCACGATGTATCGGGCCGTGATGTACAGTTTCAGGACAACCAGATCACCTTGGGTAAAAACTTCGAGACTTTTTCGCCCTTGGGGCCCTGTATCGTGACCAAAGATGAAATTCCACACCCTGAAAAACTCAAGCTCCGCACCCTCGTCAACGGCGTAGCCTTGCAAGACAGCTCCAACGAAGACTGGGTGCATCGCCTGCCTTATTTGTTGAGTTATGTGACCCAATACATGGCTTGGCACCCCGGCGACATTGTGACGACTGGCACGCCGGAAGGCACGGGTTTTTTCCGCAATCCGCAAGTATTTTTACAAGATGGAGATACCGTAGTTTGTGAAATTGAAGGCATTGGCCGATTGGAAAATCCGGTTATCCGGGCAAAATAGCTAGACTATGAATTTCAAAGGTTTAGACCACCTCGCCATTGCGGTACCCAATACCGAGGCTGCCCTGAAAATTTGGCGCGACAAGCTGGGTTTTCAAGTGATTTTGGCTGAAAAAGTCAACGATGGTGCGGTTTTGCTGACCCACCTGGATTTGTACAACACCCATTTGCAATTGGTCGAGCCCTTGGTCCCCGATTCTCCATTGGCGAAAGCTGTGCAGGAAAAAGGCCAGCACTTGCACCATTTTTGCCTGCTGGTGGACGATGTGGCTAAAAGTAAAGCCGAATTGGACGCCGCCGAAATTACTACCGCGCCAAATTTGCACCAGGGCACCCTGGGCAAACGCGCCCTGTTTGTCAGTGCCTCGGAAACCGATTGCGTACAACTGGAGCTAACAGGACAATGAACAATAATTTCAAAGTGGTGGTCTTGGACGATGACCCCACGGGCAGCCAAACGGTCAGCCAGGTGCCCATCCTCACAGTTTGGGACCAGGAAGGCCTGGAGGCCGAGTTGCTGGGGCCTGAT
The DNA here is from genome assembly GCA_013299105.1 of Chitinophagales bacterium. Taxonomy (GTDB): domain Bacteria; phylum Bacteroidota; class Bacteroidia; order Chitinophagales; family Saprospiraceae; genus Haliscomenobacter. Next base: position 75,696 of record JAAFJY010000001.1, on the reverse strand, counting down.
CCACTTTTTTTCTTGATCTGCAACACCCGTAGTTTGGTAGAGCAGGAAGCACGTTCTTTGATGAGACAGGTGGGCCAAAACCTAAAAGAAGTGGCCCAAAAACTAGGACTCAAGCTGGAAATCATCATCCGGGGTGATTCCACCCTGCGAGCGCATTTTCCCGCCGAGTTGGAGGGCTTGGAGGCAGGCTTTGGCGAAAAGTTTGACGCCTGGTTTGTTTTGCCCTTTTTTCGCGAAGGTGGTCGGGTGACGATTGATGAAGTACACTATTTCCAAGAAAAAGATCACTTGATTCCCGTTGGTGAAACGCCTTTCGCCCTTGATCCGGCCCTGGGTTTTGGCAGTTCCAACTTGCGCGAATGGGTGGAGGAAAAAACAAGAGGTAAAATTCCTGCGAGTGCAGTGCAACATTTGCGCAAGCAGGACTTACAAAGCCCCGATTTGCTGCAAAAAATCCTGCGTTTGCAAAACAGCCAAGTCCTGAGCGCCGATGCTGAAGTACTCGATGATTTGCGCCCCCTGGCCCAAGCCTGGTTGGAAGCAAGCGCCCAAGGAAAACGAATTTTGACCCGCAGCGCAGCCTCTTGGGTGCAGGTGGTTTTGGAATTGCTACGGGGTTTTCCCAGCCCTGCTTACTTGCCTCCGCACCTTGACGCGAAAACGGGTGGCTTGATCGTGGCAGGTTCTTTTGTACCCAAAACGACCGCCCAATTGGAAGTTTTGAAAAAAAACCACCCCGATTTGCTGTGCCTGGAATGGTCGATTGAAGACCTGCTGGAAGGCGGTGAAGCCATGAAGATGCAGCAAAAAATCTTGGAGGAAGCCCTAATCAACGGTCAAAATGCCCTGGTTTACACCTCGCGTACCCTCAAAACCCTGGGCAATGCCGCTGAGAACCTAGAATTGGGCCATCAAATCGCCGCTGCGTTGAGCTTGCGGATTGGCAGTTTGAAAGTGCGCCCCCGGTTTTTGATCGCCAAAGGAGGCAATACCTCGTATGACCTGGCTACACGCGGCCTGGGTGTGCGCCGCTGCAAAGTGATGGGGCAAGTAATTCCCGGCGTACCCGTCTGGGAACTTGGGGAAGAGAGCCGGTTTCCTGGGCTGCATTATGTGGTTTTTCCTGGGAATGTGGGGGAGGAGACGGGGATTTTGGAGGTTGTTGATTTTTACATACGATAGACCATAGACGAGATACGACATATGATTTGAAGGGGGCTCGCTGGGGAGAGTTGTGGATGGGTTTGATTGGTGGGTACGGATGGGCTGTTGGAAGGCTGAATTGCTGTGCTTGAAGTTGATTTTTTTGACTTACGACTTACGAGTGACGACTTACGACTTACGAAGGTGGGGCTCGCTGGGGAGAGTTGTGGATGGGTTTGATTGGTGGGTACGGATGGGCTGTTGGAAGGCTGAATTGCTGTGCTTGAAGTTGATTTTTTTGACTTACGACTTACGAGTGACGACTTATGACTTACGAAGGTGGGGCTCGCTGGGGAGAGTTGTGGATGGGTTTGATTGGTGGGGACGGATGGGCTGTTGGAAGGCTGAATTGCTGTGCTTGAAGTTGATTTTTTTGACTTACGACTTACGAGTGACGACTTACGACTTACGAAGGTGGGGCTCGCTGGGGAGAGTTGTGGATGGGTTTGATTGGTGGGTACGGATGGGCTGTTGGAAGGTTGAATTGCTGTGCTTGACGTTGATTTTTTTGACTTACGACTTACGAGTGACGACTTACGACTTACGAAGGTGGGGCTCGCTAGAGGGAATTGTGGTTGGGGAAGATTCGTGGGGACGGAAAGGATTTTTGGACGATGTTTTCTTTAAAAAAATTGAACAATGGAGAAGAATAGTGAAGTAGAAAACCAAAAACTGGAAGATCGGTTAATTGATTTTGCTTCACGCATTATTGATGTAACGGAGAAATTGCCCAAAACTCCAGCAGGAAAACATTTAGCTGGGCAACTACTTCGCTCTGGTACATCGCCAGCGCTAAATTATGGTGAAGCACTTGCAGCCGAATCAAAAGAAGATTTTTTACACAAGTTGAAAATCTGTACAAAAGAGCTCCGTGAAACTTTGATTTGTTTGAAGTTAATTGCAAAAAGGGATTGGTTCAGTCAAGATAAAATGGCAGAAATATTGAAAGAGAATAATGAACTCGTTGCCATTTTTGTAAGCAGCACAAAAAGAGTTTCAGAAAGCATACAAGCCAAAAAACATCCGAAAAAGGCTGATCCGTAAGTAGAAGCTTAGATTACTGGAAAATCTTCAATGCGAGCCCTACTTCGTAAGTCGTAAGTCGTCACTCGTAAGTCGTAAGTCAAAAAGTCAAAAAGTCAAAGTCAAGCACAGCCTTTTAACCTTTAATTTTAACCTAATCTCAAAAATGCAACTCGGACTAAGCAGCTACACCTTCCCTTGGTCAGTCGGACTACTCGGCTTCAGCTCACCTACCAAATGGGGGCTCAAGGACCTGATTGAAAAAGTCCAAGAACACCAGATCGCTTTGCTCCAGATTGGTGACAACCTGCCATTTGACCAAACCCCAGCAAGCGAAAGACAAAAACTGAAAGCCCTGGTCCAGGCAGGAGCAATGCGTTTTGAACTGGGCACTCGTGGCATCAAACCAGACCATTTACAAAACTACATCCGCCTGGCCGCTGAACATGGGGCAAAAATCCTGCGGGTGGTCATTGACACAGCGGACCATGAGCCATCAGTGCAGGAAACCATAGACACCATCGGGCAAAGCTTACCCCACTTGCGCGATCATGGGGTACAATTGGCCATCGAAAACCACGACCGCTTTGGCGTTGATGTCTTGGTTTATTTGGTCAAAACATTGGACTTTCCCCAGGTGGGCATTTGCCTGGATACCGTCAATTCCTTCGGCGCGGGCGAAAACCTTCAAACCGTAGTCGAGACCCTGGCCCCTTACACGCTCAACCTGCACATCAAGGATTACACCATCCAGCGGGTTTGGCACAAAATGGGCTTTACCGTACTTGGTGCAGCCGCAGGACAAGGGCAAATGAACTTGCCTTGGGTTTTAGAAAAAATCATGCTGCATGGTCATTGCCAAACGGCTATCTTGGAACATTGGCCCATCCCTCAGGAACAGGCGACCGACACGCTCAAGCTGGAATGGGAATGGGAAAAACAAAGCCTCAGCTATTTGAAAACCATTTTCAACAACCATAACTGGACAATATGAAACACATTGCACTAGTAGGCGCAGGTGGCAAAATGGGCTGCCGCCTCACCGACAACTTTCTCCACACCCCAGGATACCGCTTGAGCTACCTGGAAGTAAGCGAACAAGGGATTGCCAACTTGGCTCAACGCGGCGTGAAAGTCAGCGTACAGGAAGACGTCATCCCCGAAGCAGACGTGGTGATCCTGGCCGTGCCCGATGTGGCCATTGGCCGCATTTCGCAAGACCTGATCCCGATGATGAAGCCCGGAGCCTTGGTCATGACCCTGGATCCTGCCGCTCCACTCGACGGCGTTATCGCCCACCGCGATGACCTGGGTTACGTCATCGCTCACCCTTGTCACCCCAGTATTTTCAATTGGGAGCCTACCGAGCAGGCTTTCCGCGACTTTTACGGCGGAATTTCGGCTAAACAGTCGATTGTGGTAGCTTTGATGCATGGCAATGAATTGCATTACCAGTTGGGTGAAAAAGTGTCGCAAGACATGTACGCGCCCATCGACAAAACCCACCGCATCACCCTTGAGCAAATGGCCATCCTGGAACCCGCAATGGTGGAAACCCTGGCCCAAACCTGCATGGAAGTGGTGAAAGAAGGCTACGACCGCATCATCACTCTGGGCGTACCCGAAGCCGCTGCCCGCGATTTCGTGCTGGGCCACTTGCGCATCCAAATCGCGGTTTTATTCAAAGAAGTCAACGGTACTTTCTCCGATGCTGCTTACAAAATCTCCAAGCGCGCCAAGCCACTTTTGTTCCAGGAAGGCTGGCAGAAAATTTTTGAGATGGACGACATCAAGGAGCAGGTGCGGGACATCACCAACAAGTGATTTTTGAGTTGAGAGGTTGAGAAGTTGAGGGGTTGAGAAGTAAGCAAGGTTTTGACGACAATTTTAAATTATGAAAAACTTACGCTACGCCGTTTTTGGCGCAGGTTTTTGGGCCAATTACCAGATTCCGGGCTGGTTTGAGGTGGGTGGGTTGACTCCGGTAGCCATCTACAACCGCACCTTGTCCAAAGCCAAGGACATGGCCTCCAAATTTGGCATTGAGCAGGCTTACGACAATGTAGATGCCCTGCTGGAAAACGAAGAGCTCGACTTTGTGGACATCATTACCGATGTGGACACCCATCCCATTTTTGTGGAAAAAGCTGCGAAAAAAGGCATGCCTGTGGTGTGCCAAAAGCCGATGGGGCCCAATTGGGAAGTAGCCAAAAGCATGGTCAAAACCTGCGAAGACCAAGGTGTGCCCTTGTTCATCAATGAAAACTGGCGTTGGCAGGCTCCCCTGCGCAAGGTCAAACAAGTGGTGGACGAAGGCCTGATTGGCGAAGTTTTCAAGGGCAAAATTGCGCATACCCATGCCTTTCCGATTTTCGACAACCAACCTTTTTTGGCGGAATTGGAGCAACTCATCCTGACTGACATCGGCTCACATGTGCTCGACACCGCTCGCGCCATCATGGGCGAGGCAGAAAGCATTTACTGCCTCACCCAATCGGCCAATCCGAAAGTGAAAGGCGAGGACGTGGCTACGGTGCTGATGCGCATGAAAAGTGGTGCCCAATGCGTGGTAGAAATGTCGTTTTTTAGCAAACTAGACCCAGAGCCTTTCCCCCAAACCTTTGCCATGATCGAAGGCAGCAAGGGGAGCGTAAGCCTGGGCTACGACGGCTGGATCACGATCGTTGACCGCGAGGGCAAGGTGGAAAAAATCCAGGCCGTGCCCACTTTTTACGCCTGGGCCAATCCTGACTACGCCCAAGTACACGCTTCGATCGTGGACTGCAACCGCGACATCGCCCAAGGCTTGCGCGGAGGGCACTGCGAAACCACTGGCCGCGACAACCTCGAAACCGTGCGCCTGGTTTTTGCCGCCTACGAGTCGGCCAAGCGCAATGAAGTGATTCGACTGGCTGATTTTACCTAAATCAACACGAATGATGAGTAAAATCCGGCGTTTTCAGCGGCTGGTGACGACAAAATGGCTATCTTTTGGAGATTGCAAATTTCAAAAATCCCAAACTATGCAAGTAAGCGCTTGATGTAGCTCAAAACTTGCGAGCGAGTCCCCCACTCATAACCCATAACTCATAATTCATAACTAAAGTAACACCTTTGTTATGCACCTGCTCGAACTCAAAAACATCAGCAAAACTTTTCCTGGAGTCAAGGCGCTCAAAGGCGTGTCTTTTACCCTCAATTCCGGAGAAGTACACGCCCTATGTGGCGAAAATGGCGCGGGCAAAAGTACTTTGATGAACATCTTGGCGGGCAACTTGCAGCCCGACGTTGGTGGCGAAATCGTATTGGAAGGGCAAATTCAAGCGATCCAGGATTTCAACCAGGCCCGCAACCTAGGTATTTCAATTGTTTATCAAGAGCGCAGCCTGAGCGACAACCTGAGCATCGCCGAGAACATTTACGCCAATTGCCAGCCCCAAAACCGCTGGGGGTTCTTGGATTATGCGCAGTTGTATGCCGACAGCAAAGGTGTTTTGACCAGGGTTGGTTTGGGCGAACTAGCCCCACAAACCCTGGTCGAAGACTTGTCAGCTGCCCAAAAACAGTTGGTAGAAATTGGCAAGGCCCTGGCCCAAAACCCCAAAATATTGATCCTGGACGAACCCACCGCCTCGATCACCGAGCGTGAAACCCAGCACTTGTTTGGACTGATCAAAGACTTGAAAAAAACTGGGGTGGGTATCATCTACATTTCGCACCGTTTAGCCGAAATTTTTGCCATCGCCGATCGCATCACGGTGCTCAAGGATGGGGCCTACCAAGCTACTTTGCCCGCTCAAGAAGCCGATTCGCCCAAGTTGATCAAACTCATGGTGGGCCGGGACTTGGGCGAATTGGTGAAAAATCAAAAATCGACCAGCAACGAAGTAGCCTTGGAGGTGAAGGGGTTGAGCGGGTTGAAATTCCAAAACATCCACTTCAAATTACAGCGGGGCGAAATCCTGGCCCTGGCAGGTTTGGTGGGCGCAGGCCGCAGTGAAGTAGCCCGCGCCATTTTTGGTATGGACCGCTACGAAAGTGGTGAAATCTGGGTAAATGGCCAGCAAAAACGCTTTTCGCACCCCGCTGATGCGGTCGCCGCTGGCTTAGCTTACGTACCCGAAGAACGCAAAAGCCAGGGCATTTTCCCAGATCACAGCGTAGCCGAAAACATCCTGGCGGCCCAATTCGCAGGCGCTAACTGGGGCGGCGGCGAAGGCGAAGCGCATCGGCAAAAACTGGCCCAGCAGCAATTTGACGACTTGCACATTGTGGCCCCCAGCCTGCGACAAGTGGTGCGCTTGCTCAGCGGCGGAAACCAACAAAAAACCGTTTTGGGCCGCTGGTTGAGCAAAAAACCACAGGTCCTGATCGTAGATGAACCTACGCATGGGGTTGATGTGGGGGCCAAATTTGAAATTTACCAATTGTTGCAAAAACTCGCCGCTCAAGGCACTGCCATTTTACTCATCTCCAGCGAACTGCCCGAAGTACTGGCCCTTGCTGACCGCATTGTGGTGCTCTGCGCAGGCCAAATCTCCGGCGAATTGAATGCCGCCGAGGCCACGGAAGAAGGCATTTTGCGCCTGGCTGCTGGCATGAATTAAATTATTCCCCTGCTCCTAAAACCAGTCCAACTTACATCAATCGAAAGACAAAATGAAACAGCTTTTACAAGACCGTGTAGCCACCCTCGGCATCCTGATTCTGCTCATCGGCATCGGGGCCAGCCTGGCTTTTCCCCAACAATTTCCTACTTTCGACAACTTGCAGCAAATCGTGCTCAATGTCAGCATCGAAACCATCGTCGCCATCGGCATGATGATTTTGATGATCGCGGGCACTTTTGACCTTTCGGTGGGCTCGGTTTTGGCCTTGTCGGGCAGTTTGGCGGCCTGGATGCTGGTGCAGGGCTATCCCATGCCCATTGCGGTGGTGGTGGCTCTGTTGTCCGCATTGGCAGTTGGTTGGTTCAATGGCTTTTTCATTGCGCGCATCGGCATCAATGCCTTGATCCAAACCCTGGCTACAATGGGCATTGTGCGGGGTTTGGTGTTATTGGTCGCGGGTTCGGGCATTCAAGATTTGCCCTATTCCTTTATTTACATTGGCCAAAGTAAAATGCTCAAGGTGCAGTCGCCGATTTGGTGGATGTTGGCCTTGCTGTTGGTTTTTCATTTGTTGCTCAAGCGCAGCATTTTCTTCCGGCGCTACTACTACATCGGCGGCAACGAAAGGGCCGCAGACTTATCGGGCATCCGGGTGGGCAATATGAAATTGTATGGCTTTGTGCTGTCCGCGCTGTTGGCAGGGGTGGCTGGTATTTTGCTCACTTCCCGCCTGGGCGCGGCGATTTCCTCGATGGGCAAAGGCACCGAATTGCGGGTCATCACTGCCGTCATTTTGGGGGGTGCCAGCTTATCAGGTGGTCAAGGGCGCATTTTGGGTGCTTTTTTGGGCTCGCTTTTCATGGGGCTGATCGCCAACATCATGGTTTTGGCCCGGGTTTCCGGGGCTTGGCAAGACATCATTTTGGGCTTGATTTTGGTAGCCGCCATTGGTTTTGACGTGGTTTTGCGCAACAGGGCAGGCCGATAAGGCCGCAGATTATCAGTGTCTACGTTACCTACTCCAAGCACCGCTGTGCGGCGCAATTTTAGCACGCGGATGACGCGGATGACGCAGATTTTCGCGGATTGCCAGCATGATGCTTACCATGACTCATGTGTGCAAAACCAGCCTGAAGTTTTTGACCTTATTCAATCTTCAACTTTCATCTCTTTACATATGAAAATCCAATTCAGCCTTTTTTTCCTGCTCTTACTTTTTGGCCTCGCTTGCGAAGGCCCGCCGCGTGATTCGGCTTCCAACACCCCGCGCAGGAAGGGCGAAGCCGCCAGCGAAATGCTCAAAAACATCGAAAACGAAGAATACGTGATGGTCACCACCGCCGCTGCCCTACCTTTTTATGTAAGGCACGACCAAGTGGCTTTCAAAAAATGGGGCGAAGCCCGGGGCGTCAAAGTCAGCATCGTAGGCCCGCCTGATTGGGACATTCCAGGGCAGGTGGCCGCCATTGAGCAGGTCATTTCCACCCGGCCCACAGGCCTGTTGATCAATGGTACCGATCCCGGCTTGGCCACCGTCATCAACAAAGCGGTGGACGCGGGTATTCCCACGGTGGTGTATGATTCGGACATTCCCAATTGCCGTCGGCATTGCTTTTTGGGCTCCGATTGGTACCAAATGGGCTACAAGCAAGGCGAAGCCATCGTCAAGCTGGCCAAAGGTCGCAAGGGCAAAGTGGCCGCCCTGGGCATCTTGGGCATGAGCAACGAAGAGGCGGGTTTTCAAGGGCTGCAAGATGCTTTGAAGAAATATCCAGGCATTGAGTTCGTAGGCAAATACGAGTGCAAAAACACCATCGAGGAATCCGCGAGGGTCACTTCTGACCTGATCAGCACTTATCCCGACTTGCTGGCGGTGTCAGGTTTTACTTCCGAAACTGGCCCCGGCATTGCCCTGGCGGTCAAAGAGCGGAACAAGGCAGGCCAAGTCTTGGTCACCAATGTCGATGCAGAGCCAACATTGCTGCGGCTCATGAAAGAAGGCGTAATCCAATACCTCGTTGAGCAAAAACGCGAGGTATTCATCTGGTACGGCTCCCAATTTCTCTGGGACATGGCCCACAATGCCAATGCAATGCCCGCCAAGTACCTGCGCCACGGGGTGCATTCCGCTCCTTATGAAGTCAATACGGGTTTGGTAGAAATTTTTCCGGAGGACGTGGATGAGCTTTTGGAGTAAGTGTTTCCTGCTATTTTTGCGGTCATGAAAACTTTTCGCATTGCACTGTTTATTGCAGCTTGTTTCTTGGCCTTTTCCACCTTGTTCGCCCAGCGCGACACCAACGGCATCGTCCAAAACCGCCCCAATTGGCGAATTGAACCCTTTGCTTCTTTTCAGCTTTGGAGTGTGTACAGCATGAACCACCAGGTGTACAATAGCCAGACAAAGCTGTATGAAAAAGTGGATGACCGTTTGAACTTCATTTTCCGGAGGGCTCGTTTGGGTTTTCGCATGCAGCCTTATGATCGTTTGCGTTTCAACCTGATTTTTGCTTACGATGGTGCCGGAAAAGATGTGCTCAACTCTTCGTTAGGCGTGGCCAACAACGGGGCCAATCCCAGTTTTGGGCTTTTTGATGGGTTCATGGATTGGCGCATAAAACCCCAAAAGGAGTCGATGTTTCTCACTGCTGGCTTTTTTCGTCCACAAGTGGGTCGCGAAAGCATTACAGCAGCCTGGACCGTCGCTTCGATGGAGAAATCGCAAACCCAAAATTACCTGCGCCAGCACATCGTGGGTGTGGGCCCCGGACGAGTGGTGGGAGCCAATTTGGGGGGCTTGTTGTTCAACCAATCCAAAAAACTGGTACTGAACTACAACCTGGGCATCTTCAACCCCGCTTATCTGAGCAACAATGGGCAATCCACAGGGCAGCAGTATTCCCCCATGCTGGCTTACCGGGCAGCCCTGTCGATTGGCGATCCGGAGATGAGCCAGTACGCCATCAACTACCTGATGAATTTTTATGGTCGCCGCAAAGGCATCAGCCTGGCCTTGGACGGTACCTGGCAGGGGCGAACTGATTTTTTCAAAACCAATACCAGCTTGGGCGGCGATGTTTTATTGAATTATGGTGTGCTGAATTTTGATGCCGAATACCACCAATTGGCCAGAACAGGCCAAAATGGGACCCAAGACATCAGTCAAAAGTCCTGGGTTGGGCACTTGCGGGGTGGTTTGACTTTCAAACTAAAAAAGAATGGCTACCTAGAGCCTGCTTTTATGTTGATGCGTTTTCGTGGGGCCATGTCTGCATTTGACCAGGCCCAAGCCACAAAGTTGCGCATGTTTGAGGGAGAAGATACCAGCTATGATCTGGGTCTCAATTGGCATTTACAAGAACGCCGCTTGAAGTTGCTCTTGCACTACACTTGGCGGCAGGGTGATTTGGGCGCAGCGGCACCAGGCTCCACCATCAATGAATTTTTCAACCAGCCTGGTTTTGGGGCCATCCGGCGCGGCGATTGGTTGGGGCTGGGCTTGAATGCGATTTTTTGAACAGGCCCCTTTTGAGCGGTTAAAACTGAGCAAATCTGCTATAAGTGCCAAAAAAAACAGAGGTATAGCAGATTTGCTCGAGCAATTTTGCTGTAAGTCGATTTTTTTCAGGGTCATAGCAAAATTGAAGATATTCTGAGTTTTAATTGGAGGACCTTTTTGTGGAGGCATAAGGGCAAGAAATGCTAACTTTTGAACGCCAAAAAAAGCCCTGTTCGTGAAAGATAGCTGGCTTAATGTCCTATTTTTTACCTACTTTAAGCCAATTATCCATTTCAATAGTTGGCTTAATCTACCTTTTTCACCTACTTTAAGCCAACTATTTTTAGAAATTATTATCTTTACCGTCTAAAAATCAAGTTTTTGTGAAAAACGGTAAAGATCATTTTTTTGTAGGAAGAGAAGAAGAATTGGCAACGCTAAGGAGCTTAGAAAACTATTCAAAAGCTGACTTGGTGGCGGTCATTGGTAGGCGGCGTGTTGGGAAGACCTCTCTGGTCAAGGAAGCGTACCAAAATCAGTTCTCTTTTCATTTTACAGGCGTAAAGAATGCCAACAAAGAAGCTACCATTAAAGCTTTTGTTGACAAAATTACCGAGCAATCGAATTCCACATTTCCGATCGCAGTACCCGACAATTGGTTGGACGGTTTTCGCCTCTTGAAAAACTATCTTATTTCTCTCAAAAGCACCAAGAAAAAGCTGGTATTCCTAGACGAATTCCCATGGATGGATAGCCCTAAATCAGGGTTTTTATCTGCATTTGAGTTTTTTTGGAACGATTGGGCAGTTGACCAAAACATTGTAATCATCGTTTGCGGTTCAAGCACATCCTGGATGCTGAACAATGTGGTCAATAATCGAGCGGGTTTACACAATCGAATCACCAAATACATTCGCCTGGAACCCTTCACCTTGCGGGAAACCAAACATTTTTTGCATACCAAGGGTATCAAACCTCCTGACTATGATATTGCCCAGTTATATATGGTATTGGGTGGTATCCCTCACTATCTGAACGAGGTAGAAAAAGGAGAATCGGTGATTCAGAACATCGATCGGATATTATTTTCGGAAAAAAGCACCTTGAAAAATGAGTTTCAAAACCTCTATCGAGCCTTGTTTGACCAGTATGAGAAATACGAACTGGTGGTGAACGTTCTGTCCACAAAACTCAAAGGTTTGACCCGTCAAGAAATCATTGACGCCACAAAAATATCCAATGGGGGTGGTTTGACCCGGATCCTGACTGAGTTGGAAGAGTGCTCGTTTATCAAAATTTTCCAGCCATTTGGTAAAGAGAAAAAAGAAGCCATTTACCGCTTGGTGGATGAATACTCCCTGTTCTATTTTCAGTTTTATCCCCAGAAAAACCCTGCTGGTAGTTTTGTGCAAATGAGCAGCACCACAAAATACAAGTCTTGGGCAGGTTTCGCTTTTGAATCGCTCTGCATCAAACACATCCGTCAAGTCAAGCAAGGCTTGGGAATCAGCGGTATTTTTTCCACCGAGAGCACTTTTTTTGTCCGCGGAAATGCTGATGAAGCAGGCTTTCAAATTGACATGCTCATCGACCGGAGCGACAACGCGATCAACCTCTGTGAAATGAAATTTTACAACAGTATTTACGAACTGAGTAAAAAAGAAGCGGAAAAACTCAGCTCGCGAAGAGAATTGTTCCGTTCAAAAACAAAAACCAAAAAATTCCTGATCAATACCCTGATCACCACCTTTGGTCTAAAAACCAACGAATACAGTGCAAGCGCAGTGGACAAAGCCCTGAGCATGGAGGTCTTGTTTTTGTGAATGCGAGCACCCTATTGCCGAGTTGCTTCAAACCCCCAAAAATTGTCACTACCTTTTGCCAAAATTCACCTTGCTATGCGCTCACTTTTTCTCCTATTGGCCCTTTTTGCCTCCAATTGTGCTTTCGGCCAAGCCTACAATCCACAGGTTCAAGATCTTGATGTACAACACTATCGCTTTGCCCTCACTTTTACGGACCAAAACAACAGCATCGAAGGCGAAGCCCAGGTGCGCATCCGTTTCAAGCGCAGTTTGAGCCAGTTTCAGCTTGACCTGGTAGGGCGCAACGGCCAAAAAGGCATGAGCGTAGGTCAAGTAAGCCTGAATGGGAGTAAACTGGAATTCAAACACACGGGCGAAAAACTCAGCATCAATTTGCCCACGCCCAGCCAGGCAGGCGAAACCCATACTTTTATCATCACCTACGCTGGCGAACCCGCCGACGGCCTGATCATCGACGCCAATAAATATGGTGAGCGCACTTTTTTTGGCGACAACTGGCCCAACCGCGCCCACCACTGGCTGCCCTGCGTGGATCACCCTTCCGACAAAGCTTCGGTGGAGTTCATCGTCACGGCACCGATCAAGTACCAGGTGATCGGCAATGGCCTGCAAGTCGAAGAAAGTGTCTTATTGGATGGCCTCAACAAGCGTACCCATTGGCGAGAAACCGTCAATTTACCCACCAAAGTCATGGTCGTAGGCGCGGCCCCTTTCTCGGTACAATTGGCGGGTGAAGTGCGGGGCATTCCTATCACTTCCTGGGTGTTCAGCAAAAACCGCGACGAAGGTTTTTTGGATTACAGCCTGGCCGTAAGGGTGCTCGATTGGTTTGTGGAGCACATCGGACCTTATCCTTACCGCAAGTTGGCCAATGTGCAGTCCAAAACCCGCTACGGAGGCATGGAAAACGCCAGCAATATTTTTTACTTCGAAAATTCGGTCAATGGCAAACAGGACAAAGAAGCCCTGATCGCCCACGAAATTGCCCACCAATGGTTTGGAAACTCGGCCAGCGAAGCCAATTGGTTTCATGTGTGGCTCAGCGAGAGTTTTGCCACTTACTGCACCGATTTGTACTGGGAGCACCGCTTTGGTCATGATGCCCTCGCCGAGCGCATGCGCGAAGAACGCCAAACCGTGATGCGCTACGCCCAACGCAAGCTGGCCCCCATCGTGGATACCACCGTAACCGACATCAACCAGGTGCTCAACGCCAATTCCTACCAAAAAGGTGCCTGGGTTTTGCACATGCTGCGCCAGGAAATCGGCGACGATAATTTCCGCGAAGGGGTGCGCACCTATTATGCTCGTTACGCTGGCAGCAATGCCCTGACCCGCGACTTGCAGCAGGTATTCGAAGAAGTTTCGGGCAAAAGTCTGAGCGCGTTTTTTCAGCAATGGGTCTTCAGCCCCGGCCACCCGGAACTGAAATTGGATTGGACCTACAACGCCTCAAAAAAACAAGTAGAAGGCAGCATCACCCAAACCCAGGCCAAGCCCTTCACTTTTAAACTAGAAATGGAAGCCCGCAACGCCGATTGCAAAGGACTCGAAACCAAAACCATCGAGGTAGGCAAAGTCAAGGAGACCTTCACCTGGCCGCTAGAAAAAGCGCCCAATAGTGTCATTTTGGACCCTGGCACCAAGCTTTTATTCAAGCAGAATTGAGTGCTACGTGTCCAAGGTTTGCTAAACTTCAAAAGTTTGGTAAACCTTGGACGCGTGACGCAGTCGATCAAAAATGCCCCTGAAAAATGCTGCTTGTGGTTAAAGTTTTCAAAAAACTGGCGCTTACTTGGTCTTTTTGGTCTTCACAAGCGTTTTATCAAAAAATCCCACTCATGCCAAACTTGCTTTTGCTCCTTTTCCTGCGTTTTTTTGCCCCTCATCCCATCCATTTGAGCATGATGGAGGTGTTTGAAGAAAACCAGCAAGTGGTGTTTTCGGTAACCTTGTTTGCCGACGACTTCAGCGCCGCGATTGGCTATGCCGAGCACGCCGAGGCCATCCAAAATGGCAAGACCAAAACCAATGACCTGATAATCAAGTACCTGAAAAGCAAGTTGAAACTGAAAGTCAATGGAAAGCCCATCAATTATTCCCTCAGCCGTACCGAAAGCACCCACGAGACCATCACTTGCATCTTAAAGCCCAACCCTGCGCAAAAAGAGGTCAGCAAAATCGAGATCAGCAACGAACTGATGCTGGAGCTTTTTGACGACCAAAGAAACATGGTGCAAGCCCGCATCCCCGGCAAAAAAGAAGGGGCTTTGCAGTTGAATAAAAAGACGGTTACAGGGGTGATGAGTTGGTAATTCTTTTCAGCACTCAGTATGCTCAAGAATTCCACTTTTCAATGCATGCTATAATTTCATTCAACCTGGGGCTCTAACAATAGACTTTATGTAAATTCTGAAAACTTCGGAGAATTATTTGCCTAGCGCAGGATATCCAAAGACACCATGCTGGCTGGGCTGTAGGCCCCAAACGTCGGTAGCATAAATGTCAACATCATGTTTGGTGGGGCTGTAAGTCCCTAATGTTAGTCAGTCAACGTCAGGCTAGCAGTCATGTTTATGACAAAAATCACAACGAAAGGAACTTCTCCGAAGTTTACAATAAACTATGCATTGAGCACTAAATAACCAATTATCGCTTTCCCGCGTCTCCTGACGGGGACTGACGCATTGGCTAGCTGGAATCATGCATCAATGCACTTTAAATGAGCGCTTATTTCGTTCCTGGACCACTGGCTTTTTGAGACCCTCCGATATAAGTATACCGAAGAAATCTCTTTTTTAGGCACATGCATGTGAGCGGCGTTGATTTTGAAAATAACAATTGAGTAGCTGAGAGGTTTAGGACTTGAGACGGGGAACCTGCTCTCTTCCACATTTCTACACTTCAAGTTCACTTATACACATTCCAAATGTTCTTTTCCCCTGGAAAACACTGGCTTTTTTCCAAAACGGGTACTTTGCGTTGGCAGGTTTTGACCAAATCGAAGGCGAAGGGCTCGAGTCGGCAGCGATAATTATCGAGGTAAATGATGTTGCCCCTGGTATTTTCGGCCAGGCAGAGGTATTCGGCAAAAGCATCGGTATTGTCGGAGGTGGTGCTCAGGAAAGTCAACACGTTGATCGAAATGCCTTGCTCGGCCAGTTTTGTCGCCCAATCGCACATGTCGAGACCGCCTTCGCGGCAGGTATTGGCTCCGTCGCTGATCAAAAACAGGTTTTTACTGCTTTTGGGATCTTGGCTGAACAACTCCGGGCAGCGGATCAGCATGGTCAGCAAGGGGGTAGTGCCATCGGGGATGAGGAAACGTAATTTCGAGCGCAAATCTGGTCGACTGATTCCTCCACTTGGAAACCACAAACTGGGTTTGCTGTCGCATACCCCGCCGATGGTGCCAATGCCCAAACTGACACTGGTGTCGATTTCGGGCAGGATCTTCATGCACAAATCTTTCATCGCGGTGAAGCGATCAGCGTTGTAGCAGACCACTTTTTCCATGACCATCGAGCCCGAAATGTCGAGCAAAAACACCAACTCATCGTTTTTGTTGAGGTTCAAATCGCGGATGATG
Source organism: Chitinophagales bacterium (assembly GCA_013299105.1). Lineage (GTDB taxonomy): Bacteria > Bacteroidota > Bacteroidia > Chitinophagales > Saprospiraceae > Haliscomenobacter. Next base: position 59,946 of record JAAFJY010000001.1, on the reverse strand, counting down.
TTGCGATGCATATTGATGAAAGTGGGCGCGGATTTGCGTTTTTTGAGAAAACTGCTATCAGCCTCAGGGATGAGAACAGGGATGTTCAAGGTATCCGCCAAGAGACGGTAATTGTGCAGGGCCAAGACATTATCAGGGTCGGATTGCACGGCTTGCCCAAAAGCGTCTAGGGCCCGTTCCATGTCGCGCCGATGGAGGTGGTAGTGTGGGATGGCGTAATTGCGCAGGTTTTGATTGTGGCTTTGGTTGAGCAAAATCGAGTAACCCAGGGCATTGTAAAACACACTGATCAGCGAGGGCTTTTCCAAAGGTTTCTGTTGCACAATGGCTGAGCGAAAAATGGGAATGGCATCCGCATGGGCCTGCCCATAACTCAAGACCATGCCCCTGAAAAAGGTCAGTAAGGCCAGTTTTTGTGCCCTTTCTGGATCTTTTTCAGGGACCAGGCGCGAAGCAATTTGTAAAATTTTTTGTGCTTTGCCTGTTTCTTCTAGCCTCCCCAAGGACAGGCCATAAGCCAGCGCAAAACTGAAATTCTCGGGGAAAAGTTGGGTAGCTCGCGCAAAATTGGCACTCGCCTGGCGGTATTTCCCCTCACCATACAGGATCGACCCCTGAAAATGCAGCCGATAAGCCTGTTTGTCGGGAGGTAGATACGATGACCTGCTGGCTGCGCTACACAGCAAGAGCAAAATGACAACAATCAAGCAAATTCGAGAACCAAACAATGGATACACAGTTTGACCTAATTAACGCCTGAGAACAAGCAAAATTTCTTACAGGCGTTAAAAATAGGCCTTTTACCCAGTTTTCCCTACCCAATTCTCAATCAGTGTCCTTGCTCTTTTCAACACTTCAACCCTTAATATTTCAACTAAAGGGTTCAATCTCCATCCCCGCTGCTGAACGTAATGGTCAAGCCCAACAAGGAAGAAAGGTCACTTTTGAAAAAACGGGTCAACTTTTGTAATTCGGTATGTAGGTTTTCCAAGGCTGCTTTGTTGTCGCTGATTTGCTTGCTAAGACTCGGAGCATTCGGTACTGCCACCAGGGCTTTTTGCACATTGATCAGTTGGGCCTCGGTGCTGGCGATGAGCACTGGGCCACCGACAGCAGTTTGCAAGTAAGCTCGCAAGCCAGGAAAGTCTTGCCCCGCTTTGGTTTTGCCGCGCCAAATATTTTCCAAAGCGCTGAAGTGCAAGCGCAACATATTGAGCGATTGGCCACTGTACAAGGCTTCTACCAATTGGGGCTCGGCCTTGGTTTGACCGATGCGTTTGCCAAGTGGCAGGCCGAGTTTGAAGTTTTTAAGCAACTCATAGCTGCGCAAAAAATCATTGTACAACATTACAGTGCTGCTACCCACATCGGTGCCACTGTTTTGAACAAACTGTTCGGCATAACTGCCATTCCAGGCGGTGTGAACATCAGCAACCCGCTTGCGCAGGTCGGCGGAAAGGGCTGCCAAAAAGGCCCTGCGTTGGCTGGAGTTATTCAAATCACTCAAGATCTTGCTCTGGTCTTCTCCGAAAATCAGGTATTCGATGGCCAAAAAACCGCGTGCGTCGCGGTCAAAATCATTCAAATTCCATTGGCCTTTGTCCACTCGGCTTTCAATCTTGATGACATTGACCGGGAAAGTTGCAATTTCTTCTCCCAGCCCTTTCTTCAAGCCTTCTTCGCCCGCCGGGCCAAAATTGTAAGCAGAGGCGTATTGCCAAGCGGTCATGGTAGCGCTCCATGCCGTTTGTGCTGCTGATAAATTTTGTAGATTGGCATTGCTGGTCAGTGCAATGATTGCAGCGTCCAAAACCTCCGTTTGGGTTTTCAAACCCTGGAAGGCGGGTTTGATCAATTGGTCAGCGTAGGCGCGCAACATAGCTTTGCGGTCGAAAACTTTGTCATCGCCGCCGCTATTGTCGTCACCGTCACAAGACAACAATAGTGTACTCAAAGCCAAAAAGCTGATTAGTAAACCAGCCCATAAAAGATATCGTTTCATACTTGGGTGGATTTTGTGGCGCAAAGTTCGCGTTTTATTTGGATTAAGTCTAGTTAAAGGGATGTAAAAAAACAAAGTTAATGAATTTGGGTTCAGTGAAAAAATGTAAGGGACTGATTATAAAAAATTTGTGTTCTTTTTTTGTAAGTTCTCAATCTGCATTTCAGCAAGTATCTTTCTTCGTCCGGCAACAATGGTAAGTTCTCGTAAGCACGTTACAAACGTGCGCAAGCCCGGTGTCGGTCAGGAGACCCGACACCAGCATAACCCTAAATTGACGCTGGTTCCAGGTCTTTGACCGGAACCATCTTACACGCGTTTGTAACGCGTAAACGGATATTCAGTGGATTGAGAACTTATCTTTTTTTGTGAAATCCTTAAGCAAATTGATTTATCTTATGTTGGCTCGACTAGTGGTACGAATTACAAATACCCCCTAAGTTCCAGGCAAGCTATTTGGCTTCATAGCAAGGGGAGAGGAGGGAAAATAGTGGACTATTTGACCGACGAACAATGCAGCTACGGAGACAAAGAGCCCGTGGAACTTGGGGCAGATTTACAATTTGGACCATTAGCTTAAGGTTGTACTATACTAAAGCTTTTACAAAAAATAACATCACAATAGCATTTTTAGCCTACTCCCCGCTACACCTCCGTTAAAATTTGTTCCTGGTGCCTCCACATTTCCTGAAACACTGGGCTGTGCTGGCGAAGGTATGCAAATGAGCCTTCATCAACCACCCGGCCGTTTTGCATGACGTAAACGTGGTCGAAGAAATGAAGCAGGTGCAAGCGGTGCAGTGAAGACACAATCGCCTTGTCGCCGAACTCCGCAAACATTTTTTCATAGATTTCTGACTCCGTTTTGGGGTCCACGCTACTGGTTGGTTCGTCGAGCAAAACGATGCCACAATCGCGGGCGGCCAATACGCCACGAGCCAGGGCTAGGCGTTGCTTTTGACCACCAGAGAGGTTCACTCCTTTTTCGCGGATGTTTGACCCCAGGCCAGCAGGCAATTGTGCCACCACTTCGCTGAAATGAGCGGTTTCACAAACCTTGCGGATGTCTTCCTCTGAGAAAGGCAAACCCAGGGTAATGTTATAGGAGATGGTGTTTTCAAAAATCTCTGGTTCCTGTGGAAACAAGGTCACTTCGTCCGACAAGGCGTTTAGCCTCTCAGGAGCGACACGCCCATCGATCTGAACCTGGATGCCTTCTTGTGGTGGATAAAGGCCACGCAGCAGGGCCAAAAGGGTGCTTTTTCCACTGCCACTTTCGCCGACCAGAGCAATTCGTTTTCCGCGTTCGATTTGGATGTTGAGGTCGTAGAGGCCGGGTTTTTGGGTCTGGTTATTGGCCAGCCCTTCCAATTCGTGCTTGAAATTGAGCCCCTGGATCACAATTTTACGCCAATTGGGGGGCAATGGCTTGCTGCCTTCGGCCAAGTGCTCACGGTCGTAGGCTTCGGTGATGTTTTTGGCAGTTTGTACGTCAGTGTGTTGGTTCACCACTTGGTTATATAGCCAAGCTACGTCGTGAAATACGCTAGTGAACCGCTCCACAAAACCAACCAGGATCACCAAGCCACCCATGTAAAAGACTTGGCCAGGGGTATGGTTTTGGTAAATGTAGCCCATCAGAATGGTGCAATAAATGACAGCTACAATGCCATCCACTGCGAACCATTTCCATTCGTTGATGCGAATTTTGCGGCGGAAAGGCGGAAAAACATCACCCACGCGTGCCAGTAAGGTTTTCTCCATCCTTTGCTCCAGTCGCAGGGTAATGACGGTGATGATATTGGACAAACTGTCGAATAGCGTAGCCGACACTACGTGCTCTTTCTCGTTGGTTTCGTTGCGGGCCATGATCAGGGGTTTGTCGAATTTGAGCGTGATGTACACCGCAATGATCCCTAAGACCACCGCAATGCCCCCGAACAAGGGCGAAAAATACAACATGGCTACAAAGGAGAACCCAAATTTGGCAATGGCATGCACGATCTGGAAACCATCCTGAAAAAAATTGAGCAGGGCTTCATACGCTTTCCTCACGCGGTTGATGGTGGCTCCGCTGTGGTTGTCTTGGTGCCACTTAACGGGTAAGCGCAGGGTTTTGTGGTACATTTCCTGTAAAAAGTTGCGGCTGAGGTTGAACGCCAACTCCCGCTCCATGACCCTTGCAAAACCGTGAAACAGCCAGTCGCCAAAATGCTGCAACATGTATAAACCGATATATATCCAGGCATGGCGCAGCACCGCCCGCCCGTCGCGTTGGATGTCGTTGATGAGCACCCCCCAAAATATTGGCTTAGTGGCCGAAATGAGGTTGCTGACCACAAACATGCTGTAAATCACCGCATACCGTGTTCGTTCACCACGGGCATAATGCCAGGCTGTGGCCAACAAAGAGAAGTAAGGGTTGGCGAGAATGATTTTTTTCATGGTGGTGGAGTTATGGCCAGTGTGAGCGTGGGAAGAACCCCGGGGCAGGGCTGAAAGTTTCCTTGCAACCAAATTTTTGCACAAAAAAAGGCCCAAAGTCTCCCCCAGGCCTTTTTTCACGCGAATAATCCGCGTTTTATTTCTTCAAACTCTTGAAGTATTCCTCCACCAGGCTCTTGTAATAAGGTTTCAGGGCTGGTGAAACTGTTTTGTAGGCATCCACTTCAGCCTTGCGCTTTTTCAGGTACTCTTCAAGGGCGGGTGGCATTTTGCGCTCGTACTGCTGGGCGGCGGTTGACTTGCGCTTTTCGTCCTGGTCGCGCTCGCGCTCGGCTTTTTCGTGCTCCAACAGGCGGGTGAGGATGTCTTGCTGACGGCGCATGGTCTCATTGCTCAGGCGCTTGTTGACCAATTCGGTTTCGGAGCGCTCCATTTGGTCGATGATGTCCTGCAATTCCTTGCTGCCTTTGCCTTGCTGCTTGAGTTTCTTTTGTTGTTCTTCCAAGGCTTTGCGCAGGGCAGCTTGCTTGGCGGCCATTTGGGCAAAATCTTTTGACGAAGGTGCGCCATCTTCTTTGTTGCCTAGCTTATCCTTGGCGTTTTGCATTTCACCGTTCAAGCCACCTTGCCCTTTCGAGATTTGGTCGCTGGGGGTGTTGCCTTTGCCACTGCCATTGGGATTGTCGCAGTTTTGATTGCCCGACATCATACCGCCCATTTTCTGCTGGGCGTTGTTCATGATTTCGCTGAACATCAAGGCCAGGTCGTTCAGGTTTTTCATGGTACGCTGCTGGTGGTCGGCGGCGGAGCTTTTCTCACGTTCTTCCAAGTCAACGATACTTTGCCCCATGTTGGAGTTGATTTCTTCCACCTTTTCTACCACATAAGCTTCGATCTGGAAAGATCGCTTGGCCAGGGCTTGCAAGCTGTCTTCGACCATGCGGAAGTCGTCCTTGACTTTGAACTGGCGCTGCACATGCTGTACATAACGAGGCGTGTTGATCTCAGTTTTGTTCAAGGCTTTGATCAGATCTTCCTGGTCGAAGGACAGTCCCACCAGGTTTTCGAGCAATTGGCGCAGGGTCGCAATGTCTTCTTCCAAAGATTCCATTTCGTTTTGCTGCATCTGCTGCTTCATCTTGCTCGCCATTTGTTTCATTTTTTTGGCGGCACTTTTTTGTTTTTTGGCAGCTTTTTGGTTTTCCTGTTTCTCCAGGTCCTCCTTGCTGTCCTTCATGTCTTTTTCGATGTCCTTCATGTCTTGTTTTGGGTCATCGAGTTTTTGTGGTTTTTCCAGCTCTTCGTTTTTCTTCTGGATGTCTTCTGCTTTCTTTTCCAGTTCTTTGAAGTCTTTGTTCAGTTCTTCCTGTTTTTTCTGGAGTTCTTCGCTGGATTCCTTTTTATCTTCTGTTTTTTGGGCCAAATTCTCTTGTTCTTTGGCCAATTCTTCCAGTTTTTCGATGGCTTTGCGCTGCTCTTGCTCCAATTCCAGTTGCTTGAACAGTTCCTTCATGCGACTCAGTTCTTTTTGGCGCTGTTGGTCTTTTTGCTGCATTTGCTTCATCATGTCCATCGCCTGGTCCTTCTCCATTTGCTGCATGAGCTTTTCGATTTGCTCCATCAGCTCTTTCATCTCCTTGTCTTCCAGCGACTCGAAGAGTTCCTGCATTTTCTCCTGTTTTTCCTTGAGTTCTTCGGGCGTTTCGCCGAGTTGCTCCTGGTTTTTCAGGTTTTCTTCAAAGGCTTCTTTGGCTTCTTCTATTTGCTTTTCGAGCTCTTTCTGGCGTTCCATCAGCTTTTCCATCTGCTTGCGGTCCTGCCAGCTGATGTCTTTTTCCTGCAACATTTTTTCTTGCAGTTTACGGATTTCCGCTTCCAGTTTTTTGGACTCCGCCAAGGCGTCTTTCAAGGCATCTTTAACTTTGTCGTCGTTGGCCTCGGCTTGTTGTTCCATTTCAGCAATCGTCGGCATGGCAAATACCATCATGCCGCTGCGGGCCGACTTGCTACCATTCACGGCATCGTTGTCTTTTACCTCAAAGTAGTAGCTGAGTTCATCTCCGGGTTCGAGACCGAGTTTGTTGACGTCAAAAGCATAGTCGAAAGTCGTCGATTTGCCTTCGGGTTTTTGGATGAACGTGGTCTGTAATTGCCCAGGATCGCCCTTGGGTTTGCGAATGCGGTAATTGAAGGTAACCGAACGCAGGCCATAGTCGTCGCTGGCTTCACCCGCAAAATAACGCTGGCGGGTATTGGTACTGTCCTCAAAAGGTTTGACCGAAATTTCAGGATATTGGTCGGGGATGATGGTCATGGAGTAAGTCACCGAATCCCCTTTGGGCAGGGCAGCATTGGCCACGATGAGCTTGTAAGTATCATCGAGCATGGCTTTTTTGCCAAAAACAAAGAAGTCATTGCCCTGGCGCTTGGCGGCCTGGGCTTTGCTTTCGCGCATGAAACGCAGCTTCACTTCATCCGTTGATTCGGTATTGAACAACCACTGGATTTGAGTACCTACTGGCAGCACCAAATCACCTACGCTTTGCAGCAATTCATCTTCGCGGCCCACGTAATCTGGGTAATTGAGGCGCACTTCAAAATCGCGGATATTGGGCTTTTTGATCACCTCCAACAGGTAATTCTGAGATTCTACGCCCCCACCAGTGAGGCTAAAGCGCAAGTCTTTTTGTACTTTGTTGAAAATATAGCTGAACTCGCTGGGGCTGTTTTTCGTCATGCGGTAGGCATAATCGTCTACCTCGATGAAAACCTCATTGGGCAATTGCGAACCTTCGATACTGACCTTGAGTTCGTAATCCTGAAACTGGATCACTTTGAGCTTTTTCTCGTCTAGTGCGTAGGAAAAGGGGGCAGGTTTCAAAAATTCCTTGCCGTTTTGAATCAACCTGCGCGTGCTGTCGCGGATGATGCTGGGCGCAGCGAATAACAAAACCAGCAAAACCAGCAGCGGCGGCAGGGCATAACGCAGGTACTTGCGGTTTTGGGCCAGGTTGATAGCCGCCTGGAAGGGCACGGGCTTGATTTCCTCTGATTTTTGGTTGATACTCGCCAAAATCAGGTCGGTATTGGCTTGCCCCGCAGCCTGTTGGCGCAGTTGGAGGATATTGAGCAGCTTGTCTTTCACCCCGGTGAAGTGGTCTCCAATAATTTGGGCAGCGCGCTCATGGCTGATTTGCTTGCCCAAGCGAAAATAGCGCAGCGCCGGATCAATCACCCAATAACCCAGTGCGGCCACCATAGAGCCGACGAGCGAATAGAACAAGACTTTGCGCACCGTGGTGTCGAAGTAGAACTCGTTTTCCAGCAGCGCAAAAGCCAGGTACAAACCCAGGATCAAGCCCGTGCTGTACAAAGCCCCCCTGATGAGCTTGTTGACGTAAAATTTGCGGATGAAACCGTCCAGTTTGTCAATCAGCAATTGGTAATTGTCGTGCATTGCCATGGGTACTGTGTATTTTCAGGTCAGAGGCCAAAACAAGCCTCATTCGGGTGAATCAAGAACAAGTAAAACAAGTCATAGGTTGCAGCATGATGGCTACAATTTTTCAGACCTATCCAGCCTACAAATTAGCAGATTTTTTTTGGCAAAACAAAGCCTGCTGGCGGAAAAGGGGCAAAGAGGGTGGTTTTATTGCCAAAAATGAGATTTTGGCGACAGAAAGTGATGGATTCAACTTTGCTTTTCGCCCATCAAGGACCTAGCGAAATCACTCAAAACCGGAAGGCCTCCATAGCGCCCTTGCAGGTATTTTTCTTCAAAATTGTCGTTTTTGCGAACGCCTGCTGTGGTTTTGAAATCGGCCAGTGAAAACAGGTATGGCAGCCGGGCATTGCTAAATTAAACGCCCCTCAACCCTACATTTCCGTAAATTCCCTATCTTTGCCTTGTGATTGATGAGAGATAAAGATTCCTACAACCCATAGTACGATTTTTACATAAACAAAATAGTATGCGCAATTATCTCTACGTTACCTGCTGGAGACATCGCCTCAGCTTTCTAGTAATGTATTTTCTTGCTTATTTTTTACCAGGCTTGAGTACCTGCCAGGCCCAAATCGAAAACTACTTCCGCAACCACTCCTTTGAAGCATTGGAGGACAATATTCGCCCCAAAGAATGGAAGAACAAATCCTACGACGCTGATTGCGTTCAGATGAAAGAACTGAACTTTGGCGGTGGCAAATATTCGGCCTTGCTTTTGCTCAAACCCAATGGGATCGAAGGTCGCCTTGTGCAGCAGTTGAATGCCGTGCTCGAACCAGACCACCAATACCACCTGATCTACTATGCCGCCGCCGCAAAAGGTGAAATAAGTACGCGGATTGGCACAAAAAACGTCAGTGGGGGCCTGATCCTGCGCTTTTTTGTCTGTGATTCAACGGGTAAAAAACATGAATTGCTGGCCAAAAACGATAACCCGATTAAAAGCAACTGGAAACGGCAGGAACTCACCATTAGCCCCAAATTGGCCTGCACCCATATTTGTATCGAAGTGCAATACCCCGAAAAAAATGATCCCGAATACCGTGGCATGTTCATCGATGACCTGGTGTTGAGGGAAGTGGGGGTGGCCATACCTGCGGAAAACGGGGCTCTGGTTCCAGCCAACGCTCAAAATGTCATGCCTGTGTCCGCAGTGGAAGCGAATATGAGTACCAGGGAAGTGATTGCCCGTATACCTTTAAAAAATCCCTCTTTTGAAGGCCTCAGCAGCCACAGCACGGTGCCCAATGGCTGGTATGACTGTGGATTTCCTGACTGTTCTCCACCTGATATTCAGCCTAATTCAGCGTTTTCCGTTACCAAAGCACCCCAACACGGTAAAACCTATCTGGGCATGGTAACACGAGATGATGAAACCTGGGAAAGAGTAGGTCAAAAGCTGAGTAAGGCATTGACCAAGGGCAGCATATATCAACTGGATTTGTTCTTGGCCCGCAGTGAGCAATACCTGAGTATGAGTAAACTAGAAGATAAATTGAGCAACTATGCAACCCCAACTATCCTGAGGGTTTACGGAGGCAATCAACCATGTTCTCGTGACCAACTATTGGCTGAAACGCCCTTGGTTGTCAACTATCAATGGAAGCCCTACACCCTGATTTTTGAACCGAATGTCGATTGCAATTACTTAATCTTTGAGGTTTATTACAAAACAGCAACCCTGTTTCCTTACAACGGCAATCTCCTGATCGACAACCTTTCGGACATCATGATGGTAGTGAAAAAATAGCCAGACCAGCACACCTTGTTAAGCCAAAAACTGTCTCTTTGTTTAATTCTTGTGTCCAAATCCTCTCGTTTGTATTGTGTTTTTTAATTTTTCCCACAAAAAGGGTCAGTAAACTCTGTACTTTTGGCCCGAAATTTGTGCAACTAAATGCCATCATCCAGCATCTATTGACTGTAATGAGAATTCAGCAGGTACTTTTCTTTATTTTAGTAGGCTGTTTTGTAACCAGCGGATGGGCCTGCGAAGAGCGCCCCCCCGTGGAGTTGACCACCCAACAACGCGACAAAGTCGATACCTTGTTTCAACGCAAGGTAAACAGGGAGTTGCGCGCTGAACTGGACAGCATGTGCACCAAAGACCGCGATGCCAAAATCCGCTACCTGGCAGATTCGATCATCAAGGCTCGACGCAAAGAGGAAGAAAGCTTGAGGGAAAAATACCTGGGACAATGAAGTGGCGGGGAATTGGCATCGGATTTTTGGCATCATTTGTGCTTTCTGCTTGCCTGAAGGAAGAGCAGTACAGCAAAGCGGAAATCCAAGCGCGGATGGACGAGGTTTTGAACCAAAAACTCCTCGACTTTCGCCTGAATGCCATTCGCCGTTGCCGCGAAGACATGATGCTCGAAGCCACGGCTATTGCCGACTCAATGTTGATCCAGGAGAGCTTCCTGAACCGCGACACTTTGACCCGACCGCCCAAGCCCATTCGGCCTGGCGACCCCATACCGGAAGTCAAAAGCTTGCCGGATACTGTCAAACTGAAACCTTTTTTTGACCGCAGAAAAAAAGGAAAGGTTCAGCGCGACACTTTGATCAAAAAGCAAATAGGCTTTATGGACATTTAGTATATTGTTCGTAAAGTTTAGTAAATAGAACTTATACATGCACGCCATCGACATCGAAGCGCTCAATCAACAAATCCTGATCGACAGCGCTTTTGTAGAAAAACTGTACACCGAAACAGGCAAGGTCATCGTCGGCCAGGATCACATGATCGAACGCCTGATGCTCGGTTTGCTCACTCGCGGACACGTATTGCTGGAAGGTTTGCCTGGTTTGGCCAAAACCCTGGCCATCAAAACCCTTTCTCAAGCAGTAAATGCCAAGTTCAGCCGCATCCAGTTTACGCCCGACCTTTTGCCTGCCGACATCATTGGTACGATGATCTACAATCCCAACGAAAACGAGTTCAAGGTGCGAAAAGGGCCGATTTTTGCCAATTTCATCCTCGCTGACGAAATCAACCGCGCCCCGGCCAAGGTACAAAGTGCACTGCTCGAAGCCATGCAAGAACGCCAAGTGACCATCGGCGTGGAAACCCACCGCTTGGAAGAGCCCTTCCTCGTTTTGGCCACCCAAAACCCCATCGAACAGGAAGGAACCTACGCCTTGCCCGAAGCCCAAGTGGACCGTTTCATGCTGAAAGTAAAAATTGGCTACCCCACCAAAGTCGAAGAACAGGAGATCATGCGCCGCAACCTCGGTGATGAAGACTTTGGCCGCAAGATCGATCCCGTAGTGCAGCCCGAAGACATCCTACGCGCCCGCAAGTCGGTGCGCAAGGTCTACATGGATGAAAAAATTGAGCGCTACATCCTTGATATTGTGTTTGCCACCCGCAATCCCAGCGATTACCGCCTCAAGGACCTGCAAGCCCTGATCAACTACGGAGGTTCGCCCCGTGCCAGTATCAGTTTGGCCCTGGCAGCCAAGGCTTATGCCTTCCTCAAGCGCCGGGGATATGTCATTCCTGAAGATGTGCGCAGTGTGTGCGCCGATGTTTTGCGCCACCGCATTGGCCTCACTTACGAAGCTGAAGCCGAAAACATCACCCAGGAAGACATCATCCAGCGCATTTTGAATACGGTTGAGGTGCCCTGACCTACCTAAAGCAAGTGTCTAGTTCAATTTTTCTGAGCCTTGGTGCAGGGATTGTCAAAATCACGGTCAAAATCATGTTTGAAATCCGCAAGATTGGGTGTGTCGTGAGTAAGTGTGAGTTCGAGTGTGTGTGGCTTCGATCAGAATCTATCGACTCACTTAATTGGAAATGGGGTTTATGCACACTCACACCCAAACAAACACACCCAAACCCAATTTTATCCGTGTTCCCCTTTTTGCGACGCAAAGCGGAGCAAGCACAGCAACGAAGTTGCAAATTGATATGATTTATTTTTGGCTCATCACAAACCTATGGAAACGAGCGAATTGTTGAAAAAGGTCCGAAAAATTGAAATCAAGATGAAGGGCTTGAGTAAACACCTCTTTGCAGGTGAGTACCACAGTGCTTTCAAGGGCCGGGGCATGTCGTTTAGTGAGGTACGCAACTACCAATATGGCGACGACGTGCGCAACATCGACTGGAACGTAACTGCCCGCACCGGGGAAGCCCACGTCAAGATTTTTGAAGAAGAACGCGAATTGACCGTCATGTTGCTCGTTGACATCAGCCGTTCGGGGCTTTTTGGCACGGGAGCTCAATTCAAGTCAGAAATCATCACTGAGATCAGCGCCTTGCTGGCTTTTTCGGCCATCAGTAACAACGACAAGGTGGGCATCATCCTGTTCTCCGATCAAATAGAACTCTACATCCCCGCCAAAAAAGGCAAACAGCACATCCTGCGCATCATCCGCGAAATCCTGGACGTGCAGCCCAAAGGTCGGGGCACTGACCTGGGGCAAGCCCTGCAATATTTTCAGAACCTGAGCAAAAAGCGCAGCATTTGTTTCGTGATCAGCGATTTCCTGACCAAGGGCTACGAGGAGCCCCTGCGTGTGACCAAACGCAAGCACGACGTGATCGGCATCCGCATCCAGGACCCCGCCGAGTTGCAACTGCCCGAAGTAGGCCTTTTGCACGCTGTGGACGCCGAGACGGGCGAAACCCGCTGGATCGACACTTCTTCTTTTAGTGTGCAGCAGCAATTCTATGCCTGGAGACAAGACCTGGAGCAATACTACCGCAATGCTTTTTTGAAGAGTGGTGCCGATGTATTGGACATCAAAACCACCGACTCGTACGAAAGCGCGATCCATCATTTTTTCCAAAAACGTTCTGGATCATGAGAAGAACCTTGGGAATCATGTTGGGGATTCTGGGCTTGTTTTTGTCACTGCCAGCCCAGGTCAAAATCACCGCGCAACTGGACAAGCACAACATCCAGATTGGCGACCACATCAAGTTGGTGGTCCAAGCGGTGGCGGATGAAAGTGTGCAATTGGGCGAAGTAAAATTGGCAGAAGCCCTGAAAGCCGAACCCAAAATCGAAATCATCAGCCAGAAAAAGCCCAACTCGCTAAGTGGCTCGGCCCAGCAGACTTTGTTGGCAATGGAGGCCGTTTTGACCTGTTTCGAGGAAGGGCAATACGAAATTCCAGCGATTGCCATCGAGTACCAGCAAGACGGTTTTCGAAAAACTGCTTCATCAAATTCCTTACAAATCAAAGTCAGCACCATCCCTACCGAGGGCGGCGACCAGGACATTCGCGACATCAAAAGCATTTGGACCGAGCAGCGCAACTGGGAGGATTACGTCACTTGGGCCTTGGGGCTTTTGGCCATTTTGGGCTTGATTTATGCTTTGCGCCGCTGGTACCAAAACCGCAACAAGATCGTGGAAGCGCCCCCTGCTCCACTGCCGCCGCCCAAGCCAGCACACTTGGTGGCCAAAGAAAAACTGCAAAACCTAGAGGCTTCGGACTTACTCGACAGGGGACAGGTCAATGCTTACCAAACCGAATTGACCTACATTTTGCGTGAATACCTCGAAGCTCGCTACGAAATTCCAGCCTTGGAATCAACATCAGATGAGGTCATCCAAGCCATGAAAAGCCAGGATGCATTGCCGGAAGATTGGGCCTTGCGCCTGCGCAAAATGCTTGAAACTGCCGACTTGGTAAAATTCGCCAAAGCGGAACCCCCCATTCAATTCCACACCGAGGCACTGGCCGAAGTGAGGTCTTTTGTAGAAACTACTGCTTTTTTGCCCAGTACCAATACTGTGGAAGAAACGGGAACCAAAACCCTACTTTTTGCCCCTTTGGTGTTTTTGCACCCTTATCTACTGCTTTTACTATTGGGCATCCCATTTTTGATTTGGTACCATCGCAAGCGCCGCAAAAAGCGCTACGCCACTTTGTTATTGCCCAGTTTGGGGGCTTTTGACGGGAGAATATCCTGGCGCAGTCGCTTATTGGCCTTGCTGCCTTGGTTTCGTTTGTTGGCTTTTTCGCTGTTGATCGTGGCCATCGCCCGGCCCCAATTGACCCGGAAGGAGGAAAAAATCAAAGCCGAAGGCATTGATATCATGCTTTCGATGGACTTGTCGAGCTCCATGCTGGCCCAGGATTTTGACCCCGACCGTTTGTCCAAAAGCAAGGAATTGGCGGTGGAATTCGTCAAAGGCCGTCCTTATGACCGGGTAGGCTTGGTGGTTTTTGCTGGAGAATCTTTTACCCAATGCCCCCTGACTACCGATCATGCCATCCTGACCAATTTCTTAAAAGAACTCCAGTGTGGGATTTTGGAAGACGGCACCGCCATCGGTATGGGCCTGGCAGGAGCGGTGAATCGCCTGAAAAAAAGCCCCGCCAAGAGCAAAATCATCATCTTGCTCACCGATGGGGTCAACAATGCAGGTTACTTCAAACCCCTCACTGCAGGTGAAATTGCCAAGGAACTGGGCATCAGGGTATATTGCATCGGGGTAGGCACTACTGGCGAGGCTTTGACCCCGGTAAGCCGCCGCAGCGACGGACAATTCCATTTTGACATGGCCCGTGTGGAAATCGACGAGGCGCTGCTCAAGGAAATTGCCAAAATGACAGGCGGCCAATACTACCGTGCCACCAATGCCGAAGATTTGAAAAACATTTACCGCAAAATTGACAAGCTAGAAAAAACCGAAATCCAGGTCAGCAGCATCAAGAAGTACAGCGAGGAATTCCACTGGTGGGCCCTAGGGGCGCTGCTGATCTTGGTGTTTGAGTTTGTGGCCAGGCACTCGTTTTTACGGAGTTTGCCCTGAAAAACGTACGATAGATGGTATGCGATATACGACATATGATTTTGGGGGCTGCGATTAAGCTTAGCGGCAATTTTGAAATTTATGATTTTGCTCAAGTGCTTTCAATTTTTCAATTTGCAAAATTTTACTCGTGGACGGGGATATTGAATCCCGACAAATCTTCCGAGCGAGCGTTAAATCATCTATCGAATATCGTCTATTGTGTGTCGTATGTGAAAAACATGATTAAGCACAACTTGCTGTTCAATACCTCAAAATCAAACATCCACCAGAAGCATGTTTAGATTCGAGCATCCAGACTACCTGTATTCCCTGGGATTGATTCCCTTCTTGCTGTTCATGGCGGCTTGGGCGAGCTATGCACGGCAACAAAAACTCAAAAAAATTGGCCATCCAGAGTCGATCAAACGCCTGATGCCTGATTGGTCCCTCCGGCGCTTGCGTAGCAAAAACGCGTTGTTCCTCATTGGCTTGTTTTTCCTCATCGTCGCTTGGGCTAACCCACAATGGGGCTCCAAAACCAGGGCCATCACCCGCCGCAGCATGGACTTGTTCATCGCCCTCGACGTGTCGCAGAGCATGATGTGCCAGGACATTGCCCCCAATCGCCTGATCCAGGCGCAAAAATTGGCAGAGCGTTTGGTAGAAAAAATGGCAGACAACAGGGTAGGAGTGGTCATTTTTGCAGGCGATGCCTACTTGCAGGTACCCCTCACCTCCGATCATGAAGCCGTGCGCTTATCCATCCAAAGTGCTCACCCCGATATGGTGTCGTACCAGGGTACAGCCATTGATCGTGCTGTGGATGCTGCATTGTCGGGTTCGGGCAAAGACCCTGGTAATCGGGTCATGGTCCTGCTCTCTGACGGTGAAGACCACGAACAAGCCGCCGAAAACAAGGTCCGCCAGGCCGCTCGCGATGGCTTAAAGCTTTTTTGCATTGGAGTGGGCAGTGCCAAGGGGGGGTATGTGCCCTTTGAAGCCGAGGATGGTTTTGTGGACTACAAACGCCAACGCAACGGCGAGCCCGTGGTGTCCAAAATCAATGAAGCCATGCTGCGTAAACTGGCCCAGGCCGGACAAGGCAATTTTTACACGTTGGATGGCAACCACGATGCGGTCTTGAGCAGCCTACTCGACAAATTGAGCAAAGTAAAAAAGCGCGACCGCGAGCAGAGAGTAGTTACCGATTACCAAAGCCATTTTCAACTCTTTTTGGCCATTGCACTGTTGTTTTTTTTGGCAGAATTTTTGCTGCAAGCCCGTAAACCAGTCTCAAAAACCTCAAAAACATGAACCGAATGCGCATTTGGGTTTTTATAGTATCTTGGATGTTTGTGGCTGTGCTAAAGGGCCAAACCTCGCACCGTTGGCTGCGCGAAGGTGACGAGCAGTATGAGAAAAAGCAATTGCCGGATTCGGAAAATGCATATCGAAAGTCTTTGGCCAAGCGCAACACCAGCCAAGGTCATTACAACCTGGGAAACACCTTGTACAAGCAAAACCGCTACGAGGAAGCCTTGGCTCACTACCGCAGCGCCTTGAAAGACGCCAAGGAAGACTACCAAAAAAGCCAGGCTTATCACAACCTGGGCAATGCTTATTTTCGTACCCAACAACTCGATAAAAGCATAGAGGCTTACAAAAATGCCTTACGCATCAACTCCAACGACTCTGAAACCAAAATAAACCTAGCCCTGGCTCAAAAACTCAAAAAACAGCAGGAACAAAAGCAGCAACAGCAAAACAAGGACCAAAACAAGGACCAAAACCAGAACCAAAATCAACAAAACCAACAAAACCAACAGCAGCAGCAACAAAATCAACAACAGCAAAACCAGCAACAACAGTCCCAAAATCAGCAAAATCAACAACAACAGAACCCCCAACAAGCCCAGGCCCCTAAAAACCTAAACCGCAAAGAGGCCGAAAACCTGCTCAACATCATGGAACAGGAAGAACGCAAGGTTCAGGGCAAACTCAAGCGGATGCCCGGTCAAAGGCGGAATGAAAAAGATTGGTGAGTTTTAGTTGTGGAGTTGAGAGGTTGAGGAGAATATAACCCGATTGTTGAACCATAAAATCTTCGCAATGCGTAATCTTATTTTACTGATTGCTGTGTTGGTTTGCAGCATATTCAGCGTACAAGGCCAACAAAACGCAACTTTTGAGGCCCTGATCAGCACCGATTCCATTTTGATGGACAATGTGGTGAAACTGAGTTTTGTGCTGGAAAATGCCGAGGGCTCCGAGTTTGACTTCCCTGAACTAGATGGCAATTTTGAAATCATCAGCGGGCCCAATACCATGTCGTCCATGTCGATGATCAATGGGAAAGTGAGCCAGAGTATTACCTATACTTTCTACCTCAAACCCCGCGAAGTAGGGAAGTATGTGATCCCTGCTGCTTCAGTCAAGGTCAAAGGGAAAGTGATGGAGACCAGCCCTTTGCAAGTCAAAGTTCATCCCAATCCAGACGGGATCAAAATTGAGCCCGATTCGGGAGAAGCCGATCCATTCGGCGACTTTAAAATGGATTTGCGCCCGCGCTTTTTTAATCCCGATTGGGGAACGCCCGAAAAACCCGTGGAAGAACCCAAGAAAAAGCGCAAGACTGTTAAATTGTAGTTGAAGGGTTGAATGTTGAAGGGTTGAAAAGTATCGGCTTCGATTCGACTTTGATTTTCTAAGCCTTCAATTAACCAGTGTAGTGTTTTAGTTGAAAAGCCAATTTGAAATGTTTGTGAGAGACCTGCGTAGATTCTTTTTTCTTTTTTCTTTTGTGCCCTTCTTGTCTTTTGCCCAGCACCAGCAAGTGGAGTTCCGCGCCTTTGCCGATGCCCAGCAAGTGTTTATTGATGGTTATTTTCAAATTACTTTCACTTTGAGCAATGGCGAAGGGGATAATTTTCGTGCGCCCAATTTTGGCCAAAACTTCGTAGTACTCGAAGGACCATCACGCAGTCAAAGTACCACCATCATCAACGGATATGTAAGCAGCGAGCTGAGCTTTTCTTACGTTTTGCAACCCAAGCAATTGGGGCGTTTGACCATTCCACCAGCCAGTATCCAGGTGCGTAAGCAGACTTACCGCTCCAACCCGGTGAGCATTGACTGCATCAAAAGCAAACCCAAAGCGCCTGGAAAAAAGGGTGCTGAACTGTTTGTGAAAGCTGAAGTAAACGCCAGCAAGGCATACGTAGGCCAGCAAATCAGGCTCGATTACAAGCTATATACCCGCGTGAATGTGGAGGACTATAATTTTGTAGAAGAATCCGATTACGTAGGTTTTTACGTGGAAGAAATCCAACGCCCCGACCAAAGGGTACGCGAAGAAATCATCAATGGAGCCCGCTACAACAGCCGCGTGATCCGTAGCATGGCTTTGTATCCCCAAAAAGCAGGTACTCTCAACATTGAGCCCGCGCTGCTGCAATTGGGGGTTGTCAATTCGGTTCCGGGGCAAGAAGAAGATCGTTTCAGCGCTTTATTGGGTGCCGAAATCAAGCGAGTGCCCATGCGCACCGAAGCTTTGCAAGTCAATGTCATTCCCTTGCCGCCCAATGCTCCTGCTAGTTTCAGTGGTGGGGTGGGGCTGTTCAATATCAATACCTCGCTAAACCGCACTGAAGTAAGCACCGACGAGGCCATCACCTTGCGCATGAGCATCACTGGCGATGGCGACATGAAAAGGGTGCAGCCACCCCAACTCAATCTTTCGGACGCCTTTGAAGTATACGAACCCCGGATCATCGAAGAAGATGCCGGTGAAACCGAGGGTCTTCGGGTGGCCCGCAAAACGATCGAATACCTCATCATGCCACTCAAAAAAGGCGAATACGAACTGCGACCCGAATTTTCGTATTTCAACGTGCAAAGTGGCGAATATGTGACCCTCAACGATTACTCCTACACCATCAAAGTACGGCAGGGCAAGAACAAGGGCAATGGCAAAAAAGGCATTTCAGGCCCGGGGGTGGGGATGAAAGAAGTAAGCAGCTTATCGCGACAAAGGGAGCCTTGGTTGGCTTCACCTTTGTATTGGCTGGTTACTTTATTGCCTTTGATGGCCTTGGGCGCTTATGTCTTGTACCAACGCATCAGTGCACAAAGGGCTTCGTTGACTTCTCTTTTGAGAAGTGAGAAGAATGCCCGCAAAGTAGCCCTCAGCCACCTCAACCAAGCTGATTCTCACCTCAAAACTGGCGACAGCCGTGCTTTCTACGACGAAGTGTCCAAAGCCATTCTGGGCTTTTTGGCCCAAAAATTAGACATTCCCAAAGCCGAACTCAGCCGCAGCAAAATCCGCGAACGCATGCAAGAAATCCAGGCCGATCCAGGCCTCTTGCAACGCCTGGAGAGCCTGTTACAAAACTGCGAAATGGCCCTTTTTGCTGGCAAAGCCAACCCGGAAGCCATGCAAGAAACCTACAGCAGCGCGCTGGAGGTGCTGACGGTGGTGGAGGAAACGGGCTTGAAAGGAGGCGTACAAGTGGGATAGCAAGCAATGGGTTTTGTCTAGATTTGGCTATTTATCATGCTTCTGGTTAAGGTAATTCTGTTTTAAGTTAGCTTTATTTTTCGCCGAAACTTGATAAAAATTCCATTTTTGGAAGAAAATGACCCTCATTTTTTGCCAAAAAAGAAAATAAATCTTATTTTTGGAAGAAAATAGCGCATGAAAGTCATCGCAAGAGATTTTGAAAAGAAAAAATTAGCCGAGATCATGGAGTCGGATAGCCCTGCATTTGTGGCGATTTATGGGCGGAGGCGCGTGGGTAAAACTTTTTTAGTAAAGGAATTTTTTCAGCACCAGTTTTCATTTTATGCCACCGGATTGGCCAATAGCGATACCAAAACCCAACTGGGGCAGTTCGCTGTTTTTCTGAACCAATCTTTCAATACTGAACACAAGCCACCCAAGAACTGGCTCAATGCCTTTCATTTATTGCAAATGGAGTTGATGAAAGTGTCTGGCCCCAGGGTTATTTTCATCGACGAATTACCTTGGTTTGATACCAAAAAGTCGGATTTCCTAACTGGTTTAGAATTTTTCTGGAACAGTTGGGCAAGTACACAAGCAGGGCTAAAGCTCATTGTCTGCGGTTCTGCAGCGTCCTGGATGATCCATGCTTTGATCCGCAACACAGGTGGCTTGTACAACCGAGTAACCCATCGCATCAAAGTGGAGCCTTTTTCGCTTCAGGAAACCGAAATTTTCCTGAAGTCGAAAAATATTCACCTTGACCGCTATCAAATCACCAACCTTTACATGGTCATGGGCGGAATTCCTTACTACCTCGAGCAAGTAAAGAGAGGACTCAGCATGGCCCAAAATATTGAGCAAATCTGCTTTGAAGAAACGGGCTTGTTGAAATCAGAATTCAAATTTATCTTTTCATCCTTGTTCAAAAATGCCGATAAACATGAACAATTGTTGCGAAAAATCTATGAATTAGGGGCAAGAGCTACCCGTGAAAACCTGGTCAAATCGTTCTACCTACAATCGAGTGGTGATTTGACACTCAAGTTGAACGAATTGGAGGACAGTGGATTTTTGAAGTCTTACACTCCCTTTGGGGTCAACAAAAGCAAAAAAACTTATGCCATAGCCGATTATTACACCCTTTTTTACTTAAAATTCATTGAAAATGCAGGCAGATATGAGCCAGGACAATGGACCAATCGACTCACGGACCCCTCCGTAGGAAGCTGGTCTGGTCTGGCTTTTGAACAAATTTGTTGGGACCATGTCAAAAACATCAAAAAGGCATTGGGCATCACAGGGGTTTACAGCGAAACCAGTATTTGGTCGCAAAAAGGCGACAGTGAAACAAGTGGCGCACAAATTGATTTGATCATTGACCGAAAAGACCGCGTCATCAACCTATTTGAAATAAAATTTTCCATCAACGCTTTTGAAATCACCAAAGCATACGATCTCAATCTGCGGAATAAAATTGGTGCCTTCAAAACCGCAACCAAGACCAATAAAGCGGTATTTCTGGTGATGCTCACTACCTTTGGCTTGGTACAGAATGAATATGCAAGGTCAATTGTACAAAATGATTTGACGATGGATGTATTGTTTGATGATTGAGTGTCTGGCAAGCACCGACCCAAACTTTTACCGAAACTAAACAATCAATTTACCAAAACCTGAGTGCCACCTGATCAAAAGTATTCGCATTACTTGCCATAAAATTCTCAGAAACTCCCTATTTTGCTGCAAACACTGAGATTTTGAATCGAACAGCGTCCATAGCCAAACTCAAAACCGTCACTTTCGACCTCTGCATCATCGGTGCGGGAGCTTCAGGAGCAGGTTGTGCCCTCGATGCAGCCTTGCGCGGGCTCAATGTAGCCTTGATCGAAAAAGACGATTTTGCTGCCTCCACTTCTTCCAAATCCACCAAACTGATCCACGGTGGGGTGCGCTACCTAGAGCAAGCCTTCAAAAAAATGGATTTTGGTCAGCTCAAACAAGTGCGGCATGGCCTGGAAGAACGCTACAACGTGATCAAAAACGCGCCTTTTTTGGCCAAGCCCCTGGCTTTACTCACGCCTTGTTATTCTTGGTTCGAGGGCTTGTATTTCACCATTGGCTTGCGCATTTACGATGCGATTGCGGGCAAAAAAGATCCGCTGCCCAAAAGCCGCTGGTTGAGCAGAAAAGCCGTCATCAAGCGGGCCCAAAACATCAATCCCAAGCTGCACAGTGCGGTTTTGTACTACGACGGCCATTTTGACGATGCGCGATATTGCTTGTTGTTGGCCAAAACTGCGGCTGAAAAAGGAGCTGTGGTAGCCAATCATTTGCAGGCCGAGGCTTTTCAACACGATCCAGTAGGCCGCCTGCAAAGTGTGGTGGTGACTGACGAAATGAGTGGTGAAAAATTTGAAATCCGGGCCCGGGTTTTTCTCAATTGCGCTGGCCCGGCTGCGGACCAATTGCGCCTGATGGCCAATGCGGAATTGGAGCCCCGCATTCGCCCCAGCAAAGGGGTACATGCCGTATTGCCACTGGAGGTCATGGGCAGCGCTGAAACAGCGCTTTTGATTCCCAAAACCACCGACGACCGGGTGATTTTCGCCCTGCCTTGGGAAGGGAAATTGCTGGTGGGCACTACTGATACACCCTACGATTCGGCAGAAGAGCCCGAATTGGAAAGCGACGAAACTGATTTTCTACTCGAAAACCTCAACCGTTACTTGGCCAAGCCCGTTGGTCGCGAGCAAGTATTGGCAGGCTTTGGCGGCCTTCGACCACTGGTGGCTTCCGATCCCAATCGCAGTACCAAAGCCCTTTTGCGCGACCACGAGGTGGAACAGGATGAAAAAAGTGGCCTCCTGAGTTTGCTGGGAGGAAAATGGACCACTTACCGGGTAATGGCCCAAGACGCGATTGACGAAGTGTGCCGACACCTGGCTATCGAAGCCCTTTGTAAAACCCAAGACCAAGCCCTTGCTGGTGCGGAGGGCTATAATCCTAATTTGAGCCAGGAATTGGTTCAAAACAAGTCCTTGTCAGCAGATATTGCACAGCATTTAGCAGCAAAATACGGTTCCAGAGCTCGTGCCTTGCTTGTTTTGATCCAAGAAAACCAAGCTTGGAACGAACGCCTTCACCCTTCGTATCCTTTCATCGCAGCCGAGGTGGTTTATGCGGTTCGCGAAGAAATGGCCCTGACCTTGCGCGACATGTTGGCTCGCCGCTGGCGCCTGGAGATGATGGATTGGCAGGCCGTACAAGACCTCATTCCCAAAGTAGCGGACCTGATGGCAGCTGAACTGGGTTGGAGCGAGCAGCAAAAAGAAGCCGCAATCGTAGAATACGGGAAAAAAATAGCCAGTTTCCAGCGGAAAGTGGAGTAGCTTTAAGTTCATTTTACCTTCATATGCGCCCGATTAGGGAGCAAGTACCTTTTTCACATGCAAACATCTACTTTCCTGGGCGAACTCGTGGGCACGATGGTGCTGATCTTACTCGGCAACGGCGTAGTAGCCAACGTAGTTCTGAACAAAACAAAAGGCAATTCTTCTGGCTGGATTGTAATCACTACAGGCTGGGCTTTTGCCGTATGCATGGGCGTTTTTGTAGCCCAAAAATTTGGCAGCCAGGCTGCTCACCTCAATCCAGCTGTGACGGTGGCCATGGCTGTCAGCAGTGGCGATTTCAGTAATGTGGGGCCTTTTATTGGCGCTCAAATGATTGGGGCTTTCCTTGGGGCCTGCCTCGTTTGGTTGCAATACCTACCTCACTGGGCTCATACCCCCGATCAAGGGGCAAAGCTCGCCGCTTTCGGCACTGACCCGGCCATTCGCCATACCAGTAGCAATTTGATCAGCGAGATCATTGGTACCCTGGTTTTGATTGTAGGCGTCAACGCTTTGTATTCTGAGGCAAATTCTGGACTGGCCCCCGTACTGGTGGGTGTTTTGGTTTGGGCCATCGGTCTTTCTTTGGGAGGCTCTACTGGATATGGTATCAATCCAGCCCGCGATTTAGCCCCACGCCTGGCCCACGCGGTCCTGCCCATTGCAGGCAAGGGAGGCAACGATTGGGGGTATGCCTGGATTCCCGTGGTGGGGCCTTTGATTGGTGCAATCATCGGTGGCTTGATTTTGGGGAGCATGTAAGGGGCGCTGAAGGCTAAAACACAAAAAGCGCAAGAAAAACCAGTTTTTGCGCTTTTTGTGTTTCCGAGAAGCCGTACTTACTTCGTCATCCCATAAGCATCCATCCACGCCAACATGCCGCCTTCAAGGTTGCGCACGTTTTTGAAGCCTGCGGATTGCAAAATGTACTGGGCATTGGCACTGCGCTTGCCTGAACGGCAATAAACCACTACTTCATCGTCTTTGTGGTCTTCCAGGCTTGCTACAGCGCTTTCTACTGTTCCCAATGGAATCAGTTGACCGCCTACATTGAAGTCTTCATGCTCGTAAGGCTCGCGCACATCAATGAGTACAAAGTCGTCACCGCGCTGTATTTTTTCTTTCAGTTCTTGTACGTTGATATCCATCGTTGAGGATTTTTTAGGAAAAAATTTCCGAAATATGGAGCGTAAAAAAATAAGGTGGGCAGATTTGGGTTTAGTGAAAAAAGATAAGCAACTGACTGGAAGGAAGTTGTGTTCTTTTTTTGCTAAACCTCAAAAACAAAGATGTCCACCTTATTTTAGCTCAAATACATAAATACATGTTGATTTGCCCATTTGTTTGAAGCAGGCTTTACTATTGGCAAAAATACGGTGGATTTCTTGAATTGAGCTTATTCTTTCCTTCTTGGGTACAATTGCCCATCATTTTTGAGCGTGTGCTCCGCTGGAATATTGCCGCGAGCAGGGCACAAAGGATAAATCACACTGCCTCTCCCCACCACAGTCCCCGGAAAAAGCACCGCATTACAACCCACTTCAACGTGGTCTCCGAGCAAGGCACCCAACTTGTTCAGGCCGCTTGAAATTTTCTCCCCCTTCCAAAGGACCTTGATCTCATCTTCAGTCGACTTGAAATTGGACACAATCGCTCCGGCCCCCAAGTGTGCCTTGTAACCCAAAATCGAATCGCCGACATAGTTGAAATGTGGCACCTGCACACCGTCAAAAAGCAAGGCATTTTTCAACTCGGTTGAATTGCCAATCACCGCATTTTTACCAATGATTACATTTTCGCGCACAAAAGCGCCATGCCGCAACTGGGTGCCCGGCCCAATGATCGCCGGACCTTGGATAAGTGCCGTTTTTTCCACAAATACATCTTCAGCAATCCAAACGCACTCACTCCATTGGCGATAATGGCTTGGAAGGGTAGGCCCAATGGACAAGATGATCTCCTCCAACATCGGTAATAATTTCCAGGGATAGGTGATGCCTGTAAAAAACTCAGCCACCAAGGTATGTTTGAGGTCAAACAAGTTGAAGTCCATGTTCTTGGATTACTTTATCCATAAGTACAGTGTAAAAAAACCAAGTTCACGACAAATCGTCACTCGAAGCCCCAAATCATCTGTCGTATCTCGTATCTCGTCTACCGTAAGTAAACTCAGCGCTTAGTCCTCATCCTCCTCGCTCAAAATCCCCAACTGGACCAGCGCCCGTTCAGAGGCCATTTGTTCAGCACTTTTTTTGTTGAAATCATCGCCAACTGCCACTCGGTTGTTGTTGATCATCACGGCTACTTTGAAGCGATCGCGTTTTTCATATTTGTAGCGAGCCATGAGTTTGTAGCTCACGGTTTTACCATTTTTCTGGCACCATTCCAACAATTGGCTCTTGTAGTTGTCGTCGCGGGTTTCGAGGTCTTGGATATTGACTTCGCGGCGCAGGATGCGCTGGATCACAAACTTGCGGGTGTGCTCATAGCCGCCGTCCAGGTAAACAGCGCCCACCAAGGCTTCCAAAGCATTGCCCAGCATGGAGTTGCTAAGGCGGGTGGTATTGTAATCGTTGAGCATGTCATCGAGGCGCATGTCTTTGCCGATGCGGTTCAGTTCTTTGCGCTTGACGATCTTGGAGCGCATTTTGGTGAGGAAGCCCTCATCACCCAGAGGGTATTTTTTGAACAGGTATTCGGCCACAATGGCACCCAAAACCGCGTCGCCAAGGTACTCCAGGCGTTCGTTGTTTTGCAGCGATTGCGACTTTTCGCTGTTGGTAGATTTGTGAGAAAAAGCCAGCTTAAATACATGCAGGTTGACGGGGGTATAACCGAGCAAGGTATTGAGCTTTTGAGCCAGTTCTTTGTCCTTTGAGAGGTTGTAATTGTAAAATCTGAATAAAAAACGCAAGGTGTTACAGTTTAGAAGAGCATGTCATTGGGAAATCCAGGCATACTCCGAGGTGTAGCAAATGCAAATAAGCCGAAGTTTTCACACGAAAACTCGGCGATGGAATATATGGTGCATTGCCTTTTTGATGTTTGTGCAACATTAGACTTCATGTGCAATTAAATTAATTGTCCATACAGCCCATTGAACAAAATCTTACACCTTGCGTAGCGTCAAAACAGAACCAGCGAGACGGATTTCAGGTTTCCAGAGTGAAACCTGAGACCCGTATGATTAAAAAACGGCCAGTTTCTTAGCGTTGCCAGTGGCGTATTATTCGGCAAATCGTTTCACAATCAAAGACGCATTGTGGCCGCCAAAACCAAAGGTATTGCTGATGACCGCGCGTACTTTGCGTTCCTGAGCCTGGTTAAAGGTCAGGTTTAGTTTGGGATCAATGTCAGGATCGTCGGTAAAGTGGTTGATCGTTGGGGGAATCAACTGGTCGTAAACTGCGAAAATACTGGCCACCGCTTCGATAGCACCTGCGGCACCCAGCAAGTGTCCAGTCATTGATTTGGTCGAGCTGATGTTGAGCTTGTAAGCCTGCTCGCCAAATACGGCTTGAATGGCTTTGGTTTCGGCAATATCTCCCAGTGGCGTAGACGTACCATGCACATTCACATAGTCAATTTCGTCTGGGTTCATGCCAGCATCGGCCAAGGCCATGAGCATCACATTTTTTGCACCCAACCCTTCGGGATGTGGGGCGGTGATGTGGTATGCATCGGCAGTGGCACCACCGCCCACTACTTCTGCATATATTTTCGCGCCACGCTTTTTGGCGTGTTCGTATTCTTCTAAAACCAAGGTAGCCGCGCCTTCACCCAGCACAAAACCATCGCGGTCTTTGTCGAAAGGGCGAGAAGCTGTACTGCAATCATCATTGCGGGTTGAGAGGGCCTTCATAGAGTTGAAGCCCCCGATCGCTGTTTTAGCTACCGAAGCTTCTGATCCTCCGGCCAAAATAATATCATTGCGGCCTAGTCGAATGTAGTCGAAAGCGTTCATCAAGGCGTGCGTAGAGGATGCACAAGCAGAAACAGTACAATAATTGATGCCCCGGAATCCATATTTCATCGAAATCTGACCTGCCGCGATATCGGAGATCATCTTCGGAATCATAAAAGGATTGTAACGAGGGGTACCATCACCTAAAGCAAAGTCGCTTATTTCTTTCTCTAGGGTGCGCAAACCACCAATGCCAGATGAGAAAATTACCCCAATGCGATCCTGGTTGAGTTGTTCCAAAATAACATCCAGACCAGCGTCTTTTACAGCCTCGTCCGCCGAAACCAACGCAAACTGGGTGAAACGGTCGATGCGTTGCGCTTCGCGTTTGTCCATCAGGGCATCAGGGTCAAAATCTTTGACCTCGCATGCAAATTGAGTTTTGAATAAACCAGCATCAAAAAGGGTAATGGGCGCAGCGCCACTTTTACCTTTTTGCAAGCCCTCGCGATAAGCAGCCAAGGTATTGCCAATAGGAGTGATAGCTCCCATGCCAGTTACAACAACTCTTCTCATACGATCAATGTGAATTAGCAAAAAACGGAAGCAACAAGGGAATAAACTGGAAGGGAAAAGAAATGGAATACCACTGAAAAAGTGGAATTTGCCCTTGCCTACCGGGATAAGGTTGAGCGTTAGGGATAAAATCCACGAGCCCTTCAGCCCGTGGATTTATCAAAGCAGTAATTATTTCTTGATGTTTGCCTCGAGGTATGCAACCGCGTCGCCAACAGTCTTGATGTTTTCTGCCTGTTCGTCAGGAATAGAGATGTTGAACTCTTTCTCGAACTCCATGATCAATTCAACAGTATCCAGCGAGTCCGCACCCAGATCGGCTGAGAAACTAGCTTCTGGGGTTACTTCTGACTCATCAACACCAAGTTTCTCGGTAATGATACTGGTTACTTTTTCTGCAATGCTAGACATGATACAATGCTTTATGAATTTGTAAATGCACCCGCAAAGTAAAGTAGAATGGTACTGATAAACAAAGTTTTTTGAGAATTTTTTGCCCCAGCCTCACAAGTGCCATCTTGTGCAGACGGAATGGCCCACAAGCTGACTCAAGTAAAACAAGCGTTTGTTGAGCCTACCATGATATTAGGATTCGTTTTCTAGGATTAAAGCAGCTAAATGTTTGGCTCACTTGCAGTTTTGGCAAAAAAACATGTTTCCAGTAAATTCGGGGAAGTTTTCAGGTGTTAGGAAGTCAAAAATCTCTCTGGCGGCCTTTTTGTCTGAACTGTGATTTTTATGATTTTTTTGATGGGCAGGATGCCAGCGCGGCATTGACCATGATGTTGACCAACCAATGTTGGGACCTTACAGGCCCTACTGAAGCGATGTTGACCACGATGCTACCAACGTTACGCCCTTACAGGGAAAGTCTTTCGTCGAAACCTTTACCATTCCTACCTTCAGAAAACTCAATCGGGAACACAAATTCTCCCCTACTCAGTCCTGATGGCTCGTGCCGGATTTTCCAAAGCAGCCCTGAAACTCAAGCTACCAACCACTATTGTCGCGGCCAAAAGTGCTAAAAAGCAAGCCAAAGGCAAGACCAACCAAGGAAAATCAATGCGATAAGCGAAATTATTCAGCCATTTATCGAGCAAATACCAGGCGATTGGACAAGCTACAATGGCTGCAATCAACACCAGGCGAATGAAAGAAAAACTCAACATTCCTACAATGTCAACAACCCTTGCGCCCAGGGTTTTACGCACCCCAATTTCTTTGCGCTTGCGCAAGGCCAGGTAAGCGGCCAAGCCTAGTAAGCCCAGACAGGCAATGCCAATGGCCAAGGCTGAAAACAAGGTAAATACCTGCCCCAAACGCTCTTCAGCCCTGTACTGGGCATCAAAATTTTGATCCAGGAAAACATAGTCAAAAGCTTGTTCCGGGAAAACCTGTTGCCAGGCAGCTTTAACTTTAGCAAGGGTGCCTGGCATATCGCTGTTGTTGGTTTTGAGCGATAGGTAGGCCCCGCTCACACTGTTTTGGCAAAAATACAAAGTAGGTCGGGCGGGTTCTTTGAGCGATTCAATGTGAAAATCAGCTACCACACCATGAATGGTCATGCGGTAATCGGAATTGACATCATAAGCCAGCCTTTGGCCAATCGCTTCTTCTGGATTGGCAAAACCAATGGCTTTGCTGGCTGCTTCGTTGATGACCAAGTGCTCATTGGCTTGCCGTCTGTCGTAGCCATTGTTGGGGAAACGGCCCGCCAGAAAGTCAATCCCAAAAGTGGGATAAAATGCAGAATCTGCATTCACAAAATAAATAGGCGTGTGCAGTGCCGCACTGGGCTTCTTTTCCCAATACACACCATCGCTGGTGCCAGATATGCTCGAAACCCCCAAACCTGGCACAATTTCAGAGCTAGCCAAGTGGCTGATGCCTGGGATCTGCAGCAAGCGGTTTTTGAGCGCCATAGTCCGGCTACGGTTGATGGAGTCTTCCTGCCAATTGAATACCGGGGGCTTGATGCTCAGGACTTGATCAAGAGACAAACCTAAGTGGTGGTTGTGCAAAAAATGCAATTGCTTTTTCACCGTCAAAAGGCTTACAATTAAAGCTATGCTGCATGTAAATTGTAAAACGACCAGCACCTGCCTGCCCCCCAAGAGCCCCTTTCCGGCTTTTGCAGTTCCTTTTAAACTGAGCGCTGGCTTAAAAGCAGACAAATAAAAGGAAGGATACAAAGCCGCCAGGGAAACACCAAGCACCAGCATTAAAAGGCCCATGCCCCAAAACTGAAGATCGTAACCGGGGTGTTCCAACAAAGGGCAAGCAACCACTTCCGCAAAAGCGGGCATGAACAAACCCAATAAAGCAAAAGCCAGCGACAAAGCCAAGGCATTGACCAAAAATCCTTCCAGCAAAAACTGTAGGGTCAGTTGCCAGCGCCGAGCGCCGATGACTTTTCGCAGGCCTACCTCTTTGGCCCGTTCGGCAGCGCGGGCGGTACTGAGGTTGATGTAATTCACAAAACCAATGCCCAAGATGAACAAAGCCACCCAAAACAACAACTTCAGGCTGCGCCCGTCGGCATTGCTTTCGATCTCGTAAGTGAGGTTGGATTTTTGGTGAATGTCGAGCAACGGCTGAAAATTGAGGCGAATGCCTGCGTCTTTGAGCAAGGGTACGGAATAGCGGGCCAACTGTACTTTGACTTTTTCCAAATCAGCTCCGGGTTTGAGCTGAAAATAGTTGTACTCCCAGTAGCTGTCCCAATTGTTTTGGAAACCCTCAGCGTAGCGGGTTTCATAGCTGAAAAGCACCTTGAATTTGAGGTGCGTATTGGGTGGCGGATCAGCCACAATGGCTTTTACCTCATGTTTGCCGGCAAATGTACCACCAGGAACTTCCAATATTTTTCCCAGCACATCACCTTGTGGAAACAATTGCCGGGCGGCCGATTCACTGAGCACAATGCTGTTGGGTTCTAGCAGGCAAGTTTTGGCATCACCAGCCAAAAAACGTTGAGGGAACATGCGCAAGAAACTCGGATCACACATCCAGGCACCTTGTAATTTCAGCGGGCCCTTGAGCTGGTCGAACACCACCTCGTTCAAATTGCGGTTGTACAAGCGGCAATAATCCACCACCTCGGCCAGGTCAGCCTTCAAGGCAGGGCCGAGTGCCGAATGGGTATTGGCATCCTGGGTCAGTACCTTACCCGCGTCGATAGTTTCGTTGAAGGCCCGGTAAATTTGCGCAGCATTTGGGCTTTGGCGATCATAACTCCACTCATAGCGCAAGTATTGAAATAGCATCAAGCTGGCCGCCATTCCCAGGGCCAGGCCAACTACGTTGAGGCCAGTGTAAACGCGGTTGTTCCACAAACTCCGAAAAGCGATGAGCAAATAACTGTATAGCATGGCTTTGCCTTTTGAGGTAATCTAGGAGAAGGAGCAAAGAAGATGCCAGAATGTTTAAATAATTGAAATTCAAAGGTTTGTTTCTTGTAAAATACAATCATTGTGTACGTTATCGGACAGTGCGGACAAGTGTATTTGATTCTTGGATTTTGGCAAAAGACGAGCAATTCTTGTTTACAGCAACTGGAGTTTGCTCCGCCAGAATTGCCCTAGTTGTCCTCCCCTTACTCAATTCCCACGGGCCCCGCCTGCTGCAAGGGCTCCACAATCAACACATTGTCTTGGGTAATGTCCACCACTCGCACGGAGTCTCCGGCCCGCAATTCCACATTGGCCGAAACGGCCACCAATTCATTGGGAGCAATGCGCAAATTGAGGTGTACTTTACCGTAACCTGCGGAATGGGGCGGGATGTATTGCAGGACTTCGCCCGTACTAGAAATGGCCTCGCGGTAGTCGAAATTGGCGTGGGTTCCTACCTTGGCTCGCCTGCGCAAGCGAGAAACAAAATGAGGCAAAAAACCAGCGAGCAAAGCAAAAGGGAAGGCGTACAAAATAGACAAGCGCAGGTCCACAACCCAAATGTGCGCCAAGACACTGGTCCAACCCAAGACCGTGAAAAAGGTCATCACTGAGCGTGCATCAATCCTGCGCAGGCGCTGGTCGCGGTAATCATGGCTACCACTGAACAAGCCCACTACCATGATCACCACCCAGAGCATACTGGAGATCACTGCGAAAGCCCACAAGAGCTGCTCAGCCCAAGTGAGTTCGGAAAAGTAGGGTATGTACAACAAGCACAGCATGTAGCAGCAATTGGTTCATGGATCAATACAAATGTAGTCCTACTCTTTTTGCCATCCACATTCTATCGACCAAAGCAGCGTTTTTTTCGCTTAAAGCTGAGTACTGCATCGCCTAACTCCATTGTGCAAATGACATTTCCTGCCACTTGTCATTTTGGCACTGCCATCTTGTCGTAATTTGATTTTGGTATGGTATTTGGCCTTTGTTCGCTTCTTGCACGTATTTTTGCGCTTTTCTGCTTCAAAATTGCATGATTAGCCCCTTTGCCATAGATATATGTCTTATCTTTGCGGGGCAAAAAATGAAATATATTCAGCCCGATCGCTGACTAAAAAATAGCTTACCATGTTTGATTTTCTAGGGAAATCACTGACCAAAATGCTTGGCGGGACCAAACACGAACGCGACGTGAAAGGTTATGGCCCCGTTGTGGACAAGATCAACAACTTTGGCCCCTTGCTTGCTGCCCTGAGCAATGACGAATTGAGAAACAAAACCCTTGAGTTTCGCGAATACATTGCCCAAGAGCTTGCTGACATCGACCAGGAACTCGCTGATTTGCGTCAAAACGCCCTGGATACAGTTGACTTTCAAGACAAGGATCGCTTGTTTGACGAGATCGACGCCTTGCGCAAAGAACGCGACAAGCAACTCGAATTGGCCCTGAAAGAATTACTGCCCGAAGCGTTTGCCGTGGTGCGCGAAATTTCTCGTCGCTTCAAAGAGAATGATACCCTGGAGGTTACTGCTACCGACCACGACCGCGAGTTGGCCTCTAAGCCAGGTAAAACCTACATAAAAATCGACGGCAACAAGGCCATTTGGCACAACCAATGGACCGCCGCTGGTGGCCAAATCATCTGGGACATGGTGCACTACGATGTGCAAATGATCGGTGGCATGGTTCTGCACGATGGCAAAATTGCCGAAATGGCAACAGGGGAAGGCAAAACCCTGGTAGCGACCCTGCCCGCCTACCTCAATGGCGTGGCGGGTGAAGGCGTACACATCGTAACTGTGAACGACTACCTCGCCAAACGTGACTCCGAGTGGGTAGGCCCAGTGTTTGAGTTCCTGCTCTTGACTGTGGATTGTATCGACAAGTACCAACCCCACTCCGAACAGCGCATCAAGGCTTACCAGGCCGATATTACGTATGGTACCAACAACGAGTTTGGTTTCGACTACCTGCGCGACAACATGGTGCGCGAAGTAAGCGAAAAAGTACAAACCAAGCACCACTATGCCATCGTGGACGAAGTGGATTCGGTATTGATCGACGATGCCCGTACACCTTTGATCATCTCTGGCCCTGTGGGTTACACCACCGAAGACCAAGACTACATCGACCTCAAACCAGCGGTTGAGCGTTTGATCGCCATGCAGCGCAAGCAAGCCACCGAATACCTATCTGAAGCCAAAAGACTGGTTGCCAGCAACCAACTGGGGGTCGAGGAAGGCCAATCGGGCATGGCACTATTGAGGGCTTACCGTGCATTGCCAAAATCTCGCCCCTTGATCAAATTTTTGAGCGAGGAAGGAATGCGGGTGGTGTTGCAAAAAGCCGAAAACCACTACATGCGTGAGCAATCGCGCGAAATGCCAATGGTGGACGCGCCTTTGCACTTCACCATCGACGAGAAAAACCGCCAGGTAGAGTTGACTGAGTTGGGCATCGAATACCTTTCGCGCACTACTCCTGGTTCGGATCCTAACTTCTACGTTTTACCCGATTTGGCTACTGAAATCGTAGAAATTGACCGCAATACCGAACTGAGCGCTGAAGAAAAAGCCGAAGCTCAAATAAAATTATCGCAAGACTTTGCCTTGAAGTCGCGCCGCCTGCACGCCATCAGCCAATTGCTGAAAGCATACACGATCTTCGAGAAAGACGAGGAGTACATCGTAATTGACGAGCAGGTAAAAATCGTGGACGAGCAAACGGGCCGTGTGATGGAAGGCCGCCGGTACTCCGATGGTTTACACCAGGCCCTTGAAGCCAAGGAAAACGTGAAGGTTGGCGAAATCACCCAGACCTACGCGACCATCACCCTGCAAAACTTCTTCCGCATGTACCACAAACTGGCTGGTATGACGGGTACTGCCGAAACGGAAGCCAAGGAATTGTGGGACATCTACAAACTCGATGTGGTAGTGATCCCCACCAACCGTAAAATCGTGCGCGACGACCGCGATGACCTCGTATTCAAAACCGCTACCGAGAAATACAATGCCGTCATCGACGAAATTGTGAGCTTGAGCGAGGCGGGCCGTCCAGTGCTGGTGGGCACTACCTCGGTAGATATTTCCGAAAAACTGAGCCGGATGCTCCAGTTGCGCGGCATCAACCACAACGTACTCAACGCCAAACAACACCAGCGCGAAGCTGAAATCGTAGCCGAAGCTGGCCGCCCAGGCAAAGTGACCATTGCCACCAACATGGCAGGCCGTGGTACTGACATCAAGCTGAGTAAAGAGGTGCGCGATGCTGGTGGTTTGGCTATCATCGGTACAGAGCGCCACGAATCGCGCCGCGTTGACCGCCAGTTGCGGGGTCGTGCAGGTCGCCAGGGAGACCCCGGTACCTCGCAATTCTATGTGTCTTTGGAAGACAACCTGATGCGCCTTTTCCAATCCGAGCGCATTGCGGGTCTGATGGATCGCATGGGCCACAAGCCTGGCGAAGTGATCCAACACAGCATGGTCACCAAGTCGATCGAACGCGCCCAGAAGAAAGTAGAAGAAAATAACTTTGGGATCCGCAAACGCCTGCTCGAATACGACGACGTAATGAACAAGCAGCGCGAGGCCATCTACAAAAAACGCGATTACGCCCTATACGGCGAGCGCCTGGGCGTAGAAATCAACAACATTTTCCGCGGTCTGTGCGACCGCATGGTCACGGGCCATCGCGGTGGGGGGACTTTCAACACTTTCCGCAGCAACTGTATCAGTTTGCTGGGTGTGGATCCTGATTTCGATGAAACTTTCTTCAAAAACAGCTCTGAAGACCAGGTTTCAGACGAGCTTTTCAAGCACGTTTGGGAATTGTACGAGCGCAAAGGTGAGCACGTCATCGAAGCCCTCTTGCCCCAAATTACCGAGGTATATGAAAACGAAGGCCACCGCTACAACCGCATCCTGATCCCCTTCACCGACGGCAGTAGTCACCCCTACACCATCGCCGCAGAACTGAAAGACGCGGTCGAAAGCAAGGGTCGGAGCATCGTCACTGACATCGAAAAGTCAGTATTCCTGTCCATCCTGGATGAAAAGTGGAAAGAGCACTTGCGCAACATGGACGAGTTGAAAGACTCCGTGCAGTCAGTATCTTTTGCCCAAAAAGACCCCCTGGTGGAGTTCAAAATCCAGGCTTATCCACTGTTTGAAGACATGTTTATGGGCATCACCAAGGAGTCTGTGGCTTACCTTTCCAAAGGCACCTTGCTCTTTGCCGACGGCACTACCCTGGACCAAGCCCGCGAGCGCGTACAGGAAAAACGCAACCAACCCGTGCGCACCCAAACCAACCGAGTGCCTGTAAGCCAGGAAGACCAGATGCGCCGCCGCGCTGCCGAGTCCGCCAGCGGTCCAGTAGAAAAAAGTGCTCCTGTGCGCAGCGGCCCAAAAATCGGTCGCAACGACCCCTGCCCTTGTGGAAGTGGCAAGAAGTACAAGCAATGCCACGGGAAATAATGGGTGTGGGTGTGAATATGCGAAAGTGTGAAGGGCCTCTGGGGTGCTTCACACTTTCATCACCTACTCCACCCCCCAACTCAATTCATCTGCCCATAAAACACCCCTCCCTTTGAGCACCACGCCAATCACCACGCGGTGTACACTGCCCAAAAGTGGAATCTGCGTACTGAATTGTTCCCATTCAAAACTGCCATTGATTTGGCGTTTTTCCATGTTGTCGAAAGCCAAGACCTGGCCTTCGGCGTTTTCGCTGCGAATCAGTAAGCCCGCAAAACCACCGGGACTGATCCTGGCTCCTTTTAGCCAGCCACTCAGCACTAGTTTTCTGCCAGTAAATGGTCCATTCAAAATGTAAGTTGCAATGCCTTGGGTGGACTCGGTAGCGCTGGAATCCTGGCTGATGCGCAGGGCGTATTTCCCTTTTTTGACCACTTGGTCTTCACGAACGAGGCGATAGCCGCTCACGCCCAATTTTGTACTTTCCAAATCCCAACCCATAGGTGCTTTTGGGGGCGAATTCCAGGTTTCAAAACCTAGGGTAAGGCTGTCGGTTTGCCCTATAAGACTATTCAATAGGCAAAACAGCAGTCCAATGCAGCACAGTATTTTTCCAAAAAAGCAATTCATGTCCATTTTTGGCTAAAACAAAGTTTGATCGGGTAAAAGCCGGAATGTACGGCGGTGATAAGGCGTAGGACCGTAATCCATGATCGCCTGGCGATGGGCTTTGGTGGGGTAACCTTTATTGGCCACCCAGCCGTATTGTGGATGTTCGTCGGCCAGGTTTTCCATGTAATCGTCGCGGTAGGTTTTGGCCAAAATCGAGGCCGCTGCGATCGACATGTAAAGCGAATCTCCTTTTACAATGCATTTGTGGGCAATGCCCGGATAAGGTGTAAAACGGTTTCCATCCACCAAAATCAGCTCTGGTTTGGTGCTCAATTGGTCCAAAGCGCGGTGCATGGCCAGAAAAGAGGCCTTGAGGATGTTGATTTCGTCTATTTCGCCAGGTTCTACTTTGGCGACGGCCCAAGCTACCGCAGCCGCTTTGACAATGCAGCGCAGCTCCTGCCTTTGTTGGGCAGTGAGTTGCTTGGAGTCATTGAGCAAGGGGTGGCGAAAGGTTTTGCGCAAAATTACGGCTGCTGCAAACACCGGACCCGCCAGGCAACCCCGCCCGGCTTCGTCGCAGCCTGCTTCCACTAGTTCTGGGTCAAAAAAAGATTGCAGCATGGTTTTTCCCTTTATAAGATGCTCACTGGGTTAGATCAAACGCAAATTGAGTCGCTCAATGTACATCAAGCCAGGTAAAAAAGCAAGTTTAATGTGTTAAGTGTGGATTAATTCCCCACTATCGCCAGGTCTTTGTACCTCACAATATGCAACTGCTGACCAAAAAACGGCATAAAAAACCTTGAATTAGCAAAGCTCAACAACAGCCCTTAACTTGCAATGAAAACTGGCTGGATAGTTACCCAAAATGAAATACCATGTCGAGAGAAATAAAGATTCCAATTCGCTCGCTCAATGAGTCTGTGATTCAGGATTTGAAAGAAAAATATCCTGAAGCTGAAATAAGCATTGAACTGCATCAAGACAGGAACAAAGCCCCCTTGAGCGAGGCCAATTTTTGGCAAATCATCTCGCTTTTTGACTGGACCAAGGCCGATGATGACGAGGCTGTGGTAGAACCTGCCATAGCCCAACTTGCAGCAGGTTCCGTCCGACACATATTCGAGTTTGCAGACTTACTTTCTGAAAAGCTTTATGCGCTGGACCGCAAGGAATATGCACTGCAAATTGGAGAAGATTCCTGGTCGGCAGAGCGTTTTTTTTCAGTGGATAATTTTTTGTACGCCCGTTGCTGCGTGGTTGCTAATGGTAAAGGCACCTATGAAAAAGTGCTGAAAAATCCTGCTGAAATGCCCCAGGACCTCACTTTTGAAGCAATATTGTACATCCCTTTAGAAGCTTACGAACGCAAAACAGGCAAACGCTACGATTATACCCCTTCGCATCCGATTGAAACTTATAGTAACCAAGCGGGATGGGAAGATGGGACTTTATGAAGATTAGTAAGGGGCCAGCAGGTTCCTATTTTGGCCGCAATTTGTGCAGGTTAAGTTTTTACAAAAAAGTAGAGAATGGGTTTACATGGTAATTCAAGTAAAAATGAAAAAGAGCATCACCTAGACGCAATCCATGATGCGGAAGAAGACGACATATTCAAATACGGCATCAGTGATAAACCAATAGATGAAGACGAAACATCTAAAAGGGTGAGAGAGCAAGTCGATTACCTCAACAGAGCCGTGGGATGGATCAGGTATTTTGCCGAAATCCTGATTCGAGGGATCATAGGAAAAGCCAAGGCCCGTGAAATCGAAGATGACCATGTTGATGCTTACCGAGAAAAACACGGACGAAACCTAGGGGAAATGTCAAAAAGACGCGAAATCAATGAAAACGATTTTTGAAGGGCTTCACCCTTTATTTTTCTACCACATCCTTATACCTCACAATATGCAACTGCCGATCAATCGCCTCACTGGGATGGTCAAAAAGATAATAAACGCAAACCATGCCAAAACCTTCTTTGTGGATCACCAAAAAACGGCAGTGCTGCTGGTCTGAAAACGAGGCTTTGGGCCTGAAAATATAGACCCGGCCCCAATCGGCGCAAAAGACGTCTTCCAGTTCGCGTTCGCTCAGTTCGCGGGCGGTGAAGTTGGTTTGGTCGAGGTTGTTGCCCAGGTGCAGGCAGGTGCGGTAGCTGTGGACTTGGGCAAAAGGGGTATTGCCGATGTTGGGCACAAACTCGAAGCGGATTTCCAGGTCTTCCTTGTTCGAGCGGATGGCAAATTGATAGGGCTCGTGGGCTTCTTCGGGTATTTGAGCCAGTTTGTAATCGCCAGTTAGGGGCAAAAACAGTTCCACGCCGCAGGCATCCAAGTGCTTTTGCACCAAGGGCGGTACCAGCAATTGCGCCTGGAGGGTGTTCAGCAAAAACAGGCTGCTCAAAAGAGTAATGATTGATTTCATGCGCTTTTTCGTTGAAGACTAATCAATATAATCAATTTTCAGCCTCCTGTCAAGCCCTTTCCACTTCATCAGCGAAGGACAGCAGCATTTCTTCCACAATTTTTTTGGGTAATCTTGGATTGGAGTGGGTCAGCCGGTGCAGGAACAGGCGGCCTTCTTTGCGGCTGCAATGGTTTTGTTCCACCATTTGTTGGATGGCCCAGAGCGAGCCAAAAACTTTTACGCCCTGGTCTTGGGCTTCTTTGCGCAGGTCGCCGTCGCCGCTGAGCAGCGTGTATTCGCGTTGGAGGGAGAGGAAAAGGACGGAGCGGTCGGTCAGGCGTTTCAGGTTGCGTTGGATGGGGTGGCGCAGGATGGCAGCCACTTCTGTGCCTGTAAAACTGACGATTTCAACGGGGTTGAGGGCCAGGCAGCGGGCCAGTTCCTGGGCTTGTTCGGGTACGTTTACTTCATTAACCACAAAATCTGTGGTGTAAAATGTGTAAGGCAAACCCAGGAATTGCTCCAAAGCCTCCACCTTGATCAGGTCGATGAACACGTTTGTATCGATGACCATTGGGCTGCTCATACCAATTTATCGAGTTGGTTGCGGAATTCGCCCAGGTTCATGCCCGCCAAGTGAGCAGCATGATTGATCGAGATGAGGTCCTGCCCAATGCCCCGGTACAGCAATTGCCAAAAACGCTGGGGTTTTTCGCGCCCGGCGTACTCGCCCGGCTCGCCCAGGTGGTAGCCCCGCTGGCGGTAATTCATGTGCAGCTTTTTGCAAGTCGTTTCGCTGATGATGCCCAAGTGCATGGCCCGCATGAACAAGGCTGAAATGGAAATTCCCCAGCG
This sequence comes from Chitinophagales bacterium, assembly GCA_013299105.1. Classification (GTDB taxonomy): domain Bacteria; phylum Bacteroidota; class Bacteroidia; order Chitinophagales; family Saprospiraceae; genus Haliscomenobacter. The sequence continues at coordinate 21,101 of JAAFJY010000001.1, read as the reverse complement.
CTCTTTGACCATCACCAATTCCTGCAAAAAGAAGTGGAAGCGCTCTTCCGACATGTCCTTGCGCATCTGAGGCGCTGGGTACAAAACCGCTCCAGCAAAGGTATGGCAGAGTTTTTCAAGGTATTTTTCGTCCAGGTCGGGCGCAAAACGCAGGCAATGGTGGGCCAGCTCATGCAGGGCCGTGAAGCGCTTGCGCACCTCGCTGTGGACCTTGTTGAGCACAATGATTTTGTGTCCTTGCACCAAGGATTTAAAGCCGTCAAAAGCATCGTCGGCTTCGATTTCGATCACTTTATAGCCCTTGTCTTCCAGCATTTCGATCACGCTGGGAATGGGATCGTAGCCAAGGTTCCATTCGCGGCGCAGGGCTTCGGCGGCGGCTTCGGTGTCTTCGATGCTGCGGATTTCGCGTTCAAATTTAAAGGCATCGGCTTTTTGCGGGAGCTTGAGTTGTTGCTCCAATTCGAGGTAGCGTTCGAGGATGATTTTGGATTTTTCCAAGACCGAAAATTCGGCATTTTTACCAAGCTTGGAAATCTTTTTGCGAAACTCCAGGTCTTTGAGCTCGACTACCACTTCGGGTTGGTCAAAAAAGAAATCCACCGTCACATCAAGTGCTTTCGACAGACTGATCAGCATGGCACTGCCAGGCATCATTTCCCCTCGTTCGTACTTGTTGAGGGCCTGCTTGCTGATGCCCTGCTCCAAGCGATCTGCCAGATCCTGGAGGGACATGCCGCGCATTTTGCGGGCACTCGTCAGCCGTTGACCCAAAATATTGTCCATCTCTGCTGTTGTAATTGAAGTGTGGTTAGAGCGTGTTTAAAATTTTTTGTTTGCTGTAAAACGGCCCAATTTCAACTACTCTTCGTTGAGAAAATGCTCATTATGCGCTGCATAACTCCGCTTTTCTCGCCTTGATTAGTAGAAATTTGACTCGTTTTCCGGCTAAACCTCCAATATTTAAACGCGCTCTTAGGTTGACAAATTTACAAAAAATTTTCTTTTTGTCAACCTTTGAGCGGAGTTTTTTGCAAAATATTTTCCACCACTTGGCCAGGCAAGACGCGGTGAACAGGAATTTTGATTCCCATATTTTGACAACATTCCTGGATGCGTAAGTCAATCTGGGCAGCATCATAGCGCGTAGAGAAATGCCCCAAGATCAATTCTTCCACATCCGTTTGGGCCACCATGTTCAATACTTGCTCCAGGGTGCTGTGCTTGTTCAGGTGCTCGGCGTTGAGGGTATGCCCTTCGCTTTCCAAAAAAGTAGCTTCGTGGATCAGGGTTTTCACGCCCTGCCAAAGGCTGGGTGAGCCAATCGGCGTATCCCCGGAATAAGCCAACAAATCAACCCTTTGCGAGACCGTGGTTTGGTCTTTGCCGCGCTCCAAAACGATTTTTTGAATTTGCTCGGCAGGCAAGCCTTGCAAATCTGGGTGCAGTTTTTGCTTTTTTTCAAAAACCTTGAAGCCAAAACTTTTGCTCAATCCCGGTGCCGCCGGAATGTGCTCGTTGCGGATGGCTTCAACGCCGATGTTGTTGCCGATCCACACGGTTTCGCCGTCTTCGATGGGCTGCCACCTGGCTCCGCTAACGTGTGGGTCGAAAGTTTTCAAAAAAGCCTCCATGTAGGGAAACGAGCGGGAATCTTTGGGGTAATAAATCCTGGGCCAATCCTCGCGGGCATTGAGCTGGTGAAACTGAAACAAGCCCCCCAAGTGATCCCGATCGGGATGCGAAATGAAGATGTGCTTGACCCTGCGGCCTTTTTGCAGCAAAGCAGCACTGAGGCCATCTCCAGCATCGAACAAGAGGCGCAGTTCATCTACAAAATACCAAGTGGAAAACAGGGCGGTCGAATAGCCAGTGATGTTGAAAGGTGGCATGGTGGTGAATTGGAACAGGATTGAAACCATCAAATACGTCGAAAAGTTCCAGTCATTAATGTGACAAAAATAACCAATTGGTCGGCTCAAAAGTAAAAATCCCCCCAAACGCGTTACACCCGTTCCGCAGCGCTTTCCCTAATTTTGATCCAATAAATCACCACGACAAACATGAAAAATCTATTGTTACTTCTCCTGCTCTCATGCTTAGGCACGCTTGAACTGATGGCCACCGACAACCCCGTGTGGAAAGAAGCCAGTGCCAACGGTTACACGTATCGTTACGTTGAAAACGATCCGCAAAAAGTACGCTTTTACACCCTCAAAAACGGGCTGAAAGTGATGTTGAGCGTCAACAAAAAAGAGCCCCGCATCCGCGCCTTATTGGCCGTCCGGGCGGGCAGCAATACCGATCCAAGCACCCATACGGGTTTGGCCCACTACCTGGAGCACCTGCTTTTTAAAGGTACCGATAAATTTGGGGTGCTCGATTGGGCCAAGGAAAAACCCTTGTTGGACCAAATCGATGCCCTTTATGAAAAGTACAACAAAACTACCGACGAGGCCCAACGCAATGAAATTTACAAGGAAATCGACCGGGTATCGGGCGAAGCTGCCAAATTTGCCATCGCCAATGAGTACGATAAAATGATGAAGGCAATGGGCGGAAAAAACACCAATGCCCACACCTGGTACGAAGAAACTGTGTACGAAGAAGACGTTCCTAGCAACGCCCTGGACCGCTTTTTGAAATTGCAAGCCGACCGTTTTCGCAACCCAGTCTTGCGCATTTTTCATACCGAACTGGAAGCAGTATATGAAGAAAAAAACCGCTCGCTCGACAACGACGACCGCAAGGTTTATTTCACGGGCATGGAGGCGCTTTTTCCCACTACCAATTATGGCCTACAAACCACCATCGGCACGGTAGAACACCTCAAAAACCCATCTTTGCTTGAAATCCGCAACTATTACCAGAAGTATTATGTGCCCAACAACATGGCAATCATCCTGGTCGGCGACTTCAACCCCGATGAGGTGATCAAAAAAGTGGATGAGCAGTTTGCTTACATGCAGCCCAAACCATTGGAATTGTACAATCCTGCCCCCGAAAAACCCATCAGCCAAGTCGTTACCCGTGAGGTCTGGGGTCCAACGCCTGAGCGGGTGGTCATTCACTTTCGCACACCCGGCCAAACCGACGCGAGGGGGGCCATGTTGGCCAGTTTGTGCGATGCCATTTTGGCCAACGCTTCGGCGGGTTTGATCGACCTCAACCTCAACAAGCAGCAAAAGGTGCTAAATGCGGGCTCGACCATTTACCCCCACAAAGACTATTCGGCCTCTATCTTGATTGGCCTGCCCAAACAAGGCCAAAGCTTGGATGAAGTCAAGGAGATGTTGCTGGAACAAGTCGAAAAACTCAAAAAAGGCGAATTTGACGAAAACCTGATCCGCGCCATCGCCGCCAACAATAAACTCCAGGAACTGCAAAATGGCGACAACAACTACGCAGTATCCAATAATTTATCGACTTCTTTCATCTATACCCGTGGCGAAAACTGGGGGGACATGGTGCTCCAAAATACCAACATGGCCAAGGTGAGCAAAAAGGAAGTGATGGATTTTGCCAATCAGTACTTCGGCACCAACAACTATGTGGTGCTGTACAAGCGCCAAGGCGAGGACAAGAGCATCCAAAAAGTGCCCAAGCCCAGCATCACCGCCGTCGAAACCAATAACAAACTCAGTTCACCGTACCTGGATGAAGTGAACAAAATGCCCATGCAGCCCATCCAACCCAAATGGATTGACTTCAAAACGGCGTTCAAACAGGACAAAATCAAGAGTGCTGAGTTTTACTACGTGCCCAACACCAAAAACGACATTTTCCGCCTGACTTACTATTTTGAAATGGGCAACTGGAACAACAAGTTGCTCAGCCTGGCGGCTCAGTACCTGTCTTTTGTCAGTACTGATAAAATGAATGCCGAGCAGATCAGCAAGGAATTTTATGGACTGGCCTGTTCCTATGGCATCGGCGTGGACAATGAGGTGATGCAAGTACAAATCACGGGTTTGCAGGAAAATTTTGGCAAAGCGGTGGGCCTTTTTGAGCAGATCATGGCCAATGCCAAACCCGATGAAGCCGCTTGGGTGGCCCTGCGCAATCGCTTGCTCAAAGCCCGCATGGATGCCAAAGGCAGCCGGGGTGCAATCCGGCAAGCCATGCAGCAATACGCTCAATATGGCGCTAAAAACCCCTTCAACCATGTATTGAGCGACGCTGAACTGAATGCGATCAAGGCCGAGGATTTGACCAAGGTGCTAAAGGATTTGTTCAAATACCAGCACCGGGTCTTGTACTTTGGTCCCAGCACCCAAGCGGCAATCAAAGCCGAGATTCAAAAGCTGCACCCGCTGCCCGCTGCGTTCACGGCTGCTCCGGCCAAAATCGACTACAAGAAAATTGCCCAAACCAAGCCTTTGGTACTGTTTACGCCCTACGAAATGGTACAAGCCGAAATCAACTGGGTCTTGAACAAGGGCATTTACGATGTACAGAAATCATCGCTCATCAATGTGTTCAACCAGTACTTTGGGGCAGGCAGTTTTACCTCCATCATTCCCCAAACCATCCGCGAATCCAAGGCTTTGGCCTATTCCACCAGTGCTTTTTATGCGCCGCCAGCTAAAAAAGGAGAGTACTATACCTTGAGTGCTTACCTCGGTACCCAAGCCGATAAAATGAACGAGTCGATCAAGGCCATGAATGAATTGCTCAACGATTTGCCACAAGTCGATGGCTTCGTACAAGGGGCTAAATTGGCTGTAAAAAACAACTTTGAAACCGGGCGGATCCAAGACGATGAGGTGCTGGCACAATATTTCCTTGCCAAGCGCCGGGGCCTGGACTTCGACGATCGCAAGCTCATTTACGAAGGCGTGGACAAACTGACTTTTGCCGATTTGAAAAAATTCCACCAGGAAACCATCGCCAAACAACCCCATACTTTGTGTGTGGTAGCATCGGATAAAAAAATCAATGTTGATGATCTCAAGCAGTATGGGGAACTGAAGACCCTGAGCTTGCAGGACTTGTTCGGGTATTGATCCAGCGTATGGATGAAACTTGTTTCTTTGGAGCCGGGGCGATTGCCCGCCCCGGTTTAATCATTAACGTGGGGTTTGTTTTTTGACATACGATAGACGATAGACAATATACGACATATGATTTAGGGGGCTCGCAGGGGAGTTTAGTCGTGTTTTAAGTTATCGTTTGTACGGTTTGGGGTTTTAAAATTTACTGGAAACTTCTGAAAAGTTCCTTTCGTTGTGATTTTTGTCGTGAATATGATTGCTAGCGTGATGTTGACTGACCAACGTTAGGGACTTACAGCCCCACCAAACATGATGTTGACCCTTATGCTACCGACCTTAGGGGCCTACAGCCCGACAACATGATGTTTTTAACAGCGAGCCTATTCTGAAATTTCTCCGGATTTTCCATTAACAACTAACCATTAACCATTAACCATTAACCATTAACAACTAACAACTAACAACTAACAACTAACAACTAACCATTAACAACTTTTCAATGAAAAAACTGCTCTTTTTGCTCTTATTCGCTCTCAGCACCAGCCTTTTGGCCCAAAGTGAGGATGAAAAAGCCATCAAAGCCACCATCGACCAATTGTTTGCTGGCATGCGCAAGACCGATTCCAGCATGGTCAAAGCTACTTTGGGTGAGACTTGTTTTTTGAAAACGGTGGTCAAAAACAAAAGTGGCGAAATCCGCTTGATGGATGAAAAAGCCGCTGCATTTCTCAAAGCCGTAGGCACTCCTCACGAGGGCATTTACGACGAAAGATTGCTTTCCTACGACATTAAAATCGACGGTGAGATGGCCATTGCCTGGACGCCCTACGAGTTTTGGGTGTCCGATCAGTTCAGCCACTGCGGGGTCAATGTTTTTACCTTGATGAAAACCAGTCAGGGCTGGAAAATCATCGGAATTGTGGATACGCGGCGGAAGGCGGGGTGTAAGGGCTGAGAACCTGTTTCTGATCAATTCCTCACCTTCAAGCCCATTTTCCCTAAAGCTTCTTCGCCCAATTGGCGCAATTCGGTGTGGTAAGCCGCGCCTTCTTTGCGGGTCAGGACCACGCCCTTGGGGGTCAGGAACAAAAGCGTGGGGTAAGCGCCAACTTCGTACAAGCCCGCGATTCGGGCTCCATATTCCTTGTCCACATCTACTTTGATGCTGAGGAAATTGGCGTCCATGAAATTTTTGGTATCGGGATGGCTGAACACGTCATCGTCCATCATGCGGCAAGGCAGGCACCAGGTAGCCCAAAAATCGACAAAAACCGGGCGATTTTCCTTTTGCGCCATCTCCAAAACGGGCATCAGGGCATCTGATTCGATGAAATCAAGACTGAGCTTGGGCGCAGGAGGAGGTGTCGGTGCTGGCTCCGTATTTGCTGTCGACTCTAATTTATTGCTTGAGGGCACTGCTCCGGTTTCTTCATGTGGCCTTTTCATGCCGGGCACTGGCCCGTAAAGCCCGCTGTTGTGTTGCGAACTTGGCCTTGTCGAGGAATTACTTGTTTTTTTTGCCGTTCCACAAGCTTGGAACAGCAAAGTAGCACAAAGCAGCAATACAATAAATCGCTTCATGGTATAGGCAAGTTATAAGCGTGAAGAGTCCTAGGGGTGTTAGTGACGGTTCAAAAATAAACCTTACCAATTTTTCATTGCCAGGTGTCAACATCATGGTCAACGTCATGCTGGAAATCCGTGTAAATCCGTTTAATCCGTGTCATCCGTGTTCCAAAAATGGCCTCGCGCAGCGGGGCAACGCAGTTGCGATTTGGTAAGGTTTATTCGTGGCTTATCACTTATCAACAACAAGGTAAAATTTTTCACCCAACAAAATAGGATTCTTCACCCACTATTGACTGGCATCTTCCGCTTTAGGGGCAGCCCCGCTGTGGAACCCAATCGGTGTATTGGCCTGCTGGTCATCATCAAAATCTTCCCATTGGGTGATTTCGTTGACAAATAACTCTAGGTGGCGAATGAAAAAGGGTTCTTTCAATTCCTCCGGGCGGTAAATGGCAATCACTTTGGGGCCCAAAGCTTGGCCATACGCTTCGATTTGGGGATAATTGATCGACACCATGATTTTGCCGTTGAACAACTGCTGATAGGCCAAACTGCCCTTGAACTTGACCAAATCGCGCTGGATTTGCCCGCTCAGTAATTGAACCAGGCCACTTTCTACACTTCCCAGGTTGAGGACTACCGAGCCCAGGTTTTTGGTGGCTTCATTCACTTCCACTACTGCACTCAAGCCACAAGCATCGGCCAGGGTTTTGAGTTGTTTGCTGATGCTATCGCGCAGTTCTTTTCCCCAAATTTCGCGGTATTCGTTGGTGTTTTCCAACACTTCCTTGTAGCGTTCTACCCGGCGTTTGAGGTTGTTTATTTGTGAATCCATTTTAGTTGAAGGGTTGAAGAGTGGGAGCACCGAAAAAAATTCGGCACTCCAGATATTTTTGCTGAACGAAAAATTACTGTTTCAATAGCCTTCCCCGCCAGGCACCTTTTTCGCCTATGACCTGCACATTGTACAAGCCTTTGGGCAGGCCTTGCAGCGACAGGTCTTGGTAAGTACCGCTGATGGTGCTGCTTCTGAGCAACTGCCCATTGGCGCTGAATACCTGGATTTGGCCTTCATTGGGCAAGCCTTCCAGGCGTACTTGGTCACCTGTCAGGGGGTTGGGGTACATGTTTACGGGCAAGTTGTTTTCCAATTGGCGGGTACTGGTGGTGCTTTGAACACCTGCAAAAAAGAGCACCGTTTGGGTCACGGCTGGTTGGACGCATTGCGTATGGTTGGCCAAGTCATTTACGTCAAACGCTGCTACATCGCGGGCCCCACGTTTGCGCATCACTGAGTCGGCCAACACACTATTGCGGAAGGTGACTTGGTCGTCACCTTTGCAGTAAAACATGCGGGTTGGGGCTTTGGGTGTCCAGTCATAGGTGTCGTTGTCGCGCATGGCTCGCAGCAAGGGGTGATTGGGCGATTTGGCCATGTTGGCCAGCACACTGTCCTGGATCATGTAACGCGAGAGGGGCTTGCCGTGCTGTTTGTTCATTTCTGCTATCAAGAGGGCATTGAGCCTGGATTGGGTGATTTCCCTGCGGAAAAACTGCTTGGCGATGTCGGCATAAGGCTGCTTGAGGACTTTGCCGATGTCGTCGTAGATATTGTACATTTGGTTGTACGACAAAATGACCCAAGCCGAATACCCTACATAAAAATAAGGTTCATCGCTGAGCAAGCGCTTGTAAGTCTCGCCCGAAACACTGTAAGGCCCCGACAAGTGCGCAGCTGCGGTAACCGGAAAATCTTTGGTGTAACTCTGCTCCAACAAGCGGTGCAAAGCCATCGAAGCGTGCCCACCCTGAGAATAGCCCGTGAGGAACAACTGATTCTTCAATGGGAAATTGAGTTGTTTGGCCAGTTCGCGGGTAGCATAAAGCAGGTCAACCGCGCAAGACGCCTCCGTAGCGGCATGGATGTAAGGGTGAAAACCCTTTGATTCACCCAAACCGAGATAGTCGGCAGTACAGGCCACATAGCCCAGAGCCGCACCTACACCAGCCAATTCCCAGCCGCCTGCACGGTTGGAGGGTACATCAGCAGGGCCGTCAACGGTACCGTGCTGGTAGCAAAGCAGGGGCTGAGGAATTCCCTCAACTTGTGGAAAAACCACCAGGCCGGAGGCTGTATCTGGTTTGCCAGCAATATTGGGCGTCAGGTACCAAACCTTGTGTAGATCGATGCCATAACGGATCAGCCCGCCATACACCAATTGCAATTCGAGCTTGGATACCGAGCCTATTTTTTGGCTTTTCAGCAATTTCTGAGCATGAAGCAGGGGGCTAAAAGCCAAAACCAACAACAGCAGGAGTAGATTTCTTTTGAAAGTCATACGGGTTATGATTGATGGTAGAAAAGATGCGAAAAATAAGCTTTCGCATCTATAAGTAACGAGAAAAAGTTGCTTTGGGTTTTTACTTCGCTATTTCCGCAAACCACGTGACAAAATTCAAGTGCTTAGTTTAGGAACAGGAAAGAAATAAAGTGGACATCTATGAAATTTTGATTAAGCCCTTTGCGTGGCAACGTTATCGCCAAAATCACGGTCAAAATCGTGCTGGAAATCAGTGAAAATCAGTTTTATCCGTTTCATCCGTGTTCCCAACTAGCCTCGCGCAGCGAGGCAACCAAGATGTCCAATTTATTTAATCTGTGGCCCTTACAAGCAAAATGTGTCAGTTTTCCTGAAAAATACCGCAATTTTGCGGGCGAAATCAACCGCAGGTGCCTTTTTTGTGTAATGGGGAAGGTCAATATTTATTCGAGCTAAAATAAATTAAACAGATTTGCTTTTGAGGTTTAGCAAAAAAAGAACACAACTTCCTTCCAGTCAGTTGCTTTTCTTTTTTCACTAAACCCAAATCTGTTTACCTTATTTTTTTACGCTCTTGGTGCGCAAAGATTCATCCGTCCATGCTTCGATTACTTTCATACCTCCGCAAATACCGCCTCAATGTACTGCTCAGTATTTTGAGCAATGTGCTCATGGCTTTGTTTACGGTAGCCAGTATTCCCTTGTTGATTCCGTTTTTGGAAATCCTGTTCCAGAACCAAGCACAGCCCCTGCCCAAGCCTGAATGGACCTGGAACTCGGAAGCGTTTCAGGCCCAGATCAATTATGCCCTCAACCACGCCATCCTGACTTATGGTCGCGAAGGGGCACTTTTGCGCATCATTGCGCTGATTTTGCTGGTTTTTTTCCTCAAAAATCTCTTCACCTACCTGGCCTTGTTTTTCATGGCTCCGGCCCGCAATGGCATCGTGCGCGACATCAGGGCGCAATTGTTCAACAAGGTCCTGGTTTTGCCCCTCAGCTTTTTCAGCGATGAACGCAAGGGCGACCTGCTGTCCAGGGTCACTGCCGATGTGCAGGAAATTGAATGGAGCATCCTCAATGTTTTGGAGTCTATTTTCCGCGAACCCATTGTCATTACGCTGAGTTTGGTGTTCATGCTTTACGTCAGCCCCACCCTTACCGGGGCGGTTTTTGTCCTGATCGTCATCACCGCTTTGATCATTGGCGGCATCGGGCGCACGCTCAAGCGCAGTTCGATCCAGGTGCAACAGCGCCTGGGCAACATCGTTTCGGTTTTGGAAGAAGCCATTTCGGGCCTGCGCATCATCAAGGGTTTCAACGCCGAAAGCTACCAACTCGATAAGTTTGGCCAGGAAAACAATACCCACCGCCGCTTGCAAACCCGCCTGCTGTGGCGCAAAGACCTGGCTTCGCCTTTGTCCGAGTTTTTGGGCATTGCGGTGGTGTCGGTTTTGCTGTGGTACGGCTCCAAATTGGTGTTTTCGGACCAGCTCAAGGCCAGTACTTTTTTCTCATTTTTGTACGCTTTCTTCAACGTCATCAATCCGGCCAAGGCTTTTACGCGCGGCTTGTATGACGTGCAAAAAGGCCTGGCAGCCGTGAGCAGGGTGCAGGAAATTTTGGACGCACCTTTGCAAATTGAAGAAAAAGCAGACCCCCAGCGATTGGCTACTTTCCAACGCAGCATTGAGTACCGCGATGTAGGCTTTCGCTACCGCCAAGACAGCGAACCCGTTTTAAAAAACCTCAACTTGCTCATCACCAAAGGGCGCATGGTGGCCTTGGTGGGCGCTTCGGGTTCGGGCAAAACGACCATTGCCGACTTGCTGCCACGTTTTTATGACGTGCAAGCAGGGGCGATTTTGATCGATGGGATTGACTTGAAAGATTTAAAATTAGCGGACTTGCGCCAATTGCTGGGCATAGTATCACAGGAGGCCATCCTTTTCAACGATACCATTTACAACAACATCGTTTTTGGCCTGCCCAACGTGACGCCGGAGCAAGTAGAAGCCGCAGCCCGTAACGCCAACGCCCACGACTTCATCACGGCCAGCCCCGATGGCTATCAAACCAACATCGGCGACCGGGGTTCCAAGCTCAGTGGTGGCCAGCGTCAGCGCTTGACCATCGCCAGGGCTTTGCTCAAAAATCCACCCATTCTGATCCTCGACGAAGCCACCTCAGCCCTCGATAGCGAGTCGGAGAAATTGGTGCAGGAAGCCCTCGCCAAACTCATGCAAGACCGCACCAGCCTGGTCATCGCCCACCGCCTTTCGACCATCCAACACGCCGATGAAATCATCGTGCTCCGCCAAGGGCAGGTAGCCGAGCGCGGCAAACACGCCGAACTGATGGAGCGAAATGGGGAATACCGAAAATTGGTGGAGTTGCAAATGGCGTAAATTTTCAACACGCTCCAAAGGGGCATATCTTCTGCTTATGAAAACGCTACTTTCCGCTGTTTTACTTCTTTTTGCTTGTTCTTGGTTGGCTTTTCGAGCTGGAAAGGCAAGTGTTTCGCCAAAAAAAGCAATGATCCGCATCGCAAGGTTGGAGGTGGATTCCACCCAATTGGACCTTTATCGCACTTTGCTAAAAGAAGAAATTGCGGCCTCGATCAAGCTTGAACCTGGGGTTTTGACCTTGCATGCAGTAGCTGAAAAAGGGAAGCCACACCGCATCACCGTTTTTGAGATTTATGCAGATGAAGTAGCTTATCGCTCACATTTGGAGACGCCCCATTTCAAAAAATACAAAACAGGCACCCAAAACATGGTCCGGTCCCTGGATTTGAAAGAAGTAGAGCCCATTTTGTTGGGCAGGAAAAAGAAAATGTAGCCTGGGCAACATTGTTGTGATTTTTATGATGGAGATGAAGCGTTGATGACCGCGAAGCGGGCTCATTCTATAATTCTTTAAAATTCTTGTTTTGGTCAACGTCATGCAAGTAATGCTGTAATTCTGTAATCCTGCAAATTCTGTTTTAGACAAAAAAGTGGTTCAGATAAAAATACCTCGCTTGATTATTAAGACCGGCTTTCTCCGAAGGTTTCAGAACTTTTTCTTTTTGCTCAAAAAAAACCTGTAACAATTTCTCACCTTCGGCATCTAAGCCTCAGCTTCGGCAAAACTGCCATAAAACATGCCTGTTTTTAGCCTTAAACGCACCCGCAAAGCACAAAACCTTGGACCAACAAAAGCTTTTTAACCAAATCTTTGAAAACCACTACGCCAAAGTATTTCGGCTTTGCAAGGGCTATTTCAATGGCGATGACAGCCTGGCCGCCGACGCTTGCCAAGAGGTTTTCATCAAAATTTGGGAATGCCTCGGTGGGTTTAGGCAGGAAGCCAGCTTGAGTACCTGGGTATACCGCATTGCCGTGAATACCTGTCTGATGCATTTGCGCAAACGCTCCCGCAGCAAAGAAACCCAAACCTATGCCTTCCCAAACCTGGCTGCTACGCCGTATTCACCCGAACAAGACCAACAAGTTCAGCGCCTGTATGCCTGCATCAATACCCTGGACGACAAAAGCAAAATGATCATCCTGATGGTCTTGGAAGGCTTGGCCTACGTTGAAATTGCGGAAGTCGTTGGCGTCACGGAAGAAAACCTGCGCGTTCGCATCCACCGCATCAAAAAAACACTCACTCAATGTGTGAACAATGGAAAATTTTGAAGAAATCCAAGCCCTCTGGGACCAACAGGGGCCGGTAAAACCACCCAAAAAAGCTGAGGAATTGATCCAAAAAGCCCAGTCTCATCTCAAAACCTTGAGGAGCGGACAAATTGCGACCATCAGTATTCTTGTCGCGGCGTTTGGGATATTGCTGGTTTACCTGATTTATGCCATTGCCCAGGGCGGAAGTAAGCTAGGCCTTGGATTGGGTATCATGATGGGAGTTTTGCTCCTGCGTTCACTGGTAGAATGGATCAGTATGCGCCGCTTGAGGGCAATCAAACCCGACCGTAGCCTGGAGGTGTTCAGCAGCGAAATGGCCGCATTTTACCGTTGGCGGCAGCGAATCCATTATTGGCTGATCCCTACCTTGTTTGGCTTGTACATCATTGGTTTTTCGATGCTTTTACCTTTGTTCAAAACATACCTCTCGCCAGGCATGTACCGATATGTACTAATCAGTGGTTTTGGGTCCTTGCTGATACTGGTTTTTGTCATTCTGAACGCCGTTCGCCAAGAAACCCGATTGATCAAACACCTCATCCAATTTCAAGATGGTCACTAAAAAAGAACTTGACGATTTGCGTCTCGAATTATCCATTCAATGCAAAAATGGCATTAATTTCATTTGTGCGGCAGTGGTAGTTTGGCTCATTATTGCCTACATCTGGACCCGGGAAAATCCAGCCTTTGAAAAGTGCATTTTCACTTTTTACGCAGGTGTTTTGCTGCTTCCCTTGGCCTGGGTTTTGTCCAAAGTGATGAAAACCGCCTGGTCAGTAGCAGGCAATCCCTTGGATTCATTGGGCCTTTGGTTCAATTTCGCTCAGTTGTTTTACTTTCCGATCTTGTTTTTGGTCTTGTCCAAAATGCCCCTTTACTTCCTTACAACTTATGTGATCATTACCGGGGCACATTTTTTCCTTTACAGCTGGTTTTACAAAACGCGCTGGTTTTCAATCATGGCAGGGGTCATGGTCGTTGGGGCTTTGTTGATCACGGATCAAGTCAGCGCTGAACGGATGTACTGGGTTGGGCTGTTCATGAGTGCGGGAATGGCTGTTTTGGCGCTGGGCTTGTATTGGGACTACCGACTGAAGTTGCGCATGGTTTCGTAGCGCCATAGTGCATCTGCCATCGGTGGGGTATCCCTCAAAAAAAAGCGTGTGCTTGACGCTGACACCAAACACACGCTCTTAAGTCTATAAAACGTAAAGTGAGAAAGTCAAAATAAATAGGCCATTTTTCGGATGCTAAGTACAGCGGGGTCAACATCATGCTGGAAATCCGTGAAAATCCGTATCATCTGTGTCATCCGTGTTCCAAATAAGCACCGCGAAGCGGGGCAAGCATGGGCAACGAAGTTGCAAAGCGGCCAAATTTATTTGTGGCTCAACAACAACTCCTCAACATCTCAACTCCTCAACTTAACCCCTACTTCTTCTTCAACTTCATCGTCTCAGGATCCCAAAGAATTGGTTTTTGCTGGAAATAACTTTCGTTGCAAGCCAAAACCGGTGCCGCAGCGCGGAAGCCAAATACGGGATCCTCAATGGTTGACTGCGAGCCTTTGCGGATGTTGTCAAAGAAATTGGCGAAGTGCAAAATCGAGGAATTTTCTCCGTCTGGTGCTTTGAAAGTGGTCTCCTTCACCGGAATGTACTTGCGGTCTTCTTCTGAGTATTTGGCTTTGTAGGCAGCCTCCATGGTCTTTTGTTTTTCTTCCGGGAAAGTGAAGACGCTGTCGTAGCCGCCGAAACCGGGCGCTTTTTGCAATTTATTTTTGCTCAAAATGAGGCTATTCCCCCGGATGTCAAGCTGCCCTTCAGAACCGATGATGCGGGTATTGTTCACAATAGCGCCCGCATTGGCGAAGTTGACCCGCAATACCATTTGGAAAGGCTCAAATTGGGCGGTTTTTGGGTAATCTAAAATGGCTACCATCACATCGGGCACATCGCGACCATCTTTCCAGAAACTCAGGTTGCCGGAAGCAAAAATGCGGTTGGGGCCGTGTGAACCCGTGGCATAATGCACCCCAGTGATCAGGTGTACAAACAAGTCGCCAGCGACCCCTGTACCATAATACTTGTAGTTGCGCCAGCGGAAATAACGCTTAGGATCGAATGACAGTTTAGGGGTATCTTTCAGGTAAACGTCCCAGTTGGTGTTTTCGGCAGTAGCATCGTCAGGGATGGTGTAATTCCAGGCACCGATGCTGTTGAAGCGGTCACTGTTGGATTCGATGAAGTTGATTTGGCCAATTTCACCTGCTTGTAATAACCTTTTGGCCTCCTGAAATACCGAACCACTGATTGATTGGCTGCCTACCTGCATGGTTTTACCTGAGGCTTTCCATGCATCGATTACCGCCCGGCCTTCGCTGATTTGCTGCACCATTGGTTTTTCACAATACACGTTTTTGCCCGCCTTGAGCGAGTCAATGGTGATCGTATCATGCCAGTGATCGGGTGTGGCGATCAAAACCGCGTCGATGTCGCTGCGGGTCAACAACTCGCGGTAATCGCGGGTAGTGAAGATGTCTTTACCAAAAACTTCCTTGGTACGGATGTGGCGATCGGTGTACAAGTCGGCCACTGCTACCAGTTCCACTCCAGGCACTTTCAGCGCGCTATTGGTATCGTAATGGCCTTGGATGCCCATGCCTACGGTGGCCAAACGAATCTTGTCATTTGGGCTGATCTTCCAGTCCTTGGCGATGTAGAAAGGAGCTGCCAGCCCCTGTGATGCACTCAGTACACCTAGCCCGGCGAGGGTGCCGTTTTGCAAAAACTTGCGACGTGTAGATTTCATGTGATAGGAAAGTTGAAATGTTGAAAAATTGAAGAGTTGAAGAGTCAGCCAATGTAAAAGAAGTAGCTCAAAAGGTAGGGTTTTTTACCTATTAAAGGAGCAATTTCGCCCAAAAACCAGTTTTTGTAGGCCAACGAAGTCTAAAAAGCGGCGAGCAGTAGAGAAAAAACGCAACTTTTTTTATCCATGTAAAATTTTGCCCCAATCCTTTGCAGCCAAAATTAGCCTAGGGCAAAGGCTAAGTACGATTATTTTTATTTTAAAAAACTACCTTTTCGCAGCAATACACAAGGGTGCTTAGAGGTTTATGAATCACGAATTTTTATGTTCTTCCTTGAAAATCAGAAAAATAGAGAATACCTTTGCGCTGCGTTTCGACAAAGTGTAAAACTTACAATAAGTGCTGGGTTGATCCGCTCTCATGGATTAGAGGAGGTTTTAAGCTGAGCGTGGTTCAGATTGCAAACTCCTCGTCACACTCAAAAAACCTAAAGATGCTAAAGAAAGATTATTCCAAGACCAAAAATGCTTGCAAGGTTACTTTCACCCTGCCAAAAGAAGCTGCTCAGGAAGCCAAAGAAGTACGCGTAGTAGGCGACTTCAACAACTGGGCCTGGGAGCAAGGACTTGTCCTCAAAGCGAGCAAAACTGAATTCAGCGGTGCCATCGAATTGGCTGCTGGTCGCAACTACGAATTCCGTTACCTGATCGACAACCAACGCTGGGAAAACGACTGGGCTGCCGACGCTTATGTTCCATCTCCTTTTGATGGCATCAATAACTCCTTGATATCTGTTTCGGCCATCGTAAATGGCGAGTTGACTGGCAAATCTGCTGGTGCCTCCAAGGCTGGCAAACCTGAAAAAGTAGCCAAGGCTGCTGCGGCCCCTAAAGCTGAAAAAGCACCTGCTGCGGCCAAAGCCCCCAAGGCTCCTAAAGCCGATAAAGCTCCTGCCGCTCCTAAGAAAGCTGCTGAACCTAAAAAAGCTGCTCCGGCCAAAGTGACCAAAGTTGCTGCCGATGACCTGAAGAAAATCGAAGGCGTTGGTCCAAAAATTGCTGAACTGCTGAAAGCTGGTGGCATCGTAACTTTTGCTGACCTGGCCAAAGCCAAAGTAAGCGCAGTGAAAGCCATCCTGGATGCTGCTGGTCCAAAATTCCAAATGCACGACCCTGCTACCTGGGCTGAACAAGCCAAGTTGGCTGCCGCTGGCAAATGGGAAGACCTGAGCAAATTGCAAGACAAGCTGAAAGGCGGCCGCAAGTAATCTTGCCCGCTAAAATAGATAGGAAAAGGGTTGTTTTGGAGGTTCCAGGGCAGCCCTTTTTTGAGTTATGAATGATGAGTGGAGCTCGCTGGTAGGACTTTTAGTTAGCTGAGTTTTTGGTTTACCGGTAGTGATTTTTTTATTTGACATCTCCCAAACCATGCCAACGAGTGCTTAACCCACCTGGAATTTTGTGGGCGAGAGCCCCCACTCATAACTTATAATTCATAACTCATAACTTTCTACAGTGGTAGTACATCAAAACAGCATCTCATCCGAAAGTCCTCGGATTTTTGACGTTTGTCCTCGTTATTGCCCAAAACTTTAAACAAAACCCTCTGTGCGCTGTTAGGCAAGCGGATTTTTCATTTGTAAACAATTTGGGTTTTGGCACAAAAAATCATTGTAATTGGTTCTGGTTTCGCGGGTTTGGCAGCGGCCTGCTGTTTGGCACAACAAGGTAATGAAGTTACGGTGTTGGAAAAAAATAGCGTACCAGGTGGCCGTGCAAGGCAGTTTGAAGCAGAGGGTTTTGTATTCGACATGGGCCCCAGTTGGTATTGGATGCCCGACGTATTTGAGCAGTTTTTTCAACGGTTTGGTAAAAAAACCAGTGATTATTACCAATTGATTCGGCTCGACCCTTCGTACTCCGTATTTTTTGGCAAAAACGATCGCATGGATGTGCCCGCTAAAATGGACGAATTGATCGCCATGTTCGAGCACTACGAGCCTGGCAGTGGCCCTAAGCTTCAACAATTCCTCTCTGAAGCACAATACAAGTATGAAGTCGGCATGCGCGATTTTGTCAATCGCCCCAGCCACAGTATCTTTGAATTCGCCGACTTACGTATTCTTCAAAGCCTTTTTAAGCTGCAAATGTTCCAGAGCTTGTCCAGCCATGTGCGCAAGTTGTTTAAAAACCCTAAATTGATCGAGTTGCTGGAGTTCCCAGTATTGTTTTTAGGCGCAACGCCCCAAAAAACACCTGCGCTTTACAGCTTGATGAATTACGCTGACATGGCCCTGGGGACCTGGTATCCCCAAGGGGGAATGTTCAAAATTGTGGAAGCAATGCTCAGTCTGGCCTCAGAGCTGGGAGTGAAAATTGAACTCAATCAAGAGGTACGCCAAATCGTCAACCAAGGTGCTAGTGCATCCAAAGTCTTGACCCAGAACCAAGAATACCAAGCTGACTTTGTAGTGGGTGGTGCCGATTACCACCACCTCGATCAGCAGGTACTGAACGAAAAACAGCGCAACTACGGCGAAAACTACTGGGACCGCCGGGTGATGGCACCTTCTTCGCTCTTGTTTTACCTGGGTGTCAACAAGCGTTTGAAAGGGCTTTTGCACCACAACCTGTTTTTTGATGCAGACTTTGGCAAGCACGCCCACGAGATTTACGAGTCGCCAAAATGGCCGGAGAAACCTTTGTTCTACGTTTGTGCACCCTCTGTGACCGACCCTAGCGTAGCGCCAGCGGGATGTGAAAATATTTTTGTGCTGATTCCCTTGGCTCCGGGGCTCGAAGATACCGAAGCCCGCCGAGAAGAATATTATCAGTTGGTGATGCAAAGGCTTGAAGACTTGACTGACCAAGAGATTCGCTCGCACGTTGTATACAAGCGCTCCTATGCCCACCGCGATTTCCAACAAGACTACCATGCCTACAAAGGCAATGCTTATGGCCTGGCCAATACCCTTTTGCAAACCGCTTTTTTGAAGCCCAAAATGCGGAGCAAAAAGATGAACAACTTCTTTTTTACGGGCCAATTGACCACTCCTGGTCCTGGTGTACCTCCTTCCCTCATTTCGGGGCAGGTGGTTGCTGCTGAAGTCCAGAAAATGATCGCCGCACAGTAACCCTATTTTATCTAAAAACCTGCGAAACCATTTCACCAATGATGACCTTGTACCGCAAAACCTGCCAGGAATGCAGCCAACTGATCACTCAACGCTACAGCACCTCCTTTTCGATGGGCATCAAGGCTTTTGACAAGGCCTACCGTGCACCTATTTATGCCATTTATGGGTTCGTACGCTTTGCCGATGAGATTGTAGATACTTTTCACGAACACAATAAGGCCGTGTTGTTGGAGCGCTTTCGGCGGGAAACTTATTTGGCGATTGAAGAGGGCATCAGCTTGAATCCCGTTTTGCAGTCGTTCCAGGAAGTGGTGAACCGATTTGGCATTGAGCGCCATTTGATTGAGGCGTTTTTGGCCAGCATGGAAATGGACCTTCACCACCATGCTTATGAAGATGGTTTGTACAAAGAATACATCTACGGTTCGGCAGAGGTAGTTGGCCTCATGTGCCTGCGCGTATGGACCGATGGCGACGATGCTTATTATGAAGAGCTTAAGCCCTCGGCCAGGAGCTTGGGTTCCGCTTTCCAAAAAATTAATTTCCTACGCGATATGAAGAGTGATTTTGACGAGCGGGGCCGGGTTTATTTTCCAGGGGTGGATTTCACGCGGTTTACCGAGGAAGACAAAGAGATGATTGAGGCCGATATCAAGGCCGATTTCGATCACGCTTACACGGGTATCGTCAAATTACCCAAAGGAGTTCGTTTTGGGGTGTACTTGGCTTATGTTTATTACACCAAGTTATTTCAGAAAATAAAAAACTCACCTGCACACCAGGTCAAAAAGGCTCGCATCCGGGTCAATGACAGCCGCAAAGTGGCCTTGTTACTCAGCTCAGCGGTACGAAATAGCCTTAATATACTCTAAACCATGTCCACGATCAGCATTGACAAGTCAACTGGCCCGTCTTGGGGGCGCTACTTGCTTTTGTTACTACCTTATATAATGGTGGCTTTACAATGGGGACTAGACGCCGTGAAACCCGATAACCTGGTCTATGAAGTACCAAGACTGGGCCTCTGGCCTTTTTTGGAAACGCATTGGACCTATGCTTACCTGCATATTTTCACTCTGGTGCCAGTTTTCTGCCTGAGTTTCGACAGGAAGGTGGCTTTCCATCGGTTTTGGCCAGCCTTGCTTCCAGCAATGGCTATTGTGGGGGGCTTGTTTATCATTTGGGATGCCTATAAAACGGCCGTTGGCGTGTGGGGATTCAATTACGAACACTTGCAGGGTTGGAACTTCCTGGGCTTGCCTTGGGAAGAGTGGTTGTTTTTTGTGACGGTCCCTTATGCCAGTATTTTTATCTATGCTTGCCTCAATGCCTACTTTCCAGGGGATCCACTTCGCGCTTATGATAAGCCCATCACTTTTACTTTGATCGGACTCTGGATCCTTGGCGCGATCTTCAACCTGGATCGCATGTATACTGCTACTACCTTTTTATTGGCGGCTGGTTTTTTGCTTTACCATTATATATATGTACCCAACACTTACCGCAGCCGCTTTTACCGTTCTTATGCGGTGATCTTGATCCCATTTTTATTGGTCAATGGTGTGTTGACTGGTGGGATGACTGAAAACCCGGTTGTGGTGTACAATCCTGAAGAATTTATGGGAATTCGGATTGGTTCTGTGCCGATTGAGGACTCGGTATATGGGTTTCTGCACCTTTTTGGGGTTTGTTATTGGATGGAATGGTTTCTAGAGCAGAAGAAAGTGAAACAGGGTGAAAAAAATGCCTAACTCCATGATTTGGTTTTTTGCTGAATAGCCATTTTTTCAGCGGTAAAACGATTGATTCTGCGGTGTTGATTTTGTAATGTCAGAAGCCTCCGAATTTTATTTAGAATAGCCTTTTTCTGAGGGCCTTTAGCGGAATTTTATTTTGGATTTTTTTGAAAAAAAGCTTGCAGAAAAGTAAAACTCATTCTACTTTTGCATCCGCTTTTGAAAGTAAGGGCGAAGAGCAATAAGTTCAGGGGGCTATTCAAAACAAAGATACTGTTAGAAGAAAAGAGCTTGAGAAAGCACTGGACCAAAAACAGGGCACGAAAAAAAAACTTCAATTTTTTTTAAAAAGATTTGGAAGTTTAAAAGTGCTTAGCTTATCTTTGCAGCCGCTTTGAAAGAGGAGCGGAAAAGTTGACTTATCGAATGGGTTTTTGTTGCAGTAAAAAACACTGCCTTGCAAAGTTGGACCAATAAAAATTTAGCACAAGCACTTGTATGATTACATCATAAAAATGTGGGAAAACAGGTTGAAAAGGTGTTAAAAAACGGTTAGTAAACAGTTGGTAAACTGTTGAAAAACGGTGGAAAAAAAGTGCAGGAAAATTTTGAAAAAAATATGACAAAAACTTGGAAGTAAGATCAAAAGTGACGTACCTTTGACGTCCCAATTTGAGCAAAGCAAATGAATAATTTTGCTGATCATCAGGGGCAAGTAAAATGACAATTTTACCTTCTCGAAAGCGAGGATGTATTGATTGAAGAATAGGTTTAAAAGGAGAGGTGATGATGGAGTCTTGCGAGACGGAAGTTGCCAAACCTGAGGAATTAAACCAAAGAGTTC